>JBBDWR010000013.1:268260-320573 GCA_040902745.1 Actinomycetota bacterium | reverse complement strand
GACATGGCTCCATCCTCTCAAGGGTTGGAGCCTCCGGATTACCCAGCTTGATTCATTGCCAATTTGTCCACGCGCTTGGTGTGTGAGTCACTCTTGCCCTTCACCCACTCGAACCGAACCCAGATGCCCCTCTCCTTATCGAGGCGCTGCATCAGGCGAACCAGTTCCTTCCACTGGGCAGCATTCAGAACTGGGCTTCCGGTCCGCGTCATCCACTTTTGCCCGGGCCAGGAGTAGATCGCCGAGCCGACGTTCTCTGTGACGTATCGCGAGTCTGAGTGAATCACGACCCTGCGGAAGTCGCCCATGTCGGCGGGGACGCGGCCCGCGATCACCCGCTTTAGAACCTCAACTGCTGCCTGTAGCTCCATCTGGTTGTTGGTTGCGCCCCCGAACGAGGTCGGCAACTCGTCGTCTTCGTAGCGCTCGTCTCCCCCGAAGTCCACCCACACGAAACTGATGCCGATGCCTCCTCTCCGCGGGCCCTGGAAGGAGGATCCATCGACGACGACGTTCAGGGCTTGGTCATCAATGTTCAGACTCGGATTATCCCCCGCTACGTCCCCGAGCCAACCTGACGAGGGTCCTTCAAGTGCCGCGCCGCCCCGACTAACGCGTCACTCGCCTTGCCCCTTCGGATCCCGCCGGCCCCCGGAAAGCGGTCGACCGCTCGAATCGCGGCCGAGGAACCGATTGACATGACCGTCGTGTGTCTGCGCCGCTTCGTAGTAGCGCTGAAGCTCCTCCAGCTGATAATTCCCTTCAACCTTCGGCATCTCCTCGCCTCGGAGGTATGCCCCGACCACTTCGTTTCCCGCCTCGAAGAGGTGGAACGAGACTTCTTGTAGCGAGTCGCCCGTCGCCTTCGCGACTGGCTCTGAATACCAGACCACCTTTGTGATTTGGCGAAGGGACTCGCGGACCAGGGCATCTGGAATCACCAGGATATGGAGCTCGAGCTATGCGATAGGTCATACTCGCCTTGGTACGCATCATCCCTGGTCGACTCCTAGTCATGTTGCCGTCGTTCAGGTCGCGAACCCTTGTCAATACGTCCAGATCGCCTGTGCGCCCGCCTCTGCGCGCTCATCCGCACGGCTTCTGCGGGAATCCACGCGGCCCCAGCGACGCTGGATACACGCCGCACCGAACAACAGTACCTGGCCGAGCACGACACCGATAACCACCGCCCAGACTTGGTTCATTTGACAGAAGGATAGGCGCGGTGCGATCGAGTGGGCCTACAGGTTGCGGCCGGATACTGGCGTGTCGGATGTGGATACGCGGATTGAGATCGCGTCCCGTTGTCATGCACTCCCACATCATCGAAAGGTCAGCGACTGAGCAACGTCGAGCGGCTCCGAAACCGCTCCACCTAGCCTCGGTCATCCCTTTGTCTACATCCGGAGAGATACGGCCTCCGCAGGACATCGGCTCGTTCCTAAGCGGCTTCGGCCACACGCGATTTGGCTCTATCGCGACGACACGCAGAAACCGCCGCAGGGACATCGCGCAAGACCTCTAAGCTGGGTTCCTATGGGAGTGGGCGCAGACAAGGCGGCGATCGATCTCCGCGACCGGGTGAGAGTCACGATCGGCGGACGGGACATCACCGCTGGGCTGCGAGATATGAAGGTCAACCAGCGGATCAACGATCTACCTGACGCCTGGGTCGAGATCGCCAACGACGAACTTCGAGCGGGGAACCCGAACTACCGAGCCGATGCCCAGATCGTCGGCCTCAAGGGCGGAAAGGAAACCCCGATGTTCACGGGCATCGTCCACAAAGTCGCGCCAGCGACTGCGGACTCCACGCGCATCGACTTCGTGGCGACGATGATTCATCTGAAGGAGCAGCGGACGGGCGGCATGGGCATGGGCGAGGGATCCGACGGCCCCGGCCTTATCTGGTCGCTCCTGCGCGCAAGCGGCGTGCCCGAGGACAGAATCGACATTCCCGGCGCACCCTTTGAGAAGGAGGCACCTTTCATCGTGGTGGCCCCTGTGACTGGTCTCGAAGCGTCGGAGAGAATCGATGTCGCTACCGCCACGATCCTTCCTGACACGAACCAATTCAATTTCGAGGGTCTTGCGCCACCAGAGGCAACCGCCGAATTCAAAGAGGCAGCCGCCTTCGCTGTTGCCACGGCCCAAGCGCGAAGTCTCTTTGAAGCGGAGCAGATCGGCATCGCCGCGATTGACCTCGCCCTCGACGCGATTTCATTGTCAGCCGAGTTCGCTGACGCCGTGTCCCCCGATGGCGGGTTGAGGTCCTTCGAACGGAAGGCAACTTTGGCGAATCCGCGACGCAAGGAGATAACCCTTACAGAGTGCCTGACCAGCGAGGACCGGTGGCTGAGGGAGCCCATGAAGAATCCCTTCGGCGGCCTGCTGAATTCGTCTGTCGTGGGTCAGCTCGACCTTGCTTCCGCGATCGGCCCAGGCGATCCCCTTTCCTTAGCGATCAGCGCATGGAATCGAGCAAGCAAGTCGGCCGAGCCCCTTGAAACGGTTAGCGCTTTGTCGGAAGCAATCGAGTTCTGCCTCGCCGGCATCAGCATGCATCGGATGTTCTCCGCAGAGGAGCGTCGGTCTCTGACCGCAGTTGCGAACGCGTGGTCGGACGAGAAGAAGGAAAGGATCGCGGGACTGGTGGCGCAGGTGAACGTCCCACCTCTCCAGGTGCGGCTTGCCCACGTGCTCAACTCAGAGCGGATACCCCATTCCGAGGAAGACATGGACGCGATCCGTGCCGCCAGGAACGCCCGAAATGACGCTCTTCATGGCCGACCTATGCACACGCCAGTCCCCGCCCAGACGAGAGTTGCCCTAGCATTTGTGAACCGCCTAATCACCTATCGCCTGCACTCCAAGATGGATCCGGCGGACGAGTAGTCTGCCCCTCCATCGGAAGCTCCTCACCCTTGGAATCGTGCCACGCACCGAAACCGTACCCCCGTCCGACGGACGCGATGAATAGCGCGAGTAAGGCGGCGCTCGATCCCTCCGCGCCGGGGCGATCGATGGCCGACCGCCGACCACATTCGAGTTCAGGCGCGCAGCTGTCAGTGTTCTGCCCCTCGTAGGACACGAGCACCTTTGCTTACCAAGGTGCGTTCGGTGTCACCGGAGCTGCGGGCCGCCCGTCGATGCGGTAGCGCGGAGCTCCCGAGAGTATCTTCAATCGCCAACCTCCAACCCTCGATCGGGCGCATGAACCGACGGACCGGACACGGTTTCTTTGGTGTCAGACCCCACTCGTATCGTGGCTGTTGGATTAGTCCCAGCGTCGCACTCCCCAGCGATCCTGGACCTGGAGGCGCGATGCTCACCGTCCAGCATCAGCAAGAGACCCCTCCTTCGGGGGTTGTGTTCTTCAGTGGACACAACGATAATGTTGTGTCATGATACCGGAGTTAGGCGCAGAAGGGCTGCTGCCAGAAGGAATCCACGTGGGCACCCTCGACGAAATTCAGGACCGATTCGGGTGGAATCTCCGGCGGCTTCAGCTCATTAGGGGCATCGGCGACATCGCACGTCTCTTGGAAGCCGCGGGTTGCGCCCGCCTCTGGATCGATGGGAGCTTTGTAACTGCGAAGAACTTCCCAGGGGACGTCGACATGACTTGGGATCCGGCCGGCGTCGATATCGACGCTCTGCCCCCAGCTCTCCTCGCCCTAGACGCACCCCGGCTTGCTCAGAAGGTGCTTTGGGGAGCGGACATCCTTCCCAACATCACCGAGGCAGGCTCGGGCCAACCGTTCCTCGACTTCTTCCAGCAGGATCCCGACACGGGTGGCAATCGAGGAATCGTGCTGCTCGAGATGGGGGGTGCCTCGTGATCAAGAACGAGCGCAGCGCATCCATCGCGCAGAAACGGGTCGAGAGGCTGCGGAACTTCCTGTCGAATCAGCCGACGTTCGACGACGACGCTCGAGCGAAACTAGAAGCACGCGCGGCGAGGGTTGAAATCTCTCGGATGCTGGAGGAGCTCGAGGACTACAAGGGGCTGAAGGAAGGCACTGTGCCCGTAGGAACTCTGCAATCGCTCGACGACATTCCGAAGCTGCTCATCAGGGCTCGAATCCAATCGGGGATGACTCAGGCGCAGTTGGCTGAGCGGTTGGGACTCAAGGAACAGCAGGTCCAGCGGTACGAAGTGACCGACTTTGAATCCATCAGCCTCGCTCGCCTGAGGGAATTTGCCAGTGCGCTCGAGCTTCCTCTTTCTGCCTCAGAGGAGAGTCCACCCTCCTTCAAGGTGTCCGATTTGAAGAAGCGGATCAGGGGTGCGGGTCTGGATACGTCGTTCGTTGAAAGGCGTTTCGGTCAGCTGGTAGCAAGTGAGCCAACCATGTCGCTGTCCACTGTCGCGCGCCTCTCTCACGCGATGGGACTAACTCCCGAGACGATCATCGAAGGTTTGCCGGTTCCCGTCCAAGCGGAAGCACTAGCTCATGCTGTTTCCTACAAGAAGCCAACAAACGCAAAGAAGGCGTCCGTCGATTCACTCACTCAGTACGCGGACTACCTCGTGCGGGTGGTTCTCTCCGCAATCCCGGGCACACCTGCCAGCAAGGTGTCCATCGACGCCTTCCGTAACGACGTCGGGAGCAACCCCTCGTTCACCGAGGTGCTACATGCTGCGTGGTCGCAAGGCATCGCAGTAATCCCACTCGATGAGCCTGGTGGTTTTCACGCAGCCATTTGGCGCCTTCCGCAAGGGACAGCCATCGTGCTGAACCCGCGTCAGAACATCGACTCCGTGTGGGTCTTCGACCTGCTTCACGAAGCCGGACACGTATCCGAATCCCTCGATGAGCGGGACGTCTACGTTGTTGAGATGTCCCCTGGACGCGACAAGTCCTTCGACCCGACGATCGAGAGCGCAGCGAATGACTTCGCCAGCGACATCTTGTTCCAAGGGCGAGGCGAGGACTACTTCGGGATGGTCATGAAGGCTGCAAGGGGCGATGTGAAGTCGTACAAGCGCGCCGTGAAGCTAGTGGCGCGGCGTGAAGGCATCTCTCGGAGCACGCTCGCTATGAACGTCGCATTTCGCCTCGCGAAGAAGGGAGTGGACTGGTGGGGGGCGGCCAACAACCTGCAGGAGAAGTCCGGCGACCCATGGCGCGAAGCTCGCGATGAGATCGTTTCCCGCCTGGACTGGGGCCAAGTCAGTCCAATCGACCAAGACCTGATGCGACGGGCCCTTGCACCTCGATCGATTGAGGAGAAGGTGTGAACGAAGGCAGATTCACGATGGGCCGAGTGCCCTGGCTGCATGTTGGCCCTCAGCAACGAACGGACGTTGCCGAGCTCGCGGCACTTGCCGGCGGCGCCATCGCGCAACCGGGAAGATCCTCGTCGGCGATTCAGCGGCTGCGCGCTGCTCACGTGCCCCTTGCACTTCAGCAGGCGTGGCCAGATGAGCAGGATCAAGCGCGGCTTTGGGAGGCACACGAAGAATGGCTTGGTCGCCAACATGGTGTCGCCTTCATGACAACACAGACGCAGTGGATACCGAATCCATCCAAGCTAGGGATAAGAGAACTCAAGCCTGCGATCAGGCAACTTCAATTGGAGGTCGTTCTCGCGCGTGAACGCGAAGCGGGAACCACATGTATGGCGATGCTGGCCGTCGAGTATCGCTGGCTGACTCAGGAAGCGCATCGCGCCCGACTCATCGCTGAGCTCAGTGACTTCGGCGGGCCGGTCGGCCTGATGCTGTCAAAGGACCGCGACCCGCTGGACAGTGCCAAGACCGTGGAGGGGCTGATCACACTTCTTCGCGAAGTGCCCAAAGTTGCGGTATTGCGGTGCGACAACGGGGCGATCGGAGCACTCGCCTTTGGGGCTGTCGGAGCCTCCATCGGACTTACAGGCGGTACCCGTCATTTCCCACCTCCCGAAACTGGTGGTTATGCAGACCTTTCGGACAACACTCCCCGCCTTCTAGTCCCAAGCATCCTCGCCTGGTGGAAGGGCTCAAGATTGAGCTATATGGACGATGACTGGATGTTCAGGTGCAACTGCAGCGTTTGTCGCGGTCAATCTCTAACGCGTTTCCAAGATGAGTCTCTCCGCCATGAAGCAGAGGCTCACTCGGTCGCAGCATGGATCCAGCTCGCTCGTGAGGTCATGAGTGACCCGTCAGGCCCCGAGCGCGGGTGGATCCAGCGATGCGAACAAGCAAATCAAGCTCTCGAGGAGCTTGAGGACAGCTCAGGACTAGTCGAGAACCCCTCGCGCCAGTTGACCGCCTGGCTAGACGTCGTGGGGGCCCGCACCTGACGGAGATATGCAGCGAATATCACCTCATGCAGGAGCGTTCGACGAGTACTTGGACGGTGCGCCCTGAGGGGCGGCACGGCGTCAACGGTGCAATCGTCCATCTTCACGGTGAGGCCGACACCACGTCGCAGTGCCTCCCCTACGATCCGCTCGCAATCCCTAGGCGCCCTTCTGAGAACCACGCGGGCGGGGACGTCGTTACGGAACACCTGGATCTTCCACATGTCCATTCCGCCGCGGGAATGGCGTAAGACCGAGTGGATGTGAATGGGCAACGCAAGAGCCTTCTTGACGCCCTCAGCCGAAACGGACACGACACCAGCCGGCAGCGACTCAATCAGGGAGCGGCTTACCGGGTCGATGTCCGCCCACCCAACAAGCGATCCGTGGGGCAGCGTGGCAAGCAAATCGAGCACCCGGTACTCGGCCAGGGCACCGAGACCCACGCTCGCCCTACGCTCAATCTCGCTGTGCTCCAGGCACACTTCCCCGGCGAAGCGAATGCCGGCCCATGAGACTCTTTCAACGAGCTGGGCTGCGCCAGGAGTACATGATTCGAACATCTGTTCGAGAGTAGTCATGAGGTCCGACATCCCCCTCGTCTATCCATGCGGCGCTCCCCGAAGAGCCATCAGTTGGCGCTCCGTGTCGTACTCGTAGTCGACAATGGCGCCGCTTTGGATGAGGTCGATGGCTTCGTCGATAGCCGCGAGGGGTGCTGCGAACCACTCGCGGGCTTCAGCTACGTTGCGGCCCGTATTCTCGAACCAGATGTCGAGGCGGACGGCAGCGAAGATCCTGTGCAACATTGCCTCGATTTTCTGCTCGACACCTTGTGGCACGAGGTACTCGGCGATGACCTCCACCGGAGCGTTGAGAAAGGTCGTGTCCTCCGGGGCATGCTTGACACGCTGCTCAGCCGTGTACTTAGTACACCCGATCTTGTGCAGGCATTCGAACTGCTGAACTTGAGGGTCGTCGCTGAGCGATCGCAGGACATAGACACTCGCCATGGGGGTCTCGGGATCAAGGCCCATAGCCTCGAGCGTCTCGCTCATGGGCTCCGTGATCCGTCGGCCGTCCTTGTAGAGATTCGCTGACAGGGACTGGAGGAGCAAGGCGGACTCCGTGCCGTTCTCGAAGATGATGCGGAGTCGAGCGTTCGTTCGACCGCCCTCGTCGAGGCTTCGCTCCCCTTCTTCGGCCACGTACAGCACGATGCCGCTCTGCACGAAGAACCGCCCTCTCGCGATCGACTTTGGATTTGTGAAAGGCCGCAACTGCCGACGGCGAGAGCGAAGGTCTGCCTGACAGGCTATGAACAGGGGCTCGAACACATCGAAGTCTTCGCACGGCTTGCGCTTGGCAACCTCCTTGGGCGGCGTGACGGTGCGCGGCACGTGTTCGATCTTGAAGATGTCATCACTCGGAGCTTCCAACAGTCCGGATGCATCAGATGCGAAGGCTTCCTCAAGCGAGGCCGGTGGCTCGGGCACCTTGAGAAGCCCTAAGGCATCGAACTCGAGGAGAGCCTCACGCTGCTCAGAGTTGCCGATGATCGCCTTTAGTCTCATCGCGAGCTTGGCCTCGCCTATGTCCGTCGGAGACTGTTCGGGTGCTCGTTGGTGCTCTTCGACGAACTCCATGATCTCAGCAAACCCGGCAAGCAGCCGTTCATCACTCGTCAGCGGCACCGACTTCGCCGGAAGATCAAGGATCCCGTACTGATCCTCCGCGATCATCCTTCTCAGATGTTCAGGCGAGATGCTCAAAGCCCCTGTTCCCTCTTTTGCTTCTGGAGGAAGAGCACCGCTTCTGCCATGCGCCTCTCGAGCGGGTCCTCCGAACGCACGCTGGGCTTGTCCCCAGTGCGCTCGTAGAACGCGTTGATCTTCGGCCACAGGATCAACGCCTCTTCTTCGCTGATGTCAATCCGGGTGGTGTCGATCGCATCTTGGACCAAGCGGAGAACCTGCGTGGTGACGGACTTCGACAAGATCTCGAAGGCTCGCTGGAAGGGGTTCACCGTGTCGATGAGATCGATGCTCAGCTCGTCGATGTTGACGAACTTGCCCGCCATCAGCACGAAGCGCTTGTCGCCGACCTCCTTGATCTCGCCGTTCTTCACGACCGAGTCAGTCACTACGTGCTGGCGTACTTCTTCGACCTCCTCCTCGGAGATGTCGGGGTACCTCTTGCGGATGATCTGCGGGATTAAGACCTTGTTCATCACCTCGGGGTCGACGTTCCCGGGCATCGCCTTCAGCATGGTCTGGTCCTGGAGAATCTGCGCCTTCAGGTCATTGAGGTCGGACTCCACGATGTTTCGAACTCTGTCGGTTGATGGTTCCTTGAACCCGTGGATCTGAAGCTCGCCTGGACCAGCGGGGTCGCCATCGGAGCGTTTCGCCTTGAACTTGAAGTTCGGGGCAACAACCTGCTCCATCAGCAGCGAGGCGGTGATCGCCTTGAGCATGTTGTTGACCGCGACCTTCACCTCTTCGTCGCCGGCGTCAGGCTGCGCGATGAGATTCGTGAACTGCGCATGTGTCTTGTTGGGGCTATCCCGAGTGCAGCGGCCAATGATCTGGATGATCTCAGTCAACGAACCGCGGTAACCGACTGTCAGTGCGTGCTCGCAGTAGGGCCAGTCGAAACCCTCCTTCGCCATCCCGAGCGCGATGATCAGGTCCAAGTCATCCAAAGACGTCATCGTCCGGATGTATTCGACGACCTTCTTGCGCTCCGACTCGTCATCATTCACGAGGTCTACGACCTTGATGATCCGCCCATCGGACCGGCGCTTTACGGACATAACCCCAGTCGAAGTGTCCTGCGTTACTTCATCGCCAATGCTGTCGATGATCTCGTCGACCTCTCGATACTTGTCCTTGGTCGACTCCCCCGCCTGAACACTAGGGATGTGCAGCAGCGTCTTCTTGTCCGTGTCGAGCACTTCATGCACCGCTTTCGTGTACTTCCCTTGATAGAAGTGATACCCGATTCCGAGCGACGTGAGGTATTCATAGCCGTTCAGTTGTTCGTAGTAGTTGTAGGTGACCTTCGTGAACTTCTGCTCATCAGCCGACTCGAGAACCGGCACGGCGTCGCCCCGGAAGTAGGAGCCCGTCATCGCGACGATGTGCGCCGTCGTATTCCGCATGATGGATCGCATCAATTCACCAAGGCGACTATCGCGATCAGCTGAAACATGATGAAACTCGTCGATTGCCAGGAGCGTGCCATCAAACACGCGCTCATCGAGCGCGTCGTGCGCATACCTCAGGGTTGCATGTGTGCACACGAGGATGGTGTCGCTACCATCCATGAACCGCCTTACAGCCTCCACCTTTGAGACATCTGCCCCTGGCGTACATAGGTTGTTCCGAGCATCAACCTCCCAGTCTGCAAAGAAGCCGGTATCAGATAGAGGGGTGCTGGCAAAGGAGGAACCGATCGTTCGTTCGGGGACGGCGACGATGACCTTCTTGATTCCCTGATTGAAGAGCTTGTCCAGCGCGATGTACATCAGGGCGCGGGACTTGCCAGAGGCGGGGGGAGCCTTCAGCAGTAGATACTCATTGGCGCGAGCTGCGAAGGCTTTCTCCTGCATCTCCCGCATTCCGAGCGAATCCGTAGCCGTGCTCCGACCTGTGCGGTCGTACTCGACGTCGATGAGATTAGGCAAGGATCAGCTCCTCGACAGGATGAGATCCTCGTACAAAGCAAAAAGCATCTCGAGCCTCTCTTCGTCAGATTCGAATGGCTGTTCCTGATACAACCTGTCAACGCAGTCATCAAGGTCCTTGTGGACTCCCCTCAACTTCTCTGGCATATCCAGCCGGTCGTAGAGCTCAGCGAGGGTTCGCTCGGCAAACTGTTCGCGAGCTGCTAGCACGGCGAAGGCGTGCGCATCGAGAGTTTCCCTGGCGTCGCCAGAAAGATCTGGGACCGGAAACGTGTTGTAGACGAGTTCCGCGGAGTATCGGTAGTCACTCTTGATGCGTCCGGCCACCGCGCTCATCCAAACCATGTGCATCCGAGACTCAATCAGCGCGAAGGTCCACGGGCCCGCGCCGTAGATGGCGTTTGCAGAGTCGCCGATGATTGTGTGCTGATCGAGAAACCCCATCGGGATGTACTCGCGTCCCTCTGAAGTGTGTCGAGGAATGATGATTGAGGTGGATTCCTTGTGGGCGCACTGTGCAAATCTGTGCGGGTTCGCCGCGAGCTTCTTGGTGCTGTCCGCCTTGCTCGCAGCCCGCATGTTGCGCACCCGCTCGAGACGAGCCGCAATTGGCGGAATGCTCTCCGCCTGATCTCGGGCAGCATCCGCAATCCAAAGGCAGTAGCGCACACTCCCTCGAATCAGCTCAGCCGCCCCCATGAATCGCCGAATGAGGGGCTTCGATGCCGGGTAGTCGGACGCGATTGCATCCCGTTCCGCTTGCTCGAGGAGAAGCCCCCCGCCATCTCTCGGCATGCTCCCGAACACCATTGGAGGGAGACCGCCAAGGCTGCTCCCTTCGGCGGTGACAACGATGTCCCTTCCGCCGGGAACTAGGTAGAAGTTGATATGGGTGGCCTGCCGAACTCGACCGGCACCGAAGAATGGTTTCGACTTCCTTCGGCCTCGAGGCGCGAGTCCGATCACAACACAGTCGACCCCGGCGTTTCCTTTCGCACTGTTCGACCACTTGAACGGCGCATGGGCAAAGCTGATCTCAACACCGAGGTCCTTGACTCGGGGCCATAGTTGCGCGACGTGGTTGCCCTGACAGACGGAATTCGTGGTCACAAACCCGACTTCCGTCCCGTGGTCCAGCGCATACTTGGCCCCCTTGTAGAGCCAGATGGACACGTAGTCCATGTACTTGTTGACCGACTCGTCCTGGAACGCGATCGCCAGGTCGGCCTTTTGCTCTGCACTCTGCCTAGTTCCCCCTTGATAAGGAGGATTGCCCAGGACGAAGACCTCGTCATCGCCGGGATCGCATACCGACTCCCAAGCAATCCGTGCCGCGTTACCGCAAACAACTGTGCCCGTGTCCTTGAGAGGGATCAGTGAGATTTCGACGCCGAAGAGATCGAGGAACTCGATGTTCATCTGATGTTTTGCCAGCCACAGTGACAAGATGGCAATCTCATGGGCAAAGTCGTCAATCTCGATTCCACAGAAGTTTTCAAGCTTGATACCCGACAGCTTGAACAAGCCTGCCTTACTCGGGTCCAGCTCCGCGATTCGCTGCAGGATTCGATGCTCTACCTTTCGGAGCTCCTTGTAGGCAATCACCAGGAAGTTGCCCGAACCACATGCGGGATCGAAAGCCTTCATGCGGCAGATGCGATCAAGCAGACCTTCCAAGCGCCTAGGGTTGTCTGCCGCTGAGTCATACGCCCCGTCTAGTTCATCGAGGAAAAGAGGGCGGATGACGCGCATGATGTTCTCGACAGACGTGTAGTGCATCCCAAGTCCGCCGCGCTGGCCAGGGTGGACCACCGCCTGGATCATCGAACCAAAGATGTCTGGATTGATCCTCGACCAGTCAAGCTGCCCACACTCGAGCAGGATGGACCTCGCCTTTGCCGAGAACTGGGGCGCCGGTGCTCGAACGCTGAACAGGTTTCCGTCTACGTAGCCGAAGTCGCGGAACCGTGAAGGCATGGATGCGCGATTGCTCGGCGTCGTATCGAGCACCTGAAACAGCTCGTCAAGGAAGGCATGCACGTCATGGCCATCCTCCGTAGTGAGCGAACCCACTGCGTTGGTGAACTGCCCCTTCTCAAAGACCCTTGTGTCCTCTGCGAAGAAACAGAACAGGAGCCTGGCGAAGAACACGTTCAGGCGATGTACATCGACGGAAGTGTTGAGACTGTTGTGACGAATGATCTCGTCATAGAGTCGAGCCATCCGTTCGGCCGCCTTCACGTCGGCATAATTCAGGTTCTCGAGCTGCGTCCGTTCGATCCCCGCCCACGGGAGAAAGAAGTCGGCGTGAGCCTGGAGATTGGACAAGAGGCAGTCGAGCGTGGCATCTGCTCTCGTGTCGACTGCCACCAGTCGCTCCCTGTCTCTGACGATGAGAAGCCGCGGTCGCTCCCTCCGGATTCGCTCCTCAGACTTCGCGTCGTCGATCACGACATGAAGATCCTCGCCGGAATCGACGAATCGATAGAAGACCTTTCCTTTCCACAACGTTTCGTTGGGAAGGGGCGACTTGTTGTACGACCCAGACCTAAGGCGACTGATCGAGGCTCTCGGCAGTCCGTATGCGAGCAACAGGTCATAGATGAGGTCGAATCCCTGTGTCGTGTCGAGCATCGCGACCCGCATCTCAATCTCAGCGAGGTTCATCTCTCACCCCCAGACCGCCGACCAGGCTTCCTGTCAGGGTGAGCTTTGATCCACTCCTCCACTCGAGATCGACTCCAGACACGCCCTGAGGCTAGGTCGGCATCAGGGGCCGGGAAGTCGTCATACGTTCGAGTTATCTGGTCAGCGCGCTGCCGGCTTACGCCCAGAAGTCTGGATATCTCAGTCACGCCAACTAGGTGGTGGGTCACTCGAGTGACTCTATGGGCGTGGATTGACAGGCGCAAGGGTTCCTTCTACACTTGCTCGTGTCAATAGTTGGCCCCGGCGGTGCGTAAACACCCCGGGGCCTGGCCGGAACCTCGCGAAAGGTCCCGACGAGATGAGCGTACCCAAGGGCACCGACACGTCTGCCGCGGTCGAGGCCGTCCTTTCCTCAATTGCCGACGGACGACTCGCACCGGTCAGTCTGGTGCGCAACTCCGACCTCATACGAGGATTCGCCAACTTCCTCGCGAAGACTGAGGTCCAGTCGCTGTCCGGGGTCACTCCGGCCGTCGCTGAGAGTTACGTCACCTGCCTTACCCGCTCAGGTTCCGACTCGAGCGTCGCAACCATGCGGCTTCGCCGGAGCGCGCTCCGCCTGCTCTTCCGCGAGGCGAAAGTCCTTGGCCTGGCTCCAACCGACCCAACCATTGACATCGTCCTTTCCTCTCGCTCGTATGGGCGTTCCCGCCCACTCACCGATCCAGAAGTCGAGAAGTGTCGATCCTTCGCGGAGGGAATGCGTGGCGATGACCGCTACGCAATCGCCTGGACGCTCGCAGAGGCGACTGCCCGCGTCCCTGAGCTGACTCGAATCACCGGGCACGACATCTTCGCTGGGAGCCTGGCACTGCCTGGCTGCTCGATGACGGAGGCGCGAGAGGTGCGGCTGACCGACTGGGGCGTCGAGCAAGTCGAGGGCCTCAGACTCGCGGATGGCGCGGCACTCAAGACTGGCTCGAAGGGCTCGCCACATGAGCTCGTCGCCGCAACTCTCCGTCGCGCTGGCCTGGCCAAGAAGTCTGGTGTAAGCCCGAACTCAGTCCCGGCGTGGAGAGGCGCAAGCGAACTAGCGGGCGGCGCATCGATCGACGAGGTCACGAGGCTCCTTGGGATGCGGAGCCTCGACCGAGCGGCTGCCTTCATCGGATTCGACTGGCGAGCCGATGCCTGAGCGCGGAGCCGCATCCTCACTCGAGAAGGTCGAAGCAATCCTGAGCAACCCGGCCATCTACGAGCTCGCCAATGCGATCCCCGGGCCGACAGCAGCGGGTCGTCGTCGCGACTACCCGACGTTCATGATCCTGGTCTTCAACTCCTTGCTCTCGGTGTGGCGAAGCGGGCGGCAAGTCGAGGCCGAACTTTCGCACCCGCTGGTGTGGCGCCACATGCGGCGCATCGTTCGTCTCCGCTTTCCTGATGACCCGTCGATGCACCTTCCGAAGTCACCGATGAAGCGACACCACTTCGTCTACATGCGCGACCGCTACATGACCGATCCCGCGATCCTCGAGCGCCTCGGCGAGATCCACCGTGAGCTCGCAACGTCACAAGCCAAGACAGCTGGGTTGCTGGACCCCGAAGGAGCAGGCTCCTACACGCACCCTGACCTCTCGCGAGTGCTCCACGCCGACGGCAAGGTAGTGACTCCACTGTTCAGGGCCAAGCCCGGCGACTACCGCGTCGATACTGAGACAGGCGAGGTTCTCCCCGTCCGATACGAGGCCGACGCTGCCCTTCACTTCGAGGGAACCGGCGAGGCAGCCTGGGGCACCAAGTTCGTGATGGTGGCGACCCGTTCGCCGGTAGGCCGTTTCATCCTTGACCTGGAGCGGGTGCCAAGCCCCGGCTCTGAGGCCGCGACCGCCGTTTCCTGCTTCGAGCGGGTCGCACCGTTGGTACCTGGCACCCAGGCGATCGTTTATGACACAGCCCTTCGCGGTGTCCACCACCAGAAGATCCTTCGTGAACTGGGCATCGTGCCGGTCAACATGGTGGCCGCCCTTCAGACCAGCCACAACAAGACTGGGCGCAAGATCCGTCGACGCGAGAAGGTCGTGCGCTTCGAGGACAAGGCAATCAAGCTGGCCGGCGGGTCAACGACGACGATCAAGCTCTTCGCCAAGGCTGGCGCGGTCGGCATCATGCGACCAACGGAAGCTGGCGAGCTTCAGTTCGAGGCATTCGCTCGCAAGCGCACTCACCGCATGCAGGCCGACACTGGCCTCTACCGTTGGTACAACGACTACCGACTACCTGAGCACCTAGGTGGCGGTCAGATCACGGTTCGCCTCCACCAGGACAAGGACGACAAGGCTCGCAAGTTCAACCGGACTGAAAATATCCGTCCGATCGCGCCGTCAGATCCTGACTTCCCACGCCTCTACGGGAGGCGCAACGACGCCGAGTCGCTGAACCGCGGACTCGAGGACACGCTCTACCTGGGTCGAGCCCACAGCCTCGGATGGCGGCGCCAGCAAGTCGAGATGATCGGCTGGGCGCTGATGGTCAACGCGCTCACCATGGCCCGTCACCGAGCTGCCGACGGCCTCGATCAGGCCGCCTGACTTTCCCAACTCCCGGCACAGCCCGCCAGGGATTCAGCCTGCGTGGAGAGCGCGAATCGCAACGAAGGCGGCGTTACCGGGACCAACTCTGCTCGAATCGCTAGTATCAGGAGCCCCGGAACCAAGCCTGGCTTTGATTTCTGCCAGGTTTTCAACCGGCCCGGGCCAGGTAGCTCAGTTGGCAGAGCACGCGGCTGAAAACCGCGGTGTCGGCAGTTCGATTCTGCCCCTGGCCACCGCTCCTAGTTGAACTGTTCGCGGCTGCGGACCTCGGCCCACTTGCCCAGCACACCCTGGTATTGATCGGCGGCGCGTGGGTACTCCCCCGCCGACAGCGCGTTCATCGCCTCGCGGATCTCGCGCGCGCTGCGATCGTCGTCGAGCTCGTCCCAGGTCATCAGATCGCAGAGGCCGTCGTAGTCCAGTTCCAGCAGCGCTCGAGGGTCGAACTGGGACAACCACTCGTGCAGCTCGAGGACGTTCTCGGCGATCGGGGTCAGATCGGCTTGTCGCAGCGCGGGGTAGGCGTATTCGGCGCGACGCACCGCCTTGCGTTGATGCGTCAGATAGGTCAGCCGCCAACCGTGATCGGGGCGTTGGATCAGGCGCTTCTCCTCGTCGTCGAAGAGCAGGAACCACCGCACCGGCACGTGCCACGGACTCTCGTGGATGAACGAGATCGCGTCGGGATCGCGCCGACGCATGCGCGCGAGTTCCTTGGACGCCTTTTTCGCCTCGGACGCGGGAACGAACTGATCGGCCAACTCGATCGGCTTGGTCTCACGGAAGCTCAGCAGTCCGGCCAGCACGCGCAACCGCGTTCGCCACGGACAGACGTAGTGCTGCCCGTCAACCACTCGGATGTCCGCGTGATCGCCATCGGCGGGTGCGATGATCCCCAAGCGCCCGGTGGTGACTCGCTGGACATAACGCGTTCCGACCCCACCGGGTCGGCCACCGTGTTCGATGTAGTGCTCCCACCGTCGGCGTTCCTCGGGTCGAAAGGTTTCGAGCGGCTGGAACGCGCGGAGGTAGGCGGTGGGCACCATCGTGTGCATCAGTCTACCGGGGCGTGGGTATGCTCTCGCCACCGCAGCAGTCAAGGGGCCGAGCAGTTGGTGCGCAACGTTCACGAGCCGGAAGCATCAACGCCGTTGCGCCTGGTCGCGCCAGACGGCACGCGCGCAGGGGACGTCGACGTGGGGCTCCCCGAAGCCGACCTCCACGCCCTGTTCCGCTGGATGGTCATCGCCCGGCGGCTCGACATCGAGTGTGTGGCTCTCGCACACGAAGGCGAGCTGATCACCTATCCCGGATTCGAAGGGCAAGAGGCCGCGCAGGTCGGCGCGGCGTACGCGCTCGATACCGACGACATCGTGTTCCCGACGTTCCGCGAGCTTGCGATGGCGCTCGTGCGAGGCGTCGACCCCGTCGCGTACCTGCGCTACCACCGAGGGACGTGGCACGGAGCTCCGTACGACCCGATCGTGTCCGGATTCGCGCCGATCTGCGTGCCGACCGGCACCCAGCTCCCCCACGCCGTGGGCTGGGCCCTCGGAGCCAAGCTCGACGGTGTCGACGCCGTGGCGCTCGGCTGCATCGGCGACGGAGCAACGTCCGAGGGCGACTTCCACGAGGCCGCGAACCTCGCCGGCGTGTGGAACGCGCCGCTGGTGATCTTCTGTCAGAACAACCGCTGGGCGATCACGACCCCGCTCGAAGAACAAACGGCCGGTGAGATCTGGGCCCGCGCCGAGGGCTACGGGTTCCCCGGGGTCCGCGTAGACGGCAACGACGTTCTCGCCGTGCATCACGTCACGACCGCCGCCATCCGGCGCGCCCGCAGCGGGGGCGGACCGACGCTGATCGAGGCGATGACCTACCGCATCGGGCCGCACTCCACGAACGACGACGCCGGTCGGTACCGCGATCCGCGAGAGGTCGAACGGGCGCGGGAGCTGGACCCGATCGCCCGCTACCGGACCTTCTTGCTGAACGAGCGCATCGCCGACGAGGGGTTCGTGATCGCGTGTGAACGCGAGGCCGAGCTGGTCGCGGGCCAGGTCCGCGAGGCGATCGTTGCCACGCCCGCTCCTTCGACCGACGAGTTGTTCGCATCCGTCTACGGCGACCCGCCGGCGACCTTCGAGGCGCACCGTTCTCAAGTCCTCGGGGAGACGGGCGATGCCTGAGGTCACGATGGCCGGCGCACTCAATGCGGCCCTGCGCGACTCGCTCGCGGACGACCCGAAGGTCCTGGTCTACGGCGAGGACGTCGGGCGCGCGGGAGGGATCTTCGGAGTCACCGCGGGACTGCAGACCGAGTTCGGCTCCGAGCGCGTGTTCGACGTTCCGATCAGCGAGGCGGGGTTCGTGGGCGCCGCGATCGGGCTCGCGATGCGTGGCTACCGGCCGGTCGTCGAGTTGCAGTTCGACGGATTCGCGTACCCGGCGCTGGAGCAGGTGCTGTCACACGTCGCGAAGTACCGCAATCGCACGCGGGGAGTCTGCGACATGCCGATCGTGCTTCGGATGCCCGCGTTCGGCGGCCTGGGGGGCAAGGAGCACCACGGCGAGAGCCCGGAGACGATCTACGCGAGCACTCCGGGGCTGAAGGTGGTGGTTCCGTCTTCGGCACTCGACGCGTACCGCTTGCTACGGCTCGCGATCGACGATCCCGATCCCGTGGTTGTCCTCGAACCCAAGGCGCGCTACCGCTCGAGCGAGTCGGGCGAGCTGACCGTGGCCGGCGCGGGCATCGGACGGGCCCGTGAGTTGCGCGCGGGGGCCGACGTCGCGATCGCGACCTACGGGGCGATGACCCAGCGCGCTCTGGAGGCGGCCGACCGGCTCGCGGAGCGAGGCATCCAGGCGCACGTGCTCGACCTTCGCAGCCTGGCGCCACTGGACGTCGATGCGATCGCGCACGCGGTCACGACCACGGGGCGACTCGTCGTGGTCCACGAGGCTCCGCGTTCGATGGGGGTGGGCGCGGAGGTCGCCGCGCTCGCGATGGAGCACGCGTGGAACGACCTGAAGGCGCCGGTCGAGCGGGTCACCGGGCACGACACCCCGTATCCTCCGGGAACGCTCGAAGCGCGGTGGCTCCCGAGCGTCGACAGGATCTGCGCCGCCGTGGGAAGGACCCTCGCGTGAAGATCGTCTCCCTACTGCCGTCGGCGACCGAGATCGTGTACGCGCTCGGGCTCGGCGAAGACCTGATCGGCGTCACCGACGAATGCGACTTCCCGGCCGATGCGACGACCAAACCCGTCGTCTCGCGCACGGCTCTGCCCCAAGACCGTCCGCTTGGCCCCGGCCAGGTCGACGCGGCCGTTCGCGAGCGGATGGCGGCCAAACAACCCCTCTACATCCTCGATCGGGACCTGCTCGCTCGCGAGCAACCCGACGTGATCCTCACCCAGGACCTGTGCAGGGTGTGTGCGGTGCCGAGCGGCCAGGTCCAACGGGCGCTGGACGAACTCGGCCTGCCCGACACCAAGGTGATCTCCCTGGATCCCCACGAACTGGCGGAGGTACTGGAGCAGATCGAGGCGGTCGGCGCTGCGTTGGACCGCGAAGAGCGCGCGAAGGAGTTGACCGAGGGACTCCGCGAGCGGATCGAAGCGGTCAAGCGCCGCGCGTTGCGGCTGCCGACGGTGCGGATGTTCGCCCTGGAGTGGTCGGAGCCGCCGATGGTGGGCGGACACTGGATCCCGGAGATGGTCGAGCTCGCCGGCGGCACGAACCTGCTCAACGGCAAGGGTGAGCGTTCCAAGGAACTCACCTGGCGCGAGATCTCGGACGCGATGCCGGAGATCGTCTTGTTCATGCCGTGCGGTTACTACCTGGAGGAGGCACAGGACGAAGCGCCCCGGCTCTTCGACAACCCCGACTTCGCGGACACCAACGCTGCACGAGAGGGCGCGGTGTACGCCACCGACGCAACTTCGTACTTCTCCCGCCCCGGTCCTCGCCTCGTGGAGGGCCTCGAGATCGCGGCCTGGGCCGGTCACCCAGACGACTTCCCCGAGCCGCAGCCCGGACGCATCGCTCGCGTCACCCGCTGATCAACCCGGTCCACCGGCGTCGGGTAAGCTCCCGGCGCCATGGAGCCGAACGAGCGGAACCAGGTCACGCCCCAGCACGTCGGACAGCGCGTGTCGTTCCAATACGAGCTGCCGAACGGCTACATCACCGAGGTGGTCGGCAAGCTCGAGTACTACGACGAGGGCGCGGAAACCTACGTCGTGTCCACGAAGTCGGGTGAGCTTGCGCACGTGCCGCGCCGAGGCGTGCGGTTCGGCAAGGTTGTACCGGCCGCTCCGTGAGCCAGACGAGACCGCGACCGAACCGGAAGGACCCGAACATGTCCGAGCAGGAACTGCCCACCGCCCTGATCCGCCTGCGCCTGGGCCAGGAGGACGCGCACTACGGCGGCAATCTCGTCGCGGGCGCTACCCAGCTCAAGCTGATCGGCGACCTGATCACGGAGCTGGCGATCAAGTTCGACGGGGACGAAGGTCTGTTCCGCGCGTACGACTCGGTGGAGTTCCTCGCGCCGCTCTACGCCGGTGACTTCATCGAGGCGAAGGGCCGCATCGTCAAGGTCGGGACGACGAGCCGCACGTGTGAGTTCGAGGTCTGGAAGGTCGCACAGGCGCTCCCCGACGTCTCCGGGTCCGCAGCCGAGATGCTCACCGACCCGGTGCTCACCTGCAAGGCGGTCGGAACGACGGTGGTTCCGAAGGAGCATCAGCGCTTCCCGCACTGAGCAAGGTCAGCTTGCCTGTTCTAGCTCGTGCAGCACGCCGATCAGGTCGTCGACGTTGAAGGGCTTGGGAACGAACGCATCGGCCCCGAGTTCCGCGGCCTTCGCGCGATCGCGCAGACTCGACAGCGCGGACACCACCACGACGCGGGGGCGCTCGTCCTCCGGCAGCTGACGCAGCTCTTCGAGCACGCTCCAGCCGTCCATCGTGGGCATCATGATGTCCAGCACCAGCAGCTGCGGATGGTTCTCGGCGATCGCGCTCATCGCCGCTTTGCCGTCGCGAGCCGAGAATGTGATGTATCCCTCGGCCTCGAGGGAGAATTGGAGCACCCAGACGACTTGAGGTTCGTCGTCCACGACGAGAACGCTATGGGTGATCTGCGACGTCGATTCCATCTCCCTACTATCAACGGCCGCTGGGGCGCGCCGGATAATCGGCCGTCCGGACGGTTTCGCTGCGTGTCCGGCGCCGCTACCCCCGACTTTCGACCAAGTGCACGGGTGATTGGGTGACTACCCACTCTGGGCGGTATCGCTTCCGATGCTCCGCTGCGGTGTCCCTGCGATCACCATTCGAAGCGTTGCGGGGCAACGGTGGTCGGATCTCGACGACGAGGGAAGAGAGGATGCTCGCCGAGAGTGGTGCCAACGCCCGGGACTAGTCCGACGAACTACGTGCTGCGGGCCGTGACATAGCGGACGCCCTCGCCCGTGACCACTCGTCCGATCTCGTAGGCGGGCATGGCCTTGCCCCTCGCAGCGTCCAAGACGCGGATGGCGTCGGATCCGGAGACCACGAGGATCATCCCGATCCCCATGTTGAAGGTCGCGCGCATGTCTTCGTCGGTGGCGCCTGCCGCTCGCCGCACGAGATCGAAGATCGGAAGTGCGGGCCATGCCGACTCGTCGAGCTCGGCGCCCAGTCCTTCGGGCAACACCCGTGGAAGGTTCTCGGGGATGCCCCCACCAGTGATATGCGCCGCGGCGTGCACGATGCGTTGCCGAGTGAGCTCCAGGACGTGCGGCGCGTAGATCGCCGTGGGTTCCAGAAGTTCGTCGACGAGCGGGCGGTCGAGTCCCTCGGGAGTCTCGTCGAGCAAGAAGGTCCCCGATCCGAGCATCGCCGTGCGTACGAGGGAATAGCCGTTCGCGTGCAGGCCGCTGGACGCCAGCCCCACCAGGACGTCGCCCTCCTTGACGCGATCCGACCCCAGCAGATCGTCCGCGCCAACTAGTCCGACGCAGAACCCGGCCAGATCGAACGCGTCGTCGGGCATCGTGCCGGGATGCTCAGCCGTCTCCCCACCGAGCAGCGCGCACCCGGCGCGACGACACCCCTCCGCGACGCCGGCGACGATCTCGGCGACCCGTTCGGGGACGACGGTGCCGATCGCGAGGTAGTCCAAGAACAGCAGTGGCTCGGCGCCGGTGCACACCACGTCGTCGGCGCACATCGCCACCAGGTCGATCCCGACCGTGTCGAGCCGGCCGGCCTGGCGGGCGATCTCGAGCTTGGTCCCCACCCCGTCGGTTCCGGCGGCCAGCAGACGACCGTCGCCCAGGTCGATCAACCCCGCGAAACCGCCGACGTCGTCGCGCATCTCCGGGCGTCTCGCTCCGCGCGCGAGGTCCCCGATCAGCTGCACGGCCTTGGCTCCGGCTTCGAGGTCGACGCCGGCCCTCGCGTACGCGTCGCTCATGTGCGACTCCTGAGCCGCTCGAGCATCACGGGCTGCCGCCTCACTCGGCGGAGAGGTCGACCGGCTCGGAGTCGGCCGGGAGGGAGAGCTGCTCTTCGAGCAGAAACTTCCCGGCGCCCTCGGGGATCGGGATCGGGTACTGGCCGTCGAAGCACGCCCGACAGAAGTCGTCCTTAGTGCCACCCGCGGCCTCCACCATGCCCTCGAGTGAGAGGTATCCCAGCGAGTCCGCCCCGACGAACGCGCGGATCTCGTCCACGTCGAGATCGGACGCGACAAGCTCCTGACGCGTGGAAAAGTCGATCCCGTAGAAGCAGGGCCACTTGATCGGCGGGCAGGTGATGCGCGTGTGGATCTCGGTGGCGCCGGCCTCGCGCAGCGCCTGCACGATCTGGCGGGTCGTCGTGCCGCGGACGATCGAATCGTCGACGACCACGAGCCGCTTGCCCCGAACCGCGTCCGGCATGACGTTGAGCTTGAGTTTGACGCCGCGCTCCCGCAGCGACTGCGACGGCTGGATGAACGTCCGACCGACGTAGCGGTTCTTCATCAGTCCCTCGCCGTACGGGATGCCGGCGACCTCCGCGTAGCCCTGGGCGGCCGCGTGGCCCGTGTCGGGTACCGGGATCACCAGATCGGCATCGGCGGGCGATTCGGCCGCGAGTCTGCGACCCATCTCCCTGCGCGCTTCGAGCACCGTGGTGTCCTCGAGGCGGGAGTCGGGACGAGCGAGGTACACGAACTCGAACACGCACAACGCCTTGCGCGGCGACGTCGCGAACCGCTCGGAGTGGATGCCCCGATCGTCGATCCGAACCAACTCGCCCGGTTCGACGTCGCGCACCAGGGTCGCCCCGACGATATCGAGCGCGCAGGTCTCCGAAGCGACGCAGAAGCCGTTGGGCAGCCGTCCGATCGAAAGCGGGCGAACCCCGTAGGGGTCACGAGCGGCGTAGATGCTGCGCTCGTCCATCAGCACGAACGAGAACGCTCCCTGGAGGGACGGCAGCACTTCCATCGCCGCGTCACCGAGGCCCCCGCCGTTCATCCGCCGGGCGAGCAACGTCGCCACCAGGTCGGAGTCGGTGCTCGCCGCCGACTTCTTGCCGACGCGCTCGGCGAGCTCGGCGGTATTCACGAGGTTGCCGTTGTGTCCGAGCGCGAGCGTGTGCGTCCCGTCCGTCTTGAAGGCCGGCTGCGCGTTCTCCCAGGTCGTCGATCCCGTGGTGGAGTACCGGGTGTGACCGATCCCGAGGTCGCCCTGCAGGGTGGACAGGGTGGCCTCGTTGAAGACCTGGGAGACGAGTCCGAGTTCCTTGTAGACGAGGATGTTGTGGCCGTCGGAGACCGCGATCCCGGCGCTTTCCTGCCCACGGTGTTGTTGGGCGAAGAGACCGAAGTAGGCGAGGCGGGCCACGTCCTCTCCCGGGGCCCACACCCCGAAGAGACCGCACTCTTCTTTGGGACTCTCCGCTCCCATCGACCTCCGATGCTAACAGTGCTCCTGACGACCGCCGGGACGGCGTACGTGAGAGGTCCGCGACGTCGGCTAGCCTGCCCCGGATGAAGCGATTCGACGCGGTGCTGCTCGATCTGTACGACACGCTCGCGTGGGCGCCTCGCGAACGCTACTTCGGACACGCGACGCAGGAGGCGCTCGGGATCGACGCCGAGCTGTTCCGCGAGGCCATGGCACGGACGCGTCCGGACCGCGGGGTCGGTGCCTACGCCACGCAAGAGGCCGAGCTCGCCGCCGTCCTCGAGGTGGTTGGCGTCGAGGTCGACGAGGGGTCGCTCCGGCGACTCGCGGCGGTGGACGAGCGGGAATGGGTCGAGGCGGTGCGCTTGTTCGACGACGTCCCCGCCTGCCTGCAGCGACTCCGCGCCGACGGGCTCCGCACGGCGCTGGTCAGCAACTGTTCGCGCCAGACCGATGCCGTCGTGAAGGGGCTCCGCTTGGATCGATCGCTCGACGCGACCGTGCTCTCGTTCGCCGAGCGCTCCCGCAAACCCCAGGAGGGGATCTACCGTGCGGCCCTGGCAGCGCTCCAGGTGCCGGCGGATAGGGCACTGTTCGTCGACGATGTCGCCGAGTACCTCCATGGGGCCACCGCGCTCGGCATCGAAACCGTCCAGATCGTCCGGCCGGGGCTACAACGGCGTCCCGGGACCCATCCGAGGATCGGTTCCCTCGAGGAACTCGTCCCGCTGCTCGACTAGCTGATGGTCGCTGACGGCAACGCCGTCGGGATCCAGAACTCGACCACGGTGCCCCCGCCCGCGCGGTCACGGATCTGGAGCCGGCCGCCGCCGAGCTCGGCGCGCTCGCGCATCGACGGGATGCCCAAGTGGCCGACTCCGGTTCCCGTCTCGGCCGCGTCCAGACCGACACCGTCATCGATGATACGGACCCGGACACCGTCGATGTCGTTCGCGAGCTCGACGTCCACGCGAGACGCCTTCGCGTGCTTGCGGACGTTCGTGAGCGCCTCCTGCGAGATCCGGTAACAGATCACGCGCACCTCCGGCGGGGGCTCCAAGGCCAGCCGATCGTGCAACTCCCACTGCAGGTCCGTGTCGGATGTGGTCTCCCGCAGGTACTGCTGCAACGCGATCGCCAAGCCCTCGCGGTCGAGTGCGGGTGGGCGGACGTCGAACAGCAGGCTCCGGAGGCTGGCGATCGCTCCGGCCACTGTGTGCTCGAGGTGCACGAGCGAGTCGGGGGCGCTGTCCCCGAGCTCGTGGCGGACGCCGGACAGGCGCATCCCGACCGCAGTGAGCTTCTGGAGCGGGTCGTCGTGGATATCGTCGGCGATCCGCACACGCTCCTGTTCCTGCGCGCGAACGAGGTGCGCGACGAGCTTTTGACGTTCGGTATCGCTGCGTTCGAGCAGCTCCAAGCTGTGCTGCAGCTCCTCCTCGGTTCGGCGCCGATCGCTGACGTCGACCATGATCCCCTGTGCGGACACGAACGTTCCATCCGCATCGCGGAACATCGTCGCCTCCTCGCGCACCCAGACGACCCGTCCGTCCTTGCGGCACATCCGGTACTCCATGCGGAACGGTTCGCCGGTCTCGAGGAACCGGTCGTTGACGGCGATCGCCGCGGCACGGTCGTCCTCATGCAGCACCTTCACCCACAGGTCGGGGTCCGCCAGCCACTCGGCCGGGGAGTACCCGAGCAAGCAAGGACTCGACCTGCGGACTGATGTAGATCGTCGACGCGGTGCGATCCAGGCGGGAGATGTGCGTTGTCGCCGGGACATGCTCGACCAGCGTGCGGAACCGTTCCTCCGCCTCGCGCAGGGCCTGTTGTGCGCTCTCCCGCCGAAGGGCCGCACCGAGGGTCCCGGCAGCGGCACGAAGCGCCTCGACCTCGACCGGGGGGAACCGACGACCCTCGACGCAGTCGTCGAAGCCCAGGAACCCCCACCATCCACCGTCGGTAAACACGGGCACGAGCGCCAGGGAGCGGATGTCCTGCGCGGCGAACAGATCCTGCTGACGTTCGTTGACCTCGTTGACGTGGCCCTGCACGGCTTCCCCGTTGCGCATCGCGTCTGCCCACTCCCCGTAGCCGACCGCGTAGAAGTCGAAGCCTTGCATTTCGGGGTTCTCCAGCTCGCGGGAGATCCCGTCGGCCACCCATTCCGCGCGCTGATCGGCGACGAGCGTGCCGTCGTCGCGTTGCCTGTTCTCGAACACGTACACGCGGCTCACCTGCGCGGCATCCCCCAGCGGCGCGAGCACCTCATCGATCACGTCTTGCCACCGCGATGCGACCAGGAACCGTTCCGCAGCGAAGGCGACCGCGTGCAGGATCGCCTCGCGTCGGCGCAGTTCCCACTCGACCTCGATCCGGTCGGTGATGTCGACGATCACCCCGAGCCAATGCAGCGGTGCGCCCTCCGGGTCGCGGACCATGGTGCCCGAGTCCTGTACCCAGACGACACGATCGTCGGCGGTCACGTACCGGTACCGGAGGGTGTATCGATCCTCATCAACGCCCGCAGCCTGCCACGCCGCCTCGATCCGCTCGATGTCGTCCCGATGCACCACGGATCGCCAGAAATCCGGGTCGGACGTCCAACGTTCGATCGGGTAGCCGAACAGGCTCTGGGCCTGCGGGCTGACATAGACGAGCGCTCCGCCGGTTTCGTCGGGCTCCATCACGTACGTGACGGACGGCAGCAGTTCGATCAGCGCCCGAGAACGCTCCTGGAGGGCTCGCAGCGCCTCGATCGTGTCATGCCCGGTGCCTGCGTCAGGCGGGCGCTCTGCAGGATCCATCGGTGGAGTCATCGACAGCTAGCATGCCTGTCTGGACCCCCCTCTGCACGGACTCACCGGTCCCGCGACACCTTGCGCTCGAGCTCCAGCAGACGCTGCTTGCGCGGTGTGCCGCCCCCATAGCCTCCGAGGGCCCCTCCCGTCCGCAACACCCGATGGCACGGGATCACGATCGGGATCGGATTCGCGCCGAGCGCGTTTCCGATCGCACGCGCGGCGCGCGGACTCCCGATACGCTCCGCCAGCTCCCCGTACGTCGACGTTCCTCCGTACGGGATGCGCTGTGCCTCGGTCAAGGTCTCCCGCTGGAACCCGCGAAGCAGCCGCCGGTCCAGACGCAGGTCGAAGGTGGTGCGCGTCCCTTCGAAGTACTCACCAAGCTGACGGCGAACGTCGTCGGTCTTCTCCGGCAGTTCGAGGATGCGGGGCGAGACACGAACAGCGAGCGCACCCAGCCACTCGTCCCGGTCGTATTCGGGGAAGGAGACCTCCAGCAGTCCCCGAGCGGTCACGGCTACGGACAGGCGACCCAGCGGCGTGTCGACCGTCCCGATCGCGATGTCCAGCAGTCCTCGTTCGTCGGCCACCGCGCCCAGTCCGGCCGCAAGCTCCGCGGAGCGCTCGGAGGCGCCGGCAACTAGGCGTTTCAGATCGCGTCCACGCACATCGTCGTTCATCCGCTCCCGACCTCCTCCCGAAGTTTCCGCATGCCTTGGTGCACGTTCGCCCGAGCGGCCTCGGCCGAACAGCCCATCATCTCCCCGACCTGTTCATATGGCAGGTCGAGCACGTATCGGTGCACCACCGCTGCCCGTTGCCGGGGTGGGAGCGTCCGTACCGCCTCCCAGAGCGGATCCGAGAGATCGATGGTCCCCGCCTTCGCCGCGGCCGGACGAGCATCCGCCATCTCGCTCGCCGTGTCGCTCGGGACCGGACGCCGCGCGCGCCCCCGGTGGTGGTCCAGCGCCTTGCGGGTGGCGATCCGCAAGATCCAACGGTCCAGTGCGTCCGCATGTTGCAGTCTGGGGTAGGCGCGCATCGCCGCGAGGAACGTCTCTTGGAAGCAGTCGTCCGCGTCGATCGGACCGACAGCGGCTGCGAGGAACCGGTAGATGCGCACGCGATGCTCCTGCACGAAGTCGGTGAATGCGGGAAGCCGCGCGGAACGTCGTGTCACCCGGCACTCCGCCGACCCCGGGGACGCAGGCCCGCCCGAACACGAACGCGCACGCCCGGACGGGCCCGCCGTCGCACCGATCGCAGCTGTTCACCCTCCTCGATCCGGCGGCGCCGTTCTTCCTCGAGCGCTCGCCGCACCCATGGATCCTGCTCGCGGAATACCACTGGGCCCCTCCTCGCATCCGTCTCGAGCTCGCCCCGATCGGGCACGGCCTCCGAGGGAACAACGAGCGTGAGCGCCGGAACGTGAAACGCGAGGCACGGTTCTAAGGCCATGAGGTCGAACTCAGGCGTCCAGCAGCGTGGGGATCGCAGATTCGTAGGCCTCGCGTGCCGCCTCGACGGTCGTCTCGAGCGCCCCGTCGATCGAGATCCGCGGCCCGCCGGTCTCGCCGAGACGGCGCAGAGGGACCCCAGCTCTGGCCACGAGGGCCTCGAACGCAGCGATGCGCGCCTCGTCGACGGAGACGACGACCCGCGAGGCCGACTCGGAGAACAGGGAGACGTACCACGGCGCGTCGGCGGGCAGGGTCACGGCGAAACCCGTGTCGCCCGCGATCGCCGATTCGGCGAGCGCGATCGCGAGTCCGCCGTCCCCGCAGTCGTGGGCGGAAACGAGCAGGTCCCCCGCGGCCGCGTCGACAAGCAGTTGCTGCAGGGCGCGCTCGTGGGCGAGTTCCAGCGCCGGAGGCTTTCCGGAGATCATCTGGAGCACCACCTCGGCGAACTCCGACCCCCCGAGTTCGGGGAGCGTGTCTCCCAGCTGGTAGATCGTCGTCCCCGGTCCGCGGAAGCCGCTTCGCACGCGCAGGCGGTGATCCGCGAGCAGGCCGAGCATCCCGATCACCGGGGTCGGCCACACGGCGGAGTCACCCGACTCGTTGTAGAAGCTCACGTTGCCGCCGGTGACCGGCGTATCGAACGCCCGGCAGGCATCGGCGATCCCTCGGATCGACTCGGTGAACTGCCACATCACCTCCGGCCGCTCCGGGTTCCCGAAGTTCAGGCAGTTCGTGATCGCGAGCGGACGAGCGCCCGTGCACGCGACGTTGCGAGCCGCCTCGGCGACCGCATGCGCCGCGCCCAAGTACGGATCGAGGTGTCCGAAACGTCCCTTCCCGTCGCTGGAGAGCGCGAGCGCCCTGAGCGTGCCGTCGACACGCACCACGGCAGCGTCGCCCCCAGCAGCCGCGATCGTGTTGTGCTGCACGTGCGCGTCGTACTGCTCGGCGACCCACCGCTTGCTGGCGACGTTGGGAGAGGCCAGCACGCTGAAGAACGCTTCCTCCGCCTTGACCGTCACGGTGGCGAAGGTGGGGTCGTCCTCCTGCCGCTCGGCGAGGTCGGCAGGCGGAGCGCTCGGGCGTTCGTACACCGGTCCCTCGTCGGCAAGCGAGCGCGCGGGGACGCGCGCGACGATCTCGCCGCCGAGCCGGACGGTCAGACCCCCGCCCGTGATCGTCTTCGCGACGACGACCCCCTGCAGGCCCCATCGTTCGCACACGGCCTGCACCTGCACGAGCTTGCCCGGCGAGACGATCGCGAGCATCCGCTCCTGCGACTCGGAGGTCAGGATCTCGAACGCTTCCATGCCGGCCTCTCGCAGCGGCACCGCGTCGAGATCGAGCTCCGCGCCGAGCCCGGCTCGGGCCGCGGACTCGCTCACCGCGCACGTCAGACCGGCCCCGCCGAGGTCCTGGAGTCCCTCCAGCAGCCCGCGCTCCACGAGCTCGAGCGATGCTTCGATCAGCAGCTTCTCAGCGAACGGGTCGCCGATCTGCACGCTCGGGCGCGACGCCTCCGCTCCCTCCTCGAGGGTGGCGCTTGCCAGGACGGAGACGCCGCCGATCCCGTCGCGGCCGGTCGCTGCGCCGTACAACACCATCAACGACCCCTCGTGCACCGGCATCGCCGACGTCACGAGCCGGTCCGCAGGCGCGACCCCGACGCACATCACGTTGATCGTCGGATTCGACGAATGCGGACCGGCGAAGTGGACCTCGCCACCGACGGTCGGCACACCGATGCAGTTGCCGTAGCCCCCGATGCCCGCCACGACCCCTTCGAAGAGCCAGCGGTTGCGCGCCTCGTCGAGCGGACCGAAGCGCAACGGATCCAACAGCGCGATCGGACGCGCTCCCATCGAGATGATGTCGCGCACGATCCCGCCGACGCCGGTGGCCGCTCCCTGGTAGGGCTCGATCGCGCTCGGGTGCGAGTGACTCTCGATCTTGAACACGACCGCGAGTCCATCGCCGATGTCGACGGCGCCGGCGTCTTCTCCCGGCCCGACGAGGACGGCGCTGCCTTCGGTCGGCAGCGATCGCAGATGGACCTTGCTCGACTTGTAGGAGCAGTGCTCGGACCACATCGCCGCGTACATCGCGAGCTCGGCGGATCCCGGATCTCGCCCGAGGGTCTGGCGGATGTCGCCGAACTCCTCGTCGGTGAGTCCCAGCTGCCGGTGAAGCGGCTGCTCCTGGGCCACCTTCAGACTCCCGCGCCGACGTACTGCAGCAGGGAAGCGAACAGCGGCTGACCACCGACCGGCCCGACGTCGGGATCCACGGCGTGCTCGGGATGCGGCATCAGTCCCACGACGTTGCCGGATCCGTTCCGCACGCCAGCGATGTTGCCCACGCTTCCGTTCGGGTTGCGCGCGTCATCGACGACGCCGTCGGGTCCTGAGTATCGGAACGCCACGAGGCCCTCGCCCTCGATGCGCCGCAGCTCCTCTTTCCCCGCCACGTACCGCCCCTCCCCGTGTTTGATCGGGATCTCGACGGTCTCCCCGGGAAGCAGCCGCCCGGTGACGGGAGTGCCGGACGTCTCCACGCGGATCGAGACCGGGCGGCACACGAACCGCAGGGAGTCGTTGCGGGAGAGCGCTCCGGGCAGCATCCCGGCCTCGCACAAGATCTGGAACCCGTTGCAGATCCCCAGCACCGGACCGCCTCGATCGGCGAACGCGCGGACCGCGTCCATGATGCGCGCGAACCGCGCGAGCGCCCCGGTCCGCAGGTAGTCCCCGTAGCTGAAGCCACCGGGCAGGATCACCGCGTCGACGCCCTGCAGGTCTGTGTCCGCGTGCCACAGCGGGATGCCCTGGGCACCCATCAGCTCCACCGCATGCAGCGCGTCACGATCGTCGAGCGAGCCCGGGAAGGTCACGACACCGATCCGCGGCACGCGCTCGCCTCGGCTCATCCACCCAGCTCCGAGGCCGACAGGATCTGGAAGTCCTCGATCACCGGGTTGGACAGCAGACGCTCGGCCATCTCGGCGACCTGGACGCGGGCGGCGTCTTCGTCGTCGGCCTCGATCGTCAGCGCGATGTGCTTGCCGACGCGGACGTCGGAAACGTTCGTCCAACCCAGCGCCGGGAGCGAACCCTCCACGGCCTTGCCCTGGGGATCGAGCAACCCCGCCTTGAGCGACACGAGCACCTCGAATCCGTACCTCACCGCTGCCTCCTCACCGCGATCGCGTCAGGGTCCTGGAGCGGTGGAACCCGGGTTCTTGATGTCCCACTCCTCGTCGTCGATCACGCCCATCCGGTGGCGGAAGTGGTCGAACCGCTCGCCGGTCAGTCGTTCATATGCCTCACGGTACCGAGCCGCGGTCTGGTCGACGACTTCTCCCGGCAGCTCGGGCGGCGGGGGCTCGTGATCCCAGCCACTGGCGTCGAGCCAGTCGCGGACGAACTGCTTGTCGAAGCTGGGCTGCGGGCCTCCCGGGACATACCGGTCCGCCGGCCAGAAGCGGGACGAGTCGGGCGTGCCGATCTCATCCACGAGGATCAGCTCTCCGCCGGAGAACCCGAACTCGAACTTCGTGTCCGCCACGACGATCCCCTTCTCGAGCGCGACGGCTGCGAGCCGCTCGTATACCGACAGCGTGAGCTCCTGCAGCTTCCGCGCGAGGCCGCGCCCCACGAGTTCCTCCGTCTGCTCGAGCGTGATCGGAAGGTCGTGGCCCTGCTCCGCCTTGGTCGTGGGCGTGAAGATCGGCTCGGGCAGGCGGTCGGACTCCACGAGCCCTGCCGGCAGTCCGACACCACACACGGAACCGTGTTCGCGGTATTGCCTCCAGCCCGAGCCCGACAGGTACCCGCGGGCGACACATTCGACGGGGATCACATCGGCTCTGTGTACGAGCGTCGCGCGTCCCGAGAGGGACGCATCGCGGGCGAACGGCTCGGGGAATTCCCACCTCCGCGAGCTCAGGACGTGGTTGCCCACGAGGTCCGCGGTGCGCTCGAACCAGAAGAGCGCCAGTCCGGTCAGCACCCGCCCTTTGTCCGGGATCTCGTTGGGCAAGATCACGTCGAACGCGCTCATGCGATCGCTCGCGACCAGCAACAGTCGTCCGTCCCCGGCTTCGTAGATGTCGCGGACCTTGCCGCGAGCGAGAAGGTCGCCGGCGGTGGCCACCGGTCAGGTCCCCTCGACGCTCAGCTTCTCGAGGCGGTCGAACACTACGTCAAGGTTTCGCAGGTAGCGGTTCGGATCGAACAGCACGTTCAACTCCTCCGGGGTGAGCAGCCGTGCGACCTCCGGATTGGATCCGAGATCCGCCCGGAAGTCCCCCCCACCGTCCCACGCGGCGGCCGCCGCCGTCTGGACGATCCGGTACGCGTCGTCGCGCGACAGCCCCTTGTCCACGAGCACGAGGAGCACGCTCTGGCTGAAGGCGAGCCCGCCGTCGGAGGCGAGGTTCTCCCGCATGCGCTCCGGGTGGATCCGCAATCCCTCGAGGACGGTGGTCGTCTCCTTCAGCATGAAGTCCAACAACCCGGTGGAGTCCGGGAAGATCACCCGCTCGGCCGAGGAGTGGGAGATGTCGCGCTCGTGCCACAAGGGGACGTTCTCCAGCGCCGTCTGCAGGTTGCCCCGGATCACCCGCGCGAGTCCGCTGATCCGCTCGCTCGCTACCGGATTACGCTTGTGCGGCATCGCCGACGAACCCTTCTGTCCCTCGGCGAACGGCTCCTGAACCTCGCGGACCTCTGTACGCGCGAGATGCCGGATCTCGGTGGCGATCTTGTCGAGTGTCGTGGCGAGCAGAGCCAGCGCGGCCATGTACTCGGCGTGACGATCGCGCTGGACGATCTGGTTGGACGCCTCGGCCGGTCGAAGACCCAGCCGAGCCATCACCAGCTCTTCCACTCGCGGATCGAGCTGGGAGTAGGTCCCGACGGCTCCGGAAAGCTTGCCCACGCCGACGACCTGTTTGGCTCGCCGCAGCCGCTCCCGGCCGCGGTCGAGCTCGAAAGCCCAGATCGCCACCTTGTGCCCGAAGCTCGACGGTTCCGCGTGGATCCCGTGACTGCGCCCCGCCATCACCGTGCTCCGATGTTCGAGGGCGAGGCGCTTGGTCACCGCGAGCAACCGCTCGAGTCGACCCAACAGGATGTCCGCCGCCGCCCGCAGCTGCATCGCGAGGCCCGTGTCGAGCACATCCGAAGAGGTCATGCCGAAATGCAGCCAGCGGGAGGCCTCGGGGGAGGTCTCTCCGACCGCCTGGACGAACGCCGCAACGTCGTGACGGGTGACCTGCTCGAGCTCGAGCGCGCGCTCGACGTCCACGGAGGCATCCGCGCGGATCGCTGCGGCGTCGGCAGACGGCACATCGCCCAGTTCCGCGCGCGCCTCGACGGCGGCGATCTCGATCTCAAGCCAATGCGCCATGCGGGCCGCGTCGGTCCACACCGCGTCCATCTCGGGTTGGGAATAGCGGGGGATCATCGCGCACCCTCCCGCGGCCCGGACCTCACAGCCGCAGACCCTCCGCGAGATCGTCCTTGAACCTCCAGAGGCGCTGCTGCACGTCCGGGTCGCCGACGGCGATGATCTGCGTGGCGAGGACCGCCGCGTTGACCCCGGCGTCGACCCCCACGGTCGCGACGGGAACGCCCGACGGCATCTGCGCCGTGATCGCGAGCGCTTCGCGCCCGTCCATCTGCGGGGGCGAGACGATCGGCACGCCGATCACAGGCAACACCGTCCGCGCCGCGATCGCGGCAGCGAGGTGACCGGAGATGCCGGTCGTGCAGATGATCACCTTGAGTCCACGCTCGAACGCGGTGCGCGCGTATTCGTCGGCCAGATCCGGATTGCGCGACGACGACATCACTCGGATCTCGTGCGGGATCGCGAACTTCTCGAGGATCGCACCGGCCTGCTGGAGCACACCGAGCTCGGACGGGGAGGCGGCGAGCACCCCGACCAGCGGTGCCGGGTCGCTCACGTGCGCCTCTCCCCGTGCCTCATGCGACCCCCTGTGCGATGTCGGTCCGATACTGCATGCCGTCGAACGAGATCCGCGACAGGGCCTCGTACGCCCGTTCGCGGGCGTCGTCGACGGTGGGGCCGAGGCCACTCACCGCGAGCACGCGCCCGCCGGAGGTCAGCAGTCTACCGGAGCGCTCGACCGTGCCCGCATGGAACACGATCGCGCCTTCGACCTGCTCCGCAGCGTCGACGCCCTCGATCGGGATCCCGGTCTCAAAGCGGCCGGGGTAGCCCCCAGAGGCGGCCACGACCGTGACGCACGCTTCCGGCCTCCACAACGCCCGATAGTTCTTCAGGTTGCCCTCGATACAGCCGAGCATCAGCTCTCCCAGGTCCGATCGCAACCGGGGGATCACGACCTGCGTTTCCGGATCGCCGAACCGGCAGTTGAACTCCAGGAGCTTGGGCCCCTCGTCGGTCACGATGCATCCGGCGTAGAGCACCCCGCGGTAGCGGACACCTTCGGCTTCCATCGCGCGCACACCCCACGCGATGATCTCGTCGAAGATCCGGGAGCGGATATCGTCCGGCACATTGGGCATCGGCGAATAGGCGCCCATGCCGCCGGTGTTGGGTCCCGTGTCCCCGTCACCGATCCGCTTGAAGTCCTGGGCCAGTTCCAGGGGAAGGATCTGCCGGCCGTCGGTCACTGCGAAGGCGGACACCTCGTATCCCTCAAGGAACTCCTCGACGATCACCGAGTCCCCGGCGGCGCCGAAGACCCGATCGACGAGAGCCTCGCGGATCGCTCGGATCGCGTGTTCGCGCTCCTCGGTCACCGTGACACCTTTGCCGGCGGCGAGCCCATCGACCTTGACGACGTACGGAGCACCCACCGCGTCGAGGTAGTCGATCGCGGCGTCGCCCTCCATGAACGTGCGCGACCTCGCGGCCGGGATCCCGTAGCGTTCGCACAGATCTTTCGTCCACGCCTTGGATCCCTCGATGCGCGCGGCGTCACTGGTCGGTCCGAACACCGGTGCGCCTATCGCCTCGAGCTCGTCAACGAGCCCCAGCACCAGCGGCGCCTCCGGACCGACGACCGTCAGATCGATCTGCTCATCATCGATCAGCCGCAGCAGGCCCTCTACGTCGTCCGCGTCGACGTCGACGCATACCCCCTCTCGCGCGATCCCCGCGTTGCCCGGCGCCGCGAACAAGCGGTCGACCGTGGGGTTCTGCGCGAGCCGCCACGCGAGCGCGTGCTCTCGACCGCCACCGCCGACGACCAGGACCTTCACCGGTCTCTCACCCCGCAGGCAGACTCTGTTCGCGGGCGGGGCCGACCGACACGAGGCGCACCGGCACGTCCGCGAGTTGCTCGAGGCGATCGACGTATTTGCGCGCGGCTCCTGGAAGATCGTCGATCGATCGGGCGTCGACGATCTCCTCGCCCCAGCCCTCGAGCTCCTCGTAGATCGGTTCCGCCTTGTGGAAGAGCGACTGGTGCGGTGGGAAGTCGTCGTAGCGCTCGCCGTCGGCGCGGTAGCCGACGCACACCTTGACCGTCCCGAAGCCCGACAGAACGTCGAGCTTGGTCAGGATCAGCTCGGTGAGACCGTTGAGTCTCGCCGCGTAGCGCATGATGCACGCGTCGTACCAACCGCACCGGCGCTTGCGGCCTGTAGTGGTGCCGAACTCCGCTCCACGCTCCCCCAGGCGATCGCCGTCGGCGCCGAGATCCTCCGTTGGGAACGGCCCGGCCCCCACTCGCGTGACGTACGCCTTCGCGATACCGATCACCCGGTCGACCTCCTTGGGTCCGATCCCGACCGAGGCGAGAGCGTAGCCCGCGACGGGATTAGAGGAGGTCACGAACGGATAGGTCCCGTGATCCAGATCGAGCAGCGTGCCCTGCGCTCCCTCGAGCAACACGTTCTTGCCGTCACGCAGCGCCTCGTGGACCAGCTTGCCAGTGTCGGCGACGTGAGGCGCGAGCCGCGACGCGTAGTCCATGTAGTCCTCGACGATGCCGTCGCCGTCCAGCGGGAGACGGCTGTAGACCTGCGTGAGGATCTTGTTCTTCTCCTCGAGCACGACGTCGAGCTTCTGCCGGAAGATCTTCTCGTCGAACAGGTCCTGCACGCGCAGGCCGATCCGTGCGGCCTTGTCGCCGTAGCTCGGCCCGATCCCCCGTTTGGTGGTGCCGAGCGCGTTCTCGCCGAGGAATCGCTGCGTGACCTTCTCGAGTTCCAGGTGGTACGGCATGATCAGGTGCGCGTTGCCAGAGATCTTCAGCCGGGAACAATCCACGCCGTCGGCCTGCAGCTCGTCGATCTCCCCGAGCAGCACCCCCGGATCGATCACGACGCCGTCCGCGAGCACGGACGTTACGTGCTCGTACAGGATCCCGGACGGGATCAGGTTGAGTTTGAGTTCCCTTCCCTCGGCGATAACCGTGTGGCCGGCGTTGTTCCCACCCTGGTACCGGACGCACAGGTCCATCCGGTCGGCGAGGTAGTCCGTCGCCTTCCCCTTGCCTTCGTCACCCCATTGGGTCCCGAGCACGATCGATGCCGGCATAACGCGCTCAGTCTAGCCGCGCCGGTTGCGCCCCAGGTCAGCGCCCTGTCGCCCTGCTAGAGCTGACGCTTGAGCAAGGCGGAGCCCTTCTCGACCGCGCGGGTGTGCGCGGGACGGGCGCGCCAGGCGTCGAGCGTGAGTTCCTCCGCGCGGGCGAGGTCGTCGTCGAAATGGCCGGCGAGTTCGCTCGCGCATCCGTCATCGGACACCGACAGGTTGAGCTCCTCGTGAAGGCGGAACGAGCGGTCGTCGAAGTTGATAGAGCCGATCGTCGCCCATCGTCGGTCGATGACCATGACCTTCGCGTGCAGCATCGTCGGCTGGAACTCGAAGATGCGCACCCCGTGCTGCAGGAGCCGGTCGTAGCTCGCATGGCCGGCGCGCCGGACGATCTGCTTGTCGATGTTGGGCCCGTTCACCAGCAGCCGCACGTCCGCGCCCCGCCCGACCGCCCGAACGATCGCGTCGACGAACGCCCGCCGAGGAGCGAAATAGGCGGTCGTGAGCCACAGCCGTTGCTGCGCGCCCTCGATCGCGGCGAAGAACAACTCCTCCGCTTCCGTGTGCCCCTTGGTCGCGGAGCTGCGGGTCACCTGCGCATCGACGCCGTCATCGTAGGGATCGATGTGGCGCAGACGGTCCCCCGTCAGCACCTCTCCGGTGGCTTCGGCCCAGTTCTCCAAGAAGCCGCCGAGTAGATCGCGACCCGCAGGCCCGTCGACGCGAACGTGCGTGTCCCGCCAATGTTCGGGGTCCTGCGCGTGTCCGGTCCACTCTTGCGCGATGCCGACGCCTCCGGTGAAGCCGACGCTCGCGTCGCACACGAGGATCTTGCGGTGCGTCCTGTTGTTCGCGCGAGCGATGCTGCGGATCCGCACGGGGCGGAACCACGCCACCTTGACCCCAGCGTCCTCCATCTTCCCCACGAGTTCGGCGTCCATCTTGTTCGCTCCGACGGCGTCGAGAAGCACGTTGACCTTGAGTCCCTCGGTGGCCTTCTCGGCGAGCGCCGTCGCGAACTCGACGGCCGGGTCCCCGGTCCAGTACACGAACGTCTGCAGGTCGACCGTGCGCTTCGCCTGACGGATCGCGGTGAGCATCGCGGGGAAGATCTCGTCGCCGTTTCGCAGGACCTCCAGCCGATTGCCGTGCCGCAAGGGCGCAGCGGTGAGCGCTTCGACCAGGCGGGCGAACTCGTCGGTGCCCGGCTGCGGAACGCCGTCGAGCTTGTAGCCCCGCGCGGCGTCGCTGCGATAGCGGGCAAGTTCGCGGGCCGTGTAGGCGGCCAGCCCGGCACCCGCCGCGCCGATCACCGCCGCGCGCCGATGGCTCTTCAGCCGGTCCGTGAAGCCCATGCGTCCAGTAGCGCTCGTTCGCGCTCGGGAGTCAGGCCGGCCTGCACCGGTGAGGACTCCAGCAGCGGCATCCGCCACGCGAGGGTGTCCTGAATCGTCGTGGCGATCGGACGCAGCTCCAGCCCCGCCGCGAGCGCCTTCGCGGGGTCGAATCGCATGACGCCCGACTCTGCCGGGCGCGGGTGCCACATCGGCAGTTCCTTGTCCGCCCCCTGCTCGAGCAAAAAGTCGGCGTCCACCCACACAGGCTCGGCGGCGCGCCCGGACGTCGAGACGCTCAGGTCCAGGACCTCGGCCATGCTCGGCGCCGGCCCCACGGCGTTGAACACCCCGATCGTGCCGCCCTCGACGCAGCGAAGCATCCAGTCGCCGAGGTCGCGAACGTCGATGACCTGCACGAGCAGCTCGGGCGGGCCCGGAGCGAGGAATCGACCGCCGCGCGCCGCGCGGACCAGATACGAGGTGAACCGGTCTGTCGAGTCGTGTGGTCCGACGATGTAGCCGGGCCGCACGATCAGCGTGCTCCGCTCCCCGCACGCGTCGAGCACCGCGCGCTCGCACAGCACCTTGAGCGGCCCGTAGCTCTCGTCGGTGACGTCCTCGGTGTCGGCGAACGGCGCCGGGTCCCAGAGTGGAGCGAACTCGTCCACCCCGGGCGTCGCCTCGTCTGGGTACACCGAACACGTCGACACGAACGTGTATCGGTCCACGGCGTCGGCCAGCAGCTGCGCCGCATCCCCGGCGAGCCGAGGAACGTAGGCACAGGTGTCAAGCGCCGCGTCCCACGTGCGTCCCTCGAGGACGTCGAGCCCTCCGTCCCGGTCCCCGAGTACGTGTTCGGCCTCGGGGAACAGACCCGGGTTGGTGCGGCCGCGGTGGAACAGCGTCATCTCGTGACCGGCTGCGAGCGCCGCCTCGACGAAGGCACGACCCACGAACTCCGTGCCGCCGATGACGAGGAGCTTCACCGCGTCAACGCTCGAGCCGGAAGCGGATGCGGACGTGTGTGTGGTACTCGGAGATCGTTCCGTTCTCGACCTTGGCGCCGGTCTCGAGGATGTCCATCTCCTCGATCCCACGGATCGTCTTCGACGCCTCGTCCAGTGCCTGTTGCGCGGCGTCGCGCCAGGAATCGGGCGACACGCCGACGAGATCGATCGTCTTGATGACAGCCATGTGCGTTCCCCTCGCTGCGCCGGTCGGTCAGCCGGCGCGGTAGACGGATACGAAGCGCAGGAAGTTCTCCGCGATCTGCTCCGCGGCCCGCTCCCGCGGGAGCGTGCCGTCGACGTAGCCGCGCAGCGGATCCCACCAGTTCGACCGGCCGATCGCGAGGCCGGCGTAGCCCGGCACGCCGGACGCCGACTTCAACCATCGGTCCACGGCGTCATCGTCGGCTCCTCGGCCGAGAACGATGCACACGACCCGGTCGCGTCCTCCGATGCGACACTGCGCGGCGATCCGCTCGCAGTCCCCGCGCGCATCGAGACCTTCGATCTTCCAGATATCCGGCTCGACCCCCGCTTGCTGCAGCTCCGCGATCGCCGTGCGCATCAACTCGGCGCGCAGCTCGCGATCGAACCGCCCTTCATCCCCCCCGACCGACTCGAGCTGGCTCGGCTCGGCGGGGACGAGCAACTCGAAAAGGTACGTGCGGTCGTTCTCGTGCAGCCAGTCGCCGAGCCGCTTGAGCTTCTCGACCTGCCGCGCGTTCATCGCGCCGTCGCCCATCGGGTTGTAGCGCACGAGGACCTTGGAGAAGGCCGGGTCGAAGTCGAGGATGTGCGCCCCGAACTCGTCGCCGTATTGGAAGTCGAACTCGTTCTGCCCGCTCTTCTCCACGGGCATCGCGAGCTTGATGCCGCGCTTGTGCGCATCCCGGGCGATGTCGGCCCCGAACTGTTCGTCGACCAAGATGCCGATCGACTCCGACATCACGGGCTCGGGCGTCCGGTCGATCGCCGCGAGGGCACCCTCGTAGATCACGGTTTTCGCGTCGGCGATCCGGTCGGTCTCCTCGGGCGTCGGGTCGCCGGCCACACCGAAGAACTTCTTCTGGAACGAACCCCGGTGGTCGAACGCGAGTATGTAGAGCTGTCCTTCGTACCCGAGTGCCATCGTGTGCTTCGCCTCCTGCGAGAAGTAGACGCTCTGTTGCACGGGCCGTTGAGCCCGATGCTACCGGAGTCGGACCCCGGCCCGTTCCCCGCACGCGACGCAGGTACGCTGGCCCGCCGCGTGTCCGATCCCACCCTCGCCATCGACCCGGAGGCATCCCGCTCGACCGGGTTCCGCGCCAGCCTCGGCGTGCTGCGTCGCAACCAGGAGTTCCGCCGCCTCTATCTGGCGAGCCTCATCTCTCTGGGAGGCGACTGGTTCTTGACCGTGGCGTTGTTCGATGTCGTGCTGCGACTCCAGGGGACGGCGACGTCGGTCGCGTTCGTCATCGTCGCGCAGGAGTTGCCGTCGTTCTTGTTCGCGCCGGTCGCCGGCTACCTGGTCGATCGCGTCGACCGGCGCCGGCTGATGGTGGTCTGCGATCTGGCTCGCGGGGTGCTCTGTCTGGGGTTCCTGTTCGTCGGGGACGCCGGTGACCTATGGATCGTCTTCGTGCTGCTTCCGGCGATCACGGTGTTTTCGACCGCGTTCGATCCCGCGATGGAGGCCGCGATGCCCAACCTCGTTCCGAGCGAGGACCTCGGACCCGCCTATTCCCTGATCGGATCGGCGTGGGGAACGATGCTGGCCGTCGGGGCCGCCGTCGGCGGGATCATCGTCGCCGCTTTCGGATCAACCGCTGCGTTCGGGATCGATGCGGGCTCGTTCGCGCTGTCCGCGGTGATGATCTTCTCGATCCGTCGCCCGTTCGCCGAGGCTCGCGAGGGTGGACACCCCGGGCTGATCGAGGCCACGCGCGAGACCGTGACGTATGCCCGACGCGACCACCGCGTGCTCGCGCTGCTGGTGGTCAAGGGCGGCTTCGGTCTCGCCGCCGGTGTCCTCGTGCTGCTCTCGGTGTTCGCCGAGCGGATCTTTTTCGCCGGCGCCGTGGGGATCGGCGCCCTGATGGCGGCGCGCGGTGCCGGAGCGCTGATCGGCCCCTTCCTGGGCCGCGCGATCGCGAGGACGGACGACCGTCGGTTGTTCACGGCGATCGGGATCGCGCTCGCGACCTTCGGCGCTTCCTACATCGTGTTCGGTTTCACGACCTCGCTGCTGATGGCGATCCCGGTCGTGTTCTGCGCACATCTCGGCGGAGGCGGCCAATGGACGTTGTCGACCTACGGCCTGCAACGATTGGTCCCCGATCGTCTTCGCGGGCGCATCTTCTCCTTCGACTTCGCCCTCGTGACGTTGTCCATCGCCATCTCGAGCCTCGTCACCGGCTGGGCCGCCGACCGCTTCGGTCCCCGTCCGGCCGCCGTCGGCTTGGGGATCGTGGCGCTCACGTGGGCACTCAGCTGGTGGTCTCTGACCGGCGACATCCGCCGAGCGGGCGGATTGCACCGTGCGCCGGCCGAGAGCCCGACCGCGACCTAGCCGGGTTGTCTTTTTTGGCTATGTGCCGGGCGCGGCCGGAGGTGGCGGGGCTGCAGGCGGGGCCCCGGGCGGCGGGGCCGACGTGCTCCCTCCGCCGGACGGCGGCTCCCCGCCGGGGGGACGGTTCGCACCGCTGCCCCTGTTGTCGTAGCTGACGCCCGGCCCTTCCTGCGTGAAGTTCACCTGCGGCGCGCCGGCGTCGCGGATCGAGTCCTCGACCTCGAAGTACTCCTCGGCCTGGAACTTGAACATGTTCGCGATCACGTTGGACGGGACTGACTGCACGCGCTCGTTGTATTGCCGGACGTTGGCGTTGTAGAAACGCCGCGAGGTCTGCAGACGATCTTCGGTGTTCGCCAGCTCGGACTGCAGAGCGAGGAAGTTCTCGTTCGCCTTCAGATCGGGATAGGCCTCGGCGACGGCGAGCAGCTGGCGCAGCGCGGCGATCAGCGGCCCCTCGGCCGCCGCCTGGGCCTCGGGCGAACCCGTGGCAGCGGTGGCAGCGGCGCGGGCTTTGGTCACCGCCTCGAAGGTTCCCTGTTCGTGCTGCGCGTAGCCCTTGACCGTCTCGACCAGGTTCGGGATCAGGTCGTAGCGTCGCTGCAGCTCGGTGGAGATGTTCGACCAGGCATCCTTGATCAGGTTGCGCTGGGAGACGAACCGGTTGTAGCTGAACACGCCCCACAGCAGCAGGAGCACGGCCAGCCCGAGCAGGATCCAGACCACGATCACCGGTGGTTCCTTTCGTCGACTCTCCGACAGCCTAGCCGGAGGCCCCAAGACCGTACAGCGAGTACACCACCCGAGGGATCTGGTCGGTGAATCCCTTGGCTCGCCCCAGCAGCGGCACGATCTCGACGGGCTTCAGCTTGCGACAGGAGGTCAGCAGCCACTTCCCGGAAGCCTCGAAGCTGTACGCACCTCCGGTCCCCAGCAGCCAGTCCATCATCCGAGCGTCCACGAGGTCGTAGGCGAACTTGCGATCCCCGGACTGCACCTGGAACCGGCGGTTGAACTCCTCGGACTCGAACTGCAGATCGTCGAAGCCCAGGCCATCGGCGATCCGCGACAGTACGGACTCGGGTCCGATCGTCACCGGCGAGCACGCGGCAGCGATCTCCGTGACGACACACTGGAAGCGATAGTAGGTCTTGCTGCTTCTCCCGTTCGAGTCGCTGGACCGCTCGTAGTACCAGAAGTCGAACAAGGCGACGTGGCACCCCTGCCACGTTCCGTGGACGAAGTTCTCGGCTCCACGCCCGTCCCCCTTCCGGAACAACCGGAACGGCATCCCGAGCACCCCGATCGGATCGGCGGTCGAGAACGACATCCCGAGCTGGCGGGCCATCAGCGCGAACCCCTGTCGGCGCTTCTGCTTCAGCCAGAAGGAGACGCCTGCTACCGCGATAACCACGAGCACGATCACGACGAAAACGAGCGCTTCCATCACATGGGTATCGACATCCACGCTCGTGACTTCAGCGGGCCGCGATCATCCCGCCTTGCCCATGGATCGGAGCACGGACACAGCCACACAGCCGAACATGCTCTGGCGAAGCAGGCTCCAGAGGAGCATCAAGATCAGCGCGTTGAGGACGACCGCAACCATGACCTTGAGCAGACCGACCGAGGCTCGCTTCCAGCGGTCCGCCGCCGACTGAGGAGGCGGGGTAGGGTGCACGCGCCCGCTCCGCACCGCGATGGCGACGACGGTAGCCGTTCCCGCGAGGCAGAACACTCCGATCAGTAGAGCGTCCTGGGCACCAGCGAACGAGACGATGAAACCAGCCACCCACGCCGAAATCCCGACGACCCACGCCATCCGTTCGGTCCGCGTCGCGGGAACCGAACCACCCGTGCCCTCCACGTCTGTCGGTATCGACGACCTGGCCAGCGTCTGAAAGGTGCTCTTTCGGAGCCGGAGCCGGAGCCGCGGGCTAGGCGGCGCTCGGCCCTCGAGGGCGCAACACGAGCTCGCCGTTCTCCACGTCCATCCGGACGGTGTCGCCGTCATGGATCGCGCCGGAGAGCAGCTCCATCGCGAGCTTGTCCTGCACCTCGCGCTGGATCACCCGTTTGAGGGGGCGCGCGCCGAACGCCGGGTCGTAGCCGAGGTTCGCGATCAGCTCCTTCGCCTCGTCGCTGACGACGAGGGTGAGCTTGCGCTCGTCCAGACGTTGCTGGAGCAGGCCGAGCTGCAGACCGACGATCTCCGCGATCTGATCGCGTTCCAGCGGACGGAAAACGAGGATCTCGTCGATCCGATTGATGAACTCCGGACGAAGGGTCGCGCGAACCTCTTCCAGAACCTTCGTCTTGCGATCTTCGGTGGTGAGCTGTGGGTCGTCGTAGACGTAGCCGCCGAGGTTCGAGGTCATGATGATGATCGTGTTGCGGAAGTCCACCGTGCGGCCTTGTCCGTCGGTCAGACGGCCGTCGTCGAGCAACTGCAACAACACGTTGAACGCGTCGGCGTGCGCCTTCTCCACCTCGTCGAGAAGCACGACCGAGTAGGGACGGCGACGCACCGCCTCGGTGAGCTGTCCACCCTCCTCGTACCCGACGTATCCGGGGGGCGCGCCGATCAGCCGCGAGACCGTGTGGCGTTCCTGGTACTCGCTCATGTCGATGCGGATCATCGCCCGCTCGTCGTCGAACAGGAACTCGGCCAGCGCCCGCGCGAGTTCGGTCTTGCCGACACCGGTCGGTCCGAGGAACAAAAACGACCCGATCGGCCGGTGCGGATCGCTGAGCCCGGCGCGCGAGCGACGGATCGCGTTCGCGACGGCCTCGACGGCCTCCTGCTGGTCGACCATCCGTTCATGGATCGCGTCCTCCAGGTGCACGAGCTTGGCCATCTCGCCCTGCATCAGCCGCGCGACGGGGATGCCGGTCCACTTCGAGACGACATCGGCGATGTCTTCCTCGTCGACCTCTTCCTTCAGCATCCTGCGCTCGGCCTGGACCTCGTCGAGCTTCGCGTTCTCCTGCTCGAGCTGCTTGTCGAGTTCCACCAGCCGCCCGTAACGAAGCTCGGCGGCACGCTCGAGGTCGCCGTCGCGCTGTGCACGCTCGGCTTCGCCTCGGACCTCCTCGATCTGGGTCTTCACTGCCCGGATCGCGTCGATCCGCTCCTTCTCCTGCTGCCAGTGGGCCTGCATCGAACCGAGCTGTTCCTGCAGATCGGCCAGCTCCTTCTCGATCTTGTCCAGCCGCTCTTTGGAGACTGCGTCGGTCTCCTTGCGCAGCGCGGCGCGCTCGATCTCGAGCTGCTTCACGCGCCGGTCAACCTCGTCGATCTCGATCGGCATCGAATCGATCTCGATCCGCAGTCGGCTGGCTGCCTCGTCGATCAGGTCGATCGCCTTGTCGGGCAGGAATCGGCCGGTGATGTAGCGGTCGGACAGGATCGCCGCCGCGACGAGTGCGGAGTCCTGGATCCGCACCCCGTGATGCACCTCGTAGCGCTCCTTGAGGCCGCGCAGGATCGCGATCGTGTCCTCGACGCTGGGCTCGGCCACGAGCACGGGCTGGAACCGCCGCTCCAGCGCCGGATCCTTCTCGATGTGCTTGCGGTACTCGTCGAGCGTCGTCGCGCCGATCGCCCGAAGTTCGCCTCGCGCCAGCATCGGCTTGAGCATGTTGCCGGCGTCCATCGCCCCTTCGGCCGCGCCTGCGCCGACGATCGTGTGGAGTTCGTCGATGAACGTGATGATCTCGCCTTCGGACTCCGCGATCTCTTTGAGCACGGCCTTGAGCCGTTCCTCGAACTCGCCACGGTATTTCGCCCCGGCGAGCAACGAGCCCAGGTCGAGAGCGACCACGCGCTTGTTCTTGAGCCCCTCAGGAACATCGCCCGCGACGATCCGCTGCGCGAGCCCCTCAACGATCGCGGTCTTGCCGACTCCGGGCTCGCCGATCAGCACTGGGTTGTTCTTCGTCTTGCGCGACAGCACCTGGATCACGCGGCGCACCTCGTCGTCGCGCCCGATCACCGGATCCAGCTTGCCCGAACGCGCCGCCTCGGTGAGATCGCGCGCGTACTTCTCGAGCACCTGGTAGGTCTCCTCGGGGTTCTGCGACGTGACACGCTGGTTGCCGCGAACCTGCTGCAGCGCGCCCAACACCGCATCGCGTGTGATGCCTGCCCCTCGCAGCAGCCGAGCGGTCGTTCCATCCTGTTCCAGCATCGCGAGGAACACGTGCTCGGTCGAGACGTACTCGTCGCCCAGTTGCTCGGTTTCGCGGAAGGCGCGCTCGAGCAACTGCGCGGTCGCAGGCGAGATCCGGACCTCGGCTCCGGCCCCGGCCTGGAACACCTTCGGCAATCGGTCGAGCTCCGCGTCGACCTGATCGCGAACGCTTCGCGGCACGACGTCGAGGGTATGCAGGAGCGGGTAGACGACCCCATCGGCGTCCGACAACAACGCGAAGAGCACGTGCTCGGGCTCGATCGCCTGCTGTGAGCGCGCGACCGCCTGCTCCCGAGCGGCCTCGAGCGCCTGCTGGGACTTCAGGGTCAGCTTGTTCGGATCCATATCGGTCGCCCGATCCCTTTCCGACTCGTTCGGTCCGTTCGAACCCTCACTGCGACCATGGGACGTTCAGCCACGTGCGCAGTGGGACGATCTCGGCGGATCCGCCGGCACGTTCGCGGCGCCGACGCTGCAGTTCGCGTTGCATCTGCTCCGCTCGATGCTGCAGCTCGGCCATCCGCTCCTGCAGTTGCATGATCATCTTCACGCCGGCGAGGTTGATCCCCTCGGTCTGCGTGAGTACCTGGATCGCCCGGAGCCGGGCGATATCGGCCGCCGAGTAGCGGCGGGTGTTGCCTGCGGTTCGCTTGGGCGCGAGCAGGCCCTTGCGCTCGTAGATCCGCAGCGTCTGCGGATGCACTCCGGCAAGCTCCGCAGCCACGCTGATGATGTAGACGGCCCGCTGGTCCTCGTCGAGCGCGCTCCGTAGGGCGGCGCGCGCGTCGGCGTCCGAGGCTTCGAGCGCCTCGTCGCCCCGACCATCCCTCCTCGTCTCGTCCATCGTCATCACCCTTCGTCGCTCACACACCGAGGTGTTCGCGCGGAGAAGCGCCGCGTTCGTCCTGCAGCTGCTTGAGCAGCTCCTTCTCCTTCTTGCTGAGCTTGGTGGGAACGTCGACCTTGGCGGTCACCATCAGGTCGCCGGCCCTCTTCTCCTTGGGGACACCCTTGCCCTTGATGCGGAACGTCCGCCCGCTCTGGGTTCCCGAGGGCACCTTGAGGGTGACCGCCCCGTTCAGGGTGGGCACGCGCACGTTGGCTCCGAGCGCCGCCTCTTCGTAGGTCAGCGGAAGATCGAGCGTCAGATTGTCCCCCTTGCGTCCGAACATCGAGTGCGACTGCACACGGACGCGAACGAACAAGTCGCCCGGAACGCCGCCCGCAGGTCCGGGTTCGCCGCGACCCTTCAGCCGGATCGTGGTGCCGTCCGAGACGCCCGCGGGGATCTTGACCGAGAAGCTTCGGGTCTTGCGCACGGAACCCTGCCCGTGACACCTCGTGCACGGATGGTCGATGCGCACCCCTCGCCCCCGGCACTCGGGGCAGGGCTGCGCCATCTGGAAGAACCCCTGGCTCACGTTGACCTGGCCCGCTCCGCCACAGGTCGGGCATGCCACCGGGCTGGTTCCCGGCTCGGCCCCGGATCCGTGACACCGATCGCACTGAGCGGGGCCGTCGATGCGAACCGGCACCGTCGTACCCGTCATCGCATCCTCGAAGGAGATCGAAACCTGCGTTTCGAGGTCGGCGCCACGGCGCTGTGCCCGAGGTCTTCCGGCCGCCCGGCGCCCCCCGGCGCTGCCACCGAACAGGCCCGAGAACAGATCGGAGATGTCACCGAAGTCGGCGGTGCCCTCCGTGCTCCACGGGATGTCATCGAACCGCACGCGTCCGCCGCCGCCGGCGGCGGCGCCGCGGGGGCCGGACGCGCCGAACCCTGCGGCGGCCATATCGCGAACCTGGTCGTAGCGAGCGCGCGTGTTCGGATCGGAGAGGACGTCGTTGGCCGACGAGACCTCCTTGAACCGGTCCTCGGCCGTCTTGTCGCCCTGATTGCGATCGGGGTGGAACTGACGGGCAAGCTTGCGGTAGGCCTTCTTGATCTCGTCGGCCGACGCGTTCTTGGGCACGCCGAGGACTTGGTAGTAGTCCTTGTCGAACCACTCCCTCCGAACCTCGTCGGCCATCGTCGTGCCGTCCCTTCCTCGTCCTCTCGAACGACCGTTAGTCGCGCGAGACCCGTACCTGGGCGGGGCGCAACACCCGCTCGCCCAATCGATAGCCCTGGCGGAACACCTCCGCGACCACGGGGTCACCCTCACCGTCCCCCGTCTGCATCAGTGCCTCGTGCTCGTTCGGATCGAACGGCTTGCCTTCGGCGTCGATGCGTTCGAGGCCCTCGGCTCGTAGCGCCTCGAACAGCTTCGCGTACACGAGTTCCACGCCCTTGACGAACGGCTCTTCCGCCCGCTCACCTTCGTCGACCGAGAGCATCGCGAGGTCGAAATCGTCCACGACCTCGAGGAGCCGCCGCACGAGCGGCTCGGCCGCCATCTCCACTGCACGCGCCTGCTCCTTCACCATCCGCTTGCGGTAGTTGTCGAAGTCGGCCTGCAGTCGCTGCAGGTGCTCCCGGTACTCCTCGGCCTTGCGCAGGGCCAGCGCGAGCTCGTCATCGGTATCGAGCACCGCCGCAGCGGGCACGTCGTCCGCTCGCACGCGTCTGCGATCGGTCACCTTGATGCTCGGTGGCTCGGCCGGATCTCGCGGTGCCTCTTCGGGACGATGCTCGCCGCGATCGGAGACCATCAGGCCCCCGCCTCGCCTTCATCGACGATCTCGCCTTCGACGACGTCGCCGTCCCCATCCGACTGCGTGTCGGATACACCCGGCTCCTCCCCCGGCTGTGCGGACGGATCGGCCTCACCCGGCTGCGGCTGCGCAGCTTGCTGCACCGCGGCGCCCGCCTGCTGCCACTTCTGGACCAGAGCCTCGGAGGCGGCGGTGATCGCCGGGACATCCTCGCCCTTCAATGCCTCTTTGAGCTCGTCGTTGAGCTTCTTGAGCTCGTCACGATCCGACTCCGGGAGCTTGTCGCCCCACTCCTCCAGGCTCTTGTCAACCTGGTAGCTGATCTGGTCGGCCTGGTTGCGCGCCTCGGCGGCTTCGCGGCGTTCGTGGTCCTCGGCGGCGAACTTCTCCGCGTCGGCCATCATGCTGTCGATCTCTTCCTTGCCCAGAGCCGTACCGCCGGTGATCGTCATCTGCTGTTCCTTGCCTGTCGCGAGATCCTTGGCGCTGACGTTCACGATGCCGTTCGCATCGATGTCGAAGGCGACCTCGATCTGCGGGATACCGCGCGGCGCGGGAGGGATGCCCATCAGATGGAACTTGCCGAGAGAGCGCATCGCCGGCGAGTACACCGTCTCCGCCTCGCCCTGCAGAACGTGGATCTCCACCGTGGTCTGGTTGTCGTCGGCGGTGGTGAACGTCTCGGCCTTCCGCGTCGGGATCGTCGTGTTGCGCTCGATCATCTTCTGGAAGATGCCCCCCTTGGTCTCCACGCCGAGCGAGAGCGGCGTCACGTCGAGCAGCAGGATGTCCTTGACGTCGCCCTTGAGCACGCCTGCCTGGATCGCTGCCCCCACCGACACGACCTCGTCGGGGTTCACGCCTTTGTGCGGCTCCTTGCCGCCGGTGAGTTCCTTGACGAGCCCGGTGATCATCGGCATGCGGGTCGAACCTCCGACGAGGATCACGTGATCGATCTCCGACACGGGCTTGCCCCAGTCGGCGATCGCCTGCTCGAAGGGAACGCGCGTGCGCTGCACGAGGTCCTCGGTCATCCGCTCGAACTCCGCGCGGGTGAGCTTCGTCTCGATGTGCAGCGGCCCCTCGGAGATGAACGGCAGGTTGATGACCGCCTCGGACACCTGCGAGAGCTCGATCTTCGCCTTCTCGGCGGCCTCCTGGAGCCGTTGCAGGGCCATGCGGTCCTTGGACAGATCCACGCCGTGCTCGTCGTTGAAGTTCTTCACGAGCCAGTCGACGATGCGCTGGTCCCAGTCATCGCCTCCGAGCTCGGTGTCGCCGTGCGTCGCCTTGACCTCGAACACTCCTTCGCCGATCTCGAGCAGGGACACGTCGAAGGTTCCGCCGCCGAGGTCGAAGACGAGGATCGTCTGGTCGTGCTGCTTGTCGAGACCGTAGGCCAGCGCGGCAGCGGTGGGCTCGTTGACGATCCGCAAGACCTCGAGACCCGCGATCTGCCCGGCCTCCTTGGTGGCCTGGCGCTGCGCATCGTCGAAGTAGGCAGGGACCGTGATGACGGCCTGCGCGACGGAGTCGGATAGGTACGCCTCGGCGTCGCGCTTGAGCTTCCCCAGGATCTGCGCGGATACCTCTTGCGGGGTCCACTTCTTCCCGTCGATATCGACCGACCAGTCGCGACCCATGTGCCGCTTGACCGAACGGATCGTGCGATCGGGATTGGTGATCGCCTGGCGCTTGGCGACCTCCCCGACGAGGATCTCGCCGTTCTTGGAGAACCCCACCACCGATGGGGTGGTGCGGGCGCCCTCCGCGTTCGGGACCACGACGGGCTCGCCGGCTTCGAGGATCGAAACCACCGAGTTCGTCGTCCCCAGGTCGATACCGACTGCACGTGCCATCGCAGATTCCTCCTGGCTCGACGAGCGTGGGTTGCAAGGATATGAGTACAGACAGATGATAGAAGTTGAGTGCATCATTGTCAATGTTCAGAGGGTGATCCCGGGCCTGCGTCGGTTCCGAAGAACCGCGGAGAGTGCCCCCCCCCGGGGGGGTTCTGAGAGGACGGTCCCCCGAACGCCGACCCTCCTCCGGCAGAAGTTCCTGAGTCGCACGGACCTCTGTAGCCGCATGCGGTCAAGCCCAAGGGCCATTCGACCGAAAAGGAACTAGACCGAAAGTCCACTGGAGGGCGATCCGATCGTGCAGGACACACAGAGCCGGGATGTCGCCGGCGAGGAAGCTGCCGACGCCTGCCGACGCGTCGCGCGGCTGCTGGGTGCCGACGCCGTCGCGGCTGTGAGCGATGGCTCTGCGCCGCTGGAGGACGTGATCGAGGGACGTGCCGAGGGCCTGATCGTGTTCCCGATCGGGAGCAACGAAGTCGGCGAACCTTCAGAGGCGGATCATGACGTTGCGATCGACACGCTCGATGTGATCCGTGGTGCCCTCCGCCGGGCCGACACGACTTTTCCGACACTCCTCGCCGAGGCGGCGACCGTGCTCGGCGCCGATGAGCTCGTGATCGCGTACGAGCAAGGCGGACGCGTTCGGATCCTGGGCTGGCCGGACAACCGCCGTCCGGCCGCCGTGCCACGAGGTGTGCGATCGGATCTCGGTCGGCTCGACAGCACCAAGGCGATCGATGCGGCGACGGTGCAGCAGCTCGGCGTCGTCATGGGTGCGAGCGCTCCTCACTTGATCGGGGCGTTCGCTGCTCGCGATCGTGTCGAACTCATCCTTGCAGGACATACGAGCGACCCCGTATCCGCGAAAGCGCTCGCCACCGTCGGACGCGCGCTCTCGATCGCTCGAGAAGCACTCACCGATCGTGACGCCGTCGTCGCTCGCCGACTCGACGTGGAGCGTGCCCGATGGGCCGGCGAGATCCACGACGGCCTCACGCAATCGGTGACCGCCTCGTTCCTGGAGCTTCAGCGGCTGCGGACCGGACCCGAGACCGATCCACGGGTCGCGGATGCGCTCGATGAAGCCACGTCGGAACTCCGACGCTCTCTCTTCGATCTGCGAGGCATCCTGTTCGACCTCACGCGCGAGGACGATCCCGCCGCGACACAGAGCGATCGCATCCTCGCGTTCGTGCGAGGCGTCGCCGAGCGCTGGAAGCTGCAGGTCGAAACGGCGATCGAATGCGACTTCGACTCCGTGAGTGAGGACACGCTGTCCGCACTTCACCAGGTCATCCGCGAATCGATCGCGAATGCGGCCAAGCACGCAGATGTTGACCGGATCCGTGTCGCCGTTCGCGTGGCCGATCCCAACCTCATCGTCGAGATCGCCGACAGCGGCAACGGGTTCGATCCGGACACGGCCCGTGAAGCACCGGGACATCTCGGGATCGCGCTGATCCGCGAGCGCGTCGCAGACACGAGCGGCACGCTCGAGTTCGTATCAACCCCGGGAGAGGGAACCCGGGTGATCGCGGCACTACCGATCGCATCCACGAAGACCGAAGGAGAGAGCCGATGAAGCTGATGATCGTCGACGACCATGCACTCGTCCGTCGGGGGATGGCGCACGTGGTCCGCGAATGTTTCCCCGACGCCGAGGTGGTCGAGGCCGGCGGGTCCGACGAAGCCGTGGTCCTGATGGAACAAGGCGGCGTCGAGGTTGCGCTCGTCGATGTGCGCATGCCCGGCATCGACGGCCTCGAGCTGCTGCGGACCTTGAAGGAAGGATGGAAGGACGTGCCGGTCATCATGCTCTCGACCTACGACCAGGCCGTCTACGTCAAGCGGGCGCTGGCCGACGGAGCCGCGGGGTACCTGCTCAAGGACGCCACACCGGACGACCTCGGTCAGGCGATCCGAGTCGCTCTGTCGGGCAGCGGGAACGTCCTTTCGCCGAAGGTGATCCAGAACCTCTTCGAGGACGTCGAGGCGAACGAAAAGCCGCACGACGGTCCCGGCCGTCAGGACTACAACCTGACGAGCCGCGAGCGCGACATCCTCGGACTGCTGTCTGAGGGTCGAAGCAACCGCGACATCGCGCAGAACCTGTATCTGTCGGAGAAGACCGTCAAGGCCCACCTGGCTGCCGTGTTCCGCAAGCTCGGAGTGACGAACCGAACGCAGGCAGCCATGGCCGCCGTATCGATGGGCATCGGCCCTCCGGGGCAGGAGAAGGAAGAGGACAACGGCGACGACCGTCCGCGTCCCACTGCTCAGCGGCGCTGACGCTGGGTAGCCTGGGTAGTCAACGATGGCGGATGAGGGCGCGAGCCAGGTCGGAGGCACGATGGGGCCGTCAGGCGACGGTGTAGACGCCTATGAGTCCGACTGGTACCGCAGCCTGAAAGCGCTGGCCGAGCGGCAGGAAGCGCTGGCCGACGAGGACGACGACGACGCGGAACAGAAGCCACTGGGATCCTCGGTCGCCACGGACGAGCGTCCCGATGGCGAGGATCCCGCAATGATCCACCTCGGTGCCGACACGGACTCGGAAGCTCCGGCGATCCATGTCGAAGCTGCCGAGGCCGAGGCTGAGGCCGAACCCGAACCTGGGTCGGAACCAGAATCCGAGCCGGAGCCGGAGCCGGAGCCGGAGCCCGAGCCCGAGCCCGAACCCGAACCTGGGTCGGAACCAGAATCCGAGCCGGAGCCGGAGCCGGAGCC
>JBBDWR010000013.1:138471-268160 GCA_040902745.1 Actinomycetota bacterium | reverse complement strand
CCGAACCCGAACCTGGGTCGGAACCAGAATCCGAGCCGGAGCCGGAGCCGGAGCCCGAGCCCGAGCCCGAACCCGAGCCCGAGCCCGAACCCGAGCCGGAGCCGGAGGCCGAACCCGAGGCCGAACCCGAGGCCGAACCCGAACCCGAACCCGAACCTGCGCCCAAACCGAAAGCGAAGAGCAAACAGAAGCGCGAGCTTGCGTCGGAACCGGAACCCGTCGCGGAGACCGTCCAGCCGGAACAGCCTCTCCCTCCGGCTGCCCCCCAGCCGTCGCTCGACGCGCCCGAACCCGACCTTCGGCGGGAGGCGCTCGTCACGCTCACCGATCGCGGCCTCGCCGCTTCGGACGTCGAACGCGTCCTCGCGCTCGCGAAAGATCCCGACCAGCAGGTGCGAAAGCAGGCGCTCGCCGCGCTCGAGGCACAGGCGGACCTGCTCCCGGACGCGTCGGTGCAGCAAGCGCTTCAGGATCCCGACGACGAGGTTCGGTCCCAAGCCGTTCGACTCGCCGCGGCGCGTGGCGAGCGTGACCTCGCGACGTTGCTCCCCTTGCTCGGCGCTCGCCACTCCCCGCTCACCCAACAGGCCGCGCTCGAGGTGCTCCCTGAGCTCGTTTCGCGCGGCAGCGGAGCCGACGACGAACAGCTCACGGGCGCCTTGAACGCGATCGCGCGGATGGAGTCCCCGCCGAACGACACAGAGGCAGCCCCGTTCGCAGAACTCGCGCGCGGCCTCGGCCTCTCGAGCCTGACCGACCAGTTGCACGCGACGGACGACCGACGCCTCGGAGCCGCGCGCCTGCTTGCCCTCGAGGGTTCTGCGGGAGCGATCCGCGCGCTGTCCGAACTCACCGCTGACCCCTTGGACGAGATACGCACGAGCGCACAACAGGCGTCCGCCCATATCGCCGAGCTCGAGCGCCCAGCCACGCCGCCGCCTCCTCACCCTGAAGCCGACGGAACGAGTCAGGTCGAGCAAGCGGCGGAGGGCGAGATGATCACCGCGCTCGCGCGAGCGTTGGGCGATCCCGACGACGGTGTGCGGGAGCGGGCGGGAGCGGCACTCACCGACGTGGATCGTTCCGTGATGGCATCGTGGGTGAACGAGGCCGCACGCTCTGACGACCCGGACCTCCCCCAGATCGCCGCACAGGTGGCGGAGTTGCGCGGGCTTACGGAGTCCGCGCCCGCTCTGCTCGATCGCGGCGCTGCGCTGCACGGTGAGCGTCAGGAGCCGTTCCGGCGGGCACTGTCCTCGATCCCGATCGAGACCGATCAACTCGTACGCGCGCTCGACTCGGTCACGCGCGAGCGTAAGCCCGCCGCCGTCCACTTCCTGTGGGAGGTCGCGGGTCGGGCGGCACTCCCCGCGCTCGAGCAGCGCCTGGGCGACCCCGATCCCGACGTGCGCATCGCGGTGCTCGAGGTGCTCGCGAACTCGGGCGAGCCGGACTCGGCCCAGGCCGCGACGCGGTCCCTGACGTCCGATTCATCGCCGGCGGTGCGCACCGCCGCGATCGCGGTGGTCGCCCGCGGTTCGGCCGACGAACGCGTGCATGCGCTGACCCAGGCGCTCGCCGATCCCGATCCGTCGGTTCGTGCTGCGGCCGTTTCAGCGCTGCCCGTCGGCGCTGGGAGCGCTGCGAGTGAATTGCTGACCCGCGCGCTGGACGACTTGGACGATCGCGTCTGGCGCGCTGCGCTTCCGCACCTCGCCTCGTTGGCCACCGAAGATCTGGACACCGTATGGGGTGCGCTCACGAAGACACGCCCCGAGCAGCGATCCGAGCTGATCGATGCGTTGGCTCGCGCCGATCCCGTCCGCGTCGCCGACCTCGCATTGCAGCACGCGCAGGCGCCCGACCCGGAGGAGCGTCGGCTCGCCGTCGCTCTGGCGGGACAGGGGGGGACCGAGGCGAGCGTGCAGGCCTGCATCCAAGCGCTGCAGGACCCTGTTGCCGATGTGCGACGTCAGGCCGCCTCCTCGCTCGGGAAGATCAAGAGCCCTCAGGCAGCGCAATCGCTGGGTGGCTCGCTTTCCGACCCCGACCCGGGCGTCCGGGAGCAGGTGGTCCGAGCCCTGGGGGTGATCGACAGCGAAGCCGTGCTCGGCTTCCTCGTCGCCGCGCTCCAGGACCCGAGCAAGGAGGTCCGCGAGACGGCAAGTCAGGTGCTGACCGAGTGGAGCTCGCCCGCGGTCGCCCGGAGGTTGGCCGGCGTACTGGCCACGCCGGCCCTGCGCGACCAGGCGATCGATCTGCTCAACAAGATGGGTGGCTCCGCAACCGAGCTGCTCGTCGACGTCCTACTGCACTCCAACCCGGACATGGTCCCGACGATCGGCAACCTGTTGCAGCAGATCGTCGGCATGGACCACTTCGTCGAACGACTCAACTCGATGGATCCGAAGATCCGACGTCGAGCGATGACGGCGATCGCGGCGATCGGAGGACCACAGGCCGTGGGACACGCGCTCGCCGCTCTGGGGGATCCGGATCAGCATGTTCGGACGGCCGCGCTGGAGTCGCTCGGTGCCCTGGGCGATCCGAACTCTGCGGACGCCGTCGCACGTGTCGTGGACTCCGATCCGATCCCGGAGGTCGCCGAAACCGCCCGCAGCGTGCTCACCGTGCTCCGCCCCGCCTGAGGCGGCCGTCAGCTCAAGAAGTCCTTGAAGAACCTGCTGGGCGTTGGACCGCGCTGGCCTTGGTACTTCGAACCGGCGGCACTGGATCCGTAGGGGGATTCGGCAGCCGTCGTGAGCTGGAAGAACGAGATCTGCCCGATCTTCATGCCCGGATAGATCGTGATCGGCAGGTTCGCCACGTTCGAGAGCTCGAGCGTCAGGTATCCGTCCCACCCGGGATCGACGTAGCCGGCGGTCGAGTGGATCAACAAACCGAGCCGACCGAGCGAGGACTTCCCCTCCAGCCGGGCGACGAGGTCGTCGGGCAGCGCTACGCGCTCCGCCGTGGAGCCGAGAACGAACTCACCGGGATGCAGGATGAACGGCTCACCCTGCTCGACCTCGACCAGCTCGGTGAGGTCGGGCATCTCGCGTTGCACATCGATGTAGGCGTACCGGGAGTTCGCGAAGACGCGGAATTGTGCGTCGACGTGCAGGTCGATCGAGGACGGCTGGACACACGCGTCGTCGAACGGATCGACCACGATGCGCCCGGCGGCGAGTTCCTCACGGATCGTGCGATCGGACAGGATCATCGGCGCAGGATGCTACCCGCTGCCCTCCCCGGCGGCTCGCGAGACCTCGACCCACCGGTGCAGCACCCGCTCGGCCTTCCCCTCGTCGATCGATGCGGCGGCTGCGGCGATGCCCTCTGGCATCGACGGGGCAACGCCCGCCACCTCGAGCGCCGCTGCCGCGTTGAGGAGCACCACATCCCTCGGCGGCCCTTGCTCTGCAGCCAACACGGCTCTCGCGATCTCGACATTTCGCGACACATCGCCGCCGAGCAGATCCGACGGCGCGGCACTCGCGAATCCGAGGTCGCCCGGGTCGAGCGTCCGCTCGCGCAGATCGCCGTCGGCGACCTCGTACACCGTCGACAGCCCAGTGGTCGTCAACTCGTCGAGACCGTCGGCTCCGCGGAAGACCTTGGCCCGCACACCGCGCCGGGCGAGAACCTCCGCGAGCAGCGGGAGCATCCGAGCATCGGTCACACCGACGACTTGCGCGCTCGGGCGAGCGGGATTCGTCAGCGGTCCGAGGAAATTGAAAACCGTCGGTACGCGCAGTTCGCGGCGGATCCCGACCGCGTACGCCGTCGATGGATGGAACGCCGGCGCGAACATGAACGCGATTCCGACCTGATCCAGACACTGCTCCACGCCCGCTGCGGTGAGATCGATCCGAACACCGAGTGCCTCCAGCAGGTCCGCCGAACCGCAGTCGGAGGTGGCGGCCCGGTTCCCGTGTTTGGCTACCGTGGCGCCGGCTCCCGCGGCGACGATGGCGCCGATCGTCGAGATGTTGAACGTGCCGGACCGGTCACCGCCGGTGCCGCACGTGTCGACGACGGGACGCGGGGTCGCGACCGGACTCGCGAACTCGAGCATCACGTCGGCGAACCCCGCGATCTCCTCCACGGTTTCGCCCTTGGTTCGCAAGGCGAGCAGCAGACCACCGACCTGCGCAGGCGTAGCGTCGCCTTCCATGATGCGGCGCATCGCCTCGGCCGCGTCCTGGGCGCTCAAGGACTCCCGCGACGTCAGCCGCGAGAGCACCGACGGCCAGAAGTTGGGGTCGTGCCGGTCCATGAGGCTCGGAAGGATACCGGGGCCGGTGACGCCCGCGGTCCCGTCGGCGAAGCCCGCACAGTCATAGCTCACGGAGCCGTGACCGTGCGTGCCGCGCTAGAATCCGGCTTCGACTCGTCACATCTGGGCGGTCGTGCGGGTGTAGTTCAATGGTAGAACGCGAGCTTCCCAAGCTCGAGACGGGGGTCCGATTCCCCTCACCCGCTCCACACCGACGCGCCGCGGATCAAGCGTGCGCTGGGGGTGGCGGTGGCGGTGGAACCGCCGCGGAACCTGCCAGTGGACCCACCGGGCCCCGATACGTCGCGTCGCCCCACGCCAGTACCGGATAGAAGATGATCGGCAGCAGGATCAAGCCGATCGCGAACCCGGTGCCCTTCCCGAAGCTCTTCGCGAGATCCACCGTGATGATGATCAATACGATGATGTTCGCGATCGGGATCAGGTACAGGATCAGCCACCAGCCGGGCCTGCCGACGATCTCCAGCAGCACCCAGATGTTGTAGAAGGGGATGAGCGCGGCCCAGCCCGGCCCTGCCCGCCTTCGTGAAGACCACCCAGAACGACGCCAGGTAGACCACGAGCACGATCGCGTAGATGATCCAGAACGCGACCGGCAGGCCGCCCCCCTCAGTCTCTTGTGCGAGCAGCATGGCCGCCCCCCCTCGGTCCGAACGGACCACGCGAGGATGCTTCCACGGCGAGGAACCCCTCTCAAGCACCCCCATGAGCCGGTGGGTCCGCGCTAGGGCACAGATCCTGTAAGGGGCAGGCACCGCACAATGGCCTGCCGGCCTTGCACATCTCCCGGCCGAGCCGGATCAGCCCGACATGCAGGGGGGCCCGGGCCCCGTCGGGCACCAGCTCGTGAAGCAGGCGATCGGCCGATTCGGCGCTCGCCCCCGCGGGAAGCAAGCCGAGCCGCCGGGTCACGCGATAGACGTGGGTGTCCACCGGGAGGGCATCGCGCCCGAGGGCGAACGCAAGCACGACGGCTGCGGTCTTCGGCCCGACGCCCGGCAACGAGAGCAGGTACGCGCGGACGTCCTCGTCGGTCGCCTCGCGCATCCACGACACATCCCAAGACCCCTCTCGCTCGTGGATCTCGCGGAGGATCTCCTGGATCCTCGGCGCCTTGATGTTCGCCAGGCCCCCGGAGCGGATCACCTCTGTGAGGTCGGTCGTCGACGCAGCGAGCACGTCGTCCCAGGTCGGGAACGCTCCTCGGAGGGACTCGAACGCCCGCTCGGCGTTCCGGTCGCTGGTGTGTTGGGAGAGCACCGTGAGGATCAGTTCCTCGAGGGGACCCGATCGCCGCGGGGGCTCGAGTGCACCGAACCGCTTGCGCAACCGTCCGAGGATCGTCCGCACGCGACGGCGGTCGACCGGTGGGACGGAGCGGCTCACGCTGGGGCCCGACACGACTCGGACGATAGCCCTACGCGCCGGGCGCGTAGTTACGGAACTGCGTGAGGCTCGGCAAGAACGCCAGGCGGATCGTGTCGGTAGGTCCGTTGCGGTGCTTGGCCACGATCAGATCGGCCGTCCCCTTGGTGGTGGTGTCGGTGTCGTCGCGGTGGATGAACATCACGACGTCTGCGTCCTGCTCGATCGCGCCCGACTCCCGCAGATCGGACAGCTGCGGACGCTTGTCCTGGCGCCGCTCGGGATCGCGGTTGAGCTGGGAGACAGCGATCACGGGGATGCTGAGTTCTTTGGCGAGCAGCTTGAGGCTGCGGCTTATCTCGGCGATCTCCTGCTGCCGGTTGTCGACACGACGATTGGGCGAGGACATCAGCTGGAGGTAGTCGACGATGATGAGGCCGAGCCCCGACTTGCGCGTGGCGAGCCGACGAGCGCGCGCGCGGATGTCGACGATCGTCACGTTGCCCGAGTCGACGATCGACAGCGGCGCGTCGTGGAGATTCTCGGCGGCCCGAACGATGTTCTGCCAATCCTCGGCGCCGACGCGCTTGTTGCGGATCCGATCCCACGGCACCCGGGCTTCGCTGCACAGCAGGCGCATGCCGATCTCCCATCGCGCCATCTCCAACGAGAAGATCGCCGTCGGCGCCTTGCTGTCGACCGAGACGTTGCGGGCGAGATTGGTGACGAACGACGACTTGCCGACGCCGGGACGGGCCGCGACCACGATCAGGTTGCCCGGCTGTAAACCCGACATCAAAGAATCGAGATCTCGAAACCCCGTGGGCACGCCGGCGTACTGCGCCTCGCGATTCTGGATCGATTCGAGATCAACCATCGCGCGGTCGATCAGATCGCGCACGTGCGCCACTTGATCCTTATCCTCGCGGCGAGCGACATCGTAGATCCGTTGCTCGGCCTCGTCGGCCACGCCCTCGGGATCCTCGGGGCTGGAGTAGCCGAGATCCATGATGTCGGCGGCGGCCGAGATCAAGCGGCGCAACAGGGCCGCCTGCGACACGATCCGCGCGTAATGGGCGGCTCCTGCCGGCGTGGGAACCTGATCGACGAGATCGCGCACGTACAAAGGTCCGCCGACCTGCTCGAGATCGCCGCGGCGTTTGAGTTCTTCGGTGACCGTGATCACGTCGACCGGATCACCGTGGGCATAGATGCCCCGGATCGCGTCGTAGATCGTCCGATGCGAGCTCCGGTAGAAGTCGTCGGGATGCAGTTCCTCGACGGCATCGGCGATCGCCTCGCCGGAAAGCATCATCGCGCCGAGGACCGATTGCTCAGCCTCGACGTTCTGCGGCGGCACGCGCTCGGAGCGCAGGCGGGAGATATCGTCAGCGGCCCGAACCACGCGCCCTCCCCCTTCGACCGGATACCTGCGACCGGGGGAGGCTAGCCGCCGCGGTGGCAGCCAAGCATCGGAGAACCCTGGGGAAATCCCCGACCGCCGGTCGCACCTCGAAGTTTCTTGTCACTCCCGCCTCCACCTGCGCAGATCGCTGGGGAAAACCCTGTGGAGACATGTTGAATCACATGGGTGACATTCCCGTGTCGCTCCCCCGACCCGGCCCCTCTGGCGTCGGGGATCCCCTGGAATGAGTTACCAGAATCGGATGCCCTTGCGCCCCTTGACCTTCTCGCCCTCATCGGATGACGGTGCGACATCGGCGTCCTGCGGATCGGGTTGGGCCGTTGCTACGGGCTCATCTGGGTTAAGCGCCGAAAGCTCCCGTCGAAAGGGATCCTCGAGCGGTTGACCGAGGCCGGCCAAAGCGGTGGGAGTCACGGCGGAATCGGAGCCGGGACCGGACGGATCGGCTGGGACGTCCGGGGCTTTGGGCATGCCGCCGACGGCGAGACCGGGATCGGACGCCACCTGCGCGTACTCCACGGACGGCGCCTCCACGATCGCCGAGGTGGATGGCACACCCCCCGACCGAGCGTTCCCGGCGTCCCCTCCCGGTGCATCGGGTTCGGGTGCCCTCCCGTCTCGCTCGGGATCGTTCGCGGGGTCGAGTTCCTCCAGGAGGCGGCGTGCCCGCGCCGCCCGAACGTCGGCTCCCTTGCGCGTGAACGCACGGAGCGCCCGTCGGACCAACGGCACCGCCTCGTTGCGGCGTCCGGTGAGCCGCAACACCTCTGCAAGCTCCACCAACGCGGTCGCCCGCAGCTCCGCATGATCGGTCTGGTCGGCGAGCCGGACCGCTTCCCGGGCGAGCACGTTGGCCTGCGAGAGACTGCCCCCGTGCGCGAGCGCTCGAGCGCGCGCCGTGCGCCACCGCACCCGCGCGACGATGTCGTGCATCGGAGCGTGTTGCTCGGCGATCTCCGTCAGGCGGACCGCGTCACCATAGTTGCCGCGATCCTCGAGGACGTGCGCCAGCGCGGCGGCGATCCTGGCTGTCGTCGCATCGTCGTCCGCTCGCTCCGCGAGATCGAGTCCTTCCCGAAGGTCATGCTCCGCGCCTTCGACGTCTCCGACGAGCATCCGCACCGTACCGGAGCGCTCTCCTCGGACGGCGAGATCTCGATCCAAGCCGAGGTCCGCGACGATCGTCGAGGCCTTGTCATCGGCTGCCCGAGCCTCGTCGAGCCGGCCGCGGTCGGCCTGGACCATCGCTAGGACGCCGAGCGCCTCCTGCCCGACGACCCGGAACTCGTCTCCATGTCGATCGACGATCCCCGCAAGTCTGGAGGCCACCTCTTCGAGGGGGGCAGGTCCGTCACCGAGTGCGCGGACGAGATCACGGAGGGCGTTCGCCTCCTCGCGGTTCTTTCCCGCGCGACGGGCCGCTTGCGCAGCCAGCCCGGCGGAGGTCGCGTAGGCCGACGCGTGCCCGCGGCACAGGTGGACGTACGCCGAGAGCGACCACGCCCACGCCAGGCCCCAGTCGTCTCCGAGCTCGCGGAAGACGGCGATCGAGCGGTCGGCGCGACGACGCGCCGTCTCCAGCGCCGTTCGCTCGGATCCGCTCTCGGCCACGATGCGTGCCCGGAGCACCTTTGCCCGCCACTCCGCACCGCGTTCGCCCGCCGCGCGGGCTGCATGTGCCGTTTCCGTCAGGAGCGCGTCCGCCCGGGCGTGCTGCCCGAGATCACCCAAGGCGAGCGCAGCGCGCAGCAGGAGTTCCGGACGCCGGGCGTCATCCCGCGGGATCAGCGACGACGCACGCTGAGCGAGTTGGAACCCGCCGTTGGCATCCCCGAGGTCGGCCGCTCGCGCCCCCGCCGCATCGAGACGGTCAGCCGCCTGTCGTGCGAGCTGACGCGTCGTCTCGTCAACCGTTCCCAGGCCGCTGTGTGCTCGGAACGCGCGCTCGAGCGCGGCTCCGATGCCTTCGTCGTAGCGGTCGGATCGGTCCCCTGCCGAAGCCTCGAGGTATCGAGCCGACGCGGCCATCACGGTGGCGCGAACCTGCGACGACGCGCTGCGGGCGGCCGCCTCCCGGACGAAAACATGACAGAGCTCGACGGTGTCGTCTCCCGGGACTTCGGAGATGCGAAGCAGTTGCTTGCGTACGAGCGATCCGACGTGATCACCGGCGGATCGACGAAGGTCCTCGGGGACGACCGCCTCGACCGCGTCCCAGGGGATCCGGTCACCTGCAACGGCGAGCCGCTCGAGCACCACGCGCTCCTCCGCTCCCAACCCTTGCAGGCGGGCGTCGAGCAGCGCAGCAACGTTCGGGGGAGTGGGCATCGTGGAAAGGTCGGTGGTCGGTATCCAGCGGCCTTCATCCCAGCTCAGGAGTCCTTCGTCGATCAGCATGAACGTGAGCTGTTCGACGAGGAAAGGATTGCCGCCGGTCGCGGCCGCGACGCGTTGCTGTGCGCGCTCGCCGAACGCGGTGCGGCCGACGAGGTGTTCCACCAACTCCGCCACGCCATCGCGGTCGAGAGGCTCAAGCGTGATCGTCATCACACCCTCTTGCCCTGCGGTTCCGTGCAAGGGATCTGAGCGTCCGCTGGCGAGCAGAACGACCGCTCCGCCGATCCGCGACGTGGCCGTCCGCAGGAACCGGGCGAACGACGCATCTGCGCCGTCACCGTCGTCGACGTGGACGATCACCGGGTGCACTCGCGCAACTGCCTCGAGGAGTCGTCGGATCGCCCACGCGGTCTCCTCGACGATCGCGCGGCCGTCCGGAAGGGCGAGTATCTGTGAGAGCCGTTCGACGATGGACGAGGAATCGGGCTCGGAAGCGACCGCGCGCTGCAAGGCGGCGCGCACCTCATCAGCGCTGTCGCCGGGGATCGCGCCGATCGCCTGCTCCACTAGGTCGGCGAGCGGCCATGCTGCGCCACCCTCGGAAGCGTCACGACACCGGATCCTGATGGCCGTGGCGTCGTGGGACTCCTGGGCCCACCCGATCAGTGCCTCGGCCAGTCGTGTCTTGCCCACGCCTGGGCTGCCGAGCACGACGACGGGAAGACATGCCCGCTCCTCGATCGCACGCTCGAACAGCTCGCGCAGTGCGACCCGCTCGACATCGCGGCCGACGATCGGAGAGCGCACGGACGGTGCCTGGCCTGCGACTGCCGACACGACCGACAGCAGGCGCATCGGCGGTTCCTGTTCCTCGGAGTCGACGGCCGAGAGATCGTCCTCGGAAGCGGGAGCCGCTGGCGCGTCGTCTGACGATCCCTCCGGTGGCGATCCCTCCGGTGGCGATCCCTCGTCGTCCTGCTCTTCGTCCTCGTCCACCAGCGCGCTCTCGAGTGCTTCGAGCGGATCGACGTCGTCCGGTCCGGGAGAGCTCGATGCGTCCGCCTCCTCGTCGGCCTGCTCGCGAGGTTGGTCGTCGGGGGTAGCGCCGGACTCCGCGCTGCGCGAAGGTTCGGCCTCGACGGACGCCGGACCGGCGAGCCGGTGCGCCTCCGAGCTGAGAAGGACCTCGCCGTCGGCCGCGACGTCTGCCAGCGCGAGAGCGGCCTCGATCGGGGCAGCCTCAGCGTCCCCCAGCACCTGTTCGATCGCGAGACCGATCGCGATCGAGACTTCCGGTTCCCCTGCGCGGAAGAGTGGGGCTTGCAGGTCTGCGATCTCGTCACGGATCTCGGCCGCGGCTCGCGCCGCCCGAAGCGCACCGTTGCCGTGCGCGGCCGTGGAGCCGAACACCGCCACCACGAGGCCGTCCTCGTCTGCACGCGCTGCCGCACCGTGGCGCTCGAACACTCCGCGGATCTTGCTGCGGACGTGCCGCCTACTCCGCTCGGTTACGTCCGCTCCGCCACGCAGGCGCGCCGTCGCCACGGTGACCGCTCGGACCTGCGTCACCGTCTGAGCGACGGGTTCCTGGTAGTCGGGGAGCTGCGTGCCACACCGTTGACAGAAGCGTGCGTCCCTGGAGTTCTCCTCCGAGCAGGCCGGACAGTTGACCGTGGTCTGCGCCACGGTCTGCGAAACCTGTTCCCCCCGTTCGACCACGTCAGACCCCTTCTCGGACCTGGCTCGTGTCGGGCGCGAGAGGCGTGTCGGGCATCGTTGCCGCCAACGCGAGTCCGAGATCGTGCGGGTTCGTGGCGACTGCGCGAGCGTCTTCCTCGGACACGAGGTTGGTGCGCACGAGTTCGAGAAGGTGCTGATCGAATGTCTGCATCCCGTCGAAGGAGCTCTCCGCGATCACGTCGGTGAGTTCCCCCGTGGCCTCGGGATCGAGGATCCGGTCGGTCACGCGTCCGGTGTTCAACAGCACCTCGACCGCGGGAACACGACCCGAGCCGTCGACCCGCTCGAGGAGCCGCTGCGACACGATGCCGCGCAGGGCGCCGGCGAACGATGCGCGCACCTGCAGATGCTGCTTCGCTGGGAAGAGCTCGAGGATGCGGTCGATCGTCTCTGCTGCGTCGATCGTGTGCATCGTCGACAGGACCAAGTGGCCCGTCTGGGCGGCTTGGATCGCGGCCATCGCCGCGTCGGGATCACGGATCTCGCCTAGGAAGATCACGTCCGGATCCTGGCGGAGCACCTGGCGCAGGCCGGTGGCGTAGGACGAGGTGTCGGGTCCGATCTCGCGCTGGCGGATCACGGACAGGTCGTCGTGATGCAGCACCTCGATCGGATCCTCGATCGTGATGATGTGGGCACGCCGAGTGCGGTTCACGAAGCCGATCATCGACGCGATAGTCGTCGTCTTACCAGCACCGGTCGGACCGGTCACGAGTACGAGGCCGCGCCGGGCATCGGCGAGGGACTGGATCACGGGGGGCAGGCGGAGCTCGTCGAAGGTGAGCCCTTCGCCGCTGACCCATCGGACGGCGAGTCCGACGGCGCCGCGATCGCGGAGCACGTTCACGCGGAAGCGGCCGACGCCCTCCAGCGTGTAGGCGAAGTCCGCCTCCTTCGTGGCGGCGAACTCCTCCGCTTTGTGGGGTGGAAGGAGCGCCTCCGCGGCGGCGCGAGTGTCGTTGGGTTCCAGCACGGGGAACGGTGCAGGCAGCAGCTCTCCGTCGACGCGGATGAACGGCACGTTCCCCGCGGACAGGTGCAGGTCGCTCGCCCTGCGTTCGACGGCGTAGCTGAGCAGATCTGTGACATCCATGCAGGCTCGTTCCTTAGCCGTACGGCTCCCTAAGAGGACTTTCGGCGCCTGCCGTCCATGCTTGAGGCTGCCGCGCCTCGGCGCTCGTCCACGCAGGTCGCCCCGCATGAATTACACTGCTGTCGTTCCGGCCCGGGCAGCTGCTTTCTGCCGACTTCCCCGGGGGCCGGCCGCAAGCACGGCGCAGGCACGACGAGACCGGAGGGAAACGCGCGATGACCGAGACGCTCAAACTCACCGATCGACTGGGGCGCATCTGGCAGGTCCGCCGACGCGCCGCACACATGGACTGGTACGGGCGTGCCTACGACGACCGGGTCCGCGTGATCGGTCCCGCCGGAGAGGACCGGGGCGAAACCGAGGTCCCCGGGCGCGACTACCTCCTGGACTGGCTGGAGGAGCGTATGGACCCCGCGGCGATCACTCAGCTCGGTTCGCTCAAACCGGAGTGGCTCCCCGAGTCTGGCCGTCTGGCTTCCTGACGCTCAGCCGGGCCGAACCGCCACGAACGCGACGCCCTGCCGTCCGTCGATCTTCATCTCTCGCCCTTCGGGGCGGAAACCGGCGTCCTCGATGATCCGCCGCCACGTCTCCCGTGGGAACAACCCGCACCGATGCCGATCGTGGACGACCCTTACCGATCCGTCGGCGCCCCATCATCAGCGTCCACAGCACCCAGCCTAGATCGCCACTCGTCCGACCGCGCTGAAGGGGTCCGCCGCGCGTTGGCCCAAGACGCGCGGCAGCAGCGCCTCGAGACACGGAGACGCTGCTGACGTGGAGAACAACTAGTCCGAAGCGACGACCTCGACGTGAACGATCGGCTCGACCTCGGCGTACAGCCGCACCCGGGCCTCGTGCGTCCCAAGGCTGCGGATAGGCTCGTCCAGCTGGACGGCCCGTCGATCGACATCGACGTCGAGCTGCGCTTTGAGCGCGTCGGCGATGTTCTCGGCGGTGACGCTGCCGAACAGCTTGCCCTCGTCACCCGCTCGAGCTTTCACCGTGACCGGCGTGCTGGCGAGCTTGGAGGCGACGGCCTCGAACTCGCCCTTCTGCTTGACGACCCGGATATCGTGCGCGCGCTTGAGACTGTCTTGGTGTCGGACCATGCCCTTGGTGGCCTGGACCGCGAGCCCTCGGGGAACGAGGTAGTTGCGCGCGTACCCATCGGAGACCTCGACGACGTCGCCCGGGTTGCCGAGCTTGTCGACGGGCTTTTGCAGAACGACCGTGGTGCTCATCGCGTCGAGAATGGCATCAGCGCCATCTCCCGGGCGTTCTTCACCGCCGCCGCGACGTCGCGCTGGTGCTGGGAGCAAGCACCCGTCACCCGTCGCGCGCGGATCTTGCCGCGGTCGGACACGAACTTGCGCAGCAACCCCGTGTCCTTGTAGTCGACGTAGTCGATCTTCTCCTTGCAGAAGAAGCAGACCTTCTTCTTGGTCTTCTTCCAGCCCTTGTCGTCTTTCTCTTTCTTCGGGCCGCGCTTTTTGGTGTTGCTTCCTCTAGCCGGCATCGAGTGGGGAATCCTCCTGTGCTCCACCGGCACCGACCGAGACCGTCGGCGAGGACCAATCGCCGCCACCGCGGCTCTGGCGCTCGACCTTCGCGGTGGCCCATCTCAAAGAGGGGGCGACCTCGTCGGCTTCGATCTCGATCACGGTGCGCTTGTCTCCCTCCTGGGTTTCCCAGGAGCGTTGCAGCAACCGGCCGGTCACGACGACGCGCGTACCGCGCGTGAGGGACTCGGCGGCGTTCTCTCCGAGACTGCGCCACGCGTTCACCGAGAAGAACGATGTATCGGCGTCCTTCCACTGGCCCGTGGCGTCGTCCTTGACGCGCCGGCTGACGGCGACTCGGAACTTCGCGACCGCCGCTCCGTTGGGCGTGTAGCGCAGTTCGGGGTCGTCGGTCAGGTTGCCGACGATCGTGAGCTGATTCTCCGTAGCCATCTCGATCACCTACCTCACATGTCCGCTCTCTCCGAGATGGATGGCAGCCCGGCGAGAGGGGGAAGGAGCTTACGCAGCCTTGACGACGACCTTGTGGCGCACGACTTCATCGGCCAGGCGCAACACGCGGTCGATCTCGGACAGCGTGTCTGGGTCAGCCTTGAAATCGACGATCGCGTAGTACCCCTCGGTCTGCTTGTCGATCTCGTAGGCGAATCGCTTGCGACCCCAGCGGTCGATCTTGTCGATCTCGCCGCCGGCTCCGGAAACGACCTTGGTGATGCGTTCGACTGCCGTGCCGACGACCGACTCATCGGCCTCGGCGGGCAGGATCAGCATTGCCTCGTACTCCCTCAAATCCACCTCCTCTGGACTGGACGGCCCCCAAGGGGAGCAGGGATGGACGTCCAGAAGTGTACCGACGACGGAGCGAAGCTAGCACCGGGGACCGACATGCCGCGCCTGTCGGCACGATCATCGCTGCGCCCCAACACTTACGAACTTCACCCGCGACCTCTGGCCCCCGCGCGATCCTTCTGGGGATGTCGGCGCCCCCGGTTAGGGTCACCCGGTCGGAGGTTGAACTTCGCCCGGCCGGGACCCTCGGCCTAACCCCGGCCGGACGCTGAAATGATCCCGACGGAATCTGTGCCGCGAGGGTGTTGGATCCGATAGGGATAACACGACGAAATGAGGTGATCACGGTGCGGGTTCTCGATACACGTGGCGACCAGGTCTCGCAACTCCCGGCAGAGCCGCTGGAGCTCGCCCCGATCGCCACCCAACCCGCCTACCCACTTGTCGTGATCCACTGGCTCGACGCCTGGTACGACCCTGACGAGCAGAAGCAGGAAGATTGGCGCGAGGAGTACCCGATCAAGACGGTCGGGTACCTCGTCCGCGATGAGGCGCACGTCGTCTCGATCGCCCAGGAGGTCCTTCCGGACGGCGAGGGATTCCGGGCGGTCACACATATCCCTCGGGCCCTGGTTCAGCGGATCGACCGGCTCGTGGCCGACCTCCCCGGTTCGGCAGGGGCCTATCCCGCATAGCGTCCCCTCTGACCCACCCGGAGGGAATTGTCCTCCAAGCTCAGAGCGTTCTAGACTCTGAACTCCACTGCCGTGCACTTCTAAGGAGGCGCGAGCGATGACCGTGACCACGCACGACCTGCAGACATGGAAGACGCAGGGCAGGCGGTTCGCGATGTTGACCGCTTACGACTACCCCACCGCCAGGATCCTGGACGACGCTGGCATCCCGGTGCTCCTGGTCGGGGACTCCGTAGGCAACGCCGTCCTCGGCTACGACACCACGTTGCCCGTCACGATGGAGCAGATGCTCCATCACACGGCGGCGGTCTCCCGCGGCGCACGTAACGCGCTCGTGGTCGGGGACCTGCCGTTCGGTTCCTACCAGGCGTCCGTCGCCGATGGCGTCCGCAGCGCAACACGCTTCCTCAAGGAGGCAGGCGCCGGAGCCGTGAAGCTCGAGGGAGCGCAGCTCGAGGTCACCGAGGCTTTGACGCGTGCGGGCATCCCTGTCATGGGTCACCTCGGGCTCACGCCGCAGTCGGTCCACGAGATGGGCGGCTACCGGGTGCAAGGGCGCACGGCCGAGGCGGCCCGGCGGCTGCAAGATGACGCGCTTGCCCTGGAGAAGGCCGGGGCTTTCGCGATCGTCCTCGAGGGCGTTCCCGCGGACGTCGGTGCCGACATCACGACATCCCTGCAGGTTCCGACGATCGGCGTCGGAGCCGGTCCCGGCACGGATGGGCAGGTGCTGGTGATCACCGACCTGCTCGGACTCGGGGAAGGACCGCCGCCGCGGTTCGCCCGCCCCTACGCCGACCTGCGCGGAGTGATCACGCGAGCCGTGTCGGAGTTCGCCCGAGACGTCGAATCCGGATCGTTCCCCGACGAGGACCACAGCTACAGCTGACCCGAGTGCACCCGGGCGCCCGGACCGCCAGAGCGACGCACGGTCCGAGCGCAACATCGGCCGTTCGGGGGTCGAAGCCGCCCACGACCCGGCCTAGACTCCTGCGGATGGCGCAGCCGGGAGGATCAGTGGGTAGCACCGCCGACGAGGAGCGGATCCGCCGAGAACGGGCGGAGATGGCGTCAACGATCGCGCACGAAGTGCGCAACCCGATCGCCTCGATCCGCGGCCTAGCCTCCACCGGCGCTCAGCTGTACGACAAGCTCTCCGACGCAGAGCGCCGGGAGTTCTTCGAGCTGATCGACCAAGAGGCGAAACGGCTGGGCCGGATGGCGGAGGAGATCTCCACCGCCATGAAGCTCGATGCCGGCGTGGTCACCTACGAACGGCGCGACCACCCACTCGGGGATCCGGTGCGCACGGCCGCCGAGGCGATCGACCGGCACGAGCACCCGCTCCTGGTCGAGATCGACGACGGCGTCCGGGCGTCGATCGACCCGGGGCGGATCGCCGAGATCGTCGGGCACCTGATCGAGAACGCCGTGAAGTTCTCTCCCCCGGACGCAGCGGTCGAGGTGCGTGTGCTCCATGAGGGAGGGGACGCGGTGATCGAGGTGAGCGACGGCGGACCCGGGATCCCGGCGGACCGTCGCGAAGAGGCGTTCGGCAGATTCGTCCGCTTCCGCCCGGCCGGGTACGAAGATGTGCCTGGGGCCGGGCTCGGCCTGCACATCAGCAGAGCACTGGCCGTCGCCCACGGAGGAACGATCATTGCCGAGGCGGCCCCTTCGGGGGGTACCATGCAGCGCGTCACGATCCCAACGGAGAGATGAGGCAGTGGCCGACCACGAAGGCTTCACGCTCCTGATCTGCGACGACCACAAGATCCTGACCGACGCTCTCGCGATCGTCGTGGACCGATCGGAGGGTCTGGAGATGATCGCGCCCCCCGTGCACACCCCGGAGGAGGCGATCGGGCTCGTTCGGGACACGCCGCCCGACGTCGTACTCATGGACATCGTGTTCAAGGGCGACCACATGAACGGGATCGACGCCACTCGTGCGATCAAGGAGATCTCCCCTTCGACCAGGGTCGTCGTGATGACCGCCCACGACGACGAGCGGCTGCTCGTGGAGGCCGTCGAAGCCGGCGCGTCCGGGTTCCTGGGCAAGGAGGAAGCCGCCTCGCAGGTCCTCGACGCCGCGAGGTCCGCCGCCGCCGGAGAGGTGCTGATCGACCCGAGTACCCTCACCCGTCTGCTGCACCAGGTCGCGCGCGAACGCGAGGAGCAGCGTGACGCACAGATGCTGCTCGCTCAGCTGACCGACCGCGAACGCGAGATCCTCGCTCTGCTCGCGCAAGGCAAGCGCAACGACGACATCGCGAAGGAGTTGTTCATCAGCCCCCAGACCGTGCAGACGCACGTGCGCAACATCCTCGCCAAACTCCGAGTGCACTCCAAGCTCGAGGCCGTGGCGTTCGCCGTGAAGCACGGCGCTATCACCGTCTGATCCCGCCTTCTTCCAGCCGTCCCGCTGTCCGCGATCTCGCCCGCTACCCGAACGGGGGTAGCCACATATCCCCGCGCCCGGGAATCCAACACCCCTGCCCGCGTGCCGATTCTGAGTGCTGTAGGCCGGAGAACCGCTCCGGCGACGACACGACGAACAGGGAGGCGATCAGCCGGATGAGCAAGACCCGCAAGCTGCTCCTGACGGTTCTGGTGATCGGGATCGTCGGGGCCCTGGCAGGCGTCGGGACGTTCTCGGCGTTCAGCTCCACAACGGTCAACAGCGGCAACGACTTCGCCGCAGGCACTGTCTTCATCTCCGACAACGACTCCGGCTCGGCGATGTACAACGTGTCGAACCAGTCCCCCAACAACAGCCTCACGCGCTGCATCACGGTGACCTACACCGGCACGCTGGACGCCGACGTCACGCTGTACTCCTCGGCGATCGGTGCGCTCGGCGACTACGTCGACCTGACGATCGACAAGGGCACGGGTGCAGTTGCATTCGGCGCCGGCTGCGCGGGCTTCGTCAACGGTGGCAACGTCTACACCGGTGAGCTCGACGACTTCGCCGCCGCCCACAGCAACTTCGGCAACGGCCTGGTCGTGAACCCGGGTGCTGCCAGCGAGTGGGTGCAGAACGACGCGGTCGTGTTCCGCTACACCCTCACGCTGCAGGACAACAACCTCGCCAACGGTGGGGCCACCCCGCTGTCGACGGGCGCGCACTCCTGGACCTGGGAGGCACAGAACAACTAAGAGCCGCACGGTCGGTGACGGCAGGGGCCCTCTCCCCCTCGAGGACTCCCGCCCACCTTCGAAGACCCGGATCACGCTCTCGCGGATCCGGGTCTTCGTCTGTCAACCGATGGCTCCTTTGGGGCACAGCAGCGCGCTCCGGGATGTGGCCCGTTCGGGCCATGCCCACCCCGTCGTCCCTGGTGGCGCGGCATGTACCTCGTCCTGCACGCGCCGAGATCGCTACCCCATGACGGGTAGGACGCTTCGCGGTCGGTCGGTAGGGCAGGTTCCCTCGGACCGGGAATGGTGCCGGAGCTCCCCGAGGCCGACATTGGATACGTAGGAACGACTCACATCCAAGCATCGAAGGAGGCACGGCATGAGCAAGACCCGCAAGCTGCTCCTGACGGTTCTGGTGATCGGGATCGTCGGGGCCCTGGCAGGCGTCGGGACGTTCTCGGCGTTCAGCTCCACAACGGTCAACAGCGGCAACGACTTCGCCGCAGGCACTGTCTTCATCTCCGACAACGACTCCGGCTCGGCGATGTACAACGTGTCGAACCAGTCCCCCAACAACAGCCTCACGCGCTGCATCACGGTGACCTACACCGGCACGCTGGACGCCGACGTCACGCTGTACTCCTCGGCGATCGGTGCGCTCGGCGACTACGTCGACCTGACGATCGACAAGGGCACGGGTGCAGTTGCATTCGGCGCCGGCTGCGCGGGCTTCGTCAACGGTGGCAACGTCTACACCGGTGAGCTCGACGACTTCGCCGCCGCCCACAGCAACTTCGGCAACGGCCTGGTCGTGAACCCGGGTGCTGCCAGCGAGTGGGTGCAGAACGACGCGGTCGTGTTCCGCTACACCCTCACGCTGCAGGACAACAACCTCGCCAACGGTGGGGCCACCCCGCTGTCGACGGGCGCGCACTCCTGGACCTGGGAGGCACAGAACAACTAAGAGCCGCACGGTCGGTGACGGCAGGGGCCCTCTCCCCCTCGAGGACTCCCGCCGTCACCGCCGCGCTTTCCGAGGGGATGGAGAACACCACGATGAAGGTCCGAGGCGACATGGCGGTCCGAGGAGCAGCACTCTTCCTCGGGCTTTCGATCGCGTTCAGTGCCGTCGTCGCATGGCGCGTCCCACCCGGCGAAGGCATCCTCGGCACCGACGTGATCGTCGCCGCGATGCCCACAGGAGAGCTCGCGGTCGACCCCAGCGGCCCGTTCCTGTCGGCGGCAGCACTGCAGCCCGGACCTGAAAGCGGCGCCCCGAGAGAGGATCTCGCGATCACCAACATCACGGCTCTCACACAAGTCGTCCAGTTCCGCGCGGTTCCCGCCGGCAAGGACCTCCAGGAGTTGCTCTGGATCCGGATCGACGCGGGGGCCACGCAGATCTTCCGCGGAACCCTCGGCGAACTCGCGCAGACCTCCGACCGCGGCGTCACGATCGGATCGGGCAAGACGCGGATCCTCGAGGTCCGGACCTGGCTTCCCCCCGATATCGATGAGGGGTTCCGAGGGCGGATCGATCAGATCAATCTCGAACTTGTCCCGCAGGAGGCCGGATCGTGAGCGATCTCGGCCGACTCCGGAAGGTCGCGATCTCGGCGATGATCGTCGGGGTCGTCGCAGTCGTGACCGGTGCCGGAACCTGGGCGGCGTTCTCGTCGACCACCGGCAACACGAACAACGCATTCGCCGCGGGCACGGTGCGGATCGCGGACAACGACAGCGGCTCGTCCATGATGACGCTGACCGACGCCTATCCCGGCGATTCGGCGCAAGGCTGCATCTACGTGACGTACTCGGGATCGCTCGACGCCGACGTTCGTCTGTACGGGAGCACGAGCGGATCGCTCGCCCAATACCTCACCCTGAAGGTGACCAGAGGCACCGACCCGTCCCCGGCCTTCCCAGGATGTGGAGGCTTCACCCCCGACGCAGCGGACTACACGGGCAACGGTCCCGGTGTCCTCTACCAAGGCGACCTTGACGCGTATCCCGGTGCGTGGGGGGGCGGTGTGGTCGACCCCGGCACCTGGCTCACGGGCGAGAGCCACGCGTATCGGTTCGAGGTCACGCTGCAGAACAACGTGGCAGCCGAGGCACTGACCTCCATCGCGAGCTTCACCTGGGAAGCGAGGAACCAATGAGGGTCTACGAGCTCGCACGAGAGATGGACCTGCCGAGCAAGGATCTGCTCGTGCGACTGCGCGAGTTCGGATACGACGCTCCCACGACTCCGTCTTCCGGAGTACCGGAGCCCGCGGTCGCCGAACTCCGGGCCGCAGCGATCCTCGAGCAGCTGGAGCCGGCAGCCGCGGCCGAGCTGACGGTGCCACCGACCGACGGGACCGAGCACATCGAGCGCTCTCGACCCTCCGAGATCTCGGGGTCGAGGCCGACCGGCCCCGATGACGGAGGCCGCACAGATACCTCGGACGCGACCCACCCCGACGGCCCGGACGATCCCGCCCACGACATCGACGGCACCGCGGATTCCGAGCAGGTTCGCCTGCGCGTGCGCCGTCTCGTGGGACGCTGGGCCGCGATGGTCGCACTCTGGCTCGTGTTGGGACTCGGCGCCGGGTTCGTTGCGGCGATCACGCTTCCCTACGTGCAGGGCAACCGGAGCCTCACGGTGCTCTCCGGAAGCATGGAACCCGCGATCAGCACCGGGGACGTCGTGGTGGTCGAGCAGATCCCACCGCTCGATGCCCGGGTGGGCGACATCGTGTCCTTCCGGGACCCCGACGACCCGTCGCGGCTCGTGACCCACCGCGTTCGCTCGATGGAGGTCGAGCAGAACGAGGTCGAGTTCATCACGAAAGGTGATGCCAACACCAGCGTGGAGCAATGGCGCATCACGCCCGACGGTCAGATCGGCCGAGCCGTATTCCGCGTGCCGAAGATCGGCTACGTGCTCTTCTACCTTCGCGGCTCGCTCGGGCGCCTGCTCTTGATCGTGCTCCCCGCGCTGCTGCTCGGCGCCTACGAACTGTGGCGGATCTGGCGACCCGACCCCGATGACGCCGACGACACCGGCCCGGCCGACGTGGACGCCTCCGAGATGGAGACGGTGAAATGAGACGACCCCGCGGGGTGAAGACGCTCGTGCTGCTCCTGGCCTTCGGCCTGCTGATCGGCGTAGGAGGCGGCGCTACCTACGCCGCGTTCTTCGACACGGCGACGAACCCGGGCAACAGTTTCGACGCCGCGAACGACCTGCGTCCTCCGCAGGTCACCGCCACCGTGATCGAAGGCGGTGGCGGGATCGTCGGCTCGATCCGTCAGGGCGGCAGCTATCGCGCGTACGCGAACATCACCGACCTCGGCAGCCCGCCGAGCGGCGTCGCGTCGGCAACCGCGGATCTGACCAACATCACGACCGGCGCGAACGCGGTGGCACTCAACACCGCCGGGGGCCCGTGGGTCGTCGGCGCTACGACGTACGACTACCGCACCGCGGCACAGACCGCGGACGGCTCGCTGTCCGCCGGATCCAAGACGTACTCGATCACGATGACCGACAACGACGGCAACTCCGGCACCGACGGCGGATTCACGGTGACGGTGGACAACTCCGGCCCGACCGTAACGAACACCGTGATCCAGAAGAACGAAGGTGGCGCCGGTGGCTACATCCGTCAGGGCGGGGTCTACCGCGTCTACGCGAACCTCACCGACCCCACCGGGGTCGGAACGGTCACGGCCGACCTCACGAACATCACGACGGGAGCGGGGGCCGTCGCGCTCACCACCGCCGGTGGACCGTTCACCGTGGACGGCGTCTCCTACACCTACCGCAGCGGAACGCAGACGGCGAACGGCTCGTTGTCCGCCGGCGCGAAGACCTACTCGATCACCGCGACCGACGGGCTCGGGAACTCCTCGACCTCCAACACCGGTTCGGTGACCGTGGACAACACGGTCCCGGCGGGGTCGGACTACCAGACCGCCAACGGCGGCGGCACAGCTGGGCAGCCGGAGGCCGGCGATACCGTGACCTTCACCTACAGCGAACCGATGGAGCCGGAGTCGTTCCTCGCAGGGTGGACCGGTGCCAGCACGGGCGTGACCGTGCAGATCCAGCAGAACGCCGGCAACGATCGCCTGCAGGTGTGGAACAGCGGGAACACGGCCGCTCTCCCGTTCGGCACCGTGGTGCTCGGCGGCAACTACATCGACGGCGCAAACCGGAACTTCACCGGCTCGACGATGGTCATGAGCGGCAACTCGATCACCGTCACGCTGGGAACGCCGTCGGGCACGACGCTGACCGTGGGCGCTGTGACCCCAGTCTGGACGCCATCGGCGACCGCTCGCGACCGAGCCTGGAACGCCGCCTCGACCGCGGCAGTGACGCAGGTCGGCGCGCCCAAGGTCAACTTCTAGTCCGATCAGTCCGGCTCCAGGCGACTGCGCCGCAGCTTGCCGAGCGCGGTCCGGGGAAGTTGGTCGACGACCTCGAGCTCGCGAGGAGCACGATAGCGAGGCAGGGATCCGCCCACGTGCTCGCGGAGCTCACCAAGGGTGGGGGGGTCGAGGGGATCCGCCGGCACGACCCATGCGACGACGCGTGCGCCCCAGTCTTCGTCCGGTCGTCCGGCGACCGCGACCTGGGCCACCTTCGGGTGCGCCCGCAACGCCATTTCGATCTCGGCGGGCCACACCTTCTCGCCGCCGGTGACGATCACCTCGTCCATGCGACCGAGCACGCGGAGACGTCCGTCGGGTCCGAGATCGCCCGCGTCGCGCGTCTTCAACCAGCCGTCCGGCGTGAACACCGCCGCCGTGGCGGCCTCGTCGAACCGGTAGCCCCGCATCAACATCGCGCCGGAGAGCTGGATCCCTCCTTGCGGACCGATCCGCACACCGACGCCCGGCAACGGAACGCCACCGTAGACGATCCCCCCGCAGCTCTCGGTCAAGCCGTAGGTCTCGACCACGGTGGCGCCCGCTCCGCGCGCCCGATCGCGTAGCTCCACCGGCAGCGCTCCTCCGCCGACAAGGATCGTTCGGAACCGCGCCACATCGACGCCCCGGTCAAGCAGACGAGCAAGCATCCTCGGGACGAGTGAAACGAAGCGAACGCCAGCTACAGCCGCGACAGCCTCGGGGTCGAATCGGGCGTGGATCGCAACGGGGGCCCCGAGCAGCACCGATCGCAGCAGCACCAGCAGCCCACCGATGTGTCCGAGGGGGAGGCAACACAACCACCCGTCATGGGGATCGGCTTCGAGGGCCAGCGCGGACGCTGCGACCGCCGCGTCGACCGAGGAGCGCGAGAGCCGCACGATCTTGGGAGCACCCGCGGTCCCCGACGTGGCCACCAGCACCGCGTCGCCTTCCGGAGCGGGCACGGCACCGTCCAGCCGGCGTCCTCCTCGTGGGTCGACGAGCACGGCCGGACGAACCGCCGCCAGGAGCGGATCGACCTCGGCCGAGGGGAGCCGGTGGTCGATCGGGAACAGCGCGGCGCCCGCACCCCACACGAGTTCGACGAGTCCCCTCCACTCGGGGCCGGGCTCCATCCGGGCGGCAACGACATCGCCGGGGCGCAGCACGGGGATGTCCGAGCTCCACATCGTGCGATAGGGTACCAACCGTACGAGCCCCCGCTCTAGGAGTAGATGGTCACATGGATTGGCACCCCGACGGCGAGTACACCGACGTTCGGTACGAGACCTCAGAAGGCATCGCCAAGATCACGATCAACAGGCCGGAGGTCCGCAACGCGTTCCGCCCCCTGACGGTCTCCGAGTTGATCCGCGCGTTCGACGTCGCGCGCGACGATCCCGAGGTCGGGGTCGTGATCTTGACCGGCGAGGGACCGGAAGCATTCTGTGCCGGCGGAGACCAGAAGATCCGAGGCGACGACGGCTACGTCGACGAACAGGGCGTCGGGCGACTGAACGTGCTGGACCTGCAGATCCAGATCCGCCGGATGCCCAAGCCGGTGATCGCGATGGTGGCCGGCTACGCGATCGGCGGCGGGCACGTGCTTCACGTGTGCTGCGATCTGACGATCGCCGCGGACAACGCCCGGTTCGGCCAGACCGGTCCCCGGGTCGGCTCCTTCGACGCCGGGTACGGGATCAACCTGCTCGCCCGCCAGGTCGGCGAGAAGCGCGCCAAGGAGATCTGGTTCCTGTGCCGCCAGTACGACGCGGAGACGGCACTGCGATGGGGACTGGTCAACGCGGTCGTCGGCCTCGACGCCCTGGAGCAGACCACGGTGGAGTGGGCGCGACAGCTGCTCACGATGAGTCCGCTGTCGCTGCGATTGCTCAAGGCCGGCACGAACGCAGGAACCGACGGTCTGGCAGGCGTACAACAGCTCGCCGGCGACGCAACGCTTCTCTACTACATGACCGAGGAGGCACAGGAGGGGCGGGACGCCTTCAAACAGAAGCGCGACCCCGACTTCTCCCGCTTCCCCAAGCGCCCGTGAGCCGGTCGGCGCCGGCGTCGAAGGGCAGCCTCGGCGTTTGGATCGTCGGTGCGCGGCCACGCACCTTGGGCGCCGGGTTCGTTCCTGTGTTGGTCGGCGCCGCCGCGGTGGGTGGCGGTGCGTGGTGGCGGTTCGTGGCTGCGCTGCTGGTCGCTTTCGGGCTGCAGGTGGGCGTGAACCTTGCGAACGACTACTTCGACGGCGTGCGCGGCGTCGATACGTCCGAGCGCATGGGACCTGCTCGCCTCACGGCGAGCGGCGCGGCCAGCCCACGGGCGGTGCTGGTCGCGGCGCTACTCGCCCTGGGCGTTGCCGCGGTCGCCGGGCTCGCACTCGCACTCGTCACCGAGCCGCTGTTGATCCTCGGCGTCGGAGCGCTCGCGCTCGTCGCCGCCCTCCTGTACTCGGGCGGCCCAAGGCCGTACGCCGGACTCGGATTGGGCGAGGTCATGGTGTTCTGCTTCTTCGGCCTGATGGCCGTGTGCGGGACCGCGTATGTGCTGTCGGAGACGGTTCCCGCCGCGGCCTGGTGGAGCGGTGCCGCGATCGGGTTCCTCGCGGTCGCGATCCTCGTGGCGAACAACTTGCGCGACATCCCCACGGACGGCGCGACGGGCAAGCGAACCCTCGCGGTGCGCATCGGGGATCGCGCGACGCGTCGCCTCTACCGTGCAGTCGTCGTCGCGGCCTACGCCGCCATCGTGCTCGGAGTCCTCGTGCACCTGGTCGATCCAGCCAGAGGCCTGACGAGCTGGGCGCTTCTGGCCCTGCTCTCGTGGCCGCTGGCGTTGCGGCCGATGGAGCACGTGGGTTCTGCCGGGGGTCGCGACCTGATCGGCGTGCTGACCGGAACCGCAACCCTGCATGCCGCGTTCGGCCTCTCGTTGGCGCTGGGGCTCGCCCTCCAGCACACCGTGTGACATGGCCGATGCCGTCGATCTGATCGGAGGACCGGACGAGGGCGATGTGGCCCTGGCGTGCACCGTGGCGCTGGTCGACGAGCTCGTTCGCGCAGGGATGCGCCACGCCTGTGTCTCCCCCGGATCGCGCTCCACGCCGATCGCGCTGGCGCTCGCTCGCCAGCCTGAGGTGACCCTGCACGTGCACCTCGACGAGCGATCCTCGGCGTTCTTCGCCCTCGGCATCGCCAAGGCAACCGGCGATCTCGTGGCGGTCGCGTGCACGAGCGGCACGGCCGCGGCGGAGTTCTTCCCGGTAGTGGTCGAGGCGTCGCAGTCGCGGACCCCGCTCGTTCTGTTGACGGCCGATCGTCCCGCCGCGCTGCGCGGAACGGGCGCGAACCAGACGATCGACCAGGACCATCTCTACGGCGACTACGTACGCATCTACGTCGAGCTGCCGCTGCCGGACCGGCATGTGGGAACGGCCTTCCGGGACGCGGGAGCGGCGGTGTCGCGCGCCTGCTTCGGTGACCCGCCCGGACCGGCACATGTGAATCTCGGCTTCCGAGAGAACCTCACACCGGCAGGTCTCGACATCTCGGTCGCTGATCCAGGGAACTCGCGCGTCGAGGCTGGCTCGTCGCCCGGCGGCCCGACCGCTTCCGGCGGAGCCGAGCACGCAGTCACGATCATCCAGGGAGCCCGCCGCGGTGTGGTCCTGCTCGGCGGACGCGGGCCGATGGGGTCCGCGGCGCAGGAACGCGCCTTGGCCGAACGCCTCGGGTGGCCGGTCGTCGCAGAGCCGACATCAGCCGGGTGGAGCGAAGCGATCGCGATGTCCGCCGGGTCGCTGCTGCTCGCGGACGCGGCCTGGATCGACGCGCACGCACCGGACGTCGTCGTCCAGATCGGAGCCACCCCCTTGGCGCGCGGGGCGCGGGCACTCACCGCTGCGGCGGAACACTCCGTCATCGTTCCCTGCGGCCATCTCGATCCCGCCCCCGGCGCGAACCCCTCCTCGCGAGTGGGCGACATCGATGCATTGCTTGCCCGGATCGACGCGACCCGAACGCCTTCCGAGTGGCTGACCACGTGGCGCACGGCAGATGCTCTGTGCCGCAGCGCCGTCGACGAGCTCCTCGACTCCTGGAACGAACCCTTCGAGGGCCGGATCGCACGCGACACGGCCGCAGCGATCGACGGCGGAACCCTGGTCGCAGCGTCGAGCATGCCGATCCGAGATCTCGCCACATACGCCGCGCCTCGCGACGACGTGCGCGTCCTGGCGAACCGCGGCGCGAGCGGGATCGACGGCTTCATCGCCACGGTGCTGGGCGTCGCCGCCGCAGAGGAGGGTCGATCGGTGTTTGCCCTGTGCGGCGACCTTTCGTTCCTTTACGACCTCGGGACGCTCGCCTGGAGCGGACGCCGAGACGACCTGAACGCGACCTTCGTGGTACCGAACAACGACGGAGGTGCGATCTTCTCGCTGCTCGAGCAGGCCGCGCTCCCAGAGTTCGAACGTCTCTTCGCGACTCCTCACGGCCTGGATCTCGGGGCCATCTGCGCCGCCGTGGGTGTGCACCACGAACGCGTAGAAGCCGCCGAGGGGTTGGACCCCGCCCTCGAGCGGTCGGACACAACCGGAGTCAGCGTTGTGGAAGCTGTGGTCGACCGCTCGACGGCTGCAGGGCTGCGCGCCGAGGTATCGGCAATGGTCGAGCAACGACTACCAGGCTTCTAGCCGCCGCAGCGGTCCTCGTGCGATCAGCCCCAACGGAGCGAGTCGAGCAGGGCGCGGAACTTGCGCTCGGTCTCGTCCAGCTCGCGGGCGGGCTCGGATCCCGCCACAACCCCCGCGCCGGCGAACAGTCTGGCCGTCGATCCTCGCAGCTCCGCGCACCGCAGGGCGATCGCCCACTCACCGTCGCCGTTCGCGTCCACCCATCCGACGCCTCCCGTGTAGATCGCACGCTCGAAGGACTCGAGGTCGGCGATCGTGTCGAGGGCAACCTGAAGCGGCGATCCCCCGACCGCGGGTGTCGGATGCAGCGCAGCGACGACCGACAGCACCCCGGCGACGCCCTCGCGCAGCCGGCCCATGATCGGTGTGGACAGGTGCCATACGTTCGCTGTGCTCAGCAGCTCGGGTTCCGCCGGTACATGCAGTTCGTCGCACAGCGGGACCAACCGTGACGCGACGTCGCGCACGGCGATCGCGTGCTCCTCTCGCTCTTTGTCCGACGCCCGCAGACGTTCGGCGTTCGCGCGATCCTCGTCGGGATCTCCCGCTCGTGGTGCGGAGCCGGCGAGTGGGTTCACACGAACCTCGCCACCGCGTGTCTGCGCGAGCAGCTCCGGCGACGCGCCGACGAACACGCTCGCATCCGAGCCGGGAACCGCGAACGCGTAGCAGTCGGGATCTACGGACCGGGCTCGCCACAACAGCTGCTTCGGATCGAGCTCACGTCCCGAGTCGATCTCGAGCGTTCGGGCGAGCACGACCTTCTCGAGCTCCGAGGAGCGGATCCGCTCGCTGGCCGCAGCCACGGCGCGTTCGTAGGCGGCTGGTTCCGGCACGGCATCCACCTGCATGCCGGTGAAAGGCTCGTGTGGGATCGCCTTCCCCGTCCATCGCCCGGCTTCGTCGCCGGACGTCTCGTGCTCCGCATCGAGTCGCCAGGTTGCACCCCCGGCTTCTCGTCGCACGACGTGGGACGGAACGACCAGGGTCGCCGGCCCAGCGTCGTCGAAGGTGATCGCGCCTACCCCCAGCGGCACATGTTCGCCGGCTTCGACCCTGATCGAGGAGAGTCGCTCGTTGACGAGTTCGGCGAGTCGCTCGATCCTGCCCGCTCCGTAGGTCACCAGCGGAGGTCCGAGCGCACCCCATGCGCAGACACCCACCCCCGAGCGCTCCAGGAAGAACCCGCGAGGGGGCCGATATTCGGCGACCAGATCGAATGCCGGACCGAGCTCACGAGCACGCAACGTGGTCGCCACGCTCATCCGCGCGTGCCGATGAACAGCTGCGCCGCACCGCCTCCGAGCTGCTGACGTGTCGCGTCGGGGAATCCCGCCGAGCGCAGCATCGCGAGCAACTCCGGCGACTCGGGAAGGTAGGCGAGCGACTCGGGAAGGTAGCGATACGCATCCCGATCGGAGAGCAACCCACCGACGGCCGGGACCACCTTCTTGAAGTACACCCCGTGTCCCGCGCGCAGTACCGGGTTGTCCGGCGTACCCGCGTCCAACAGCGCGACGCGGCCACCGGGACGCACGACGCGCGAGACCTCGGTGAACAGTTCGGCAAGGGACACGACATTGCGCAGCGCGAAGCCGCACGTCGCGCCGTCTACCGCCGCACCGCTCAACGGGAGTCGCACGATGTCGGCCTGGACGAGCGGAGCCTGTGTCCTCGCCGCGGTCAGCATGCCGAGAGAGAAATCAAAGCCGGTCGCCCGGTAACCCGCCCGGTCCAGCTCACGGCAGAAGTCTCCCGTGCCGCACGCGAGGTCGACGACGAGCGCACCGCCCGGAAGCCGGAGTTCCCGGATCGCGCGGCGACGCCATCCGACGTCCATGCCGAACGTCATGACCCGGTTCACCAGGTCGTAGCGATCCGCGATCGCGTCGAACATGCCACGGACGCGGCGCGCCTTCTCCTCCCCCTCCGGGAGACGGCCGTCGACGAACGGCTCGCTCACGGCGCCTGTTCCAGCCGCAGCGACTCCACGCGGGTCGCATCGACCTCCGCCGCGTCCCCCACTCGCTCGATGTGCGCCTCGGCCGTTTCGAGCAACACGTGACGGAAGTGCCGGGCGACGAGCTCGGTCGCCGCCGGCAACAACGTGCGGAAGGCTTCAACCAGCTGCTCGGCTGCTGCCTCGTCCGAGGACGCCGTGTCGCGGATCGGTTCGCGCACGCTGTGATCGAACAGCTCGACCGCTCGCTCGGCGAGACCCCGCATCGCCTCGTCCGCGTCGCGGGCTAGGCTCAACAGATCGCCCAGCGGCAGTCCGGACTCGAGCAGTCGCAGCGCGGTGCGGACCATCTCGATGTCGGCGGTGGTGTAGCGACGCTCGGTCCCCACCTTCCGACCGATCCGGATCCCCTCACGCTCCACCGCCTGGATCAACGACGCGGGGACGCCGCTTCGGGCCGAGAACCCCTCGAGGTCCAGCAGTTCCGCTCCCTCGTCGGGCGCGTTCGCGCCCTCTCCGCGGGCCGCGGCAACCGCGGCCGCGAGGTCGGCGTCGGCCGGTCCCAGCTCACCGCGCACGACACGGCTGATCGCGGCGAGGGTCAGCCCCTTGCTCTGGAGGCGTCGCACTTCTTCGATGCGCTCCACGTGTTCGGCCGAGTACCAGGCAACCCTGCCCTCGCGCTCGGGGGCCTGGAGCAACCCGAGTGACTGGTAGTAGCGCACCGTGTCCACGGACACATCACATGCGGCCGCCAGCTGTTCGACCCGATACCTCATGACCTCCAACTCTACGAGTGTTCGCTCGAATCCTCCAAAGCCCTGCCAGGCCACCCGGCTCCGCGCCGAGGCAGGGGGATAATCGGCCGTCATGCGGCCCGAGCTATCCGATCCGACGCCACCCGCCCGTGCGCTCCGACGGGGGGTCGGGCTCGGATTGGTGCTGGTGTGTCTGGGAGGAACGCTCGCCCTGGGCGCGGCCATGAAGGAACCCTGCGCCGAGGGTGGCTGGAGCGACGGCCGCCAGTACCGGTGGCTGTGTTACTCGGACATCGTTCCCCTGCTCGGCGCGGAACAGCTCGTGGCCGGCAACCGCCTGCCCTACCTGGACCCCTGCGTCGAGCGTCCCCAAGGCAACTGCGACGAGTACCCCGTGCTGTCGATGTACACGATGCGCCTGGCGGCGTGGCTCTCGCCCTCCACCGGGCCACCGCTCGACGGCTTCACCTCGTCTCGCAGCCATGCGGCGTACTTCCATTGGAACGTCGCCATCCTCGCGCTCGCCGCACTGGCCACGACCCTCGCGCTCTATCTGATGGTCGGCCGCCGCGCCCTGTACTTCGCGCTCGCGCCGACGTTGTTGATCTACGGGTTCGTCAACTGGGACCTGCTCGCGGTCGCGTTCGCCACGCTCGGAACCCTGGCCTACATCGAGCGACGCGACGGGTGGTCGGGCGCGCTGCTCGGACTGGGCGCGGCGGCCAAGATGTACCCGGCGTTGTTGATCCCGCCGTTCGTCCTGGGACGGTTCCAAGACCGCCGTCCCGTCGGGGGAACCAAGCTGGCATGGACCGCGGCCGCCTCGTGGCTCGCCGTGAACCTGCCGTTCATGCTCCTGGCCACCGGCGGATGGTGGGAGTTCTTCCGCTTCAACTCGCGTCGCATCGCGGACTGGGACAGCCTTTGGTACATCGCGTGCGATCGGATCCCGGGCATAGGCACCGTCTGTTCGCCGGCGAACACGACGGCGCTCAACATCATCTCGTTCGTACTGTTCCTTGGCATCTGCGTCCTCGTATGGCGGATCAAGATCCGGCGGCAACCGGATTTCCCCCGATGGACGTTCGCGTTCCCACTTCTCGTGGTGTTCCTGCTCACGAACAAGGTCTACTCGCCGCAGTACGGACTCTGGCTGCTGCCGTGGTTCGCTCTCGTGTTGCCGGGCCTGCGCTCGTTCATCGCGTTCTCCGCCGCCGACGTCGCGGTCTTCGTGACCCGGTTCGCGTTCTTCGGACAGCTCGATCCGGCGATCGGTGGGTGGGTCGACGGCTTCACGATCGGCTGGTTCCAGATCGCCGTGCTCGTTCGGACCGTGGTGCTGGTCTGGTGTGTGGTCGCCTGGGTGCTCAGGGACCAGCAACGCCTGCCGGCCGAGCTGCGATCTCCGGCCGCGAACCAGGGTGAGGAACCCATCGTGCCCGCGAAGGAAGCGCTCGCATGAGCTCGCCCGGCACGACCGTCGACGCGGACGGGGCGTTCCCCGCCGACACCGCGGACGCGGCTGGACAGACAGAGCGACGGCGGATCCGCGCCGGGGTCGTCTACTGCGTGAAGGTCTTCGTCACGCTGAAGGTCGGGCTGTCGGTGCTCGCGCTCGTCGGCATCGCGCTGCTCCCCGACGCCACACGGATCCCGGAAGCGGCGAGCCTGCAGATCCCCGGACCGGTCGGCGTCGACGGCTGGGCGGCGCACGCCACCACCTCGGGACTGCACAACCTCTTCACCGCGTGGGAACGCTTCGACGGGTTGTGGTTCCTTCGGATCGCCGACGGCGGTTATCACATCGACGACGGGAGCGCGGCGTTCTTCCCGGGGTGGCCGTTGCTGATCCGCGCCGGATCGGTGGCTCTCGGGGGGGCGCCCCTTCGCCTCCGCCACGATCCTCGGGTCGGCCGCGCTGCTGGGTGCACTGATCGCCCTGTATTTCCTGACCGTCTCCGAACGGGGAGAGCGCGCTGCGAGGAACAGCGTGGTGCTGCTCGCGGTGTTCCCGACGGCATTCTTCCTCGTCGCGCCGTACAGCGAGGCGCCGTTCCTCTTGTTCGCGTTGCTCGCGTTCTGGGGAGCGCGCCGGGAGCGCTGGTGGGTCGCGGGCCTCGCGGGGGCGGCGGCGGCCCTCACCCGCAACGTCGGCCTGCTGCTCGTTCCCGCCCTCGTGATCGAGGCCGTCCACCGCTGGCGCACCGACGGCGGCCGGCTCGCACCCCGGCTCGCGGGAGCGGTGGCGCCGGCCGCGGGAACCCTCGCCTACTTCGCGTACTGGGCGTCACGCACCGGGGACTGGCTGGAGCCCCTCACCGTGCAGACGACCTGGCAGCGGACCGCGGTCATACCCATCACGGCCCTGGCCGAAGGAACCCGCGAGGCGTTCAGTTGGTTCGGGACCTTTCCGGGCGGATACCACTTGGTCGATTGGCTGCTCGTCGCGCCGGTCGTCGCGGCCGCGGTGTGGGCCGTCTTTGTCCTCCGACCGTCCTACGTCGTCTACATGTGGTTGGGCCTGCTCGTGCCCCTGACCTATACGTTCGAGCCGCGCCCGCTTATGTCGATCCCCCGATTCGTGCTCGTTCTGTTCCCCTTCTTCTGGGTCGAGGCGGAGGCGATCGAGCGCTCCTGGATCCCGAGAACGGGTCTCGTGGCGGTCTCGGCGGCGGGCCTCGGAGCCCTGACCTTGCTTTTCGTGAACTGGTACTACATCTTCTGACCCGGGGTGCCGACCATTTAGGATTGGAGAGCACCCCCACCGGGGGCCGACCAGGGAGGGACGGGTGACGATCAAGGTAGCCATCGCAGACGACCACTCCCTCGTACGCCAGGGACTCCGTAGGTACTTGGAGCTGGCGGACGGGATCGAGGTCGTGGGCGAAGCGGCGAACGGGAAGGAACTCCTCACGCTGATCGAGGAGAGCACTCCCGACATCGCGCTCGTCGACATCCGTATGCCCGAGATGGACGGCCTCGAGGCCGCGCGGGTTATCCGGGAGAAGTTCCCTTCGGTCGGCGTCATCATGCTCACCGCTTACGACGACCGACAGTTCGTGGTCGAGGCCGTGCGCTCCGGCGCGCGGGGCTACGTACTGAAGGCGCGCGACGCAGAGCATCTGATCCAAACGGTGCGTCTGGTCGCAGGCGGCAACATGGTGATCGACCCACAACTCGTGGTGGCCTTGGCTGAGGAGCTCTCGCAGGCGAAGGAACGCGACCGACGCGCCGAGACCCTCACCGCGCGGGAGATCGAGGTCCTGCAGCTGCTCGCTTTCGGACACACGAACCGGGACATCGCCGAGCGGCTCTACATCTCGCCCGACACGGTCAAGACGCACCTCGAGCACATCTTCGAAAAGCTCGGGGCGTCCGACCGCACCGCGGCCGTGGCCGAAGCGCTTCGACGTCGCCTGATCGAGTAAACGAGGATCGGACGAGCGGCGAGCTCGCCCGGGTGGTGCGTTCGGCCTAGCCCGAACCAGCCCCCGGACGGCCCGGACAGGTGATGTGATGGATGCCTTCGACGGCACATCATCGAACGTGCAGATGTCTGTCGTAGCCCCACGCCCTCGCGCCTTCCCGGCGGCGGTCGCGCTCACGCTCGCAGTGGGCGCACTGCTGATCGTCCCTCTGCTCGTCCCGGTGACCCCGCGAGCACGCGCGCTCACGTGGGATGCCCTTGCGGTTGTGTGCGGGCTCGTCGCGACCGCCGTGATCGCCCGCAGCCGAGGCCGCGAGGGACAGTGGCAAGCGGCCGGCACCCTCGCCCTCGCGACCTTCTCCGTCGCGGTGGCCGGAGCCGTGTTCTTCGTGATCGAATCGGGCTCCAGCGATCTGATGTACGAACCGAGTCTGCTCGACGCCGGGTTCCTGGTGATCGCGGTGCTCTTCTTGTTCCCGCTGCGAGTGGAGTTCCGCGCGCACTTCGAACGCGAGGACAGACGCGAGATCGCGACCGACATCGCCCTGATCACCGCGGCGATCGCCGTCACCGCGTATCTCTCCCTGCTCCCCGCCGGAGCGGACACCGTCACGATCCTGTCGACCTTCGTGTTCTCGCTGTCGGCCGCAGCGGCGTTCACGAGCTACGGGGCACTCGCGTTGTGGTTCCCGAGCCCGGCGCACGTGGGCATGGCGATCGTCTTCACGCTGTTGTCGGCCGCAACCCTCGCCCTGGGCGACCGCTGGGTGCACGGCCTCCATGAGGCGAGCGAAGCAGGCGTTCCCATGGCCTTCGCGATCGGCGGCCTCGTGCTGGCCGGACTGGTCGCGTTCTTGCCCGAGCGAGGCAAGCCCGCCACCGGCATGTCGGTCCGGTGGGGACGGCCACTGCTGACGTCGATCGCGGTGGCGGCCGCGTGCGCCGCGCTCGCCTCCGTCACGGTTGCCGCGCTCGACAACCGGATCGATGCGACGCAGACCCGGCTGCTGATCGGTCTGCTCGCGGCCGGGATCGCGCTGCGGATCCTCGTCAACCAGGTCCGTAGCACCCGGGCCCGACGAGACGCGTCGCGTGCGCTTCAGCAGAAGGATGCCGCGCTCGCCGCGACCGACCTCGCCTTGGAGCGCCTGCGCGAGGCCAACGACACACTGCGCACGTCCGAGGAGCATCTGCGGCTGGTGTTCGAGGCGGCCGTGGACGGCATCGTCGAGCTCGACGAACACGACGTCGTGATGCGCTGCAACGACTCCTTCTGCCGCATGGTCAAGCTGCCGCGCCAGGTGATCGAAGGGCAGTCCTGGAGCGGTGTCGCTTCTGGCGTGGACGGCGCCGACGAGTCCTTCACGAAGCTGCTCGTGACCGGTCAGGGCATGCTCCAGCGCGAAGGTCAGCCGCTGTACCTCGAAGCGCGCGTCTCGGAGATCCCGAGCACCCCGCCCGTCCGGCTGCTGCTGGTCCGCGACGTCACCGCCGCCCGGGTCGCCGACCAGACGATCCGCTCCCTGTTCCAGTTCCTCCAGGACCGCGACGAGGACCGCACGCGGATCATGCGACGGACCAACACGGCGATCGAGTCCGAGCGCAATCGGATCGCGCGCGACCTGCACGACGGACCCGTCCAGGGCGTGTCCGCCGCTTCGCTCTCACTCGAAGCCGCCCTGCTGATGATCAAGGCCGGGGAATTCGATGACGGTCTCGACATCCTCGGCAAGATCCGCAAGGAACTCTCCGAGGAGGCCGACAACCTCCGCCGACTGATGTCGGGACTGCGACCACCGCTGCTGGAGGAACGCGGACTCGTTCCGGCGATCCGCGAGACGCTGTTGAAGTTCGGAACCGACCAGGACGTCGAGACGGAGTTCAGCGGCGAGGTCCAAACCGAGGTGCCGACCGACCTGGAGACCCTCGCCTACCGGATCGTGCAGGAAGCGCTTTCGAACGCGGGGAAACACTCGCAGGCGACCAAGCTCACCGTCGCGATCGAAGCCGACGGCGGCCAGCTCCGGCTCGAGGTCGTGGACGACGGGGTCGGATTCGACGCCGCGAAGGCTCGCGACTACCTGCGCGAGGGACGCGTCGGGCTGGCATCGATGCGCGAACGTGTGGAGCTGGCCAACGGGACGTTCATGGTGCACTCCACCCCCGGAAAGGGAACGACGATCCTCGCGACGTTGCCGCTGGACTCGCACAGCGCCTCGCGCGAGATGGCCGTCTAGCGCCGAGGCGCGCTCGGCGATGACCTGCTAGAAGGCCTTCGCACCGCCGGATCCGCGGAACCCGCGCGCGGGGTCGTTCGCCCACCGCGCCCGGCGACGCTCAGGTGCCAGTCGCGGCTCGTCCGTCGGCTCCTCGGTTGGCTCGTCCGTCGGTTCCTCGGTGGGCTCGTCCGTGGGCTCGTCCGTCGGCTCCTCGGTGGGCTCGTCCGTCGGCTCCTCGTTGGGCTCTTGCGTCGGTTCGGTGGTCGGGATCGAGGTGTCGGGGCTGCCGTACCCGCCGAAGTCCGGCTCCGGGAACTCTCGGACCGGAGCACCTTCGAGAGCCTCGACCATAAATTCGCGCCAGATGTTGGCGGGGATCGTGCCGCCGTAGACCTCGGAGTAGCCCTCGATGTTGTAGAGCGGCTTCTCCGTCTCCGGGTAGCCCACCCACACACACGTCGCCAGCTGCGGCGTGTAGCCGCAGAACCAGGCGTCCTTGTAGCCCTGTGCGGTGCCGGTCTTGCCGGCGACGGGCCGATCGAAGAGCGCGGCCGCCGTGCCGGTGCCGTCCTCGACGACGCCCTGCAGCGCGTAGGACACGAGCGCCGCGTCGTTGGCCGACAGCACCCGCTCGCCCGCGAGCCGGCGCCGCGTCTCGGGCTGCTTCTTGCCGCCCCAGAGCACCTTGCCCGCGGGGTCTCGGACCTCGATGATCGGGGACGGCGCTCGGTACACGCCACGGCCCGCGAACGTCGCGTACACGCTTGTCATCTCCATCGGGGTGACCTCGACGGCGCCGAGGCTGAGCGCACACTGCTCCCCGACCTTGGAGTCGCGGATCCCGAGCGCTCGTGCCATATCGGCGACCTTGTCGAGGCCGACCTCGAGGCCGACCTGGGCGAAGATCGTATTCACCGAGTACTTGGTCGCGCTCGCTAGCGACATCGTGCCGGCGGTGCTGTCTCCGGCGTTGGAGGGCTGCCAGGGCCCACCGTCGGTGTAACACGCCTCGTCGGGGATGTTGATCGTCGAAGGACCATTCCATGAGGAGTTCAGCGAGATGCGGTTGTCGAGTGCCGAGGCGAGCACTACGGCCTTGAACGTCGAACCGGGCGATCGACCGAACCCGCCGAGGCCCGGCGCGGGCCCCAACTGGAACTCCTTGTAGCTGCGTCCGCCGACGAACGCGCGGACCTCGCCGGTCGATGGCTCGATCGCAACCAGGGCCGCCTGCGGATCCTTGTCGCTCGGAAGGTTGCTCTCGATCGCGTCCGCCGCGGCGGTCTGCATGTCGCGGTCCAACGTCGTCGTGATCTGATATCCCCCGCCGTACAGTTCCTGCCCGCTGAACCCCGCATCGTTGGTCAGGTAGCGCTTGACGTAGTCGATGAACCACGGCTGCGGGTAGGCCGGCTGCTTGGAGGCTTTCGCGGTCGTGAGCTTCTTCGTCCGCAGCTTCGAGGCCTCGGCCTGCGTGAGGTAACCCTCGGAGACCATGCGGCCGATCACGTAGTCCCGCCGGGCGGCCGCCTCCTTGACGCTTTCGCGCGGATCGAACCGCTCGGGACTCGCGATCATCCCGGCGAGCTGGATCGACTGGAGCGAGGACAACTCCTCGGCGGGCTTGTCCCAATACGTCTGGGCCGCCGCCTCCACGCCGTACGCGCCGTCGCCGAAGTAGATCGTGTTGAGGTAGGTGGCGAGGATCTCGTCCTTGCCCATCTCCTGCTCGAGCTTGATCGCGAGCAGCACCTCGCGGACCTTCTGCTCGGGCGTACGGTCGGGGATGCGATAGACGGTCTGCCCGTTGGCCTTCTCGACCGTGGTGCCCGCGTATACGTTCTTCACGAGCTGCTGAGTGATCGTCGAGCCACCCTGGACCGCCTCACGCAACACGATGTCCTTCCAGGCGGCACGTGCGATGCCGATCGGGTCGAACCCGGAGTGGGAGTAGAAATCCTGGTCCTCGGTCGCCACCACGGCCTCGCGCAGCGACTGGGGCATCTGCTTGAGCGGGATGATCGTACGGTCCTGTTCCTCGTGCAGCGTGGTGATCAGGTCGCCGGCCTCGTCGTAGACGTACGAGGTCTGCAGGGGAGGCGCCGCCTCCGGCAGTTCGATCTGGCTGTAGGCGAACCAGAGCGCCCCGAACAAGGCGAGGATCCCGGAGAGGGGCACAGCGACGAACACCCACCAGTAGCGGCGGAAGAACCCACGCCTGCCGCGCGCTCTGGTCTTGCGTCGCGTCTTGCGTGATGCTGCGTGCTTGCCCCGTCGCGGTGCGGGATTTCGGGGAGGGGAGGTCTGTACGGCCACACGCCTATCTTACCGGCGACCTGCGAGGACTCGGATCATCCCGCGCGAGAGCCCTGTGTGGTGATCCGGTGACGGTGGGCTTGCAAAAGCAGGTCAGCCGGCAGTCGCTGTGAAGGCTTCGGACAGGTGGTTCCAGCGGCAGCCACGGCACACCTCGACGACGTAGCAGCTGGAACCCTGATGGGCCGCCGCGATCCGTAGCGCGGTCTCGAGCTTCCAGACCCGCCCGTTGTTGTGTTTGAGGTCGTCTCCGTAGACGTAGGCGAGCAGCACGAGCTTCTCCTTGCCGCAGACCGGGCAGTCGTGGCGAGTGGGCTCGCCGACGTGCTTGGCGGCTCGGATCAACTCGGGGTGGGCGTCGGTGAGGTCGGTGACCGACAACAGGCCGAGCCGGACGTCGCGCAGCAAGGCGCGCTTCGCCAGCGTGTAGTCGACGACGCCAAGCTTGCGCTTGCGCGTCGCCGGGCCGCTCGGGGTGGCTTTGCCCTTGGCCATCGTGGGAGCGATTGTACGCGCCCACCCCGACGAACGCGTCGGCCATCCGACCCAGGTCTTCCAGACCCTTGGGAGGCATCTCCATCACCCTCCCGGCGCCTACGGATCCGCCGGGAGGACGACCTCCGCCCGCGCCGACCGACCCACCGAGCGATCGTCGGAGAACAGGAACAGCGGACCCACCCCCACGAGCACGCGCACCGTTGCGTCCACCGCCCCCTGCTCACACGCGCAGTACACGAGTGCCGCATCGTTGCGCGCGGCGTACTCCCCGGCGAGGTCGGAGGGTGCCCTTCCATCGGGCAGCGCAAGCTGCTGGGCCGCCGCCAACGCTGCGGCGTCTGCCGCGGTCCGAGCTCGCCCCGCGGAGGCCAGCACGCGCGCGGCGTCCGCCACGCCGAGGGTGAGCACGAGCACGAGCAGCAGCATGCCCGCGGCGACGATCGAGACGGATCCCCGCTCGGGGTCGGTTCGGGCGCTCACGGGACCTCCTGACGCATCGTGGCCGACGCGGTGAGCGCCACGGACGAGGGGAACAACCAGGAGATCAACGGTGCGCCGATCACACGTTCGGCGCGAACCCGGACCTGCACAGGATCGCCGAGCGTTCCGTTCCGGATGACATCTATCGTGACCGGCCCCACGCCTGGTGAGGCATCGACGACCGCAGCACGCACGCGTTGCTCGTCCAGACTGACGGCGGCCTCGCGCGCCCCGGCGCGCGGGCGATAAGATCGTCTCATGAGGGGACGCGACGCCCCAATACAAGGAGTCAGGATGACACGAGTAGCGATCTACACGAGGACGTCGCGCGCTGAGGGTGGTGATGAGACGTCGATCCCGGTGCAGCTCGCGGACTGTCGCGAGCGCGCTGAGTCGGAGGGCTGGGACGTCGTGGCCGAGTACGTCGATGCCGGCATCAGCGGATGGAAGCGTAAGACCCGGCCCGGGTACGAGGCCGTGTACGCGGACGCAGCGGAGGGCCGCATCGACGCGGTGCTCGTCCGCGACTACGAGCGGCTGCTCCGGTCGGACATCGAGGGCAAGCGGTGGCTCGACCTGTACGACGCCCAGGGCTTCGGCCGGTTCGTGTTCGCCGACGAGGCCGACATCAACCTCAGCCGCGCCCGCGATCGCAAGGACTGGAAGGACCGTGTCTCGGCAGCCGTCTACTACTCCGACCGGCTGAGCGAGAAGGTGCGCCGTTCCAAGGAACGCGCCCGTGCCCTGGGCGAGTACACCGGCGGGGTGTCCGAGCCGTACGGATACCGCCGGGTGGACGGCGCGCTCCAGGTCGATCCCCAAGAGGCCGGCGTCATCCACGACGTCGTGGCGCGGATCGCAGCCGGTGTGGCGCTGAACCGGATCACCGTGGACCTCAACAAGATGGGTACCACGACGTCGAAGGGTGCGCGGTGGCGCCCCGTCACGATGCGCCGGCTGCTGCTCAGCGACCACCTGCTCGGCGCGCGCGGCTACCTACCGATCCTGTCGGACGAGGAGGCCGCGGTGGTCAAGGCCCGCTTCGCGCATGAGAAGCGCAAGGTCGGGCGTCCCGCCGGTCGCCGGCACCCGCTCGGCGGTCTACTTCGGTGCGGTGAGTGCGGATCGAACATGACCGGGGCTGGCGCGGCGTACCGTTGCACGTCGTCCGCGGGTGGGTGCGGCCGCATCAGCATCAAGGCGTTCCCGCTGGAGCGGCACGTCCTGCTGAAGGCGCTGAGGCACTGGTACGAGGGGCGCTCGGGTGACGAGGTTGCGCAGGACGGGCCTTCGAAGCCGGACCCGGAGGCGCTGTCGGAGCTCCGGCAGATCGAGGAGGACCTTCAGGCCACCCGCGCCCTGGTCGGTGACGGCTCGATGCGGCCGGCCGACGCGGCCCCGATCCTCAAGCAGCTCGCCGAGCGACAGGAGAAGGCCGCCAAGCGCGTCGGGCGGTCGCTGCAGACGGCGCCCGAGCCGCCGGTGAGCCGGCTGACGCAGATGTTCACACGAGACGAGCTGCGCGCGGTCGGGATCGACCGGCCCGCCGGCGGTGCATCGGCGGAGGAGTTTCACCTGCGGTGGGAGGACCGCGAGCCGGAAGCGGTCGCGGCCGTCCGCGATCTCGTCACAAGTCAGGTGGAGCGCATCACGATCCACCGGCGTGAGCGCCGCGGCAAGTCCTTCGACCCGACGCGCGTGCAGATCGCCTGGCACGAGAGCGCGTGACCTTGGTCGCCTTTGCCATGGCCTTCCGTCCCGCTACACCGCGGGCGCTCTGGCGTCCTTCCCGCGAGACTTCCGGGTTGGAATCGGCCAGCGCCCGAAGAAGTCCTCAAGCGTTCGGTTCGGCGCTCGCTGGAGATCGATGACGTTCGGGTAGACCTCGGGCCTCCACCGGTAGCCGAGCTCCTCCGCGCGCTCGGGAAGGCGAAGCTTCTTCGCAGTGCTTGGCGGCAGCCGTCGGGCGCGTTCAACGGACTTCACCATCCGGAGGTCACTCGTGATGATCGCTACGTTGGGGTGGCCGTTCAACCGGGCGAGGACGATACCCATGGCGATCACCAGGCGATCGATGCCGCCCATCGTCTGGCGGCGCGCCTGCTTCCCGCGGCGGATCTGATACCAGTTGTCGACGGGCGTGATCAGGTCAGTCGCGAGGACGTGATAGCGGTCCAACTCGTACTGGTGAAAGACCGTCCCGTGACGCAAGTATTTCCGGAAGTTCCGCCGTACCGTCTCGTGACGACGGCGATCGAGCTTCATCGACCCCGGATTCCAACTCCCCCCGAGTGTGTGCTTCGCAAAGACTCCGAACACCTCGGGAATGCAGACGTTCGGCACAAGCAACACGGTCTCATCGACTGCGCGATTACGCACTGCCTCGACGATCGTCCTTGTACGGTCGGCGCGCCGCTGCTTCGCTGGGTCCGGAAGGAAATAGTCGACCACGGCGTTCGCGTCCAACAGGAGGAAGCGCCTCATCGCTGCGATCGTAGCGGGTTGAGCAGGCGCGCCTGGGGAGGTTGCAGCATCCGATTCCCGCTCCAGTCTCACTGGGGCAGGTGCTTGCCCGGCCGGTGTGGACCCCCAGCGGCGTGCGTCGATGGAAGGCCCGCCGACGTCCGTGGACGGCGCCGGCTGAGATGTGTGGCGCCTGCTTGTGTCCGTGCGCTGGGTTAGGCTTTCACGGTGACGCCGACGTCGACCACCACAGTTGCTGTGCAGGGCCATCTGGGCGCAGCGAAGGCTGCAAAGAACGATGAGTTCTACACCCAGTGGGCTGATATCGAGCGTGAGATGAACGCCTATCTGGAGTACGACCCGGACGTCTTCCGCGACAAGGTCATCCTGCTTCCGTGTGACGACCCAGAGTGGAGCAACTTCGCCAAGTTCTTCGCGTTGCACTTCGTGGACTACGGCATCAAGAAGTTGATCTCGACGTCGTACGCACCTGACAGCCACCCGGCAGGGGTGTTCTACGCGCCGACCCTATTCGAGACCGCTAACCCGCAGTTCGACCCGGTGAAGACCCGGGTCAACGGGAAGAAGTTCGTGCTGGAGCCAAGCGACATCAACGACGACGGCGTCGTCAACATCGACGACCTCCAGTGGGAGTACCTAGAGGGCGACGGCGACTTCCGCAGCCCGGAGGTGACAACACTTCGCGACGAGGCGGACATCGTCATCACCAACCCGCCGTTCAGCCTCTTCCGGCCCTTCGTTGGCTGGCTCATCGACGGTGCCAAGAAGTTCTCAATGATCGGCAACAGCAACGCCGTCACCTACGTGGAGATCTTCCCACTGATTCAGGCGAACCGACTGTGGAAAGGGGCGACAGCCAACAACACCGACATGGTCTTCGGCGTCCCGAAGGGAACCCAGGTGAGGGAGGCCGACCGCCTCAAGGCTGCGAAGCTCGGCTACGAGTCAGATGATCAGCACGACTACACACGTCTGGGTAACGCGTGCTGGTTCACCAACATCGATCACGGCCGTCGTCACGAGCCGCTTCAGTTGATGACGAGCGTTGACAACATCAAGTTCAGCCGGCACAAGGACGTTCGGGGCGTCGGCTACCAGCGGTACTACAACTTCGATGCCATCGACGTCCCGTACGTTGACGCGATCCCGAGCGATTACGACGGTGTGATGGGTGTTCCTATCACCTTCCTGGACAAGTACAACCCCGACCAGTTCGAGCTTGTCGCGAGTGCTGAGGACATGGAGGCGATGCGTGACCTCGGCGTGGAGCCACTGGGCGATGAGTTCGTGAGGACTTACAAGGAAATGGGTGGGACTGGAAGCATCGGTGGTCGCCGAAAGCTCGGATTGACGGAGCCGCGCTACTATGCGGTGTTCAAACGCATCCTCATTCGCCGGAGGTAGCCGTTCCTTGGAGACCAACCTCACCCAGTACAGCGTCAAAGAGGTCCTCAATGGATTCGTCTACAACGAGCTCGAGGGCAAGGGGTTGTTCGGCCTCGGTGGCAAACTAGTCATCCAGCCGGAGTACCAGCGTCACTACATCTATGGTGACGGCAAGCTGGACGTCGCCGTGATCCAGTCGCTGCTTAACAGCTACCCGCTCGGGCTGATCTACTTCAACGTGAACGGCGACGGCCTCGAGGTCTTGGACGGACAGCAGCGCATCACCAGCATTGGACGCTTCCTGACCGGCAAGTTCGCGATTCGCGTCGACGGCAAGGAGCAGGCGTTCTCCTCGCTGCCCATCGAGGATCAGCAGTTACTCGAGAAGAGCACGCTGCTGGTCTACGAGTGCCAAGGCACCGAGAAGGAGATCAGGGAGTGGTTCGAGACGGTCAACATCGCTGGCGTGCCGCTCAACAGGCAGGAACTGCTGAACGCGGTGTATTCCGGGCCCTTCATCACCAAGGCGAAGGCCGAGTTCAGCAACTCCAACAACGCGAACATGCAGAAGTGGGCGGCCTACATCAAGGGGAATCCGAAGCGGCAGGAGGTCCTGGCGGTCGCGCTGGAATGGGTCTCTGATCCACAAGGGATCAGCGTCGACGCCTACCTCGCGAAGCACCGCCACGACGACAGCGTCGCCGGCCTGAAGACCTACTTCACCTCGGTGATCGACTGGATCGGCAGCGTCTTCACCCGACCACCTGACAAGGAGATGCGGGGGCTCGAGTGGGGACGGCTCTACGAGCGGTATCACTCGCAGTCGTACGACGCAGCCAAGATCGACGCCGACGTCGATGAGCTTCGCGCCGACCCAGCGGTGACCGGTCACAAGGGGATCTACGAGTACCTGCTGGGCGGCAGGGAGAAGACGCAGTTGCTGTCGATCAGGCTGTTCAACGAGAGCATGAAGACCATCGCCTACCAGCAGCAGACGGACAAGGCCAAGTCAGCCGGCGAGTCCAACTGCCCGTACTGCGCCATCGGGCATGACGCCAACAAGGCCCGAATCTACAAGCTGAAAGACATGGACGCTGACCACGTCACTGCATGGTCGAAGGCTGGGAATACCGACCTCAAGAACTGCCAGATGGTGTGCGTAACCCACAACCGAGCCAAGGGCAACAGGTAGTCAAGCCGTGGCGAAGACGCCTCGGCTTCCGTAGCGGCGCATCGCTGTCGGCTTCGGCCGGCCGCCTCCGTCGCAACGAGATGCCGCCTCCGGGCGGCATTTTCTTTCCTGGCCCGCGTGGGACCTGGGACGGCCGGCGGAACCCTCTCGCGTGACGAGAGTGCGCAGGAGGTGTATCGCTGCGGTCGCGCCGGAGGTGATGCCACGCTCCAGAATGAAGGTGGTTGGGCGGCCCCGATCGGAGCCACGGCGCCTCCTGTCGGAGGTGGTGCCGTGGACGAGTGCCCCGACCGGGACCACCCTGCGTGCCAGCGAGGCACAGGGAGGCCGGCGACCAGGCTCCTCAACCTGCCCGCCGGCGCGCTTCACCGCGGTATGCGGTCTGCGTGTTCGGAGGTCGGCGGCGGGTTGCCGGCCGAGGCCCGTTCTGCTGCGATGGTCCTGAACGCCTTGGCAGCCTCCTTCGGGCTAGCCCATGGGTTGTCGTCGTAGCCCAGCAGGCGGTCGCGGTCGCGGCGCGCGAGCTCGCCAGCGTCCCAGTGCCGCGGCTTGCGCGGCTCCTTGTCAGCCACGCTTGATCATCGCGGCCAGCGCCTCCGGGTCAGGACCCTCGGGTGCCTCGAAGGCGGACGCGGCCAGCTTGCGGCCCAGCTCGAAGGCACCCTCGTGGGCCTGCTGCTCGGCGGCCTGGCGGTCGCCCTTCTCGATCGCGGAGATGATCGAGGTGGCCAGCAGCTTGGCCTCGCCCTTCAGTCGTGGCGGTGCGCCGTCCAGGTCCGCCAGCGCGGTCTTGAGCAGCTGCGCGCGATCCTCCGCGTGCAGCGCCTGGCCGGTCTGCAGGACCGGGCTGGTTGCGATCGCGTTGAGTGTGTCCCGGGCAAGCGTGCCCATGGACTCCTGGCGCGCCTTGGCCAACACCGATGGTGCGTTGTGAAGCTGCGGCTGTGGCTCCTTGGCCCTCCGCTCAGCGGCCCGCTTGTCGGCGGCAACCTGTGCCTCCGATCGGTTGTCGATGGGCTTGTCCAGCGGCGCTCCCTTGATGACGTGCTCTTTGCCTGCCATGTCTGCTCCCTGCTGTCGGTGCTGCCTCAGCTGGGCAGCGGTCGGTAGTCCCCTGCGGTGGTCACGACGAACTCAGCGTCGGGGCCGTCTTTGACCTTGGCGGCCACGCGGGCGGTCCCGCCCGCCTCGCTGATCGCGGCGCCGAGCTCCGCCCTGCCCACCGTGAAGTCCTGTGCCGAGGTGATCGCGGCCAGGCGGTACTTGGCGGCGGCCTTGGTGGCCTTGTCTGCTGGTCCCGCCAGGATGCGGCGGCATCGGTCTGCAAGCGCCTCGTGGAGGGTCGGTGTCTGCTCGCTCATGGTGCTCCTTCCGTTGGCCCGGCCTTGCGCCGGGACGTCTTGGGTTGGTGGTAGGCGCCGTCACTTTCGACGATCCATCGCCCTCCGATCCGATCGACCCTGCGCACGTGGTCTATCCGCGCGCCAGCAACCATCAGGGCATCCCCGAGCTGATCCGCCGATACGGTGACCGGCTCGCCGGCACGCAGCGCGCGCGTCAGCTCGTCGTGTGCCGTGAGCTTGGAGTCATCCCCGCTGAGCTTCGCCAGTCGGAGGTGCACGGGATCGCGGGTGCGCGCCAGGCTGTCGATCAGCGCGTCACGCACCTTGTCACCGGTCTTGGTCTTGAGCGCTCCCATCAGCGCGCGTCCACGATGCTGCCGACCGATCCACCATGCCATCGGGCGTTGGCGGATCGGCGGGCCTTGGTGCTGCGCGTCTCCTCGTCCTCCTCGGTCGGGACGTCGATGCGCGCCAGCTGCCGGGTCAGCTCAGCCCGGGTCAGCCGCAGCTCGATGAGCAGCGGGTTGATCACCTGCTGGCCGGTCGATCCGGTCACGGTGAGCGGCGCCCCATCGACCGCAGCCTGCAGGGTGGCGATCGTGTCCAGCAGCTTGCACGCCTGCGCGAGCACTGCGTACTCGTCGGGGCGGTAGGTGATGTCCTCAGTCATCTGGTCCCACAGCGCGCGCCCGGCAGTGCCGAGGCCGCCTGGGGCGGTTGCTTGGGTCATTGGACTCCTTCACTGGGTAGTTGGAAACAGGCAGTCATGCGTCGATTGCCCTGGTGTCAGCTGGTAAGACCGCCGGTTCGGTCGGAGGCCCGGGGGGGAGTCCCCACCCAATCGGGGCACATCGCATTCACGGATCCACTCAGGGGTCGTCGCGCGATCCCCGGCATCACGCTTGCGTTTGTTCACTGGCCCGCAGTCACATCCAGCGCCACTCGCCTTGCCGCGGCACCAGCAGCGCGACGTCAGCGCCGCAGCACTCAGCTCCTTGAAGCTGGTCAAGCGGGGTTATGACGATCCCCTTCCCGTCCTCCAACGGCGAGTAGGGACGCCAGGGGGTGCGGCAAGTCGCCGCGAAGGTATCTTTCGCCGCGATGGTGAATGCCGGATACGGCACCATCGCGTCGTTACTGGGGGGCCTCTATGGGTCTTGTCTCGCGCCGCGATGGTGGTTTCGTGTGGCTACCATCGCGCCAGTTTCAGTCGCTCGGAGCGCCGGTTTCGCCGCGATGGAGTCCGAACAGCGCCTCGAAGTCCATCTCACCGTTGGGACGGAGCGGGTCGGGGAACGTGTCATCCATCAGCTTCACGTACTCATCGCGGCCCTCGATCGTGTACGTGACCTGGCGGCCGGTGATCCGGCCATCGTCGTCGTGGTCCATCTCGTCGTGGCGCCGCAGCTGCTCGGACCCGACAAGCTCCTGGAGGTACCGCTCAGCAGTCCGCTCCGACACACCCATCCGTTCCGCGATGTCCCGGTCTGTGACCGAACCAAGCTCCCGCACGACGTTGACGACGGTGGCGAGCTTGCGGGCGACGTCGTTGCGTCGGCCTTGCGCAAGGGCCGTCATCTGCCCCATGTGGTCCATCGTCACGTTGACGCGGGCCGGTGTGCTGCCGGTGTCCAGGCGACCTCCCTGGTACTCCACGGCGCGCGGGTTGTGCGATCCGGCCTCACCGTCGAGGAACAGGCAGACGTCCACCGCCCCGACGATGCCGCTGCTACCGCGGGACCGTTTGCCGCTCCAGCCTGCGTGGTGCAGGATCAGGACCGCGAACCCGTCACGGGCGAGCGGGCCGAGCTTCTCGATGGCGGCCCGGGTGGCACCGGAGTCCTGCTCCGATCCCTCCTCGAAGCCCGCCCAAGCGCCCAGCACGTCTACGATGACCAGCACCTGCGCGAAGCCGCCTGCCTCCTTGAATGCCTTCGCATGTTGGTGGAGCCTGGCCGCGACATCCGCCCAGCGCTCTTCGTAGACATCCACGCGGCGCAGCACAGCAACCCCGGGATCGCCGGGCTCAACGCCAGCCGCCAACAGCTTCGCCCGCAGGGACACCGGGTTGGTTTCCTCGGTCAGGTACAACACACCGACGTTCCGGCCGGTCTCAAGGCCGAGGAAGGACTGCTGGCGGCGGATCGCGCCCACCAGCCCGCAGGCGAGCGTGCTCTTGCCCACTTTCGGACGCGACACCAGCAGCGTGAGCGCGCTGGCCGCGATGTAGTGCTCCCACGCCCACGTGTACTCCACACCGTCGAGCTCCGCGAGCTGATCCAGCGTGCGGAACGGCAGTGCCTCCATGTCGTCTGGTGTCATGGCGTGGCCCCGTCCTGCAGGGACGCGGCGAACGACCGGAGCAGGCCCAGCTTGCTGATGTACCGCTGCAAGGCCGCGCCCAGCACGGGATCGGCGGCGAAGATCGCATCCACCCGCGCGATGCAGGCTTGCACCTGCGGATCGTCCCGCGGGCCGTCCAGCTCATCCAGGAGGTCCGAGGCAGCGTCAAGCAGGGCCTCCTCGGCCTCGTGGTACTGCTTCACCGTCGCCTCAACGACGTCCATGGCATCTCCTCACACATCTGATCGGGGGTCCTTCCGCTATAGCGGAGGCCCGGGGGCACCTCGGACCATCCGGCTCCGACCCCGGTTCCCCTCCACTAAGGAGGAGGCCCGGGTACACCTCGGACCACTTACACATCGGAGCTGGTCCGCCCCTCATCCGCCGCTGCCTTCATCGGCTCGTGGGGTGAGTCCACATCCCCGACACAGAGGCGCGACCGCCGCGCGGCTCACGGAACTTGGCCCATGCAGCCCGCTCCTCAGCAGTCATCCGCTCACCCCGTCCCCGCTTGTCCAGGATCGGGACGATGACCTCGTACATCCAGCGCGTCTCGTCCAGCGCGCGCTGGTACGAGGAGCGAACCGTGGACTCGTCGTAGCCGCCGAGCAGTCGGGCGACCGCCGCCAGGGTGGGCACCCGGCGCTTCCACCGCAGGAAGATGATGGCCCGCTCGATCGGCGTGAGGCGGTGGGCGAACGTCTCGGGATCGCGGAGCACCGTGCGGTCAAGGTGGTATGGCGGGATGTCCCGCTTGACGACCCGGTTCGCCTCCCAGCGCGCCCGGCTCTCAGCGCGCTTCTCGACCTTGTTCCGCTGAGGACCCCGGCGCCGCGGGTGGTCCGTGGTGATCCCCTTGATGGGCTGGCCCGCCGCGGTGTGAGTCATCATGTGCCTCAGCTGCGCCTCGCGGGCAACGCTGTCGCGGTACGCCTTAGACAGCCTCACGTCCAGCAGCTTCTCGTCATCGTCCTTGCTCATGCTCGTCCCTTGCTTGTCGGCTGATCCAGGGTCCTACTCTCGGCCGTCGTTGCGCGAGAGAGCTTTCAGGCCGATATCTTCACCCGGGCGGTGGAGCAAAAAGGAACCCCGCCTGGCCTTCGGGTCGTTGCCATGTTGACACGCCTTCCATTACCTGCCATATTCCTAGCTGGTCCTAGGAAATCCTAGCACCGACCATCCGAGGGAAGGAGACCCCATGATGGTGGAAGTGGCAGTGAAGGTCCCGACGGATCACGTCGGGGAGTTCTATTCCATGTACGGCCTCTGGCTCCAGCGCGTGCAGCGCGGCGACACGGGCGACACGGAGGCGGGCACCGGGACACGGCAGCAATGGACCACGGAGGACGGCGACCTGGCCGCCCAGATGTGGCCGGACCTCCCGGCGAACTGCGTCAAGATGCTCGAGTTCGTGATCGAGCAAGGCAGCACCGACGCCATGCCTGTCGTCGAGGCGCTTGGCCTCAAGGACCCGACCCAGATCGTTGGCGTGCACGGTTGGATCGGGCGGGTCTGCGCCCAGTACGGCCGGAAGAGCCCGATCAAGGCGAAGGCCACACCCAACGGAACGGTGTGGTCCATTGACCCCGGGATCGGCTCCATGTTGAGGGAGGCAAGGAAGGCCTGACCGCGGCAGGGCAGGGGGTGGCGGTGGCGCCTCCTGCCCCGCCGACACGAGGGGATGCCGCAGGCTTAGCGATGGAAGACCCCCCGATCGGCCGATTCCGGGGCCGCCCGTAAGATGCGATAATGGGCTGCGCGCTCCGGCGCGCGCCGCGTGTTCGACAACCAGCCGGTCACGAGCGAGAAGCCCGACCTGAACGAGCGCCATCAACACGGTAAGCACCACGGGGAGGACGAGCGCGAACTCCACCGTCGCGGAGCCGCGCTGCCTCCTCCCCTGATGCCCGCCATGTGCGGCGAACCCGTCAGGCACTCCCTGCCACCTGATCGATGATCCCGTCGAAGAACGCCGGAAGCTTGCCCGACGATCGAGCCCACGCGATCAGCACGACTGCGACCGCAGCCGCCGCCAGGATCACGAGCGCGTACTCGGCTGTCGTCTGTCCGTTCTGTCGGTTCACCCCTATCGTCTGCGAACGGGCGACCAACCCAAGGACCAGCGAACCCACCACTTGTACCTCCTGTCTCTCAGCGGATCGAACGCACCGTGCTGAACAGCACGGGAACCACCGTGAGGAGGAGGAATGCGGGCAGAACCAGAAACACGAGAGGAAAGAGCATCTTGACCGGTGCGGTCCGCGCGCGTTCGGTGGTCGCTGCGCGCCGGGCTTGACGGACGCGGGTCGCGAGATCGCTCACGGAACCGGCGAGCGACGCACCGAGCCGCTCGGTCCGAGTCAGTGCAGCAACCGTTCGCCGCAGGTCCGGCAGATCGAGTCGGTCGGCCATCGCGCTCAGCTCGTCGCGCCAGCGCGCGCCGAGGTCGACGGCGCGAAGCACCCGTGCGAGCTCGTCCGCGAGTGGACCCTCGATGGCGGACGACGCACGTCGCAGCGCCAATGGGCCGGCGAGTCCTGCATGTGATGCCGCCGCGAGCAGGTCGAGCAACTGCGGCAGCTCGGAGTCGGCGCGACGCGTCCTGGCGCGAGCCGCGCGCGCCAGGACCCACCCGGGAAGCATGAGCCCCAGCACAGCCAGACCGAAGGCGAGCGCCGGCGATCGGAGCACGGCACCGATCATCGCGCCGCAGACGCCTGCGACCACCCTGGTGCCGACGACCTCGGGTACAGAGGGACTGCCTGCCCCGAGCATCCCGACCGAACGAACGATCGCCGAACCCCCCAGCCGTGCCGCGACCGGCCAGGATCCGACCACGCTAAGGGCCGAACGGATCGGCGCGCTCGACCATGATCTGACGGCGGTCGCTCGATGAGCGCTTGCAGGGAACACGCGCGCATTGATCACGCCCTCCCGCGCCGTCACGACCGCTGCGGCGCTACAGACCGCGGCGACGGCCGCGAGCCCTCCGGCGAACAGCGCCGAGCCCGTCACGCTGTCACCCGCAGGAGCCGTCGGATCCACACGAAGGCGGCAGCCTCGAGGACGAAGCCGAGACCGATCGCGGCCCGGCCCGCGGGCGCTGCCAGGGTGACCGCAAGATCGTCCCGAGCGGTAACCGCGAGGAAGCCGAAGAACCCCAGAGGGAGGAACCCCAGGATCGTCCCGGACAGCCGCGCCTGCGCCGTGAGTGATCGCAACTCCTGTTGGGCAGCTCGCCGGGCGCGCAACGTCGAGGCGAGCCGTTCGAGGACGGACGGAAGGTCTCCGCCCGAGCGACGATGCATGCCCAGCACTCCGACAAGGAGCCGGGCGTCGCGACCACCGCACTTCGCGCTCCATTCGGCGAGCGACGCGCCGAAAGGTTCACCCAGCTCGCAGCGGCGGACGACGTCGCGAAGGGTCGGGCCAAGAGGGATCGGACTCTCGTGGGCCGCGTAGGCAAGTGATTGCGTGAGGGATAGTCCGGCCCGCAGGCTCGCGGTGATCGTCGAGACCGCGTCGGCGAGCTGATCCTCGAGCGCCGCCCTGGCGGCCATCTCGCGGCGGCGCCGGAGACCGACGGCAAGGGCGAGGCCCCCACCGGCCCCTGCCGCCGCTCCCGGCAACCCGGCGACCGCCGCTCCGCCGATCAGACCGATCGACGCACCGATCGGAACCGACCACCGTCGAAGCGCCGCGACGCGATCGCGGAACCCGAGTGGCGCGCGACCCGCACGAATCCCGACCACCGTGGGAATCATCGCCCGCTGGGCGACGCCCGAGCGCCGCTCCAGCAGGACGACCACTCGGCCAAGGCACACGACAGCGAACACCACGAGCATCGAGACCAGCAGAGCTGACGACATCACGCGTCTTCCCCCGCCGAAAACATCCAGCCGTCGACGCGCTCCCCACGGTCGACCAGTGTTCGAGCAAGACCGGGAACGGCCCCGGTGGCCACGAAAGAGCCTGACGGACCCCGGCGGGGGTCGAAGGAGAACAGGTCGCACAACTCGGGCTCGCCATCGGCCAGGCCCTCGACGCTCGTCACTTGGAGCACGATCCGACGACCGTCCCGCAGACGGCCGAGGTGAACGATCACATCGATCGCGGACGTGACCTGCGTCCGGACGTGCTCCACGGGCAGGTCCACGTCCGACATCATCGCCATCGTCTCGAGTCGCCACAGCAAGTGCCGGGACGAGTTCGCATGTGCCAACTTGCGTCAAGTGCACACCTCGCGTAGCCTCGCCCTGTGAAACAGGCAGCGATCTATGCGCGCATCTCCCGCGACCGTACGGGCGAGGCAGCGGGGGTTCAACGACAAGGGCGCGAGTGTCGGGCGCTCGCCGAGCGACGCCGTTGGGAAGTCGTTGAGGTTTACATCGACGACGATATCTCGGCGTACTCCGGCAAGACGCGCCCCGCGTACCGACGGATGCTCGCGGACATCCGCTCTGGCAAGGTCAACGCGGTGGTGACGTTCCATCCCGACCGCTTGTACCGACGCCTGGTGGACCTCGAGGAACTCATCACCATCGTGGAGACCCGCAAGGTAGACGTTGCCACGGTCACCGCCGGAGACGTTGATCTCTCGACGCCGGCAGGTCGTGCCACCGCGCGGATCATCGGGACGATGGCTCGCTACGAGTCGGAGCAGAAGGGCGAACGGCACCGCTCGAAGCACCGCGAGTTGGCCGAGCAAGGTCGTTGGCACGGAGGTGGTCGTCGTCGGTTCGGGTATGTGGTCGACGCTTCGAACAAGCCCGCGCGCCTGCTCATCAATCCTGAGGAAGCGGACCTCCTGAGGGCGGCTGCCGAAGCCGTCATCGGGGGCGCGTCCGTGAACTCGGTGGCCCGCCGTTGGAACGAGGATGGGGTGCGGACGACCGGCGGTCGCAGGTGGACCCTCACGCAAGTTCGGCGTCTGTTGCTGTCCCCGCACGTCGCGGGGAAGCGCGTACATGGCCCAACCGGCAGCGTGACCGATGCGCAGTGGCCCGCCATCCTCTCGCCCGCTACCCACGAACTGTTGTCGGCGCGACTCAACGACCCGGCACGCCGAACGTACGTGACCAGCGGGCAAGCCTTCGGACGCCGGTTCATCCTCAGCGGGCTGGTCCGTTGTTCACTCTGCGGCCAGGGCATGACCGGTCGCCGACGCCAAGGGAAAGCGTGGGCGTATTTCTGCTCCTCGGGCGCTGGAGGTTGCGGGCGCATGGCAGTGACGGGCTGGCAAGTGGACGACGTGGTGATGGGTGCCGTGTACCAACGAATGGGCGACGTGGGTGCCGCTGCCGAAGCTACTCCCGATGACGAGCCAAACCCCGAGCGCGAGGATCTGCTGCGCCAACTCACCGACCTCGAAGCACGGCTGGCGAGCATCGACGCCGACTACGCGGCCGGGGACATCACCGCCCAAGAGCTACGCCGTGCGAAGGCGACCGTGGATGACAAGCGCGCGGCCACGGAGTCCCGACTCGCCGAGCTACTCCCGACGCATTCAACGCGATGGGCCGACTTCATCGAACCGGATGACTGGCACGATCGACTCGTCGCCGCGCAACTTACGCCCGCCGAAGCGGCGGAGGCGCACGACTGGGTGGCGTCGTGGGTGTCCGAGATCGTCATCTCCCCGGCTCGCAAGAGGGGGACGAGGTTCGATTCGTCGCGGGTCAAGGTTACGTGGCGATGACCCGCTGGGGGTCACCAGCCGTCGGCTAGCGGGTTGGAACGCGAGAGGGCGTAGCGCTCGACCCCTCACGCATCGAGAGGGCGTCTCGACGTTCCTACGCGACTTCCATGGAGGCCCTTCACTTTCGCGCGCGGCCTGACGAGTATCCGCCGGTCGCGTCACAGGGACGCGCGGAAGGAGGCTCACGATGACCACGAAGGCGAAGGCGACGGCCAAGGCAACGCCGAAGAAGGCAGTCGCTGCGAAGAAGCCTGCGACGTGCTCGGTGAAAGGTTGCATCGCGCCTGCCGTGAGACGCGGCATGTGCTCATCGAAGAAGGCGGGCGGTCAGGGACACTACCGCCAGTGGCTCACGAAGCAGCGCGCCGCCTGACGCGGGCACGACGAACGGCCCGCCCCTTCGGGGCGGGTCGTTTCAAGTTCCGGGAAGAAGAACAGCCCCACCGCCCTGAGACGATGAGGCTGTTCAGTGGTGCGGCAGGACTCAGCTGAGCGTGAGGTCGCAGAACGCCTCGGGCCGCGGAACGGCCAGAGCGAAGCGCTCCGTCACCCGGAACTTGGTGAGGTCCTTGATGAAGTCGTCATCTGCCGAGTTGGTGGACTCGAGGATGGGCAACTTCCGGAGGTACGCCTTGGCGCTGGCGAACGACCCCACGTAGATGTGGGATGCGGTGCCGTCGTTCGTGAGGTGCACCGGCACACCGTCGATCTTCCGCTCGCCGTTCGAGACCAGTCCGTAGACGTAGTCCTCGTTGGCGTTCTGGATCACGCGGATGTTCGTCCACGTGCTCGCCCGCATGATGATGGCGTCCGGCTCGACGTTGCCGTTCTCGCGGACGTCGCCGAGCGCCTTCATGATGGCGGTGATGGTCACGTCGCCACCCTGCGCGCGCGTCTGCACGCCGGTCCGCGAGTCATCGAAGATGCCAGCGAGGTCCGGCGCGGTGCCGTCACCCACGAGCACCTGAGCGTTCTCGACGCTGATGAGCCCGTCGACCATCTCCTGGCCCAGCACTGCGACCATGTCCGACCAGTCCTGCACGGCCTCGTCCGGAACGTGGGAATAATGGCCCACCTTCCGGATGGGCTCGTCCACAGCGACCCACGTGGGGCTGGACTGCGGCAGAGCTGCGGCCTCGCTGACCGCCGTGGCGCCCGTCGCGAGCGCGCCAGGCTTGTAGTACGTGACGCTGTTGCCGTCGCCGACCTTGACCTGCGCCGGGATGAGGCTCGCCACCCGGAACTTGCTCCGGTTCGCGGCGACCCTCACCAGGTCGAAGAAGGCCGCGTCGGCGTTGTCGAAGTCCGTCTCGGCCTGAACCGCCTTGGCCTGGATGCGCAGGCCGGAGTGGCCCTGCGCTGCCTTGGCGAGCTGCTCGAGGTCCGCTTTGGCGAACCTCAGCGAGTTGAGCTGGTCGAGAGGCTTCCACTCCCCGTCGAACTTGGGACCGTCGGAGGTGCCGGTGGGGATGTGGTCGAAGGCGTGGGCGAGCTCGTCGTCTCGCTTCAACTCCTCCCGCATGCTGATGATGCGGTCGGTCAGTTCACCGAGCTCCTTGCTCTCGCTGATGCTCAGGGTCTCCTTCTTGGTGAGGGCCGTGGCCTTGGCCAGCGTCTCCTCGTAGATCCGTTTCTTCTCGGACATGTTGATGTCCCTTCCAAGCGGTGCGTCACCGCAGACGAGCGGGCCCACGTGCTCCGGTCGCCACCGGGCGTAGGTGCTCCGCTTGTTGGTGCATCGGCCTCCTGCCCTGCCGGGCGGTGCCGAATGGATCCGAACCGAGGGAAGCCCAACCTGGGAGAAGCAACCCCGCGTGAGCGGAGGGGCAGACCAGGAGGGCCGGACCTTGCGGTGACCGGCACCTCGGTTCGGGTTGGTGCCCCGAGCGCGCAGCTGCTGGTGGGACATCGGGTCCACCTGGCGCAGCGTTCGGAGCGTTGGGCGCGCGGGAATCAGAAGGTGGGAACCCCGCGCGATGCCACCGCGCCCGAAACCATCGGAGTCGCGGTGTCGATGCGCTCCCCACCGACCATGTCCTGCGGTGTTGGGGAGCGTACGGTTCGGACCGTCCTCGCGGCTACGAGACCACGTTGCCGGTCCGAAAGAGGTGTTGTGCGACGCCGGGGAACATCAGGTCCGCGTCGGTGATCTTGAGACGTTCGTTGTTGTGATACGAGCACGTGCCGGCCACGGTGTTCTCCAGCCCCCACGCTGTGCAACCGTCGTCGGGGCAGCGGTCGAGACCGTGGAAGCCTTGACACACTTCGCCGTCCTCGTGGACGTGGGTGCCGAAGTTCGGGATGTGGTTGTTCTGCTGGTGATGGCGACCTGCGGTCCCGTCGTGCTGACCGGCGCGGGCACCGCCCTTGGTGCCGGGGTTCGGTGCTTGTCGGGGCACGATGACCTCCTGGGTCGGGATGTGCGAGGGAGCATGAAGGCGTACGTGTAGGTGCCAGGCGGTGCCTGAGCGCCGTTTCGATCCGTCTTCGGCGGATCGACGGGCGCGCTGCACGTCGTAGGCACACGGCTGGCGGGCACTAGCCGTCGGCTGAGGGGTGCAGCCGTGCGGGGCGAGACTGTCTACGGCTAACGGTACACGGGGTGAGTCCCGGCCACGATGGCGCTGATGGCCTCCTGAACGGTGAACGCCAGGTCGGTGAACTCCTTGACCCGTCGTTCCGCTTCGGGGTCGCTTACGTCGCACCACTTGGCAGCGAACGCGGCACATTCAGCCACCATCTCTTCTCCCCTCGCGATGATGCCGTCGTTCCGTTGAATCCTTCGACGTCGCTCTCCGGCGTCATAGTCATCGTCAAACATGTGCTTCCAGGCTTCCTGGCTCATGCTCATCGGTCTCACTCTCCGTCCTCACGGTGTCGGTTGGGTGGTGTCGATTACTGGTAGTACTGAGTTATTCGACACCGCCACGTTGGACCGGTGTCGCTTTGGAAAGTTACCGGTTGGTGTCGCTCTGGGCAGTTACCGATCCATGAGCACCCGCACGAAGATGGCGTTCTGCTCCTCACTCACGTGGTCGGCGGTCGCCCGGGTTCGTCCGTTCACTGACAAGTGGAACCCTGCCGCGGCCGCAGCACGCGCCACGCGCTGGTCGATGTCCCAGTCGCTTGCCGCCCCGAAAGCGTCGGAGCGCCCGCCCTCGGCCTTGGCCTTGGGCACGTACTCAAGGATGGGCACGTTCCGAACGTCGCCGACGACCAAGGCGTCCAGCTGTGTGCCGGTGACCTTTAGCGCGCCGTCGAGCGTCTCTTGGGGCGCCCACAGCACGGTCCCGCCGTCGGTGCGCGGCAGCCGCAGCACACCTGGCACAGCGTTCGCACCGCGCATCAGGCCGCGGTTCGACCGTGACGCCATGCGCCAGTCCACGCCTGACGCGAACTCAGCGCGTTCAGCGCTGCCGTTCCAGTACGCCCACGCGGGCGCGACGAGCTTGGTGGACCAGTCGACCACACACGCGGGGCAAGTCATCCTGCCACACGATCTGCGGAGCATGCCGACCTCGCGTCGTTCGACGCTGTACCAGCGCTGCCAGAACATGCACGTTCCGAAGCGTGTGTCGAGCACTTGTCCCGTGTTCGAGGGCAAGTCGTCCAACGCGCTGCGCACGCGGACGGGCGGTTCGATGAGCACGCGCCACTTGGCGCGCAAGAGCTTGGTGGGTTGTGGCGTGACGCTCGACAAGGCGCCGCGCCCCGTCGATGTCGTCATGTGTGTTCCTCCGCTCACGGGGTTGAGTGCACGTACCGTCCCTCTATGCTCACTTTTCGCTGAACGGCGCGAAGGTCGTCGCGCAGCACCAGACGTGGCAGCTGCGCCCACCCGGGTCCGAGGTTGAAGGGCTTGCGCCGCCGTTCGACGCGGATGAATCGGTCGAAGTGGAACACCAAGTCGCCGTCCCACGTGACGACACCCGCGTCCAGCAACCGCGCCACCGACCGATGCACGACCTGATGGGCGCGCCCGACGTACTGGGCGATGATCTGCGCCGACTTCAAGGCAGTGCCCGAATCATCAGCGTGCAGGGCGAGCCACGCCATCACGGCGACGTCCGTCTTGGCGCGGTCGGCGCGGACGTCCAGCGAGCGCGCCCACGCATGAAACCCGGGCGACATCTCGCGCTCAAGCACGGCCATGTCCTCGACCCGCCCACCGCCTCCGAGGAAGTCGTCCACACCCTTGTCGGGGCCGGGCGGGGCGGCGACGTGGGCATCCACGCCGTGCCCGCGTAGCCGTTCACGACACTCGAACGCCTGTAGCGCCACCTGCGGGTTGTCGGCCCAGTCGGCATCGGGCACGACGTACACGGGCACGGTCAGTGTTCGCGCGAACGCCTCCAACTCGGGCGCTTGCCACAGCGTCACAGAGGGCACATCGAACACGCACTCTCCGGCTGACAGCAAGGCGTCAGCCTTGAGCACGCCTTCGAGCGCGAAGAACACGCGCCGGGCCGACGGCAGCAGGGCCGCCGACAGCGGGTGCATGTCCAACCGCTTCTCGGGCGATTGATCCGGATCCTTGCGCGGCGACTCGTGCTGGTGCTCGGTCACCACGTTCTTACCTCCGTGCTTGTTCGCCACGTGACGCGCGGTGTTCCCGCTCTTCAACGGGTGCGTGTGGGCGTACATCGCGCGGGGCGCTCGCTGCAGGAGGTACTTAGCCTCGGTGATGCTGCCGTCGCGCTCGCGCTTGCGCACCGGGTTGTCGGGCCGGAACTGCGTGTTCACGGGCGGCGCGCCGGGCACGGGTGTCTTGAGCATCACGTACCCGCCGCCATCGCTGTTGCCTGTGAGCCACTGCAAGTAGGTGGCGCGGACGGTTGGATCAGCGGCGATGGCCGCGGAGTAGTCCCCGCGCTCGAATCGTACGTACGGCCGAGCGTCGCGCACTTCGGGGTTGATGCCCCGCCTCGTGAAGATGTCCCTGGCGCCTGTCATGTCCTTCCTACGTTCGGTGATGCTCCCGGGCTCCTGAAGGACACCTGGGGCCTCTATCCGTTCGAAACGGCGTAACCCGTAGATAAGTTGACAGCTACGCCGTAGCTACGGTACCGTACGTTCCATGAGCGAACACGTAGGTACAGGGGAGAGTGGGGCTCCGCTAAAGGACCTGGAGACCTGGGCGCGAGCCACCGAGCGTGAGATTGAAGACATCCAGGCGCAAATGCTGCCTCTGGAACAGAAGATGACCGCTGCTCGCGAGCGCCTGGACCTGATCCGCAGACTCGTTGGTCTCGCCGACGGCTCCAGGCACCAGCAGGCGGCTCCATCGGGGACCTCGCGCCGCGCTGTCCCCGCCCAGCGCCGTCCCATGCCTGGGGCATCAGTCGAAGACCATGTCGAAGCAATCCTCGCCGAACGAGGCGAGCCAACTCACATCGGCGTCCTGCGAGAGGCTCTCATCGAGCAGGGTGTTCCTTTGCCAGGACGTGGGGACGAAGCGAACATCATTGTTCGTCTTCGACGAGACGAAGCTCGATTCACGCGTACAGGGAGGGGCACATACGCGCTGGCCGAGTGGGGGTTGCCGGCGGTGCCTGTGACTCAACGCAAGAAGGTTCGTCGTCGGCGGGCGGTGAAGTCGTGAGCCCACTTGACGAAGTCGCCAACTGGGAAATCTTCGTCTGGTCGCTTGGGCGCCTTGGAGGGGCCACGGAGTTCGTGGACGTAGAGAACGTCTTCATCGTCTGCTTCGAGCTGGCCCCGAAGCGCTTCGCCTGGCGTACCCGAGACGATCTGCCCGACTACAAGAAGTGCGCGAAGGCCCTTCGCGACGCTGAAGCGCGACGTCCCCGCCTCCTAGTCAAGGCGGGACGAGGCCTAAAGCGGCAGCTCACCGTCGAAGGCCAGGAATGGGTGAGGGATAACGAGCAGAGGATGCTTGCCACGTTGGAGAGAGGCAAGGCCGTTCAAGAGCCACGCACGCGACCGCGGGTTCGCTTGCTTGCCGACGTCGAGCGCAGCACCACCTATCGACGTTGGACTGATGATGGTGCGCTCCCGGTGCACAAGTGGGAAGTGGCAGAGCTACTCAGGTGCGCCCCAGACAGCGAGCGCCGCATCTGGCGTGACCGTCTGCAGGTGCTCCGAGCGGCTGCGAACGATGCGGAGAAGGAGCAGCTGCTCAAGTTCCTCGATGCGCTCGCCAGCACATATCCGCAGTGGTTCGAGGAGGAAACGGCATGAAGGAGATCATCGGGCGAGTTCAGTACGGGCCCCGAGGCTTTCACCAGGATGCCAGCCAAGCGATGAAGGGCGACATTGTCCGCGCCCTCATTGAGACCATCACGAACTCGGATGACGCCTACGGAAGGGGGAACACCGGCAAGATCCGAGTGGAGGTTGAGCACCGACATGGGCCTTGGGCTGTGACAACTCGAGACCGCGCGAAAGGCATGTCGGCGGCTCGCATGAAGGAAGCCATCGAAGGACTCGGGGGGCGTACCTCAGGGTTCGAGGAGGGACAGGACGTTCGCGGCAACCTCGGGCGCGGCGCGAAGGACCTGCCGGCCTTTGGGCAAGTCGAGTTCGAAAGCATCTGCGAAGGCAAGTACGCCCGCATCATCTTGGAAGAGACGGGCGAGACCCGACTCTTGGAGCGGTCAGCGACGAAGGACGACCGGAAGCAGCTCGGCATCCCTAGGGGAAACGGCACCGTGGTGACGATGCACGTGAGAGACAACATCGTGTGCCCACGTCATGCGCGGCTGAAGGAGAAACTGTCGACGCACTTCCAGTTGAGGGACATTCTGTCGGACCCGTTGCGTGAGGTCACACTCGTTGACGCCAACAGCGGGAAGAACGAGGTCCTGCGCTACTCGTACCCCGACCTTCCGGTCGTGTTCTCGGAAGAGAAGGTAGTGGAGGGCTACCCCGAAGCGCGGGCAGTCGTCACCATCTATCGAAACGCTGAGCGATTCGACGACCCCCCCTCCGATCCGGGCCGCCCCGGCGGGTTGCTCATCAAGGGACGACGCGCGATCTACGAGAACACGTACTTCTCGTTCGAGACTAGCCCCCACGCCGGTGGGTTCTCGGGCGCGGTGGTCTGTCGATACATCGACGACCTCGCCGTAGACCACGACCGCAGGTTCCTGGCTGGAGAGTCCCAAGACGCCGCGAACAGCGTGCCAATCATCACCCGGAGCCGGGACGGTCTCGAGCACAACCACCCGTTCTACAAGAAGCTTGCCAACGCCATCGAAGAACCGCTCGGGGAACTCATCGCAGCAGAGGAAGAGAGAGCAAGGGGCGAGGGAGTACACGAGAAAGCCAGCTTGCGACGTGCTCTGGACGCCCTGGGGCGGGACCTGGCACGCCTCATCGATGAGGACCTCAAACAGATTGACGACGAAGGGCTTCCGCCTGAAACCGGGGGGGACGTCCCCCCTCTCAAGCTAGTGCCCGAACAAATAGTCACTTACCTGGGCGAGGACAAGACAGTCACGGTTCAAGCGAGGGTAGATCTCGGCGTGACTGAAGCAACTGCGGAAGTCGAGCCGGGAGGGGTCGTCGAGCTCGTGGACGGATCGGCGGTGAGGCTCGCACCGCATCGGCGGAGGCCAGACCTACTCACGGGCCAAGTGCGCGTTAGGCCCCTGGTCGCAGACTCAGAAACGCTCCTCACAGTGAGTTGCAAGGGCCAATCGGCGGTGGCTCTAGTCGAGACGCGTCCCGAGGCGGAAGTAGTTGAGGTTGAGGTCATTCCCCCAGAGAGCCTCGAATTCGAGCGGGACAGTTACCGCTTGACCTGGACGAAGAAGAGGAACGTTCGAGTCGTGGCCCCAGCTGAGCTGGTCTCTGTTGAAGGAAAGGACGTCCGGGTCACGTCCTCGGAGCCCGGAATCGTCGTCCTGGGCGGCATGAAGTCGATGGAGCTGGACGACGAAGTCGAGTACTACGTCGCGGCATTCGAGGTTGAAGCGCGAACCCTGGGGTCTCGAGGAGTCCTGCGAGCAGAGCTCGGGACAACGTCTGCATCAAGCAACGCTGTCGTCACGCGAGATGAAGAAGCTCCCAACCTCCCAATCAAGCTGGTCGATGAGGACGCGGGAAACAGCCGAGCGGTTGTCGGCGACCTCGAAGGCCAACGAGTCATCAAGATCATGGGAAGGCATCCAGGTCTTAGACGCTACCTCGGCAGTGCTCCAGAGTTCCCGAATCAGGACCACCCGTTGACTCTGGCCATCTTCGCCGAGATCCTGGCTGGGGAAGCCACGCGAATGGTGATGGAGCGAAAGTATCCGACGGGAGGGGCTGACGAGCTTGACGCCGCGGCCATGTATGCCGAACACATGAGGTACATGAAGAAATACCTGGCCAGGTGCCACCGCGCCCTCGTCCCCGAGTCAGCTCTCCACTAGTAGACATGGCTCTCGTCCTTGCGATCTACGCCGCCGTTGTAAGTACCGTCGCAATCGGCTGGGAAGTCTTCAAGTGGGTCAAGACCCGCAGCCTTGACGTGCTTGTGCAGGCTGAGACGTTCGAGCGACAGTCGATGGATGGGGTAGTGGAGACTTTCTTCGTGGCGAGGGTCCACAACCGCGGCACCTTCTCCGTACGGGTCACCGGTGTGGCGGTTCAGAACCCGGCCAGCCCCCCGCAGCGAGAGGCATACTTCACGGGCGCGGATGTAGGCATCTTGGATGGCTCGCGCACAGTGCACCCTCACGACGCAGAAGAGATACATGTCCCCATTTGGCACCTGAAGGGTGACCTGCCGGACGGTGACTTCTTGGTTCGGGTGTTGCTCTCCACGGGTGACCGCATCTCGTCGACCCCCATCCGGTCCCCGTACACGGGCCTCGGGGAGCCTCTCAAGTTGCTTGACGAGGGGAACTAGCCTCACAAGGTATGCACTGGCAGGAACTTGGCATGCGCTGTCGACAACGACCCCTCGTGCCCCGTGTTCATAGCCTGGAGCATGTCGAGGGCTTCTCCACCTCGAACCTCGCCGACGATGATCCGGTCGGGCCGCATCCTTAGGGCGTTGCGCACGAGCTCGCGCACCGTGACCTCGCCGCTGCCCTCGACGTTCGGCAAGCGTGCCTCGAGGGAGACCACATGCGGCTGCACGAGACGCAGCTCCGCGGCATCCTCGATCGTGATCAACCGCTCATCGTCGGGGATGAACGAGGAGAGCACCCCGAGCAGGGTCGTCTTGCCCGAGCTCGTGCCCCCGGAAACCACGACATTCATGCGTCCTCGGACACATGCCGCAAGGAACGCGAGCATCCGCGGGCCCATCGACCCACGAGACACCAGTTCCTCGGGTTCGATGGGAACCGCGGAGAATTTCCGCACGGTGAGGCACGGACCGCGGAGCGAAAGGGGCGGCACGATCGCATGTACCCGGCTGCCGTCCGGCAGTCGCGCGTCCGCCCAAGGCGACGATTCGTCGACCCGGACGCCCAGTGGGCCCACGATCCGTTCGATCAGGTGCAAAACGGGCTGGGGTGGCGGCGCGCCGGGCTGTTCGCTAACCCGGACGGGGTCCGAGGGGTGTGGGGTCGCCTCGCTACGCCTCAACGGCTAGGCTCTGCTCACGTTGACTCGGGAGGCAATTGGATGGCGGGCTTGAGACGCCGCGGGCACAGTCGGTGTAGGTGGGCTGCGTGGGTTGGAGGCGGGGATCGGATTCTGCGTATCGCCCGCATTCTGGACGACGCCGTCGCTCCCTACAGGGAGGGAGCCGAGAAGCAGGCGGGAGAAATCGACGCCGACGACGAAGCTTCTGAGAAGCGGCGGACCGCGCTCCAGACTCAATACGAAGTAACCATGATGACCCGCGAGAAGGATCTTTCTTTAGTTCAGGAGGGGACGCCAGGGGACGTGTTGGAAGAGGCGGACCCCGTTGTTCTCAAGACAGTGGTCCTCTCAGTCGGCTGGGACTCGTCATACCCTGGCCCGTACTTTTTTCCCCGCCATGCGTATTTCGACGGGCCACCTGCTTTCAGGGTCCGATCCTCCCGCGGAGAGAGTGGAGGTGGCGCAGGCGTCTACCTGTCGCGATCAGATGGAATCCAGATGGAAGTTGCTGGCACCGACCCCGATTGGGTGAGGGCGACTCTAGCGGCACTGAAGGAGGAGATCGGCCGAGGAGCCCCGAAGTGGGGGTGGCTTCGCAGGGGTTGGGTTTGGCCGCTTTGGGCTTTGATAGGGGGAGGGGCCACGGCTCTTGCACTGGGGCCTGCGCTGTCCGACAACTTTTTCCTTTGGGTCATCCTCTCGAGTGTTGGAGCAATCATTCTCGGCACCGGACTCACCTTGCTGGCGCGATGGCTTTTGCCCGGGTTCCAACTTCTTGCGCCTGGCCAAGCTCCTCAAGCGACGAGGGTCTTGGGGCTAGCGGGAACTGTGGTGCTTCAGATACTGATTGGCATCGGAGTAAATCTTGCCACGCGTTCGTAACCTTGCGGAGTCAACCTGGACCGAATGTGGTCCGCAATTCCTTGCTCACCATGAGTTGCAGCGATCCGCGGCGCACGAAGCGCGATGGCGATAGGGACACGGAGCTATTTCGCCCCGCCCCCGTTGCCTTCTTCGTGCTCTCTCGTAGCTCGAACTGGGGGAGAACAGCCCCTGGTTCAGATTGCCTCGTGCACAAATGCTCGGACTCGGTCTCTTGGGCAAATACTGGGGCTTCGACCATTGCGAATCACTGAAGCTCCTTCGGAGGGTGGCGTAGTCGATGGCAATCAACCTTGACTTGAACGCGGTTGAGAACTTCGGTGCGATTGACGCCGACGCCGATCAGCTCTTGCGCGAGTGCTTCCAGGATCACAAGGCGTACCTGGAAGCTGTTGGCCTTCAAAGGCTGCTGATCCTCGGCCGAAAAGGGTCAGGTAAGACCGCGATCTTCAAGAAGCTGATTCAAGAGCGAGATCCTTCTCTGCTCGCCTATGGGCATTCCTTCGATGACTACCCATGGGCACATCACGATCTGCAGGCGGAAACTGGAGTCCCAGAGGAGCGTCGGTACGTTCACAGCTGGAAGTATCTAATTCTCATCGGGCTCGCGAAGCTGCTGCTCAACGTGGACCAGAGTCAGCCCTGGGATCCTCAAATGCTCGACTCCCTTGCGGCTCTCGAGGACTTTGTGGTCGATTCATACGGTTCCCGCGATCCCGATCTAAGGCAGTTGTTCAGCCCCGAGAAGGAGCTTCGTTTCAAAGGGGCGTTGCGCCTTCCCTATCTGGAGGTCGCGGGCGAACGAGTTCGCGTGCGCGACCTCCCGATCCACGTCCAGGATGTGAACCGGGCTGTCGAGAAACACGTGATGTGGTGTCTGAATCCAGAGAACAAATACTTCGTATGCTTCGATCAGCTTGACCTGGGTTTCACGACTACCCAGCCTGAGTACGCTCAACGCTTGATCGGCCTGATCCTTGCTGCGCGAGATCTCTACCTCGCGGGACAGGAGGGGGGTCGGCAACTGAACGTTGTTGTGTTCTTGCGGGATGACATCTATGAGGATCTGCAGTTTGAGGATAAGAACAAGATTACCGAGAACCTCGCGACCGATGTTCGGTGGAGCGTCTCTGGAGGACAGCTTACGCTCAAGCAGTTGATGGAGAGTCGCTTTGCACAAGTTCTCGGCGGGCCGCAAGGCGAGCCAGTCGGCTGGGACTCAGTCTTTGATGAAGATAGGGAGATGCCGAGCCGCCAGTCAAAGTACAGGCACATATGCGATCGCACGTTCCTCAGACCACGGGACATGATCAAGTTCTGCAACGAGGTTCTCGCTTCCTACAAGGAGCAATCGCTGCCAGCGGGGACACCCATTGATAACGCCTCGGTTCACGCTGCCCGAGATGACTATTCCGACTACCTGTTGAGCGAGCTCGACGATGAGATCGCCAAGCATGTTCCCAATTACAAGGAGTACTTGGAGGTCCTAAAGGAACTCGGTTCCGTTCAGTTCTCGGCTCAAGAGTTTCGGGTCTCCTGGAACAAGCGCAACACCGTGAACGAAATTGATGCAAGCACGGGACTGGCGTCTCTCTTTGAATTCTCTGTAGTTGGCTATCTAAAACCAGGGGGGCGCGGGGGAGGATCCGAGTATGTGTGGCGCTACCTCGATCCTCGTGCACGGTTCAACCCAGCGGCCGACACTTATCGAGTACACGCCGGGTTCAAGGAAGCACTCGATCTCACGCGTTGAGGTGATGAACCTCACACGCAAGTGCTCCGCTGAAGACTCGCGAATGAAAAGCTCTACCCCTCGCCGTCCATCAGTTGTAGCTGAACCGTGCGTGACGCTCGCTTTCGGCACGCCTCAGAGCACCAGCTCCTTTTTCGACCAGAGAGGGGGCGTCCGCACATTCTGCACGACCGCTCGTCAGGAGATGCCAGATAGGCGGCGAGCACTCCAGAAGCAGAAGCTGGAATCCGCCCCGACCAATTGAGTCCCCTCAGAAGCCGCGCCCGGGCCTCGCTAGTCACGGCGTTGGTGACCGCCTCTCGCGTTCGCGCCCAGCTTCCGCCTCCTCCTCGTTTCGCCAGGATCTTCTGGAGGGCGCGTTCACTCAAGCCGGCTCGATCAAGAATGCGGTGTCGAACGTCGCGGTCCCTCGTCAGTCGTCGGGCAGCCTTCTTGACGTCAGGCCACAGGTCGTCGCCGCCGAAGTCGGCGAACTCAGCGCTCCTGAGGACTCCGCGCCCCACCCCGAGCCGTCGGGATCCCTTCCCAACGAGGTGCGCGAGAGGCGCGATCGTCGGGGCAGGACGCATCGCTCCCTCACTTCGCGGACCTGCCTTCCCGCCGTCCTCGGTCAGGGATCTCCGATCGAAGGCATGCCACGCGCTGCGCAACGCTGCACCCAGTGATTGCCCAATAGGCTCGGAGTTCGGCAATTGAGTCCGTACTGAGTTCCTGTCAGCGTCGCGCCAGTCGGCGGTTGCCGGATCAAAGCCTTCGTACCAGGGCGCGACGATTGGACCTAGGAGCGGCACGTGCCACACAGCGAGGAGGCAACCAGGGATTGCGTCTGGATGCCAGTCGAGAATCTCGACGTTCGACGCCGGAACCAGTCGGATCGCTGGATGCATCCAGCTCGAGAGCGGATTCTTCCCGGTCCCGAACTCGCGCCACAGCAGGTTCTCGAAGCCCTCCCCGATCCACCCACGCTGATTTTCAGGCGCCAGAAACGGCAGCCCGTGTTCACTTGCTCGCAGGATGGTCAACGCGTTCGGCGTCTCTTGGCCAACCGCTGCACGCTCCGGATGTCGCTCTGCCTCAGACATCGACTCCGGGCTGCGGATTGTCGAACTCGGCAAGGTAGGTGACGTGCTTCTTCGAGGCGCGCGAGGCCAGCAAGACCGACGCAGGGAATCCACGTGGACCAATCCTGTTCTCCGGTTCCACTCGAAGAAGCAACGGCTCCCGGACGCGGATCCAAAGACCATCGCTCGACGAGACGTGAACATGAGCCTCCAAGGTTGGCGGCGGAGGCAGAATCTCCTCGACGTGCTCGCGGATCGAGAACACCTCGCCGTGGGACAGCGCCCGAACGGCGTCCGGGCCCTCGTTCTGCGCGCGCCCACCCGGCATCGGAACCAAACCGCCAGCCGGAGTTGCGACGACAAAGACCGAGTCAGTGTCCCAGTAGGCGACAGTGCCCTCTGCCGCATTCGGTGCCTAAGGCGCAACCAGGTCAGCCGTCCGCCTTCTCCGTTTGCGCCCTCGTTGCCCCCCCGGTGGAGGAGTTGTACGGACCAACCGAGGTCCCACCTCTTCCAATGGCTGACCCACTGTGGGTTCAGGCCTTCTATCCAGACGACGCCACCGGCCAGGAGCGGGAATCGCTGGAGCAAGAATGTGCCCGGCTCGGTCTGTCTCCTCCGACCACTACGAAGGAATTCTTGAATCTGTTGCATCGCATTTGCTACGTGGATCGGTCGGCACTGGTCGCCTTCGACGTCCCACGGGAGATCGGGCGCTTGGCTCAGCGATGGTCGCCAGCGGCAAGAGAGCCGGGTCGAGGAGGAGTCAGTCACATCCTGTTTACCGTTCCCGGCAAGCCAAACAGGAGAAACCACGCGTGTCGCAACGGTGAGATCGAAGACAACGCGCGCCCCCGGATCGTGATCAACGCCATTGACGGCGTCCGAGCGCGTATCCAATTCAAGCCGGTGAAAGGAGAGCCACGCTGGCCCGGAGTCTTCGTTTCCTTGCGGCCGCAGGCAGAGGCCCTCAGCGGCCAGCGGCGGATCACGAATCTGGCAGAGGCCCTCGAGACGTTTGGGTTGCCCGCCGTTGTTGGTCAGCAAGGCTCAAGCACGAACAGCGCCGTGACGGGAGTTTGCCTCGCACGGTGCGGACGTGCATTCCAATCGGGAGGCTCGGCGTGCGCGCGTACGGCAATGGGCGAGAACGGATCGTACGGTCGGGGCGCTCGAGCCCTACCCCCTCCATCGCCTTCCTTCTCAGGGCCAGAACGCGGGTCGGCGGGTGTGCTCATCGCCAGAGCTCCCGCAGCGACCAGAGCATCGCCTCATCCCACCGCACCGCATCATCAGACCCCTGGGTCACCCCCATCCGTCGCCATGTGACCTGAAGGTAAGTGAGTACCCGATGTAGGTTCCCCGGGATCCTGACGACGGGGACTGACGAGAGTGACCGGCCCCCCAGATGGTGCCCCTCGCTGCCGCTACGGCCCAGCCAGCGACTCCGACATTCGTAGCAGCGAATCACGAAGTCCCGCAGTGCGGGCTTGGCGGGAAGGACCAGCACCAGCGGGTTCATCACTCCACAGTCGACACAGTGTGCGTTGTAGGGCTGCCACATCAGGCGCCGGTTCCAGTCGAGTGCGAAGCGGCTCGGGAGAGAGTCAAGGTTCATGGCGGGTCGTAGAACGCCTCGAAGGAGAGCCGATCCTCGGCGTCGAGGTCTTCGATCCGATCGAGATCCGTCACGATGGCAATCCCACCGACCACAGTTCCTTCGTGCCCACGAATTGCCTTGCCTTCGCGATCGGCTCCGCTGAGGAATGCCCCGATGTGGTTGTGGATCGTTCCAAGCAGAGACAGTTCCTGCTTGGTGAGGCCTTCTTCAGGCACGGACACAATGCCGTCCCATCCAGGCACCGGCACGTTCGGCATCTTGCCTCCAGCATCGATCTAGAGCGGCGTCTTAGGAGGTCGAATTCTGCCCTTTCTGTCGAAGGACGTCAATCCCTTTGAGCTCTCTTCGGTCGACCGATTCTCCCAGGTCAGAGCCATAACCCTGTTCCATGCGCGAGGGCATCTCTGCAAGCGATATTGATATACTAATGAGTACTTACCTATAGGAGCCTATCCGTTGCCTCAGAGTGCAAAATCTGGCGTGGAAACCAAGGGTTCGCGAGATTTCGTTACTGCGCGGATTTCCCCAACTTCGGACGGTGTTCTGTTCCTGCGTGGGTTTGCCAGTTCCATGAGAGTGGAAAACGGACATCTCGTGGTCCGCTCAGGTTCGGGAAGAAAGATTCGAGAAGCTCGACTAGCACGCGGTTCCCGTACCCGGATCCGGCGCGTGGTCCTGATGGGCAAGGGGGGCTTCGTGACGCTGGAGGCTCTTGGTTGGCTCAAGGGTGTGGGCGCCTCGCTCTTGTGTCTCGACGCGTCCGGTGAGCACCTTGTTGTGTCCGGGCACGAAGGCCCCGACCAACCAGCTTTGCGGCGAGCACAGGCCCTCGGCGAGCACAACGGCAGCGCCTTGGAGATCACGCGGTACCTCCTCGGACTCAAGCTCGAGGGACAGGCCCAAGTTGCTCGCGAGCACCTGCAAGCTCCGGCAACGCTTCACCAGAAGGTGACGGATGCGACCCGAATAGTTCTCGAGGCCAGCAGCACCAGGGACATGCTCACGGCAGAAGCCAAGGCGGCGCGAGCCTACTGGCGCGCGTGGGAGTCAATTCCCATTCAGTTCGCCCGTGCGGACATCGACCGCGTGCCCGAGCACTGGACGCGAGTAGGGGAGCGCAACTCTCCCCTTGCGGCCGGTCCACGGCAGGCGGCGGCTCCGGCACACGCGATCTTGAACCTCTTGTACGCGCTCGCTGAGTTCGAATGTCGCGTGGCGCTGGTGGCGATCGGGCTTGACCCGGGCCTGGGATGGTTTCATCGAGACGCTGCCTATCGGCAGAGCGCAGCCCTCGATGTGATGGAGGCTGTTCGGCCGACGGTGGATCAGTTCGTAGTTGAGACCCTCAAGGCGCGAACATTCTCCGCGCGAGAGTTCCGTGAGTTGCCCAACGGCCAGGTTCGAGTCACTCCGGGCCTCGCCCAGATGCTTGCTGCTTCAATGTTGCCCCTCATGGAACGAGCTGCAGCAGCCCCAACGGAAGAGGTCGCTCGGACGGTTGCTGCTGACGCGGAGTCATTCGTGCGAGTGCGCACACCGCTGACACAATCGGATCGGAAGAAGGGGCGAAAGCCGCATACGAAGCGCGCTGCCTCGATTCCAAGTGCATGCAGATTGTGTGGGGTCGTCCTAGAACGTCCTGATCGGCAGCACTGCCCCGACTGCGTTCCCACAATGACCCTCGAGCGGACAAAGAAACTGAGCACTGCAGGTAGGGACAAGTTGCGAGAGATGCGCAAGTCATCGGCTGACCCCGCGAAATCGCCGAGTGCGAAAGCCAAGAGGAGCGCGCGCCTTGTCGAGCACGCAGCGGCGACAAGTGATTGGGAACGGGTTCATGGTCGCGTCCGGGACCCTGTCAGACACGACGCAGAAGTGCTGCCAGTCATGCGGGCGATGACAGTGAAGCAATTGGCGGCCTTGACTGGCCTCTCTGAGTACCACTGTTGGCGGGTGAGGAAGGGGGACCGGCGACTTCACCCACGATTCTGGCAGCGAATATTGGAGGATTAGGCTCCCGATTGGCTGCCAGGTGGTGCCTGGCCAGGTTGCGTCCTGAACGATCCTCGATTTCGCTCATGGCCCGGTTCTCAAGATGACGTAGCTCGAGAAGAGGTCTGCACACGACTTCATCTGAGACGCCTGCGGCGGAACCGTCGATTCAACAGACTCAAGGATGCTAAGCAGGGTCTCAAACTCGCCCTCATCGCCTAGCAGCTCTTGCGACACAACAGCAAAGTCACCGAACCTCGTTTCGGAATCGCCACAGTGCACCGACAGGTCTGCGAGAACAGACCTATAGCTGGACACGATCGGATCGCCTTCCGCGACCGGACCGCCCTCATCGAGCGTGGCAAGCTTGCACGCATTGGACGAGCACGCCGAACCTACCGAGTCGCCATTGTTGCCCGCTTCGGAACAAGACACTGCAATGCCGACGACAGCCATCAAGACAGCGGATCTGACCCCAAGAGCAAGACCTCGGTGCACTTTGCCTCCCTTTGCCTGTTCTCACAGGCCCCGCGGGCTCGCTGCGCCCCAGGCTGACGAGTTGCATGCGGACACCGCGCAAGCGTAGCGTGTGAGCGGATGGGAACGTCGGCAAGGCCGCCCCGGACGGACATTCGGGTGTTTCACGATCACACTGAGACCTGGGTCTATCCGGGCCGAACCTTGACGGAAAATCTCCTGGGCTGGACGTGGACGGTCATGAGCGAAAACACTGAATGATCAGGCACAGAAGCAGGCGAGCCGTCGCGGTGACGGCACTTGCGAGCGGCGGATAGTACCAAGATCCTGGCTTCTCAAGAACGTTCCGCTTGAGTTCGGCTCGTCGTCCCGTTCGTGGATCATACGCGTCGATCTCGCGCAGCTTCTTTGTCGGCTCGTCATCGTTGACTTGCATCGGTAGGCCCGAGAACAGACTGTTCACCACGCCTTTCAGGTATCCGCGTTCGCGATCGCGTTGAGTGAAGTCTTTATTGGTGTCCATCTCGACCAGCCTGCGCTCGCTCCACAACGCGCGACTGAGATCCCCCGAGCTCTGCTGGAACACCCGTCCGCTGGGGAGCGTTGTGGGCGAGATCGGAACCTTCCCAACTGGGTCAAGGCGAAAGGCGCGTTCGATTGCGGGCACGGGCCCCTCGGATTGGGCAAGGGCGACTATGTCGGCGAGTTGGTACGGCACGACACTCTTGTCATAGGTGAGCGGAGCGCGCTTCATGGTCCACGTCTTGTCCTCGCGAACTCTGTGCGGTAGCGACTCTCCGCGCGGGTGCACAAACACTGTCGTCCAGGCAGCGAGGCACCAGTCCTCCTTGGAGGGGGCCGGGCCTTCACCCCGGGCAAACGCGCTGAACACACTGATGAGTCGTTTCAGAATGACTCCGACTTCATCGCGGTCAAGCTCGACGACGTCGAGGCGCTCCGCAAACAGGTATCGCCAAGCCCCGTTGAGGCTAGCCGCGATTCCGTACGCCCCTCCAAGGTCGAGCGTCATGATCGGTAGCTTTGTGCTGCGAACCGCAACGAACAACTCACCCGCAAAGTAGGAACCGGCAGTCGCTGCAAGGACCTCGCGGGGAAAATCGGGCCAGCGTTCAAGCGGTGGAGTGAGACCGAGTTGTCTAAGCAGGGCCTTCGCGTAGGTGCCGCTCGAGGCAAAGGAGCTCATCGGCTCATCCGGGCACTGTTCTCGATGCGACTCCAACAGAGCTCTGTAGAGAAGAGCTTGAGCCTATGAATGGTTTCGACCGTGGTGATGCGAGAACCGAGACCTCGGTGCGAACGCCGTCCACCTGACCTCACACAAGCAGCTTTCCCCTGCGACCAACGCAACGGGACGCCCGACTGATGCACAAGCTGTCGCTCATAGAGTCCAAGGACTCGGAGCCAATCGATCTTTCACCCCCGGCTGTAGACGCCCTCACCCGAATGGGTCGTCGGCTGGCATCTCAGAAGACATGGTGGGGAGACAACGACGAGGGAAGTGGCAAGGAAGCAACAGCCATCAAGTGCATTCCGGCCCCCGGAGGTCAGTGGCGTGTACGCATCGACAACGCCGTGGGGGTGGTATCTGTCGGCGACGTGCAGATCGCGGTTCAACCTAAGATTCCTCTCGCGCACCTGCTCTACTTGTTCAGCGTCAGCGGGGCGATCCCACGATGCCTGTTGGGCGGCGCCGCGTTTGCCTTGAGGCTCACGCCACTACTCACTGTCCCTTGGCTAGCTGTGGCCCGCTGACTTGTCGGGGCCGTGCGTGCAACGCTGGGTTCTATCCTTCCCTTCTCGCGGTCAGCCTTCTCGCCGAAGTATGCACAAGTGAAGAACACGCCGAGCCCTATCGCCAACACGGCGAGTCGTGTGGGCAGAAGGTCTTCACAGGAGGACTGGTCGCTGAACCAGTCCTTCAGGCTCCCGAAGCCGCCGCAGGTGCCCAGCCCGACGGACGACTTCGCATTCACGGCAGCGAGGAACGTGAAGCCAAGAGACGATGACCCACGGCACCGGCGTCATGAGCCACGTATTCGACGATTACGGCCCGATGAAGCCGGAGATCGCCGAGCGCCGCAACGGCGTGCTTGTCTCCGCCGAGGACGGGGAAGCGGTTGCCTACGCGCTATGGAAGCTGCAGGAGCGCGGCCGCATGTTCGTGGACCCCGGCGAGCCGCTTTACGAAGGCATGGTCGTGGGACTGCACAGCCGCGACAACGATCTCGTCGTGAACCCCGTGAAGACCAAGCAGCTCACCAACATCCGCGCCGCCCGGCAAGGACGAGGCGATGCTGCTGACGCCCCCGATCCGCCACACGCTCGAATCGGCCGTCGAATTCATCGCCGACGACGAGCTCGTCGAGATCACTCCATCCGCATCCGCGCAAGCGCCTGCCGCTCGAGCACGAGCGCAAACGCGCCTCCCGCGCCGCCGCTTAAGAAAATCCCCTCCTGCCGGAGGAGGGCAGGTGACGGGGTGGTGGGAGCAAGCGCTTACTTGACGGCTCCCCGAAATCCGCGCAGGATTTGCGTCCATGGGCGAGTCGCACGAGGAAATGCTTCGTCACTACGAGCCGGGCGGACTTCTGCCGCGAATCGTGGCGGGGTTGCAAGCTCTCGGCAAGGACCTGGACTCGGTCACGCACGAAGATCTCGAGCCGGCCGACGAGTTTCACTCCGCGGGACGTTCGGCCACGCGCGCATTGGTGGAGCTTGCAAAGATTCCGCCAGGATCGCGAGTGCTCGACGTGGGCAGCGGGTTGGGCGGCCCGGCGCGTTACCTCGCCGCAACTTTGGGTTGCGACGTGACAGGCATCGATCTCTCGCCTGAATTCTGCGGGGTGGCCAACGCCCTTTCTCGGATGACGCGGTTGTCCGATCGCACCCGCTTTCAGGCGGGTGATGCCCTGGAGCTTCCGTTCGCCGCGTCCAGCTTCGACGTGGTGTGGACGATACAAATGCAGATGAACATGCGGGACAAGCGCCGCCTGTATTCCGGAATCGCCCGGGTACTCAGGCCGGGCGGGCTGTTCGTCTGCCAGGAAATCTGCGCGGGGAACGGCGAGCCGATCGAGCTTCCGGTCCCATGGGCGAGCCGCCCCAACCAGAGCCATCTGGCCGATGCGGAATCCCTCCGCGGGTTGATCCGCGGTGCAGGTCTCCTGGAGCGCACCTGGCGCGACATTACCGCCGACATCGTGGCCGCGCGCAAGGCACAGCAGGCGAAGGCGCAAGCGTCGGGTGCGAGCGGCTCCAGCGCCCCTCCTCCGCTTGGAATGCATCTCGTGCTGGGAGAACAGGCAGCCGTCAAGATGAGTAACTCCGGGCGCAACACCGACGCCGGGCGCACGGTGTTCATCCAGGGCGTATTCGACAAGCCTGGCTAGTGGTCCGATCCGCTGATCCCGCTGGAAAACTCGGCCGAAAATCAAAGGCCCCACGCGAGTCCCCCGAGAGGGCGAGGCGGAAAAGGGCCTTTCTGATGATGTCGCCGCAGGCTGCGGGCACGTAGAGTCTCCGTGATGGGCTGACCACGCGCCCTGCCCCGACGCACTCGACGGTTCACCACAACCGAGTGCTCGGGTACAGGCCACCACCCACTGAACGGGGCCCCGTGTGCTAAACGGATTCCCCGTGAACCGTTCGAACCGGGTGAAGGGGCCGCGAGGAATCGTTCGGGCTTCGCCAACATCCTCGCCCCAACCTCGTACGCGAGAACTTCACGGGGCGCTTGGTTGTGGTGCATCCAATGGAAAGTCCAACCTGCCTTCAATTGTTCTCTCGCCGTGAGGGGCCGAGCTCTTCCGTCCGGGTTCGCGAACAGCCCGGCGCGCCGCCACCCCAGCCCATCAGGTGCAAAACGAGCTCCTCCCCCTCGAATAGCTCGTCGGGCACCCTCTCGAGCCGCCCCTTCCGCTCCACGTATACATCGTCGGGTCCATTGACCATGACCTCGGTCACGTCCGGGTCGCGAAGCAGCGACTCGATCGGACCGAACCCGACGACTTGGTCTGAGACTTCGTTGACGACCCGCGTCAGTTCGCGCTGCGGAAGGATGTGCCCGGCCCCCCGAAGGATCGCTAGGGCCTGTTCGCGCACCGCCATACGTCGCTCGGCGCGAGAGAGGCGCTCGAGCTGGGCAGCGTCGACGCGTTCGAGCAGCAGGCCATGCAGGTCCCGCCGCACGTCGATGAGCGCGCGTTGCGCCACGGTTTCCTCCTCGCTCGGCCGCATCGGGCCGCGGTCGTCCGCATCTGCATCACACACGGGAAGCGAGAGGGAGACACCATCGCGACGGTCGCACAACAAGCGCATGATCCGTTCGCAAGCGGAACGGTAGCGCCGCGAAGGGTTCGCGGACAATCACCAGAGTGACCGATTCTCGATCAGCGCGCGGGGGATTGACGCGCGTGGTAGGGCCGACGTCGCGCTGGGATCAGCCCGGGTAGTTGTTGTGGTGTGACCTGGCCGTGGTGCTCAAACACTTGGAGATCTCGGAGCAGACCTACCACCGGTGGCGCAAGCGTTACGGCCAGCTGCCCCGACGACGCCAAGCGGCTGCGGCAGCTCGAGGGCGAGAACGGCCGGCTGAGGAAGCTGGTGGCCGACCAGGCCCTGGACATCGACATGCTGAAGGAGATCAGCCGGGAAACTCGCTGGCGGATTGCGCCTCCCGAGCTGTCCGCCGCTCCAGTAGGCGGGTGTTTCCCAGCTCAGGGCGGGAGAGGGACCCGAAGATCTCCTCAGTCACCATTTCTAAAGACCCCATCCGCAGCTGGGCGGGCCAGTCGTGGGTGCCGAGCGGTGGATGCTACTTGAGGACCTCGGCGATGAGCCAGCTACGCCGTCGCTGCCGCAAACCGGTCAACGATCACGGCCGCAGGCTCAATCGACGCGACGGTCCCTACGCCCTTGCCCGCATACATCGCCATCGCTTCCACGTCGCCATGCATACCGACGACCGGCGGGATCACGGCGTACCGAGGCACCGATCCAAATGCAGCGGTGGCGACCGGCACGTCCTCCTCGGGTCGATGTCCGTTCGGAGGTCGTCCCGCAGCCTCCCACGCGTCGAAGACGTGATTGCGGATGACCCGGTGCGGAGCCTTCCAAGGAGGTGAACCAGAATCGAACAGGTCGGTCAAGACGGTGTCGGCGCCGCTCGCGTCGATCAGTCGCCTCCGATAGAGAGGATGGGCGAGGCTCTCGTCGCTGGCCACGAACCTCGTTCCCATCGCCACCGCAACTGCACCGGCAGCGAAGGCCTCGGAAGCCGCCGCTAGGTCAGCGATCCCTCCTGCGGCAACGAGCGGGACCGACGCGGTCCGGAGTTGGTTGAGGAGAGGGAGCAACTCAACGGAACTCTGCACGTGGCCTCCTGCCTCGACCCCCTGCACGACCAGTGCGTCGGCGCCTGCCTCGACGGCGGCTCTCGCATCGGAGATGGATGGCACCTGGACCAGGACCTGCGTTCCCGCCGCCTGGGCCCGCCTGATCAGCGCCTCGTCGATGCCCCACGACAGCGACAGCCAGGGCACCCCTTCTTCGGCAACGACCTCGACCCGCTCCCCCTGGTCGAAGTCGAGGATGAGGTTCACACAGAAGGCTGCGTCGGTGCGACGGTGGATCGTCTGAATCTGCTGACGAAGCTCCCCTGACGCCAGGTAGGTTCCGCTGAGAGTTCCCAGGCCGCCGCCGCTCGCGACCGCTAGGACAAGGTCGACCCCGCCTACCCGGCAGATGGGTGCCTGCATGATCGGCACCTCCGTCCCGAGGACGTTCATTCGTCGAGGCTATCTGAAGGCAACCTGGGCCGTACCACTTTCCGCCCCCGCACCTTCCTTCCCCGCAGGCAGTCAACCGAGTTCGCCCGCTCGATTACCGGGTCGCGCACCGGGCTCTTCAGCATGGCCTCGGTCATGCCTGCTCGCCGGGGACCGCTTCAGGCGGAAGACGTGATGCTCGGGCTTGATTCAGAGGAAAGCCGCCGGGTTGCGCCCTGGCATCTTGTCGGCGACGATGCGCGGGGGATGTCGGAGGAGCGCGACGACACTTGCCTAAGGGGGAAGAGAGATGATCCTGGCAACGTCGAAGGTCGAGGATTTCGACCGTTTCGTGAAGATCTTCTCAACCAAAGGCGCTGAGAAGCGGAAGCAGCATGGGTCCAAGGGTTCGACCGTCTTTCGCGATCCCAATGAGGAGGACCGGGTTTGGGTTCTCTTCGACTGGGATGCGGAGGGCTGGCAGAACTTCGTTTCCGACCCGGAGGTCCCGGCGATCTTTCAAGAAGGCGGGGTCAAAGGTACACCCCAGGCGGCTGAGGTCGGCGGCCAGTACGACGCCTAGCCAGACCCCTGATCGGACCCCAGGAAGCCACCGGGCTGTCGGAGTAGCCACCCGACGACCTCAGAGATGGACGGACCCGCCGGGCTGGGGGCGCAGGCAGCCGCCGTGATGAGCTTGGTCGCTTCTTTGACGAGGGATGAAGCCGAGGCCATCTGGCCCGTTCACCGCGACCTCGGTCACGTCCGGGTCGCGAAGCAGCGACTCGATCGGACCGAACCCGACGACTTGGTCTGAGACTTCGTTGACGACCCGCGTCAGTTCGCGCTGCGGGAGGATGTGCCCGGCGCCCCGAAGGATCGCGAGGGCCTGTTCGCGCACCGCCATGCGTCGCTCGGCGCTCGAGCTGGGCAGCGTCGACGCGTTCGAGCAAGAGCAGCGAGAACGATAGCGACACACTCACGCACCGGACAATCACCAAAGTGACCGATTCGCTCCTTGCTGCGGGGGATTCGTGGAGAGCCAACACGCGAACTCGATGCCCTCCCTACACGGTTCGGCCCTAGATCGGTCCTGAAGGGTGTGGGGGTCCATGATGTCCTCGTGGTCGAGCCACGCGATGCCGTGGAACGCGTGTGGCGAGAGCAAGGAGCCAAGCTCTGGCGCTCGCTCGTCGCGTTCGGCGGTGACCCGGAGCTTGCTAGCGACGCGATGGCCGAGGCGTTCGCGCAAGCACTGGGACGGGGCGCGGCGGTCGAGGCCCCCGACCGCTGGATCTGGCGAACCGCGTTCCGGATCGCCTCGGGTGAGCTGAAGGAGCGCCGCCGCACCTCCGCCCAGTCCGGTCCGGAACCGACGACCTCCATGCCCGAGCCGGTTGCGGATCTCGTTCGCGCGCTTCGGACGCTCAGCCCGAATCAACGGGCGTCGGCCGTGTTGCATCTGTACGCCGACATGCCGGCACGCGATGTCGCTCGGATCCTCGGGTGCAGCCCGGCGACGGTTCGCGTGCACGTGAGTCAGGCCCGCCGGCGCCTTCGAGCCCTCCTCGAGGAGACCCGATGACCGACCTTCGCGACCGATTCCGTTCCCTCGACACGCTCGAGGTTCCCGACGTGATGGCCCGAGCCGATCTGATCGGTCCAAGGATCCCTGCACCCGAGACACCGTCCCCCGGTCGCAGGATCGGCGCGCTCGTGGTCGCGGCCCTGGTCACGATCGCGGCCGTCCTACTGGTCGTCCGCGCGTTCCTGGGTCCGACCACGACGCCGAGCGATCCGCCGGCCCCGACCCCGGTCCAACCCTCGCCAGTTGGACAGCCCACGCCCGAAGCCGCCGACCAAGGGGAGGACTACATCGACCTGCCGCCGCCGGGCGCGACGGCGAGTCAGCCGGTGGTGGGAGAACTCGTTCTCAGCCTCGAAGGGATCGGAGGCTCGCTCGGCGATCACGGCACCTCGATGTATGTCTACGCAGACGGACGCTTGCTCCTGCGCAGACTGCCCGGCACCCTGGGCGAGGCAGACTACTCGGAGCAGCGCCTGACAGCGGAGGGGGTGGAGTCCCTCTTGTCGGAGGTGGAGTCGAGCGGACTGTTCGCGCGCGACACCACCTTCGACGCCAAGCAGGACCGCCACAGCAGCTCGAGCCTCCGGATCCAGCTCACCCACGATGGACGGACGGCGCATCTCGTGTCGATCCCGTCCCGATTCGCCGCGACGGTGGTCCCTTCCGGTCTCCAAGCGGAATCACTCGACGAACTGGTTGCGTTGCTCACCGATCCCACGAGGCTGTCGCAGTCGGCGTTCGCGCAACCCGAACCCCGGGAGTTCGTTCCGGCACGGATCGCGATCCGGATGAACGGCAACCCGCGCCGGACCGATCTCCCCGACCCGGCCGACGAGCTGTTGCGAGGTGTGAGCTGTCAGATCGTGCCGACGAGGGTCGCACTGGACGCCATCAAAGCTTTCAACAACGAGATCCCGCTCACCAGCGTCGGTCTTTTCGATGCGAGGGTGTTTCGCTACACAGCCCCACTCGGCGGTGACGACGAGGCGCTCACATCGTTCGAGCCTGCGCTGCCGCACGAGACATCGTGCTGATGCTGTTCAGCCCGGGTAGTTGATGCTCTCCGAGCGCTGGTACCAAGGATCGGCACCCATCGCCTCGAGGGCAGCGCGCGAACTTTCGCTCGTGTCGTAGGACCAGTCGCATGTGGGGTAGGCGGTCCCCTTCCGGTGGAAGTACATCACGGAGGTGATCTGGTCCCACTCGGGTTGCTGCAGCATCGCGTGCATCTGCTCGATGTACTCGGCCTTGCGGCCGGGCTGGTCGGGGTCCTCGACGGTCGCCCACTCGGGAAGCGACATCGGGATGTCGGGATACTGGGCGCCGAACAGGCGGAACCCGTTCGTCACGAACTCCGGCGTGCGCCAGGGGTGCACCTCGCCCGGCCGGCACTCGAACCAGTTGTAGACGTCTGCGCCCATCTCCTCGACGTAGTTCTTGCCGGGCCACCACTTCGGGGCGTAGCGCCGGTCGGTGGAAGGAACACGGAACGCGTGGTCGGTCAAGATCCAGGTGAACGTCACGTTGTCGTCGGCACCGCGCTTGCGGAAGATGTCGACCACACGGCGCCAGGCGTCCTTGTAGTCCCTCGCGTTCCCACGATGGTCGTTGTGACCCGTCTCCGGCTCGTGGTTGAAGGTGAAGTGGATCGGATCGCCGAAGTCGCGCAGCTTGACGGCCCAGCGGACGATGTTCTGGTAGATCGCCGAGCCCTTCGGAGCGTCGGCGACCTGACGCCACGGGATCCCCGTTCCGTTCTCCAGCTGGGACTTCACCGACAGGTAGATCGTGTGGCCACTGTCACGCAACCACCGGTGGTGCCCCTGCGGGAACTTGGTGTTCCAGAAGTCGTAGATGCGTATCGCGGCCATCGGCCGATTGAGCTGATCCTCGACCTCCAGCACGCCGGCCTGGATCGAGGCGATGCCGGGACGTCTGCCGATCGTGCCGAACATCACCGGTGACGGGGCGGGGCCGGCGCTCGCGCCGGGCTCCGCGATCAGGACGCCCGCGGCGACCAAAGCGATCGCGAGGACGATGGGGGGAGCCTTACGCAGCATCGACCAACCCTACTCTCTGTGGGCGCGAGCGCACCCCTGTCTCCTCCGGCCGATCAGGCCGGATAGTTGATGCTCTCCGATCGCTGGTACCAGGGGTCGGCGCCCATCGTCTCGAGCGCGGCGCGCGAGCTCTCGCTGGAGTCGAACGCCCAGTTGCACGTCGGATACGCGGTTCCCGGCCGGTTGAAATACAGCACCGACTTCATCTGGCTCCACTCCGGTTCCTGCAACAGGTTCTGCATCTGGCCGATGAACTCGGCCTTGCGACCGGGTTGATCGGGGTCCTCGACGGTGGCCCACTCGGGCAGCGACATCGGGATGCCCGGGTACTGTGCGCCGAACTGCCGGTAGCCCTCCATCAGATAGGCCGGCGTGCGCCATGGGATGTCCTGCTCCGGACGGCATTCGAACCAGTTGTAGACGTCGGCGCCCATCTCCTCGACGTAGTCCTCGCCGGGCCACCAGTTGGGCGCGTAGCGGCGGTCGTTCTCACCGACACGGAACGCGTGGTCGGTCATGATCCAGGTGAACGTGACGTTGTCGTCGGCGCCCTTCTTGCGGAAGACCTTGACGATCCGACGCCAGGCCTCGCGGTAGTCCCTTGGCGTACCCCGATGCGTGTTGTGACCCGTCTCGGGCTCGTGGTTGAAGGTGAAGTGGATCGGATCGCCGAAGTCGCGCAGCTTGCGCGCCCACCGGACGATGTTGTCGTGGATCGGCGAACCCTTAGGCGCATCGGCGACGTCCGCCCACGGGATGTCCGTTCCGTTCTCAAGCTCCGATTTCACCGAGAGGTAGATCGTGTGCCCGGTGTTGCGCAGCCAGCGGTGGTGATTCTGTGGGAACGTCGTGTTCCAGAAGTCGTAGATGCGGACCGCTGCCATCGGGCGATTCAGCTGGTCCTCCGCCTGCTCGACGGTCGCCCGGATCGAGGGCAGACCGGGCCGGTTGCCGACCGTGCCGAACATCACGGGCGACGGATCCAGCACCCCGGCGCCGGCGGACCCCGAGGCGAGGAGACCAGCCGGAACGAGCAAACACGCGCACACGAAAAGAAGCAGGGGTCGTCTGGACATGCAGGGAGGCTACCCCGCTCGGGGGACGTCCCGCATCGGACCTTCGACTGAGGCCCCACGGCCCCTCCGCCCCAACGCCTCACACGTAGACATGCCGCTGCGGCGGGTTCGGACCGACCGGCGATGCGCTCAGGGAGACTCCAGCAAGTCGGCGGCGAGCCCATCGATCGCGCGGACGGCGCGAGTCCTCGCCGGCAACAACCGGCCCCGGTCCTGCGCCGGACCCACGGCCGGATCGGCCGGGATCACGGCGAGAGGTGCGCAGCCGAAGGCACGCTCGACGTCGGCGGGCGTCAGATCACTCCGCCGCGCCCGGTTGACGACCACGTCGCACCGTCCATGGAACCCGAGTTCGTCCAGTACGCGGATCGACCGGACCCCCGCCCGGAACGACAACACATCGAGCGCCACGACGAGCAGCACCCGATCCGCTTGCTCCAACGCGGCTCGAGCCACCTCACCGAACTCGCGGGGCAAGTGCAGGAGCACGACGTCCGACGTGTGGGCCGCCGCCCAGCCTACGCCACGGAGTTCGCGGGGCTCGACGCGCAAGGCGACATCGGCCTCGGGCGCGAGCAGCACCCGGAACCCGGCCCCGTGCGCCCACGCGACATCGGCGACGTGCTCGGGCGTCAACTCGTCGACGAGAGGGAGAAGATCGGCGAGCGTGCGCGGCGACGGATCGTCGGGGACGCCGAGCGCGGTCGTGAGATCCGCGAACAGAGGATCGGCGTCCACCAGCAGGCAGCTACGGTCGGCGCGGGCGAACGCCGCCGCCAGGTGGGTCGCGACGAAGGTCGCTCCGGCCCCTCCGCGCGGACCATGGACCGCGATCACCCGTCCGCGCTTGCCGTCCTTCGGCGCCGAGACGCGCAGCCGCGCGGTGGCGCCCGCCAAGGCTTCCCGTTCGTCGGGCCACAGGTAGTAGCCGACGGCCCCCGCACGGATCGCCGCGCGAAGAGAGGCGACCGACTCCCGAGTCTCGAGCGCGAACAGCGGACCGCCGTTGCCTCCCGCGCGCGCCAGCGTGGGCGACGCGACCACGACATCGGGGTCGCTCTGACGAACCGCCTCTTCGAGCTGGCGTTCGTCGCCTGCTGTGGCCACGACGCGGGCTCGACCCGTTCGGTCGAGGTAGTGCATGACCTGCTCGGCGACGTCATGCTGCTCCACACCGAGTACGACGCGTGCGACGTTGTCCATCGATCCTCCCTCTGGCGCGCAAGACCGTCGGGCGCGCGGAACCATCGAGGGAGGCCAAGGGGGAGAAAGCTGGGTGATCGCGTCGGTGGCGACCGTTCGACGAGGTTATCCGGCGCCGGAGTGCTACGCCATCCCCGAGTTGGCCGATTCCGCTTGCGGATCGGCGGGTTCTTGGCGCCGGCGGAGCAATGTGACCAAGATCACGACGAGGAGCGCCACGACCGCGAGCGCGGTCGCCAGCGCGAACCTGCTCGGCGCGAACACCGCGCCGTCAAGTCGATTGCGCATGTCGACCGTGCGGCGTCGCGCGTCCGCGAGCTGAGTGGAGACCAGATCGGCACGTTCCTGCACCGCGACCAGCTCGGTGCGGGCGTCGGCAAGCCGCGCGGTCGTCACCTCGAGTGCGCGCTTGGACTCGCGGAGGTCCCTGGCCCGCTCCGACAGCGTTCCCACCGTCCGTTCGAGCCGGTCCACCCGAGACAGCAGGGCTGATTCGAGCCGGGTCGAACCGATCCAGAACCCCCACGTCACGACGTCGCCGAGACCGTTCACCGTGCAGGGATCGTTGCAGTATGCGAGCGACCAGTACCCAGGTGGCACGTCGGGCACGACGAACTCCGCGTGAGCTCGGAGATCGCACCCCCCGGTCCCGGCGATCTGGATCTCGGCGACCTGGATCGCCGACGGCGAGGGCATCCCGGAGCGCTCCGATGCTCCGGGCACCAGGGAGAGGAAGTACGGACCGTCCTTCAACGTCCCGTTCAACTGGCCCGTCTCGCAGATCCCCCCCTCGATCGACACCCGATCGCCCACCGCGTAGTGATCCCGTCCGGGGCCGAACGGAGAGCCGCCTGCTTCGGCCGAGCCGGGAAGCGCGAGCACCGCACCGAACACGAACATCACGAACCCCGCGCGAACGACCGGCCGGACGGCACCCATCTGGACCTCCTGCGTCGGGAACGGACACTGCCCAGGAAGACCGCGACCGGACCCAGGCGGTTCCGTGGCTGGTCCGAGCAAGCGCGACCTCCGGGCTGCACCGTCGTGTCACACCCCCGGGCTAGGATCGCGTCATGGGTCAGGTCATCTCCCTCGACGATTGGCGGCAGCGGCACGGGCGCACCAGCGTCGCGGCCCTCTCCGACGCGCTCGCCCGGCTCGAAGGCACGGTTCGGCGCCTCGATCCGGCCGTTCGCAAGGCGGCGGGCGACGACGGTTCGGTCGATCCCCGCATCGAGACCGAGATCCTCGAGATCACGGGTGCCGTCTCCGGTGGACGCACTCAGGAGGCCCTACAGCGGGCGGAGCGGCTCGCCGACCTGCTCGAACATCCCGCCTCACGCACGCACCCGCGCGCCTGACGAGCGCTTCGCCGGTCTGCCCCTCCGTCTGGCCCTCCCAGTCTGGGAACCTTTGGGCACGATGTCCGGTCACACACGCAGTACCCATGCTCCGGATGCCCGACTAGGCTTGGCGTGCACGACCGTCTGAGGTGACGTCCCCCGTGCGAGACCCCGATCCCAGGACCCTCCGACGCGCCCGTCAGGGCGACCTCGGTGCGTTCGAAGAGCTGGTGCGAGCCAGTCAGGCCGACGTGTACCGATTCGCCCTCCACCTGGCCCGCGATACGGCGACCGCCGAGGACATCACGCAGGAGACCTATCTGCGTGCGTTCCGCTTCTTGCACTCGTTCCGCGGCGACTGCAAGTTCTCGAGCTGGCTGCTGCGGATCACGCGGAACTGCGCGATGGACGCGCTGCGAGCGCGCAGCCAGCGGGCCGAACGTGACCTCCTCGCGCCGCTGCCCGGAGAGGACACCGACCCGGTCGCGCGCATGGAGCTCGACACCGCCCTGACTGCGGTTTCCGCCGAACACCGGGAGCCGTTCCTGCTGATCGAGGTCTATGGATTGAGCTATCAGGAGGCGGCCGACGTTCTGCACGTGCGCGTCGGCACCGTGAAGAGCCGCATGCATCGCGCCCGTAAGGCGATGTGCGAGGCACTGGCCCTCGACGAGGAGGACGCCGGTGAGGTGTGAGCGCGCGCAGACCGCGCTGTCCGAGCGGATGGACGGGGAGCACCTCCCGAACCAGCTCGCCGCCGACCTCGACGCGCACCTCGCGAAGTGCGGACGGTGCCAGGGCTTCGCGACCCGAGCGGACCGGATTCGGTCGGCGATGCGCTTGCACGCCGTCGAGCCGGTGCCGGACCTGGTCGAACCGATCATGGAGCTTCTCGCGGAGGAACCCGCCGCCGGCCGGGACGAACTCGCATCGCGCCGAGCGCGCCACGCCGGACACGATCCCGTTCCCCGCGACGACGACGCGCAGGCCTCGCGTCGTCGCGCAGCTCGTCGCCTCGCCCCGATCGCCGCCGCGCTCGTGGTCGGCCTGATCGCCGGGAGCCTGTTGGTGGGCGGACCGTTCGCTCGCGAGCGTGGCGCTCCCACCGCCTCCGCGCTCGACATCCCCAGGGAGGTTGTTGCGCAGGCAGCCGGCCTGGACGAGTTCCGCGCCCGCTACCGGATGGTCCAGGTCGATCCGGCGAGCGCAGTGCCCCGCCGCGAGTTCATCGTGCAGACCTGGCTCAAGACCCCGGATCGCTTCCGCATGGAGGTCGCTGAGACCACCGACGCCAAACGGCTCCGTTCGTCCGCGACCCCGGCCAACGACCTGACCTACGTCGCCGACCGCACCGGTTCGCTCACCCGGGTCCCGGACTGCACCGCCGGACCGGAGTGCACGGAGCAGACGACGATCGTCACGAAGCGGCCGCCCTTCTCCTCCTCGTCCTCGTTGCCGACCGACCTCGTGCTCCCTCTGACGGCCATCGGCAGCGCCGACCAGATCCCCGGACTGGAGCGAGGCACGGTCGAAGGGCGTGAAGCGGTGCTCGTCGAGCTTGCCTTCGAGCAGGCCGAGCCGCTCTTCCCGTTCTTGGGTCTGGGCGATCGCTGGCGCAACATCCACGGATCCGATCGCGTGCGCATCTGGCTCGACCGCACCGGGTGGTTCCCGATCCGCGTCGACGTCTTCCCCAACCCCAGTGCCGATCGGCGCAGCTGGGCGGGCCGGAACAGTGTGATCGGCGACCTGTCGGGCGAGTCGATCCTCTCGCTGCGCCTGCTGAACTTCAGTCGCGAGGTGGATGACGTAAAGGTCTTCGACATCGACTCGCGGGGCGACAAGGTCAGCGAACACGCGCGCCCGGTCGACGTCACCACTCTGGCGGGCAGTCTTGCGTTCGGGATCGAAGACGTGGAGCGCGCCGCCGGCCTCGACACGTACGGCGCCGCCGAGGCACCCGCCGGCAACACCGGCGAGGGGGAGCAGGTCGTCGTCGCCTACGCCCGCGGGATGTCGTGGCTGAAGATCTCGCAGACCTCCGACTGGAACGGACCCGGACTGTTCGGCGGCGTCGAGGCCACGGCCGAACAAGTGGAGCTTCCGAACGGGGGAGTCGGTTACTTCGAGCCCGGTGCACAGTCGATCGGGCGCCGGCTCGCGATACACACGACCGAGCGCGACTTCGTGATCGAGACGAACCTCCCTCGCGAACGCCTGCTCCGCGCGGCGCAGGCGCTGACGCTCCCGGGCCGCGAGATCCCCCCGTCGTGGTCGTCGGCGCCCGTCGTGACACCGTCGGAAGCGCTGGCCGGATTGGACTTCGACCCGAACCTGCTCCCCATTCCCGCCGGGTACGTGCTGTCCGCAGCGGAGCCCACCGAGACGGCGGGCGTTGTCGGCGCCACGTTCACCTATCGGCCCCAGGACACGGGCGTCTCCGGTCCCGACATCGAGGTGCACGTCGAGCGCGGCACGGTGCCTTCCACGGCCGAACCGAGAACGGTGGAGGTCCTGCAACTGCGCAACGGCAGGTTCACGGGATCGTTCGATCTGCTGGAGTGGAACCAGGGTGGCGTCTACTACTCGATCCGCGCCGAAGGCGAAGGACTCGAGCGTCTCGTCGCGCTCGCGATGGAGTTCGAACGGGACGTGCCTGGATGAGTCCGCCGCGGATCCGCCCCTGGTTGACCGCGGCGGCGGCAGGACTGGTGGGGCTCGTCGTCGGCGCGACGCTCTCCCTCGGGGCGCAGAGCGCTCGCTCGCAGCCGATCCCCATTTTCACGCTGCCTCCCACCGTCAGCCCGTCGGTCGATCCCGCGGTGGATCTCGTCCCCAAGGACCTGCGCACGCGTCCGATCGAGGACACGACGTTCCTTGCATGGACCCCGGGCGGCCTGACGCCCGGCTTCGACGCCAGCGCGACGAAACTGCGGGGGATCTCCGACGTCGTGGTGGTCGCGAGCGACACGACCTGGATGGCCCGTTCCTTCGACACGGACCACCGGCTCGTCGACGATCCCCGCCCACCCTTCGACATCCCGATCGAGGCGAGTTCGGTTCGTCCGCGCGACTTCGAGGGGTTCCTCGCGCCTCAGTACCGGTCCGTCATCGCTCAGCTCGCCGACGGCGAAGGCGTGATCAGCGAGAGCAGCGCGAAGGTTCGCGGCATCGGAGAGGGCGGCGTGATGGAGATGCGCGTCGCCCAACACCCTTCTCGCACGGTTCCGATCCGCATCGCCGCCGTGCTCCCCGACGTGTTCGTCGGCGCGACCGAGTTGCTAGTCGCCTCCGAAGTTGGAGCTCCGCTGGGCGTGAACAACGATCGGTACGCGCTGATGATCCCCCGCGGGCAGCCCTCGGACGAGCAGTTGGAAAACCAACTGCGCACGTTCATCTCAGCCGACACGCCTCTGCAGGTGCGCGAGCCCGGAGACACCCCCTACCCACGCCACGGGGACGCGGTGCTCCCTCAGGTCATGCTCAAGCTGCAGTTCGGAGAGTTCGCGGCCCGACCTCGTCCAGGTGATCCCGGCAACCTCCAGATCGACCCCCGATGGCGCAAGCAAAACATCCGACTCGTCCACCTGCCGCTCGTCGGCGACGTTCAGTGTCACAAGGACGTGCTGCCGCAGCTGCGAGGCATACTCGGCGAGCTGATCGACCGTAGCCATTCGGATGTGATCCACACGGAGCACGGCTGCTACGTGCCGAAGTTCATGTCGAACGTGCCGAACTCCTCCGTCTCCCACCATGCCTGGGGAGTTGCCATCGACTTCAACCTCGCAGGCAACGCGTTCGGCGCGACTCCCCACCAACCCAAAGCACTCGTGCGGACGATGGAGAGGTGGGGCTTCGTATGGGGAGGGGATTGGATCACGCCCGACGGTAACCACTTCGAATGGCATGGCCCTCCGAAGGAGCCTGCGGCTTCCGGCTGATCGCGGCCATGTGCGTCGACTCACATCGGACGTGCGCGAAGGGAGCAGCGATCATGCGCTATCTGCACTTGCTCGGGCGCCGGCCAGACCGAGGTCCTCCGGGAACCCGAGCATGCCTCCCGCGGCAGGACGCGCGTGGGTTTCTGCTCCCTTCGCTGGCCGCTCTCACGGCCTGCTTCGGTTATACACCCGTCGACTCTCGAGCGCGAACGCCCTCGGGAGCCGATGCGGCACGGCGCGACGACACCTTCTGCCGCAAGACGATCCATCCGAGCACCGCAGCGACGGCGACGACGCCGAACGCGACCGCGACTGGCGGGTTGGGCTTGCGCACCGACGAGGCGATCCTCGTGCGCAACCGCACCGGGCGTCGGAAGTCGCGCACCTGCCATCCGCGTAGATCGGCCTCACGCCGCAGTCCGCGGTCGGGGTTCACCGCGACGGGGTTGCCCACCGTCTCGAGCATCGGGATATCCGTGGACGAATCCGAGTACGCGAACGAACGCTCGAGATCGATCCCTCCGCGTTCGGCGAGAGCGCGGATCGCGTCTGCCTTGCCCGCCCCGTGGCAGTAGAAGGCCAACGCACCCGTGTAGGTGCCGTCGGGACCGATCTCGGCACGGGTCGCGAGCACGCCGCTGACGCCGAAGTGACGAGCGAGCGGGCGAACGATCTCCTCGGGCGAGCTCGACACGATATAGATGTGGCGCCCCTGCGCCCGATGCAGCTCCATCAGGTCGAGCGCCTCCTGGTACACGAACGGATCGATCACGTCGATGATCACGTCACGCACGAGCAGTTCGACCTCCGCTCGGTTCCACCCCTTGGTCATAGCGAGCAGGCTGTCCTTGAGCTTGTCGACCTTCTTCTCGTCGGCACCGACGAGGAGATAGGCCAGCTGGGCGTATGCACCACGAACGAGCGCGGCGCGGGTGACCATCCCCGCCCGGTACATCGGGCGCGAGAGCGCCAGCGAGCTGGACGTGGAGATGATCGTCCTGTCGAGGTCGAAGAAGGCAGCCTCCATCAAATCCATCGTACGGTGCATCGGCGACCAACCCGTGCACCTTCAGGATTGCCCGGGGTCTCTGGCCTGCCCGTGCTGGGAGCGCACGCGTGGAACCGCCGACAAGCAGCACGCATAGACTGGCCGTCATGGTTTTTCGAGCTCCCGAGCCGACCTCCATCCAGCGACCGGTCATGGAGATGGAATGGAACCGGCTCACGTTCCTCCACTGGGGGTACGAGCCGGACGACGTTCAACGGTTGCTCCCCGACGGCCTGGAGGTCGACACCTTCGCGGGGCAGGCGTGGGTCTCCCTCGTGCCGTTCCTGATGGTGGTCAAGCCCGCCGGGTTCCCGCCGCTGCCCTGGGTCTCCACCTTCCCGGAGACGAACGTCCGCACCTACGTGATCGGCCCGGACGGCGAGCGCGGGATCTGGTTCTTCTCCCTCGAAGCCTCCCGACTCGCGGCCGTCGTCACCGCTCGGGCGATGTATCGGCTGCCGTACATGTGGGCGAAGATGCGCGTGAACCGCGATCCGCATCGGGTTCGCTACGAGTCGCACCGCCGCTGGCCTGGACCGCACGGCGCGACGACGATCGTGGACGTGGAGCTGGGCGACCGGATCGCGCCGAGCGAGCTCGATCTGTTCCTCACGGCCAGGTTCCGGATCTACAGCCTGAGTCCCTTGGGCCTGTCCTACGCGCTGGCCGATCACGAGTCCTGGCGGCTGCGTACCGGCACGGTGATCGAGCTGCGCGACGACCTGATCACCGTCGCAGGGCTGCCGTCGCCGGAGGGGGATCCGCTCGTGCACCACTCTCCCGGGGTGTCGGTCGCGGTCAGCCGGCCGTTCCTCGCGCGTCGCGCTCGCCGCGAAGGCAACGCGATGCCCGCACCCGCGTAGGTCAGACGGTCGCCGGCTCGGCGTCCGCGGGTTCGTCCTCGTCGCGGTTCCTGCGCAGGTTCACCATCAGCCCAACACCGACCGCGACCAAGCCGATGCAGATGTACTGCGCTCCGGTGAGACCCAGCACCGTCTTGTCGTACGCGCGCAAGAAGTCGGTGAAAAACCGCTGCACTCCGTACCAGACGAAGAACGTGGCCGTGATCCAGCCGTCCTTCACGTTCCGCTTCTGCATCTGCAGCAGCAGGATGTAGAGCGGGATCAGCAACAGGATCTCGTACACGGCGGTGTTGTGGATCGTCGTACCGGGCTGGATCGGGCCCTCACGCGTCACCCCGCCCTCGTACTTGACCCCGAGGGGGAACGATGTCGGTCCACCGAAGTGCTCACCGACGGCGCAGCAACCGCATCGACCGATCATCAGACCGGGGACGAGCCCCATCACCATCCCGTCGGTGAGCAGCAGTCCCGGAACTTCCGGGTGCTTGCGAAGCCAGAGCCAGATGATCACCAGCGCCACCAGGAAGGCGCCGGAGAACTGCAGTCCGCCCTCCCAGACCGCGAACACGCTCCATAGGTCGTCGCGGAACTGGTCGAAGTGCGTCACGACGAACAGCAGTCGCGACCCGATGATCCCGAAGATGATCACCCGCCACGCCAAGGACGTGAGCTCGTCGGTGTCCAATCCCTTGCGGCGGGCGAACCGCAGGAACAGCCAGACCCCCACGAGGATGCCGAGCCCGACGAACAGCCCGAACGTCTTGATCGAGAACGGGCCGAGGTCGATCTCCGGGAACGTCCTGTACGGGATCACCGAACTCCTCATCGCCGGGCGCCGGCGCTCAGGGGCCGGCTGGTCAGTCGCTCATCGTACGTCGCCATCGCTGAATGGGTTCGGCCGCGTCCCGGTAGGCTGCCCGGCGGAGGCGTCAGGGTTCCTGGTGGGCCCCCCGGTCTTCAAAACCGGTGAGGGGGCGAAAGCTCCCTGGCGGGTTCGATTCCCGTCCGCCTCCGCTAGAACGACTTCGGTTCGCACCGGTCAGCCGCCTTCGTGATCCCCGGCGAAATCCCCCCGGCGAGCGCGATCCGCTATGGACCTGGCGGGAGGTGCTAGACGCGAGGTCCTGCCGCTGGTCTCCTAGGCTCGATGAATACTTGGGACGCGATCGCGGAGGGTCGTCCAGTCTTGGAGGATCGAGCCGCTGGTGGGTGGATGAGTTGGCAGAGCCCCGAATTCAACGGCGTTCACCCTGTTGATCCCCTACTCTTCGAATTGGGCTGGCGGGCCTGCCAATGCCTCGTGGAAGAGCAGGCGATTGGCCCCGATCTCACCAGCCTCCCACCTGCCTTCCCTCGACCTTGGACCTTCGAGCCGAACAGCCCTAGCCCGCCCCAGGGATCAACGGGATCCCATTAGGCGGTTGCGCCGTTCAATCCCCGGCGAACACCGCGGATAGACCAGACGTAGGGGAGGAGAGGTCCCAGGGATCGTCTCTCCAGCGGAAGCAGACGCGGCCGAAAGCGTAGACGCTTGCGGTATCCAGACGTCGATGTGGATCCGGTTGCGCTGTTGGCGCGGCGCGTCCATCTGCTGGAACCAGATCGGTGGCCCCTGGGAGCGGGGGTCGAGCAGGTCTTCGTCACCCACCTTCCGATAGCCGAGCACGGCGCGCCAGAACGGCATCACGTCGGGATGCACGAGGGCGTCGATCGTGAGTTGGACGCTCTGTACGGCGGTCGGGTCGGCCCGAACCCCTAGCTCGCGGGCGGTCGCCGAGATCTGCCGGGCCAACTCGACGTCGCGCTCGCTCAGCCAGAAGAGGTGGTCGGGCGTGGTCGTGGTGAGCCGCGCGGTGACGCCGTCGGGCCGAAGGTCAACCTCGGGGTAGTGGTTCGCGGCGTCGGCGAGTCTGCCGATCGAGCCCACCAGCGCCACACCCTCCGCGAACGACCCGGTGCGGAAATGTGCGTGTGCGACGTTCGTCAGCACTCGCCAGTCCTCGATACCGCCGGCGTCGTGGAACTGCTGCGGCGAGATCGTCTCGGTCATGCCTCCTCCTCTTCATTCGGGCTCATTCGGGCCCACTCCCCTGCAACTCGATGAGCCCCGCGTTCGTGGGGACGAAGCCGCACGCGTCGAGATAGAACGCGCGCAGGTGATCGTCGAAGTCGACGTGCAGCCATTCGCAGCCGGCCGTGCGTGCCTCGCGCACGGCGACGGCCACCAGCTCGGTGCCGACTCCCTGGTGGCGCACCCCCGCCGCGACCATGGTGTCTTGGATCCACGCATGCACGAGGCCGTCCCATGCGACGTTGACGAACCCGACCAGCGCCGACCCCTGGCGGGCCGCCACCCAGCCGAGGCTGTGCCGGTGCGTCATTTCCTCCCAGTTCCACTCCGACTCATCGAACAGGCGCGTCTCGAAGGCCTCCGCGTGCAGTTCGTTCAGCTCCGCGTTGTCGAAGTCGCCACGCCATTCGTAGGAGACGGTCATGGGCCTTGAGGGTCACGATCATCTTGGATCAGGCAGAACTCATTCCCCTCGGGGTCGCGCATCCGGCGGTAGGTGTAGCCGAGATCGCACAGCGGTGCGTCGTCGATCTGGATCCATCCGAGCCGGCCGAGTGCGTTCATCCATCCTCCCGATCCTTGACCGCCGATACCTGAAGGAACATAGGGATCCGATGCCACGGTGCCCATCGCTCACGAGGCTCCGCGTTCTCCGGAGGGGTCGGTTCTCGCAGGTGACGTACGACGAACCCCGCGTCGGCGAGGGCCGCCGTGTAGTCCTGCAGCGGATGGGTCCACCCGGTGAAGATCATCTGCAGTCCGTCGCGCTCGATCGATTCCTCGAACCTTCGGCTCTTCAGATAGGAACCACGGATCTCGAACGGCGCCTCGGGCCCGGCACCCGCGAAGGCTCCCACATCGTTGAGCGGGTGGGTCACCGAGAAACACAGCACACCGCCGGGCCGCAGCACGCGAGCCGACTCGAGTACAGCGGACCGCATATCTTCGATGTCCATCAGCGCGTTGTAGGCGACGACGAGTTCGAATGCCGCGTCGTCGAACGGCAGACGCGCTGCATCGGCGCGCAGGTACCTCCCGGCGGGATCAGCGGATCGCGCGTAGTCGATCAGTGTCGTCGACAGATCCAGTCCGATCACGTCGTAGCCTGCGGCGCGCAGATCCCGGGTAATTCGCCCCTCTCCGCACGCGATCTCCAGCGTTCGGCCGGCCGACGCTGGTAGCAGCTCGAAGAACCCACGACCGAAGAAGTCATACGAATCAACGTGTCCCGGGGTGCGTACCCACCGAACCCAGTTCTCGGACTGTTCCTCCCACATCGACGTCACGAGACCCGAGGGGAGACTGACATCGTCGTCACGCGGGTTGGGCCTCGACCGAGTCGCCGACTCGGATCGTCCCGGGCTCGAGGACGGCGGCATACATCCCGAAGTTGAGGCTCCCGTCGTCGACGCCGCGGTAGGCGGCGATCGTCTTCAGGGTGGGGAAATCCGACTCCCCTGTCTTGTCGTTCATCGTGGTGATCACGCAGCGGGCGCAGTGCTTCGCGACGTAGATCGTCGCTGTACCCACACGGACCTTACGTCCCAGCCAAGAGTCCTCCTCGTGCGCCTGCAAGCCGTCGAGCTCGAGCAACATGCGGAAACGCCCGGCTCCGATCGAGCCGTCACGGCCGCCTACGTCGCCGATCCGCTCCACCGATGCCAGCGACACGAGCGAAACGGGGAACTCGTCGTTGCCGTCCCCGGGGTGCTGAGTTCGAGCAAGGAGCAGCGGCGTCCCCACGTACGACGAGAGGGCTTTCGCGAACGTTCCCGCAACGAGCCGCGCAGCGATCGTTCTGCCCCACACGTCCACGGGGAACGGGTTTGCCTGCACCTCCACGTGCTCCGACACCTCGGTGCCGTCCGGGAACCGCAAGGTGAGGTGAGATCCCTCCTCGTCGGTTTCGGACGTGACCTGCATCGCGGACCCATGCCGATTGGCCTCGAACAGGTCTCGTTCGGGCGTCAACACGAGGAACCGCCGGTTCTCGGGCACGCCGAACGAGCGCAAGGAGATCTCATCGGGATGCGAGAGCCCGAGAGCCTTCACGGGCGTGGTCGACAGGCGGGCGACAGAAACCATCCCGCGAGGCTACCGCGGGACGCGCTGGTCAGCGACCGGATCCGATGCTGACGGCGGTAGGACGACCGACAACTCAGGCGGTCGAACGTGCCCCTTCGGCCTGAGGATCCAGCGGCACCCAGCACTCGACGGTCGTTCCACTGCCGGGAGCGCTCTCGACACGGCACCAGCCGCCGGCGAGCTCTGCGCGCTCGGGCATCGCCGACATGCCGAGATGGCCCGGGGCCGGATCGGCGACGATCGCCGGGTCGAACCCGACCCCGTCGTCGGTGATCCTCAGCAAGATCCCACCCTCGCGCCGGTCGATCAGCACCTCCACGATGCCCGCGCGGGCGTGCTTGCGGATGTTGGCGACCGCCTCCTGCGCGATGCGGAACAGGATCGACGCGACGTCGTTCGGGGGTTCCTGCGACAGGCGGCTCTCGACCGATGCCGAGAACCCCGCCTCTCTGCCGGAGTACTCGAGGTAGATCTCCAGGGCAGCTCGCAGTCCCTGCTTGTCGAGGGCAGGAGGACGCAGCTCGAACAGCAAGTGACGAAGCCGTTCGATCGACTGCCCGACGGCCTCGTGGACCTCCGCGAGAGCCGCACCGATCGTCGGATCCGAGCCGAATCGCTCCAACAGCCCCTGGATCCGCATGTCGGCGGCGCTCATCACTTGGATCGGGTCGTCGTGGATGTCGCCGGCGATCCGCCGGCGCTCCTGCTCCTGCGCCTCCTCCACGCGATGCATCAGCTCACGACGCTGGTCCATCGTGCGGCGGAGGATCTCCAGGCTTCGCCGGAGCTTGTCCTCACTTCGCTTGCGCTCGGTGATGTCCTGCATCACCCCGCGCCAGAAGCGCGGACGACCCGCAGTGTCGCGAACCAGCGCCGCCTCGTCGCGGAACCAGACCACGTGGCCGTCGCGTGCGAACAGTCGATACTCCGTCGCGAACATTCCCGTCCGGTTGCTCTCCTCGTTCAACCGGATCACCCGCTCGCGATCGTCCGGGTGCAGCAGTTCGACGAACATCTGCGGGCGCGTCACCCATTCGCGGGGTGAGAAGCCGAGGATCGCCTCGACCTGCGGGCTCGTGTACAGGTTCGTGCTGAGTTCGTCGGCCGCATCGATGTAGAGGATCGCCGGAACCCCTTCGGCGAGGGAACGATACGCTTCGGCGCTCTCGAGTCCGTCCCAGAACCGATCGGGTTCGTGGGCGTCGTCGAACGGGGGTCGATCGTCGGTCATCGTCTACCGCTCTCCGGCCCGATCGATCAACGCGGCGAGCAGTGACACGCGCGCCGGAACGCTCGACAGATCGAGCCACTCACCCTCGGCGTGTGCGTCGCCGCCGACCGGACCCAGACCGTCGAGGGTCGGCACTCCCGCCGCGCTGGTCGTGTTGGCGTCCGAGGCTCCCCCGGTCGAGGTGTCGGAGAACTCGAGTCCGAGCTCCTTGCCGATCGTGATCGCCCTCTCCGCCAACGCGCCGCCATCCTCGGAGCGCTCCATCGGGCGGTGCCATCCGTGCTCCCGGAGCACGAGCTCGACGCCCGGAACAACCGTTTCAAGGCACACCATCCGGATCGCCTCCTCGGCTTCGTGCATCGACGCCTCGTCGGGCGATCGCAGGTCCAGATGGAGTTCGCTCCGCTCGGGAACCACGTTGGTCCGGGAACCACCGCGGACAACACCGACGTTGACCGTCACCCCTGGCCACCGGCCGTTGAGCGCATGCAGGGCGACCGTCGTGTGCGCGGCCGCCAGCACGGCACTCGCGCCCTTCTCCGGCTCCACCCCTGCGTGTGCCGCGCGCCCGACGAAGTCGATCGCGTAATCGGTAACACCCTTCCGCGCCGAGACCACGTCGCCGTTGGCCCGCGCGCACTCGAGCACGAGCGCGACATCGTGCTCATCGGCGAGTTCGCGGATCACCGGGCCCGAGAACGGCGAACCGATCTCCTCGTCGGGGTTGCACACGTAGGTGACCGTACCGGCCGGAGATGCTCCGGTTCGACGAAGGGCCGACACGGCTTCGAAACCCGCGAGCAAGCCACCCTTCATGTCCGACGTTCCGGGACCGTAGGCGAGGTTGCCGACGATCCGGAATGGCCGCGCCGCCGCTGTTCCGTCATCGAACACGGTGTCCATGTGCCCGATCAGCAGTACCCGAGGACCGCTTCCGCCACCGATGCGACCGATCACGAGGTCACCGAGCTGCGGCTCGCCATCTGCCGGGATGTGCGGGCGACGCTCCGCGATCCAGCCGTCCTGGACGAAACGGCGCTCGCATCGGTCCGCGATCGCGTTGACGCCGGCCGGCGAGTACGACCCGCAATCGATATCGACCATCGCGCGAAGATCCTCGGTGAACGCCTCCTGCCGGGACTCCGCGAACGCCTGCAGCTCACGGACATCCGCCATGGTGGCGAGTATAGGTCGGGGTAGCATCCACCCGTGAGGGGCGAACGGGCTGCGCTCCTAGGCCCTTGGGCTCTTCTTTTCGCCTCGGGCACTGGACACCTCGAGACACGGAGCGGTGACGATGGAGATCGACGGCTGGTGGCGCATCGGTCGCATGATCGTGGTTCCCGCCACTCGCCTGCTGTTCCGTCTGCGGTTCCTCGGCGCCGAGCGGATCCCCGAGAACGGCCCCGCGATCCTCGCCGCGAACCATGTGAGCATGCTCGACGGTCCGACGCTGTGCATCGCGCCCTACAGCAGGGGACGCATCGTGCGGTCGCTGGTGGCAGCCGAATTCTTCGACGTCGCGGTGATCGGGTGGTGCCTTCGTCGCTTGCGACAGATCCCGATCCGCCGCGGTCGTAGCGACACCGGAGCGCTCGACGAGGCGATCGCAACGATCCGAGCCGGGGCGATCGCAGGGATCTTTCCTGAGGGGAGCGTGAATCCGGACCCGGATCACCTGCAACGCGTTCACACGGGCGTCGCCAGGATCGCCCTGGCGTCCGGCGCCCCGGTGATCCCCGTCGGGATCTGGGGAACGCAGTGGCGGTGGTCCAAGAGCGGGGGCATCCGATCCTCGCTCCTGCGGCACCCGCTGACCTTCGCCTTCGGGGAGCCGCTATCGGCCGACGGCGACCCGGACGATCTGGAATCCGTCGCCGCGTTCACTCGCAGGGTCGAAGAGGGCATCCGAGCGGCATCCGCATCGGCGCGAGCGGATGCGGAGCAACGTGCCGCAGCCGGCGAACGCGACTAGGACGGGCTCGCGGTCGCTCGGAGCTGGCCCGTAACCGCGAGTCGGAGCTCCCCGGCATGGATCCGCCGAGCGAGTTCCGCCGCGGGGATCGGACGGCAGAACAGGTATCCCTGCGCGAGGCTGCAGCCGAGCAGCTGCACACGGTCTCGCTGCGCCTGCGTTTCGACGGCTTCGGCAAGCGGAACCATCCCCAGAGTGTGCGCGAGGTCGGCGATCGCCCCGACCATCGAGGCGGCGTGATCGTCGTGGACCGTGTCGGCGACGAACGAGCGGTCGATCTTCAGCAGCTCGACCGGGAGATGGCGCAGTCGGCCCAACGATGAGGCTCCGGTGCCGAAGTCGTCGATCGCGATCCGCACACCTCGACCGCGAAGCTCCCACAGCAACTTCTGGATCTGCTCGGGGTCGGCCATGGCGGTCGACTCGGTCAGCTCGACGATGAGCGCTTCGTGCGGCAGGTCGTGCACGTCCAGGTGCGCGGTCACCTCGTCGACGACCCCTGCGCGGGTCAACTGCAGGGGGGACACGTTGACGCTCACATCCAGTTGGATCCCGTCGTCCTTCCACGCACGCATCTGTCGACACGCCTCGCCGAGGACCCAGTCACCGATGCTCTGGATCAACCCGGTCTCCTCGGCCAGTGGGATGAACTCCCCCGGTCGCGTGATGCCCCCGGAGGGGTCCTTCCAGCGAAGGAGCGCCTCCACGGCAAGCACCTGGTCGGTCTGCAGGTCGACGATCGGCTGATAGTGCAGTTCCCAATGCTGCTCTTCCACGGCTTGGCGAAGTCGGTTCACCGACGACAACTGGTCCATCGCATCGCTCCCGGAGGAGGCATGGACGGCCGAGCGGCCCGTGCCCGTGCGCTTGTGCACGTACATCGCGGCATCCGCATTTCGCATCAGCTCCTGCGCGTCACGGGCGTCGTCGGGGAACAAGCTGATCCCGATGCTCGGCGTGGAGATCATCTCGACCCCCCCGACGGTGAACGGACGCCGGAACGCCTCGGCGATCCGATCGGCGACCCCCTGGGCAACCTTCGTAGAGACGTCGCTTCCGTGTTCTCCTCGGCTGACGTCGCCCACCAGCACCAGGAACTCGTCGCCGCCCTGCCGCGCGATCAGGTCGGTGTCCCGTGTGGCGTCGCGGAGCCGGTCGGCTACCTGCACGAGCAGTTCGTCGCCGATCGCGTGACCGAGGCTGTCGTTCACCAGCTTGAACTGATCGAGATCGAGGAAGAGCACCGCGACCCCCAGGTCGTCACGCCGGGCCCGCGCAAGCGCGAGATCGAGATGGTCCTCGAACATCCGGCGGTTCGGCAGCTGCGTCAGCCCGTCGTGGTAGGCCATGTGCTGGATCCGGAGCTCGGCCTCCTTCTCCTTGGTGATGTCGAACATCACACCCTGTACGAGGAAGGGCTCGCCGTCGTCGTCGTAGATCTTGCTCGAGCGATCGTGCACCCACACGGTGGTGCCATCGGGTCGGATGTATCGGAAGTCCCCGCGGTCCGGGAACCCGGTGCGGATGTAGGACTCGTAGTCGTCGATCGCACGCTGCCGATCGTCCGGATGGATCATGTCGTCCCAGATCGTGGCGCTCTCGATGTATTCCTGCGGGGTGATCCCGAGGATCTCCCGGATCTTCGGACTCGCGTAGTAGGTGGGTCCGTCGATCTCGGGCGAGTCGATGTAGAGGAAAGCCGGCAGCTGGTCGACCACGCCGCGATACAGCGCGCGCATCTCTCGCACCTGAACGCGAGCCTCGCGCAGTTTCTCGCGCAGCTGCTCGACCGAGTCCTCGGCGGCGGCGTCGTCGCCGTCATCGCTTTCGAGCGCCAGGCCCAGGAGCTTCTGGAGATCCTCTTCCTTCATCGTGAGCCTGCACGCCTCCAAGACCGCCCACGGTGGGCACGCCACAGGAGGTATCGACCCCTTCTCAGCCCGCCTGAATCCCTGTCGTGCAACTTCAGGCACGCACGTGGGATCTGGACGCGGAACGGCCGGCCTCAGGGGCCGGCCGTCAACGTGGTGCTGGTCGTGGAGCTGCGCCGCTAGAGGACCGCGGCGGCGGTGATGAGGTTGGAGTCGCGGAGCTTGCGCAACGCCTCGCGCTCGATCAGCCGGACCCGCTCGCCCGACAGCCCCAGGACCTTGCCGGTCTCGCGCAGCGAGAGCGGCTGGCCGTTCTCGAGGCCGTAGCGCAGCGCCACCACGTGGCGTTCGCGCTCGTCGAGCACGCGATCGACCGCGTCGCCGATCTCCTCGCGCAGTAGGCCGTCCTCCACCTCGTTGAATGCGGCGTCGGAATCGACCTCCTCGATCAAGTCGCCCAGCTCCGTGTCCTCCCCGACGGGGGACTGCAAGGACAGCGGCTCGCGGCGACCCATCTCGGTGAGATCGTCGATCTCGTCGACCGTCGTGTCGAGGGCCTTGGCCAGCTCCTCGCGGCTGGGTTCGCGTCCCATGCTCTGCGCGAACTGGAACCGCGTGCGGTTGAGCTTGCGCAACCGGTCGTGGATGTGGACCGGCAGCCGGATCGACCGAGAACGATCGGCGATCGCTCGCGTGATGCCCTGGCGGATCCACCAGGTTGCGTAGGTCGAGAACTTGAAGCCGCGGCGCCAGTCGAACAGCTCGACGGCGCGCATCAGACCGATGTTGCCCTCCTGGATCAGATCGAGCAGGGGCAGGCCCTGGCCCTGGTACTTGCGGGCGACGGACACGACCAGTCGAAGGTTGGCCATGATGAAGCGCTGGCGAGCCGCCTCGGCCTTCCGGACGGCCTTTCGGGCCTTCATGATCGAACTTTCCGCGCGCAAGCGCCCGGCCTGGAGCTTCTCCTCCGATTCCTTGCCGGCCTCGATCAGCATGGCGAGCTCCACCTCTTCCTCCTTGGTCAGCAGCGGCTCACGGGCCGCCGCCTCCAGGTAGAGGCGAAGATCGTCCGCATCGTCAGTGCCCAGCGGGCGTGCGGGCTCTGGCACGTTCTCACTCCCTTTCCTCGAAGCCCCGGGCCGCGCGGGAGTCGGCTATCGGTGGTCTTCGGGACTAGCTGGCGTCATCGGCCCGGATTTCGACCGGGCGCGTGCTCGTAGGTGGGCCTTGGTACGCCCTCCTACGAGCATGGTACGCAGGGGCTTGCCATTTGTAAAGGCGACGATGTTACGGCCTTGTGGAGACCGTCGGTCACCGGTAGCGTCCCTCGTTGTCATGGTTAACAACGGGCCTCCCCCCGATGTTCCCGCAGGCACAACCGGCCCGATACCTCCACCCCCAAGCTCGGTCTCGGAGGCTGCCGGGGCCCTCCCGGGACCGCCCCTCGACGTCCCAGCGATCCTTCAATGGGCCTGGCGCACGTACCTGAGCAGGGCCGCGGGCCTGATCACCCTGACGCTGCTCCTCGTTGCCCCCGTCGCAACCTTGTCCGGGGCCCTGGGCGGGAACCAGGCGGGGGCTTCGCCCGGGTTCAGCCTCGGGGTGCTCGTGCTTCCTGTGGGGGAACCAACGCTCGCGCTCTGGGTCGCGGTGCTGGACGTGTTGGTCCTGCAACCGATCTACCTGGTCGCGATCTATCGCTTGACGTCCGGCGTCTACCTCGGCGACTCGCCGGGGTTCGCGTTCCTGCTGCGCCAAGGGGTCCGCAGGTTCCCCAGCATGTTGTTGATCAACGTGTGGCTCGCGATCGCGTTCCTCGCGGTCGGTGCGATCGCCACGGCGATCGTGTTGTTCGTCGTGCTGTTCATGGGGACCGTCTTCAGCGGGTCCGACCGGCCGGAATGGGCGGTGATAGCCCTCGTCGTGCCGTCCTTCTTCATCGTGCTGTACTTCTTCACACGGCTGCAGGTGTCGAATGCGATCTACATCGTGGAGGACACTCGAGGGCGAGCCGCCGTCGGGCGCTCCTGGTTGCTCACGCAGGGACGCTTCTGGCGCTGCCTCGGCGTGTTCGTGTCCGCAGCGTTCTTGGGGGGTGTCGTGAATTTCGCGCTCGGGGCCGTCGCCGGTCGTGTGACCGGCATCGGGTTGGCCGAGGGCAACATCCTCACCGGTGCGGCGGTCGCGCTCGGCCAGCTGTTCACGGCACCGTTCATGGCCCTGGTCACCACGGCGGTGCTGTTCGCGGCGCGCGCCGAGTCCGAGCCGCTCGACCACGCCTCGGCGCTCGCTGCGCTCCGCGCTCACGACCGCTGAGAACAGAGCCCGCGGGTGGCGCACTTCGACACGGCGGGGCGTCGCTCATGCAACGGCTCCCGCGCTCGTCGCGGGGGTTGCGCGCCCCATAGCCCACGCTCGCATCGCCGCGACGTCTTCTGCACGCGTCCGGGAGAGCGGGATCGTCTGGGTGAACTCCTCTATGAGACCCTCGGTCGTGAGGCCGCCGCCGACCGCATATGCCGCATAAAGCGCCGCGACGATCGCCGCTTCGAGCTCGGCGCCGCTGAACCCATCGGAGGAGGCCGCCAGCTTCGGAAGATCGAACCCCATCGGGTCGCGCCCGCGACGCTGCAGGTGCAGCCGGACGATGTGTTCACGCTCGGTCGAACTCGGCAGATCCACGAAGAAGATCTCGTCGAACCGTCCTCGTCGGAGCAACTCCGGCGGGAGCGAATCGACGTCGTTGCTCGTCGCAACGAGGAACACTCCGGGACCACGATCCTGGATCCAGCGCAGGAACGTTCCGAGGGCGCGCCGACCCGTACCCGTGCCGCCGCCCTCGCCCTCGACCGACAACCCCTTCTCGATCTCGTCGACCCACACGACGATCGGCGCCATCGCTTCGATCGTCGCGAGCACGCTGCGCAGCCTTGCCTCGGTCTCGCCCACGTACTTGTCGTAGATCCGCGCGGGATCGAAGAGCACGAGCGGCATGCCCCAGCTCCGCGCGAGCGTCTTCGCGACCAGCGACTTGCCGCACCCCGGCACACCGGTTAGCAACACCCCGCGCGGAGGTTCGAGTCCGAACTCCCGAGCTCCCGATTCGAATCCGCGGCCGCGCTCTGCTAGCCACGCCTTGAGTTCGTCGAGCCCTCCCACCGTCTCCAGGCCTCGTTCGTCGGTGGCGATCAGCTCCAGGATCCCATCGGACGCCAGCAGCTCGGCCTTCGCCTCTCGCACTTCGGCGACGTCGCCGTCGCCCAGGCCTCCGTCCCCGATCGTTGCCCGAAGGATCAAGCGCTCCGCCTCCGGAAGCGTGAGTCCCGTAACGGCGTCGACGAGCCCGCGTATCCCCGCGTCGTCCAAAGCAACGGTGAATCCGCGCGCGCCGAGATCCGCTGCGAATCGTCGGACGAACGCTTCCAGCTCCGCGCGCGTGGGCGGATCGAGCCTCCAAGGCAGCGCCGTCCCCTCCAGCGACGCCGGGACATCCGCGGTGGGACCTGTGATCACGATCGTCTGCGAGAGCCGGCCTCGCCGGATCCGAAGGGCGATCTCCTTCAGCGCGCGGATCACGACGGTGTTCTGCTCCATCACCGGCGCGAGGTCGTGCAGCACGAACACCGCCGGATCGTCGAGAGCCCGCACGAACTCGAGGGCCTTGGCGGCGTCGGGGGTCCCGATCTGCGGCGAATGGCCGTCGCGGGCGAGACCTTGGGTCGCAGACCACGTCCACACGGCGAACCCTGCGAGCCGCGCGGCATCGCGAAGGATCGCCATGAACCGTTCCTCGTCGCGCATCTGGGCGATCAGCAGAGCATGTCGCGAGGCCAGCAGCAGCCGCAGGTCGGTCGTCGTGTCCATCGGCGCCAAGGGTACCCTTGGCGCGATGCAGGATCGGCTCACGACACCCATCGACGGCAAGGAACCTGGCGGCGTCTCGCGAACCCTCGATCTCGACGTTCCTGTGCACTACCTCGAGTGGGACGGACCGTCCGAGCGCACCTTCGTGTTGGTTCACGGCCTTGGGGGTTCGGCGGCCAACTGGATCCGTGTCGGCCCCGCGCTCGCGCAACGCGGTCGCACGATCGCGGTGGATCTTGCCGGATTCGGCCGCACGCCGAAAGGAACGAGGAGCGCGTCGCTGCTCGCGAACCGACGGCTGCTTTCCCAGATCATCTCCGAGACCGCATCCCCAACGACCGTGCTCGCGGGCAACTCGATGGGAGGGGGGCTGACACTGTTGCAAGCGGGGCTCGAGCCCGGTTCGGTCGCCGGGATCGTCCCGACCTCATCGATCTGGCCCCCCGTATGGCACGCCCTGCCGGCGCCGATCGTCGCGGGAACGTTCCTGGCCTACCGGGCACCCGGTACGGGACCCTGGATGATGCGTCAGCGTTTCGGCCGACTCACCACCGAGGAGCTCGTCCGGCTCGGATTCAGGATGACGACGAACGATCCGAGCCGGATCCCGCCGGACGTTGTCCAAGCGCAGATCGACGCCGCACGCGTGCATCGCGACGACCCCGGCGCGCCGCAAGCGTTCTTGCAAGCGGCCCGTTCGATCATGCAACTCTACGACCGCCGCAAGCGGTTCCGCGCCTTGCTGGATCGCATCACCTGTCCTGTCCTCGTTGTGCACGGACGTGACGACCGGTTCGTACCGGTGAGCGTCGCCGCGCGCGCGTGGCGCGATCACCCCTCGTGGCAGATGCGGATCATGACCGACTGCGGTCACGCCCCACAGCTCGAATGGCCGGACCGATGGCTCCAAGCGGTTGGGGCGTGGATCGACGACCGCGGGCTCTGACCCGCAACTACGGCATCTGTGGTTCGGTGGTCGGGGCGATCCGAGCGAGGCTCGAGATGATCGCCGCCGTCACCACGAGGATCCCTCCGATCGCGATCCCGACTCCGATCGTCTCTCCGAGGAACCCGAGAGCCAGCAGAGAGACCGCGAGCGGTTCGGTCGACGAGACGATCGCGGTGCGAACCGCACCGAGCCGCCGCAGCCCGACGAACAGGAAGGCGAACGCCGCGGCCGTGAACACACCCATACCGAGGATCGGACCCCACTGCTCCCATCCCGAAGGGACGACCACCCGTCCGGTCGCGACCGCGAACACGGCGTGGCCGGCTGCCGCGGCCGCGCTCACCCACATCGCGCTGACGAGAGGATCGGTACGCACGAGCAGGCGGTCGGCACCGATCAGGTAGGCGCTGTAAGCGGTCGCCGAGCACAGGGCGAAGACGATGCCGAGGGTCTCCATCCGGACCTCGCCGCCCCCGAGCGTCACGATGATCACCGCCCCGAGGACACCGAAGACGAGCGCCGTGACGGTCCGCCGCGTCGGCCGGCCCTTGCCGATAGCCCATATCCCCAGCGCGACGATCACCGGGTAGGTGTAGAACAGCAACGTGACCGGTGCCGCCGTCGCATGCCCGAGGGCGGCGAAGTAGAAGCCCGACTCCACGCCGTAGCCCGCGACGCCGAGTCCGACGAGCGCCGTCCGCTCCCCGGGCGCCGGTCGCAGAGGCCTGTGGAGCACGACCAGTAATCCCAGGAGCAAGAACGCACAGATCGCGAACCGCGTCGCCAGCACGCTCGACACCGGGAACCCCTCCCTGCGGATGAAGCGGCCGAGCACCGCGACCGCCGCGAAGAGGGTCGATGAGGCGACGATGTAGACCCCGCCGATCGGGTCGGGTCCCGTCCGTACCGTCGGGGTTGCGGCCACCTGCGCAGTATCGCAGGGGCCGCGCGACCTCGAAGCACTAGTCCGTCGCGGTCTCCACCGTCAGAGCGCCGTGCTCCACGTCGCGCAGATCATCCTGCACCTGGAACTCGTCGCGATGCCGCCCCGCCCACCGGGCAACGAGCGCGGTGAACACGAGGAAGATCACCCCCGACACCACGAGCAGCGCTCGCACACGGGCCTCGTCGTAGAGGAAGAACAGGATCAGCGCGGGGATCACGAACCCGAGGTTGTAGGCGATGTCGAACAGCGCGAACGCACGGCCACGGAAGTCGTCCGGCATCGCCTGCTGCACGATCGTGTCGGCGGCGATCTTGCCGACGAAGAATCCGAGGAATCCGCAGAACAGCATCAGCGCGAAACTCCACAGCTGCAGGAAGCCTCCGAACACGAGCGCCCCGCCGCCGAGGACGAACATCGCCGCCAGCAACATCCGGATCGGCGGGATCTTGTCCTTGTACTTCTGTGCGAGGATCATGCCGAGCACGCCGCCGAGCAACCCTCCGGCGCCCGTGAGTGCGAGGGAGATCAGGCTCGCGTCCTCACCCTTGGCCAGCTCCGATGCGTACAACGCGAACACGAACAACGTGAAGCCCCAGAACTGATACCGAAGCATCTGGAACGACACGAGACCGATCGCCGCCGGCGTGCGGCCGGCCACCTCCTTCAAGCCCGCGATCATGTCGGAGATCACGCGCCGGGCCTCCTCACGGAAGGTGGCCACGTGCTTGGTGACCTCCATCCGTGTGATCTGACGCGCGACGAACACGGAGATCACGAGGATCCCCGCCCCGACGAACATCAGCGTCCACGAGGGAAGGAACGCACTGGCCCCTAGCCCGAAGGCGATCCCGACGATCTGGAAGAACGCGCCGCCGGCCTGCGAGAGACCGTTGCCCTGGAGAAGGTCCTTGCCGGACAGCACCCCGGGCAGGGCCGCGGACTTCACGGCCAGCATGATCCGCACGCAGGCCTGGATGATCAGCACCGCCACGATCAGCGCGATCGTGACGCCGACCTTGCCTTCGGACGACTCGTCGCCGAGGGAGAACAGCACCGGTACCGCGATCACGATCGTCAGCACCGCCGTGGCAGCAGCCGCGACCGTCAGGACTCGGCGCCGTTCGAAGCGGTCGATGAACACGCCGATGAACGGACTGATCAGCGTGTACGGCAGGTACAGCGCCAGGACGACGGCCAGCAGGTACCTCGGCGACGGCACGGTCGTGACGTCGAAGCCCTCTTCACCGCCGAAGCCGATCGACTTCCCGATCGTCCCGCGGAGCACACCGTCGGCTGCTTGGATCAGGAACTGCACCCCCATCAAGGCCGCGAACTCGCGCTCGGAGAACAGGCCGAACATGCCGTTGAAGAACCGACCCAATGCCTGGAACGGCTTCATCACACCGACCCGCCAAACCGAGAGCGCACCACCGATCGCCGCCGCGAGGAGCACGGCGGTCCAGCCATGTGCAGCATCGAACGGACCTCGCCAGACCGCAGCCAGGACGATCGCGGTGAGCAGGGTGAGCATCACCGAGATCGCAGGGACGAGCGTGAACTTGGCGAAGAACCCTTCGAGCTCGAAGAACCTCGCGGCGAGCAACCCCGGCAACACGAACACGAGGAGGAGAGCCATCAGCACCTGCAAGAGGTGACCCGGGTTGCCCAACGGTCCCTCGTGCTCATCGAACGCTTGCTGTTGGGTGACCTCGGCCTGCCGCGCGGCGTCGATCACATCGGCAGACGGGGTCGTCGTCACGCCGTCGACGGACACGATGCCGATGTCGCACCCGAGCGGGATGATCTCCTCGCGCGGGACGGTGCCCTCGTCGAGGCACGATCCGTCTTCGGGGAACAACGCCTTGTTCTCTCCGAGCGAGAACTCGCGAACGACGAACACGATCGGCGGTGCCCCGCCTTGCTCGTCGATCACCGCGTTGAGGTGCGCGAGGTAGCCCTCCGACATCGTGCGTTCGTTCTTGGTGACCGTGGGAACCCGGTCGTTCTCGAAGTTGGTCGGCTCACCCGCGAGGAAGTTGTCCAGGGTGCCCCAGTAGGTGCCGACGCGATCGACGTCCTCGCCCGGCAGCGTCGTGCGGAACACGTTCGTGAACGTCTTGCCCCAGCCGTAGGACTGCGGTTCCGTCGCGTAGTTGCCGATGATCGCGAGCGGCAGATCGTCGACCTGGTCGGCGATCTCGTGCGCGGACGAGAGCGCGACCCGCGTCTGTTGGCTGATCCACTGGTTGTCGGGCTTGATCCACGTCTGCCAGCCGCTGAGGAACACCCACCCGAGCGCCGCGACGATCACCACGGAGGCGATGACGCCGAGAACCTTCTGGCTTCCCGGACGCCCGGACAACCACCGGATCGCCAACCACGCGCCCAGACCCGCAAGGATCATGATCGCGGTCGTCGCATTGAAGAACCGATACAGCGGCAGCCCATTCTCTTCGCCGACAGCCTGCGCGTTGATGGGCGTGGCCAGAAGCGCGGCGTACGGCAGCAGGTACCAGATCGACGTCAAGCTGTAGGTGTCGGCGGGTTCGCGGCGCCGGCGGGCGATCACGATCGTCGCGACGACGGCGATCGCGGCCAGGGTGAACGTCACGATCGGCTTCATGCTCAGGATCCAATCGAACTGCCGATCGTTGAAGAAGGTTCCCTCGTAGGGCGGCGGCAGGGCGGCCTCCACCAGCGAAGCCGGCTTCCCCCAGATGCCCACGACCCACATCGCCAAACCGACGACCATCCCGAAGCCCACCGACATCAGTGCGGGCCCGTGACGCCGCAAGGCGTCACCGAAGCGGAACCGAGCCGTGAGAACGCGCCAGCCGAACACGGCGAGCAGCGAGAGCCCGAACAGCACACACGTCGTCGGATGCGTGAAGGCGGCGAGGATCCCGAGTAAGAAGCACGCCGCCCGCGCCCCCCAGGACGTTTGCGCGCTGGGGACGAAGGCGAGGATCGACGCGAGGACGAACAGCACGAAGATGTTGTCGAGGTATCCGACGTACGGCGTCGTGAGGAACAACCCGGCTGCGGCGAGCAGGGTGAGCAAGATCAATGCGGGATCTCTCTTGGTGCGGTACCCGAACGCGCCCATCGCGAGCCCGGCCAAAACCGGGATCCCGATCATCAGGATGCCGCTGAACTGGAAGGCTTCGACACCGCCGACGCCGCGCATCAACGCTCCGAACATCGGCACGGTCACGCGGTAGCCACCGGAAAATGCGCTGAACGGCCCCCACTCCTCGACGATCCTCACCGGCTCGTCGTCGAAGATGACGTTGGCCCGCCACGTGTACCAGGCGGGGTCGCGGGTGGGGGCAGTGATCGTCGGGTCGTCGATGAAGCCCCAAGCGAGGAACGTCAGCAACACTCCGGCCAGGGCCAAAAGGACCCAAGGTTTGCTCCAGATCGCTCCGATGCCGCCGCGCGTCCCGCCCGGCTTCGTTCCGGTCGAGCCGCCCTCGGCGGGGGCGTCCTTGGTCAGCGCCATGCTCTGCGTTCCCTTCCCTCTAGATGACCGTCGTGCCTGGTCAGTCGCCTTGAAGCTCTCCCCCGCGAGTGTCACGCAGGCACGGAAGCCCTAGCAGGATACGTGAAGGGAAGGCGGCCGAGAACACCCGTTCGTCGGGTTTCGGGGCGGGCGCCAGGGTCGGTTTCACCGTCTCGGCCTGGGTCAAGCCGTCGATGAAGTCCGCGACCTCGTCGACCGTCGAACCGCTCTGCTTCAGCTCAGCATCGTCGAGCCAGATCTGGGTGGGTCGCAGCTTGAGGACCAGCGGGACACCGTCGTCGTCGTCGAACCGCTCTTCGATCCGGGCCTGCAGCTCGTCGATGGCGATCTGGAACGCACCGGTGATCTCGGGATCCCGGTTGGTTCCGTGATCGGCCGTGAGGATCATCACCCACTGCTTGGCACCAACTTCTCGGTTCAGGTACCCGATCAATTCCTTGAGGTCGTCGTCCTGATAGCGAACCGCGTCCGACATCTCGATCCCGTTCGCGCTGAAGCGGTGGCCGATCGTGTCGATCGCCTTGTAGTTGAGGAACAGCAGGTCGGGGGTGTCGTCCGCGCCGAATCCCTCCTGCGCGATCACCTCCTTGACCAGTTGGGTCTGGTACGGCGTCCGCGCGGGAGTGTCGAATCCGTTGACCAACTGCGCGATGTCGTTCTGGCGCCACTTACCGTCGATCTTGCCGTCTTCGCGGTCGAGTTCGTCGTTGAACCGATCGATCCCGGGGAGCTCGTTCGCGTACCCGGGCAAGCGATAGAACGGACCCATGTCGGAGGTCATGCCCCACGTGACGCTCTCGGCGCCGCCTGTCTCGGCGTCCTCCTTCTCCCTGGTGATCGCTAGGTCCTTGTCGCCACCTCCCCACATGTTGCCGTGGCTCATCATCATCACGTGTGCCGACAGCGTCGCGATCACACCCACGATCGGGGCGTTGTCGAGCGAGGCGTCGTACAGGTCGGCGAACGTCGGCTCCATCAAAAATCCCGGCCCGTTCTCGTTGGGCTTCTGCAGCTTGCCGTTCATGTAGATGAACTCGTCGGTGAAGCCGTGCTTCCAGGGCAGCGCGCCGGTCCCCATGGTCGCGTGGCTGACCGGTGTGTTCGAGGGCGAAGCCCCAGCGATCGCGTTGGTGAACCAGGCGCCGTCGCGCTGGATCGATTTCAGGTACGGCCAGGACCTCGGCCACGTATCCAGCACGTCCATGCCCGCCGAATCCCACACGAGCGTGACGACCAGCTTGGGAGACTGCCGTTTCGCCTTCGGCTCGAGCGCACCGGACAGCGCGTGCCCGTCGGGCGCGTGGAAGTCGGGGAAGTCGAGCAGTTCGGCCTGCGTCGGCGCGATGTCGGCCAGCGTCGTGCGCTGTGTGTACGTCCCGGGCTTGATCGATCCGGGTCCATACAGGAACAGCGGGACGTCCTGGACGTAGTCCCACGGCCCGGCGTGCGTGAGTCCGCCGTCTACGAAGTTCGGCTCATCGGCGACGAACTGGATCTGACCGCTCCGTTCGAGACTCACCCCATCGCGGACACGGATCAGCAACTCCTCGTCGACGGCGGAGCACACCCGCTTGGCCAGCGCGGCGTCGCTCTCGGCGGCACCCGAGGACGGACCATCGGCGAAAACACCGGTCGCGACGACGATCGATGCGAAACCCGTCAGAACCAGGGGGCGAAGGCGGCGGATCATCCGTTCTCCTTGCGGTCGAGGCAGGGCAGATCGTGGGCGAATACGTCGGATGGGAATGCCGCGTCGAAGACACGGTCGTTGCGCTCGTCGGCCGGGATGACACTCGGATCGGGAGCAGCCTGCTCCTTCGTGTATCCGGCGATGAACTCCGCTGCCTCGTCCAGCGTGACTCCGATATCCTCGAGCTCCTCGCGGTGGAAATACACCTGGCTCGTGCGGACGCGCAGCACAGCGGGCATGTCGTCACCGTCCTCGTACTCCGCGTTGAGGTCCGCTTCGAGCGCCCCAGGAGCGACGGCGAACGCGCCGGTTTCGGAAGGATCGAGCTGGTGTCCGTGATCGGCCGTGATCGTGAGCACCCACTGCTGCTTCCCGACCTCGCGGTTGAGGATGTCCACGAGCTCGCGGAGTCCGCGATCCTGCCATTCGAGCGTGTCCTTCATCTCCGGACTGCTGGCGCTGTACACATGGCCGACGTGGTCGATGATCTTGTAGTTGAGGTAGAGCAGGTCGGTGACGTCGTCGGCGCCGAAGTCTTCCCGTTCCAACAGCTGTTCGACCACCGCGGTCTGATACGGCACCCGGGCGGGCGTGTCGAATCCGCCGTGCAACTGCGCGATCGAGTCTTGCCGCCAATCGCCGTCGAGCTTGCCGTCCTCGCGGTCGAGTTCGTCCGTGTAGTCATCCACGGGCGGCACGTCATTCGCGTAGGACGGCAGCCGGTAGAAGGGCATGTTCTTTCCCTGGAGGTTCCACTCCGTCCCTTCGGCGCCCTCGTCACCCTCTGTCGTGCGCAGGATCGCGATGTCCTTGTCGCCGCCGCCCCACATCGCACCGTGGCTCATCATGTTCAGGTGCCAGGTGACGCTGGCCACGATCCCCACGATGGGTTCGTTGTCCAGCGCGCGGTCGTAGATGTCGGCGAACGTGGGTTCTTGGAGGAACGCTGGCCCGAGCTGTCCGCTGCGCACCAACCCGTCGTCGAGGCGGAAGTCGCTGTCGACCTGCCCGGTCAGCCGCGGGAAGGCACCGGTGCCCAACGTCGCGTGCGTTGCGGGCGTGATCGAGGGTGAGGATCCGACCTCCCCGTCCGCGTACCAGACCCCCTTCGGGATCAGCGACTTCAGGTACGGCCAATCGTCTGGCCAGCGACCCAGGACGTTCTGGCCTCCCCCGTCCCAGACCAGCGTGACCACGAGTTTGGGCGATTGCGCCGCCGGATCGCGCAGCACCTCCGGCAGGGGATGCCCGTCGGGAGCCTGGAATGGGAAGTCGACGAGCTGTGCGAACGTCGGCGGGATATCGGCCAGCGTCGCGCGGCCCCGCACCTCGCCGATCTCGGGAACATGACCGGGACCGTAGAAGAAGATCGGGACCTCCTGCAGGTAATCCCAGGGACCTGAGTGCGGAAAACTCGCTCCGAGGAAGTTGGGCTCCGCCGGAACCACGATCACGTCGCCCGAGCGTGTGGGATGCGTGCCGTTGTAGACGCGGACCAACTGCTCGGTCGGGAGCGAGCACGCCTGCAGCACGCCGAACCGCCCCGGCGCGGCCCCGTGAGCCAGCGAACCGATGAACAGCGTGGCGGCGGCGAGCGACGCGATGCCGGCGCACTTCGCCGCCCGGATCAGCTGCGTGGTGGTCACGATCTTTCCTCCGTCTTGCACGGCAGTTCCTGAAGCATCGCCGAGGGGAAAGCCGCCGCGAACACGCGATCGTCGGCTTCCTCACTCGCGACCACGGTGTCTTTCTTGGCCGTCTGCGCTCGTGTGAGGCCCGCAGCGTACGCGGCGACGTCGTCGAGCGTCGCGCCCGCGTCGCCCAGTTCCTGTGGGTCCAGCCAGACCTGGGTTGGCCGCATCCACGCGACGAGCGGCCGCGCGTCGCCGTCGTCGAACTGCTCATCGATGTGCAGGCGCACGGCGTCGATGTCGATCTCGAACGCGCCGGTGTCGGCGGGATCGAACTGATGACCGTGATCGGCGGTCAGCACCATCACCCACCGCCCGCGCCCGACCGTTCGATCGAGGAACGGCACGAGATGTTGGAGGTCTTCGTCCTGGATCCGAAGGGTCTCCCCCATCTCCGGGCTGCTCGCGCTGAAGATGTGGCCGATCGTGTCCATCGCCTTGTAGTTGACGAAGAGCAGGTCCGGGACCTCGTCCACACCGAACCCCTCGCGCTGTACGACCGCTTCCACTAGCTGCGTCTGGTAGGGGGTGCGCGCCGGCGTGTCGAACCCTCCGGCGAGTTGCTCGATCGAGTTGCCCAGCCAGTTCCCGTCGATCCGTCCGTCGCGGCGATCGAGGACGTCTGCCTCCTGGTCGAGATCGCTCACCGCGTTCGCGTACGCGGGGAGCCGGTAGTACGGCGACATCACCGGCGTGAGGTTCCACGATTCACCCTCGTCCCCACCCGTCTGGGCATCCTCGCCCTGACGAGTGATCGCGATGTCCCGGTCGCCCCCTCCCCATAGCGCACCGTGGCCCATCATCCCCACGTGTGGATCGAGGGTCGCGACCGTGCCGACGACCGGGTCACTGCTCTCGGCGCGGTCGTAGAGATCGGCGAGCGTCGGCAACAAGAGCGCGCGTGGACCCATCTCGTAGGGCTTGAACAAGGAGTCACCGAGTCGGATGTATTCATCCATCACGCCGTGGTCGTCGGGGAACGCCCCAGTGCCGATCGTCGCGTGACTCGGCGGGGTATTCGCGGGTGATGCGCCCGATGTCGCGTTCTCGAACCATGCGCCCTCGGGCAGAAGCCGGCGCAGATACGGCCACTCGTGCTTCCATCTGTCCAACACGAAGCGTCCCGCGGAGTCCCAGATCAGCGTCACCACGAGCCTCGGGAGAGGCCGCTCGTCGTGCGGGGCCAACGCCTCGCGCATCGGCCGCCCATCGGGCGCATCGAAGTCGAAGCGCAGCAACTCCGCTTGGGTCGGCGCGATATCGGCCAGCGTGACTGGGCGGTCGTACACTCCCGGGCGCACGAAGCCCGGCCCGTACCAGAACATCGGAACGTTCTGCACGTAATCCCACGGCCCGGCATGGCTCAGCCCGGCGCTCACGAAGTTGGGCTCTTCGGGCAGCAGTTGGATGTCTCCGCTGCGACCCAGCGAGGTGCCCCGAGAGATCCGCTCAACGTAGGGAACCGGCAGTGCGCACACGTTCGCCTCGAGCCGAGATCGCAGTTCGTCGCCTGCGTCGGCGCCGCTCGCGATCGAGGCGGTCGCGACCGACCCGACGATCAACAGGACGATCGCGGCAGAGCCCGAACGGCGGCGCACGGTGCGCTCGCGGGCAGCGACACGACCGTCGCGGCCGAGGCCGCACGCGGTCATCCGCGGGCTTCGGGCAGACACGGCAGGTCGTCCATCATCTCCGACGGGAAGGCGGCCTCGAACACGGCGTCGTCCTGCTCGCCTGCCGGAACCTGCGTGCCCTCCGCCTTCGCCTGCTCCTTGGTGAGACCCATCACATAGGCAGCCACGTCGGCGAACGTGTGCCCGTTCTCTCGCAGTTCGGCCTCGTCCATGAAGATGCCCGTCGGCTGCACGAGTTCGACCACGTAGTCGTCGTCTCCATCGCTGTCGAACTCGATGTTGATGCCGGCCGCGATCGGGGACGTCGAGATCTGGAACGCTCCCGACACCTTGGGATCGGGGATCGCACCGTGATCGGCCGTCAGCCCCAGAACCCACTCTCCCTCGCCGACCTTCTCGTCGAGGTACGACACGAGCGTTTCGAGCGCGCGGTCCTCCGCCTTGATCGCGTCGTTCATCTCCGGACTGTTGAGAGTCCAGACGTGGCTGATGTAGTCGATGATCTTGTGGTTGACGAACAGCAGGTCGGTCTGATCATCCGCCCCGAACCCCTCTCGGGCGATGATCTCCTCGAGCACCTGCTCCTGATAGATCGGACGTGCGGGAGTATCGAATCCTTGCAAGAGCGGAGCGATCTCATTGTCGCGCCACTTGTCATCGAGCTTACCGTCGGCACGGTCCATCTCGTCGACGTCCTCCTCGAATCCGGGGACGTCGTTCGCGTACGCGGGGAACGTGTAGTACGGCTGCAGCAGCGGCGGGAGGTTCCACTGGAACGACTCGTCGGTGAGGGTGTCGCCGCCGACAGCCTGCCGGAGCAGCAGCAGATCCTTGTCTCCTCCGCCCCACATCGCGCCGTGCCCGAGCATGCCCGCGTGGATCGAGACCGTTCCCATCAGGCCGACCTTGGGCTCGTTGCCGTACTCGCGATCGTAGATGTCCGCGAACGTCGGCACGTCGATGTAGGCGGGGCCCCTCTGCCAGGGGGTCGTGATCTCCGGACCGATGCGAAGCCGATGTCCCACCAGGCCGCTGTTGCGAGGGAACGCGCCGGTGCCGATCGTCGCGTGGATCTGCGCGGTGCTGGTCGGCGACGATCCCACCGTGGCGTTGTCGTACCACGTGCCATCGGGGATCAACGATCTCAGGAACGGCCACGAGTTCTCGTGGACGTCGAGCACGTTCATGCCGGCCGCGTCCCAGATCAGGGTCAGCACGAGCTTGGGGGGATCGGCGATGCGCTCGCCCTTCGGCCCCAGCGCCTCACGCATCGGCTGACCGTCGATCGCGGTGAACGGCGTGTCCAACAGTTCGCTCATCGTCGGAGCGATGCCGGCCACAGTGACGGGGCGCTCGACCCTGCCGATCGGCGCGATATGCCCCGGTCCGTACCAGAACATCGGGACGTGCTGCACGTACTCCCACGGTCCGACGTGTGGGAGACCCGAACCGACGTAGTTGGGCTCCTTCGCGATCATCTGGATGTCCGGTCCCCGGTCGGCCCTCCATCCGCGCCAAGTGCGGAGCACGAACTGCGCCGGCAGATCGCACGCCACCTGCTCGATCTGGCGCTCGGTCGCGGACTGTGCGACGGCGATCGGTGCGGGAGCAACCGCGAACGCCAACGCCGTCGCCGCAAGGGCCGTGAGCAGGGCGATGAGGCGGGCGCGTCGCATCATGAGGATGGAGGAAACCAACCTTTCGGGGGAACGGCAACCTCGGGTGCGAGGACTTCGGGAACCTATCAGACCCTTCGTCGCCGACCGCCGCGCCGTTCGTGCTTCACCATGGAATCCTCATCTCGTCCTGGTTCGATCCCGCCGAGTGACGGTAGCGTGGACGTGTGCCCTACCGTCAGCGGCTAGTTCCTCTTCTCATCGTGCTCGCGGTCGTTTCTCTTCCTGCCATCGGACTGCGTGCGGCGTGCCTCGGCAACAGCTGCGGCGATCCGGCGGCCAGCGCTGCTCGGGTCCCCTTCTGCTCGTTGCCTTCGAACCTGCGGGCCGACATCGCCGCCGGGTACCGGGAGAAGCGCTCACCGGACGTCCTCGTCGTGCCTCACGAAGCTGTGTTCGCCGGTTGGAAGGAAGGTGGCCAGAGCGGGGTGCGCCCGCTGTGGCCCTCGACCGTCGGGACCTCGTCGCAGGAGGTTCCGCTGCTCTTTACCGGAACCGGTATCGCACCCGGCGCGACGGTCCCCGCCGGGACGACGCTCGACCGGGTGGCCCCGACCCTGATGGAGATCCTCGGGATCGAGTGGAACAACCCGGCGGTGCACCCGGGCGCCCCGCTCGAGATCACCGCGTCGGGCCCTCCACCCCGCTTGGTGCTCGTTGTCGCGCTGGAGGGCATCGGGAGCGCCGACGTCGAAGGAGAACCTCCGCGTGATTGGACCTTCCTCAGGTCGTTGCTCCACCAAGGCGCCGGCACGATGCGGGCCGATGCGGGTTCGCTGCCACTCGATCCCGCGGCGATCCTCACGACCGTCGGCACGGGGGGACTCCCCGCCGATCACGGGATCACGGGGACGTTCTTGCGTGACGACGACGCGGGTGACCTGACGCGCGCGTGGGGGCGGGGCGCACCGCTCTCGGTGATCGCGACGTTCGCCGACGACCTCGACGCCGACGAGATCGGCTTCAGCCCCGTGGACGGGCAGGCGCGGGTGGGCTTCGTCGCCGACGACGAGGCGAATCGCGGGCTGGTGGGCGGCACCTGGTATCCGAACAGTGACCGGGACGACGTCGTGATCACCGATCCCGCGCGCATCGTCGCGGACGCGACGGCGCTGCTGGCGAGCGGGTACGGAACCGACGGCGAGCCCGACGTCCTCGGGGTCGTCGTGCGACACTCAGCTGCAGGGATGGACGACCAGCTCAGACACCTCGTCGAGGCGGCACGGACCCAAGCGGGGGACGGCCTCGCGGTCGTCGTAACGGCTACGGGGCCGGCGCCCACGACCGGACCCCCGAACGACGAAGCACGACAGCCCTTGTCGGAGATCACGGACCCGGTCGAGGCGGCCGTGCCCGGCAGCTCCCCCGCGATCGAGGGGACCCAACCCGGCGGTCTCTTCCTCGACCAGGCCACCCTCACGCAGGCGGGGGTCAGCTCCGGGACGGTGGTCCAGGCGCTGCTCCGCACACGCGGGGCCGACTCCGCTCCCCTGCTGGCCGACGCGTTCGGTGGGTTCGCCGTGCAGTTCGGACGGTTCTGCTGATGTCCGGCGACGTTCGTACCGTGCCACCGGCGCCGGCCGGGCCCCACGATCTCCTCCCACCGAACGGAAGGACGAACGCCTGGCGCGCGGCGGTTCCCGTTCTGGTCGGACTCTTCGCGCTCGCGGTCGTCCTGCGCATCACCGACCCCCAAAGCATCGGGTGGATGCAGAACTTCTTCCTCGTGTTCAGCGGACTCCTGGTCGAGGCACTGCCGTTCGTCCTGCTGGGCGCACTCGTGTCCGCCGTGATCGAGGTGTTCGTTCCGATGTCGACGTTCGAGCGAATGGCGCGGTTGCCGAAGGCGATGCAGCTGCCCGCAGCGGCGCTAGGAGGCATCGCGTTTCCCGTCTGCGAATGCGGCTCGGTCCCGGTGGCGCGAAGATTGGCGATGAAGGGCCTCGCCCCACAGGCGGCGATCACGTTCATGCTCGCCGCGCCGATCCTGAACCCGGTCGTGCTCGCGTCGACGTACTTCGCCTACCGCGGACGCGGTGTCTTGTGGACGATGGTGCTCGGACGAGCGGCCCTCGGCATGGTCGTCGCGATCACCGTCGGATGGGTCGTGGGAGCTCGCTCGAAGGACGAACTCTTGCGGCCCTCCGCGGCCGACGCGGTCGAGGAGGCCGACGAGCACACCGGTGAGTCGCGCGGTTCGCGGTTCTTCGGCCACATGGGCGGCGACTTCCTGTTCATGGGCAGGTTCATCGTGGTGGGCGCGGGTGCCGCGGCGGCGGTGCAGACCTTCGTTCCCCAGTCGATCGTCGACGGGGTCGCGAGCATGCCGATCCTGGGGATCGTCGCGATGATGGGGCTCGCGTTCCTCTTGTCGCTGTGCTCGGAGTCCGACGCCTTCGTCGCGGCCTCATTCGTGCAGTTCGGTCCAGCGTCGCAGCTGTCCTTCCTCGTCTTCGGGCCGATGGTCGACATCAAGCTCGTCGCGCTCTACATGGGCATCTTCAGCAAGGGGTTCGCACGGATGGTCGTGATCGCCGCGGCGAGCGTGACACTCGTCGCGTGTCTGTGGCTCCAGGTGTGGACGGGATGAGCGCCACGACGCGCGACGCGATCCCGCGCACGATTCCCCTGCGGTGGAGCGCCTATCGGGTTGCGACGGGTCTGGTGCTCGCCGCCTGGGCGACGACGTTCTGGTTCTTGCTCCTCGCGGGGCGATCCACGTTGTACCTCTCGTCGCGCACGGCGTGGGTCGTTCCGGTGGGAGCGGTACTGCTCACGCTCGCCGCCGCCGGGCGCTTGGCGACCGCGCGCGAACAGGATCCGACGTCGCTCGGTCGCAGGCAGTCCTGGCTGCTCGGTCTGCTCCTGGTGCCGGTGGTGTTGATCCTCGTCCTGCCGCCCTCGACACTGACGTCGTTCGCGGCGGATCGTCGAGGGAGCGCGGCATCGGCCGGCTACACGGCGCCGGCCGCCGACATCGCCTCCGGTCCCCTGACCCTGCTGGACGTGGCCGGTGCGCAGACCTCCAAGGACGGACAGCGAGCGCTCGCGGCGCGAGCCGGCGAGCAGGTTGCGTTCCCCGGGTTCGTGACCCGCGAGCCGGACACGCCGGCGGACGAGTTCCTGCTCACGCGGTTCATCGTGTCATGCTGCGTGGCCGACGCGACGGTCGCGCAGGTGCGCATCGTCAACGTCCAGCCCGGAGTGTGGGCAGACGACCAGTGGGTGAGCGTCACGGGAACGATGTATCCGCTGGGCCGCGAGGTCTTGGTGGACGCGTCGAGGGTTGCCGCGATAGAGGAACCCTCCCCCGCCTACCTGTCGCCCTAGCAACCGGGACGGGGATGGTCAGCTGCACCTCTTGCAGCTCCCGATCAGGTCGAGCCGATGGCTCACCGCGGTGAACCCTGATCCCTCCGCGATCTCGTCGAGCGCGTGCTCCATGCTCCTCTCGAGCCGTTGCGGGATCATCACGTCCTGCACCGTCCCGCAGTTCGAGCACACCAAGTGATGGTGGTGCTCGGTGAGATCCTCGGCGAGCTCGAACCGTGCGAAGTCCTCGCCCGTCACCACACGCCGCACGACGTGTGCGTGTTCGAGCGCGGCGAGGTTGCGATAGACGGAACTTTGCGCCAGCCCCGAACGGCCGCGAAGGATGTCGGGGATCGACAGCGGCTGGCGCGCGTCCTCGAGGATCTCCACGAGAGCTCGGCGCTTGCTCGTATACCGTTGCCCGGCGCCTCGCAGACGGGCCCCGACGATGACGTGGAGATCGCTTTCGGCCATGGGGCGGGAGTCTAGCAGGCAGATTGAGAATCGCCGAGAACTTGCGGGTCAGTGGGTATGAGAACCGGTGGAAGTGTCCTCACCCGGCGCCTCGTCGGGCCGAAGGGAGAGAGCCCGGATCGCCCGGTCGGGCGATCGACGGGTGGTCGCGATCGCGACCACGGCGAACACCGCGGCGGCAAGCAGGACGATCGCCCCGCCGGGAGCGAGATCCCACAGTCGAGATGCGGCGAGCCCCCCGACGACCGAGGCCGTGCCGATCGCGACCGACCAACCGATCGTGCCACGGAACGAACGCGCGAGCAGTTGGCCACTCGCGACGGGCAACACCATCAGCGCGGCGACGAGCAAGATCCCGACGACCCGCATCGCCGTAACGATCGCGACGGCGGTCAGAACCGCCAGCAGCGTGTTCAGCAGATCGACGGGCAGACCCGCCACGCGCGCCCAGTCCTCGTCCGTCACGACGGCAAGCAGCGGGCGGCGCAGGAGGACGACGACCACGGTAACGAAGGATCCGAGCGAAGCGATCACCGCGAGTTCCGACGGGGTCACCAACAGGACCTGGCCGAACAGGTAGGTGAACAGGTTGGCGTTGAGCGAGCCCGCTAGCCCGACGAGAACGACACCGAGCGCGATCCCCGTGTAGAAGATCCACGCGAGCGCGAGGTCGCCCGAGGCACGGCGGCGTGCTCGGAGTCGCTCGACGGTCACCGCGCCGGCGACCGACAGCACGAGCGCACCCCACAGGGGCCACACCCCCACCAACAGGCCGGCACCGACCCCGGCGAAGGCCAGGTGTCCGATACCGTCGCCGATCAGTGCCATCCGCTTCTGCACGAGGAAGGTGCCGACCATGGGCGCGAACACCCCGACGACGAGGCCGGCGACCAAGGCTCGCTCCATGAACGACGAGTCGAACGGATAGGGAAGCAACGCGATCACCCCAAACCCTCCAGCCAGAGCGGAAGGTCTTCCTTGTGCACGCCGAGCGACACGCCCTCAGCTACGAGCCGTTCCGGCGGACCGTCGAACAAGACGCGACCCTTGAGGACGATGACCCGGTCGACGTCGTCCGCGACGGCGGACAGTTCGTGAGACACGAGCAGCACGGCCGAGCCGTGCTCCGCCTGAAGGTGCGCGAGCGACTCGCGGAATCGGCGTTGGGACTCGGCGTCCACGCCCGCGATCGGCTCGTCCAGGACGAGCAGTTCCGGATCGCTCGCGAACGCTCGGGCGATGAAGGTGCGCTGCTGTTGGCCCCCCGACAGCTCCCTGACCGGCCGCGAACGGTGCGTCTCCAGCGCAACCGATTCCACCGCATGCCCCACCGCCGCGCGATCTTCCGCGGTGAAGCGTCGCCACCATCGGCCCCGGGACAACCGTCCGGCCGTGACGAGCTCGGAGACCGTGACGGGAAGCTCGGACTCCAAAGAGGGTCGCTGCGGCACGTAGCCGATCCGCCAGCGCTCGCGTAACTCGGAAGGGTCGGCCCCGAACAGGCGAACGGTTCCCGCCGAGGGCCGCTCGAGACCGAGAAGGAGCCGCAGGAGCGTGGACTTTCCGGAGCCGTTGGGACCGACGAGCGCGACGAACTCCCCCGGCTCGATCGAGAGCGAGACGTCCTCGATCACCGCCTCGCGCCCGTAGGCGAACCGCACCCCCTCTGCGGTCAGGATCGCCGACATGATCTCCTCACCGCTAGGAACACCCGAGTCCGTCGCGCAAGGCAGCGAGGTTGTCCCGCATCACCGAGGCGTATCCCTCGCCGGCGTCGACCTGAGCCTGTGTCAGGCCCTCGAGGGGATCCAACACCGCGGTCGTCACACTCGCCTCATCCGCCAGGGTCTGTGCCAGCTTGGGTGAGACGAGGGCCTCCGTGTAGACGGTCGTCACGCCCTGGGCCCGGATCACCTCCACGATCGACGCGAGCTGCTCCGCGCTCGGCTCCGCCTCCGGCGACAATCCCGAGATCGCCTCCTGTTGCAGGTCGTACTCCGCGGCCAGGTACCCGAAGGCGGCATGCGCCGAGACGAGCAGCCGCCGGTCGCAGTCCTGCAGTCCCGTGCGGAACTCTTCGTCCAGCGCCGCCAACGAAGCGTCGTAGGTGCGTGCGTTAGCCGCGAAGATCGCGGAGCGGTCCGGATCGAGGACTTCGAGGGAGGTCGCGACCCTATCGACGATGTCCTGCATCAGGACGGGACTCAACCACACATGCGGATCGACCGCCTCGGCCTCCTCGGTGCCTGGCCGCAGCGTCATGCCATCAAGCACGTCGAGAGTCTCTCCCTCCGCGACGGCGGCCACTGCCTCTTCCACGGCGGGCTGGAATCCCTGGCCCATGTACAGGACGAGGTCGGCGGTCGCGATCTGCTCGACCTGATCGGGCGACAGTTCCAGATCGTGCGGCTCGACGCCCGGTGGCGTCAGGTTCACCACCTCGAGCGGGGCTCCGCCGACCCGCTCCGTGGCCTCGGCGAGCGGGTAGAAGCTCGCGACCACTGACAGCGACCCGTCGGATCCGAGGTCCGAAGGCTCGTCGGAACCAGGCGAGCACGACGCGGCGAAAACCATGACCTGCACAAGAACGATGGCAGCGAGGACGGTCCGAGCACGGCGCATGGGGCGGCTCCCTCTATCCGAGAATGATAACGATTCCCATAGTTGGAACCTTACCCGGTACGACCGATCCGCGTCAATCGCGAGCCCGGCGGGGTAGCGTTCGCGTCGTGACCGTCAATATCGGGATCGGCCTGTTCACCGCGCAGCTCCCGGAGGGCTCGCCCCGGACGTTCGCGCAGGAGTATCGGGAGACCGTCGACCTCGTCCGGCTCGCCGAGACCGTTGGGTTCGACGCGGCGTGGGTGAGCGAGCACCACGGCGCATCCGACGGCTATCTCCCCTCGCTACTCCCGCTGCTCGGCGCGTTCGCCGCCGCCACCGATCGCATCGAGCTCGGCACCGGCGTCGTGCTCGCGCCACTGCACGATCCGATCCGGTTGGCGGAGGACGCGGCGGTCGTCGACAACCTCTGCGACGGCCGACTACTCCTCGGTCTTGCGATGGGATGGCGCAAGGAGGAATTCCGGATGATGCGAGTCCCGTTCGAGCAACGGCGGGTGCGACTCGAGGAGACCGTCGACGTGCTCCGGCACGCGTGGACCGGCCGCCGCTTCTCGTTCTCGGGTGAGATCTTCGACTACGATCGCGTGCGCGTGACGCCGCCCCCCGCTCGAGCTGGCGGCCCCCCGATCCTGCTCGGTGGGTACGTGGACGCCGCACTCGATCGCGCGGGCAGACTTGCCGACGGGTACATCACGGATGCCGGAGTGCTCGACGAGCTGGTCGAGTCGGTCGGCAGCGTCGAACGAGCAGCGATCGCTGCCGGGCGGGACCCGAGCGCGATCTCGCTTGCCCTACTGCAGAACGCGTTCGTGTCCGACGAAGACGGCGCGTGGCAGGTCGCGCGCGCGGGTGTCGCGCACCAGCTCGGCTCCTACCTCGCATGGGCCGAAGACGCGGACACACCCGAGCATGACGCCATGCAGATCCCCGATCAGACGGATGCGGACCTCCGCGCATGGACCGCTGCCGGCACCCCGGAAGAGGTGACGGTGGCGCTGCGACCCTTCGTCGAGTCGTTCGCCCACGGACGCGACCTGCACCTGATCGTCCGACTCCACTACCCGGGCATGAACTCCGCCACCGCGTCACGGGCGATCGAGCTGTTCGGGGAACGGGTGATCCCAGCCCTCAAGAGCGCCTGAAGCGTCGCTCGGCGAGCGTGGCGCACGGACAACTTCAGCTCCCCAGACGCACGCGCCCGGCGGTCTTGCCGGCAAGGGCCCCGGGACCCGCGCTCACCAGCCCTTCGTCGTGCAGCGCCGCCACCGCGGTCGCCACCCGCTCCAGTCGATGTCCCGTGCTCCGGGCCAAGCCTCCCAGCGTTCCCGGAGCGCCACGCAACTCACGAACGACGGCGCCGCGGACCTGCCGATCCGACCCCTCGAACCGGGGTTGGGACCGGGGTGGGCGAGACGGCACGCCGCCTTCGATCGCGAATCGACATGCCGACGAGAGCGGACACGATGCGCACCTCGGCCGCGGACGGCACACCTCTCGGCCGAGATCCATCAGCGCCTGGTTCCACGAACCGGGATCGTTACGGTCGATCCAACCCCGCGCGGCTGCCGCGACCTCCTCCGCCGAATGCTCGTGCGCCTCACCCCCGAGCCGGACACGCGCAACGATCCGGCCGACGTTCACGTCGATCGCCGGCGTCGGCTCGCCGTACGCGATCGACGCGATCGCAGCCGCCGTGTACGGACCTATCCCGGGGAGTGCTCGAAGATCCTCGGGGTCCCGAGGAACACGGCCGCCGCGTCCGGCGACGATCGCCCGTGCTGCCTCCGACAACGCGATCGCTCGGCGGTTGTAACCGAGCCCGTCCCACTGCCGAAGGACGTCCACACGTGGGGCACGGGCCAGGGCGGCGATCGTCGGGAACCGCTCGATGAAGCCGCGGAAGGCGTGGACCACACGCGCCGCCTGTGTCTGCTGCAGCATCACCTCAGAGACCAAGACGTGGTACGGATCGGGCTGGGAGCGGCGCCAGGGGAACGCTCGACGGCGCGGCTCGTACCAGTCGCGGAGGGCGACATCGAGGCGATCGGCGCCGGCTACCCTCGGCATCCGATCACGTCCTGCCAGGCGGCAGGCTTTCCCGCGAACCGGCACCAGGGTAGGCTCATCGGCGACCACCTCTTGAGGAGGCGTGTATCCCCACCGTCCGAGAAGCGATGAGCGACCGCATCGTGGCCGTCGATCCCTCGGCCAGCGTCGCCGAGGCCGCCACGCTGATGGGCTCCAACGCCGTGGGATCGGTTCTCGTCCTCCACGGCGACCAGTTGGTCGGGATATTCACCGAACGTGATGTCGTGCGCGCGTTGTCCGAACACTTCGATGCGGCGGGGCATCTCGTGCAGAACTGGATGACCGACGAGCCGGTCTCGATCGCGGCCGGAGCGAACGTGAGCGACGCGCTGGACCTGATGCTGTCGAAGGGATTCCGACACCTGCCCGTGATGGACGGCGGGTCGCTCGCCGGCGTGGTGTCGCTCCGCGACCTTGGACGGTTCGCCACGGGCGATTATCCGACGTGACCCGGGAGCGTCGTCAGTCGCCGAATCCCGTCTTGCCCCGCTGGGGAAGCTCGCCGACCGCCTCTTTCACCGCTGCGTGGACCTCGCGGAACACGTCGCCGGCGAACCGCGCGTCCTGACCGTTCTGGCCGGTGATCGCGCCGCGCACCGCCGACGCCGTGATCTGGACCGCCTTCTCGAACGCCAGCCATTCCTGTTCGCCCGCCACCGTCGAACCTCCTGTGCGTGTGTGTGATGGATATCGAGTCCCCAGGCTAGCGGGGTTGGGCGCGACCGACCGAACACGGCTCAGTCGAACGCACGCAAGCCTGTGAGTGCCGCCCCGACGATCAGGGTGTGGATCTCTTCGGTGCCTTCGTAGGTGACCACCGACTCCAGATTGTTCATGTGGCGGATCACGGGGAGGTCAAGCGTGATCCCGTTCGCTCCAAGCAACCCACGGGCCTCGCGCGCGATCCTCAGTGCTTCACGGGCATTGTTGAGTTTCGCGAGACTCACCTGATCTGGGCGCAGGCGACCCTCGTCCGCCATCCGGCCGAGATGGAGGGCAAGAAGCATGCCCTTCTCGATCTCCAGCGCCATCTCGACCAGCTTTGCCTGCACGAGCTGGAACCCAGCAAGCGCCTTACCGAACTGGACGCGCTCCTTCGTGTGTTCCAGGGCGCTCGAATAGCAGGCCCTCGCAGCGCCGAGTGCGCCCCAGGCGATCCCGAATCGCGCCTCGTTCAGGCACTGGAGTGCGGCCTTGAGCCCCACGGCGCCGGGAAGCGCCGCGCCCACGGGAACGCGAACGCCCTCCAAGTACAACTCCGACAGCGCAGCTGCCCGGAGCGACCACGCCGATACCGGCTCGAACCGCATGCCGGCCGTTTCGCTCGGGATCGCGAACCCTTGGATGCCCTCGTCCGTTCGCGCCCAGACGATCGCCACGTCCGACACCGTCCCGTTCGTGTTCCATCTCTTGTGACCGTCGAGGATCCAGTCGGACCCGTCGCGGCGCGCGCTGGTGGTCATGCTCGACGGATCGCTCCCGGCGCCCGGTTCCGTGAGCGCGAAGCACCCGATCGCCTCGCCCCTCGCCATCCGCGGAAGCCATTCCCGCTTCTGCTCCTCGGTTCCGAACCGATGGATCGGGAACATCGACAGGGATCCCTGGACGCTGACGAAACTTCGGAGCCCGCTGTCACCCGCTTCGATCTCCAAGCAGGCGAGCCCGTACTCGACGGCGCTGCGCCCGGAGCATCCGTAGCCCTGCAGATTCATCCCGAGGACGCCGAGTGTGCCGAACTCTTTGGCGAGCTCCACCGGGAACTCCCCGCGTTCGAACCATCCCTCGACGCTCGGAAGCACTCGCTCCCGAACGAATGCGCGGACACGGTCGCGTGTGTCACGTTCGTCGGTGCTCAGCAAGGCGTCGACCTCGAGGAGGTCGAGCGGGTCGAGGCGCTCACTCATGATCGGCCAAGGGTAGCGCTCACATGCGGGACGCGCGGAGCTCTCCCACCCAGTCGCGCAAGCGCGGGAGGTGCTCGTCGTAGTGGTCGGGACCGGCCTTCGAGACCCACTCCCGTACGTACGAGACGAACTCCCGCTGCTCGCCGAGCGCCGCGAGCATCCGAGTGCGCGCGGCCTCTGCCTGCGCTCGGACGATCAGAACCGGCTCGGGACGCATCGCCTCGAGCCATTGCGCGTTGCGCAGGTCGATGTCGAGCTCGCCCGGCCGGTAGGTCTGCGACCGGATCTGCTCGAGTGCCTGCCCTGCCTCCGCGACGCCCATGCAGGCGCAGCCTACCCCGGCTGGGACCCGAGGCGGTCCGGAGAAATGGCCGTGCAGATGTCGATACCCGGGACGTCCCGTTCGTCGATAGGGTGAGAGCGCCTCCGAGGGCGCAGACGACCGGCCGGACAAGGCCCATATCGAGGGGAGCATCTGATGCAGTACATGCTGCTGATCTACGCCGACGAGTCCGGGTGGGACGCCCTCACCCCCGAACAACAGACCGAAGGCATGGACGCCTACGAAGCCTTCGGGAAGTGGCTGACCGACAAGGGCTGGATGCGTGGCGGCGAGCCACTGGCCCGCACGACCGAGGCGACCTCGGTGCGGGTGCGGGACGGGAAGGCGGCGACGACCGACGGACCCTTCGCAGAGACGAAGGAGCAGCTCGGTGGCTACTACCTGATCGAGTGCGACGACCTCGACCAGGCGATCGAGGCCGCGACCCGGCTTCCGGGCGCGTCGTACGGCACGGTCGAGGTTCGGCCGCTCATGGTCTTCGACCAAGGGTAGGTCCCGTTCCGGCGTCCACGGACACGCGAGCGGTCGTCGACCGCACGTTCCGCGACGAGGCGGGGCGGGCGGTCGCGACCCTCGTCCGTGTGACCGGCGACTTCGACCTCGCCGAGGAGTCGGTGCAGGAGGCCTTCGCGATCGCGATCGTCCGATGGGCTCGCGACGGCGTTCCGGACAATCCCGGCGCGTGGATCACGACGGCCGCTCGCAACAGCGCCAGACGCGCTCGGGCTAGGTCACGTCGGCCCGTACCAGCTTCAGGCCGCGATCGCCGCCTGCCGCGACGAAGCACCTCGTCCCGAGGACACGGATTGGCCGCAGATCGCCTCCCTGTACGGCGAACTCGCCCGGATCGCGCATTCACCCGTCGTAGAGCTGAACCGCGCGGTGGCGATCGCGATGGCCGACGGACCGGCTGCAGGCCTCGCCTTGCTCGATGAGCTGGCGCGTTCAGGGGAACTCGACGGCTACTACCTGTTCCACTCGGCCCGCGCGGACCTTCTCCACCGCGTCGGTCGTGACGACGCGTGCATCGATGCCTACCGGCGCGCCCTCGAGCTCGTCACGAACGACACAGAACGACGGTTCCTCCAAGGTCGACTGACCGAACTCCGTGGACCTGCCTGAGACACGGGATCGGCCGCCAACTACCCCAGGGCCGGCACGTTCGTCGGTAGGTGCGACAGTGCCTCGGCTTCCTCCGCAGGATCGAACTCGACATCGGGGAGCCGTCCGGCGAGATAGTCGTCGTATGCGGTCATGTCGAAGTGACCGTGACCGCACAGGTTGAACAGGATCACGCGCTCCTCCCCTGCCTCACGCGCCTCGATCGCCTCGTCGATCGCCCCCTTGATCGCGTGGCTCGGCTCGGGAGCCGGCACGATGCCCTGTGTCTTCGCGAAGAGGATCGCCGCCTCGAAGATCTCGTTCTGCGAGTAGGCCTTGGCCTCCATGTTGCCCGAGTGCACCAGGGCGGAAAGGCTCGGCGAGTCTCCATGGTAGCGAAGCCCACCCGCGTGCACCGGCGCGGGCACGAAGTCGTGCCCCAACGTGTACATCGGCATCAGCGGGGTCGTCTGGGCCGTGTCTGCGAAGTCGTAGGCGAACGTTCCCTTCGTGAGGGTCGGGCAGGCCGCGGGCTCGGTGGCGAGGAACCTCGCGTCGGAGCGTCCGCGGAGCTTGTCCGCCATGAACGGATACGCCAGTCCCGCATAGTTCGACCCCCCGCCGACACACCCGATGATCACGTCGGGCCGCTCGTCGGCGAGCTCCATCTGCTTCTGTGTCTCGAGCCCGATCACGCTCTGGTGCAGCAGCACGTGGTTCAGCACGCTCCCGAGCGCGTAGTTGGTGTCCTCGTTGGTCGCCGCGACCTCCACCGCTTCCGAGATCGCGATCCCCAAAGACCCGGTGGAGTCCGGATGCTCGGCGAGCACCTGCCGCCCGGCGTTCGTTGTATCCGTCGGGGACGCCAGCACCGTCGCGCCGAACAGCTCGATGAAGCTCTTGCGATAGGGCTTCTGCTCGTAGCTCGCCTTGACCATGAAGACAAGACATTCGATCCCGAAGAACGAGCAGGCCAACGAAAGGGCGGATCCCCACTGTCCCGCCCCGGTTTCGGTCGCGAGCTTCGTGACACCCGCCTCCTTGTTGTAGAAGGCCTGCGGCACCGCCGTGTTGGGCTTGTGGCTGCCGGCCGGTGAGACACCCTCGTACTTGAAGTAGATCCGCGCGGGCGTCTTCAGCGCCTGCTCCAGCCGGGTCGCGCGGAACAAGGGGGTCGGCCGCCACAGCCGGTAGACATCGATCACCTCGCCCGGGATGTCGATCCACTCCTCGGTCGAGACCTCCTGCATGATCAGCGACTCCGGGAAGAGCGGTGCAAGCGCCTCGGGACCGATCGGTTCGCCCGTCGCAGGGTTCAACGGCGGCAGCGGCTCCGCGACGCTGGCGAGCGCCGGCATGATGTTGAACCACGCCGAGGGGATCTCCTCGGGCCGAAGATCGAACCGGGTACGCACATCGCTCATGTGGGGACCTCCCTCGTCCGCGGGCCTCGTCCGCGGGCCTCGTCTGCGGGCCTCGTCTGCGTGGGCGCCGAGCGTACCGGGTCGCCGTCGAGCACGCGAGCGGCTTCACCAGGCTGGGCCGCCTGCCGATGCTCGCTAGACGACCCGAAGTCCGGATCGGACGCGAAAGGTGATGCAAGCGATGGCCCGATCGGCACGTAGCGAGCACGCGGCGCTCGAGGATCGACTTCCGGGCGACGCAGCTGTGCGCGAGGCCTGGGATCTAGCCGAGGGCGAGGAGATCGTGCCCGGTCGCATCGCCCTGCAGGCGCTGGGCGGTGGCTATGACTTCGAGGCGTACCTCGCGTGGGACGACCACTTGTATGCCTTGGTCGTCGCGAAGCTCGTACGGCCCCACCTCGTGGAAGATGCACACACCCTGCGCAACCTCGTCCGCGAGGCCGAGGTCCTGGCCGGGCTCGACCATCCCGTGATCGTCCGGGGTTTCGGCTCGGTCCTCCAAGGCCCAAGGCCGCACCTGCTTCTGGAGCACCTCGAAGGCCCGACGCTCGGAAGCACCCTGAGGCGTTTCGGTCCCTTGGCGATCGACCAGCTCCTCCCGCTCGGCTTCCAGCTCGCGAGCGCGCTGCAGTACCTCAGCAATGTGGACGTCGTGCACCTGGACGTGAAGCCGCGCAACGTCATCCTCGGGGTCCCGCCGCGCCTGATCGATTTCTCCGTCGCGCGCAGTGGCGAGCGTGCGCGCCGGATCACCTCCGCGATCGGAACGGACGCCTACATGGCGCCGGAGCAATGTGATCGGGCACTGGGCGAGATCGGATCCGGCGCGGACGTGTGGGGACTGGGCGCAACCCTCTTTCACGCGGTCGCCGGCGAGGTGCCGTTCCCGGTCACCGATGACGCCGACGAAGGCGATCCGCATCAGCGATGGCCACAGCTTTCCCACGGACCGCGAGCGCTCCCCACCGGAACACCGGCGGTACTCGAGGGACTGATCCTCGATTGCCTCGAGTTCGATCCCGTCGCACGGCCCACACCCGACGACGTTGCGGTGCGGCTCGAGCCGATGCTCGGCGACCTCACGCGCGGGCGCGTGCTGGGCCGGGCCAAGCCGCACTTCTCCTGAGCGACAGACGCGAAGAGGCCCCGGACCGCGTGCTCCGGGGTCTCCTCGAGGTCCGGTGATCGTTACGGACCGGTCCAGCTGGTGACGTTGGTTCCGCCTCCGCCGGTCTTGTCCGTGTCGAACGTCTTCCCTGTGCCGCCGGTGTTCCCTCCGTCACAGGTCTTGCCGGTCTTGCCGGTCTTGCCGGTGCCCTTCGTGGCGTGGCTGTTGTGGGTGTCCTT
>JBBDWR010000013.1:0-138371 GCA_040902745.1 Actinomycetota bacterium | reverse complement strand
GCCGCCCACCGTCCCACTGCCGTTGGTGCCGCGGGTCGTGCCCTTCGTGTGACCGCCCTTCGTGGCGTGGCTGTTGTGGGTGTCCTTGCCGCCCACCGTCCCACTGCCGTTGGTGCCGCGGGTCGTGCCCTTCGTGTGACCGTGACCGCCACCACTCCCGCCCTTGGTGGGATGGGAGTTGTGGGTGTCCTTGCCGCCGCGTGTGTCCTTGGTGCCCCTCTTGGTGCCCCGGGTCGTGCCCTTCGTGTGGCCTTGCTTGTTGGGGTCGTCCCGATCGGTGACGACGACGTCCCCACCGTCCTCGTCGTCCATCCCTTTCTTGACCACCTGCTCCGAGCTCTTCTTCACGGCTTCGTCGGTGCTCTGCGATGCAAGCGCCGGCGTCGTGCGCAGGAGTCCAAGGAACAGGACAGACAACAGCGCGACGATGAAAACGATGATCGAGGTCCGCCGTCGCTGATCGATGCCTTCTTCCGCCAGTCCCCTGGCAAGTGCGGTCGGTCGATGGCTCATCTCTCACCCCCTGCGCGCCGGATCCGTCCGACGCTTGCTTTGTCGTTGGAGGAGATATCGGCATCCAGGGGGTGAGAACTACAGCGCGATCTCCGTCATCTGGCCGACAGATCCGTCCCCCGGCCCATAGTCACTCCGAACCAGAGCCTGGTGGGCACGGACGAGAAGCGTCAGGCGTCGCGCCGGATCGGGGGGGCCGCTGCCGCGTCAGCCCGCGGGCGTCGGCGTGACCGTCGGTGGAACGGCGGTGGGAGCCGCGGTGGGGGGGGCGGCGGTGGGAGCTGCGGCGGGATCGGGGACCGGCTGCGAGACGATCGCATCGAGCTTCGCCTGGTCGAACTCGACCGTCTCGACCATCGCGTCGAAGAGGGAGGCGTCTTCGGCCGCGGCCGAGCTGACGAAGCCCAGCAGGGTCATCCGACCCTTGCCGAGGTCGACCAGCCACAAGGTGAGTTCGCCCTCCTCGTCTGGTCCCTGGCCCGGGGCGGACTGGAAGACCTTGCCCGCGAGCACGATCCGACGCGCGGGGTAGCCGTCAACCTCCTCGTCGTCGTCCGAGGCAAGCTCGAGGCCCGGCTGTTGGGCAACCGGCAGGACCTCTTCGTCGGTACCGACGCCGAACAACTGCATCGCGACGACCGTTTCCGGCTGCTGTTCGAGCAGCGCCGCAAACTGTTCCGGCGTGCGCGACCCGAGATCCGACAACGGAGAGATCACGACGAAGCCGAAACCGGAGTCCTGTACCTTCCAGCCCTCCGGATATTCGACCGAGTAGGGGATCGCCTCCGTGGCCTTGAACGTCTCCGGCAGGGATGGACCGATATCGCGCACGAGCGCCGAGGCGCCCATCGCCCCGATGGCGAGCACGGCGACGACGATCCCGATCAGCAGCGGCACCCTGGACCCATGCACGCCCGACGCGGTTGCGCCGTGCGGGTCTTCGCGCGCCCCCTCCGGCGTCTCGGAAGGGTCGCGTGACGGATCGGACGGTGCGTCGGGTCCCGTGGATGTTCCTTCGTCGTCCATCCGACGAACCTACCTTTCGTTCGGGGCAACAACAACGACCGAGTCGTGAGCTCAGTCCTCGTGTGGCTCCGTGGAGATATGCCACTTCCGAGGAGCGATCAGCGCTTCCGCTTCGACGGGTCCCCAGCTGCCCGGTTCGTAGGCCATCACCGGACCCTCGTGGCTCAGCACGGGATCGAGGATCTCCCATGAGCGCTCCACCTCATCCTGTCGCAGGAACAGCGTGTGATCTCCCTCCATCACCTCGAGCAGCAGCAGTTCGTAGGCGTCGGCAACGACCCCACCGAACTCGTGCTCGTAATCGAAGTCCATCCGAACGCGCCCGAGCTGCATCCCGGGACCCGGCTTCTTCGCGTTGACGGCGAGGGTGATGCCTTCGTCCGGCTGGATCCGGAAGGTGAGGTGATCGCGCCGGGGCAGTTCGCCGTCGATCTCGTCGAATAGGTTGAAGGGCACCTTCCGAAACTTCAGCGTGATCTCGGTGACCTTGCTGGCCAGCCGCTTGCCGGTGCGCAGGAAGAACGGCACGTCCGCCCACCGCCAGTTGTCGATGTCGACCCTCAGCGCTGCGTAGGTCTCGACCTGGGAACGATCGTTCACATCGGGCTCCGCCCGGTACCCGCGGTACTGACCACGCACGAGGCAGCCGGGGTCGCAGGTCTTCGCCGAGCGCAGCACCTTGACGGTCTCGTCCCGGAGTCGGTCGGGTTCGAAGGATACCGGCGGCTCCATCGCGAGGAAGGTCAGCATCTGGAACAGGTGCGTCGAGATCATGTCGCGGACCGCACCCGTCTGCTCGTAGAAGCTTGCGCGGCTGCCCACCCCGATCGATTCCGCAACGGTGATCTGCACGTGGTCGAGGTACCGCCGGTTCCAGACCGGCTCGAACAGACCGTTGCCGAACCGGAACGCCAGGATGTTCTGCACCGTCTCCTTGCCGAGATAATGGTCGATCCGGAAGACCTGCGACTCGTCGAACACCTCCGAGACGACCGCGTTCAGTTCGCGCGCCGACTCCAGGTCGTAGCCGAACGGCTTCTCGAGAACGATCTTCGATCCGTCCGCCTCTCCTGCTTCCCCGATCCTGAGGACGATGTCGGGATACGCATCCGGAGGGGTCGCCGCGTAGAAGAATCGATTGCCCTGCGTGCCGAACCTCCGGTCGATGTGTGCGAGCGCTTCGGAGATGTGGTCCATCGCACCGGGCTGGTCGAACTCTCCCGGCACATACGCGAGGCGCTCCGCGAAGGTCGACCAGACATGTCCTTCGGGCGGATGTTTGCCGAACTCCTTGACCGCGTCATGGGCAAGTTGCCGGAACTCGTCGTCGGTGAAGGCTGAGCGTGCATAGCCGACGATCGCGAACCCTTCGGGCATGCGACCCTCCAGGAACAGGTTGTAGAACGCCGGCAGTAACTTGCGCCGGGTCAGATCCCCTGACGCGCCGAAGATCACGATCGCCTGCGATTGCAAGGCGGCGCTCATACCCGCTCCGTTGCGGTGGTGCCGACCTCGATCCACCCCTCGTCGATCCGCACCGGGAAGACCGAGACGGGATCGACGGCCGGCCCCTCGATCGGCTCGCCCGTCGAGAGATCGAACACGCTGCCGTGGCAGAAGCACACCACGGCGTCGTCTGTCCGCGAGATCTCCCCTTCCGACAGGGGGCAACCCTGATGCGTACACTCGTCGCCGAACGCGAAGAAGTTGTTCTCCACGTGAGCGACCGCGACCCGGCCGGCAGGAATGTCGTACGGGCGAATCTCACCTTCCGGTACCTCGGCAAGCGACCCGACGCGGACGAAGTCCATGGCGACAGGCTACTCGGGGATCGAATCAGTCCGCTGCGAGCGCGAAGGGGAAGAAGTCGTTGCTGTCCGATCGCTCCCGCACGCCCGGGGAATCCTGGGTCCACAGCTGGGAGTCAGACGACGTGATGCCCTCGGTCCCCCCCGCGAGTACGTGCAACGCGCCTTGGTGCCTGCTACCCCCCCAACTTTCGAAATGCGCGCCGATCGCCAGAGAGTCTTGCGTGGCGCCCTGGAGCGGCGCGATCGCGAGGATGCTCCCGAAATGGTCTTTCTCCTCGCTGGTCTCTCCGGAGTCGGTCGACGTCTGCGTCCAGAGCTGCGCTCCGGCGCTCGAGACGCCGGCCACCCCGCCGTACAGCACGTTGACGGCCCCGGCACCCGGCACGCCGGCTTCATCGTCGTACCGGGCTCCGATCGCGAGATCGTCATTGCCGTCACCGTTCAGATCCCCCGCCGCGACGGCCTTGCCGAACGCGTCCTCGGTGCCCACCGTTCCGGGGACGTCTACCGAGCCCTGGTGCCAGAAGGTCGCGTCGCTCACCGTTGGGCCGTCCGGGCCGCCGGGCAGCACGTGCACCGCTCCCGCCCGGGGGTGGCCGGAGATCAGTTCGCCGTGCGCACCGATCACGAGATCGTCGTTGCCGTCGCCGTTCAGGTCGCCGGTCGTGAGCGCCCACGAGAACAGATCGCCGACCTCGGGCTTGTCAGCGATCCCAGCCGTGGTCTGGTCCCACACCGTCGCCATGGTCGGCTGGATCCCCGCAGCGCTACCTGGGATCACGTACGCAGCACCCGCCGAGCTGGCGCCATCCACTTCCTCGTACGGTGCGCCCGCAACGATGTCTTCAGACCCGTCGCCGTTCAGATCGGCCGACGCTATGGTCGATCCCATCTCGTCTCCGCGCTCGGCCTCACCGGGAACGCCGTCGGTCGACTGCGAGACGAGGGTGCTTCCCACGGCGGTGACGCCGGCCGCGGACCCGCGCAGGACCTGCACCGCGCCCGCGTTGCCGCGCTCGATCCCGTCGCTGTTGGGGAGATCCTCCCGCTGGACTCCGATCACGAGTTCGGAGAATCCATCGGTATCGAGATCGCCCACGGCGAGGGCGTAGGCGAACTGATCGCCCTCCTCCACGACGTCGGGGACATCCACCGTGTCTTGGTCGAATCGCTGAGCCTGGTCGGCTCCCAGCCCCAGTGGGGATCCGTATAGCACGACAAGCGCCCCGGCGTTCGTCGCAGGACCGGCGTCCTCGAAGGGTGAGCCGATCGCGAGATCGGCGTAGCCGTCACCGTCCAGATCGCCGACTGCGAGTGAGAATCCGAACAGGTCGCTCGCGCTCGGTTCGCCCGGCACACCGGTCGAGCCCTCGTGCCACAACTGGGAGCCGGCTCCTTGTAGGCCGGACGAGGACCCGTAGAGCACGTTGACCCCCCCCGCGTCACGGACCCCGTCGACGTTCTCCCGGGGAACGCCGGCCGCCAGATCCGCGAACCCGTCGCCATTGAAGTCCGACCCGGCGCCTCCTCCGGGCAGATCCACCGACGGGCTGCGGCTCGGAAACGCAATGGAGGTGGGCGTCGGCGTCCTCGTGGGCCAGGTAGCGCCGCAGGGAGAATCCGTGCAATGCGGCCTGCGCATGTTCAACGCACGGGCGGCTCCGGTCGCGAAGAGCAGCACGAGCGCCAGGGTCGCCAGGGTCGCCGCAAACCGTCGCATCGATCGGCAACGCTAGTCGTGGCAGACGGCCTAGGCAAGAGGAACTACCTCGGTGTTTCGGTTCGGGGGGATCCGAGCCGTGTCAGCGCAGACCACAGGCGCTGCAGCACCGTGAGCCCGCCGAGCGCGGTGAGCACCACCAGTACCGGGAGCATCGCACCCGGAACCCATAGCCCGACCAGCAGCGCAAGCACTCGCTCAAGGCGCTGGAACACTCCCTCGGTCAGCTGCACCCCCGCGGCCTCGGCCTCGGCCCGAAGGTGACTGACGAGCACGGAGATAACGAGCGTCGCGAGCGCCAAGGCAGCCTGCAGCGTCTCCCCGTCTCCGGACAGTGCCCAGAAGAGAGATCCGAACAGCACCATGTCGGACACGCGATCGAGTACCGAATCGAGGAACGCACCCGAACGCCGCTGCTCTCCCCGATAGCGCGCGACGCTGCCGTCGAACACGTCACACAACCCGCTGAACAGCACGAGCACGCCGCCAACGACCCATGCGCCCGCGATGATGGACCAGCCGGCACCGATCGAGAACACCACGGAGGCAACGGTGAGGTGCCAGGGGCGAACCCCGATGCGCAGAAGACCGGCGAGGATCGCTCGATAGGGCCAGCGGAACACCCTGCCGACCAACGGCCCCGAGACGCTCTCGTTCTCGCGCGGCTGCGGCATGTCGCGCACGCGCGGTACCGGTGGCGGCCCCTCAGTTCCGCCCGAAGGAGCACCGGTCGTGCGTGGATCGGAGGGCTCGTCCGGCATCGTGTCTCCAGGCTACCCGGCGGTGACGGCAACCGGGTCCGGGCGATGGAAGCACGGCTGTCAGACCGTCACGCGCGCGGCTCGAACCCGACGATCACGTACCGGAAGCTTCCGCCGGGGGCGTCGTAGGCGACCTCCTGGTCGACCGCCGCTCCGAGCAGCGCCTCACCCAAAGGTGAGGAGGTCGTGATCGTTCGTGCCCCGGAAGCTCTCTCCTCCTTGGAGTCGGCCAGCAGGTACAACTCATCGTCCGGATCTTCCTCGTCGAGCGGTCGCAGGGTCACGAGCATGCCCGGACCAAGCTGGTCGGTCGCAACCGGCGCCTCGACGATCTGGGGGTCGCGGAGCATCTCCTTGAGTTGGCGGATACGCGCCTCCATGAGGCCCTGTTCGTTCTTCGCGGCGTCGTATTCCGCGTTTTCCCGGATGTCCCCGTGCTCGCGCGCAATCCGGAGCCGCTCCGCGATGTGCTCGCGACCATCGGTCTCCAGACCGGTCACCTCGTCCTTCAGCCGGCGGTAGGCCTCGACCGTCAACGTTGCGGAGGGTGCCTGGCCGGCATTGCGCGCAGGCTGGTTTCGCAGCTCTTCGGGAAGCTCCATGAGCAGGGAATCTAACAGCGGACGGCCGATCACTCGGCGTACACCGCAACAGCTCGGACCAGCGGTGCCAGCCCGATCCGCGACCCGCGGATTTGACTCGCGAGAGCCGGGCTCCGTAGCGTCCTGAAGACCCCACGACGGAGGCGACCCCATGAGCGAACGACCGAAGGTGTTGGTGACCCGCCCGATCATGCCGGAGCCAACGCGGCGTCTACAGGATCGCTGCGACGTGTTGATCCACGAGAACGAGTTCGGTATCCCCCGCGAGGAACTCCTCGAGGTGGTGCGCGGGTACGACGCGGTGATCACGATGCTCACCGAGAAGGTCGACGCCGAGTTCCTCAGCGCGGCCGGCGCACAGCTGAAGATCGTGGCCAATCACGCGGTGGGGTTCGACAATATCGACGTGGACGCCTGCACCCAGGCTGGCATCCCCGCCTCGAACACGCCGGACGTGCTGACCGAGACAACGGCCGACACGGCGTTCGCGCTACTGATGGCGGCGGCGCGGCGCATCGGTGAGGGCGAGCGGCTCCTGCGCAGCAAGCAGCCCTGGATCTGGGGGCCGTTGATGATGCTCGGACAGGACGTGCATCACAAGTCGATCGGCGTCGTCGGCTTCGGCCGGATCGGACAGGCGGTCGCCCGCCGCGCGAACGGGTTCGGCATGCAGGTGCTGTACCACGACGCCATCGAACTTCCTGCCGACGTGACCGGCCCGCTCGGCGCGCGGCGACGGGACTTCGACCAACTCCTCGCGGAGTCCGACTTCATCTCGATCCACACGAACCTCACACCCGAGACCCGCCACCTGTTCGGCAAGGAGCAGTTCGCTCGGATGAAGGACACGGCCGTTCTCGTCAACACCTCCCGCGGTCCCGTCGTCGACGAGCAGGCCCTCGCGGAGGCCCTGAAGGGGGGCGAGATCTTCGCGGCGGGACTCGACGTGTTCGAGAAGGAGCCCGACGTCAACCCCGCCTTGCTGGAGCTCGACAACGCCGTCGTGATCCCGCACCTGGGCAGCGCAACCTTCGACACCCGTGACGCCATGGGCAACCTGGCGGTCGACAACGTGTTCGCCGCGTTCGATGGGCAGCGCCCACCCACCGTGCTCAACCCGGGGGTCCTAAAGGGCTGAAACCCGCCCAGCCTTGAGGGATCGGGCTCTCGAGCCGATGGTGAATGAGCGGGCCTATGCCCGCGGTGCCGCGGCATGCTGTGCCGCGTCCACGGTCGAGAGGCATCCGAGACCACGCGGAGAGGAGCCAGGTGGGCGAGCTCAGGATCGTTCGTGCCAGTGGAGATCCATTCTCCCGTGGCATGGCCGTGGGGCAAGAGCTGCGTGATCTGCTGAACACCTCGATCGACTTCTACCACCGGTACCTGCACAAGCGCGGCGTCTCGTCCGCTGAACTCACCGAACTGCTCACGCCGTACCTCTCCGCAGCTGAGACCGCGTATCCGGACTTCATGGACACGCTCAAGGGCATGTCGGCAGGAGCAACGGTTCCGGTCCTCGAGTTGTTCGCGGTCAACGCGTTCGAGGAACTCGAACCGCTGCTGGAGTCGCCCGAGGGCGAATTGCTCTTCCTGCAGCGCAAGGAGGGCTACACGGCATCTCCCGTGCCGGCCGGCGAGGCCGCGGTCCGCAGGGAACACTGCTCCAGCTTCACCGTCGTCGTTCCGGGAACCACGATCCTCGCCCACAACGAACACTGGCTGGCCGGAGACCTCGGCAATGTCGCGCTTGTCGTGGACCTGCCGGAGGACGACGTCCCGATCGTGTCGCCGACGATCGTCGCCTGCCTTCCGGCTGTGGGGGTAAACGGCCACGGCGGAGCGCAGGGGATCGGCTCCTTGATGGCATCGGACGACGGGCCGGGCGTTCCCCGCGTGCTCGTGTCTCGTTCGTCGCTGTCGGCGCGCGACCGATCGGATGCGATCACGCGCGCCGGGATGCCCCTGCGTGCCGGCGGCTACGGGCACGTGTTCGGGTTCCGAGGCGGCGAGGCGTTCACGATCGAGACCACGGCGACCCGGGAGGCCGTTCACGAAGGCCCGGGGGCGCACACGAACCACTACCGGGATCCCGAGCTCGCACGGCTGGCCCCCGCCCCGTCCGAGGGAAGCACCGCACGGCTGGAACGCCTCGAATACCTCCTCGCCGAACGCGCGCCGACCGATGTCGCCGGCGTGATGGACATCCTGCAGGACCATGGGTCGGCGCCACAGGCGATCTGCCTGCACCCCGAGCCCGACGAGGGCGAAGAGGCCTCTGCGGTGCTGTTCTCGATGGTGGCCGATCTCGAGGCCGGGCGGATGTGGGTCGCTCCGGGCAACCCCTGCGAGACCCCCTTCGAAGAGATCGACGTGCTGGCCGCGATCTCCTGACCGGCCTCGCTTGACCTGGGGTCACTCCGGGAGCAACGGTTGTCTCCAGGTAGGGGTAGCGCCGGTGGCCCGTTCGGTGAATAATCCGGTCCCGTTCATGGTGTTTCGCCGGATGGATCGCGCCCGAAGCGCCCATCGAGGGTGCAAAGATCGGCTGACGGGGACAGCCGCCGACGGAACGTCGGTCCCGACAGCTCGACACCGCTGAGGAGGGGAGAACGGTAGCGACACACACGCGCGCGGATCTCTTCGGCGCATCTCTCCCGGACGGCGGCACGATCGGCGTTCCTGCGCCCTCCGGGCCGTGGTTCAACCGCTCGGACATCCTGCGCGGGGTCGAGTGGTGGGAACAACGAGGCTTCCGCGTGAAACTCTCCGAGGGCGCATGGGAGCGGGAGGACTACGTGGCCGGCCCGGCCGAGGTTCGAGCCCGCGACATCGTCGCGATGTTCGCCGATCCCGAGGTCGATCTGGTCCAGTGCTCCACCGGCGGCTACGGGGCGGCGCACGTCTTGCCGTTGCTCGACTACGACGTGATCCGTGCCAACCCGAAGCCCTTCGTGGGCTACTCCGACATCACGGCCCTGCACACGGCGATCAGGACCGAGACGGGGCTAGCCACCTTCTACGGTCCCAACCTGATGAGCATGGGCGATGTGGACCGCACCGCCTGGGACAAGGATCTGCTCGTCAAGACGTTCCAAGGGGACGGCACGGGCGAGATCCCCCACGACCCCGACGACCCCTACGTGCGAGCGATCGTCGGCGGACGCGTCACTGCGCCGCTGGTCGGCGGATGTCTGTGGCTGCTGCAGCACAGCCTACGCACGCCGTGGGAGTTCAGCGCCCAGGGGTGCATCCTGTTCTTCGAGGACGTGGATCTACCCCCCTACATGGTGGACGGCCTGCTCTGGCATCTGCACCAGGTGGGAACGCTGCGTGGAGTCGCCGGGGTGGTCATCGGCGACATGGAGAAGTGCGACTGGCGGGAGGAGCGACCCGACAACCCCCGGACCCGCTCGCTGGAGGACGTCCTCGAGGAACGCCTGGAGCCGCTCGGGGTGCCCGTGCTATACAAGCTTCCGCTTGGGCACGGTCGGCACCTCGCAACACTCCCCCTCGGGGTCACGGCAACGCTGGACGCGGACGCAGGCACCCTGACGATCGACGAACCCGCCCTGCGTCCGGGGACGTAGAACTGGTAACGAGAGAGAACGGTCGGTGCAGTCGCGGAGCAGGAGGGTTGCGATGAGGTCCAGAAAGTTGATCTTGATGGCGATCGTGGGTGCCATGGTCTTGGCGGTGACGGCACCGATCGCATTCGCACAGGACGAAGGCGACACGACACCTGCCGCGGACGACGGCGAGAAGGTCGTCTTCACGATCGGCGATACATCGGAGCCGAGCTCGCTGAATCCGATGGCCGGCTACCTCGCCACCGACTTCATCTTCTGGAACTGGGCCTATCACCTGCCGATCACGTTCGCGATGGACGACCTGTCCGCCGTGCCCGACATGGTCACGGATGTGCAGACGAGCGAGGACGGCATGACGTTCGTCTATACGCTCGACGACACCCTGACATGGTCCGACGGGCAGCCCGTCACCGCCGAAGACTTCGAGTTCACGATGAACCTCTATAAGGACAACCACGCGTACCTGCCACAGAACTACTTGACCCTGCTGGAGTCGATCGAGGTCACCGGCCCCAACGAGGTCACCCTCGTGAGCACCGAGCCCACGAGCCTCTACAGCGGGGACATCCCGTACATGTACACCTACATCCTTCCCCAGCACATCTGGGAGGGCCTCGAGAAGCCGAAGCAGTTCAAGAACATCCCGATGGTCGGGAGCGGCCCCTTCATCGTTACGGAGTACGAGACCGGGCAGTTCGTGAGGATGGAACGCAATCCGGAGTGGGAAGGCACCGAGCCCGCGATGGACGAGATCATCTATCAGATCTTCAAGAGCGAGGACGCCGAGGCAGAGGCCCTGAAGGCCGGCGAGATCGACTTCGCCTACATCGACTCGGCGAACATCTACAACGACCTCGCCACCCAGCCGAACATCGAGACGATGGCGGGAACGATCCCCTCCTTCGACGAGATCGCGATGAACACCGGCTCCTCGTTCCAGGACCCCGAGGGCGCGTTCGAGCCGCACGGCGACGGACATCCGGCGCTGACCGACCCGGTGGTCCGCCAAGCGATCCGCAAGGCGATCAACAGCGAGGAGATCACCGAGAAAGTCCTGTTGGGGTACGGCTTGCCTGGCACCAGCATCATCCCGCCCGTGTCGGTCGCGGGTGCGCGCTGGGAGCCCACCGGCGAGGAGGTCCTAACGTGGGACATCCCGGCCGCGAACCAGATGCTCGAGGATGCCGGGTACGTCGACACCGATGACGACGGCGTTCGCGAGATGCCGGAGGGGTCGCTCGAACCCGGACGACCTCTGGAGTTCCGCTACTACACCCAGACCAACGACCAGAACACGATCAATGCGGCGCCGTTCATCCAGGAATGGCTCTCGCAGATCGGTATCGATGCCAAAGAGACGCCGATGACGTCCGGACGGCTCGGTGACGAGATCAACGCGGGGACCTTCGACCTGTTCCACTGGGGATGGATCCCCGACCCCGACCCGGACTCCGCGCTGTCGTGGTTCCAGTGTGAACAGCGCCCGCCGGACGGTGCGGCATACGGCAACAACGACTCGTACTACTGCAACCCGGAGTACGACGAGATGTACCTCGATCAGCGACAAGAGCTCGACACGACGAAGCGGTTCGACATCGTGCAGCAGATGCAGCAGCGCTATTACGAGGACTCGCCCTACGCCGTTCTCTGGTACGCGCCGTACCTGCAGGCCTATCGCAGTGACCTGTTCAACGGCTACCAGCCGCAGCCGGCCCCGCAGGGGGACCTCCTGGCGGGCTACACCCGTCAGGGCATCTTCAACATCGAGCCGGCGTCCGGATCGAGCACCCAGAACGCGGCCGATTCCAAGGGTGGATCACCCCTGGTGTGGATCCTGCTCGCGGTCGTGGTGGTCATCGCGGTGATCGGCGGGATCATGCTGAGCCGTCGCCGGTCCTCGGACGAGGATCGCGCGTAGGGCGCACCCGGGCCAACGAGAGAGGAGAACAGCACCAGGGTGGGGACGCGCCGATATGTGATCAGCAAGATCGTCCAGGCGTTCCTCACCTTGGTGTTCGTTCTCTGCTTCAACTTCTTCCTGTTCCGACTGCTTCCCGGTGATCCGGCGGCAAACCTGCTGCGAGGAACGGCAGCCTTCAACGCGGACAACGTGCAGGCGCAACGGGAAGAGTTCGGCATCGACAAGCCGCTCCCACAGCAGTTCGTGACCTACCTCGGCAACACGTTCACCGGCGAGTTCGGGGACTCGTTCTTCAAGCAAGGCGACAGCGTCGTCACCGTGATCGGCGAGCACTTCTGGCGCACGATCATCCTGGTCGCGCCCGCGACGATCGCGTCGGCGCTGCTCGGGATACTGATCGGGATCTACGGGGGGTGGCGCCGCGGCTCCAAGCGAGACATCGGTCTGCTCGGGTTCACGCTGTTCACGTACGCGATGCCCGAGTACTGGTTCGGGATCCTCGTACTGATGGCGTTCGGTAGTGGGGTCGGGATCTTCCCGGCGTTGTTCCCGATCAACGGGTACACCACACCGGGCGCCGACTACACGGGATTCGCGTACGTGGCCGACGTGCTGAACCACATGGCGATGCCGTTCTTCGTCCTGACGGTCGCCTACCTCGGGGAGTACTCCCTGATCATGCGGTCCTCACTGCTCGACGTCATGGCGGACGACTACACGCAGACCGCCCGCGCCAAGGGGCTGCGCGAGAAGCAAGTGCTCTGGCAGCACGTGGTCCCGAATGCCCTCCTGCCGACCTTCACGATCGTCGTTCTGTCGCTCGGTTTCATCTTCGGCGGCGCGATCACGGTCGAGTTCGTGTTCGGCTGGACGGGGTTGGGATGGCTCACCGTGCAAGCCGTCGATAACCAAGACTTCGCGGTGTTGCAGGCGCTGTTCCTGCTCTTCAGCGGTGCCGTGATCGTCGCGAACCTGATCGCCGATCTGACCTACGCCTACATCGATCCGCGGGTGCGTGCCCAGTGAGCAGTCTGCCGCCCACCGGTATCGATCCGGTCGCCCTGGATCCGGCTGATCCGTACGCGGACGAACCGCCGCCACCGGATACGCCTCCGTCCTCGCCCCGCCGCATCGCCTGGATCCGCCGCAAGAGATCGTTCATCCGATTCGTGCGGATGTATCGCAAGAGTGGGATGGGGATGGCCGGGTTGATCATCCTGATCCTCTTCCTGCTCGTGGCGATCTTCGCGCCCCTGATCGCGAGCAGCGAGGAACTCTCGGCGACGTGCGAGTGCAACGGCGTGCCGTTCTCCCGCCCGAGTTGGGACTTCCCCTTCGGGACCGACAACCTGGGGCGATCGATCTTCGCGTTCACCGTCTGGGGAGCCCGGACCTCGCTCGTCGTCGGACTGGCAGCGACGATCATGTCGATGGCGATCGGCGCCGTCGTGGGCATCTCGGCGGGCTACTACGGGCGATTCACCGAAACAGTCCTGATGCGCACGACGGACTGGTTCCTCGTGATCCCGTTCCTCCCGCTCACGATCGTGCTGGCGACCGTGCTCTCGCCGTCGCTGGGCGTCATCATCCTGGTGATCGGCGTGACCTCGTGGCCGGCGACGGCGCGGATCGTTCGCGCGCAGACGTTGTCGGTCAAAGAACGTCCCTACGTGGAGCGTGCTCGGGCGCTGGGCGCGGGAAACTTCCATCTCGTCTCGAGACACGTCCTGCCGAACGTGGGGCCGGTGCTATTCGCGAACACGATCTTGACGATCGCGATCGCGATCCTCACCGAGAGCACCTTGGCCTTCCTCGGTCTCGGCGACCCGAACACGGCCTCGTGGGGAACCCTGCTCGAGAACGCGTTCAACAACGGCGCCGCGACCACCGGGCTATGGTGGTGGCTGATGCCTCCCGGACTCGCGATCGTGTTCGTGGTGCTCGCGTTCACGATGTGTGGGTTCGCTCTGGACGAGATCCTCAACCCGAGGTTGCGGCGACGATGAGCCTGGTCGAACTGAACGACGTACACGTCAACTACCAGACCCAGGGCGGAGCCGTGCCCGCGGTCCGCGGTGTCGACCTCCAGATCCAGAAGGGGGAGGTCGTCGGTCTCGCAGGCGAGTCGGGCTGCGGCAAGTCCACGATCGCCAGCGCGATCCTGCGGCTGCTTCCGGCCGGCACCGAGGTGACCGGGGAGGTCCTGATCCAGGGAGAGAACGTCCTCGCGATGAAGCCGGGCAAGCTTCGTGCGGTCCGCTGGAGCGAGGCGTCGATCATCTTCCAGGGCGCGATGCATGCGCTCAACCCCGTCCGCCGGATCGGAGACCAGATCGCCGAGCCGATCCTCGTCCACAACCAGGCCGGGGAGAAGGAAGCGAAGGTCCGTGTGGGCGCGCTCCTCGAGCAGGTCGGACTGCCTCCTCGACGGATGAACGACTACCCGCACGAGCTTTCCGGCGGTCAGAAGCAGCGCGTGATGATCGCGATGGCCTTGGCGTGCAACCCGAGCTTCGTGATCGCAGACGAGCCCACCACCGCGTTGGACGTGATGGTGCAGGCGCAGGTCCTGCGTCTGCTGAAGGAGCTCCAGCGGGATCTGGGACTCGCGATGCTCTTCATCACACACGACCTGTCGGTGCTCGTGGAGGTCTGCGATCGGCTCGCCGTCATGTACGCGGGTCGCATCGTCGAGGAGGGGCCGTCACACGACATCTTCGGTGCGCCCGCACACCCGTACACCAAAGCGCTGTCGGCAGCGTTCCCTGAGATCGGCGACGCGTCGTTCCGCCGTAAGCCCTCGGGACTCGGCGGCGATCCGCCCGATCCGATGAAACTCCCGAGCGGGTGCTCTTTCCATCCTCGGTGTCCGGACGCGTTCGATCGCTGCCCACAGATCGACCCTTCCCTTTACGCCGCCGGTCCAGACCGGCGTGCGGCCTGCCTGCTGGTGGAAGGCGCCTTGGCTGTCGCCGAGACGAAAGACGCGGTGATCGCGGATGAGTGACGTGCTGGCCCAACCCGCCGTTGGGGCCCCGATCGACGGTCGCGAGCCGGTCCTCGAGGTCCGCGGACTCCACGTGACGTTCGCCGGCCGCGTCGGTCTTATCGCCGGTATCGGGGGCAAGAAGGCCACCCAGGCCCGCGCCGTCGACGGCGTCGACATGACATTGGGCAAGGGAGAGGTCCTAGCACTTGCGGGCGAATCCGGGTGCGGCAAGACGACGCTCGCCCGCGCGATCATGGGCTTGGTGCAGCCCAACGAGGGGCAGATCCTGTTCGAGGGGCAGCCGCTCGGCAAAGACCTGAAGGCGTACCGGCGCAAGGTACAGATGGTGTTCCAGGACCCCACCGGGTCGTTGAACCCCCGGCAGACGATCTACGAGTCGGTCGCCGAGGGGCTGCGGATCCACAAGGTTCCCGGCGACGAGGAGGAGCTCGTGGCCCGCGCGCTGTCGCGCGCCGGGATGCGACCGCCCGAGCGGTTCTTCCTGCTGTACCCGCACGAGCTGTCAGGGGGACAGCGCCAGCGCGTGGTGATCGCGGGCGCGCTCGCGCTGGAGCCGGAGGTCATCGTGGCCGACGAGCCGGTGTCGAACCTCGACGCGTCGGTACGCGGGGAGATCCTGCGCCTGTTGATGCACCTGCGCGACGAGTTCCAGATCTCGATACTCGTCGTGACTCACGACCTCGGTCTCGCATGGACGATCGCCGATCGTGTCGCGGTGATGTACCTCGGCCGCATCGTCGAGATCGGCCCGGCAGAAGACGTCCTCACCCAAGCCGAACATCCGTACACACGCGCTCTTTTGAACGTCGTCCCGGAAGCGGGCGGCATCGAACGCCCCACGCTGGCGGGAGAACCGCCCGACCCGACGCGCATCCCCGAGGGATGCCGGTTCAATCCGAGATGTCCCGCGGTGGCCGACGGCAGCGCGGAGTCCGAGGGCGTAGCCAACGCTTGCCTGACGCAGGATCTGGGACTGACGGAGCTGGGACCGAACCACCTCGCCGCGTGCCACCTGGCGGCCAAACGCGCCGGGCGACCGGTGCCGCCGCCTCCTGCTTAGCGGGAGTCCCCGAATGCCTCAACCGACTCCTCAGGAGCGCCGGTCGAACGCGCGGCGTCTGCCTCGCCGCCTTTGAGCACGCCGAGGATCGCTTCCATCTCGTTGGTGGCGACGTGTTCATCTGCCTCCCCCCGGCCGGAGCCGCGGGCCGTGGCCAGCAGCGTCCGCAAGTTGTTCTCCGCCATCTCCGCGCGGTGCTCCAACTCCCGGATCCGCATGGTCAACGTTTCCGAACGGCGTTCCGCACCGTCCTTGGCTTCACGGGCCGTGCGAACCTCTTCGCGCGCGGTCTTGAGGTTCGCACGAAGCGTGCCGACCTCCCGACCCTGGTCGATCAAGCGCTCGACGACCTCGCGACCGAGTCCCGAATACGTGGGAGCGTCGTTCGCCGCCGGCGCAGCGTCGGAGCCTCGGCGGCCGACACCTTCTTAGGCTTGCGGGTGCGCTTGGGACGCGGCAGGGACTCGGGCTCTCCCGGCTCGATCGGTCGGGCATCGAGCAACCGATAGCCGCCGCCCTCGACGGGTTCGAGCCGGCGACGCGCGATCAGCGCCCGCACCGCCCGCGCTGCCACGAGCGGGGGACCGAAGTCCAGCTCACGACTGATCTGCACCGGCGTCACGGGGGCGATCTCACCCACGGCGGTACGCGAGGCCATCGCGCCCAGGAACGCGTTCGCTCGCTCCAAGCTCAGCTCGTTCATCCGAACATCGTGGCAGACTCCCGCTCCGGGGCGCCACCCCTCCGAGGTTCTCCGATGCCCCGAAACACCACCCATAGGCAGCGCGCAGGCGCGATACGCGACCGGACTTGACCTGTCCACCCCTGCTGCCGATAATGGTTGCGGAGCCGCTGGGGCCTTCGGGTTCCGGCGGCTCCACTCATTTCCCCCGTCCGCGAGCAGGAGGAACGACCAGGCGTGACGGAGGACCTCGAGCCCTCCTCGGCTCCGTCGGCCCGCCGCCCCCTCGCCGGCATCCGGATCCTCGATCTGACCCGTATCCTCGCCGGACCGCTCGCGACCATGGTCCTCGCCGACCTCGGCGCCGACGTCATCAAGGTGGAACGGCCGGATGGCGGTGACGACACACGGTCGTGGGGTCCGCCGTTCGTCGGCGAGGACGCCGCGTACTTCCTGTCGATCAACCGCAACAAGCGCTCGATCGTTCTCGACCTCGGGAGCGACGACGACAGGCAGACCGCTGCGCGGCTCGCACGTCACACAGACGTGCTCGTGGAGAACTTCCGCCCGGGACTGATGCAGCGATGGGGGCTCGGATACAACGAACTCCGGGAGACGAACCCCGGCATCGTCTACTGCTCCCTGTCGGCGTTCGGCGAACAGACGAACGCCGCTCGGCCGGGCTACGACATCATCGTGCAAGCGCTCTCGGGGCTGATGAGCGTCACCGGCGAACGCGACGGCGATCCGGTGAAGGTGGGCGTGGCCCTCCTCGATGTCGTTACAGGTCTGTTCGCGGCCAACGGGATGCAGGCTGCACTCCGGGCCCGCGACGCGAGCGGTGACGGGCAGCGCCTGACACTCTCCTTGTTCGACGCCAGCGTCGCGGCGATGGTCAACCAGGGGGCCAACTACCTGTTGGGGGGCGTAGTCCCGCGTTCGATGGGGACCGAACATCCGAACATCGTTCCGTATCAGGTCTTCTCCGCGTCGGATCGACCCTTCGTGCTCGCTGCCGGGAACGATCGGCTCTTCGAACGGACCTGCGAGGCGATCGAGCGACCGGAACTCGCGCGCGACGAGCGGTTCGCGACCAACGACGGGCGTGTCCGGCACCGCGACGAGTTGATCCCGATCCTGGGTGAAGCCTTCACGCGGCGTGCCGCGGCTGCGTGGCTCGACGATCTGATCGCACGCGGTGTGCCCTGTTCGGCGGTACTCACGATGGACGAGGTTTTCGCGACGCCGGAAGGGGCGGCAACAGTGCAAGAGGTCATGGACCCGGTTCGTGGCATCCTACGATTGGTCGCCGATCCGATCCGGCTCGGCGCTGAGACGTCGGACGTGCGGCTGCCCCCGCCGAGGCTCGGTGAGCATACGGAGGAGATCCTCGCGGAGCTCGACGTACTGGAGCGCTGAGGTCAGCCGCAGTTACTGACGCAGCCGACCGTCAAGGTGGTCACCGACTCCGCATCGTCGACTCCTTCGGCCGTCGACGCGCGACGCGTGAACTCCTGAACGACGTTCGCGTCGGGCACGGCCCGGAGGGCGATCGTGGTTCCTCGATCGGCGATCGTGGGGGCGAACCCGCCGGAGTCGACGATGCCGCTGCCCGTACGGTCGAATCCGTTCCACGACAGCCGCAGTCGGCTCCCAACGAGCTCTCCTCCGACGTTGAACACGTAGCCTTCGATCTGCGGCTGGCCGCTGGAGGAGCAGCCGGTAGCATCGACAAGCTCCGCCTCCCCGGTTCCGTCGACCGCCTCCTCGGGGGTGACGTCGAACGACACCGAACCCGTCCAGATCGTCCGACACACCTCTTCCCGATAGGACTGCGAGGTCCGGCTGCGGAACTTCCCGCGCCATACGGCGACTCCCGCTTGTGTCGAGGGCGAGGAGGGGGTGGCTGTCCCGCCGACCGCCGCTTCCGCGTCTACCTGAGGCGGGAACAGCTCCGTCCGTGACGCGATGAGTGCGCCGACCACGAACGCAACCACCATCAGGAGGGCGACCACCGCGGTCCAGATCCACCGGCGCTTGCGTTTCGGAGGTGCAGGGACGCCCGGACCCTCTTCCTGCATGACGAACACCCTACCGGTCGTGCAACATGCGGATCGCTTCGCTGGGCCTCGTTGTGTCTCGATGCTACAGTGGCGCATCACATTTCGATCGGAACACCTGCGCAGGAATCCCCCCCGCCGGCGCTCGGTCACGCGGCGAACCAGCTTGCTCGCGGCGGTGGTGCTCCTCACCCTGGCTGCCGGCGAGGCGACCGCTCCTGCGTCCGACGACTCGACCCGTCGTGGCGGGCCGGTGGCTCCGACCATCGTCATGATCCTCACAGACGACATGCCGGCGAACCTGCTCCGGTGGATACCGGTCGTGCGCCAGACCCTGCGCACTCCCGGAACGACGTTCGACAACTCGTTCGTCGTGAACCCGCTGTGCTGTCCCGCGCGGGCCTCCCTGCTCACGGGCAACTACAGTCACACCACGGGCGTCTATACGAACGCGAACGGCCCTCACGGCGGATTCGAATCGTTCGACGATGGGTCGACGCTCGCCACCTGGCTCGACGAGGGGGGATTCCACACGGGCTTCTTCGGGAAATACCTGAACGGCTACGGAAGAGGACAGCGATACATACCGCCGGGATGGGATCGGTGGACCGCGTTCGCCGAGCGCGGCGGCGCCTACTACGACTACACGCTCAGCGTGAACGGCCACCTCGAACGCCATGGGCAACTCAGCAGCGACTACTCGACCGACGTGTTGCGTGACCACACGCTCTCGTTCGTCTCCTCCACCCCGGTGGACACGCCGATGTTCGCGCTCTACGCGCCGTTCGCCCCCCACGGACCCGCAACACCGGCACGTCGGTACCGCAACGCCCTCGACCTGCCACGGTACCGACCGCCCAACTTCGACGAGATCGGCGTGCAGGACAAGCCGGCATATATCCGGCAGCTCCCGCGTCTCTCACGCAGCGGCGTGCGCCAACTCGACACCCAGCGCGATCACAACGCTGAAAGCCTGCTCGCGGTGGACCAGGCCGTCGGGGAGATCGTCCAGGCGCTCGATGCGGCCGGCAGGCTGGAGACGGCGATGGTCGTGTTCACGTCCGACAACGGCTTCGCGTTCGGCGAGCATCGCTGGCTGAAGAAATTGACGCCCTACGAAGAGTCGATCCGGGTTCCGCTGGTGATCCGCTACGACCCCCTCGTGGCCGCCGGGGCCCGCGACGGAAGACTCGTCACGAACATCGACCTGGCACCGACGATCGCAGAGGTCGCCGGGATACCGGCCCCAACGACCGAAGGGGAGAGCCTGTTCCCGCTCTTCGCCGATCCGGAACACGAGGGGCGCCAGGCGTTCTTGATCGAGCACCTGCGGGACCCGGATAACAATCTCGATCCCCCGACGTATTGCGCGATCAGGACGCGGCGTTCGAAGTACGTTCGCTACCGAACGGGTGAACACGAGCTGTACGACCTCGTCGCCGATCCCTACGAACTCCACAACGTGGCCGGCACCCCCGGGCACCGGCTGGAGCAACGACGGCTGCGCGAACGGCTGCGCGCTTTGTGCGCGCCGCGTCCGCCGCGGATGCCGCGCTTCTAGGGAGCGATCAGCCCCAGCCCATCCCCGTCATCAGGGCGCGCAACGTGAGGCCGAAAGCGATGAACGAGACCCAGGCGAACGGCGTCCACGGCCGGATCTGCATCGGGGTTCCGTCGCGGTGCTGCATCCCGATGACCGACAGGTTTCCGGTGCGCGCCACCACGTGCGCGATCACGAACAACAGCAGTGGGAGCAGCCCATAGACGTAGTGCAGGAGGTTCGCGACGCCTGTGCCGCTGCTCACCCGCCGTCCCATCAGCAGCAGGACGATGCCGAGCACCGCCTGAAGCCCGGCGACCACCTGCGCCACGGAGACCCATCGCCAGTAGAGCTCCCCCGGGCCACGCTTGGAGAGCTTCGCCGCCAGACCCCAGATCCAACCCAGCGCGAAGATCCCAACCACGACGAAGCCGATGACCTGATGGACCGTTTCCACGGCGGGGATGCTACGTGACGGGGAACGACCCGACCGGCACCTCCCCCGAGGGGAGGGTCAGGGAGGTCGTCAGACGAATGCGGGATCGCCGGGTAGCAGGTGCTCGCGGTCCAGGATGTCCGTACCTTGGCGGCCCTGAGCAGGTCTTGGTCAAGGTGCACGGTGGTCTTGCGCCTCTCGCCGATACAGCCCGGTGTGACGGTGTGACGGTGTGACGGAATTGCCGTCAAGAGGGCATGCTCCGTGCTGTCGGCGTGCCCTGCTACGGTCCGCTCGTGCGGGAGCTGGAGGAGGTCCTGGCGGGGCTCAATCCCGCCCAGCGGGAGGCAGCCCTTGCTGTGCGCGGGCCGGTCGCGATACTCGCCGGCGCGGGCACGGGCAAGACCACCACGATCACGAGGCGGATCGCGGCGCAGGTCCTCACCCGGACGTTTCGGCCCGAACAGCTGCTCGCGGTGACGTTCAGCGAGAAGGCCGCCCGCGAGCTCAAAGATCGGCTCGCCAAACTCGGCGTCCCCGGCGTCGAAGCGCGAACGTTCCACGCCGCGGCGCTCTCACACCTGTCCCGGCTGTGGGAGCCCAACGTCGGCGAACCGCTCCCCGACGTACTCGACTCCAAGGCGCCGGTCGTCGCCTCGCTCGCGAACTCACTGCCGCCTCCCTACAAGTTCTATCCGCGCCGCGAGATCTCCGGCGAGATCGAGTGGGCGAAGAACCGCATGGTTGGCTCGGACGGTTACCTCGCCGAGCTGGAGCGAACCGGGCACCAACCGCCGATCCCCTCCGACCTGATGGCGCGCATGTTCGAGGGCTACGAACGCCGCAAGACCTCGATGCGCAAGCTCGACTTCGAGGACATGCTGGGACTCGCCGTCCGCCTGTTCGACGAGCACCCGTCCGCGATCGCCGCGGTACGCGAGCGCTACGGTGCCTTCACGGTCGACGAGTACCAGGACGTCAACCCGCTGCAGCAAGCGTTGCTCGACCGGTGGCTCAGCGATCGCGACGAGATCTGCGTCGTCGGCGACGACTACCAGACGATCTACGGGTTCACCGGCGCCTCGCCCGACCACCTGCTGTCATTCCCGGAGCGGTTCCCGCACGCGCACGTGGTCCCGCTCGAGGAGAACTACCGATCGACGCCGCAAGTGCTGGCACTCGCGAACCGCCTGGTCCCGCGACTCGGCGGGTTCGAAAAGAAGCTGCGCGCGTCGTGTGAAGCCGGCCCCGACCCGTTGATCCGATCGCATCCCGACCCGGTGGCGGAGGTCGACGCGGTCGTCGCGGATGTCCGCCGGCTGCACGACGAGGGCGTCGCCTACGAAGAGATGGCGGTGCTCTACCGCATCAACGCACGCTCAGAGCCGTTCGAGGAGGAGTTCGTCACGGCGTCGATCCCCTATCAGGTACGCGACGGAGCGTTCCTGCGCCGGCCGGGTCCGCGTTCGGTACTCCAACAGCTCAAGCGAGCAGATGTTGCCGGTGATCCGGTGCGCCTGGTAGCGCAGGCCACCGCCTCGGTCGGCTACGACCCCGACGGCGAACCCGAATCCGAGGACGAGGCCGCGCGCCAGCTGGATCTGGCCCGGCTGCGTGCGCTCGCGGAGGAGTTCGCGACCGCCAACCCGTCGGGCGACCTCGCGGAGTTCGTCTCCGAGCTCAGTCGGCGCTTCTCCACCGAGCGCAGCGGACGTGGCGTGCACCTGCTCACCTACCATCGCGCCAAGGGGCTGGAGTGGGACGTCGTGTTCCTCCCGCGCCTGCTCGACGGCGAACTGCCCTTCCGGGCCGCACGCTCGAAGGCCGATCCCGATGAGGAGCGCCGACTGCTCTATGTCGGCCTCACACGAGCCCGGCGGGTGCTGACGCTGTCGTGGCCGCTCGACGATCGCAAAGGTGCGAGTCCGTTCCTGACCGAACTCGGGATCCGTCCGGCGCGCGAGGAGCGCCGCAGCGCGCGCGAGCGCACCCGCAACGGCGAGGGGTCGAACGGCAAGACGGCGGCGCCGACCGACGATCCCATGTTCGACGCGCTGCGGGAATGGCGCCGCAAGCGCGCGAGCGAGGACGGAGTGCCTGCTTACGTGATCTTCCACGACTCCACGCTGGCCTCGATCGCGCAAGAGCGCCCGCGTTCGCGCGCTGCGCTCTCGACGATCAGCGGCATCGGGCCCACCAAGCTCGACCGATACGGAGACGACGTGATCGACCTGGTCGCGACCGCCGACTGACAGCCTGGGACACTCTCTGCAAGAAGGGAGTCGTCATGTCGGGCACCTCGCAGGTCGCACTCGTCACGGGATGCTCGACGGGTATCGGCCGGGCGACGGCGCTCGCGCTGAACGCCCGTGGCGTCACGACGTACGCGAGCGCGCGGCGCGTCGAAACGCTCGCCGATCTCGAAGACGCGGGATGTCGCTCGCTGCCGTTAGACGTGACCGACGAGGCGGCGAGGGTCCACGCCGTCGAGACGATCGAACGGGAGCTCGGGCGCCTCGACATCCTCGTCAACAACGCCGGCTACGCGCAGTACGGACCCGTCGAGGAAGTCCCGATCGAGCGGTGGCGTGTGGAGTTCGAGACCAACGTGTTCGGCGCCCTGCGGTTGATCCAGCTCTCGGTGCCGGGGATGCGGGAGCGCGGGTACGGGCGAATCGTCAACATGAGTTCGATGGGTGGGGAGATGGCACTTCCGTTGGGCGGCCCCTACCATGCGAGCAAGTTCGCTCTCGAGGCGCTGTCGGACGCGCTCCGCTACGAGGTGCGTCCGTTCGGGATCGACGTGGTGCTGATCCAGCCCGGGCTGGTGACGTCCAACTACGGCAAGACCGCGTCCGACGGACTCAAGGAGTCGCTGGATGGTCCCTACGGCAGCATGGCCGCACGGTTCATCGGCACGATGGCCACGACCTACACCAAGGGTGCCCGGGGCAGCGCGTCGCCCGAGAAGGTAGCGAAGGTCGTCGCCCATGCCGCTACCACGCGGCGACCCCGAACCCGCTACAAGATCACGTCACTGGCGAGGCTGCTCCCGGCAGCCAGGAACTGGCTCCCCGACCGCCTCTGGGACGCTCTCCTGCATCGCTCGTTCGGACGCCCGGACGCGCCCGACTGAACCCTCAGAGTTCCTTCGCCAGCAGCAACCCGGCCGCAAGCACCGGCATCGCAACGCACATCCACCGGAGCGCTCCCTCGGGCGCCGCGCGCAATGTTTTCGCGTCGATCGCTTCCCTCGTGCCGTCGCCCAGCTCGATCTCTCCTTGAACACCGACCGCCTGGCGTCGCAACCTACGGACCGGTGTGGACAGCATCCGCTGTGCCGCTGAAAGCGCCGCGCAGCCGAGCGCGACGAACACCGCCGCCACCGTGACCTCCCCCGTCTGGGCGAAGAAGCCGGTGAGCGCGGGAAAGGCCCCCCAGGCGAGCGCGAACCAGAGATCGGAATGGAACAGGCCCCCGAACAACTCGAGGTTGTAGGCGACGACGAGGAACCCACCGACCACGATGAACACGACGATCCACGTCGACACCTGCACTGCACCGTCGACACCGACCGCGATCGCTCCCCCGAGTCCCACGACCGCGATCGCCCACAACACGCGGTCGGGGATACGCGTACGCAGGGGGCGGCCCGTCAACTCGTCCAAGGCGTGCGCCGCGAGCCCGATCGCGAGGAAGAACGCGAGCAGCGTCTCGCCCAGCCATCGCCACGAGATCGTCGGCGCAAGCGACGCGCCGATCGCCACGTACGACAGGTGCCACAGCGTGTACGGCGGATGCAGCAGCGACCAGTAGTCGCGCCACCCTCCCGGGGAGAGCGCGTAAAAGGCCGCTCGATCGGTTGGTTCAGCCACGCGGTCGCCCCCTCTTCACTCCCCACGTAACCACCGCGCCGCCCATCGTCATCACGCGGGTGCGCACGTGGCCGATCCCGGCCTCCTGCCACATCCGGACCTGCGCGGCCAACGGGAACCGGCGATAGAACGCCTCCACGCTCGGCCCGAGGAACTCGCCCGTGTGCCGCCACGCCGGCGACACCACCCAGCCCACCGCCGGCAGCACCCCGCGGGTGTATGCCCGCCAGGCCGCATGCACCGCCGGTTGATCGGGAACGAAGAACTCGAGTCCTGCGAGCGTTCCCCCCGGTCGGAGCACGCGGGCGAGTTCGGCGATCGTCGCGGCCGGGTCCTCGACGTAGCGCAGCAGGTAGGTGAACGTCACCGAGTCGAACGATGCGTCCACGAACGGAAGGCCTTCCGCCCGTCCGAGCACGGGACGGATCCGGTCCCCCATCCCGGCAGCCCGGTGGACGGGGAGTCCCGAGCGCAGCATCGCCGGGCTCTGATCCAGCGCGACGACGTCGACGTTGCGTCGCGCGACGAGTTGACGCGCGACGAGTCCGGTCCCGCTGGCGACATCGAGCACGGTGGATCCGGGAACGGCGTTGACCCTTGTGACCAGGAACTGACGCCAGCGGGAGTCCTGGCCGAACGACAACACGGCACCCATGCGCTCGTACTCGGGAGCGATGCCCGCGAACAAGTTGCGAGCGTGACGGGTGCGTTCGGTATCGATGCTTCCGAGCCTAGCCGGACGCGCGCGGGTCCGGAACCTCAGACCTCGAGCAAGGCCTCCAGCAGCGCAGGCAACTCCCCGACGCCGCCGATCACGTGGTTGGCCTCACCGACCTCCAGATCTTCCTCGCGGAACTTGCCCGTCCGGACGAGCACCCCGGTCATGCCGGTCTCTTGGGCCGCGAGTACGTCGTTGCGGATGTCGTCACCCACCATCATCGCGCGGCCGGGCTCCGCACCGGTACCCGCAAGGGCCGCCTCGAAGAACGTGCGCGACGGCTTGCCGCACACCATCGCCTCCTTGCCCGACGCCTTCTCGAGCGCCTCGACGTAGGCTCCTCCATCCAGGTACCAGCCATCCTCGGCGCGCCAGTAGCGATTGCGATGCATCGCGACGAGGTTTGCCCCGTCCATCAACATGCGGAACGCGCGCGTCACGGCGCCGTAGGTGAACTCGTCGCTCGCCCCACCGATCACGACGACGTCGGCGCCCTCCTCGACGAGCGTGATCCCCGCGAGGTCGTCCGCCGGGGCCGCATCCGACAGCAGGAATACCGACGACCCCCGATAGTGCGTACGCAGATAACTCGCCGTCCCGACGACGGCCGTGACGATCTCGTGTGCCTCGATCGCGATCCCGGCGCCGTGAAGCTGCTGGGCGAACCCCGACGTCGACAACCCCGTGGAGTTCGTCACGACGCGGAACGGGATGCCCTGTTCTCGCAGCCAGGCGACCGTCGCGGGCGCGCCCGAGATCGGCTCGGCTCCGTGCAACAGCACCCCGTCCATGTCCAGGAGCACGACGTCGAACTTCATGCGGTCGAGCGTAGCGCCCCGAACCCGCCGCATCCCGCAAGCGAGCGCAGGTCCTCAGACATCACCGCGAGGGGTCCGGCCCGCTCGGCAGCCGGATCCCGACCTGCTTCCGTGCCTGCTCGACGACACCGCTGGACGGCTGACCACGACGACGGTGTACCCACTCCTGGTACGGGGCGATGTACCGATACTTCGGCGGGATCGCGCGGTGCCCGAGTTTCACACCGGCGAGCGAGGAACGAAGCGTCGCCTGCTTCGCCCGGTTCCACCTGACACCGTACCCCTCGCGCAACCGTGACGGGAGCGTCCCGAACGCCCACCAGGACACCGCACGAAGCACGGGCTTCCACTCGGCCTCCGCCGGCGGATGAGCGAACAGCCCGGCAACGGTCCGTGCATCGTCGGTCACCAAGAGCTGATCGCCCACGAGCATGTCACGTAGATACGCGCGCAGGTCGGCGATCGTTGCAGGGATCATGTCCCGCGGAACGCGACAGAATTCGGCGGCGAGCTTCTGCTCGTCGTGGAACCGCTGTCGTCCCACGTCGTCTAGTCGGCCGATCGTCAACCGCTCGAACAGCAGCGCGCTGTCGACGAGCACCGCGTGCACCCACAGGAGCAGTTCCGGGTCCAGCGCGTCGTATCGCTTGCCGGTGACTTCGTCGATCCCATGCACGGGACCGTGCACCGCGTTGATGCGTTCGGCCGCAGCATCCGCCTGAGCCCTCGTCCCGAACGTGAGGGTGTACTGCAACAGCAGCGTGCGCTGGAGCCGCTTCCACGGGTTCCGTTGGAACATCCCCGTCTGGCGGGCCCCCGCGACGACCAGCGGATGTGCCGACTGCAACAGCAGCGCCCGCGCACCCCCGAACAGCACCGTGACCTCGCGGTGCACCTGCCACGAAACGCTGTCGGGGCCGAAGTAGCCGAGATCCTGCACGCTGACCACCACTCCACTGTAGGTGCCGGGCGCGTAAGCGAGGCCAGTTGCAGGCGGCGAACCTACGCAGCCGGAATCTCAGGACCCGAGGCGCTCGCGAACCCGTTCCCGCAGCTGTCGAGCGACGGGCTCGGTGGCCAGCACGATCAGGTGATGTCGTGCGCGGGATCCGCCCACGTAGAGATACTCGTCGACGTCGGCATGGTCTCGGTCGCCGACCTCCGCCAATATCACCACCGGCCGTTCGAGCCCCTTGAACCCGTGCACGCTGGATACGAGCACCGTTCCCGGCTCCGCGACGTCGGAGAGCCGGTAGCCGGCGATCTCGCTCTGCGCTTGGACCACGCTCTTGGATCGCCCCGACGTCGTCAGGATCACGATGTCCTCCAGGGGGATCTCTTCGGTATCGGCGAGGTTCGTCAGCACGACGCCGAGCAATCGCAGCAGCCCCGGTTCATCGGCGTAGTCGAGGATCTCGGGTGGGCGTCCCGGCGGTCCCTTCGCGGAGGCCGATGCTCCTCCCCTGTGGAATACCGAGACGAACTCGTGGATCGCGCGGGTGTTCCTCATGTTGCTCGGCAAGGGCGGGCAGTGCACCTCGGGTCCCACGGGAAGCGCCCCACCGTAGAGGTTCTGGTCGTCGTCGGCGAACACGTAGAGGATGCCGTCGTCCGGATCGCGGTGCAGCGACAACAACGCCGGCCACCAATGCTCGCGGAAGTCCTGCGCCTCGTCGACGACGACCGCCTCGTACCGGGGCCCGAGCACGCGGGATGCCTCCTCCATCAGCGAGGGCAGCGTGTCCTCGAAGTAGGTGGCGTCGTTCGAGCGATCGTCGTCGGCAACGCCGAGTCCCGCCTCCTTCGCCAGGTGGTAGGCGAGATCGTGGAAATGTGCGACCTCGAGGTTCGCCACTCCCTGCGTCTCGGCTCGCAGGTAGTCGGCTAGGCGCTTGTTGAAGCAGGTGAGCAGCGTCCGGTGCTCCTTCGCAGCGAGGCGCTTGGCGATCTGGATCGCGAGCAAGGTCTTGCCGCAGCCCGCGGAACCGGTGATCGCTGCGCGTTCGCGGTGCTCGATGTAGGCGAGGATCCATGCTTGATCGTCGGTCAGCTCGACGATCTTGCGATCGTCCTCGTCGAACTCGAACTTCAGTGGCGTACGGATCGCGACCCGAAACCCGAGTGCCGTGGCGAGCGCGTCCATGCCCTCGGCGCCGAACGCCCTGCCGGGACGCTTGGCGACGCCCATCAACTGTGGGACCCGCTCTGCAAGTCGGTGAACATCGTCGCGGTCGATCACCAACTCGACCGGAGCGCCGGGGTGCGCCTCGCGCTCGTAGGTCCCGTCCGGGAACGCGAGCCCGAACCCGAACGACGGCTTCCACCGGTCCCAGCCAGGCTGGGCTTGCAGGATGTCCACCAGGGAGTGCATCGCGCCCTTCGCCTGGGTGAACGGGTCCTTCTTGAGGTGATGCCTCCCATCGCGCCCGGTTTGGGTCCACGAACGCGTCCCAGGGTCGTAGTCCAGTCGCCCGCCCTTGACCTCGAGGGCGAGCAGTCCATCTTCGGGGTGCGCGATCACGAAGTCCGCCTCGCCCTCATCGTGCCCCGCCAGCACCCAATCGACGGAGTGGTAGATCACATAGGCGTCATCCAGTTGCTCGAGGAAGCCCTCGTAGAGACGGACCTCTGCGGTGCTGCGGGTGGGCAGCATCGGGAACGGCACCATCCTCGCCATGGCGGGATGCTACCGGGCGCACTGCGGGTTTCGTCGCTCGGCTTCTCGGGAACCTGTCGTGTCCGACGACACGAAGGAGCGAGATGCGATGGACGCGATCACGCTGTTGAAGAACGATCACGAGAAGGTCAAGGGCCTGCTGGAAAAGGTGGACTCGACGACGGAGCGAGGCGTCAAAACCCGTGAGGAGCTGTTCGGCAAGATCAAGACCGAGCTCACGGTGCACGAGGCCATCGAAGAGGAGATCTTCTACCCCGCCCTCAAGGAGCACGTGAAGACCAAGGAGATCACCCTCGAGGCCTACGAGGAGCACCACGTCGTGGACGAGATCATGGGTGAGATCGAGCGGACGCCGTTCGACGACGAGCGCTGGGGAGCCAAGTTCACCGTGATGAAGGAGAACCTCGAGCACCACATCGAGGAAGAGGAAAACCAGATGTTCAAGCAAGCCAGGCAGGTTCTCGACAAGGGCGAGCTCGAATCGCTGGGTGGCCGCATGGCCGCACGCAAGGAAGCGCTGCTGAGCACGACCGCTTAGACCAACGCGCCGTCGCGGGGCCGTTCCTACTGGACAGGGACTCAGCGACGGCGCACGATACCGGCCGGCCCGTCCCTCCCCGACCTGGGGCCGACCGAGATGAACCTTCCGCTGGCGATCGTGCTCCTCGCCGTCGGGGCCGGCTTTATCGCCGGCGGCCGACTGCGCGGCTTCGAGTCTCTCCACCTGCACTGGTGGGTACTCGCTCCGTTGGGGCTCGCGATGCAGATCGTGACGCTCCCGACCGACGGCAGTCGGACGCTGGAGGCGGTCGCGGCCGGAGTGCTCGTGGCGAGCTACCCGGTGCTCTTGGTGTTCCTTTGGGTGAACCGACGGGTACCGGGATTCGCGCTGATCTTCGTCGGCCTCGTGCTCAACCTGGCCGTGATCTCTCCCAACGGCGGCATGCCCGTAAGCGCGAGCGCGATCCTCAATGCAGGAGGGAACGACGCGGACATCGCCTCGCTCGAGCGGTCCCCGGACGGCAAGCACCATCTCTCGACCGAGGAAGACCTGCTCCCGGAATTCGGTGACACGATCCCGCTGGAACCATTGCGGATCGTGGTCAGTGCGGGTGACCTGCTGGCCTACGCGGGCCTCGCGTGGGCGGTGGTCGGCATCATGCTCACGCCGGCACCGATGCCGGCGGATCGGACGCCGTACCGTCGGAAGGCGCGGGGGTATCGGGGGAAGCATCGTCCTGGTGCGCTCCCGCAACGGGAACGGAGGGCCGGGGATCATCCGGACCCCGCACCTCTTGCAGCAGCGAGGTCGGGAAGCGGACCGTGATCGTCGTCCCGGCGCCGGGTGCGCTCTGGACCTCGAAGGTGCCGCCACCGACCGTCGCTCGGTCACGCATCATCGCCATGCCGAAGTGACCTTCGGGCCCGGGGGCATCACTGTCGAAGCCTGCGCCGTCGTCGGCGATCACCAGCGCGATCTCCTGATCCTCCTCATGCACCCTGATCTCCACGTTCTTCGCCTGCGCGTGTTTGAGTGAGTTCATCGTGGCCTCGCGCGCCACGTGATAGATCAGCAAGGCGATCGGTGCGGGCAGGTCGATCTCCTCGACATCGACGCGGAACGCGACCCCCGAGTCCCGGCCGGCCTCGGCCACGAACTCACGGATCGCCTCGGCCAGACCGGCATGCCCGAGCGGTGAACGATGCAGGTCGCGGATCAACGCCCGAACGCGATCTGACGTTTCTTGCTTGGTCCCCTTGATCTTCTCCAGGCCCTCCTCGACCTCGTCGAGCTTGCCCGCGGAGAGATGTCTTCTCGCGACGTCGACCTGAATCGACAATCGGAAGAGAAGCTGCGCGAGATCGTCATGCAGGTATGCAGCGATGGCCGTGCGCTCGTCCTGGCGTTCCTCCGCCATGCGATTCGAAAGAACCCTGAGAACCTGCTCACGCTCCTGCAACTCCTTATGCGCCTCTTCGAGCGCTCGGGAACGGAAAAACATCTGCCTAGCAAACAGCAGTGGCGCCAGCACGGTAATCACGGACCAGATACCAACTTCCAAGAACAGCTTGGCAAACACGGTGCCGACTAGCCCCAATCCGACGTATGTGAAGAGGAACTCCTGCCCCTTTCCCAAGAGTCTCGGCACGACCTCAAGAGGGGAAAGCCTGTACGCAAGGCAGACCGCGCTAGTTACAAGACCGATGTTGATCGCGTAGTCGACAAGCGTCGCAAGAAGAGCAACGGGAAGGATCTCGATCAGACGAGCTTCAACAGTCGTGAGGGAATGAAAGACAGCGCTTGCTGCCAGCACAGCGAGCCCTACCTGTGACCGATTGAAAAGGGCTCTAAGAGGGCTCACCTCTCGACGAAGTTCGCGCGGATCGGATGATCCTAGGAACGCGATTGTGGCGGCGACGCCCGGAGGGAACAGCAACGCGACTGCGATAAGGACCGGGAAACCCAAGCTAACTTGCGTCTCACGCCAAGTGGCTACTGGAAGCAGTTCTATCGCTGCGATCAGGAGGATCCAAAACACGGGGAAGTGCCGCGACGAACTCCACTGGTCAACCGCCAGGTATGTGATGACAGACACGACAGGGACGACCACCGCCACGCCCCAATAGGTCAGAAGCGTCGGCCGCCTGACGGACATCGCAGCTGCTTGGGAGTCGCTCAGAATCGTCCTCTCACAGACACACAAAAAATCCGAGAGACCCGTCCCCGGATCCAATCCCAATGATGCAGTGTCGTTCCGCCGAATTGAAGCCTCCACCTGGGGCCGCTCAACGAGCCAGTGACTACGCCTTCCGACGTAGGAATGACGGCGGGCTTGTCCCCTTGATGGCCGTCCCCCATTCTGGTCGCGGTTCCAAAGGATCTCGAACGCTTCAAGGGAAGAGGTCCGTCGCGGGGTGGGGCTTACCTCGCCCGCTAGAGAGGGAGGCACCACATGAACAACATCAAGCGGATCGCCATCGCTCTTGGCTCGCTTCTCGCGCTCGTCATGGCCGGTGGCGCCCATCACAAGTTCTAGGCACAGAGTCTGATCGAGCAACACGACTGGCTAGAAGGGACCCCGATTGGGGTCCCTTCTAGCATTTCAGTCGTCTGTTCGATTGTCCCAGGAGGAACGAGCCGGCACCCGGGCAACCACCATCGTTCCTGATAACTCGTAAGACTCGATAACGAGGCGCCCATCGATCGCCTCAACTCGCTCGCGAGCTAGCTGAAGACCAAAGTGCGCCGTCCTATCAACGAGGGAGGGTTCGAAACCGCGGCCGTTATCACGGATGGAAAGGCAGATGGCGTCCAACTCCCGAAACAGCTCTATTGAAACTTCGGTGGCACCAGAGTGCCTCTCGATGTTGGCGACCGATTCCCTAGCCACTTGAAAGAGAATGAGTTCGCTTAGAGCCGACCCTCGAACCTCCTGAAGGTTCATGCTGTAATGAATTCCCGTCTGTTCGGCATTGTCTCTGACTAGTAGCTGCAGCGTTCCGACAAGGCCTCCGGTTCCCAGCGACGAAGTGCGGAGGTCGCGAAGCAACCTGCGGATTGCCTCCTGCGCCGACTCTGTTGCCTGAAGTAGACCCGGAAGGTCTTGATCCAGGTCGAGTAGGCGACCTGTCTCGAGATCACGACGAAGCACCTGACCCATGAGGTGCACCTTGTACAAGGGCTGCAACACCTCATCGTGGAGATCCCCTGCGACGAACACTCGCTCCTGGCGTCGCTCATCCGCGATACGGGCCACAGTTGATGCGAGAGCACGACTCTTTGAACGGACAGCGGAAGTCACCTGCCGTAGCTCCCGGTGCCTCGAGAATAGCTGATGGGCAAGGATTACTGGCGCGAGGACGCTTAGGAGCCCCCACGCACCGACCTCCAGGTACAGGATCGCCATCACTGGAGCCATGAGCCCGACGCTCACGTAGTCGATAAGGCGCTCCCTGGGGCGCCCAAGGAGTACGCGATCGATAATCTGCCTCACGGGCAGGCGCGTGGATATTTGCACAGCGACGACTACAAGGGTCAGGTTGACGACCATGTCGGCAACGAGCGCGACGGCTGTGATGACAAGGACCAGCGGCCAATCACGCGGATTGCCATCGAGGCCGTGAAAGACTAGCGACGCCGTCATCGTGGCGAGAGCGATGTGACTTCGATTAAAGATGGCCCTCCCGAATGAAATCTCTCTCTTCCACTCCCTTGGTTCACCCGACCCGAGTAGCGCCATCGCACCAGCGACATAGGGAGGGAAAACCATTCCTGCGGCAAGGAGCAGCGGAAACGAAAGGGAGAGGACGACTGACCCCCAAACAGGGACGGAAAGAAAGTCTGTAAGCACAACGGCCACCAACCACACGAGCGCCCCAGCGGCTGCAAATCGGATTGGTTGAGGACTTCTGAGCAACTCGGCGGCTAGAAGTGCGACCGCCACCAAGAAGACAGCCGCATATAGCATCCGTAGGCGAGTCAGAGTGCGAGGATCGGGAGCCTCCCGCCGGACCCCGGCCTCCCACCTCGTGCCACTTTCGGTGGTATAGCTGGCCAATCTTTGCCTCCTGCCTATGTCGGTCGTTTTCGCCGACTATCGGGCTCGTCCTGCGGACGGGCTACTCATATCGGACTACGCGCTTCAACGCAAGAACGACAAGATCGGGTTCGCTTCGTGATGGGCACCCCAAGGGGGTGCCCATCACCTTGAACTCGAAGAATCGACCAGAATCGAGCTCCAGCGGGTCACCCTGGAACGGACGACTCCGCCTGAACTGAACCTGGCTCGGCGGGACCCCGGACCAGTGCGGACAGTTCTCGGTCCACCGTCCGTAAGGCTTGCCCCTCTACCTGCGGTGTTCCGCAGAACGCCAGGCGTTCGGTAGACTTGTCGGACCGAAGGGGAGTATCCCCTCGAAGCGACGTCGTCATTCCGGCGCTCCGCGCCCGGTGTCGCAGCCCTCCAACGGGGTGGGAGAGACCTTCGGCCGACGCGCACGGCTATGTGCGCCCGAGCCGAGGGAGGACCACCGTTGCAGATCGATCTCTGGATATGGGTCGCGTTCGTCGCGTTCGTTCTCGCGATGCTCGCGATCGACCTGCTCGTGTTCCATCGCGATGCGCACGAGGTCTCGATCAAGGAGTCTGCCGCGTGGAGCGCGGTGTGGATCACGCTAGGACTCTCGTTCGGCGTGATCGTTTGGGTGTGGCTCGGACCCGAGGCCGGCGGTGAGTACCTCGCCGGGTATCTGATCGAGAAGAGCCTCTCGGTGGACAACATCTTCGTGTTCGCCTTGATCTTCTCGTTCTTCGCCGTCCCATCGCGCTATCAGCACCGGGTGTTGTTCTGGGGCGTGCTCGGCGCATTGGTGATGCGCGGGATCTTCATCGCGGCAGGAGCGTCGTTGCTGGACAACTTCCACTGGGCGATCTACCTCTTCGGCGGGCTGTTGGTATTCACCGGCGTGCGGATGGCCAGGAGCAGCGAGATGCACGTGGATCCCCAGCGCAATCCCGTGCTCCGCCTCATGCGGCGGGTCGTGCCGATGACCTCGGAGTTTCAGGGTCAGCGGTTCTGGATACGTACGGCGGGGAGATGGGTGGCCACTCCCTTGTTCGCCGTGCTCGTGATCGTCGAGACGACCGACGTCGTGTTCGCGGTCGACTCGATCCCCGCGATCTTCGCGGTAACCGACGACACCTTTCTGGTGTTCACATCGAACGCCTTCGCGATCCTCGGGCTGCGCGCCTTGTACTTCCTCCTCGCGGACATGATCGGACGATTCACGTATCTCAGGATCGGTTTGGCGGCGGTGTTGGTCTTCGTGGGAGCCAAGATGCTCCTGTCCGACATCTACCACGTGCCCATCTGGGCTTCGTTGGCAGTGATCGCGCTGACACTGACCGCCTCCATCGTCGCGTCCCTCCGGCGGACGGTTACCCCCCCGGGTGCCTCGCTGCCTGCGCCGCCGGGGGGCGCGACCCCTTCACCATCCGAGGATGGAACCGAGGATCGGGATACCGAGCACATCGGATGACAACAGCCTCATGCCAGGACCGTTTGGCGGAGGCGGGAGAGCGTGACGATATGCGAAACTGGTGGATGAAGCCGCCTGAGACCGCTTCTGACCTGCGATGACTGAAACCGACCCACACCACGTCTGGGGCGACGAGCCCGAGGAACGCGACGCCTCCGATGCGCTCGCGGACTTCGAGGCGACCGACCGGGGCAAGCAGGAGCGCTGGCACGATCGCCGCTCGATCTATCCGATCAAGGTCGTAGGCAAATTCATCGGGCGCAACGCCAAGCGCGTCGCCGTCACGATCGTCGGGTTCGCATTGATCCTGGTCGGTATCGCATTGCTCGTGTTGCCGGGCCCTGGGTGGGCCCTGATCTTTGTCGGCCTCGCAGTGCTCGCCACCGAATACGTCTGGGCGCAGCGGCTGCTGAACAAGGCCAAAGAGCAGGCGATCAAGGCGAAAGACCTCGCACTCGGCAAGAAGCGCCAGCGGGCGGAGAAGAAGGAGGCGCGCCGCGCCGAACGCGCCGCCAGGCGTGAGGCGGCGGCCGTCACACCCGATCCGACTGCCACACCTCCCAACGAGGCCGTCGAAGGCTGACATCCGCGGCGCACACACGTCGGCTGGCCTCGTTAGCCTGACCCGATGGCCCCCTCCTCCGGCAAGGTTCTGATCGGCACCTCCAGTTGGACCGACCCCACGCTGGTCAAGGAATCCGACTTCTACCCCCCCGAGGCGAAGACGGCCGAGAAGCGGTTGCGGTTCTATGCCTCGCAGTTCCCCCTCGTCGAGGTCGACTCCACCTACTACTTCCCACCGAGCGAGCGGAACTCCGTGCTGTGGATCGAGCGCACGCCCCCGCATTTCACCTTCAACATCAAGGCGTACTCACTGCTGACGAACCACCCGACGCGACCCGACTCCCTGTACAAGGACTTGGCCGAGCGCGTCCCCGAGTCGCAGCAGGACAAGCGGCGTTGGTATCGCGAGCAGCTCCCGCAGGACATCGTCGACGAGGCATGGCAACGGTTCCGCGATGCGCTGATGCCGCTGCACTCGGCCGGCAAGCTCGGAGCCGTGCTGTTCCAGTTCCCGCAGTGGTTCACGATCTCGCGCAAGTCCAAGGCCTACATCGACGAGGTCGTCGAACGCCTGCCCGACTACCGCGTGGCGATCGAGTTCCGCCACAAGAGCTGGCTGGAGGAACGAAACCAGGACGAGACGCTGTCGTTCCTACGCGAGCGGGATCTGCCGTACGTTGCTGTCGACATGCCGCAAGGCTTCGACTCGAGCCTGCCGCCGATCGCCGAGGCTACGGCCGACGACCTGTCGATGGTGCGTTTCCACGGGCGCAACTCTGAGAACTGGGAGAAGAAGAGCGAGACCGCGGTGGACCGGTTCACCTACCACTACGAGCAAGCCGAGCTCGAGCCGTGGGTGCCGCGGATCGAGGCGATGGCGGACCAGACTCGCGAAACCCACGTGTTGATGAACAACTGCTACCGCGACTACGCGGTCAACAACGCGCGCGACCTCGCCGGCCTGCTCGACGTCGATCTGACCGACTGATCGAACTCGCCCCGAAGACCAGAGGATAAGGGACCGCATGGCGGGACCGTGGGCGCCGAATGGCCTGGCTGCGCTACACGAATCTGCGCACCCCCCGTACCACTCCCGCGCCACCCGTATCCGAAGACGCGCAGTAGGGTGGCGGGATCGTGTTCGGTCGAGGCTTCAAGATCGCGACGATCGCCGGGATCCCGCTCCGGCTCGACAGCTCGTTCCTGTGGATCGCAGGTCTGATCCTCTATAGCCAGTACGTGACGTTCACGCGGGTCTACGGCCTGGCCGACAGCGAGGGCGTCGGGTTCGCGCTGATCGCCACCGTGCTCTTCTTCGGATCGATCCTGATCCACGAAGGCGCACATGCCGTTGCCGGCCGGGTCCTCGGCCTGCCCGTACGCGGGATCACGCTGATCTTCTGGGGTGGGTTCACCGAGGTGCAGGCCGACAAGAAGGGCGCACGGGGCGAGCTGCTCGTGTCCGCCGTCGGACCGCTGAGCAGCCTGGTACTCGGAGGACTGTTCAAGATCGCCGAGCTCGCAACCGCCGATCCGGTATGGAACGGGATGTTCGGCTACCTCGCCTACATCAACACCCTGGTCGCGGTGCTGAACGCGCTCCCTGGGCTGCCGCTGGACGGCGGTCGCGTGCTGCTCGCCTCCGTCTGGGGGATCTCGCGCCGGCGGGAGACGGGAGAACGCGTGGCGGCGGTCGCCGGGACCGTGGTCGGGTGGGCGTTGATCGCGGGTGCTGTGTACCTGCTCGTCGCTCGCGGGGACCTCGGGTTCGTCTTCTTCCTCGGGTTCATCGGATGGACGATGATCGCCAGCGGTCGTCAGTCCGAGCAACGGCTCGCGTTGCGGTCCGGCTTGCGGCAAGGACGTGTGCGCGACGCGATGCGCCCGCCGCCGACCACGATCCCGGCCGACCTGTCTCTCTCCGAGACCCTCGACGGGTTCTTACGCGGGCGGGAGCGGGAGGACTTCCCCGTCGTCGACGGAGACGGGCGGGTGATCGGACTCATCTCGTTCGACACCGCGCGCAAGATCGGGGCACGGGACCCGCTGCGACCCGCGCGCGACGGGATGGAACCGCTGTCCTCGGTCCCGGTGGTGGGTCCCGAGGACTCGCTGGATCACGCCCTCGGCGCACTCGGCCCACGCAACGGCTTGGTGATGGAAGGCGAACGGCTCGTCGGGGCTATCGGGCCGGAAGATCTCGAAACGTGGCTGCGTCGCCACCAGGGCTACGGCGACCCCACCCCCGCGGTTCCACCCGTGCCGACCGGATCGGGTCGGCCCCCAGCTCCCGGATCCGCCCCGCCGGGCGAGGGGTCCGAACCTCCTCGTCGACCGGACGCCTGATCCGCGGCGCGCCTGTCGGTGCCTCTGGGTAGCATCCGAGAGCATGAGCCCCTCCTCCTCAGAAGATCCACGCTTGGAAGATCCACGCTCGGAGGATCCACGCTCGGAGGATCCCCTCTCGGAGGATCCCCTCTCGATGGATGCCGACCAACGTGTCGTGGTCGACCACTCGCGGGGTTCGCTACTCGTGCTCGGAGGGCCCGGAACCGGCAAGACGGCGGCTCTGCGTGAACGCTTCCTGAGGTTGGTCGAGTCGGAAGACCCCGAGCGCGTCGCATTGATCGTCGGCTCGCGCAGGGCGCGCGACGAAGCACGGGCGGATCTGCTCGCACGCGTGTCGGGCTCCAAGCCGGTCCTACATGTGGTGACGATCCACGGTCTTGCTTTCGACGTCGTCGGTCGCCGCTTCGAGCGACTCGGCTACACCGAGCCACCCATGGTGCTATCCGCACAGGAACAGTTCGAACGGGTGCACGAACTCCTGCTGGGCGAGGATCCTACCCAGTGGCCCGCCTACAGCTCGATGCTGCAGATGCGCGGCTTCGCCGATCAGGTCCGCCAGTTCCTGCTCCGCGCACAAGAGGCTCTGTTGTCTCCGGACGAGGTCTCGCGACGAGCGCAGACCCGCGCGCTCCCGGGGTTCGACGAGATCGCGCGGTTCTATCGCGCCTACCTCAGCGTGCTCGACGATCAGCGTCAGGTCGACTTCGCCGGACTGGTGGAGCAGGCGGCCGTGGCTGCCGCCGACGGCGAACCCGCATTCGATCACCTGATCGTCGACGACTACCACGACACCACCTTTGCGGCCGAGGCACTCGTAGCCGCGATCCGGCCCACCTCGCTGGTCGTGGCGGGTGACCCCGGTTCGCACGTCTTCTCCTTCCAGGGGACCACCGTGGAACCGTGCGAACGGTTCGTCGAGCGATTCCGCGGTGCGACGACGATCGAGCTCACGACCGATCATCGCGGGGCCCAACGCGCGATCGAAGCGCGCCGGTACGCCCACACCTCCGAAGAGCACGGAGCGATCGCGCGCGAGCTGCGTCGCATCCACGTGCAGCACGCGACCCCGTGGCGCGATCTGGCGGTGATCGTGCGCCGGGAGAACGCGGATATGGCGAGTCTGCTCCGCGCTCTTGATGACTGCGATGTCCCTAGGCAAGCCCCGCGCGGAGCGGCAACGCTGCGCGCCGAACCGGGCGCGATCCCGTACCTGCTCGCGCTCGAGTGGACGGCGTTCCCGGACCGTCGCGACGACCTGGTCGAGTCTCTGCTCACCTCCGAGATCGGAGCGCTCTCCCCCGCGTCGGCGCGAACCCTGTTGCGCGCAACACGACAGGCACGGGGGACTCCTCGAGACGCGCTTCGGAACACGACCGGGCTCACCGACGGCGAGAGCGCGAGGTTGGCCTCGGTCGACGGTGCGTTGACCGAGGCGGAGCGGCTCGCTCCCACGTCGGCGCTGGAGACCTTCCGGGTTCTGTGGAACGGGTTGCCCAACTCCTCGCCGCTGATCGAGCGGGCGGAGACCGATCCCGATGCAGCGCGCGATCTGGACGCGGTGCTGGCGCTCACCCGTGCACTCGCCCGGGCGGACGAATCCACCGATCGTTCGGTGGAGGCGTTCCTCGAACGCCTCGATCGAGGTGAAGGCGGCCCGCAAGCCGCGGCCGGCATCGGAGCGGCCGACGCCGTCCAGGTGCTCACTGCCCACGCCGCTGTGGGTCGCGAGTTCGACACGGTGATCGTCGCGGGCGTCGTCGAGGGCACCTTCCCCAGCCTGCATCGCCCCGAGCCGATGTTCGACCTCGAGGCGTTGCTCGGTCCTCGCTCGCGTTCCGAACGCAACCGCGCGCGGCTCTCCGACGAGCGCCGCCTGTTCCACGTCGTGCTGTCGCGCGCCCGACGACGCGTCGTGCTCACCGCGAGCGATCCGCATGCCGCAGACGCGTCGATCCGGTCGCGGTTCGTCGACGAGATCCCCACCACGGCCTGGTCCTCCCCGCTCGATGCACCCGACGTCGGCGAGCCCGCGTCGGTCGCAGAGGCCGCCGCAGGGTGGCGGCGCGACCTCGCGGATCCGAACGGGGCGCCGGTCCAGCGACTCGCAGGGCTCTCGGGTCTCGTGTCCCTGGGCGTTCAGCCGTCGTCGTGGTGGTTCTTGCGCGACTGGACCGAGGAGCCCGGCAACGACGACGATCCCCTGCACCTGTCCTACTCGCGATTGGAGAAGCTCGAGAACTGTTCGCTGCAATACGTGTTGTCCGAGGAGCTCGGGCTGTCTCGCAGCGGCGGTCACCAGGCCTGGGTCGGCACGACGGTGCACGCGATCATCGAGGACTGTGAGAACGGCACGGTCGAGCGCACGATCGAAGCGCTCGTCGACGAACTTCGACGCCGTTGGCGCGAAGATGTGTTCCCCTCCCGGGCGGTATCCGACGGCTATCGCCAGCTCGCCGAACAGCGCATGCTTCCGAACTGGCTGCGCGACTACGGACCCCTGCCGGCCACGGCGTCGGAGGTGGGATTCGCCTTCGACTACGAAGGAGCGCGATTCCGCGGCTACATCGACCGGATCGGTCCCCTTGAGGGCGGCGGCAACCGGATCACCGACTTCAAGTCGGGCAAAGGCGACAACGCGCCCAAACCCGGTACCAGCCTGCAGCTCGGGATCTACTACCTCGCGGTGCAACAGGCGGAGGAACTCGCCGAGTTCCGCCCCGTGCGTGCGGTGGAGCTCGCCTACCTTTCCGGCGCGTGGCGGCATCCCAACGAAACCAAGCAGGTGGCGTGGCCGATCTCCCCCGCCGGTGAGGAGAGCTTCCAAGAGGACATGCGCGAGCGCATCTCCGGCCTGGTCGACCAGATCCGCGAGCGACGCGAAGAAGAGGTCTGGCGTCCGGCCACCGACGCCAACTGCTTCTTCTGCGACTTCCGCACGCTGTGCTCGCTCTACCCGGAGGGACGACCGGTCTTCGATACAACGGGATCGTCCGCATCCCCGCAGGAGGCCGAGGCATGAGCGCCGCGCCGCGGGAGATCGTCGAGTTCCTCGGCAACGAGCCCACGCCGGAGCAGTGGCGTGCGATCTCGATGCCGATGGAGCCTTCCGTACTGGTCGCAGGCGCCGGATCGGGGAAGACCTCGGTGATGGCGGCGCGAGTGATCTACCTCGCGCTCGAAGCGTTGGCCGGGCGCGACGGCGCGTTCCCCGGCAACGTGCTCTGTCTCACGTTCACGAACAAGGCCACGGAAAACCTGGTCTCTCGGATCCGCGCGGCCTTGCGGGTACTCGATCTCGACGAAGGTGAAGAACCGGAGATCGCGAACTACCACGGGTTCGCAGCGTCACTCCTCGATCGTTACGGGATGTACGCGGGGGTCGAGCCGGGGCAACGAGTGCTCGCTCAGGCCCAGCGCGTCGAGTTGTGCTCGAAGGTGCTCGATCTGATGCCGTTCGAGCACTTCTCCACCCAGTGGCAGCCGACGATGATCGAGTCGATCCTCACGCTCGAGGACCAGTTGCAGAACCACCTGGTGTCTCCGGAGCAGGTGATCGAGTTCAACACCTCGCGTCTCGAGCAGCTGGCGGGCCACCGATCCGACAGCGCCTACACCGCCGCGGTCGAACGGATCGAGCTGGCGCGCGCGGTCGAGGTGTTCCGTCAGGAGAAGCGCCGGCTCGGGGCTTTGGACTTCGGAGACCAGATCGACCTGGCGGTTCGCGCCGTCGAGGCGCATCCGCAGATCGGCGAGGAGTACCGCGACCGATTCCGCGCGGTTCTGCTCGACGAGTACCAGGACACCAACGTCGCGCAGGCCCGGCTGATGGCGTCGGTGTTCGCCGGTGGACATCCGGTCACCGCGGTCGGCGACCCCGACCAGAACATCTACGCCTGGCGAGGAGCCAGCCTCTTCAACCTCCTGGACTTCCCGGACGCGTTCCTTCGGTCCGACGGCTCTCAGGCCGAAACCCTGCCGCTCAAGACCAACTTCCGCAGTGGCTCGCGCATCCTCGCCGCCGCCGACGCGATCATCGGTCCGCTGCCACCCGAACAGCGTCCCGATCCCGGCAAGACCCTCGAGCCGTGGCCCTCCCGCGGCACCGGCGAGGTGCAGGTGCTGCTGTTCCGTGACGAAGTGCTCGAGTCCGAGGCGATCGCCGAGCGCATCGTCGCGCTGCACGATCAGGGAGAACCCTGGCGCGAGCACGCGGTGTTGTGCCGCACCTCCCGTCTGTTCCCGACGCTGCAGCTGAGCTGCGCCCGTCGCGGGGTCCCCGTGGAGATCGTGGGACTCGCGGGACTGCTCCAGATGCCGGAAGTCGTCGAGGTGCTCGCGTACGCGCGGGCGGCGGCCGACCCCGAGGCGAGCGTCGCGCTGGCTCGGATCCTGCTCGGACCCCGCTATCGGGTCGGAGCTCGCGACATGGCCGGGGTGGCGGCTTGGGCCAAGGGCCGCAATCACCGACCCCGCGGTCACGAGATCCGCGAGGAGGATGAGGATCTGTCCGATGAGCTCCCTGTGTTGTTCGCGGAGGCGCTCGAGCACCTGGGCGAGATCGAGGGGCTCTCCGACGAGGGGCGCGCACGCCTGCTGGAATGCCGCTCGGAGCTCGTCGCGCTGCGCGAGCTGGCGCGCAGACCGGTCGGCGAGTTCCTGGCCGAGGTCGTCCGACGCTCCGGCCTTCTGGCGGAGCTCGAGGCCGAGGTCGACGCCGACGTGTCGGTCGCCAAACGCCGCAACCTCTCGGCTTTCCTCGACCAGGTGCACGGGTTCGCTCCGCTCGAAGGCGAGCTCACGCTGCGCGCGTTCCTCGAGTATGTCGATGCGGTGATGGCCAGCGACAAACCCGAATGGAGTCCCGTGCAGCCGAGCGAGGACGACTCCGTCAAGGTCATGACGATCCACGCCGCCAAGGGACTCGAGTTCGACACCGTCTTCGTACCGGGTATGGCGAAGGGACTGTTTCCCGACACGCGTATCCAGCACAACCCCGCGCGCAAGGGACGATCTCTCGACTTCGAGCTACGGGGCGACGCCGCGATCCTGCCCCGGTACGACGGCGTGCTCAGTCACTTCAAGGACGCGCTACACGACCAGGAACTGATCGAGGAACGCCGCACGTGCTACGTGGCGCTCACCCGAGCCCGCGATCGATTGATCGTGTCGTCGGCGCACTGGTACGGCGAGTTGCTTCGGGCCAAGGGCCCCGGCCAGTTCTTCGAGGAACTGTGCGACTGGGCAACCGGATCCGACCTGGCGTTCGTCGACGCCGACGCCGAAGAAGGCGAGGAGAACCCGTTGATGGGCTACCGGGAACGGCTCGTGCGCGACTGGCCCGAACCCGCTCTGCGTCCGGAGTCCGACGCGCTTTTCCCCGAAGGTTGGCGTCCCGCTGCGGTCGAGGCGGTGCGCGAGAGCGGCGTCCAGGCCAGTTTGGTCGACGCCCTGTCGCCCGCCGAGCGCGCCGAGTTCGATCGCCTCGCCGCCGATCGTGCGACGCTGGCGACCCACCTGCGCGGGCGCGAGGCCGCTCCGGCCGTCGGCCCCTCGATCCCGACCACGCTCTCGGTCAGCGGCGTGATCGACTACGACCGGTGCCCCAAACGCTTCTACTGGTCCGCGGTTCGGCCGCTTCCGAGGTTCAGCGGTCCCGCGGCGCGGATCGGCACCGAGGTGCACCGATGGATCGAGGTCCGGGCGCGCGGCCAGGCGACACTGCTCGAAACCGAGGAGACTCCCGACATCACGGTCGAGGAACTCGCGGGCGCGCCGGGCAAGATCGCCCAGCTCCGGCAGGCGTTCGAACGGAGCCGGCTGGGCGCGACGGTGCCGCTGTACGCCGAGCGGCCCTTCCTCCTGCGCGTCGGGGAGTCGACCGTGCGAGGCCGGATCGACGCGATCTACGGCGACGAGGACGGCGCGTGGGAAGTCGTGGACTACAAGACGGGCAGGGTTCCACCCGCCGACGATCCGGTCGCTCGGCTGCAGCTCGACCTATACGCGCTCGCGTGCATCGAGGTGTGGGACAAACGAGCCGAAGACCTGACATTGACCTATCTGTACCTCGCGAGCGAGGCGGAGGTCACCTATCGCGTCGACGACCCGGACGCGATCCGTGAACGCGTCGGGACGACCGTTCGTTCGATCACCGCCGGGTCCTTCGACCCGACGCCGGGACCACAATGCCGCTTCTGTGACTTCCGCTCGTTCTGCGATGCGGGCAAAGCCTGGCTGGCACAACGCAGTTGACGAGCGTCAGCCCCTCGGCGACTCGAGTCGCTCGACCACGTCCTCGAACGTCCGGTACTGGGCGGCGGGATCCCACCCGGCGCCGTCCTTGACCGCAGGAACCATGCGCGCCGCGAGGTTCTCGGTCGGTGCACGGGTGAACGCTGCGGCGCGGAACCACTCGAAGGTGCCTGGCTGAAGCACGGCGTCCCCGTGCGTACCGAACCGGCGATATGAACCGTCATCGGTAGCCACCGGGGTCGGTCGGAAGATCCTCTCCAGTGCCCCGCGAGCGTCGTCGTCGTTGCCCTCAAGTTCCACACCGTGATCGGTCCACACGGCCGTGCCGAGGGTGGGCGGCTGCGCAGGAGCATCTCCATCGGCAGGATCGGAGCGGCGTGCGAACTCGATGCGCATCGTCGGCAGACCCCAGGATGGTCAGTCGTGGAGCGATCGCTCGATCGCGCGCAGTCGCCTGGCCAATGACTCCATCAGCCTCCTCGCGACCGTGGGGTCTTCGCGGATCAGTTTGTGGAACGCTCGCTGTTTGACCTCGACCATGACCATGGGCGTCTCCGACATCACCGACGCCGAGCGCTTGCCGCCATCGAGCAGAGAGATCTCTCCGAAGTACTCACCGGGCACCAGCCGGTTGATCGTCCGCCCGCCCTTGGTGACTTTCGCCTGTCCCTCGAGGATCACGTAGAACGCGTCGCCCGGCTCACCCTGCTTCACGATCGAGACGCCCTCCATATAGCGGACCTCCCCGGCCGCGTCGTAGATCTTCTTGAGCTGACGCTTCGACAGGCCCTCGAAGAGCCGCACTCGCTCCAGCACTACGAGTCCTCGGTTCGCCATCGTTCCTCCCTCGGAGCACCCCGGGCACGGCTTCGACGAAGCTCGTCCTTGCGACCCGCTCCGGACGACCGAAGCCTACCCCGCCCTGCCGACCGGCCGCCCGGGTCCGGCACGGACGGAGTGTCGGTGGCTGGGACTAGGGTTGCGCCGAACCGTCGAGCCGATCCGGCAGCACCCGTCATCGGAGCGTTCCATGGGGCATCCCTCCATGCAGCCGCTCCCCCTCAACCGCTCACTCGGATTCCGTCTGCCCTCCCGGGCCGGCACCGAGCGGCGGGTCGATCGCGGTGTCTGCCTCCTCCAGCAGGGCACCAGCGGCGGGGGCCTGTTCCTGGTCCGCACGGGTGTGCTCCGTGAGGCCACCGTCTCGCCCGAGGGTGCTTGGTTCGTGCACGACCTGCTCGGCCCGGGCGACATCGGTGGCAGCCTGTTCCCCGGTCCGGCGCTCACATCGATCCGTGCCGTCTCACGAGCCGTGGTCGTCTCGCTCGACACTCGAGGTTTCGATCTGCTACTGCAGCGGCATCCGGACACGGCGTGGGCACTCATTCGCGCACTCCAACGGAGGATCGATCGCGCGCAGCTTCGATTGGACGAGCTCACACGGTTCGACGTCGGTGAGCGAGTGCTCCGGCGGCTCTGCGACCTCGCGCGACGGCACGGCCGTCCCGTTCCCGGAGGGGTCCGGGTGGAGGTCCTCATCACGCAGGAGCAGTTGGGCTCGATGGTGGGTGCTACCCGCGAGACCACCAACCGCGCGCTGGTGCCGCTGGTCGCTCGCGGTGACATCCGCATCGACGCGCGCCGTTTCGTCGTCTCGCGCGACGTCCTCGATACGGTGACCCGCGCTTGACCCCACGCTCCGGCCGGTGTTGGGTGCCGACATGGATGACGACTACGGCGCAGCCACCTACGGCGACCGCATCGCCGACGTCTACGACACCTGGTACGGCACCACCCGGCTCTCCGACCCCCAGACCACCGCCGGCGTCCTCGCCGAGCTCGCGAACGGCGGCCCGGCGCTGGAGCTGGGGATCGGGACCGGCCGCGTGGCATTGCCGCTCGTCGCCAAGGGCGTCCCCGTACACGGGATCGACGCCTCCGAGCCGATGGTGAACAAGCTCCGCGCCAAGCCGGGTGGTGGCGACATCCCTGTGTCGATCGGTGACTTCGCCGACGTCGCGGTCGAGGGAGAGTTCTCCTTGGTCTACGTCGTCTTCAATACCCTGCTCTCCCTGCTCACCCAACAAGATCAGGTGCGCTGTTTCGGAAACGTTGCGCAGCGATTGCGACCCGCTGGTGTCTTCGTCCTGGAGGCGTTCGTTCCCGACCTCACGCGATTCGACCGCGGACAACGGACGGAGACCGGAGAGGTGGGAACCGATCACGTGATCCTCGATCACAGCGTCCACCATCCTGCCGAACAGCGGGTCGATTCGATGCACATCGTCGTCCGCGCGAGCGGGAGCACGTTGTATCCGGTCAAGCTCCGCTACGCGTGGCCGTCCGAGCTCGATCTGATGGCGCAGCTGGCCGGGTTGCGGTTGCGGCATCGGTGGGGCGGCTGGGACCGATCGCCCTTCACCGACGAGAGCACTGGGCATGTGTCCGTGTGGGAGAGACTCAACTGAGAAGGCTCTACTCTGCTGGTCCCTCCTGCAGCGCCGTCAGCTGGCATCGCTCGCACAGCTTGGCTCGACCCGTAACGGGTCGGCCGCACCGCTCGCACGCGCGCTGCTCCAGCAGCTCATACCGGGCGTCGTCGCCGTGCCCGATGTGACCCGCACGTCCATCCCCTTCCAGCTTGAGTAGGTGCGCCAGAACCGATCGCGCGGCGAGCGGCTTCACGGCGTCGGGGTAGTCGTCGTAGATCGCGTCGACCAGTTCGGAGATGCTCCGCGAACCGTCGCCGAGCGCCGAGATGATCTGCTGCTCGCGCTCCTGCCGGTGCGCGAGGTACTCGTCGAGCTTGCCGGTACCATCAAGCACGATCGGACCGTGGCCTGGGTAGATCGTTCGCGGTGCCAGATCGCGCATCCGGTGTAGCGAGCGAAGGTAGGCGGTCAGATCCCCCTCGGGAGGATCGATCAGGCTTGTCCCTCGCCCGAGAACGGCATCGCCGGTGAACAGCACCCGCTCGGCCTCGAGCAACAGCACGATGTGGTCGGGCGTATGACCGGGTGTGTGGACAGCGGTCAGCTGCACCTTGCCGGCACGCACGACCTGGCCGTCCCGCAGCGCCTCGCCTCCCTCGGGTGGGCGGAAGGCGTACAGAGGCGCGCCGGTGGCCGCCACGAGCGGCGCGGCTCCCGGCGCATGGTCCGGATGCTGGTGGGTCAGGACGATCGCACCGATCGTTCCGGCTTCGCGACGGACCTCCACAAGGTGCCCCTCGTCATCGGGCCCGGGGTCGATCACGATCGCCGGGTCGGCGCCGACCACGTAGGTATTGGTCCCCTCGAGCGTGTATACGTCGGCGTTCGGGGCGAGAACGCGCACGATCCGCACGCCGCTCACCCCTCGCCTCGGGATGCTGCGCGCCGCGCCTGCTCCCACTCCTCGTCGGATTGGTAGAACGTCGAACGCGGCATCGATTCCTCGTCCCCCGGTTCGGGCTCGTTGTCGGGGATCTGCAGGGCCAGCAGTTCCGGCACGCTCGTGCAGGCCGCGAACGCCTCGACGGTCTTCATCGTCGGCCAGTACAACCTCTCTTCATCGCGTGACCACCGCGCCAATAGCTCGCGGGGATCGGCCCACCAGGCCGCGGCGGCTTCGACTGCATCGGCGACCGGCTCGACGCCGCGGCTCGCCGCGACCGCGAAGTACCGAGCATCGAATCGAACGGGCACGTTTTCGGGCGCGATCCAGTGCGCGACCTGCCGCAGGGCGCTGATGGACGGCGGCGCCTGGGCGACCGCGGCGATCGCCGCCGCGTCACCTCCCGCAACCACAGGTTCCAGCCCTCGCGCGGTCACCGCGAGCCCCGTTTCTTCGATCAACTCTCGGATCGCCGCGGCGCGGGGCGCCTGCGAGGCATCGCCGAATACCCTCTCGGCCAGCGCGTCGTCGGCCGCGTCGACGGCTCCGCCCGGGAACACGACGTAGCCGGGAAGGAATCTGCTCGTGTCGGAACGCCGCAGAACGAGGACCTCGGTCCCACCTTCCGCGCCGTCACGCGCCGCGATCAGCGTCGCCGCCCGCCGGATCGTCGATCCCGTCTCCACGGCGAGGATTCTCCCAGGCTGTGGAGCGTGGTGAGGGGCCGCCCGGTAGTGTGCCGAACATGGTCTCGCTGCGTCTGATCGACGATTCGAACCGCAAGGTGGTGCGTGCGCTGCGCGTGGCGCCGGCTCAGGAGCAGTTCGTCAGCAATGTTGCCGAGTCGATGCAAGAGGCGGCCGATGAGCCGGACGGCCGTGCCGTGTACTGGGCGGTCTATGCCGGCGAGACACCGGTCGGCTTCGTGATGATCAGCGACGAGGTCGCCAGCCCCGAGTACCGACCGCACTACCTCTGGAAGCTTCTGATCGACGAGCGCCACCAGCACTGCGGCTTCGGCACGGCCACGCTCGACCTCGTCGTTGCGTACTTCCGGGAGCGACCCGGGGTCGAGGTGCTCTGGGTGAGCGCAGGCGAGGGCGATGGGAGCCCGATCCCCTTCTACGAGCGGTACGGCTTCGAACGCACCGGTGAGATCGTCTTCGGCGACGAAGTCCTGCTCGGCCTCCGACTCCGCTCGCCTGGACAGGACGTCGCAGGTAGAGAAGAAATGCCCTAGCCTGCTGCGGCACATGCAGGAGCCCGAGCGAGCGATCCGAAGCGAGATCGAGCGGCGCGGACCGATGAGCTTCGACCGATTCATGGAGCTCGCTCTCTACGGTCCGGGGGGCTTCTATGAGCTCCCGCCGATCGGCGCGGGGGACGACGCGGCGTTCGTGACCAGCTCGCATGTTCATCCCGTGTTCGCCGAACTGCTCGCCGATGCGCTACGCCAACTGCACTCGGGCCTCGGCGACCCGGACCCGTTGCGGATCGTCGAAGTCGGCGCCGGAGACGGCACCCTCGCGTCCGGACTCCTGGACGCGCTCGACGAGCGTCCCGTCGACTACGCAGCGGTCGAACGCAGCCAGGGTGCTCGCGACGCTCTCTCCGCCCGCGGCATGCTCGTGGTCGATCGCCTCGAGAAGCTCGCGCCGATCGAGGGCGTGCTGCTCGCGAACGAGCTTTTGGACAACCTCCCGTTCCGGCGCGTGCGCATGAGCGACGAGGGGCCGGCGGAGATCGTGATCGACATCGCGCAGGATCTGCTCGTCGAGCGGGAACGCCCGGCGTCGGGCGAGTTGGAGGGCGTCCTCCCGGAGGGGATCGAGCCGGGGAACGAGTTTGCGTTTCCCAGCGGAGCCCTCGCGTTCATCGATGACCTCGCGGCCTGCCTCACCCGCGGCTACGCGGTGCTGATCGACTACGGCGCGATGCGCGGACCCGCGGGCGCCGTCCACGGGTACCGGGGCCAGCGCGTAGTCGAGGATGTCCTCGTCGATCCGGGCAGCGCCGACATCACGGCGGGAGTCGACCTCGGCGCGGTCGCGCACCGCGCACAGGAGCGCGGCCTCGAGGTACTAGGCGCGCCGTCCCAGCACGCGGCGCTGCTCGCCCTCGGCTTCGAAACGTGGACGCGCGGCCAACTCGAGCGACAGGGTGAACTCCTCGACGAGCGAGCAGGCCTGGAGGCCGTGCGCATGTGGAGCGGTCGCAGTCGTGCCACTTTGCTGGCCGACCCGGCCGCGCTCGGCCGGCTGCGGTGGCTGGTGCTGGCGACCCCGGAACTCCCGGAGCCCGACTGGCTCACGGAGGCACTTGCCTAGGACCAGCGCAGGGCTCGCCGCCATCGCGCCACAACCCGGATCTCCAACCACACAACAGCGCCGGTAAGCACGAACATCACGACTGAGACAGCGGCTGCGTAGCCGTAGCGCAGGTACTCGAACGCGCCCCGATACGCGAACAGGGGCAGCGTCGTCGTCGAGTACGGCGGAGGGTCGCCGTCGGTGACGAGCAGGGCGGGGACGAACGTGGCCTGGAAACTCCAGACCGTGTCACGGATCGCCAGCAGCGCCAGGCAGGCAGCATGATCGGCAGGAGCACCCGTCGGAACGTCATGATCGCTCCGGCCCCTTCGACCACCGCCACCTCTTCCAGTACCCGCGCCGTATCCCCCGACGGCCAGGACGTCTACATCGCCTTCAACGGGCCAACCAGCGGCGACAGCTGCATGTTCCAGTCTCACGACGGGGGGGACACCTTCGACACGGAGAAGATCGTGGACAGCGAGCGGTACTTCTTCGCCGGCGCCGGCTGGGCGAACGATGACGGGTTGGTCGTCTTCGCGCAAACGAGTTACAACCAGAACTACTCCGGAACGATCGATGTCTTCGCGGTGGTGTCGACCGACTCGGGTGCCACGTGGGACCCGGTGCTGGTCGACACGGTCCGCAAGCAACCCGACTGCACCTCGAGGGGCTGCTACGACGGCTACTACGCCTCGGTTCCCGCTATCGCGATGGACGACGACGGGACTCTCGTAATGGCCTTCGTGGGACCCGTCGTGCGGGAGGGACGACAGCGCCAGTTCGTGAGGTCCTCGACCGACAGCGGGCAGACCTGGTCGCCCCGGCTCCGGTTGTCTCCGAAGCGCGCCAATGCGATCTCCCCGGCAGCCGCCGGGACCGGGTCGGGCGACATCCGGCTGTGGTGGATGGACACACGCACCGGCAGATTGAACGTCTGGTTCAGACGATCGCTCGATGGGGGGCTCACCTGGGGACCGGCCAAGCGGCTTTCCGACGCGATCTCGGGAGCCGTCTACAAGAACCGACGCGGTTTCCAGGAGGCATACGGTGACCACGGGGAAATCACGATCGCGAGCGACGGGGCGACCCTCGCGATCTGGGGTGAAGCATCCAGCTACTACGGACCCGGAGGCAGCTGGCTCAACCGGTCGCCGTGACCTAGCGGTCGACGTCGCCGACGACGAAGAAGATCGAACCGAGGATCGCGACCAGATCGGGAACCAGCGTGCCCGGCAACATCGCGGGCAGCACCGAGACGTTGCTGAACGACGACGTCCGCATCTTCAATCGATAGGGCTGCGTACCTCCGTCCCCGACGAGGTAGTAGCCCATGAGACCGAGCGGGTTCTCGGTGCGTACGTAGATCTCTCCGTCCATCTTCAGCGTCTTCGGCAGCTTGGCCGCCCGGAATGGGCCGGGCGGGAGCTTGTCCATGCACTGCTCGATGATGTTGCAGCTCTGCTTGATGCGCTCGACGAGGACCCACAGACGGTCGTAGCAGTCGCCGTCCTTGCCGACGGGGATCTCGAATTCGACCTCGCCGTACTTCTCGTAGGGGTCGTCCTTGCGCGGGTCCATCGGAACGCCCGACGCGTGCAAAACCGGGCCGGAACAGCCGTAGGCGACCGCCGTCTCCGGCGGCAACACCCCGACCCCCCGGGTGCGCGCGTAGATGATCTCGTTGCCCATGATCAGGTTCTCGAACTCGGCCATGCGCTTACGCACCTCGACGACCGCTTCGGCGGAGCGCTTCAGGAATCCCAGAGGGAGGTCGTCCTTGAGACCGCCGACCCGGCAGAAAGAGTGATGCATGCGAGCGCCCGTTGCGGACTCCAGCAGATCCTGGATCATCTCTCGCTCTCGGAACGCGTAGAAGATCGGGGTCATCGCACCGAGTTCGAGCGGGTAGGAGCCGGTGAACATCAGGTGGTTCAAGATCCGGTTCCATTCCGCGAACATCGTGCGGATCCACTGCGCGCGATCGGGCACTTCGATATCCGCGAGCCGTTCCACCGCGATCGTCCAGCCCAGCTCGTTGTTGAACGCACTGATCCAATCGTGGCGGTTCATCAACACGAGCACCTGGCGGGCGTCGCGATGCTCGGCGAGCTTCTCGGCGGCGCGGTGCATGTACCCGATCACCGGTTCGGCATGCGTGATGACCTCGCCATCAAGCTCGAGGACGACGCGGAGCACACCGTGGGTGGACGGGTGCTGCGGCCCGATGTTGAGGATCATCTCCTCGGTGTTCATGCTCCCCGGAACCACCTCGACATCGAGACCCCCGCCGCGCACCATCGAGGTGACGGCGGAACTCTGGAAGGCCGGGCGATCGCGGGTGTCCATGCGAGCCGTATCTTCGCAGAACCTCCCCGCGAACGCCCAACCGGCGGACATCAGATGCCCTGGAAGCGGGATAGGCTCCGCCCATGGACATCGGCGATCGACCCGACCCCGCCCCCGTCGGTTCCGAGCTGGAGTTGCTGACCCAGTTCCTGGACTTCCATCGAGCCACCGCGCTGTGGAAGTGCGACGGCGTCTCCGACGCCGACCTCATGCGCACGACGGTGCCGTCGGGAACAACGATGCTAGGACTCGTGAAGCACCTTGCATGGGTCGAGCGCTACTGGTTCCGCGAGGTCTTCCGAGACGAGCAAGCCATCCCGTTCCCATACAGCGAGGCGGATCCCGACGCGGAGCTACGGATCGAACCCGGTGAAACGGGGACCGCGATCTTCGCTCTCTACCGCGAGGCATGCCGGGAAAGTGACGAGGCGATCGCCGGAGCGTCGTGTGACGAGGCCGCCGCTGGCGGAGGCAAGCCCGTTCTCCTGCGATGGATCCTGATCCACATGATCGAGGAGACCGCCCGGCACAACGGACATCTGGACATCCTCCGCGAGCAGATCGACGGCGCCACCGGCGAGTAGCGATCCCGCCCGTGGGCGCCGAGGTACGGCGCGGCGGTAGGCTCCAGTCACGATGAGCGCCGAGCCCGGCCTTCGGAGGAAGATCCCCTCGGTCGACGCCGTGCTGCGTTCCGAGCCCGGAGCTCGCGCCGTGGAGGTCTTCGGACGTCCCCTGCTCAAGGCGATGCTGGTGCAGGTGCTCGCCGACGTGCGGACGGGCGCAGCCTCCGGCGCAGAACCGCCCGATGAAGATGTTCTGTTGGCCCGCGCCGCGCACCTGGCCTCACATACCTTCCACGGTGCGATCCCCGTGATCAACGCGACGGGGGTCGTGCTGCATACGGGACTCGGCCGCGCGCCGCTCCCGGTCGAGGCCATCGCCCACTCGGCACTGGTTGCCGGCTATACGGACCTGGAGGTCGACCGCGAGACGGGTCTGCGCGGCAAGCGGACGACACGCGCCGAGCGCATGCTGACCGCGATCACCGGCGCACAGGACGCCCTCGTGGTGAACAACTGCGCGGCAGCGCTCGTGTTGACGCTGGCAGCGCTTGCGCGGCGCAAGGGCGTGCTCGTCTCGCGCGGAGAGCTGATCGAGATCGGCGGAGAGTTCCGGATCCCCGACATCATGAGCGCCTCCGGCGCCAAACTCGTCGAGGTCGGCACGACGAATCGAACGAAGGCGCCGGACTACCGAAAGGCGATCGACACCGGCAACACCGCGCTCGTACTGAAGGTGCACCCCAGCAACTACCGCATCGTCGGCTTCACCGCGTCGCCCGGCGCTAAGGAACTCGCGACGATCGCGCACGCCGCCGGCTTGCCCTTCGTCTACGACCTCGGTTCCGGGCTGCTCGAGCGACTGCCGGGCATCCCCAAAGACGAGCCCTCCGCCACCGAGGCGCTCGCCGACGGCGCCGATCTCGTCACGTTCTCCGGCGACAAGCTGCTGGGTGGCCCGCAAGCAGGGATCGTGCTCGGCCGGTCCGATCTGATCGCCAAGCTGCGCACCCATCCGATCGCGCGAGCGGTGCGCGTGGACAAGATGCAGGTGGCCGCCCTGGAGACGGTCTTGGGCATGTATTCGCGGGGAGTGTGGCGGTCGCTGCCCGTGTGGCGGATGCTCCGCGAGTCCGCGGACACCGTCCACGAACGGGCGCGGGCGCTTGCACACCAGCTCGACGGAGAGCTCGAGGGAGCCCACGTCGAGAAGACGGAAGCCGCGGTCGGCGGTGGGTCGATCCCCGGGTACGCCCTCCCCTCGTGGGGTGTGGCGGTGCGCTATCCGGACCCACCCGCGATGGCCGCCCGGCTGCGAGCGGGGAAGCCGTCGGTATTCTGTCGTGTCGAGGACGGCAACGTGCTGCTCGACTGCCGCACGGTCGCCGACGATCAGCTGCACGATCTGTCGCGCGCGATCCTGTACGCCCTCGAGGCCGACGACCTCGCCGACGAGGAGGCGTGAGCCGGTCGGTGGCCGAAGCCTCCGCCAGCAACGAGGGCACCGCGACCCTGCACGTGGTCGCGACCGCCGGACACGTCGACCACGGCAAGTCGTCGTTGATCCGGGCCCTCACCGGGATCGAGCCCGATCGGTGGGCCGAGGAGAAGCGCCGGGGACTGACGATCGATCTGGGGTTCGCGTGGGCGACGCTCCCATCCGGCCGGGAGGTCGGGTTCGTCGACGTTCCCGGACACGAGCGCTTCGTCCGGAACATGCTTGCGGGTGTGGGACCCGTCCGAGACGTGCTGTTCGTCGTCGCGGCAGACGAGGGATGGAAGCCACAGTCGGAGGAACACCTGGCGATCCTCGATCTCCTCGGCGCCCATGGGGTGATCGCATTGACGAAGACCGACCTGGTCGATGCGCAGACCCGTCAGATCGCGCTCGACGAGGTCCGCGAACACGTAGCCGGCACCGTGCTCGAGGATGCGCCCATGGTCGCATGCTCCATCACATCCGGGGAGGGGATCGACGAACTGGTTTCGGCCCTCGACGACCTCACCGCTCGTGCAGCCCCGCATCAGGTGGTCGAGCGGCCGCGGCTCCACGTCGATCGCGTGTTCAGCGTCGCCGGCGCCGGCACCGTGGTCACCGGCACCCTGTCGGGCGGACCCCTGCAGACCGGCGAGGAGGTCGAGTTGTTCCCGACCGGGATCCGCGCACGGATCCGCGGCCTGCAGAGCCACGAGCGCCCGATCGAGCGGGCGACTCCGGTCGCTCGCGTCGCCGTGAACCTCGTGGGGATCGATCGGTCGGATGTGCGACGGGGCGTCGTGGTCGGTCAGCCGGATCGGTGGGCGGTGACCGACGTGGTCGACGTACAACTCACGCCGGTCCGAGATCTCGCGCACCCGATATCCGGCCGAGGGGCGTTCAAGGTTTATGCCGGGGCTGCGGAGCTCGATGCGCGTGTGCGGATCCTCGGCGGCACCCGGGTGGATCCCGGCGAGACCACCTTCGCGCGACTGCAGCTCGCCGAACCGTTCGTGTTCGACGTCTCGGACCCGATCGTGCTCCGTGACGCCGGCCGAAGGGAGACGGTCGCAGGCGGGCGCGTGCTCGATGTGCGTCCGGAGCGCGCGAAGGTCGCGGCAACGATCGACCGCCTGTCACACCGCGCTGCTGCGCCGCGTTCATCCTTGCCGGAGCTTCTGGCGCACGAACGTGGAGCCATCCGCGTGGAGGAGGCGGAGGTGCTCACGGGTGTGCCCGACCTCGAGGGAACCTGGATCGTCGACCCGGCGGTCCGGGATCGCGTCCGGGCGCGCGTCGTGGGTGAGCTCACGCGGCTGCATCGCGAACATCCCCTGCGGGCGGGTGAAGAACTGGCGACGATCCGCACGCTCATCGCGAAGACAGAGGGTGTGAAGAGCGACCAGGAACTCGCGGGGTTCCTCCTCGACGAGCTCGTCGCGGCCGGAGACCTCAGCCGGACGGCGACGACGGTGGCCCTCGCAACACACGCCGTCGCGCTCTCAGATCACGATCCGCGGCTGTCGTCCTTGACGGAAGCTGTCGGCCATCATCCCGAACGACCCCCGACGGTCCAGGAGCTCGTTTCCGCGGGCCACCCGGCGGACCTGATCGACGCTTCCGTCGCGTCCGGGCGGCTCGTGCGCGTCTCGAACGAGCTCGTGTTCGATCCCTCGTTCATCGCCGAGGCCGAACGGGTGCTGCGATCGTCTTCGGGAGGGATCTCCGTCAGCGCGTTCCGGGCCAGCCTCGGGACGTCACGGAAGTACGCCGTGCCGTTGCTGGAACACCTCGACCGCATCGGGATCTCCAGGCGGGAGGGCGACCTACGGTACCCCCGCGAGCCGCTCTGATCAGGCGAACGGCGCGTCGGAGACACGCGCGACGAGCGCAAGCTCGACCGCCACTCCCAATGGCAGCTCCGCAACACCGACGGCCGCGCGAGTGTGCCTGCCGGCCTCGCCCAGCACGTCGACGAACAGCTCACTCGCGGCGTTGGCCACCCTGGGCTGATCGGTGAACCCGGGGGCGGAGGCGACGTAGATCGTGACCTGCACGATCCGAACGATGCGATCGAGCGAACCCAGCTCGTTGCGAAGAACCGACAGCGCCTGCAGCGCGCAGCGGTGGGCGGCCTCTTGGGCCTCCTCCAGCGAAACGTCGCCGCCGACCTTGCCTGGGTGCAGCACCTGTCCTTCGATCAACGGTACCTGACCCGAGACGTAGACGAGGTCTTCGGACACGAGGGCCGGGACGTAGGAACCGGCGACAGCCGGGGGCGGGGGCAGCTCGATCCTGAGTTCAGCGAGGCGCTCGTCGATACCCATCGTCTACGAGCATACCGACCGGATCGGGTCAGCCTGCCCGCAGTTCCCGTTCGCGAAGCTCCCGCTGACGAAGCACTACGCGGCGCTCCATCTCGTTCAATCCACCCCAGACGCCGTGACCCTCTCGGATCCCGAGCGCGTACTCGAGACACTCCTCGCGGACCTCGCAGCGAACGCACAGCGCCTTGGCCTTGCGCTCACGCTCGTCCTTCTGTTCGCGACGCTCGAAGTAGCCCGGTGCGAAGAAGAAGCTAGCGTCCTCGCCCTTGCAGGCGGCGAGCGGACGCCACGCCTCGTCCGACGCGATGCGGACCTGCCCGGCCATGTGGTTCGCCCTCCTGAGGGACGCGCGGAATCGCCCCTCACCACCTTGTTCGTGGAAACCCGCCCCGATGGATTCTCAGGCTCGTGAACAGGCGTTCTCCTTCGGGCCCCGACCTGGGCCTAAGCGCCGGCGGGAGAAGGCTCCGGCGGCGGTGGCTCGGGGTCGCCCACATCCTCGCCTTCAAGAACGGGCTCGACCCGCAGGACCAGTCCGTCGACGCCGCGGACTCGGACCCGCGTATCGGTCGCGATCTCGCCCTCGATCGCGCGCGCGCGCCACATCGTGCCCTTCACGTACACCCCGCCCTCGGGGTTCAGGTCGTTGCGGGTCTCCCCCACCAGGCCGATCAGCCCGCGCTGCTGCGTCGTGATGCGGTCGCGCGACTGGATCGCCACCGTGAGAGCGAAGCCGTAGTAGAGGAGCGAGGCGACGGTCATGGAGCCGATCAGCCAGGGCGAGAGATCGATCAGGCTCGAGGTCCCCCAGAAGGTGAGGACGGATCCCACCACGAACGTCGCCAGACCTGCCCACGTCCGCCACCCGAGCGATCGCAGTTGCACGTCGAGAACCATCAGACCGACGCCCGCTAGGAGAACGACGAGTCCGATCGGGTTGAACGGCACGACGAACAGCCCGTAGATCGCCAGGGCGAGCGAGCCGACCCCGGCGAACCCCGCAAAGCCGAACCCCGGCTGGGTGATCTCGAACGCGACGCCGGCCAAACCGAGACACAGCAGCAGGTAGATCGCCGAGGGGGAGGTCATCGCGTGCAGCACGCGATCGACGGGCGCGAGATCGCGGAAGGTCCACAACACCGTGTCCTCGGACTGCGGATCTTCGGCCAAGGCAGTCTCCAGGGCGACTGGGCCCCCGAGTGTCATGACCTGCCTGCCGTCGAGCTTGCCGAGCAGTTCCGGGATCGATGCGGCGAACTCCTGGGCGACGTTCGCGTCCAGCGCATCCTGCCCGGTCAGCGGTCGATCGAACTCCTCGAGGGTCGGCGCGGTTCCCTTGTCGAAGTCCGCATACCACCCGTCGATCGTCGCCTGGAGGTCGGCCGGCGCCTTGTCGGGGTACGCGAGATCGATCGGGTAGAGCGGGCCGGTCTGCGATCCCGGCGCGACGGCGGCCAGGCTCGCGGCCTGCATCACCAGGAGCGCACCGCCCCGTACCTGGGAGGGAACGTCACCGTTCCACACCACGACGGGAACGTCGGCGTCGTGGATTCGCTGCGCCAGCGGGAGTGCAGCCTGGTCGAGCGTTCCCGAGGAATCGAGTTGGAGCACGACCGTGCTCCCCTCGGCTTCGGCACGATCCAGCTCGCCGAGCAGGTAGTCCACCAGGACCCCGTCGAGGGCGCCGTTGACCTTGACCACCTCGACACGCGAGGTTGCGGCGAACGCCGACGCGGACAGCCCGGCGAGGGCTAACGCGCACAGCAGAAGGAAGAGGGGCAAGCGCCGCATCCACCCATCGTAGCGAGCGCAGCGCGGATCCCCACCGTCGCCCAGGGAACACGTTGGTCTCCTGCGAGGTCTATCCTTCGAAACAACCCACATGGCGAAGCGCACGATTCCCGGGTCCCCCGGTCGCTCGGTTCCTGGCTCGGTGTTGCCGGGCGGGCTTTCGGACGACGCGTGGCAGCCCGCCCCCCGAAGTGGGCCCGGGCGATCGCAGCGACACGTCCGGGACCGCCCCCGGCCGATCTTCTACGTGATGTTGCCCTTCCTGTTCGCGATCGTGATCGTGCTCTGCGCCGGGGTCGTCGCGCTGATGATCGCTCCCGCCGTACTCGGGGCCGACGCCACCGTGAAGGGCATCAACGAGCGGCTTCGCACGGAAGGTGCGACCTTCCGCCGGCTCCCGGCGCCACCCGAACGATCGGTGATCTACGCGAACGACGGGAAGACCGAGCTGGCCACCGTGTTCCTCACCTTCAATCGGGAGTACGTGGAACTCGAGGAGATCCCCCCACAGGCCCGCAAGGCGGTGCTCGCGATCGAGGACCGCGACTTCTACGAGCACCGCGGTGTCGACGCCGAATCGATCGCTCGCGCGTTTCTCGCCAATCTGTTCTCGGGCAACATCGTTCAGGGTGGTTCCACGATCACGCAGCAGTTGGTGAAGACCGCACTGATCGAAGGGAGCCAGGAGGATCGCGCCGACGATACGTACGCACGCAAGCTGCAAGAGGCGGGGCTCGCCCTGCGGATGGAGGAGAAATACACGAAGGACGAGATCCTCGAGCTCTATCTGAACGAGGTGTACCTCGGCCACGGCGTCTACGGGGTCGGAACCGCCTCCGAGTACTACTTCGACCGTCCAGCCCGCAAGCTCACGCTGGGCCAGGCGGCGACCCTCGCGGGATTGATCGCCGCGCCCGAGCGGTTCGATCCGATCGACCGGCCCAACGTTTCGAAGCGACGCCGCAACGTCGTGCTCCACGAGATGGAGGATGCCGGATGGGCAGGAGGCAAAGAGATCGCCAAGGCCCGCAAGAAGGTCGTGCATGTCACACGCGGCGCGGGAAGCACCAAGCCCGAGGACGAACCCTTCTTCGTTCGCTACCTCGTTCGCGACATCCTCGACGTGGAGAACGATCAGTACGACGTCTTCGGGGAGACCTTCGATCAGCGCGCGCACACGCTGTTCCAGGGCGGGCTCGACATCGTCACGACCTTCGACCCGAGATGGGAACGGTTCGCGCAGAACGCCGCACAACGCCATATGGATCCGCGGGCCAGCTATCCCGACACAGCCATCGCAACCGTCGACACCGAAACCGGAGCCGTGCGAACGCTCCTCTCGGGGAAGAACTACGAGCGCGACCAGGTCGATACCGTCACGACCGGCCACCCGACCGGTTCGTCGTTCAAGCCCTTCACGTTGTTCGCAGCCTTCCGGCAGAACGTCCCTCCGTCGAGGACGTATTCGGGCCAATCACCCCTGAAGCTTCCCGAGTGGGAGGGCGACAACGAGTGTGGCTGTGTCGAGAACGCGGAAGGCGGGAGCGCGGGAACCATGAATCTTGCCGCAGCAACTGCCGGCTCGGTCAACGTGATCTTCGCTCAGCTCGCGATCGACGTCGGTTCCGCGGCGATCGTCGATGCGGCGCACGATCTCGGCGTCGAGGGGGAACTCCCGGCTTCTCCCTCCATCACGCTCGGGGCCGGGTCGACATCTCCGCTGGAGATGGCATCGGCGTACGCCACCTGGGCGAACGAGGGTGTGCACTGCGAACCGTACGCGATCCAGAGCGTGTCTCGTGGTGAGGACACCTTCTACCGTAACCGCCCCATCTGCGAGCGAGTGATGCCCGAGGAGACGGCCAACGTGATCACCGGCATGCTGCGAAATGTCGTGTCCGGAGGCGGAACGGGGGCGGCCGCGCAGCTGGGATCGCGACCGGTCGCCGGTAAGACCGGGACGTCGCAGGACTATCAGAACGTGTGGTTCGTGGGGTACACGAAGCAGCTATCGACGGCCGTATGGGTCGGGTTCGCCGGCAACCAGAAGCCGATGCTCGGCTACTTCCCCGGTTCGGTCTACGGAGGCACGATCGCCGCGCCGTTGTGGCAGGACTACATGGAGAAGGTGACCGCGGACATGCCCATCGAGCAGCTCTCGACCGCAACGAGCCTCGGACCCACGCGCGTCCCGGATGTCGAGGGCATGGCGCAAGCAGATGCCGTCGAAACACTCGGGAATGCGAGGTTCGATTCGGTCTCGACGGAGCTTGTGAACGCCGACGAGCTAGCAGGCACCGTCGTGAGCCAGTCCCCCGCGGGAGACACCGAGGGCAGCACGTCGACGTTCGTCACGCTGTACGTGAGTTCGGGCGAATCCGACAAGGGGCTCAGGGAAGTCCCCTACCTGTTGGGGACCCAGGTCGACCGCGCACGGGTGCTGCTCCGTCGAGATGGGTTCCGAGTGAAGATCGAGTACGTGAAGGTCGGCCGCGAAGAGAGGGCAGACGTCGTGTTGCGACAGGACCCCGCCCCCGACGAAGAGGTGGAGCGCAAGACGAAGGTGTTCCTCACGGTCGGCAAGTACAAGAAGGCCGGTGGCGCGGGATAGCCCAGGGTGCGACGGCTCAGTCGGCGAGCTTGGACTTCACCTTCGCCTGCACGACCTTGCCGTCGACCTTGCCTTTGGCTTTCGCCATCACCGCGCCCATCACGGCGCCCATCTCCTTGACGGAAGTGGCACCGGTGGCGGCGATCGCCTCGTCGACGATCGCGTCGACCTCCGCTTCCGACAGCTGCTCGGGCGCGTAGGCGGCGAGCACCTCTCGCTCTTCGCGCTCCTTGGTCACCAGGTCGTCGCGGCCGGCCTGCTCGAACGCTTCGATCGATTCGGTTCGGCGCTTGACCTCCCGGGTGGCCATCTCCTGGACCTGTTCGTCGGTCAGGTCGTGCAGGACGTCCTTCTCCCGGTTGGTCAAGGCAGCAGACAACATGCGCAATGCGCCGAGGCGGACCTTGTCCCCCGCCTTGAGTGCCTGCTTGATCTCCTCGTCGAGACGGAGCTTGAGCTTCGAAGCGGCCACGTAGACTCCCCTGCGTGTTCCTCTGGATCGCGTTCGCCGTGGTGCTCGCGGGCGTGCTTTGCGTCGCCTACGGCGTGTTCATCGAACGACGTTGGTATCGCACGGTGCGCTACCGGCTTGACATCCTACCGGCGAGAGGCGCGGCGGGCTCCGCATCCGGCCCGACGACTGGCGCTCCGTCGAGCCAGGACGGGTTGACGGTGCTGCACCTGTCCGATCTGCATTACGCGAGCGGCGACCGGCGGATGGCGGCCTACCTGGCGAGGCTTCCTCCCCCGGACGTCACCGTCGTCACAGGCGACCTCGTCGGCGAGCCCGAAGCGGTCGAGGCGGTGGTCGAGGCGCTGCGACCCGTGCGCGGCCGAGTGGCGTCTTATTTCGTGCTCGGCTCGAACGATCACTTCGTCACGCCCAGGTGGGTCTCGCTCAACTGGCTGAAGTATTTCAACCGGCGACGCAAGATCCGCGTCGCGCGGCGGGGCCGGGCCCCGGAGCTGATCGAGCAGCTCGAAGCCGACGGATGGACCTCGCTTCGGAACGTCCGCCGGGACGCCGATCTAGGGGGGCTGCAGACCGAGATCGTCGGTCTCGACGACCCGCACATCGCCTGGCACGATCTTCGGGTGGCGCCCCGCCGGACCCCGGATCGATTCGGACTCGCGATCGTCCACTCGCCGGACGCCGCTCCGGAGCTCGTCGCGCTCGGGTACGACCTCGTTCTGTCCGGGCACACGCACGGAGGTCAGGTTCGGCTCCCCTTGGTCGGCGCGCTCGTGACGAACTGCGTGATGCCGACGCGTCTCGTGTCGGGGTTGATCCGCTTCGGGGACGCGTTCCTCTATACCTCTCCCGGGATCGGAACGAACCGGTTCGCGCCTTTCCGGTTCCTGTGCCGGCCCGAAGCCACCTATCTCGATCTGCACACACGCGAGGGCTGAAGCGAGCGGACGACCCGACCGACATCGACGTCGTTCCGAGCGGGACGATGCTCGACGACTCAGCCCACGATCTGGCGGTACACGCGCTCGTAGCCGTCGAGCATCGCTCGCCTCGAGAAGTGGTCCTCCACGCGAGAGCGGCATGCCGCCGGATCGATGTCGTCGAGCCGCCGGAGACGGTCAACGGTCTGTTCGACGAACTGTTCGACCTCGACGATGAAACCTGTCTCCCCGTCAGCGATCACCTCGGGAACGGACCCGCGGCGCGTGGCGATCACGGGGGTCCCGCACGCCATCGCCTCGGTCATGACGAGCCCGAACGGTTCGTCCCAGTCGATCGGAAACAGCACGGCACGCGCACGTCGGAGCAGATCGACCTTCTCGTCGTGGGTGATCTCCCCGAGCACCTCCACGTCGTCACCGAGGAGCGGTTCGATGTTGTCCTCCCACTCGCGGCGCTCGGTCTCGCTGGAGACCTTGACCGCGCAGATGAGGCGGTAACCGGCGGCTCGCGCGGCGAGGATCGCGCGTGCCAGGCCTTTCTCCGGAGCGGTGCGACCGAGGAACAGCAGGAAGTCCTCCTTCTCACGCTGGAGCGGATAGAGGTCGAGATCGATCCCGTTGTACACGACACCCGCCGATCGCAGCTCCGGCATCTGCGCCAGCTGCGCCTCGCTGATCGCGACGAACCACGCCAGGTCATACACCTGCGTGTAGATCCGGCGGACGTGATCGAAGAAGGCGGTGTGCAAGGTATGCACGACCGGTACCGGGGTCTGCACCGCAGCAACGAGCGACGACCACCACGGATGCACGTGGAGCACATCGAACCTGTCGGCACCGCGCAGCGCGAACCCCGCGTGGACGACGTCGTACCAGATCGAGTTGATCGCATCCGGGCCCGGCGCAACCGGGAACACCGACTCCAACGTTGCCGTGGTCGTGGAGTCGCCTGGCGCGAACAGAGTCACCTCGTGTCCGCGTTCGACCAGCCCGTCCGAGAGCAGGGAGACGACCCACTCGATCCCCCCATAGCCGCGTGGTGGGACCGGCAACCAGGGCGGCGCGATCTGGGCGATCTTCATCTCTGCGGGCTCCTCCTCCGTGGCCGGGGCGGTCGGCAGCCTACCGGGCGCCAACGGCCGATCCATGGAATCGTGCCTGACGGCCGGGTGAGCTCAGGCGGCGGCGGAGCTCTGGCGCGAGCCGCTAGACTGAACCCTTCCGGGACGTAGCGCAGCTTGGTAGCGCGCAGCGTTCGGGACGCTGAGGTCGCGGGTTCAAATCCCGCCGTCCCGACCCGGAACCGTCGCACGGGGGGCGCCGCGCGCGCCCCCCGTTGCGCTTTCTGGAAGCAGTCGCGATCCCCGGCCTGACCTGCATGAACACCCGGTTTGGCACCCTTTCGGAGCCCCGAGCACCCGAAATCACGCGTATCTGCGCAGGTCAGAGGCCCTACTGGTCAGAAACGTTTGACGCCCCCCAGGGCCGCGGGTAGCCTCGTCTGTGGCTGCTACGGCAGCCATTTTCCTTACTTATGCAGAAACTCACCCACAACGCTCGCTCACGATCCACCAGGCTGATCATCGCCGTGGGACTCTTGGTCTCGACGTTCGTCGCGATCCCCGCGGCCAGTGCGACCCCATCCGAGGACGACCTCGCCGCCGCACAGAGCAAGAAGGACGACCTGACCCAGGAGTTCTCACTCCTGGTCGAGCAGTACAACGAGGCCCAGGTCGAGTTGACGCAGATCCAGGATCAGCTCGCCCAGGCCCAGCAGGACGAGGCCGAGGCGACCGCCCGGGCCGACGCGGCGATCGAACAGCTCGGTGTGCGGGTGAGCGGCGCCTACATGAGCGCCGGTTCCGAGCTCGACGTGCTCCTCGGATCGGGCGACTTCACGGACTTCTCGGACCGGCTCGAGTTCATCGACCGGATGCAGCAGCAGGACGCCGACCTCGCGGCCGAGGCTGAGAACGCCAGCCAAGAGGCCGAATGGGCACAACAGGAACTCGAGACCGCCCAGCAACGCCAAGAAGAACTCAAAGACCAGCTCGCCGACAAGAAGGGCGAGATCGAAAGCGCCCTCGACCAGCAGGAAGCGCTGATCGGCGACCTGCAGCGCAAGGTCGAAGCCGAGAAGGAGGCTGCCCGCGAAGCCGCCGCGGCGGCGGCTGCCGAGGCTGAGGCTGCCGCGGCAGCACCCTCGGGTGGAGGCGGCACGGACACATCCGGTGGCGGCAATCCTCCGATCAATGGCTCCGGGGCGACCGCGGCCGTCAACGCGGCCTACAGCATGATCGGCACGCAGTACGTCTGGGGCGGGGCTTCGCCGTCCGGCTTCGACTGTTCGGGGCTCATGTTGTGGTCCTGGCAGCATGGAGGTGTCTCATTGCCCCACTCATCCTCCGCGCAGTACGCGGCGACCCCGAGGGTCGACCGTGGAAGCATCCAGCCGGGCGACCTGTTGTTCTTCTACTCCCCGATCTCCCACGTCTCGATGTACGTGGGAGGCAACAGCATGATCGACGCGAGCCACCCCGGACCCAGCGGAGCGGTCAAGGTAGGCCCGATCAACTGGGGCAGCTTCGTCGGCGCCGGACGACCCTAGCGCCGAGTCGCGCGAGCCGGACTGGACTCCGGCCGCCGTGACCGAATCCGCCACACCCGCCGCACCTCCGAACGACCTCACGCTCGCCCGTGCGATCCGGGACGGCGACGAGCAAGCGTTCGAGGCGCTGGTCCGTCGCGAACACGGCTCGATGCTCCGTTTCGCTCGGCGGTTCGTCTCCACGCAAGCCGTCGCTGAAGAAGTCGTTCAGGACGCGTGGCTCGCCGTGCTGCAGGGGATCGGGCGGTTCGAGGGCCGATCGTCACTGCGCACCTGGATCTTCCGGATCCTCGCCAACCTCGCGAAGACGCGCGGACAGCGGGAAAGCCGTTCCTCTCCGTTCTCCGCTTTCGGAGACGACGAGGTGCCTTCGGTGGATCCGGACCGGTTCCTTGCGGCGGGCGAACGGTGGGGCGGTCACTGGGCGATGACGCCGGCGAGCTGGGAGGACATCCCCGAGGAACGACTCCAGGCTCGGGAAACGCTCGCGGCCCTCCGGAGCGTGATCGACACCCTGCCCCCGATGCAAGCCGAGGTGCTCCAGCTGCGCGACGTGTTGGGTTGGAGTTCCGCCGAGGTGTGTAACGTGCTCGAGATCAGCGAGACCAATCAGCGGGTCCTGCTCCATCGCGCGCGATCGAAGGTCCGGCGCGCGCTCGAGCGGCTCCTAGGCGACGAGGAGCGCGCGTGAGCGATCGGAACGAGATGACCTGTGCGGAGCTGGTGGAGCTGGTCACCGACTACCTCGAGGATGCGATGTCCGCACACGAGCGAGCGCGCGTCGACGCGCATCTGACGGACTGCCCCGGATGCTCGAACTACCTCTCGCAGATGCGCACGACGATCCGCGTCACCGGGGCGCTCACGGAGACGGCGGTTCCCGACGGCGCGGTCGAGCACCTGATGGAAGCGTTCCGCACCCTCCGGTCGACCTGACCACTACTGGGTCAACCGCACATTGCCACTGGTCCCGACCGCCTCGACGTCCCAGCGGGCGCCGAACGCATGCATCCCGTGGATCAGGATCCTGCCCAGCTCTTCCGGAACGTGCGGGTCCACGGTCAGATGCCCGTCGTTCGCCTGCATCCCGAGCATCGCGCGGACGAACAGGAACGGCGCCCCCGTGGCCCATGCCTGGGGGCTGCACGCGGTCGGATACGGCACGGGGAAGCGGCCGATGTCGCGGCTGAATCCGGAGAACGCTTCGGGGAGACGATCCTCGAGATAGCCCGCGGCCTCGAGCAACGCCAGGCAGATCCTGTTCGCCTCGTCCCGGAAGCCGTAGCGCACGAGTCCGTCGACGATGAGTGAGTTGTCGTGTGGCCAGACGGTACCCAGGTGGTAGCCGATCGGGTTGAACCCCACATCCTCGGTGGACAGCGTGCGCACCCCCCATCCGGAGAACAGCTCGTCGGACAGCAGGCGATCCGCCACGGTGCGCGCTCGTTCGCGCGGAACGATGCCCGACCACAGCAGATGGCCCATGTTCGAGGTCATCGAGTCGATCTTGCGCTTGTCGGCGTCCAGCCCGATCGCGTAGTAGCCGCCGCGATCGTCCACCCAGAAGTCCTGGTTGAAGCGATCCTTCAGTTCATTCGCTTCGGCGCGCAGCTTGTTCGCGTAGTCGGTCGATTCGTAGAGAACCTCGGCCATGTCGGCGACTCGCAGCTTGGCGTCGTAGACGTACCCCTGGGCCTCGGCGATCGCGATCGGAAGGTAGGGGATCGTCCCGTCGGCGAACTGCACACCGTTCCACGAATCCCGCCAGCACTGGTTCCCGAGCCCCTGCGAGGAACGGGTCGCGTACTCGATGTAGCCGTCGTGATCCCGGTCTCCGCGCGTTGCGATCCAATCGAGGGCGTCGGTCACTCCGTCCCAGTGGGCGCGGATGAAGTCGTCGTCCGCGGTCCAGCGCCAATACTCGTTGAGCATGACCAACCACAACGGAGTCGTATCCACCGCGCCGTAGTAGGGACTGTGGGGCTTGAGTCCCAGCATCGTGAGCTCCCCCGTGCGACCCTCGTGCAGGATCTTGCCGGGCTCTTCGTCCTTGAAGTCGTCGACCTGTTTGCCTTGCAGCAGCCCGAGCGCGGCCAGCGCCCCATGCGCGAGTTGCGGTCCGACCCAGATCGACTGGTAGGACGTGATCAGCGTGTCCCGTCCGAACAGGGTCATGAACCACGGAAGCCCGGCGGCGGGCAGCACGAACTCCTCCCCGCGGAAGGTTCCCTGGATCCGGAGCGCGGCCAGGTCGTCGACCGAACGAGCGAACACCATCTCGAGACGATGCGCGTCAGAGGTGAACTTCGGCACCTGTGATCGCCAGCGCATAAGTGGGTCGTTGCTGCCCTCGGCGCGCCTTTCGCCGAAGTCCTCGTGCGTAGGCTCCATGATCCGGCCCTCGGAGCTCACCCGCACGCGGAGATCGGTGGCCCAATGATCGTTCGGGGCGATCGTGGCGTGCCATACGAGATCGGTGCCATCCACCTCGCACGGGGCCGAGGCATGGATGTGGGTCTCTGCGACGAACCGCTCGTGCTCATACCGGAACACCAGGCCGTGGTGATCGGCGTCCTCCGTGATGGTCGTCTGATCGCTGCGGTCTCGAACCTCGGACTTGATCTCGAACAGATCCGCGTAGTCGGCACCGATCGCCAGGCGCAGCTCCACTTGCACCGGCTCGTGAAAGTAGCTGTGCACGGAGATCTTCTCGCGCAAACCGTCGCCGACGAACCGGGCCCGCCGGATCGCCAGCGTGTTCTGGGGTAGGCCGGGGAGGTCGCGGTTGGCCAGGAAGAAACTCGCGGAGTAGTAGTCGACGTCGTGCGCACGGAGCAACTTCCCCTTCGAGCCGTTCACCGTGAACTCCCATCGGCTCAGGAACCGGGTGTCGAGGTGGACCAGTCCTCCGACCGAGCCGGCTGGCACGTCCCCATGGTCGTCGGAGTACATGAACGTGCGTCCCTCGAGGATCGCGATCGCGTCGGTGCCGAGTTCGGGAGGTGCTTTCTCCCGTTTCGCGCTCGGAACGCCGGCCTCCGCCGCGGCGCCCGGCAGCGGGTCGGCGGGAGTGGGTCGTGGTCCGTCGGGCGCGGGCTCGTGGCGCATCGGACGGTCTGCCCCCGTCGCGGATGACGGCGTCGCCAAGAACGGCACCGCATCGATTTCTTTGGCTCCTCCGGCGATCGGCGGGGGCGGGTCCATTTTGTCCAGGTCCGCGAGACGTCGCTCGGCCTGACGCACCAGATCCTCGTTCCCGATCTCTCGCGCTTCGTCGCGGGCCCGTTCGAGGATCTCTCGCGCCTGGGCTCGGCGTGCGTCGGCCTGTTCCGGCCTGGCGTACTTGAGCCTCTCGTCCGCCTTGATGATCCTCTCGAAGATCTCGCGTGGATCCATGATCCCCTCGCTGCCGTGGAGCATCATCCCCTGGAACGACGAGGCGCGCTCAGCCGTTGTGCGCCAGATGGACGGACTCCTCGTCCAAGGTGTTCCCCTCCGCCGGGATCGGGTTCGCCTTGAGGATGCGCGCCAGGTGGACGGCGTTGTGGGCCATCCAACGGGTGGTCCGCTGCGTGTAGGGGTGCTGCTCGCCGCCGGCCTCGATGTAGGACGGACCCGGTCCCGCGTCGCCCACCCAGTACGTGTCGGCGTTCGGTGGCACGACACATCCGAGGTGGGTCAGGTTGAACAGGGTGGTTTCGGCCGCTGCGTGTGCCCCGTCCTCGTTGCCGGTGACGACGACACACCCGACCTTGTTATAGAGGGGGTACTGCCCGGCGCCGTTGCGCTCCTGATAGGTGCCATCGAGACGTTCGATCACCATCTGCGCGACCGAGCCGCGGACCCCGAACCAGATCGGTGTGCCGATGCAGATGATGTCCGCAGCCTTGATCTTCTCGAGGATCTTCGGCCACTCGTCACCGTTGCCCTCATCGGAGCTCACGCCGAAACGCACGGTGTAGTCGGTCACCCGGACGATCTCGGTCTCGACGTCCATCCGGTCCCACCATTCCTTCACCTTGCGCATGAGCGCTTCGGTGTTCGAGACCTCGGGTGGGTACTTGAGGGTGCAGTTGAGCATCACGGCCTTGAGTTCCGCCATACCGTTCTCCTCTCACGAGCGGTTGCCTGGACCTCGGTCGCCCGACCGGCGGCATCGTTACATCTTCCGGAGCGCTCAGCGCTCGCGGCCAGTGAGCGGCAGCAGCGCCTCCGCTTCACGCTCGATCGCTGCCCGGTCTTGCAATCGTCGAAGCCAGGAGGCAGGAAGGCCCGAGCGACCGACCTGGGTACCGACGAGCGCGCCCGCGACAGCAGCGTTGGTGTCCGCGTCGCCCCCGAGGGAGACGACCCGGCGCGTCGCCGTCTCGAAGTCCTCCTCGCGAAGAGCGCTCTGCAGAGCGACGCCGGACGTGAACAGACAGAACCCCATGTCCGGTCCGTCGATCGCCCGGGTCTCCCCGATCGCCTCGACGAGGAACTCGAGTTCCTCCGCGCCGGCCTGATCCTCGACCGCCACCAGGGCTCCCTGGATCGCGTCGACCGTCCGATCTCCTCGCACGAGCGAGGCGATCGCCAGGGTGATGGCCGTGACCGCCGTCCGGCACCGATCATCCCAGTGGGTGAGGGCCGAGAGCGCCGGAGCGAGTTCGTGGAGCACGTCGGGACGGTAGGCGTAGGCGACCCCCAGCGGAGCGCAATACATCACCGACCCGTTGCCGGCGGAGACCTCGGGACCGCGCTCCTGGAAGACGGCCCGAGCCGCGGCGCGTTCGCCGTCGCGAACCCGCGCGAGCACCGAACGCGTCAGGGAACCGACGTCCGGAGGGTCGGTTGCCAGCCAGGCGACCAGGCGGTCGAGGACGTCGTCCTGGTCGAGTCCGTCGTGTTCGGTCAGGCTCACCAACAGCGCGCGGGCCATCGCCGTGTCGTCGGTCGTGGTTCCTGCGGGAAGACCCAGCCATGGATGCTCGAAGGCGGGGAGCGGCGAGGGGATCTCGTGTGCGCGGCGGAACTCGAACGGAGCCCCGAGGGCATCCCCCAGGGCCAACCCGAGGACGCTTCCGACGGCCCGATCGCTCCATCCGTCACTCATCTCTTTGCGGATGCTACCCGCTGCCCGGCAGCGACCCGGCGTCGCGGAATGCCCCGAGCTGAGCACGTTGCCGCAGGTCAGCAAGGGCAACTGCTTGGTACCCTCTGCGGGTCACACGGGTCGCTCTGGTGGCCCGTTGGTAGTCTCTCTCCTCTTATGCAGAAGACCGGACCAGCTCATCGGATGTGTCGGCGCGTCGGGGCGCCCTTGTGCGGGCGACCCAACTGCCCGTCCAACAAGCGACCCTACCCACCGGGCCAGCACGGGCGGGGCCGCAAACGGTTCTCCGAATACCAGGTCCGGCTGCTCGAGAAGCAGAAGCTCCGTGCGATCTACGGGGTCAACGAGGCGCAGATGCGTCGCTATTACGACAAGGCCAGCCGCTCCAAGGGAGTCACCGGCGAGGAGCTGATCCTTCAGCTCGAGACCCGGCTCGACGCCGTGGTCCTGCGATTGGGCTTCGCGCTCACCATGCGCCAGGCACGCCAGCTCGTGTCCCACGGACACGTGCTCCTCGACGGACGCCGGGTCGATGTCCCCAGCGCCCGGGTCAAAGAAGGCGTCACGATCGAGGTTTCGGGCAAGGCGAAGAACTTCGTCTCGGTCCGCGAGGCCATCGAGATCACCCCCGAGCCGCCAACCTACCTCTATAGGAACAAGGATCAGCTGCAGGGAACCCTCTCCCGCGTGCCGGCGCGCACCGAGATCCCGCTGCCGGTCGAGGTAGAGGAGCGGCTCATCATCGAGTACTACTCCTAGCCCACTCGTTGCAGCCGTTCGACGGAACCGTTGCGGTCTCGTCACGATCGGTCCTCGACACTTTCCCCCCACGCCGCGACTGGGCATGCTCGAGGCGTGACGACCTACATCCCGCTGATCAGCGTGCTCGGTACCGGCGTGGCGTTCGTGACGCTCGTCGCCTTGCGACCGAGCCTCTGGCTCCGCTGGCTGTCAACGCTCCTGCTGTCGGTCGCGTTCGGCTTCGCCGTGATGATCGCGTCCCTGCCCGTGCTCGAGCAGCGCTCTGGGCTCGACGACCCGTTCCTCCCGCTCTCGGTGGGCATGATCGCCGGCGACATCGCCTTCGTGCTCGGCGCGATCCTGGTCATCTTCCTGTCGCAGCGCTCGCCGCGAACGGCCTGATCAACGCCTACGCCGCTGGGGGAGCAAGCGCGGCACGGACGAAGGAGACGACCTCTTTCTCACGGCGACGCAGCGATGCCCGGCTCTTGCCCGGACCGACGACTGCATTGAGCACGCTCGCCTCGGTCAGGTAACCGATCACCGCGGTGTACAGGGTGAACAGCAGCATCGCGGGATCCTGCTTTCGGATGTTGCCCTCATCCATGCCCGCCTCGAGGAAGGCGACCGCTCGCTCGCGCATCGGTTCGAGCACCTTGGAGAAGCGATCGAACGCATCCGGACCCAGACGACTCGCCTCGCGCACGAACATGGGGAACTCGGGGAACTCTTTGGCCAACTCGAACACCGCGTGGACAACGGCCTCCGCCTTGGTCTCCGGCGTCTGCTTTTGCTCGAGAGCCACGGTGATCGCCTCGCCGACGGTGGCTCCCGCCGCGGTCAGGCACGCTTCCAACAGCGCATCTTTGTTGGGAAAGTAGTAGAGGAGGGTTTGCTTGCGGACCCCGACCGCCTTCGCGACCGTATCCAGGCTGGTGGCGTTGTAGCCGTCGCGACCGAAACAGCGGATCGCCTCCTCGACGATCGACCGGCGTCGCTTCTCCCCGCCCGTGCGGCTCATGTCGTGGTGCGCTCCACGTCCCTCAGCGCCACGTGGTCCGTTTGCGGCGGGGAAGGGGACGCGAACTCTCCCAGTTGCGTACCCACCGCGGACCTTGCGGGCCGGTCAGGCTCGGCGTCTCCCCGTGTTCCGCGCGATGCAATGCGTCCCACCAGCTCGACCGATCCTCGTCGTGCAGCAACGCGACGGCCTGGACCATGCGTCGCGACAGGTCCTGATGGCTCTCACCCGGCTGGGGAGCGATCGGCCGCCCGTAGCGCACGGAGATCGGTGGCCGGCCGGGCTTCGGCCAGAACCTCCCTTTCGGCATCGCCTGATACGCGCCCCGGATCCCGATCGGCACGATCGGCACGTCGAACTCGATCGCCATGCGGGCGGTGCCGTGCCGGAACCGCTGCATCCAGCCGTCGGGCGAGCGCGCACCCTCGGGGAACACAACGATGCTCCAGCCCTCCTCGATCAGATCGCGTGCGGTCGCCGTGCCCTTGCCGCCTCCCGTGCGATCGATCGGGAACCCGCCGTAGACCAACGCCGTGAACGCCTGTCGCCACCAGACATCGAAGAAGTAGTCCTTGGCCGCTCCCACGGCAGTTCGGCGCTTCCATCTCGAGGGGAGCGTCGTCATGATCAGCGTCGCATCCAGATGACTCGAGTGGTTCGACACGAAGAGCACCGGGCCCTGGAGTCCGTCGAGGTTGTCCGTGCCGTGGACCACGGGCGAGGTCTGCGACCACAGCAGCGGGCGCATCAGGAAGTCGAGGATCGTCTCGCGCGCGTCGACCCCGGCCTTCGTGCGCGCCCACGCGGTCGGGAATTCCCAAGCGGTCCTCTCCGGTGTGTGCGCCTGCGCGTCGGCAGGCGTCAACGGGCGGCGGCCCCATCGGAATCCCTTGGCGAGATCGGAGAGCTCGTCTCTGAACGACGTCATCGGGTCCCCCTCATCGCACGTCCGCGATCGCGAGCGGCGGCGCGTGGAAGTAGGTGATCGACGGCGAGCGACCCACCGTGTCGGAAGCCATCTCCAACGCGTCGCGGAACGTGCCGGCAACGCGATAGCCCATCCGTTCGCATGTGCGCCGGTCGCCTCCGACGACGATCACGTCGCCCGCGTAGTCGCGGCCGTGTGCGCCCCAGTACCACATGTAGAACGGATGGACGCCGTGGTATGCGTAGCTGTTCCGGTACAGATGGATGTACCAGGGGTCCTCGGCGTAGCGCTGCTCGAACTTGGACTCGATCGTGCTGGGATCGGTCGTCTCGGCGAGCACCTCTTCGAAGAAGTCTATGTAGCTCGGGTGATGGATCTGGTGGAACTCCCACGGCACCGGGTGGAACATGATCACCGCGCCGCCGGGTCGCACGAGCGGCTTGTTGCGATACATGTTGAACAGGTACCCGAGCCCGAGGCAGTGCACCAGGATGGGATTCATGATCGAGTTGACGTTGTAGGGGCACACGTATGGCAGGCCGAATACCACGACATCGCTCTGTCCTTCGACCTCGACCAGCTGCTGCTCGTGAAGCTTCGCGAGCGTTCGCTCGTGCACCTCGAGGGTCGCTCCCGCGTTGATCCCGGTGATCTTGTACGGGGCCTCGATCCGCCGGAACACCTCGCGCCGGATCCTCGGCGGCGCCATCTCGTTCGCTTTGCGCGCGCCGAGCATCAGCGCCTGGTCCTTCAGCGACCACTCCCACTCCCGCTTGTTGAGGAAGTCGAGCTCCTTGGGGAACGTCTCGGAGTTCAGCGTGGTTTCGATGTTGAAGATCTTGATGTCGTTGCTGCGGAGCACGTCGCCCATACGGCGCGCGGAGTCGTGGATCGCGGAGTGGCCGGGCCGCGGGTCCATGTACGAGCGGGAATGCAACATCGTATGCACGTTGTGGTGATGGCGCAGGCTCCGGTAGCCGGCGAGGCCGATCGGGACCGACTTGTCACCGCCGTCCATCGCGACCAGGTTCACATTGACGTACACGATCAGGTCCGACTCCGCCGCGCGCTTGGAGATCTCCACCTCTTCGCCCTGGTCGGTGGTCCCGACGAACTCCAGGTTCTCCTTGTCCTCGGCGTCGAAGTTGCCCAGGTCGTTGGGCCAGAAGCTGCGGAACACCCGCTCCCCCACGGCACGCTTGATCTCGTCAGCGGTCATCCGACGATGCAGCGCGTTCGCAACCACCAGCTTGAGGTCGGTCACCCCCTTGCTCGCGGCCATCTCGACGACGTGCTCGATGATCCGCTGTCGGATGTCCGGCTGAACCATCTGGGGCAACGGGATCGAGATGTCGTCGAAGGCGATCGTCAGCTTCATCCCGGCCGTCAGCAGTTCGGGGAGCGGGTCCATCCCGTGTGGGTGCAGCAACGCGTGACGGATCGCGGCGTTGACGTCGCGGATCCCCGGCAAGGGATCGGGCGAGTAGACGACCCGAGAACCCAGCGGAAAGGACTGCAGGCGGAACCCCTCGCCCTCGTTGACGAGCAGCGGCGGCGTGCGCTCGTCCACCTCCAAAACGAAACCTGGTCTGGGCACGGCTGTTCCTCCCTTTCTCTGACGCTTCTCAGGCGTTGGGTTCGAAGACGACCTTGGACGTGCCGAGCTTGCCGGCCGCGAGTGCGTGATCGATCGCCTCGCGCCAACGGCGCAGCGGATACCGGGCTCCCACCACGCCCTCGAGCGGAGCGCGCTGTGCGAGGTCGAGCGCGAGGTCGAACGTGCCGCGCTGTTCCCCTTCGATCGTTTCGACACCGCCCGTGTAGGCACCGAGTACCTCGAGCTCTCGGAACCAAACCGGTGTGAGATCGACGCCGGTCGCCGGGATCGCCGACAGGACGACCCGGCCCCCCGCCTTGGTGGTCCGCAGCGCCGTGTCGAGTCCGCCGGCGGATCCCGCGCATTCGATCGCGACGTCGACACCCCCGAGCAAGAACGCCGCTCCGCGTTCGGGCGTCAGCTTCATCGTGTGGGACGAGCGACGAACCGCGTTCGTCGCCTCCTTCGGACCGATCACCTCCGACGCTCCCATGCGCGCCGCCAGCTCACGCTGCTTCGCGTACTTGGCGACGACGATGATGCGACCCGCCGGAGTGAGCTCGCGCAACGCGTAGGTCACGAGGGCACCTACCGTGCCTGCTCCCACGACTAGGACGTCGTCGTTGGGCTGCACGCGGGCGCGCAGCGCGGTGTGGATCGCACACGCGAGCGGCTCGATCAGCACGGCGCTCTCGTCGGGCAGCTCATCCGGCACCGCGTGCAACTGGGACCGGTGGGCGACCAGTGACCGGCTCCACCCGCCGCCGGTGTCCTTGCAGTAGCCGGTCTGCAGCCCCGCCGAGACGTGGCCGACGGTCACACGGTCGCACCGTCCGCGGTGGCCGACCGCGCAGTTCGGGCACGGCGGATCCTCACCCCTGGCCAGGCACGACAACACCGGCTCGATCACGACGCGGGCCCCGGCCGGCAGATCGTCGCAGTCCTCCTGCAACTCCCCGACGATCTCGTGACCCAGCACGAACGGCAGCGACACCAGCGCCGAGAAGTAGAAGGAGGCCTTCCCCGAGATCGTCCCGAGATCCGAACCGCAGATCCCCGACAGCAGCGGCTTGACGGGTGCCCATCCGGGACCGGGCACGTTCGGGTCCTTCGCCGTAGCGAGCCGCAACGGCGCGACGGGGCTCGTCACGACGCCCGGCACACGACCGGAGAGCGCGCGTTCGGCGAGATAGCGGGGAGCACTGCGGTAGAGCTCGAGCTGGATCGCCATCTTCGTTCAGCACCCCCTCATCGGAACGCCGGCTTCGGGAAGCGAACCCGCGGCATGCCCGTGCTCATCGTCCACTCCTCCACCGGCCACCGCCGCTTGCGGGCGATGCGGAGCAGAGCGGAGTCGGGGGAGACGGCGACCGGGTTTCCGACCGCGCGCAACAAGGGCAGATCCGAGTGGCTGTCCGCGTACCCGTACGAGTACTTCAGATCGACGCCGTTGTCCTCGGCGTACCGGCGCAACCAGGCCGCCCGAGCCTCGCCGACCAGCGGCGGAGTCGCCATGAAGCCCGTGTATCGCCCGTCGCGCACCGCCAACTCCGCGCCGACGAGCTCGTCGAACAGCGGGGCGAGCGAGCGGATGAAGATCTCGGCGGCCGCAGTCAGCAGGATCGTCCGATGTCCGGCAGCACGGTGCTCGCGGATCCGGCGGATCGCGGCGGCACTCGTCTTCTGCAGCATGAACTCCGCCACGTGGTGGTCGATCAGCTCCTGGACCCCTTCGACCGAGGCTCCCTCGTAGCGACGGAAGAACGTGCGCAGGAACTCGCCGCGGTCACGTCTGTCGGCCATCAGGTATCCGGGGATCCGGCCGAATACGTCGACGAGCTCCTTGGGCCAGTCCGCCCACTCGAGGTCGGCCATCCGGGTCCAGACGTAGGACTCGACAACGTTGGAGCTGATGATCGTCCCCTCCATGTCGAACACGGCGAGCACCGGCTCCTCGCGTTCGGTGATCTGTACCGACGGTGTGCGCTTCTTCGTCGACAACTGTCGCAGCGACTTCGTCACACTCGGGCAGTGCACGTCGATCAGGTAGTACTTCCAGTCGACGATCGCCGAATCGAAGGGAAACGCCGCCTTGTCTTGCACGCTCAGCGATCCGAACAGGGCGAGCGTGTTCGTGTCGGTGTAGATCACCTCGGCCTCGGTGTAGGTCCCATACAGGTCCGCGTACCGTCGAATGAAGTCCACCCGGGCACGGTCACGATCGACGCGCGCCACGAGATCGCGCGTGCGCTTGGACTTCGGGAGCCTGCGCACCGTCGTGTCCGCGAGATCGACGAGACGCTCGCCGGTGCGCAGCATGCGCTCGACCTTCAGGTTGCCGGGAAACGTCCAGGTGGGAGGCTTGACGTACCCGCGCCCGCGCTCCGGGAGCGGATGGGCTTCGAAGTACTCGCGGACCCATTCGTAGAGCTCGTAGTACATCAACGGATTTCGGTCGCCCGAACTGGCGTGGTAGTACGCAGGCTCCTGCGACTCCGGTGGGTTCGCCGCGACCGCGAGGATCGTGTTCACCACGAGATCGGCCGGGATGATGTCGACGATCCCCTCCGGGATCCCGGGGAACTCCGTGATCTGTCCCTGCCCGTAGGCCAGGATGATCGGCTCGGCCATCTTGAAACCCTCGATCCACCCGGGGTACGGGTGGGTGTAGGCGCTCTCGATGATCGACGGCCGAACGATCGACAGCGGCATCCCGTGGGTTGCGGCGGTCTCCTCGGTCGCGCGCTCCCCCATCGCCTTCGTGAACGTGTAGTTGTCCGGCCAGCCGAGCGTCTGCGCACGGGCGCGGCCGTACTGGATCAGTCGTTTCGTGACCCAGTCCTTGCGTCGCTGCTCCGCGTCGGTGGCCACCGTCTGTGGTCCGGCCCGGGAGTGCTCCTTGCGGGCCTCGGCCATGAAGCCGTCCAGCTGTTCGGGGCGTCGGGATGCGGCCTCGACGTCCCGCCTGGCTTGCAACGCGTACTCGGCCTCGGCACGCCAGTCCACCTTGTGATCGAGCGTGCGCTCGAAGATCACACCCTTCTTGGTTCCCGCCACGTACGCGGTCGAGACGTGCACCAGGTGCGGTCGCGATCCGCTCGCCGCGATCGATTCGTAGAAGCGGAGCGTGCCGAGCAGGTTCGTCTGGAAGCCCTCGTCGATCGGCGGGTCGAACGACACGGCGGCCGCGCAATGGATCACCACGTCCAGATCTGCGGGGAACACCGGCGCCTCGCGAGTGAAGTCGCCCTCCACCACCTCGACCCGCGCGTCGAGCAGACGTGACACGCCCTCCTCGCCACCCTCTCGCTCGCGGAGACGATCGAAGATCGGACGGCGCAACACCTGGTCGAGGCGCCCTCGTCCCAAGACCCCATGTTGCGGGCGGACCAGCACCGCGAGCGGCGTGTCGGGGAAGTCGTGCAGGAGCCGTTCGATCACGGCCTGGCCGAGGAACCCGGTGACGCCGGTCACCAGCACCTTCTTGCCGGCTAGCCGCTCGGGCAGGGTGACCGGGGCGTCCTGGGCGGTGGGGTCGAACCCGGCGATCGGAGGATCCACTCGGGGCGGAGGTTCGATCCCGGGGCCGTCCGGGGTTCGCTCATCGTCTACCATGCGGCAGATTATGCACCTCTACCGGTTGGTAGACAAGTAGCGATCCAGGCACGTCTCGTACCCTTGCACGGCCGTTCGAGAAGGAGGATCCGTGGCCCAGGACGTCGAGCCCGTGCCCGGTCGGCCGACGCCTTGGAGAGAGGTCTTCCAGGGGCGCCGCGGCCGACTGACGATCGGCCTGCTGTTGCTCGAAGCCCTCGTCGCGATGGAAGCGCTCGTCGTCACCACGATCCTCCCCGACGTCAAGGACGACCTCGGAAACGTGCAGCTGTACGGCTGGACGTTCAGCGCGTTCGCACTCGCAACGTTCGCCTCGATCCCGATCGCGGGCAGGGCAGCGGACCGATGGGGTTCCACGCGGCCGCTGACGTTGATGCTCGTCGTCTACGTGACCGGGCTCGTCGTGTCGGCGCTCGCACCGTCCATGGAGATCGTGGTACTCGGTCGATTCATCCAGGGCAGCGGCGCTGGCGCGCTCTACTCCTTGTCGCTCGGCACGGTCGCGAAGGCCTACCCCAAACGGATGCGACCGCGGGTGCTCGCACTCCTCGCATCGATGTGGATCCTTCCCGGCCTGCTGGGCCCACCGATCGGGGCGACGATCGCCGCCACCCTCGGGTGGCGGTTCGCGTTCATCGCACCCCTTCCCGTGTTGCTGATCGCTGCGTTCTTGATCTTCCCGGGCTTGGCGAGCGCGAACCTGGAGCCCGATGACACGGTTCGCCTGCCGATCCGCTGGCCGCTGCAACTGATGGTGGGGGCGGGCATGGTGCTCGGCGGAATAACGTACCTGTCCCTGTGGACGGGCCCGCTCCTCGTCATCGGAGGCGCGATCGGGATTCCGGCGCTACTCCACATCGTCCCCCGGGGCACGCTGTTGGCTCGGCGCGGGCTGCCCGCTGCCGCCGCGGCCGCATTCTTGCTCTCCGCGTCGTTCTTCGCGGTGGACGCGTTCGTCCCGCTGATGCTCACCGAGATCCACGGGCTGTCGATCGGAGTCGCGGGCATCGTGATCACTCTCGCGACGGTCACCTGGTCGGCGGGCAGCTTCTGGCAGTCCAAGCGCGCCACGTCGATGCCACTCGGCACGCTGGTCACGGTGGGCACCACGTTGGTGCTCGTCGGCACGATCGGTGTGGCGACCGGGCTGATCACGGGGTTCCCGGTGGTCGTGTCCTATGCGGGGTGGGCACTCGCCGGGCTCGGGATGGGGATCGCCTTCCCCACGATCCCGTTGGCGGTGATGAACGAGGCAGAGTCCGGGAACGAAGCCGGAGAGCTGTCGTCGACCCTGCTGATGGACATGCTCGGCGTCGGCATCGGCGCCGGAGTCGGCGGCGCGTCGATCGCGCTGCTTCTGAGCTCGTCCGGTGAACCCACGGTGGCCGGATTGGCGGGCGCGTTCCTCATCGGCGCCGTGATGATGCTCGCCCTGCTCGCGATCGCCCGCCGGATCCCCGGCGCGGGGCAAGCCGCCCCGTCCGACGCCTGACCGGGACGGCTCGCGGGGCCGGGCGACTACACTCGGCCGATGGAGATCGCAGAGCTGCAGGACGTCCTGCGCCGCACGTATTACCGTCGCGACGCCAAGCGTGGGCGCGACGCCACCTTCCGGTGGATGACCGAGGAGGTGGGTGAGCTCGCGCGGGCGCTCCGCCGCGACGACCGGGAGAATCTCGAGCACGAATTCGGGGACGTCCTCGCATGGCTCGCATCCCTGGCCAACCTGTCCGGGGTCGACCTGGATCGTGCCGCCTCCCGATACGCCGGCGGATGCCCCAAGTGCGGGGACGTTCCCTGCCGGTGCCCGCCGTGAGCGCCGAGATCGTCGTCCGCTTCGCCAAGTCCGAGGACTGGCCGGCCGTCGCCGGCCTGCTCGTCGAGCTGGGCCGCGGCGTCGCTGAGGGGACGGCCGACAATCCGACGCACCAGATGCAGTTCGCCGGTCACCTCCGGCGCCTCGAGGTCGTGAGTCTCGTCGCACAACACGGGGACGCGGTCGTCGGCATGCTCGACATGGAATACCACCAGCGGCTCGGCGACCATCGCCCCCAAGCTCGTGTGAACGACGTGGTCGTCACCCAACGCGTTCGGGGGGAAGGTGTCGGCCGCCTCTTGCTGGAGCGTGCGGAGGAGCTGGCACGCAAGCGGGGGTGTTTCCGGATGTCGCTGGTCACCGCCGGGTGGCGCGAGGACACACACAGCTTCTACATGAAGCTCGGCTGGGACGACTACGGGAAATGGTTCGTAAAGTCCTTGGTCGACGACGTCGCGCCGAGCGGTCAGCCCCTGCGCGACGACAACTAGACGAACACGCGCTCGGCGATCTCAACCGCGCACAGCGCGGCGCCCTTGCGCAGGTTGTCCGCGCAGCTGAAAAGCAACAGCTGGTCTTCGCGACCGGGAACCTGCCGGATCCGGCCGACGAGCGCGACGTCGAGGCCGGCTGAGTCCACCGGGCTGGGGTAGATGCCGTTCGCGGGATCGTCCCGCACCTCGACGCCTGGGGCCTCGGCGAGGATCGCCCGGGCTTCGTCGGGCGAGATCGGGCGGGCGAAGGTGGCGGCGATCGACACACCATGGCCGACGACCGTCGGCACTCGCACGCTCGTGGCCGCGACCTGCAGGTCCGGGGCGGACAGGATCTTTCGCGGCTCGGCCATCATCTTGAGTTCTTCACCGGTGAATCCGCCCTGGTCGAACTCCCCGATCTTGGCGACGGCGTTGAACGCGATCGTCTTGCCGAAGGTCTCACCGTGTGGAAGCGCCTGTGCGTCGGGGGCAGCGAGCTGCGATTCCAGATCGCCGTCGAGTTTGTCGACCTGCTCCTGCAGTTCCCGGATGCCCTTCTGCCCGGCACCGCTCACCGACTGATAACTCGAGAGCACGAGGTTCGTGAGCCCCGCGACGCGATGCAACGGTCCCAGGGGGAGCACCGCGGTGATCGTCGTGCAATTGGGGACTGCGATCAGCGTGGAAGAACCGTCGAGCGCCTCCGGGTTCACGTCGGGGACCGAGAGTGGGACGTCGTCCTGCATGCGGAAGGCGCTCGAGTTGTCGATGCACACGACACCGGCAGCGGCGGCAGCGCGAAGGAACCGCTTCGACACACTCGCTCCCGCGGAGACGAGCGCGAGATCGGCACCCGCCAGGGAGCCGGGGGTGAGCTCCCGGACCTCGACGTCTTCACCGCGGAAGCGGACCTTGGATCCCGCCGAGCGTGACGACGCCAGGGGCAGGAGTTCGCCCACGTCGAAGTCGCGTTCTTCCAGGATCTCGGTGATCCGGCGGCCCACGGCTCCCGTAGCGCCCACGACGGCGACGGTGCGACCCATCAGACCGCAGCGCCCCGCTCGACGGTGCCCTCGCCGAGCTCGAAGTGATCGTGCACAGCTCGAACGGCTCGCTCCGCGTCATCGCTGCGGATCACGCACGAGATGCGGATCGACGAGGTGGAGATCATCTCGATGTTGACCTCCTCGGCGGCGAGCACCTCGAACATGTCGGCCGCCACCCCCGGATGGGACTTCATGCCCGCACCGATCAACGAGACCTTGGCGATGCCGCCGTCGACGACGAAGCGCGCGGCTCCGATCTCCTTCACGATCCGGTCGAGCACGTCTTCCAGCTTTGGCAGATCGGCCCGCGGCGCGGTGAAGGACATATCGGTGGTTCCCGAGTGCGAGACGTTCTGCACGATCATGTCGACGTTGATCCCCTCGTTGGCCACGGCCTTGAAGATGTTCGCCGCGACGCCCGGTCGGTCGGGAACCTCCTCGATCGTGATCTTCGCCTCGGTGTCGTCGAGGGCGACCCCCGAGATCAGCGCTTGTTCCATCCCTTCCGTCCCTTCGTCCTGCACCCATGTGCCGGATTCGCCAGTGAAAGCGGAGCGAACGTGCACGCGAACGCCGTGTCGTCGAGCGTACTCGACCGACCGCAGCTGGAGGACCTTCGCTCCGCTAGCCGCCAGCTCGAGCATCTCTTCGTAGCTGATCGCATCGAGCTTGCGCGCGTCCGCGCAGATCCGTGGATCGGTCGTGTACACGCCATCGACATCGGTGAAGATCTCGCAGAACTCCGCCCCGAGCGCGGCCGCGAGTGCGACGCCGGTGGTGTCCGAACCGCCACGACCGAGCGTGGTGACGTCGAGCGAGGTCGACACCCCCTGGAAACCCGCGACGATCACGACGTTGCCTGTCGCGAGGGCTTCTTGGATCCGGCCAGGACGGACCTCGACGATCTTTGCCTTCCCATGCTCGGTCGTCGTGATGATCCCGGCCTGAGAGCCCGTGTAGCTCGCCGCCTTGCACCCCTTCGCGTTGATCGCGATCGCGAGCAGGGACATCGCGATCCGCTCCCCGGAGGTCAGCAGCATGTCGAGCTCACGCGGCTGCGGGACCGGCGTCAGCTCGTGGGCCATCCGCGTGAGGTCGTCGGTGGTGTCGCCCATCGCCGAGACCACCACGCACACGTCGTAGCCACCCTCGCGGGCGGAGGAGACACGGTCGGCGACGGCGCGGATCCGGTCGACATCCCCGACCGAGGTCCCGCCGTATTTCTGGACGATCACCGGCATGGGTCAACGGTACCAACCACGACCCAACGTCCCTGGTAGGGGGACGCGCACAGGCACCTGTCGCGTGTGTGCACAGCTCCTTGTACGCACGGGTTTTCGCCGGGACACATGCAGGGGAACCGGCGAGGTTCACTTGGGCGTCACAACAACATGAACCTACGGCATGAGATCCCTGACAGCACCGAGACCGACCCGGGCGAGCAGAAGGTGCAGATGGAGACGATCAGCGACGCGGAGCTGCTGCTCCGTTCCACCGACAGGCCGGAGGCGTTCTCGATGTTCTATGAACGGCACGCACGGGATCTGCTCCGCTTCTTCGCTCGACGCACGTTCGACCCCGAGACGGCCGCCGATCTGACGGCGGAGACCTTCGCAGAAGCGTTCGCGTCGCGAGGGAACTTCCGCGGCGAGGGAACCGACGGAGTCGCATGGCTCTACGGTGTCGCCCATCACCAGCTCTCCCGGTTCTTCCGCCGCGGCGGCGTCGACTCGCGTGCGCGGCGCAAGCTCGGGATGCCCGAGCGCAACCTGTCCCCGGACGATTTCGATCGGATCGAGGAGCTCGTCGACTTCGCGCCCATGCGCGACGCGGTCGAGCAAGCGCTGTTTAGCCTCCCCGACGAGCAGCGCGACGCAACGCGGCTGCGCGTGATCGAGGAACGCCCCTACTCCGAGGTCGCCGACGAGCTCGATTGCACGGAGGCGACCGCACGCCAACGTGTGAGCCGCGGACTTCGGCGGCTCGCCCAGGAACTCGAGCCGCGCGCCCGCGAGCTCGCGATGGAGGTCACCGACCGATGACGGACACCACGATCGATTTCTTGGCTCAGCTCGGCGACGACCTGCGCCTCGTCGCAGCCCGCGCGACCGTGTCGGGCTCGCGCACCATCGTGCGGCGCTCTGCGGGCTCCGGGCGTCGCGGCTTCCGCTCCAAGTGGGTTCCCATCACGGCAGCGGCAGCATCGTTCCTCGTGGTCGCCGGCGTAGTCGGTTCCTACGCCGCTCGCGACAACGGAAGCTCTTCGTCCGACGGAGCGGCCGCAGGAATGGCGACGACCGCGCCGGTGCCAGGTGCCCTGTCCGCGGAGGACCGGCCAGCCGGCTGGCGCGATACGGCCCTTTCCGACGAGGACGCTTTGTACTTCGGCCCCAACGCCGCGACAGATGTGGAGCAAGCGGCCGGCGTCGAGGCTCCTAGCGGGCCCGAAACCATCCCCGGAGCTGCGGGCGTTCCCGGCGAGTTCTCGAAGGTGATCAAGACAGCGGACCTGTCGATCGAGATCATACGGGAGAGCTTCGGCAGCAGATTCCAGCGCGCCTCGCAGATCGCCGAAGACCTCGGTGGCTTCGTGACGACCCAGTCCGCCGCAGTTCGTTCGGGTTCGATGGTGATGCGCGTTCCTGCCAAGTACTTCAACCGGGCACGCCTGATGCTGAAAGAACTCGGCGTGAGAACCGAGCGCGACTCGATCCAGTCGACCGACGTCACGGCCGAGTTCGTCGACCTGCAGGCTCGCTTGGAGATCCTTCAGGCGCGCAAGGCCGCACTCGTCGGTCTGCTGGGCAAGGCGAACTCCCTGAACGAGATCCTTCGTCTGCAGAACGCGGTGGACGACGTGCTCATCCGGATCGAGGAGTTCAAGGGCCGCATGAAGCTGATCAACGACCAGAGCAGCAAAGCGACGATCACCCTGTACATGCACGAAGAAGGCGTCGAGCGCGACGATTCGGCCGACACGCCGAGCATCTTCGAAGCCTGGAAGTCGTCGATCGACGGATTCCTGAGCGTGGTCGGTGCGATCGTGATCGGGATCGGGTACCTGCTCCCGCTGGTCGCGCTGGCCGGGCTCGTGTGGCTCGCGGTGCGCACACTGCGCCGTCGAACCGCCTGAGTACCTCGCGTTCGCGGGTTCTGACACCGGCACCGCCATGGAGGGAAGCGGATACCTCGAAGGAGCCATCTGTTCGGGATGACGGGCGGCGACCGAGTTGGAGCGCGTCCTGAACGCCGGCTAGGAGCGCTCCTGCTCGTCGAGGCTGAGCGCCCGCCGCAGGAAGTCCAGCTCCAGGTCGAATCGCCGCTCCACCGCGACCTCCGACCGCGTCATGTGCGTCGCGTTCGGGAGCAAGGTCAGTTCGTGGTGCCGTCCGGCCTCGAACAAGCGCGTCGCGAACAGCAGGGTGTGGGCAACGACGACGTTGTCGTCCGCCAGCCCGTGGATCAGCAGCAGGGGACGCTCCAGCCGCTCCGCGCGAGCCAAGAGGTTGCTGCGCGCGTAGGCTTCCGGTTCGTCCTGCGGCATGCCGAGGTAGCGCTCGGTGTAGTGCGTGTCGTACATCGCCCAGTCGGTGACGGGAGCGCCGGCGACGGCCGCATGCACGACGTCGGGCCGCTCCAGCACCGCGAGCGCGGCGAGGAACCCGCCGAAGGACCATCCGCGGATCGCGACCCGCTCGAGATCGAGCACGCCCGGGTGTCGTTCGGCGGCCGCATGCAGCGCATCGATCTGATCCTCGAGCACGGGTGTCGCGAGGTCTCCGTGGATCGCACGTTCCCACGAGCACCCGCGGCCGGGTGTGCCGCGGCCATCGGTCACCAGCACCGCGAACCCTCGGTCGGCGAACCACTGCGACACGTGGAAATCCACCCGCGAGTGGAGCACGCGGGCATGGTGCGGCCCCCCGTACGGATCGAGCAGCACGGGTAGGGGACCGATCCGTTCCGGCTGGGCGCCTCGCGGAACGAGCAGCGCGGACCGGACCTCGCGCGAGCCCGAGACGAAGAACGACGGTCGCGTCTCGACGGGAGCACCTTCCGCGAGCGACGTGAGCTGCCGGACGCGCGACCCGCCCGCACGGACCTCGATGCGCGGTAGGTCTTCGTCGAGCGTGCGCGAGAGCACGGCGAGCGTGTCGCCGCCTGCGGTGGCGCCGTGAACACCGGGGGTGGATGTCAGCTTCTCGGGCTCCCCTCCGTCGAGCGGGACGCGGTACACGTGGATCTCCCGCGGGTCCGGCGACGCGGTGATCAGGACGTCGTCGCCGGCGCGGACGACCGATCGCACTTGCAAACCCGGTGGGGTCACCACCTCTCCGTCGATCGCCAGTCGGCGCGTGTCATCGGCGTCGATCGTGCCGACGAGTCGCCCGTCGCTCGTCCGCGCCGGGGAACCGAGAAGCAGCTCGACCCAATGCTCGTCCCGATCCTCGCGAACGACGGTCGTTTGTCCGGACGTGGCGTCGACCTCGAGCACCTGGGTCGTCCGCTGATCGCGCGACTGAACAAGCAACGTCATCGGCGCCGTCGATGGCCATGCGACGCGTGCGAGGTAGGGGAACGCCTCGCGGTCCCATTGCACCGGCGCACGCGACCCACTCGCCGCCTCGAAGATCGCGAGCGTCACGTCGGCGTTCGGCGAACCCGCAACCGGGTAGCGCATCGCCCTCGGCTCGGCTTCCGGATCGGTCGGGTCGGCGAGGTGCCATACCGTCACAGGACGATCGTCCACGCGGCAGGCGGCGACGTGCTCCCCGTCGGGGGACCACCAGAAGCCACGGATCCGATCCATCTCCTCGGCGGCCGCGAACTCCGCCACACCCCACGAGACGTCCGGGTCGGGGTCGGCCGCGAGGATCCGGTCGACTCCGCCCTCGATCTCGACCACGTGCAGGTCCCCACCGGAGACGTAGGCGACACGCTCACCCGTTGGGTCGGGCCGGGGATCGAACACCCCTCGCTCCGAGGGCAGCGATCGTGCCCCGCCGTCCACCAGATCGGCCAGGAACAACGTGCCCCCGACGGCGAACGTCGCGACGCGAACCGCGTCGTCGCATGCGTAGGTCACCACCCCGCCGGCGGATTCGCGGACACGTTCGCGGCGGGCCCGTTCCACGGCGGGAAGGTCGGCGTTGGCGTCATCGAGGCTGTCCGGGTCGGCGACGAGCCGTTCGCGCATCCCGTCGAGGTCGTAGACCCACAGCGCGTTCCCGGGATCCTCGGGACCCGAGGACCGCAGGAACACGACCCGTTTCCCGTCCGGCGATACCGTCACGCTGCGCGGAGCACCGTTGGAGAACCGTCCGGTGCGGGCGTAGCGCTGGGGGAACTGCCGCTCCGCGTCGGTGAGCACGATCGAGGTCCTAGAGATCTCGGCGGCCCTCGAGCGCCTGCGACAGGGTGACCTCGTCCGCGTACTCGAGGTCGCCTCCCACCGGCAGGCCGCTCGCGAGTCGCGTCGCGCGCACGCCGAGCGGCTTCACGAGCCCACCCACGTACATCGCGGTCGCATTCCCCTCGAGGTTGGGATTGGTCGCGAGGATCACCTCGGTCACGTGGTCGCGCTCCACGCGGTCGAGAAGCTCCTGCACACGCAGATCCTCCGGACCGATGCCGTCGAGCGGGGAGATCGCTCCGCCAAGGATGTGATAGCGCCCCTTGATCACCCCGGCGCGCTCGATCGTCGCGGCGTCCTTGGGCTCCTCGACGACACACAGCACGGTGGCGTCACGGCCGGGATCGCGGCAGATCCGGCACAGATCGCCCTCGGCGACGTTGCCGCACTCGCGGCAGAACGCGATCTTCTCCTTCGCCTCGACGATCACGTGCGCGAGACGACGGGCGTCGTCGTCGGAGGCCTTGACGAGCCAGAACGCGAGCCGCTGCGCGGACTTCGGCCCAACCCCCGGAAGGCGGGACAGCTCGTCGATCAGATCCTGGATCGGACCCTCGTAGGCCACCTAGGATCCGTTCCCCGTGCCGCCGTCCACGCCATCGGTCGCCTCGTCTTCTTCCTCGGCTCCCAGCTGCTGCTTGAGACGCTGGAGCGCCTCCTCTTCGGTGGGCGGGGTCTCGTCGTCGACATCGGGATCGGGGTCGTTGGCTCGGGCCGTCGCCTCGCGGACGACACACCGAACCTGCGGAGTGACCCCGAAGACGGCCTCGAGCGCCGCTCGCAGTTCCGGTGCGCGCTCCTCGACCTTCTTGACCCCGAAGGTTCGGTCCGGGGGGAACGCAAGCTCGAGCGTGGTGCCGTCGTAGGTCGCGGGAGTCGCCGTCTCGAGCAGCGCCTTGAGGATCGGCTGGCGCTGCGCCTGGAGGTGTTCGATGAACGAGGGCCAGGACTTGCGGAACAGGTCGACGTCGATCGCGTCGGTGGACGCCGCGTGGACCACCGGCTGCACGGGCGCAAGGGCGGGGTCGCCCGACCCTGCCGTGGCCTTCGCGGCCTCCGGAACACGATCGACCTCGGCGACGGGCGACAGTTCCACGAAGGGAGCGTCGTCGGCACCGGTCGCCCGGGGGGCGGGGACCTCCTTCTTCTTCCGAGACGACTTCGACTTCGCTCGCTCCTGGCGCTGCGGGGCGGGAGCGGGGTCATCGGCCGGCGAGGGGGCCGACGCTGCGACGGGTGCGGGAGCGGGAACCACCCCTCCCGGCGACCCCTCGACACCGGCGAGGCGTTCGAGGCGCTCCATGCGAGCGAGCATGCCTGCGGGCTCGGGATCGGTCTCGGGCATCGTGGCTCGCACGAGCGCGAGCTCGAGCGAGATCCGCGGAGAGGTCGTCCAACGCATGTCGGCCTGCGCTTCGAGCAGCAGCGAGATCACACGGGAGAGCTCCGCTGGCTGAAACTTCTCCGCCTGCTGCCGGAGCCGTTCGTACTCGTCGCTGGTTGCGTCGATAAGGCCCTGCTCACCGGGGGCGGACCGGACGAGGAGCAGGTTGCGGAAGTGGCCGAGCGTCTCGGACGTGAGGTGACGTAGGTCGTGCCCCTCGAGCACGAGCCGGTGGATGATCTCGAAGACCGTGCGCGCATCGCCGACCGCGACCGCATCGGCCAGCTCACGTTGGATCTCGGCGCGCGGGGTGCCGAGCAACGTCGCAACGATCGCGTCGTCGACGTCCGCACCGGCCGCGATCACCATCGCCTGGTCGAGCAGCGAGAGCGAGTCGCGGAACGAACCCTCCGCCTGGCGCGCGATCGCCGCCGCGGCGGTGGGAGACAACTCGATGCTCTCGTCCTTCGCGATGTGCTGCAGATGGTCGGAGATCGTCTCCAACGACGCGCGGCGGAAGTCGAACCGCTGGCATCGCCCGACGATCGTGGCCGGCATCTTGTGCGGCTCGGTGGTCGCGAGCACGAACCGGACCCCGGGCGGAGGCTCCTCGAAGACCTTCAGCAGGGCGTCGAACGCCTCGCGCGAGAGCCGCTGCGCCTCGTCGATGATGTAGACCTTCTCGCGCCCGTACGCCGGCGCGGTCGGTGCCTTCTCGCGGAGTTCCCGGGCATCTTCGACGCCACCGTGGCTGGCCGCGTCGATCTCGAAGACGTCCAGGTGGTGACCGTCGCGGATCGCGACGCACTGGTCGCAGACCCCACAAGGCTCGGCGGTGGGACCCTGCTCGCAGTTGACCATCTTCGCGAGGATCCGTGCGGTGGAGGTCTTGCCCGTCCCCCGCGGACCGCAGAACAGGAACGCATGCGCGAGACGATCCTCGCCGATCGCTCCAGTGAGGGCGCGGACCACGTGGTCCTGGCCCAGGATCTCCTGCGGGTTCTGCGGGCGGTAGCGGCGATAGAGCGCTTGGTGCTGCTGTTCGGCTGCCACGCGGTGCGTCTCCCCCTAGTCGCTCTCCGTCACCGTAGCCGGGCGGAGCACAAAGGGTGACCGTGCACCCACCGTTGACCACGAGCAGGCCGAGCGCTTCGACGGTCGGTGGCTCCGGCCAGGCGTCCCTACGGCACCCACCAGGGCCCGCTTACCGCTGCTTCCTTCCGGATCTGACGGGGTTCGCAGGTTGGTGTCGCGTAGGACCCGACCATCAACGCTCCGTGCCGAGGGCTGCCTCGACCACTCGGGCCGCGGGCGGGGATTCGGCCCCGGTAAAGCGGATTCCGGGTACAGGGCACCGCTGGCTCCCCGCCTAGCACGGTCACCGGCTGCGAGTATACGGGCGCCCTCGGACTCGCCCACCGTTCGAGACCCCATAGCGCGCGGGTACCCTTGCCGCATGCATCCGATCGGCGCGATCGTCGTCGACTTCGACGGAACCGCCTGCCTGGATGACGTGTCCGAGGTGATCTTGGACGAGTTCGGCGCACCCGACTGGCGGGAGTGGGACGAAAAGGTCGATCGAGGGGAGGCCGGGCTCCGCGAGGCCGCGCACGAACAGGCCGCCACCTTGCGCGCCGACCGGGACACGATGCTCGACTTCGCCCTGGATCGCTGCCGTATGGATCCGACGTTCCGCCCGTTCGTTACGTGGGCCGAGGCGCACAGCGTTCCGGTCGAGCTGGCGAGCGACGGATTCGCCTTCTACATCTCCGCACTGCTACAGCGAGAAGGACTCGGTCATCTCGAGGTGCACACGAATCGGTTCACGTTCGATCACGACGGCGGACCGTCGAACCTCGCACACCCCAACGCGCACCCCCAGTGCCTGGGATGTGGTACCTGCAAGATGCTGATCGTCGAACGCGCGCGCCGCGAGTACGGACCGGTCGCCTTCATCGGCGAGGGGCTCTCGGATCGCTACGGTGCGTTGTACGCCGATGTCGTGTTCGCGAAGGACGCGCTCGTCGACATCTGTCGCGCGGACGGCGTGCCGTTCCTTCCCTACGAAGATTTCCAGGACGTGCGCGCGGTGCTGGAAGACATCGGAACGATCTGCGCGCCGGTCGCCCCTCCCGTGTGTCCGGGGTGGACCACGGCGTGAGTGAGATCGATCTCCCCGCCGGCCTGACCTCCAGGCCGGCGCGGCTCGAGGACGCGCAGATCGTGACGGATCTGTTCCGAGCGTCCGAGGCCGTCGACGAGGGCGCGGCGGAACTCACGCTCGAGGACGTGGTCTCGGATTGGAGCCAGCCCAGTATCGATCCCACCCGCGACGCGCGGCTCGTGTTCGACGGAGACAGACTGGTGGCCGACGCCGAGGTGCACGTCAATCACGACGAGGCGACGGTGCATCCCGATGCTCGTGGACGCGGGATCGGATCGGCCTTGCTTCGCTGGAAGGAGCGACACCTGCTCGAGGTCGCTCCCGGCGACATCCCGCTACGGCTCGGCCAGTCGATCAACGAGCGGGCCACAGACGCCATCTCCATGTTCCGCGCACACGCGTACGAGCACGAGTACATGGCGTGGCAGCTGCGACTCCCGCCCGAGATCACGATCGAGCATCCGCCGCTACCCGATGGCGTGTCGATCCGTCCTTTCGTGCCCGGACGGGAGGAGCACGTCGTGTACCGCCTGGTGGAGGATGCGTTCGAGGAGTGGAAGGGCAGACTGCCGCGGTCGTTCGAGGACTGGAAGGCGACTGCGCTCGCGCGTTCCGACTTCGATCCGTCGTTGCTGCTCGTCGCCGTCGAGGGTGAAGACGTCGTCGGCACGGCGGTCGGTCTCGCCTACCCGGCGGAGGGCCTTTTGTACCAGCTGGCCGTGCGCCGCGATCGTCGCGGACGCGGGATCGCAACCGCCCTGCTCCGGGCGTCGTTCGACGCGCTCCGCGCGCGCGGGGTGCCCGAGGTCGGTCTGGCGACCGACTCGCGCGCGGGCGCGATCGGCCTCTACCAGCGCGTCGGCATGGTCGTGCGCACCACCCATCTGCACTGGACGAAGCACATCCGCGACTAGCGTCGCGTTGGCGGTGGCCGAGGGATTCGAACCCTCGAGGGAGTTGCCCCCCTACACGCTTTCCAGGCGTGTCCCTTCGGCCGCTCGGGCAGGCCACCGCAGACCAGTCTACGGAGCCCGACTAGGACAGCTCGTCGAGCATCAGAGACGCTCCCCGTCGCTACGAAGGATGCAGAACTCGTTCCCCTCGGGATCGGCGAGCACGAGCCAACCGGAGCCGTCGGCATGTCGCCGGTCATCGACGGGCCTCGCCCCCAGTGCCAGCACCCGCAGACGTTGGACCTCGAGTTGGTCGATGATCATGCACTCTTCGTCGCCCGGCCCGTTCGATGCTCGCCCGTCCTCGCTCCCTCGTGCGCGCCTGCGGCTGCGTCAACAGGCGCACACGGAGGGCGAGTCACGGCGGAGGCGGCGCGATTCGAACGCGCGAGGGGCGGTTTAGACCCCTAACCGCTTTCGAGGCGGTCCCGTTCGTCCACTCCGGCACGCCTCCGTCGACGAGTCTAGCAAGCTCACTGGAACGCCCTTCCCGGCGCCGTGGTCAGCGGCGGTCGCGGAAGAACGAACGGAGGAGTTCGCCGCACTCGTCGGCGAGGACACCGCTGCGCACCTGGACGCGGTGGTTGAGTCGATCGTCGCGCGCGAGATCGCCGAGTGAGCCGGCGAATCCCGCTTTCGGATCGACGGCGCCGAAGACGAGGTGGTCGACCCTCGCGAGTACGAGCGCTCCGGCGCACATCGCGCACGGTTCCAGCGTGACGTAGAGGGTGCACGCCTCCAGATGCCACGACCCGATCGACGCGCTCGCCGCACGCAGCGCGAGGACCTCCGCGTGCGCCGTTGGATCCTGGCGGCGCTCTCGCTCGTTGCCCGCGGCCGAGATCTGTTCGCCGTCGCGGATCACCACCGCGCCGATCGGCACATCCCCCCAGGTCGCTGCCCGCTGTGCCTCCGTCAGTGCAAGCTGCATCCACATCTCGTCCTCGCCCGGCGGCGATTCCTGCATCAGTACGCCTCGAGCTCGTGGAGCCGATCGTCGGAGATGCCGAAGTAGTGGGCCACCTCGTGCCTGACGGTGTGTGCGATCGTCTCGCGCAAGCGTTCGGGATCGCCTCGGGCCACCCCTTCGATCGTCGCGCGATACAGCGTGATCCGATCCGGCATCACACCCGAATACGCGTCGCCGCGCTCGGTCAGCGGGATCCCGTAGTAGAGGCCAAGCAGGTTGGGCTGGTCGTCAGGCGGGAGATCCTCCACCGTGATCTCGACGTTGTCCATCCGCTGGCGCACCCATTCCGGCAACGCGTCGAGCGCCTCTGCGGTGAGTTCCTCGAACCGCTCCCGCGTTGCCATGCGCGCAAGGGTACCCGTCGCCCCGCGAACGTTCGGGCGTGCCTCGAGGCGTCCCGACGCAGGACGAACGGGGGTCGGACGCTTGCCCTACGTAGGTCGGCGGCGTAGCATCCGCCTCGCCTCCCCTCGTTCGAAGGGATCCACCAGATGCGTCCCACCCGTTCCTCCGTGTCGCTGCTCGCAGCGCTCCTCGTCTGCCTCGCAGCGACACTTGCGCTCGGGGGGATGTCGACCGCCGCGGGGCGCGATCCGATCTGGACCGCCGATTTCTCGAGCCTGGGTCAGGACGACGCGCCGCGCGACCTCGAACTTCGCCCGGGTGGCTCGATGGTGGTCATGACCGGGCAGCGGTCCACCGGCGGCGCCAGCACCGATGGCATCACTGCGGCTTACGATCAGCTCACCGGCAACGAGGCCTGGAGCCTGATCGACGATGACGGCTCCACGGATGCGTGGCGCGACCTGGCGTTCGATCCCTCTGGAGAGCGCGTTGTCCTGATCGGGCGCGATCCCGATAGCACGGGCAACGACGACGCCGTGGTCTCCGTGGTCGACGCCGACACGGGCCAACCGCTGTGGCGCAAGTCCAAGGATCCGGTGGGAGAGGTGGCGTTGACACGCGTGGAGGTCAACCCCGCGGGCAACCGGCTGATCGTGCTGGGGAACGCGTTCGACGGGTCGACACACACGTGGATCGCTTCCCTGAGCGCCGAGAACGGTGACACGAAGTGGGCTGCCTTCGAGGGAGACGACCCCGATGAGGGAAACCGGCCGGTCCCGAACGACCTCGCGGTGGGACCCGATGGGACCGTCTACACGTTGGCAACGACCTTGCGCCCGCAGGGGGGTGGCGGTGACATCCACGTCGTCGCCTATCGGGGCAGCGACGGTCTCCGCTTGTGGGCGCGCACGTTCGACGGTCCGTCGCACGGACCGGACCTGGGGAACGAGCTCGCGGTCGCTCCCGACGGTAAGACCGTGTTCGTGGCGGGCGACAGCGAGCGCGCGTTCGCGACCCGGGGAGATCTGTTGACCCTCGCGCTCGCGAGCGACACAGGAGCGATCCGGTGGACCCGTTGGTGGAACGGCAGGCCGGACGGGTTCGACAGCGGGGTCGCGATCGCGGCAGCCCCAAACAGCTCGACCGTCTTCGTCGCCGGGTTCACGCCGAGCATCACCCGGCCGGACCCGTTCCGCTCCAACGACGACTGGGTCGTTCTCGCACGAGACGCGGACACGGGCGCCAAGCAGTGGCGCAAGCGCTTCGATGGTCCCGTCCGCAAGGTGGACATCCCGAGCGACATCGCCGTGGCACCCGACGGCTCGGCGGTTGCTGTAACCGGACGAAGCACGGGCAGAGGGGGCGACAACGACGTGGCGATCCTGGCGATCGGGTCAGGCGGCGAGACATTGTGGCGGGCTCGGGAGGGCAACCCGACGCGAGACGATATCGGTGTCGGGGTCGTGATCGGCGGTGGCCGAGTGTTCGTCACTTCCGAGACCTTGCGACCGGCCCCTAGGCTCGGCGACGTCCTCACGACCGCTCGCGCGCTTCACTGATCGGCCAGCACGCGGTCAGCAAGCAGGCCCCCTGCAACGGGTGGTTGCCGTGCCGACTACAGCGCGACATCATCGGAGTCCGTCCCTCAACCTGCCCCCGGAGGTCCGATGACTCGTACCCACGCGTCGCTCGCGCTCGTACTCTCCGTGACCGCCGTGTCCGTCGCGCTGATCGCACCCGCGGCCGTCGCCGGGAGCGCGATCCAGACGCCCGTGCGGAACAACCCTGACGTGTGGGAAGACTTCCCGGCGTCGGGAACCGATGGGTTGAACCAGTTCTTCGCCTGGACCAAGAACTCCCAAGCCAAGCCCAACGCCTTCAACGCGTTCCTGCAGAACACCTCCCTAAAGGGCATTGGGCCGATCCGGGTGAATCCATCCAACACGCGCGGCTACACGGGCGGGATCGAAGGCGATCGTCTGCTCTGGCAGCAGGTGAAACGTGGACAGTCCGACCTGCGGCTATACGACTACTCGCAGGAGAGGAACGTCGCCGTTCCCCCGGGCCTGAACGATAACGACTGGCAATGGCGACCCTCGTTCGACGGCGAGACCTATCTCTACGGGCAGAACCGATTCAACACGCCCGATGCTCCGTGGAAGGTGATCCTCGCCACGGAGCAGGACGGTTCGATCGTGGACAAGATCGTTCTCGACAGCGCCAAGAACCGCTGCAAATGCATCTGGCCGGGACAGGTGGTCGGCGACTACGCCACGTGGACGAAGTGCACGACGACGTGTCAGGTCTGGATCTACGAGATCTCGAGCGACACATCGACGCGGGTCTCGAACGAGACGGCGCGCAATCAGTATCACGGCGTTCCCGACGTCAACGGAGCCGTGTACCTCGCTCGCGGGGGCAACGGCTGCGGCGAGAACGTGAATCTCGTCTCGTACGCCTACGGATCCGGCGGACGAGACCTGGTCACCGAACTGCCCGACGGCAAAGACGTCACCGATCTCACCGTTGTCCCCGGCTCCCCGTCCACGATCTTCTTCGGCCGCGTGGGGTGCACGCAGCAGGCGCAGGGCGACATCTTCTCGATCCAGGAGATCGCCCCTACTCGCGTCGCAGCACCCGCAGCCCGGACCGGATCCCGCGTCGATCGGGTTCGCCCGCCGCTCCCGAACGGAGCCAAGCCCTAGGGCGAGGCCCCGCTCAGGCCGTCGCTCGGGGGAGCCAGGACGGACGCGAGGCCTCGAACGTGTCGACCGCTCCGACGTTTCGCAATGTGAGTCCGATGTCGTCCAGGCCTTCGGTCATGCGCCAACGTGTGTAGTCGTCGATCTCGAAGGACTCCTGGGCTCCCGGCGCCGTCACGCGGCGCTCGTGCAGGTCGATCGTGATCTCGGTCGAAGCGTCGTCGAGCACGGCATCCATGAGCGCGCGCACGGCCTCGAATTCCAGCTCCACGGGAAGCACGCCGATCTTCGTGCAGTTGTTGCGGAAGATGTCCGCGAAGCTCGGAGCGATCACCGCACGGAACCCTGCGTCCTCGATCGCCCAGACCGCGTGCTCACGGCTGGATCCGCCCCCGAAGTTGGGACCGGCGATCAATATCGACGCGCCGGCGTAGCGCTGGTCGTTCAGCACGAAATCCGGGTCCTTGCGCCATTCGTCGAACAGGAACTGCCCGTACCCCGTTCGCTCGACGCGTTTGAGGTACTGCGCGGGGATGATCTGATCGGTGTCGACGTCTGCCCGATCCAGCGGGAGCGCGCGCCCGGTGTGTACGGTGAACGGTTCCATCTGCTCGATGCTCCTTCCTGCTAAGAAACGGGCCTGCTAGACGGGCGGCAGCTCGTCCGGGGTGCCGAACCTGCCCAACACGGCCGTGGCGGCTGCGACCTGCGGGCTGACCAGGTGCGTGCGACCCCCCTTACCCTGGCGCCCTTCGAAGTTGCGGTTGGAGGTGGACGCGCTGCGGTCGCCCGGCGACAAGATGTCGGGATTCATGCCCAGACACATCGAGCAGCCGGCACCGCGCCACTCGAACCCCGCAGCCGTGAAGACGCGATCGAGTCCTTCCTTCTCCGCTTGCTGCTTCACGAGTGCGGATCCCGGCACCACGAGCGCCCGCAGGTCGGCCTGGATCCGGCGGCCTTCGACGATCTGTGCGGCGGCCCGCAGGTCCTCCATGCGGCTGTTGGTACACGAACCGATGAAGATCGTGTCGGGCCGGATCTCGCGGATCGGCGTGCCGGGACGCAGGTCCATGTAGGCGAGCGATCGCTCGAGCGCCTCTCGCTTCTGCGGGTCGCTCTCGGCCTCGGGGTCGGGAACCACCCCGTCGATCGTGGTCGTCTGCGCTGGATTGGTTCCCCAACTGACGTACGGCTTCAGGCTCGTCGCATCGATCGACACCTCGCGATCGAACGCTGCATCGTCGTCGGTGACCAGCGACCGCCAGTCGTCGAGAGCACGCTCCCAGTCCGAGCCTTTCGGGGCATGGGGCCGCCCCTGCACGTAGGCGAACGTGGTGTCGTCGGGCGCCACCATGCCGGCGCGGGCTCCGCCCTCGATCGACATGTTGCAGATCGTCATGCGCCCCTCCATCGACAGCGAGCGGATCGCCGAACCGCGGTACTCCACAACATGACCGACCCCCCCGCCGGTGCCGATCCGGTTGATGATCGCGAGGATCACGTCCTTGGCGGTCACCCCGTCGGGAAGCTCGCCGTCGACCGTGATCGCCATCGTGTCGGGAGTCGACTGCGGCAACGTCTGCGTCGCGAGGACGTGCTCGACCTCGGAGGTCCCGATCCCGAACGCGAGCGCGCCGAACGCACCGTGTGTGGAGGTGTGCGAGTCGCCGCACACGATCACCGTGCCCGGCTGGGTCAGTCCCATCTGCGGTCCGATCACGTGCACGATGCCTTGACCGGCCGACCCCATCGGAAACAGCGTGATCCCGAACTCCTCTGCGTTACTAGCCATCGCGTCCATCTGCTTCGCGGAGATCAGATCCACGACCGGTCCGTCCGTGGTGGGGACGTTGTGGTCCATCGTCGCGACGGTCAGATCGGGACGGCGAACGGGTCGTCCGTGCACGCGCAGCCCATCGAAGGCCTGCGGGCTGGTGACCTCGTGCACCAGGTGCAGATCGACGTACAACAGATCGGGCTCGCCATCGGCGCGACGCACGACGTGGCGTTCCCACACCTTCTCCGAGAGCGTCTGGCCCATCTTTCGATCCTCCTTCCGGTGCTCGCCCGGCGCTACCGGTGACATTCCACACTGTGGAACGGTATGCTACTGAACGGAATGAGTGTAACAGGGTCGGGCATCGGGGTTCTCGACCGTTCCGTGACGGTGCTCGAGGCCGTCCGGGACGGCGCGCGGTCGCTCGACGACCTGACGGACGCGACCGGGCTGCCCCGCACCACGGCGTATCGCGTGGCCACGGCGCTGGAGCGGGCCGGCCTTCTCGCGTTGGAGTCCCCCGCGCGGTGGCGCCTCGGCCTTCGCCTGCTGTCGCTCGGCGCCGCCTCGGCCGAGCAACTCCCCGTGCGCGAGGCGGCTCAGCCGGTGCTCGCGGACCTCGTGCGCACGACCGGCGAGAGCGCACAGTTGTACGTTCGCGCCGACGACCGTCGGGTGTGTGTCGACGTGGTCGAGTCGGCGAAGGAACTCCGCACCATCGTCCAGGTCGGCGCTTCGCTCCCGTTGGTTCGGGGATCGGCAGGCAAGGTGTTGCTCTCCTACCTGCGCTCAGACGAACTCGACCGCCTCGTTACCGAACTCCCGACCCGCGAGCGCCGCGCCCTGATCGCCAGCTTGCCGGGCGTGCTCCAACGAGGATGGGCCGATAGCGTCGGCGAGCGGGAACCGGGTGTGGCCTCGGTTAGCGCTCCCGTCCTGGCCGGGGACACGCCCGTGGCCGTCGTCTCTGTCTCGGGACCTCTGGAGCGCACGACCCGCAATCCCGGCACCCGGTACGCGCGCGATGTCACGAACGCCGCCCGGAAGATCGAGCGTGCCCTCGGCGCCCGCGGCTGAGACGACCCTGCGGACCAGTTACCAGGCGTAGGCCTCGGGGGCGTTGTCTCCCGGTCCCGGGAAGATCTCGTCGAGCTCGTTCATCGTCTCGGGCGTGAGTTCGATCTTGAGGGCGCGCATCGCTCCATGCAGCTGCTCGATCGTTCGAGGCCCGATGATCGGCGCGGTGACGACCGGGTTGGACAGCAACCACGCGAGCGCCACGTCGGACGGACGTTCCCCCAGCTCGGCGCACAGCTTCTCGTAGCGCTCGAGTTTGGACCGATGCTGCTCGATCTCTCCGCGCATGTACTCATCGTTGCGGCGTCCCTCCGCGACCTTGCCGAGCGCACCGGCCAGCAACCCACCGGAGAGTGGACTCCACGCGATGAACCCCATGCCGTACTCCTTGGCCGCCGGCAACACCTCGAGCTCGACGTGGCGGGCGGTCAGGTTGTAGAGGCTCTGTTCGGAAACGAGGCCGAGGAAGTGCCGATGGCGCGCGATCTCGTTCGCGCGGGCCATGTGCCAGCCGGCGAAGTTCGAACTGCCGACGTAGATCACCTTGCCCTCTTGGACGAGCTGCTCCATCGCCTGCCAGATCTCGTCCCACCAGGCCTCGCGATCGATGTGGTGCATCTGATACAGGTCGATCCGGTCGGTCTGGAGCCGTCGGAGGGAGTCCTCACACGCACGCTTGATGTGCAGCGCCGACAGACGACCCTCGTTCGGCCAGTCACCCATCTGCCCGTAGACCTTGGTCGCCAAGACCACCTTGTCGCGACGGGCGCTGCCCTTGGCGAACCAGCGACCGATGATCTCCTCGGTCGCGCCGGCGCCCAGGTGACGTCCATAGACGTTGGCCGTATCGAAGAAGTTCAGTCCATAACCCAGGGCCTGATCCATGATCGCGTGGGAGTCCTCCTCGCTGGCGTGGGGACCGAAGTTCATCGTCCCCAAACACAACCGGGAGACCTTCACGCCGAACCGCCCGAGGTGGGTGTACTCCATGGCGTCAGTCTACGGCGGCCCGGGCTCCGAGCGCAGGGTCGGCGGAACACCCGCGTCCTCACCGGGCAGTACGACGAGCGCCGTCCCGACGTGGCGCTGTTTTCCGTTCGGGGTCGAGGGACGGTCGACGAGCCCGAGGCCCTTCACGACCATCTGGGTCGACGCTCCTCCATCGAGGTTGATCGCATCGGCGGCGCCGACCTGGACGAACAGATCGGCCCAGTCGGAGGGTGTCATCCCCACCGACCAGTGCTCCTGCAGTCCGTCCACGGTCATCACGAGCGCGAGGCCGTCCGAGCGCATGCCGAGCCCCGTGCGCGGCTGCTTCGTGCAGAAGGAGGTGGTGCAACGGCCCCCGGCCACGTTCTTGCCGTCCTTGACCAGGACCGGCTGCCCACCCGCGAGGTCGAGCATGCCGGGGACATCCGTGGCCACCTCGATCCGGATACGTTGACCTCGGCGGATGCCGGCGAGCTCCGATCGTGCGGAGCCGTCTGCCGCCAACACGACCTCGGTTCCAGCCGGCCGCCGGACACCGCCGCACCCTGTCTGGGCGACCGTGTACACGCGCTCGATGCCGCGCTGTCCCCGGATCCAGCGAGGTGCCGACGGATGCGCGAGCCGCACCGCGCACGCCGACGAGGGAGGAACAGCAACGGAGCCACCGCGGGACGTGTACGCGGAGATCGATCTGCCTGCGGGGGGGTAGGTGTTCCAGTTCCGGATCGTGAGGGCGCGGTCACCGGCGATCGGCGACGCGGTGATGCGTACGTTCACCGATCGGACATCGACCGAATCGTCTCCGTTCGTCACCGCGACCGTGTTCGCCTTGTGCAGCCCGGTCTGCCACAGCTCGCCGTCCGCCATCGACAGGAACTCGGGTCGCCCGGGCAGCGTGTAAAACTCGCCGTTGACCCCCGCGAGCGCGTCGGCGCGTTGCACCATCGTCCCGACGGATGCGAGCTGCGGGTAGTTGGAGCCCGCGGGGACCAGGTCGAGATCGGCGGTCTCGGTGTCGAGCTCGATCAGACGGATCTGGTTCGGACCGCTGGGCTCGACGAGCTCGTGGAAGTAGACGCCCTCGCCGAGCCGCGTCGAGCGAGTCAGACGCAACGTGTAGGGGTGATCGCCGATCGAGAGTCTCGACCCGGCAGCGGGATCGACGGTGGGCGTAGCGGGAACGGCGGAGGGCGAGCGATTACCGCGCTCGTCCAAACCGTCGGCGTTCGGAGACGAGCTGCAGGCAGCGAGGAGCGGAGTGACCGCAGACAGCGAGAACGCGATCGCGGTGATCCGGGCGTGACGCGTGATGTTGTTCGGCATCGCTCTCCCAGGGCGGTTTCGCCCCTCGGGAAGAGTCTCGGCGTGCGCGCATCCGCCTTGAGGCAGCCAGGCTACGGACGCAGGAGTCCGCGGACGGTGAACACGAGAGTGCCTCCCTCGACCGGTTCGACCACCCCGCAGGTCACCAGACCCGCCCTGTTCGCCGTTGCCTTGCGCTCCACCTCGTCCATGAGCACGGTTCCGTCGTCCCCGATGATCTGGGTCCGAAACTCCCGTGGGATGAAGTGTTGCCCCGTCTCCCGGATGTAGGCCGCCGCCCAGTTCCCCGGAGAAACCGTGAAGGTGAGGGTCGTTCCAGCGCAGTCGAGCGGGAACGAATACTGCTGGGCCCCGTTACCGGGCGCTGCCGACGCCCCGGTGGGCACGAGCACGACCAGGGACAGGATCCCCGCCACAGCGACGCGACGAAGCATGCGAACCACCTCTTTCGAACCGGCGCCCTACCGCCAGGGAACCGGAACCCGAGTCTGCACCCAGCCGCGCGGTTATACATCGGCAGAACGACGCCCTCCGACCACAAGACCGACCCGTACTTCCGCCCTACCCCCACTAGAGCCCGAACTCTGGCAACAGGCCGGGCGGATCCCCAGCTAGCCAGCACGCTCCAAGATCACAACCGGGATCTGCCGATCCGTATTCTTCTCGTACCCGGCGAACCCTGGGTACCGTTCCTTCTGCAGCTCCCAGATCCGCTCGCGTTCCTTGCCCTCCGCGACACGCGCAACGACGTCGAACGCGTCGTCACCGACCTCGACGCGGGCGCGAGGGTGGGCCAGCAGGTTGTGGTACCAGTCCGGGTTGGTCGGCGCACCGCCTTTGGAGGCAAAGACGGCGAGGCGGTTATCGTCCGCCTGGTACATGACCGGATTGACGCGACTCTGCCCCGTCTTCGCGCCCGAGGTGTGAAGCAGCAGCAGTGGAGCACCCTCGAACTGACCGCCCACCTTGCCGCTGTTGGCGCGGAACTCATCGATGATCGACTGGTTCCGGTCGTCTGCCATGCGACCCCCTCAGGACGATCCTATCCCGATCGCGAGCCCGCACGATCGCGACTGTCGGGTCCGGTCGTCAGCCGCGCAAGTAGCGGGCCTTCAGGGCTGCAACCGTCGGTGACGGCAGGGCGCCGCCGTCGAGGAGCTCTTCCACGGTCATGGTTGAGAAGGCCGACCGATCCACGAGCAGGTCGGGCCACCACGTGTGAACCGCGCGATCGGCAAGCGGGATGTCGGCGGCCAGGTCGCCGAACAGGTTGAAGCTCATAGCCACCGACGACAGGAGATCGGCCCCCGGTCGGCTGCTCCCTCCCAGCAATCCGCCGCCTCGAGCTCCTCCCTGGAAGGAGCACCCATATCGCGTCTCATCAGCGCGCCCGGCACGATTCGAACGTGCAACCTTCTGATCCGTAGTCAGACGCTCTATCCGGATTGAGCTACGGGCGCAGCCTGCCCAGGGTACCGAACACGGAGCTGGCCGCCCCCGCGCGGAGCGCGGACTGCCAGCGGCGAGGGCGGTGAAGGAAGCCGGCCCGGTGTGCCGATAGACAGGCATGCGCCTTCGTTCGACCATGGCCGTGATCCTGATGATCTTCCTGCTCGCGCTCCCTGCTTCGGGGGCGGCGAGGGGGGTACAGGAGAAGCACGTGATGGCCGGGCCCGAGTACTTCTTCCCGTCCTCGGTCTCGATCGATTTCGGCGGGACGGTGAGCTGGGACTTCGACGGCACCGATCGTACGCACTCCGCGAAAGACGGATCAGGCATGGAACTGTTCGATTCCGGACCGGTCGGACCGGATGGTCCCAGCTACGTTTTCACGTTCGCGGGAGCCGGCAGTTATCCGGTGATCTGCGTCCAGCACGAGAACATGAACGGTCGGGTGAACGTCACGCTGCGCGCCGGGCCGACGCAGGGTTCGGTCAAGGGCGCCTTCAAGGTGACGTGGGCGAGTCAGCCGGCGCCGGAGGGATTCGCTTACGACGTGCAGGTGCGCGCCCCCGGGAGCTCGTGGCGGATGTGGTTGGACGATGTCGCGCGCCCGGATGCTCAGTATCGGCCGGGCAAGGACGGGATCTATCGGTTCCGCGCCCGGATGTTGCGCCCGGAGCTTGCGGCGTCGGCCGACTGGTCCCCCGCGGACGCCGCTCGCGTGCGCTCCTGAGCGATCGGCTCGAACTCAGCCCGACGATTCGGTCGCGGGGTCGTCCTCGTGCCGCACACGCTCGCGGTACTCGGCCTCGTGCACCGACTCGTACGCGATCAATCCCACCATCACGGCCGTGAGGAGCCCGAGCGCAGCGAGCGCCGGGAGCTGCGCAGCGGCCGGGATCAACGCGAGCAACAACATGCCGACCAAGAGGCGACGCCACCACACGTGGTGCCACATGCGGTAGCGGAACGCGGTGTGGGCGAACAGGTAGGCCGCGACGCCCGCATACATCGCGGCCAGAGGCAACAGCTCGAGCGGATCGGACAATTCGTGGTGACTGCCGTCCCCCACGTACTCCTGCACCTTCTTCAATCCCAGCGCGAGCAGGATGATGCCCGCGATCATCGGCAGGTGCAGGTAGCTGTAGGCATCGCGCGCCAGCCTCGCCCTCGCCTCACCCTGCGCCCGGCGCAGCGCCCGCTCTGCCACGATCGCGAAGACGTCGAAGTAGGCCCACCATAGGCATGCCGCGACCGTGAGCCCGAGCGTGGAGGCCACGATGATCGGCCAGGAGATCGGAAGCCCCGCGACACCGAGGCCGATCGCCACGATCGACTCACCGAGAGCGACGATCACGATCAAACCGTGGCGCTCCGCGAAGTGCGAGGCGGAGTACAACCGCCAGCCGGAAGCGCCGGCGAGGATCGTGCCAGCGTAGTCGACCACGACGACGGCGACCCATGTCAGCGTCTGCGCGGTGCCGCTCAGCTGGGACGCCACCAGCAGCAGGGCGGTACTTCCGAGCACCGAGGGTGCGAACTTGAGCAACTGCTTTCGCAATCCCGCATCGAATCCCGACGCGAGCCAGAAGATCACCAGGTGCAGAACGCGCACCGCGAGGTAGGCGAGCGCGAGGATCACGGGACCGTCGAGCCCGCCGGGAAGGCTGTTGAATGCCTCGGGCACCGTCAGCGCCAACACCAACATCGCAGCCATCGCTCCGAACATCGCGACACGCCCGACACCTTCGTCGGCACGCAGTACGTTGCCGAGCCACGCGTAGCCCACCCAGCACCACCAGAGCAGGGCGAGCAGCAACGATCCGCGAACCAGCCCTCGCATCGTGAGGTCGTCGGACATGAACTGGGTGACCTGGGTCAGCGAGAACACGAACACCAGGTCGAAGAACAGCTCGATCGGCGTGACCCGGGCTTGTTCCGTAACCGCCTGGATACGCGGGTGATGTCGCCCGTTGCTCATCTGTGCCGAAGCCTAGCCGGTGTCGGTCGGCGCTGGTGAACGTCGCGCGGACGATCTAGACCGCGCGACGATACAGACGCACCGAGATCGTGGCGAAGATCGCGATCAGCCCGACGCTCCACGCGATCGAATGCCAGACGTAGGTCGCGGTCGGCCCGCCGATCGTGAGCGCCCGCACCGCGGAAGCGGTGGCCGATACCGGCTGATGCTCCGCGAACACCTGCAGCCACCCGGGCATGCTCTCGATCGGCACGAACGCCGACGACGCGAACACGAGCGGTGCGAGCACGGGAAACGCCGCGGCCTGCGCCGTCTCCGGATCGCCCACGGCGAGGCCGACGGTGGCGAAGATCCACGACATCGCGAAACCGAACAACAGCACGAGCAGTCCACCGCCGATCAGCGCGAACGCGTTGGTGTGGATCCGCCACCCCACGAGGAATCCCACCACCATCATCAGGATCACTACGAACACGTTGCGGATCAGATCGGCGGTGGTGCGACCCGTCAGGACGGCCGAGCGCGCCATGGGAAGCGCGTGGAAGCGCTCCATCAGACCTGTCTTCACGTCCGCCGCAAGGCCGATCGAGGTGGCGATCGCCCCGAAGACGACAGTCTGCACGAAGATGCCGGGCATCAAAAAGTCCACGTACGGGATGTTTCCGGGGATCGTGATCGCTCCGCCGAACACGTAGCGGAACATCAGGACGAAGATCACCGGCTGGATCGTCGAGAACACCAACAACTGTGGCACGCGGCGATACGCGATCAGGTTGCGGCGAACGATCGCGAGCGTGTCGCGCGCCGCACCCAGTGGGATCCGCCGATCGCGCGTCGCTTCGACACGGGCGGATACGGACGTCGCGCTCATGCGGCACCTCCCGCCGAGGTCGACACGGGTCGAGGATCGCTCGGGTCACCGTTGCCATCGGCGTCCCCCGTGACGGACTCCGCGTGGCGCCCGGTCAAAGTGAGGAAGACGTCGTCAAGACTGGGTTCGCGAACCGCCAGCGTCATCGGCTCGATGCCCTCGCTATCGAAGCGTCTCAGCACGTCGACCAGCATGTGCGGACCCTGGTCGGACGACACGCGGATGAGATCACCCTCGCGCTCGACGCGCGCGCGCGAACTTGCGCCTCCCGTCAGCAGGCCGGTCGCCCGCTCGGCGATCGTCTCGTCGGCGAACCCCATCTCGACGACCGTGTCGCCGAGCTGTGCCTTGAGTCGCTGCGGGGTGTCGTTCGCGATCACCTTGCCGCCGTCGACTACGGCGATGCGGCTCGCAAGCTGATCGGCGTCCTCCAGGTACTGGGTGGTCAGCAGCACGGTGGTCCCGTCCGCGACCAGCTCGCGAAGCATGTCCCACAGCTCGTTGCGACTGGTCAGGTCGAGCCCCGTCGTGGGTTCGTCCAGGAACAGCACCGGCGGCCGGGGGACAAGCGCGGCCGCGATATCGAGCCGCCGGCGCATGCCGCCGGAGTAGGTGCGCGCCGGACGCCCCGCAGCATGCTGGAGACCGAAGCGCGTCAGGAGTTCGTCGGCGCGCGGGGCGATGTCGGCGCGCGGGAGCTGGCTCAGCACCCCGACCATGCGAAGGTTCTCCCTGCCCGTCAGGTTGGCGTCGACAGCAGCGTACTGGCCGGCCATACCGATCCGGCGGCGTACGGCATCGGGTCGCTCGACGACGTCGCAGCCCAGGACCTCCGCCCGGCCGCCGTCCGGCTTGAGGATCGTCGCCAGCACCCGGACCGCGGTCGTCTTGCCGGCGCCGTTGGGACCCAGCAGGCCGAACACGCTGCCGTGGGCAACCTGCAGGTCGATACCATCCAGGGCAACGATCTCCCCGAAGCGCTTGACCAAGCCGTCCACCACGATCGCGCTCTCACTCACGGCTCCACACCCTCCCACAGACAGCGCTCGGCGCAGGTTCGTGGCGGGCGGGGAGCTCCCGCCGATCTCGTGGCCTATGAGCGGGATCCTCTCGAGGATCTCGACGTCCTGTTCGCCCCTGCCGTGATCATCCTCGATGGGAACGTGCTCAGGTCCCCGGAACGCGCACCATCAACCGGGTGAGCCGCGGGGCTCGATCGATCGCTCAGCGAAACCCTTCGCGCGGAGACGGTGAGATTCGAACTCACGAGGGACGGTAAAGCCCCTAACCGCTTAGCAGGCGGCTCCTTTCGGCCACTCAGGCACGTCTCCACCGCTGATTGTAAGGAACAGGGGGATCCACGCTCGCCGGAGCGCGACCAGCCTCAGCCGACCAGGTGCCCGTGCCGGTTCAGGACCTCCAGGGTTCGGTCGATCGGCAGTGCGTGGAGCACGCTCCCGTCACGGCCGAGCGTGGTCTCGGCCGCGAAGAGCGCGTTGATCACCGCCTCCTCCACCGCCTCTACCGTCGCGCCGAACAGCTCGGAGTGCACGCCGACGCCGTCCCAGGCTGATCCGTCCACGATCGCGCGAACGTCGATCTCGGGCGCCTCCTTGGGGTGCGGGAGCTTGGTCGCCGTGGAGAACGCGAGCATCAACTCCCCGGAACCGTTGTTGGCGGTTGAACCCGTTCGCGCCAGACCGAGGGCAGCACGCCGTGCGAGGCGGCGGACCTGGTGCGGCAGCATCGGCGCGTCGGTCGCGACCACGACGACACACGAGCCTTCCGAGTGGGTTCCGGGCATGAGGTCGGTCAGCTCGCGGCCGACGGGAACACCGTCGATCCGCAGCTCCGGTCGGTCGCCGTAGTTGGTCATCACGAGCGCGCCGACGACGTAGCCACCGGCCTGTTGGGGGATCACCCGCGACGAGGTGCCGATCCCACCCTTGAAGTCGAAACACTGCATGCCGGTGCCCGAACCGACGCATCCCTCGGTGACGGGCCCGGTCGTAGCCGCGTCCAGGGCCGCCCACACGTCCTCGTCGGAGAGCAGGAACGCGAGGGGGTCCGACAGGTAGGAGTCGTCGCACTCGGTCACGACGGGCATCACCGCATCGTCGGCCGTCCCCGAAGGATCGCGCTGCACGAACCACTTGACGGTTGCGTCATAGGCCTTGCCGATCGCCAGGCTCGAGGTCATCACGATCGGCGACGCCAGGATGCCCCATTCGTCGAGCTGATTGATCCCGATGATCTCGCCGTAGCCGTTGAGCACGTGCGTGCCGACGTACACCGGGGCGTCCCAGGGGAGACCCTCGTGCGGGAACACGCTGGTGACACCGGTCCGAGCAGGTCCACGATCGCCGCGCGCCTCATGCGACACCGTGTGGTGTCCGACCCGAACACCTGCAACGTCGGTGATCGCGTTCAACGGCGCCGTCGGACGGATCCCGATGACGACGCCATGGTCCCGTGCTCTTCCCCGCTGCACGATCTCCTCCCCCGGGGTGTGGTGCGCGGGGAGCCTAGCGCACGCACCGGGTGGCCGACGCACGAGCCGGCCCGGACGATGGCACTGAGCAGGTAGGATGAGCGACGAACCATGGCCATCCTCGCCCTCGGGGTCTCCTTCCGTCGCGCGCCGATCGAGCTGCTCGAGCGGCTCGCGTTCACCGATGACGACTACGGCAAGGCCTTCCGCCGGGCCCAGGACCTGGACGCGATCGACGGGCTCGTGGTGCTCTCCACCTGCAACCGCGTCGAGCTGTTCGCCGGCGTACCGAGCTACCACGAGGGGTTCCTGTCGCTCAAGGAACTCCTGTGCGAATCGCGCGAGGTGCATCCCGACCACCTCGCCGAGCCCCTGTACTCCCACTTCGACGAGGACGCCGCCGAGCACCTGTTCGCGGTTGCGGGCGGCCTGGACTCGATGGTCCTCGGTGAGCCCCAGATCCACGCGCAGGTCCGCGAAGCGTTGCGCCGCGCACAGTCCGAGAGCGTCGTCGGGGACGATCTGACCGCACTGTTCCATGCGGCCTCGCGCGCGGGACGCCGGATCCGTACAGAGACCGGGGTGGGCGCCGCCCCGGACGCGTTCGTCGAGGCGGGGGCGGCGATCGCGGATACGGAGCTGGGAGGCCTCACCGACGCCCGGGCCGTGGTGGTCGGAGCCGGACAGATGTCCGCGCTCGCCGTCAAGCACTTCCGACGCCGCGGCGTCGGTCCCGTGCGCATTCTGAACCGCTCGCTGGAACGCGCCCGGCTGCTCGCCGAGCGCACCGAGGCCGAGGCGGGTCATCTCGACCACCTTCCCGAGGCGCTCGCGAACGCCGACCTGGTCGTCACCGCGACCGGAGCGGCCGGCACCGTGATCGGGGCGGACACCGTGCGCGATGCGCTCGCCGTGCGCAACTCGGACCGGCCGCTGGTGTTCTTGGACCTCGCTGTTCCGCGTGACGTCGATCCCGACGTCGCAGGGGTCGAAGGTGCGCGGCTCGTGGACGTCGACGCGCTCAAGGTCGCGCTGCACGAGCATGACGCCGAGACCGCGGCGGAGATCGAGCGCGCCAACGCGATCGTCGCCGAGGAACTCCACCGATTCACGGTGCGCCGACGGTCCGACCGACTTGCCCCGTTGATCCGCGCGCTCCGCGAGCGGGGGTTCACCGTGATGGACGGGGAACTGCAGCGGTTCCGCTCACAGTTGTCGTCGTTGACGCCGGACGAGATGGACGCGGTCGAGGGCGTCGCCCGCGGCATCGTTTCCAAGCTGCTGCACGACCCGATCGTGCAGCTGAAGGAGCGCGCGACCCCGGGAACGGACGACGCGTACGCGCGGATGCTCTCCGAGCTGTTCGACATCGATCCGCCGACAGAGTGACGCGAGGGCATACCTCGTGACCCTGCGGATCGGCACGCGCCGCTCCCGACTCGCACTCGCCCAGGCCGGCGAGGTTCGCGAACGACTGGCGAGCACCGGAGTGCAGAGCGAACTCGTCCCGATCCTCACCGAAGGCGATCGCGGCGCAGCGGCAGAGTCCTCCCCTGCGGGTCTGAAGGGGCTCTTCGTCGCCGAGATCGTTCGGGCGCTGCTGGGCGGTGATGTCGACGTGGCCGTCCACTCGGCCAAAGATCTCCCGGCGGAGGACACGCCCGGGGTCGTCTTGGGAGCGGTGCCGCACCGGGAGCATCCGTTCGACGTACTCGTTTCACGGGAACCCACGCTCGGCGTCGACGCCGTCGTCGCAACATCCGCCCTGCGACGGCGCGCGCAGCTCGCGCGCTTGCGCCCGGAGCTTCGGGTCGTCGAGGTGCGCGGTAACGTGGACACGCGACTGTCCAAGCTGGAGGCGGGCGATGTCGACGGACTCGTCCTCGCCGAGGCCGGCTTGGCTCGGCTCGGCCTGAACCCCGCCCACCGCACCACGCTGACCGCGGGCGAGATGGTTCCCGCACCGGGTCAAGGATCGCTCGCGATCCAGTGCCGCGCAGATGACGAGGCAACGCTGAACGCGCTCGCGCCGCTCGACGATCTTTCGACGCACACGGCGCTCAGCGCCGAGCGCGCGCTCATGGTGCGGATGGGAGGCGGGTGCGCGCTCCCGCTCGGCGGGTTCGCGAACGTCGGCGAACTCGGCGTGCATCTCATCGGTCTCGTCGCAACGCCGGACGGGAGACAGATCGTTCGCGCCGAGGCCCGTTCGGCAACGCCCGATGAGGTCGCCGCCATCGTCGCCGACGACCTCGTGCAGCAGGGGGCCGCAGATATCCTCACGGCCGTACGGGAGGGCTGATCCGGTGCCGCGCCGGACACGCTCGAGCAGCTCGCTAGCGGACAAGGTCATCCTCGTGACCCGCCCGAAGGAGCAGTCGACGGGGGTGCTGACCGAGCTCCGGGCTCGCGGGGCTCGGCCGATCCTCTCGCCGGCGATCGAGATCGTTCCCGCACGGTCGGCCGCGCTCACTAAGGCGTTGAAGGAACTGGCCCGCGGCGACTTCACGTGGATCGTGCTCACGAGCCGCGCGACCGTGGCGATGCTGTCGGATCGCTTGGACAGACCCAGCGATGTGCGCGCGAAGGTCGCCGCGATCGGCGACGGCACCTCGGACGCTTTCCGGCGATGGGCGCGCCGCGACCCCGATCTTGTCCCGGCGACCTTCACCACCGCAGGGCTCACACGCACATTCCCGCGGGGAGCCGGTCGCGTGCTGTGTGCTCGTGCCGACATCGCGCCGGACGGACTGGAAGCCGGCCTCGCCGCGAAGGGATGGCGCCCCACGCGGGTCGACGCGTATCGCACGCGGTTCCCTCCGCTTCCGGTCGAGGCGCGGACCGCGCTGTCGGAAGGAAGGGTCGACGCGGTTACGTTCACCAGCGCATCGACCGTCCGTGGGTTCGTTCGCTCGCTCGGCGCGGCAAAGGGTCATCCGAAGGTGGTGTGTATCGGCCCGATCACCGCCAAGGAAGCGCGTGCCCACGGCTTCACGGTCGCCGCAGTGGCCAACCCGCACACTTCCGAGGGTCTGCTCGCCGCCCTCGAGCGAGTGTTCGCGCCACGCAGCTCGCGGTGAATCGCGGGTGGTTGATCTGGACGACGTCAAGATAGGCTCGGTGCATGGCGACCCCCGAGCGCTATCACCACGGTGATCTGCGGCGCGTGCTGATCCAGGCCGCGCTAGAGCTGATCGACGAAAGCGGACTCGAGTGCTGCACGCTGCGGGAGGTGACGCGTCGGGCTGGCGTGTCGCACGCGGCGCCCTACCACCACTTCGCTGATCGGTCGGCGCTGATCGCGGCGGTTGCGACCGAGAACCTGCGCCTGCTGGCCGACTCGCTCCGGCGAGCCGGGCGTCGCGCGCGCGGAGGTGGCGACGCGAGGGTGACTGCACTCGGCGTTGCCTACGTCCGCTTCGCGGCGGAACATCCGGCTCGGTTCCGCATGCTGCTGCGCCCCGAACAGCGCGCGGGTGAAGGCGACAACCTGCGCGCCGGAGGGCTGGCGATCGAAGCGACCTTCCGCGAGGCCGTGAACGCCGGGGTCGAGGACGGGACACTCGCCGTGAACGACGTCGAAGCTGCAACCATCGCCGTGTGGTCAGCCTTCCACGGATTGGCTGGTCTGCGGCTCGACGGACCGCTGGCGACCCGCACACGTCCCGCGACCGCGGAGCGCCTCGCCCGAGGCGTCGCCGCATCCCTGCGCGAGGGACTACGCCCGGCGGCAGCCGAGTGAGCGGCGATCACGCTCCGTTCGCGGAGAAGTGCTGGTAGTCCTTGTTCGGCTCCCAGTCGCCCCCCCATCCCCACCCGATCGCCGAGAACGCTCGCACCACTGCGTCGTTCGGCTGGATCATTCCCGGCTCTTGCTGCGTGCGATCCAGGTACCGATGTCCGGTCTCCGGGAGCACGGAGCCGTCGCGCCGAACGTAGGGGTTCTGCACCGGGTTGAGATCGATCGCGAGCCCGGACGCGTGCTGCGACCAGACGCCGGGCGTAAGTGCGATCTCCCGCCCGTTGAATCCGCAGGAGTTGTTCGCGGCCATCGAACGATCGTCGTCGCCGTCGAAGGCGTCGATGGGACCGAGCCGCTCCAGGGGGAACGCCGCGTCGAACAGCGCACGGAATACCGACACCACATCATCAGCCACGCTCTCGTGGACCACGATCGTTCCTTCGCGCACCTGCCCGGAGAAATCCCAATGGGTGAGGCCGATCGTGCGCAGATCCTCGATCTGCACCGGGCACCCCGGTCGCCAGGATGATTCCTCCATCTGCCGGCGTCCCGCTTCGTCGATCGAGGCGATCTCGGCATCGAAGCTCTTCGAAGAGATGCCCATTCGGGCATCCTGTCATGAGGACGCCCGCGCGCCCATGCTCGCTCCAACGCGGCGGATCGAGCAACCCCGAACCGGGCCGACCGGTCGGGTACCCTGGGCATATGTCCTTCCCGCAACACCGTTCGCGCAGGATGCGTCGCACCCCCGCGCTGCGCGACCTCGTCCGGGAGACATCCCTGTCGACGCGCGACTTGATCGCACCCCTGTTCGTGAAGGAGGGCATCGACGAACCCGTTCCGATCGCTTCGATGCCGGGACAGTCCCAGCACACGCTCGACTCGCTCCGCAAAGAGGCCGCGCGCCTGTCGGGGGCGGGGATCCACTCATTCATGCTCTTCGGTGTTCCCGCGCGCAAGGACGGCGAAGGGTCGGAGGCGTGGAACCCGGACGGGATCGCACAGCAGGGGATCCGCGTGCTCCGCGCCGAGGTGGGAGACGACCACGTCGTGATGTCCGATCTCTGCCTGGACGAGTACACGGATCACGGCCACTGCGGTGTGCTCACGGTGGCCGGGGACGAGGTCGACAACGACGCGACGCTCGAGCGTTATCGACGGATCGCGGTCGCCCAGGCCGAGGCCGGCGCACACATGGTCGGGCCCAGCGGCATGATGGACGGCCAGGTCGCGGCGATCCGCAACGCGTTGGACGAAGCCGGACACACCGACGTCGGGATCATGGCTTACGCGGCCAAGTTCGCGAGCGCCTTCTACGGCCCGTTCCGCGAAGCGGCGGAGGGCGCCCCGAGCTTCGGCGACCGCAGCGGGTATCAGATGGATCCTGCCAACGTCGACGAAGCAATACGCGAGGTTCGCACCGACATCGAGGAAGGAGCCGACGTCGTGATGATCAAGCCGGCATTGCCCTACCTCGACGTGATCCGCGCCGCGAAGCAGGCGACCGGATTTCCCACTGCCGCCTACAACGTCAGCGGCGAATACGCGATGCTCAAGGCGGCCGCGGCGAACGGGTGGTTGGACGAACGCCGCACCGTGCTCGAGGTGCTCATCGGGATCCGACGAGCGGGTGCCGACCTGATCCTGACCTACCACGCGGCCGACGCCGCCGGCTGGCTCGCCGGCGACTGACACGTACGTGACCCGGTCGGAGGAACTCTTCGAGCGCGCGGTGCGTGTGATCCCCGGAGGGGTAGATTCCCCCGTCCGGGCGTTCGGTGCCGTCGGAGGGACGCCGGTGTTCGCCGCGTGTGGTGAGGGCGCCGAACTGATCGACGTCGACGGCGATCGCTACATCGATCTCGTGCAGTCCTGGGGAGCGCTGTTGTTCGGTCACGCGCACCCACAGATCGTGCGCGCGGCGGCCGATGCGGCGGAGCGTGGCACCTCGTTCGGCGTCCCGACCGAGGCGGAGGTGGAACTCGCCGAGCGCATCGTGCAGGCCGTCGGGTCCGTGGAGCAGGTGCGACTGGTGTCGTCGGGAACCGAAGCGACGATGAGCGCGATCCGACTCGCACGTGGCGCGACCGGAAGGGATCTGGTGCTGAAGTTCGAGGGGTGCTACCACGGCCACTCAGACGCGCTCCTCACCGAAGGCGCGGGATCCGGGCTCGCCTCCCTGGGCATCCCGGGATCGCCCGGAGTGACCGAGGGCGCGGCCCGGGACACGATCACCGCGCCGTTCAACGACCTCGCCGCTGTCGAGACGATCATGGGGGAGCGCGGCGACGACGTCGCGGTCGTCGTGATCGAACCCGTCGCCGCGAACATGGGAGTCGTGCCACCTGAACCCGGATTCCTCGAAGGACTGCGCCGGTTGAGCGACGAGTATGGTTCGCTGCTGCTCTTCGACGAGGTGATCACCGGATTCCGGATCGCGTTCGGTGGAGCACAGTCGGTCTACGGGGTCCGACCGGATCTGACCGCGTTCGGCAAGGTGATGGGCGGCGGCTTTCCGTGCGCAGCGTTCGGCGGATCGCGGTCGGTCATGGAGCAGCTCGCTCCCACAGGTCCTATCTACCAAGCCGGCACCCTCAGCGGGAATCCCGTCGCCGTCGCGGCCGGCATCGCCGCGCTGCGTCTGGCGGAGCAGGCCGATCCGTATCCCGCCCTCGAGGCGACTGCGGTGCGGTTGACCACCGACCTTCGAGCGATCTTCGAGCAGGCGGGCGTCGAGGTGACGATCAACCGGGCGGGTTCGCTGTTCAGCCTGTTCTTCTCATCGGGTCCGGTACGCAACTTCGCCGACGCGAGAGCCGCCGATCACGAGCGGTACGCGAAGCTGTTCCACGCGATGCTGGATCGCGGCGTGTACCTACCCCCGAGCGGCTACGAACTGTGGACGTTGTCCGCGGCGCTGGAAGAAGCTCAGCTCGCGCGGCTGCTGAGCTCGGCGCGGGACGCGGTCGCGGACCTCGTCCGCTGAAGCGGTTCGGTCCCGGTTGCCACGCACATCGTGCCGGCGATCCTGCCGTCGATCCCGAGGGTCGGCCACACCGTGCAACGCAGCTCGCGCCCCTGGTCGCGGATCCGGAAATCGCCCGGTGAGCCTCGCAGCGCGGCGAGGTGCGCTTCGACGAGCTGCATGCCCCCGACGCCTTCCTCGGCGGAAAGGTCGAACAGATCGCCGTCCGACGGGTCGATCGGAAGATCGAACGAGAGCACGCCCGGCGGCGGGCTCGACGTGAACCCGAGACAGGCGTCCGTGGTCCACAACAGCAAGGGGAACGCCTCACTGACAACGAGGGTCGCGTCGCCCTTGCGCGAGCGAACGTCGATCGCGGTGCCGTCGTGGTCGTCGGTGATGCCTCTGATCTCCCATTGGCGCATCGTGGGCCCCCTCGGCTTGGAGCATCACGGTAGTCCCGGTGGCTCGGTGCCGGTATGGGTGGTCCGGCGGATTTGCCGGTCCCCGGCGGGGGGACAGGGATGTGGTGCTCACAAGCACATCACCGCAGCTCAGCTAGCCTGGCAGGCCGAGCGATCATTCCTGCTCGTCGAGTCCCTCGTGCGAGAGAAGCAGCTCATCGTCTGCGTCATCGACGTCCTCTGGCTCGTCCTCTGGTTCGTCCTCTGGTGCCGCCTCGACCACGCAGAACTCGTTGCCTTCCGGGTCGGCAAGCGTGATGAAGATGTCGTCGGGATCGTCCGACACCCACAGGCGGACGGCACCGAGTGATTGCATCCACTCGGCCGTCTCCTCGACGCCGTGTGCGTACAGGTCCAGGTGCAGGCGGTTCTTCACCGACTTGCGTTCGGGAACGAGCTGGAAGCCGAGTTGGATCCCTCCGCCATCCTCGACCTCCGGATCGGCGAGCAGCACCCAGTCGTCCTCCTCGTCGGCCACTTCCAGCCCGGTCGCCGACTCCCAGAATTCTGACAACGCCTTCGGGTCGGAGCAGTCGAATACGACGGTTGCGATCTCGATATCCACCCGCGCATGCTATCCCAGGCACGCGGAGCTGTTCCTCCGGTTCGATCCCGGCCGTTTGGCCAGGACGGCCAACCGTTCGCCGGATTGTCCTTGGCCGTGCCAGCAGGTACATATAGAGGGTCGTTCATCGCACTCGACGCCCCCAACATGCTGCGCAGACCCCGATCCCGAGTCGTGCTTGCCGTATCCGCGGCGCTCGTCGCGATGCTGCCCGCCGGGCTCGACGCGGCGGCAGGCACACTCCCCTGCCCGAACTTGGGGGGACCCGTGTTGCTCGGGCCACTTGCACAGAAGGAGAACCGCCTGCCACACGCGGCGCGCCACATCTCCGGCATGGCGGTGTCCAAGGACAACTCGGACGCGACGACGGGCCAGCAGATCGTGTGGGTGGTCGGCGACCGCAAGGCGAACGAGGCGGTGCAGCCCGAGAACGACCGTGTATATGTGTTCGGCTACGACGACGCCGACGGGTCGCTCGCGATCCGGTTCCGGCTGCGCCCGGGCGTGTTCCCCGACGATCCCGCGAACACCGGCCCCCCGGAACCGGACGGCATCACCTCCGTCGCCGACAGCCCGAACCCCGTTCCCGACATCGAGGATCTGTCGATCGAGTACCGCGCCGATGCACGCGACCAGCTCTGGCTGTTCGACACCGGCGACAACACGACCTCACGCTCGCAGCTGAACGCCTACCGGCTGCCCGAACCCGATCTCACCTCGACCGGTCTCGGCCTGATCGGCCCCGCGGGAACCGATCTCGAACTCGAGGGCAAGGTGGAAGGCATGGCCATCAAGCCGGTCCGCTTCCCGATCAAGCTCTGGTCGAACGCGCAGAAGAGCCAGAAGGTGCACCCCAACATCGAGACCGCGTTCATCGACGTCGGTGCACCCTCGGTGACCAAGCCGATCTACCTGATACCGCGTGCCCCCGTCGATGCGGACGGGGACGGCATCAAGGGCGAGCTGCGGCTCTACCGATTCGACACACGCGAGAAGTTCACGCCCAATCACGCCACCCGGAGTGGTTGGATCGAGTCTGGAGGCGCCAACTACGAAGCGCTCGGCGCATCGATCCTGCCGGGCGGGAGCGCGTACGCGATCCGGACGGGCAAGGCAAACGCCGATCGGGTCCTCACCTTCACCCGGGAGGCCGACCGCCACATCTCGGCCTACATCGGCGACGGAAACCGGGCACCGGCGTGCAGCTGGAGCACGTTCGACACAGAACCCAGCGGCAACCGGGAGGAGACGATCGCGTTCGACCTCACGCCGGCAGGCGAGACCGGATGGGAGGGCCTGCTCTGGTCTCACGACGGCACCGACTTCCCGCCGTTGTACGGTGCCGACGTCGAGGTTGAACCACCGCCCGGCGGCTGAACTCCAGCAGGCCTAGGCTAGTGGGATGGACGAGACGATCGACATCCGTTCCGTTCGCCCCGACGAATGGCGCCGGCTTCGAGACGTCCGACTCCGCTCGCTGGCCGACACCCCGGACGCGTTCGGCGAGACCCTTGCGCAAGCCCACGCGAGGCCGGATACGTCGTGGCGCCGATGGATCCACCACGGATGGGGACGGGGACCGCAACTGACGCTCGTGGCCGACGACGGTTCGTCGGCGCTGCGAGGCATCGTCGTGGGAGTTCAGGAGGATGAGGCACCCCAGGTCGCGTACGTGTACGCGATGTGGGTCGACCCATCGGTCCGGCGCACGGGCGTGGGGACCCGACTGATCGACGGCGTGGCTTCGTGGGCTCGCGCTCGAGGAGCCTCGTGCCTTCGCCTCGGCGTCGCCACCGACAACCAGACAGCGATCGCGATGTATCGACGGCGCGGGTTGAGACCCGCGCCGTCCGGCGGATACACACTGCATGAGGGCAGCCGGGTCGCCTGCATGACGATGGAGCTGGTGATCGACGACAACACCCGAGCGGGCCACCCACCCGGGCGCATGTCGTCGTCGGGTACAGCTAGTGGCGAGCGCCGAAGAAGCCAGCGGCGCGCTCGTTGAAGAGCAGATAGAGGACCAGAACGCCCAGGCCGATCGAGATGATCGATGACAGCACCGACGCTCCGTAGCCGGATCGGAACAGCACGAACACGTGTGACACCAGGCTGAAGATCGTGAACACGGCGACCACGATCCGGGCCCAGTCGTCGCCCCTGCCGAGCGCGTTCGCGATCGCGAGGATCGCGATCCCCACGGCGATCACGACGAGCGCCATCCACAGCAGCTCGTCCGAGTCGAGGCGCAGGGATCCGGACAGGTCGATGTTGTCGCGACCGATCAGGATGATGACCCCCGTGAGGACCGTGAAGAACCCTTCCAGGTAGGCCAGGATCATGATGAACGTCACGCCCCCGGGCCGTCGTGCGAGATTGGCATCCGCCATGCGCTCGTCCCCCTCCGATGCGATGCGACTGAAGCGTGGCACGCGATGACTGCCGAGTCGAGCACCAATGGGCGCCGTCCGGGTGACCGAAGCAAAACCTCGCGCGTACCGGCGAGAGCGGCGCTCCGCCCCCGCCGGTACGACATCTGTCAGCGGCGTCGGCGAAGCCGGAGCTTCTTGTCTGCAACGATCGGGTTCACGTTCGTCGTTCCGTAGCGTCCAGATGGGTGACGGCGGTTCGGCTAACGTCGGACCGCCGTCACGCCGCCGCCGGTTCGGGCTAGTTTGCCCTCGCGGCCTCGCGCTTCTGGCGCTCTTCCTCTAGCAGCACGCGGCGAAGCACCTTTCCGATGAGCGTCTCGGGCAGCGAGTCGCGGAACTCGACCTGCTTCGGCACGCGGTAGCGGGTGAGCCCACCGCCCTCGGGGTCGCGGCACCAGTCGATCAGCTCGTCGGCGGTGAGGTGCTCCCCTTGCTTCAGCACGACGTATGCCTTGACCGCTTCGCCGGTCTGCTCGTCGGGAACGCCGACGACAGAGGCCTTGAGGATCTTCGGGTGCTCGTACAGCGCCTCCTCGATCTCGGTGGGGTACACGTTGAAACCGCTGACGAGCACCATGTCCTTGATTCGGTCGACGATCGAGAAATAGCCTTGCTCGTCCATCACGGCCACGTCCCCGGTGTGGAACCACCCGTTGCGGATCGCGAGCGCGCTCTCCTCGGGGCGGTTCCAGTAGCCCAGCATGACCTGCGGACCGCGGATGCACAGTTCGCCGGGCTCGCCCACCGCCTGCAACTTGTCCGGGTTGTCCAGGTCGACGATCTTGCACTCGGTGTCGGGCACGGGCATGCCGATCGAACCTTCCTTGCGTGCTCCGGCGAACGGATTCGCGTGTGTCACCGGAGAGCACTCGGTCAGGCCGTAACCCTCCACCACCTCCGCTCCGCCGGTGACCTCCTTGAACTTGCGGGCGACGGCCATCGGGAGAGGAGCCGCCCCGGAGACGCAGGCGGTGACCGAACGAAGGTCGTACTTGCGCGACTCCTCGGCCTCGTTTATCTGCACGTACAGGCGTGGCACGCCGGGAAGGTAGGTCGGCTTCTCTTTGGCGATCTCCTTGAGCACCATGTGCAGCTCGAAGCGCGGCACCATGATCAGCTTCATCGCCGAGATCACCCCGACGTTCATCGCGAGCATCCCGAAGGAGTGGAAGAAAGGAAGGATGCACATCATCCCCTCGTGTCCGTCCTGGATGTCCGGGAACCAGGCTTGCCCCTGCATCGCGTTCGCGACGAGGTTGGCGTGCGAGAGCATCGCCCCCTTCGCCGGACCCGTCGTTCCGCCCGTGTAGATGAATCCCGCGGGGTCCGTCGCGACATCGACCTCAGCAGCGGGGGGCGTCGCACCCGCCGCCTTGACGACGTCGCGCCACCATCTGACGTCGGCATCACGCGGAACGGGAGGCCACGCAACCCCTTCGGCCTTCGCGTCCTTGCGGAACTTGATCGGTGCGAGCAGGTTGAGCGGGAACCGCATCTGTTCGTTGAGCTTGGCCACGATCAGCGGTCCCGTGTCGGCCCCCAGCTCCTGGGCTTTGCGCACCAACGGATAGAGCTGCTCGAGCACGACCGTGACCTTGACCTCGGCGTCCGTGAGTTGCGCGGCCAGCTCACGCGGCGTGTACAGCGGGTTGTTGCCGACGACGACGGCGCCGATCCTCGCGATCGCGTAATAAGCGATCACGTACTGCGGGCAGTTCGGCAGCACGAGGCCGACGCGGTCGCCCTTGGCGACACCCATACCGGCGAGCACCGCTGAAAAGCGCTCGACCCGCTCCAGCAGGGTGCGATAGCTCAGATGCTTGCCGAAGAACGCGGTCGCCGGACGATCGGGATGGCGTCCGGCCGCATCCTCCAACAGCGAGAACAGCGACCGCTGAGGGAACGGCGCCAGGGTCGGGGGAACGTCGGGAGGGTAGTGCTCGAGCCATGGACGATCCTGCATGGCCGGGGATACTTCCACAGGCCCCGCTCCCCGGCAACGCGCTCAGACGGGGTCGCGGAATCCGTTGTCGCTGTGCGTCCCGTCGCAGAAGGGCTTATTGGACGAATCACCACATCGGCAGAGCGTGACCCGGTTGCGCACCTCGTAGATCTCACCGTCGGCGCCGACGATCTCAACCCCGCCGCGGACCCACAGAGCTCCGTCGGTCACCACTGCGATGCATGGATCGTGCGCCGGCTCGAGGGCGAGTTCGTCACCGTCGGCGAGCGCCACCGTCAAACGGCCGCTCGGGCAGAGGCGGACCATGGCGATCACCCTTTCACGGACTTCGGGATCGGCCGTGTCGCGGATCATGTGCCAGACATCGATGTTCCGGTCCCCGCAGAACCCCGAGTGATCGCACAACGATCGATCGTCGCTCATCTTCACGTCTTCGCCCTCGAACACGCGGGTCCGTGTCTCGCGCGGGGCACGGTCGGCCGTCTCCGTGCCGTCGAACCCGTTCTTCCGGTGCGTCCCGTCGCAGAAGGGCTTGTTGGCAGATCCCCCGCATCGGCACAGGACGAAGCGCGGGCGGGACTCCGGGATGTCCTGGTCCTCCGCCCATGCGACCGGCTCCCCATGATCGGACTCGACGATCGCGGTGCGAGTCAGCCGCGCGGGACCCGACACGAGATAGGGCCCGTCGCGCTGGATCTTGATGCGCGGGCGATCCGGGTCTTCCATCGAGGTGCGTCCTCCGTGGGTGGGTGCGACACCCGCCACCCTACCGGTGGCGCGGGTCCCCGGCGACCCCCGCGAGGCCTCCGAGAACCGCTGCGAGGCAGCGGCGAACGCCTCGCGGGAACGGAACGGGGCCCCGGAGCGTTCCAAGCAGGTGCAGGATGGTGGGTGTAACGATCCCCCCGGTACCTGCGACGATGCAACAGCAACACGAGGAGGTTTCCATTGACAACCGAGAAGGCAACATTCGGGGCAGGCTGTTTCTGGGGTGTGGAGGCGGAGTTCCGCATGACCCCGGGGGTCACGGCGACTCGGGTCGGCTATGAGGGCGGCTTCACGGAGCGCCCCACCTACCGGGACGTCTGCGGGCACAAGACCGGCCACGCGGAGGTCGTCGAGGTGGAGTTCGATCCCGACAAGGTCTCCTATGAGCGGTTGCTCGGCGTGTTCTGGAACGCCCACGACCCGACCCAGCTCAATCGACAGGGGCCCGACGTCGGCGACCAGTACCGTTCGGCGATCTTCACCCACTCCGACCGGCAGGCCGAGACCGCCAAGTTGTCATCGGCTGCGCGCCAGCAGCATCGCAAGCGCCCGATCGTGACCCAGATCGAGCCGGCGACGACCTTCTGGGAGGCGGAGGACTACCACCAGCAGTACCTGGAGAAGCGCGGCATGGCGAGCTGCGTGATCCCCCAGCCCGAGGGCGAAACCGCCGCGAGCTGATCCTGGGAACGCCGGCCGGCCCTACAGGCCGGGCGCTTCGTGAACACGTTCTCCCTCGACGAGGGTGAGCAGCACCGCGGTGTCGTGGAACCCGTCGTTCCCGGCTTCGTCCAGATCCCGGTCGAGCACGATCAGGTCGGCGAACTTTCCGACCTCGATCGAGCCCGTCACATCATCGAGGTGGTTCACGTAGGCGCTGCCCATCGTGAACGCGCGCAGCGACGTCGCGAAGTCGAGCTTCTCCTCGGGCAGGAACGCGTCTACCGCCTCGTGTCCGGGAGGCTCGACTCGGTTGACCGCGACGTGTATCTCCTCGAACGGGTTGGGTGTCGACACCGGCCAGTCGCTCCCGAAGGCGAGTCGGGCTCCGGACCGATGGAGTCGGCCGAACGGATACTGCCAGCGCCATCGCGGCTCCCCGAGCTGCGGTGAGGTGAGTTCGTCCATCTCGTAGGAGTGCGCCGCCCACAACGGCTGCGCGTTCGCGACGACGTCGAGCTCGGCGAACCGAGGGACGTCGTCGGGATGTACGACGTGAAGGTGGGCGAGGTGATGACGCAGATCGTTGCTACCGTTGGTCGCACGTGCGGCAGCGATCGCGTCGAGCGCATCCCGGGCCGCCCGATCGCCGATCACGTGGATGTGCAGCTGGAAGCCTTCTGCGTCGATCATGGGCACGATCCGCAGCAGGTCTTCGCGCTCGACGAAGCTGATACCGAGGTTGTCGGTCGGGGTTCCGTCGGGCCGCTCGTAGGGATCGATCAGCGCCGCGGTGAAATTGTCGCAGACCCCGTCGGCCATGATCTTGACACTCGTCGCACGGAACCGGCCGGAGACCGCATCCGCACGCGCTCGCCGGTCGCGGAGGAACGCAAGCTGCGATTCGTCCTGCTCGCGATCCCACCACAACGCGCCGACCACACGAGCGGTGAGTCGTCCGTCGCCTGCGAGCTGCAGGTACGTCTCGAAGCTGTCATCGAGCGTGCTGTAGGTGCCCACGATCGCGTCTTGCCATGCCGTGATCCCGACGGCGTGCAGATACCGCTGCGCCTCGAGCAGCCCGTCGATCAGCTCCTCCGGTTGCGGCGAAGGGATCAGCCGGCGCACGAGGTTCATCGCACCTTCATGCAGCATCCCGGTGGGCTCGCCGGTCGCGTCTCGTTCGAACCTGCCGTCGGGTGGGTCGGGCGTGTCTTTCGTGATGCCCGCCAACTCCAACGCCCGGGTGTTCACGCACGCACCGTGATTCGCAGCGTTGTTGATGAACGCCGGCCGGTCGGCGACCCAACGATCGAGGAGCTCCGCCGTGGGCCACCCCCCGCCGAAGTGCTCACTCACCCACCCGCCGCCGAGGATCCATCGGCGCTCCGGATGGCGCGCGGCATAGGCAAGCACGCGCTCCTCGTAGACCTCGAGCGAATGCGCGGTCAGCAGATCGATCCGCAGTCGGTCGAGGCCGGCGGACGGCGCGTGGATGTGGGCGTCCTGGAACCCGGGAAGCACGGTTCGACCGCGCGCGTCGATCACGTCGGTGCCTTTGTCGACGAGCTCGCGGATCTGGCGATCGTCACCCACCGCCACGATGCGTCCGCCGCGGATCGCGACGGCACCGGCGCGGCTATCGGCCGCGTCGACGGTGCGAACCGCCGCGTTCACGATCGCGATATCGGCGGGTGATGCTGCGCTCACGGGCACTCCTTCTCGGGCTGAGAATCGGTGCGGCGGAGCATACCCGGCTGCGCAACAGTGAGGGTCACCGTTGGAGCCAGCCCTCGCGATCGATAGCGAAGATCGACAGTCGGTAGCCATGCGCCGGGTGTTCGGCGTCGCGATCGTGTCGCAGCCCGAGCTTCTCCATGACACAACGCGACGCGATGTTCTCCGGCCGGTGGATGCTGATCACGCGCGCCAACCTCAGCTCATCGAATGCATACGCGAGCGACGCGCGACCTCCTTCGGTCGCCAGTCCGCGACCCCAGAGGTCCCTGCGAAGCCTCCACCCGACCTCGACGGCCGGCATCGCCTCCGGCAACCAAGTGGGATAGGCCAGCCCCACGAATCCGACCGGCTCCCCGCTTTCGCGCAGCTCCACGCACCAGAGGCCGAACCCGTAGCGGTCCCAGTCCTCGCGCCACGCCGCGACCGAGCGGGCCACCCGCTCCCGATCCTGCGCCGATCCGTCCTCGAGGTAGCGCACGACGTCGGCGTCCGAATGCATCGGGACGAGAGCGTCGACATCCTCGTCACGCCACATCCGCAGGCGCAGGCGTGCGGTCTCGATCGTCGTCACCGATGCCTCCGCGGGATCGGCACAGGTTCGGCGAACTCCGACTCCATGTCGTCCATCCTAAAGCCGTGCCACGGACCGGAAGGAGCTACTTCTCGCAGGCCACGAGGGATTCCCCGTTCACGCACGTGTCGTGCCCGCCGGTCTCCCCGTTGTTCCCGCCGTTGAGCAGGTCGGCGCCGTCGCCACCGTCGAGGAAGTCGGGAGAGTCGTCCTTCCGGAAGTCCCTTTGGTCAGCTGCGGAGCAGAGAGAGCAGACGCAGCAGTTCGAGGTAGAGCCAGACGAGGGTCGTCAGCAGCCCGAACGCGCCGAGCCATTCCATCGCCTTGGGCGCTCCCTGCCGCGAACCGCCTTCGATGAAGGCGTAGTCCACGAACAGGTTGGCGGCTGCGATCAGGCTGATCACGACGCTGATCCCGATGCCTAGCGGTGTCGGTTGGTTCATCCACGTCATCTCCACTCCGAAAACGCCGAGCAGCAGCGAAGCGATGTAGAACACCGCGACGCCCGCTGTGGCGCCGATCACCGTGTTGACGAACCGGCGAGTGACGCGCACGATCCTAAAGCCGTACAGCGCCAAGGTCGCGCCGAAGACCGCGAGCGTCGCGAAGAGCGCTTGCCCGACGATCCCGTCGTAGGCCGCGTCGTAATAGCGAGAGATCGCACCGATGAAGATGCCCATGAACACCGCGTAGAAGAACCCGACCACCGCCGCGAAGCGTGGATAGCGAACGGCCACGAACGTGAGTCCGAGGAGCGCCACGAATCCGAGGATGAAGACGATGGGGCTGATGCTCTCCATCACGGTCTCGGCCCGGTTCCAGCCGAAGATGGCGAAGGCGATGGTTACGATCAGCAGCAGCGCGGCCTTGGCGGCGGTGCCTCCGATCGTCATCGTTCCCGTGGTGGGTCGTCCTCCGGCGACCTCGGCCTCCTTGGCCGGCGAGAACGTCTTCTGGTTCAGAACCTGGGTCGACATGCGGCTCCTTCTTCGGTTGGTTGCGGTCCCCGGCGTGCGACGTGGCCGGTGGCGCTCGCGCAGCATCATCGCGCAGGCGCGGCGAAACGACTACACTCCGAACGTATGTTCGACCCCGGAGGGCTCAATCCCGCCCAGCTGCGGGCCGTGGAGCACGGCGACGGACCGCTGTTGATCGTGGCCGGTGCCGGCACCGGCAAGACGGCGACCCTGGCAGCGCGGGTCGCCCGGCTGCTCGACCGGGGGATCGCGCCGCAACGGATCATGCTGCTCACGTTCTCGCGGCGAGGCGCGCGGGAGATGCTGTCCCGGGCCGAGCGGATGACCGGCGACGGGGCAGCCGCCCAGGTATGGGGCGGCACGTTCCACGCAGTGGCGAACCGACTGCTGCGCACCCACGGCAAGGCGGTGGGCCTGCTCCCGGACTTCACCGTGCTCGATCAGGCGGACGTGGCGGACATCATGAACCTGCTGCGCAACGAACTCGGTTACGGGGCGGGAGAACGACGCTTCCCACGCAAGGAGACACTCGCACAGATCTACTCGCGGACGGTCAACACCGGCGACAAGCTCCGGGAAGTGCTCCGGCGCTGGTACCCCTGGTGCGCGGAGGAACGTGAGGGGATCCGCGCGATCTTCACCGCGTACGCCACGCGCAAGCGCGAGACGAACACGCTCGACTACGACGACCTGCTGCTGTTCTGGAACGCCCTGCTCGCGACTCCCGAAACGGCCGTCCCGATCGCCGAGCGCTTCGAGCATCTGCTGGTCGACGAGTACCAGGACACCAATCCCTTGCAGGCGCAGATCCTCGAGCACATGCGACCCGAATCGAGCGCTCGCAGCATCACGGTGGTCGGCGACGACGCACAGGCGATCTACGGCTTCCGTGCTGCGACCGTGCGCAACATCCTGGAGTTTCCGCAACGGTTCTGTGGCGCCTCGGTGATCCGGCTCGAGCAGAACTACCGTTCGACGCCCTCGATCCTCGCGGCCACCAACGCCGTGATCGCACGCTCCCCGCAGCGACACGACAAGACCCTGTGGTCCGCGCGCGGCGACGGTCCATCACCGGCGCTCCACACCTGCGCCGACGAGGCGGAGCAGGCCGACGTGGTGTGTCGCAACGTGCTCGCCGCTCGCGAACGCGGGGTGCCGCTCCTTCGACAGGCCGTGCTGTTCCGCGCCGCACACCACTCCGACGCCCTGGAGATCGAGCTCGCTCGCCGCAACATCCCGTTCGTGAAGTACGGCGGCCTGAAGTTCCTCGAGGCGGCGCACGTCAAGGACGCACTCGCCCTGCTGCGGATCCTGGAGAACCCGCACGACGAGGTTTCGTGGTTCCGGGCGTTGCTACTGCTCGACGGGGTTGGACCGACCACCGCTCGCGCGATCGTCGACGCGCTCGCCGTTCGCGGTGCGGGCCCGGATGCAACGTCGCCACTCACTTCGCTCGCCGACGCCCCGCCGCGGATCCCGGTCGGCGCGCAGCGGTCGTTCGATCTGCTCCGGGAAGGACTCGTCGACTGCGCGCGCTCGGAGCTCGGTCCGGCGGGAGAGCTCGAGCGCCTGCGTCCGTTCCTCGAGGCGAGTGTTCGGCGCCGCTACGAACACGCGGACGCACGTCTGCGCGACATCGACGTGCTCACGCAGCTGGCCTCCGCGCAACCCGCACGCGGACGGTTCCTTGCCGAACTCGCCCTCGACCCACCGTCGTCCACGGGCGAACTCGCCGGGCCACCGTTGCTCGACGAGGACTACCTCGTGTTGTCGACGATCCACTCCGCCAAGGGACTGGAGTGGGACAGCGTGCACGTGCTCCATGCCGCCGACGGCAACATCCCCAGCGACATGGCCACGGGTGACGAGGACGAGATCGAGGAGGAACGGCGTCTGCTCTACGTCGCGATGACGCGCGCGAAAGACTCCCTGACCGTGCTGTTCCCCCAGCGCTACTACCGGCGGCGTGACCTGAGCGATCCCCACAGCTACGCGCAGCTGAGCCGGTTCTTGACGCCGCCGGAGGTGCTCGCCTGTTTCGAACGGATCGTCCCCGATCCCGACATCGATGAGCCTGCAGCCTCGGGAGTCGGCGGTCCGGCGGGTGCTCGGGCCTCGGTCGACGGCGCGCTGGCCGAGCTCTGGGCCGACTAGTCGCGCGTATGCTCCGTCGACAACCCCTAGTCCAACTTATGCGCTGTATGACATAATGTCACCATGAAGCGCACCACTGTGATGGCAGACGAAGACGTCCTCGAGAGACTCCGAGCGCTGGCTCGCGAGCGCGGCGTCTCGTTCGCCGAGGTGGTCAGGGAGGCGGTCGAAGAGAAGGCCGACGAGTACCGCCCCAAGCCCAAGAGCCTCGGGATCGGTGCGTCGGGGAGACCCGACGTGTCGTCCGTCGCGGGAGTCGGGCGGTCACCAGGAGCCTCGTGGCGCTGATCCTGGACACCGGTGTCGTGTACGCAGCGCTCGACAGGGACGACCGTGACCACGTTCGCTGTCGGACGCTGATCGAAGCAGCGGACGAGCTTCGAGTTCTTCCGGCTCCGATCCTGCCGGAGGTCGACTACTGGGTGACACAGCACCTGGGTGTCGGGGTCATGGTGTCGTTCCTGCGCGACATCGTCGAAGGATCCTTCATGGTCGAGCATCTCGAGGCAGAGGACTATCCACGTATCGTCAGTGTCATCGATGACTACGCGGACGCAGAGGTGGGCTTCGTCGACGCCGCGGTTCTGGCTGTGGCTGAACGCATGCAAGAAACCAAGATCGCGACGCTCGATCGCCGTCATTTCTCCCTGCTCAGACCCGCGCACGCATCGTCACTCGACCTGCTTCCCGAATGACCGCTAGACGTCCTCGGAGCCGATCGCGGGCGAACGCTCTTCGGGGGTCAGACCGAGTGGACCCTGTTCAGCGCTGCTTCATGAACCACTCGGTGAACTCGCTCGCTCGGCCGCCCTCCGCGAGTCCGATCACCCAGAGGTTGTGATAGTGGCGCAGTTCCCCGTCGGTGTAGTCCGTCCATCCTCGGACGAACGCAAGGTCTCCGGCGAGCGCGAGGGGTTCGGAGCGGAACTGCCACGTGCCGGGTTCGTCCTTGCCGTCGAGCCAGCGCAGAACGATCTCGTCGCGCCCGAGCCACGGGTCCGCGTAGGGCTCCGTGCGGTACTGCGCATCGTCGGTGAACAAGGCGCCGATGTCGTCGGGATCGTTGGACGTCCACGCGCGAACGTACCCCGCGACCCAACGGTCGACGTCGTCGAGATTCATCCCTGACCCAGTGCCCGATCCGCCTTCGCGGCGAAGACGAAATCGCTCTCGGTGAGCCCGTCGATCTTGTGGGTCCAGACCGTGAGCCCGACCTTGCCCCACGCCAGCCCGATGTCGGGGTGGTGACCCTGCTGCTCCGCGACCTCGCCTACCCGGTTGGTGAAGTCGAGCGCCTCGCGGAAGTTCTTGAACGAGTAGGTCTTCTCCAGGTGGTGCCCGTCGACGACCTTCCATTCGCCGCCGAGCGCGGCGAGCAGGCCGTCCAGCTCCGCTCCCTCCAGCGGAGGCACCCCGCCCTTGCAGGGAACACATTCCTTGTCTGCGAGATCGCTCATGGCGCCATCCTCGCCCGGGGGAGTTGCGCGGTCAACGCGAGCAGTGGGAGGTTCGGGGGAGCGTGCCCGCGTGTCCCCTATCGTGGCGCGGGAGCCCGTCCAACACGATCCACGAGGGGGACGATCACATGGCCAGCATCGACGACGAACGCACGCGGCAGGGGTTCGCACGGTTGCACGAGATCCATGGAGACCGCGGGGTCGAAACCGTCGAGAGCCTCGGGGAGCTCGGCCGCCACATCGCCGAGTTCGCGTACGGAGAGATCTACGCCCGCCCAGGTCTCTCGCTGCGCGAGCGCCAGCTCGTCACCGTGGGGATGCTCACGGCGGTCGGCGCAGCCGCGGCGCAGCTCCAAGCGCATCTTCGCGCGTCGCTCGCCGCCGGCATCAGCATCGAGGAGATCCGCGAGGTGATCATCCATACCGTGCCGTACGCCGGGTTCCCGAACGCGATGAACGCCTGGGCGCGGTTCGACGACGTGCTCGAGGAGGACGATGCTGCGGGATGACCGGCCGGATCAGGTCAGGTCGGCCAGGGCGGCGCGGACGTCTTTGCGGATCCCCGTGACGAAGGGGATCTCCACTTTGGTGAACGTCCTGGCCTTCGCATCGCGCAGCCTGCGGATGCAATCGACGAGGCGATCGGCCTCATCAGCTTCGAACGCGAGGATCCACTCCCAATCGCCCAGGCCGAACGCGCTCGTGGTGTTCGCCAGCACGTCCGGGAACTCGCGTCCGACGCGCCCGTGCTCGGCGAGCATCGCACCGCGTTCGGCCTTGGGCAGCAGATACCACTCGGGCGTCCGCACGAACGGGTAGACGCACAGGAATTTCTTCGGGGTCTCGCCTTTCACGAACGCGGGCGCGTGATCGGGCGTGAACTCCGCGGGCTTGACGACGCCCATGAAGACGTGGATGAGCTCCAGCTCCCTTCCTGCCCGTGTCCGGCGGAGTTCCACCAGCGCCTGCTGGATGTCGTCGGGCTCGGAGCCCACGAGCCAGAAGAGGATGTCGGCGTCCGCGCGGAACGCGACGCTGGAGTACGTGCCGCGCACGTGGATCTTGTCACCCCACTCCTTGAACAGGTTCTCGATCTGCTGGGCGGCGTCGTCGAGGTCTGCGGCGCTCATCTCGCGCAGCTTCGGCGTCGCCCGGAACACGGGGTAGAGGGCGTAGGTCGTCTCGGTCATCGCAGCGTCTCCTGTCGTGTTCCGGCGTGCAGATGCTCGCGCACCTGCTCCGCCGTCTCGGTCGCGTCGCGCACGGTGTCGGGGATCCCGATCCCCGAGTACGCGGAGCCCGCAACAAAGATACCGCCCGGCAGCGAAGCACGAGCCGCCGCGACCCGCTCCAGGTGACCGACCTCGTATTGCGGCATCGCCCGCATCCAGCGGTGAACGGCCCACGAGACGGGCCGGTCCGGAAGGGGGACCACGGCGGCGAGGTGCCGAGCGCACGCCTCGAGCAGGTCCTCGTCGGGCTCCTCGACGACGTCCTCATAGCCCACGCCACCGACGTAACAGCGCACTACCGCACGGGTCCCGAACGCCGGGGTGGGCCACTTGTTGGACAACCAGGTCGCGGCCGTCATCGGCGCCATACCGCGCGGAACGACGAACCCCGTTCCGTCGGGGAGCGCTTTCGCCGTGCCCTCTCCGTAGACGAGGAACACCACGGCCGTGGACGCGTAGGGGATCGTGGCAAGCTCGCGCGCGCAAACCGGGGCGACCGATCCGAGCAGGCGGGCGGACACGAACGCCGGCGTCGCCAGGACCAGCGCATCCGCCTCGGTCGTTCCCTGATCGGTGCGCACCGACCAGCCGCCCTCGCTGCGCCCGATCGCTCCGACCGCGGATCCGCCGGTGATCCGATCGCGACCGATCGCGTCTGCCAGCGCGTCGGTCAGTCGGGACGTTCCGCCGCGCAGCTTGAGGAACATCGGTCCCGGTTGCCGTTCGGCGCGAACCGCCCGCCGCGCAGCCTGCGATCCGCGGATCAGGCTCCCCTGACGCGCTTCCCACTCGATCAGCTCCGGAAACGTCGCACGCGACGACAGCCGATCGACGTCGCCTGCGAAGAGCCCACCGAGCAAGGGGGCGATCGAGCGCTCCGTCGCCTCGTTCCCGAGCCTGCGCCGCAGCAGCGAGCCCAGCGACTCGTCGGAGCGGGTCCGGCGCCGCTTCCGGACGAGATCCCCCAGCGCCCGGAATCTTCCGCCGCGCGAGAGCGCCGGCCATCGCAGCACGTCGCCGACGTCGCCGGGGATCCCGAACGAGGTATCCCTCGCGTACGCGACCAGCCCGCGCGCGGTCCACACGTACGCGCCGTGCCCGCCGGGCATGACCAACTCGTCCGCCAGACCGAGCTCGGTGCACAGTTCCACCGCCCAGGGCTTGCGCGCGACGAACGAGTCCGCGCCGGCCTCGAGTTCGAGATCGCCCACCCGGAGCGACCGCAGCTTGCCACCGACCCGTTCGTCGGCCTCGATGACCGTGACCTCCAACGGATCCGGTCCGGTCCGGAGCCGGTAGGCAGCCGTGAGCCCCGCGACACCTCCGCCGAGGACCAGGACGCGCTCGGGCACCGTCAGTTCTCCACGAGGTGGTCGCCCACCACGTCGCCCAGCACCTCGAGGAACGCCGGGTCGGCGTTCGGCATCTCCGTGCGGGAGAACGCGATCCCCGCGTCGGCGGCGATCTTCGCTGCTTCGATATCCAGGTCGTAGAGGATCTCCAGATGGTCGGTGACGAAGCCGGCCGAACACACCACGACGGCCGAGTGTCCGGCTTTGGCCAGCTCGGGGATCACGTCCTCGATCGGCGGGCCCCACCACGGGTCGGCGGTGCGTCCCGCGCTCTGCCACGCGGTGCCGTATGCCCGCAGGTCCAATACGGCGGCGATCCGGTCAGCGGTGTCCCGAAGCTGGAACGCGTAGGTGCAGCGATCGGCGCACCGGCGGGCGGTGCAGTACTTGCAGCGCATCGTGCCGTCGTCGATGGTCCGGGTCGGCAAGCTGTGCGCTGAGAAGATCGTGTATGCGTTCTCGCGCTCCGCATCCGACAACTTGGCGTGCGCGTCTGCGACGCGGGCGGTCAAGAAGGAGAGGAACGACGGGTGGTCGTACCACTGCTGCACGAACGAGAATCGCGGCCCTCCGTGTTCCAGCACCGCGGTCGTGACCCGATCGGTGTAGGTCTGGATCGACATGCCGGACCAGTGCGGCGCCATCACGATGCCGATGGCGCGCTCGATCCCTTCGGAGCGCATCCGGTCGACCGTGTCGGAGATGAACGGCGGCGAGTGTTTCATCCCGAGGTAGGGACGGAACCGACCGAATCCTCGACCGGTGAGGGTGTCCGCCAAACCCTCGGCCTCGGCCGTCGTGACCTCCGTGAGCGGGAACGCGTTGCCGATCGCCGCGTAGCGATCGGTGAGTTCCTGCAGGTGCTCGGGCGAGGGTTGCCTGCCGCCACGGATATCCGTGTAGTAGCGCTCGATGTCCTCGGGACCGCTCGCGGTGCCGTAGGCCATCACCAGCAGGCCGATCGTCTCGCTCATCCTGTCGGTTCCTCCTGGGGTCTGTCGGTCGCGCCGATCGTCGTCTCCTGGTGCACGAGGTCAACGAGGCGAGCGAGCGTGTCGGGCGACGTCGAGGGCAACACCCCGTGTCCGAGGTTGAACACGTGGCCCGGGCGAGCGTCTGCTCGATGGAGCACGGCCCGCGCACGATCCTCCACGACGTCCCACGGAGCCAGCACCGAGGTCGGATCGAGATTGCCCTGGACGCCGACGCCGGGGCCGACCCGCTCCCAGCCGACGTCAAGGGGGGTTTTCCAGTCGATCCCGATCACGTCGCCTCCCGCACGGCGCATCTGCCCCAGCAGCTCGCCCGTGCCGACACCGAAGTGGATCAGCGGCACCCCGAGATCGGCGAGCCCCGCGAACAATGAGTGCATCGTCGGGAACACGCAGCGCGCGTAGTCTTCCGGGGCGAGCGCGCCGACCCAGGAATCGAACACCTGCAGTGCCTGCGCGCCGGCCGCGACCTGCGCCCGCAGGTGCGCCTGCACGATGCTCGCGAGGATCGTCATCAGCGAGTTCCACGAACCCGGATCGCCGAACATCATCGCCTTCGCGCGCTCGTGCGTTCGCGACGGTCCGCCCTCGATCAGGTAGCTCGCGAGGGTGAAGGGAGCGCCAGCGAATCCGATCAGCGGGACGGAGAGCTCCTTTCGGAGCAGCCGGATCGCCTCGAGCACCTCGGGTACGTCGCGCTCGGGTTCGAGCAACCGGAGCCGAGCCACGTCGTCGGCCGAGCGCACCGGTGTATCGATCACCGGACCGACACCGGACTCGATGCGCACGTCGACGCCCACACCGGCGAGGGGAACCATGATGTCGGAGAACAGGATCGCTGCGTCGAGATCCATGCGACGGAGCGGCTGCAGGGTGATCTCCACGGCAAGCTCGGGTTCGCGGCAGGTCTGCAGGATGTCGCGATCGCCGCGCAGCTCGCGGTATTCGGGCAGGTAGCGGCCCGCCTGGCGCATGAACCAGACGGGCGTTGCGTCGACGGGTTCGCGCCTGCAGGCACGCAGGAAGCGATCGTTGAAGGGGGCCACGACCCACAGGATACGGGCGGCGCCGGGAGCGCCCGGTCCCGAACCTCTTCGTCCGACCGTCCGTCCGGTCGCCCGCGATCCGATCCCGCAGCAGACGCTAGGCGGGTTCGAGCCCGTCCAGGCCCGGAAGCTCCTCGAGGGCCGGACGGCGGATCGGAGCGGCGGGAACCTTGCCGGTATCCAGGGAGACTTCCTCGAGCAGGGCGAGCAACTCGTCCATGTCGAAGGGCTTCGCCACGTAGGCGGCCGCACCCAGCTGGGTGGCGCGTACGCGGTCACGAGCGGTGTTCTTCGCACTGACGACCACGACCGACGGCGCACGCGACCAGGTCTGGAGCTCGGCGAGCACCGCCCAGCCGTCCATCACCGGCAACATCAGGTCGAGCAGCACGAGATCCGGCTGCTCTTCGGTGATGCGCCGGACCGCAGTGGCACCGTCGGCCGCCAGCGACGTTTCGAACCCCGCTGCGTCAAGGTTGAGCCGGAGCATCAACAGGGTGTCCGGTTCGTCCTCGACGATCACGATGCGTGGTGCGCGGATCACGATGCCTCCCGTTCTGCCTCGGCGATGCCGAGCTCGACATGGAACGCGGCTCCCCCGTCCTGCGCGGCGTCAACCCAAACGGATCCACGACACGAAGAGGCGAGCCCCCGGACGATGGGCAATCCGAGGCCGAGCCCCGGGCGATCGCCGCCTTGCGGCAACCGGAAGAACTTGTCGAAGACCCGTTCACGGTCGTGCTCGGGTACTCCGACCCCGTGATCGATAACCGACAGCAGCACGCGTGTGGCCCCGCGCCGTTGAACGCGAAGCTCGATCGGTGGCTCTCCGTACTTGAACGCGTTCTCCACGAGGTTGTCGACGATGCGTCGAAGTGAGTCGGGTTCTGCCAACACCTCGACGGAGTCGGGGGCGTCGAGGATGACCTCGCGCCCCGCGATGCCGAAGTCGCGCGCCGCGATGCGCACGAGCGCTCCGAGATCCACCGCTCGCAGCGGTGACATCGACTCCTGCTGCTCCAGCTTGGAAGCGGTGAGCAGCTTCTCTACCATCGACGAAAGCCGATACGCCTGTCGCTCGATGATCTCGACGACCTCCGGCTGCTCCTCGAACCGCTCCACTCGCTGTGCCGTTTGTGCGGCAGCGATGATGGACGTGAGCGGCGTGCGGAGCTCGTGAGTGACCCGGGCCACGAATTCGGTCTTCATCTTGTCGAGCTCCAAGAGCTGAGCGACGTGGCTCCGCTCTGCCTCGTAGAGGCGCGCGTTGGCGATCGCGGCGGCCGCCTGCTCGGCGAATAGGTTGAGCGCGCGGAGCTCGTATTCGGTGAACTCACGCTGTCCGTTCGCGTTCACGTTGAGCACGCCGAGCAACTCGCCTCGGCTGAGTAGGGGAACACTGAGCGCGGAATCGACAGCGTCTTCGCGCGTTCCCAGCCCCGGGAAGTCGCTCTCGCTCGGAGCGCCGTTGATCAGCAGTGCGTCGCGAGTGACGGCGACACGCCCGGCGATCCCGTCTCCGATCGGGACGCGCACATCTTGCGCCATCGCGTTGCCTCGGACGGAGGCGGCGACGAGCTCCTCGCCCTCCACGAGCAGGATAGATCCGCTGCGCCCCTCGAGCAGATCCATGGAGCTGCGCAGGATCACGTCGAGTACAGAACGCAGTTCCAGCACCGAGTTGATCGCCTTGCCGGCATCGAGCAGCAGCGACACCTCGTGCAGCCGATTCGACAGGGCGGTGGACAGCACGCGCTCGTCCACAAGCATGCGAGAGAGCTTGCGCAGGTGCAGTTCCTTCTCGATCGCGTAGCCGCAGAATCCGACCGTCAGCAGAACGATCCCGATGCGCATCGCGTTCGGGGAAACGATCTGCACGTCCTGGGGAACGAGTGTGAGGAGCGCGAAGCCGGCGCTGACGCCGACCAACAGGACGGTGGTCAGCACCCACAACTGCATCCGGCGGCGCTCGACGGACTCCAGGGACGGCGCACGAACGTCGCGCAGGCCAACAACTCGGGCCTCGCGGCGTATCCGCTCCGACGTGGCGGGACGATCCCCCTCGATCACGCTCATCTTCTGGATAATCGGCCCCGGCCGTGCGAGCCTTGAGGCCCCCATCCGGCCTACGGTCTTCGACCGGGGATCGGCGAGCCCGCGCTAGGTCTGTTCGGGGTGTGGCGTGAGGACGCAGAACTCGTTGCCCTCGAGGTCGGCGAGCACGACCTCGTCGTCCTCGGCGAACGCCACGACTCGACTATCGCATCTTCCCTTGACGGGCTCCCATGCGGGAGGTTCCCTGCCGCTGAGCACATAGCGTGAACGGGTGGGCCCACGGGTCCTTCGGTTCGGAACAGGAGAACGGTGCCGCCGCAGATCGTCCTGGGTGCGCTGATCGTCATCGCGGCGGTCATCGCGGTAGACGCTGTTCGAACCCATCGACGGCGCCGACTGCGCACCCTCGACGTCGGGGCGCTTCTCGCCTCTCGCATCGCCACCGTCCCCGCGAGCGACGAAGCCGGGGCGGCGCTCGCTTCGGCACCGACGACGGATGCGGCCCTCGACGTTTGGCAAGACCTCGAAGACGTGGTCGACCCCACGCTGTTCCGCCCCAAGATCGCCCCGGGTACCGAGTGGAAGTTGTTCCGCCTTCGTTGGGGCAACGACTACGGCATGGTGGCCAACCCCGCCCACGACATACATTTTCGCCTGGAACCGTGGGAGATCGAGGTGCTCCCCCTCATGGACGGAACCCGCACGGTCGCCGACATCGTGATCCAGCGCTTCGACGGTGAGGGTGATCTCGACGCCGGAGCCCTGGTCGCGCTCGTGCAGTCCCTACATGCCGGCGGTTTCCTGATCCCCCGGCCGGTGGACGTGGATGCGCTGGTTGCAAGCAGGCTCGATCCGGCCTCGAGCGCACGGCGGCGGGTCAGGGAATTCGCGAAGACGCTTCGCCTCGAGTGGTCGGGCGCCGACGGTCTCGTGACGGCTCTACCGCGGCGGCCTTCGCTACGTGTTCAATCCCGCTGTAGCGGTGATCGCCGGCGCGATCGCCGTCGGCGGGTTCATCGCCTTTCTCGCCGTCGAGCGTTCGGGCCGGTTCACGCTGGGCGCGACCTCGGCGCCGCTCGAATCCGTCGCCTTGATCGCGATGGGATTCGTGCTCACCGCCGCACACGAGCTCGGCCACGCGGTCGTGGAGACCCACAACGGACGTCGCATCGGTGGCGCCGGATTCTTCATCTACTTCGGTTCTCCGGCGTTCTTCGTGGACGCCTCCGACGGGCTGATGATGAATCGTGGCCAGCGGATCCTGCAATCCGCGGCCGGCCCGGTGTTCGAACTCGTGCTGGCGGGGATCGCGTCCCTCGTCATCTTCTTCTTCCCGGATTGGGGCCCTTCCGCGCTGCTCTACAAGTTCGCCCTGCTGAACCTCTTCTTGATCTTCCTCAACCTGATCCCGTTGCTGGAGCTCGACGGGTACTGGATCTTCTCCGATCTGATCCAAGTGCCAGACCTGCGGCCGCGATCACTCGCGTTCGTCCAGCACGACCTGTGGCACAAGATCCGCGAGCGGGAACAGCTCACGCCGCAGGAGTGGGGCCTCGGGCTCTACGGACTGGTCGGTGTCCTGTTCACGATCCTGACGCTGTTCACGGCCTTCTTCTTCTGGGAGCAGATCTTCGGGGGTCTCGTCACGGGGTTATGGAACGGCGGAGTGGCATCGCGTGTGCTCCTCGTGTTGCTCGGACTGTTCCTCGGTGGACCTCTGATCCGCGGCGCGATCTCCCTCGGCCGCAGCCTCTGGCGACGCATCCTCGCGATCGCCAGAGGCGTCCGATTCCGCATCGAGACCGGGTGGCGGGTCGAAGCGGCGGAGTTGATCGATGCGCTGCCGGCGTTCGAGGACCTGCCCGAGGAGATCCTCAACGACCTCGCCGGGCGTGTCGCGCTACGAACCGTTCGTCGTGGCCAGCCGGTGTTCCGTCAGGGTGAACGGGCCACCGCGTTCTACGTCGTCCGCAAGGGCGTGATCCACATCGAGTCGGAGCATCCGGACACGGGCGATACGCAGGTACTCACGGTGCTGAAGCACGGGGATTCGTTCGGAGAGGTCGCCTTGCTGGAGACGACGCCACGTGCCGCGACTGCGCGCGCAGCGATGGAGGCGGAGCTATTCGAGATCGACAAGGGCACGTTCGACCGACTGCTCGCCGATGAGATCGACGCCCCCAAGTTCGGACTTACCCTGCAGGCGATGGCAGAGATCAGAGAACTTTCGGCGTTCACCCACCTATCGTCCGATGCGCTCGGCCAACTCCTCGAGCACGGCGCGTGGGTCACCGCCGGTCCGGGCGAGGCGCTCGTCGAGCAGGGCGGCGAGGGGGACGCGTTCTATGCGATCCGCTCGGGCCGGATGGATGTCGTACGAGACACAGAGGTGATCGCGTCGCTCGGTCCGGGCGATTACTTCGGGGAGACCGCGCTGCTCACTGACGCACCGCGTAACGCCTCCGTGGTCGCGCACACACCCGTCCGGGCATTCCGCCTGTCGCGTCGGGGGTTCGACGAGGTGATCGCCGGCGCCTTCCGACGTGGCACACTGCACCGGGCGACGGACCGCACGTGGGAACATTGACCGTCGAGCTGAAGGAGTGCTCGTGGACTGCTGGACCTGTCGACGCACGGCCGTAGGTTCGTGCCGCTTCTGCGGCCGTGGTGTCTGTGAGGACCATGCAGAGGAGAAGCCCTTCATCCTCGAGCTCTTCCGTGGAGCCAAGGTCACGAAGGCGCTCGTCGTCGAGGACGCTCTTCACTGCGGAACCTGTACGGCTCGACCCGATCCGATAGACCTCCCCGAACTCGACGCATAACGTCACCCGCTCGATGTGACCCACGTCACATCACAAGGTTGACGAACGACACGCCGGATCATGTGACCACCTGCACACCGCTCCGAAGCCCAGGTGCGACGATGAATCTATCGGTCGAGACGGGACCCGAGGGGGGCCGGGCCGGGCATAGAAGGAGGCCAGCGATGGCGAAGAAGAGGATCACGCCGAAGTCGCCGACGAGCGCAGCACGTTCGGACAAGAAGAGCGCTGCGGCCGGCGTCACGAAGACGTCCGCCAAGAAGGTCCAGGCAAAGAAGGTCCAGGCAAAGAAGGTCCAGGCAAAGAAGGTCCAGGCAAAGAAGGTCCAGGCCTGATCGCGTTCGCACCAGTGTTCTCCTAGGACGGGCCCGGCTCCGGCCGGGCCCGCTTCTTTTCCTGGGTGGCGACGACGGTGACGCGGGCCGTCCGCCCGTGGCACGCTACGCCGCATGCCGACGCGCAAACAGAGCGCCTCGCCGATCGTTCGGGTGATGGCATCCACACCGATCCTTCGTGAGGTCGCTCCCAAGGCCATCGCCCGCCTCGCCGAAGCCGGAACGGTCCGTCACTACCGCAAAGGCACGTATCTCTGCCACCAGGGCGAGCCGTCTCCCGAGGTCTTCTTCCTCGTCGACGGACGCATCGAGGCAAGCTCCGTCGCAACCACCGGCACTCGCGTCTACCACGCCACCGTGGACACGCCGCAGTTCGTCGGCGAACTCGGACCTCTGGGCGACATGCCGCGGACTGCCAGCCTCGTGGCCCTGGCCGACTCCCAGGTCTGGACCACAGGAGCCGACGCGTTCATGGAGTTCCTCATGAGCGAGATCGCGGCGGCGCGAGCCGTGATCCGGGCGCTCGCGCGACAGTTCCAGGAACAGCAGGCGTTCGTGGACGATCTGCTGTTCCTCGACCTTCGCGGCCGCGTCGCCAAACGGCTGCTGCAGATGGCGACGCCGGACCTCGATCGCCTTCCCGAGGATGGCACGGTCGGGCCGGAGGTCACCCAAGCCGATCTCGCGAGTCTGTGCGGAGGCAGCCGGGAGAACGTCACGCGCATCCTCAAGGAGCTCGAGCGCCGTGACATGGTCCGTCGCGACGGTCACAGATACGTCCTGAAGAGGGTCGGCGCGCTCGCGAAACTCGCAGAACTGTAGTCTGCCCGCAACGAACACGTATCCGGTGTCGGCCCCCACGATGTGCGTTGCGTCTCGAGGATCTGCCCGTAGACACGACCGATCGGATCGCCGGTGCGGCTCTCGACGAGAGCGAGGTCATAGGCCCAGCTAGGCGGCGGGAGGAGTGGGATTCGAACCCACGAGCGAGTTGCCCCGCTAACGGTTTTCAA
>JBBDWR010000012.1:43808-111591 GCA_040902745.1 Actinomycetota bacterium | reverse complement strand
GGTTGTCCACGATGCTCCGACACAGGTGTCCACCATCTGGTGAACTCCCAGACCCTCACCTCCACGAACATGTCGGGCATCTCAGTCTGCCTCCCGCGCATCGAGGGGATCGCTGCGGGTGGGCAGCTAGGGCCTAGATGTACACGGCTGAGGCAACCAGTGGTCGTCGAAACACGACGAACGCTCGCACGTTGGCGGCCTGCAACTCCGAAGTGTGGTGGTGTTACGTCCCGCCGTCGTTCACGCGAAGAAGGGGTCGGCCTTTCCCCCGTTCTCGATGACCCTCTTGAGCCGGTCGACGATCATCGCCCACGTGAGGCTGACACTCCCCAGGGCGAACTCGGGCTGGTCGTCCGGGAATCCCGCGTGTCGGAACACGACGTTCGTGCCGTGTTCCCCCGGGGCGATCGACCACGAAACCTTGGTGCCCTCCCAGTACGGGTAGCCGGCGGGGCAGGTCCAGGCGACCACATCCGGCGCGTCCAGGCGCGCGATCTCGATCGGCATCCGCATCGGCGCCGCAGGGAACCCAAGGGTGAGGGTTTCTCCGACCGAGCCGGACCCTTCTACGTCGGAGGTCCAGAATGCCGCCAAACCCGAGGGCGTGGCGATCGTGTCGTAGACGGCCTTCTGTTCAGCCGCTACCTCGATCGCGTGCACGATGTCCGTGGTCATGGTGATCTCCTCTCTTCGATGAACCGTCTCCTCAAGTTAAGACAGTGCTTAAACTCTTGTCAAGCTGAAGGATGTGCTTAACTACCCAGCATGCAGGCGATGTTGGAGGCCGTTTCGAACCCGCGCCGGCGGGAGATCCTGCGCCTCGTCTGGGACCGAGAACTGTCGGCGGGTGAGATCGCCTCATCGTTCGATGTGAGCTGGCCTGCGATCTCCCAGAATCTCCGGGTGCTGCGCAGCGCCGGTCTGCTGGTCGAGCGCCGGGAGGCGAACCGCCGCTTCTACCGCGCAGACCGGGATGCCGCTGGTCCTCTGGCCGAGGTGCTCGAACAGATGTGGAGCCGAGATCTCTCCCGGCTCAGAGACGTCATCCGGGAGGAGAAGGGATGACTGACGCGCCGAAGGTCGCGCCGCACGAGGTGGAGGTCAGCCTCCATCTCGAGGCGCCCCCAGAGGATGTGTTCCCGTACCTGATCGAGCCAGAGCGCTACGTGCGGTGGCAAGGGATCAAGGCCGAGCTTGACCCGCGTCCGGGCGGTGTGTACCGCGTGTGGATGGACACGTCGGGCACCATCGCGCGAGGTGAGTTCGTTGAGGTCGAACCCCCGCGTCGGCTCGTCTTCACGTGGGGGTGGGAGGGGAACGACACCTTGCCGCCCGGTGCGTCCACGGTTGAACTCACCCTTCAGGCGGACGGTTCCGGCACGCTCTTGCATCTGCGCCACTCCGGGCTCCCAAACGACCAGTCCGCCGCCATGCACGAAGAGGGCTGGCGGTTCTTCACGGGTCGGTTGGCACAGCTCGCCGCCGGGGGAGACCCGGGTCCCATGCCGCCCCCGTCCGGATAGGTCGGCCCTAGCGCGAGCGGGGACTGCCATCGACGCGATCCTCTCCCTCGCTCACGAACGTGGTCGACGATCGGCGCCGCATCACACGCCGTAGCGAGCGAGCGCGAAGGATGTTGCGTTGCCGGGACCCGATCCTCCGGCGACGGTGAGGCGCCCGGCCGTGAGGACAGCCCCATGAGCGTCGGCGCCCCCGGCGAACCGCGTCGTGATCCGCCCGCCGGTGCCGAACGCCGGATCGAGGACGCCGTTCGCGCGGTATCGAGTGAGCGCGAACCGCCAATCGATCGTCTCCACGGACTCGTGCGGGCCGACACCGCCGGAAACGAGGATCCTGCCGTCGTGCTGGATCGCGACCGCGCTCGCGATCTGCTCCGATCCGTAGCCGATGTCGGTGGTGACCCGGCCATCCTTGCTGAACGTGCGATCGGGCTTGCCCGTGCGCGTGAACCGAGCCGCGGCGAAACGGTAGAAGTCGTACGCACCGGCTGCAACGATCTTGCCGTCCGGTTGCAGCGCGAGGGCGAACGCGTCTCCGAACAGAGAGGAGGTTGCCTTCCCGTCATCGCCGAACGTGGGGTCGAGTTCGCCTTGGGGCGTGTACCGGGCGAGCGCCCAACCGCCCCCGTTCCCTCCCGCCAGAACGATCTTGCCGTTGGGCTGGATCGCCATCGCGCGCGCCACTCCCCAGATGCCGTACGGAGTGATGACGACGCCGTCGTCGCCGAAGGTCGGATCGGGCGCCCCGTCGGCGTCGAGGCGCAGGAGCGCGAACTTGGGCCGCGTTGTCCCGACCGAGCCCGCAACAACGATCTTGCCGTCCGCCTGGATGCCGATCCCGTTGACGATGTCGAAGCCCTGCGTCAGGTCGGCCGTGAACACGCCGCCGGTACCGAATCCCGGGTCGGGCGTTCCGTCGGTCCCGTAGCGGACCACCGCGAACATCTCCCGGTCGTCCGCGCTGCCGGCCGTCACGATCATCCCGTCGTCCTGAAGCGCCAGCGCGCGAGCCTCATCTCCGCTCGCCGACGCGATCGACGTCGCAACCTTGCCGGAGCTGCCGAAGAGCGGGTCGAGCTGTCCGTCGACCTCGTATCGAGCGAGCCCGAACCCATCCCCGGCGACACCGGCAGCGACCAGCATGCCGTCCTCCTGCACCGCGACGGCTCTGGCCGAGGAGCCACCGGCGAACGACGTGGTCACCCTTCCGTCGTGCCCGAACGAGGGATCGAGGTCCCCGTCGGCACTCGCGCCGAATGCGGCCTGTGCTGCAAGGAGCGACAACGCCGTGAGCACGGGAACCAGCACTCGCAAGAACGTCCTAGCCACGCTCGTTCACCTCTCACTCCGCTGCGTCTGCACGCCGCTGGTTTCACGAGCAGTGTAACGAGTCCCTAGCCCGTATCCCACGTTGGGTCTAGGCTCACGTCCGGAGGTGGTGAGGATGTTGGATTCGGCCACATCGCACGGAACGATCGCGGTCACGGACCTGGAGCGGGCGAAGGCGTTCTACGGGGGCAAGTTGGGCCTAACGGCCAAAGAGAATCGGTCCGACGGCGTGACGTATGCCACGGGCAATGGCGGATGGTTCCTCGTGTATCCCTCGCAGTTCGCCGGGACCGCGCAGAGCACAGCCATGACGTTCGAGGTCGACGACCTGGACACGGCCGTGAAGTCGTTGCGCGAAGCGGGTGTGACGTTCGAGGACTACGACTTCCCGGGTCTCAAGACCGCGGACGGCATCGCGGACATCGAGAACGAGCGCGCGGCCTGGTTCAAAGACCCCGACGGCAACATCCTGGCGATCGGCCAGCGCACCTAGCAGGATCGGCTGGTTACCCTCGGCTTCGCCGCGGCTCCGAGCGCTTCGCCGGGACCGTTCGTCAGCTGCGTTCGTGCCGATCGAGATCGCTTTCCACGTATCCGGGATCGAACGCCTGAGACATGCAGCGGCTCAGCTGCCGAGCTTGTCGAAGACCGGGTCGGTCTTGCTGTCGTCCTCGCTCATGCCCCAGACCTCGGTGGCCTTGCCGTCCTGGATGTGGAACACGTTCACGTAGTTGTACTCGACCGTGTCCCCGTCGCCCGCGCTAACCTTCGCTGTGCCGAGCACCACGACGTGATCGTCGTTGCCGACGATGTCGTGCGTGGACGCCGTCATCTCGCCCGACCCCATCGATCCCATCATCTGCATGACCTTGTCCTTGCCCCTGAAGGCACCACTCATGCGGTTGTCTCCGCCCACATGCCAGACGATGTCGTCGGCGACGTGCTCCTGCATCCAGGTCATGTCGCCCCTGTTCATGGCTTCGAACCCTTCGCGAACCAGCGTGACGTTCGGGTGCTCCGATCCTGCCATCGTTGACCACCTCTCGCTCTCGGAACGTCCAACCTAGACCCAGTCGCACCATCTTGCCGAGATCCGGAAACCGCGGTCGGAGTGCGGACCCCCCCATCCCACCCTCGCCTGAGGCAGGATCGGCGCACTACGATGCCTGCGTGAGACGCTTGGTTCGTTCCCCATCCCGGTTCGGGAGCTGCCCGTGATCCGCGCTGCGATCCGCGATTTCGTGGCACCCGCCCCCGAGATGCGGCCATGGCTGCTCCGGTTCGTCGATCCGCAGACCGAGCGACGGTTCCAGGACGCGTACTTCCGAGACAACCTCCAGTACGTCCGCGTGGCCCACGTGTTCGGCATCGCCACCTGGATCCTGTTCGGATTGCTCGCCCTGCTGGTGCTCGAGAACGACGTGGAGATCGACTCGCTGCTCCGCTATGGGATCGCGGTTCCGGTCGCCGTCGCGAGCCTCGCATTCAGCTATGCACGGGCGTTCGAGAAGTATTGGAAGCCCCAACTCGCCTTCGTGCTGCTGACGAGTGCCGTCGTGTGGGCAACCTATCGGGTGTTCGTGAACGAGGCGGACTCCGCATGGGGTTTCGCCGGGCTGATGCTGATCTTGACGTTCAACTTCACCTTTGCCCGGCTCCCGTGGACGTGGGCCACAGTGATCGGCGCCGTGACGATCGGCTATGCGAACCTCGTCATGCTGGCGTGGCTCGACGATTCCACGGTGGATCTGTTGTTCGCGGACTTCTTCCTCGTGTCGGCGTTCCTGATCGGCACGGCGGCGTCGTTCGGGATCGAACGCGGCGTTCGACTCCTCTACCTGCGCGAGCAGGAGCTGGACCGCGAGCGCGAACGTGGAGACCGGTTGCTGCGCAACATCCTGCCTGGGGCCATCGTCGACCGGCTCAAGGAGCGTGACGTCGCTCTTGATGCCGAGTACATCGCGGAAGGTCACGGCGAGGTGACGGTCGTGTTCGTCGACCTCGTCGGATTCACCCAGCAGGCGGGACGCACCACGCCTGCCGAGATGGTCGCGTCGCTGGACGAGATCTTCACGCGCTTCGACGAGTTGGCCGATCGCCACGGCTTGGAGAAGATCAAGACCGTCGGCGACGCGTACATGGCGGTGGCCGGCGCGCCGGAACCGAGAGAAGACGACGCCGAGGCCGCCGCCGAGATGGCGCTGGATGCGATCGAGTGTCTGATCGGCGCCCGTTGGCCGAGCGGCGACGAGATGGGCGTACGGGTCGGCGTGGCGTCGGGTCCTGCCGTCGCCGGCGTGATCGGCAGGCGCAAGTTCGCCTACGACCTGTGGGGCGACACCGTGAACATGGCGAGCCGACTGGAGTCGCACGGGGTCCCGGGACGCATCCAGGTCTCCGACTCGGTGTTCGAGCGACTGTGCGACCGCTACGTGTTCTCCGAGCCCCATCTGGTTGAGATCAAGGGCAAGGGGCCGACCAAGACGTGGTTCCTGTTGGGTCGGGGGTCCTCCGAGCGATGACCTCCTCGACCCGAGCGGCGCCGGATCCGCGAACGGTCACGCCGTACGTCCCGCGCCTGCTGATCCAGCGGCTGGCAGATCGGGCGGCGGTCGCGGTCGAAGAGGTCGAAGGCAGTGTGTGCTTCGTGGACGTCTCGGGGTTCACCAAGCTGTCCGAGCGTCTCGCGAAACAGGGACGGGTCGGCGCGGAGGAGCTCACCGAGGCGATCGATTCCTGTTTCACCGGCATGCTCGCCCTGGCGTACGCCAACGGCGGAAGCCTGCTGAAGTTCGGCGGCGACGCGCTGTTGTTGTTCTTCACCGGACGCGATCACGAGGCTCGTGCATGCCGGGCCGCGATCTGGATGCGTCGCACGCTGCGCGACATCGGCAAGTTGGAGACCTCCGGCGGCAAGGTGAATCTGCGGATGTCGGTGGGAGTGCACAGCGGGCGGTTCGCGTTCTTCTTGGTGGGCGGATCGCATCGGGAGTTCACGATCGCCGGTCCGGCGGCGAGCCACGCCGTGCTCATGGAGCACACCGCCGATGCCGGAGAGATCGTCGTCAGCCACGCGACCGCCGCGGCCTTGTCACAGAGCGTGCTGGGTGCCGAGAAGGGCCCGGGTCGGTTGCTCAAACGGGTGCCGACCGGTCGGATCGCAGAGCCGGAGGAGTTCGCCGCGGAGGCGGATCCCGAGGCCCTTCTTGCGTGTATCCCGGTCGCGATCCGCGAACACATCCTCGCCGGCGTGCACGACCCTGAGCATCGGCAAGCGACGGTGGCGTTCCTGCGTTTCGAGGGACTGGAGGAGTTGCTGCTGCGCGACGGCCCAGACGTCGCGGCGGCCGCACTCGAGGAACTGCTGCGCGACGTGCAGACCGCCGTCGATGAACGCGAGCTGTGCTTCCTCGGAACGGACGTGGACGAAGGTGGCGGCAAGATCATCCTCACCGGTGGCGTTCCTCGCTCGTCCGGCAACGACGAGGAACGGATGCTCCTGGCGCTGCGCGCGATCGCCTCGGGATCTCGCACGCTCGCGCTGCGGATCGGTGTCCATCGAGGCGCGGTGTTCGCCGGAGACATCGGTCCTGCGTATCGACGCACCTACACCGTGATGGGCGACACCGTGAATCTCGCCGCCCGGCTGATGGCCCGCGCGGAGCCGGGTCAGGTGCTCGCGTCGCCGGACGTCCTGGAGCACTCGACGACGATGTTCGAGACCGACGAACTCGAACCCTTTTACGTCAAGGGGAAGGCCAAACCCGTTCGCGCGTTCGCCGTGGGGGAGGCCGCCGGAACGCACCTGCCTGTGGAGAGCATGCACACGCCGTTCGTCGGCCGTCGATCGGAACTTGCTGTGCTGCGGGACTCGTTCGCGTGCGCCCGGGCGAGGCAGGGACGGATGGTCGAGGTGATCGGCGAGGCGGGTATCGGCAAGTCTCGGCTGATGGATGAGATCGCCGCCGAGGCGCAGGACTTCATCGAGCTGACGGCGACGTGCGAGCTGTACCGCCGCACGACCGCATACGCGCCGTTCAGGGCCCTCTTGGAGCGACTGCTCGGCGTCTCGTCGAACGCGGAGGCGGGAGACTCCCTTACCCGGCTGTATCAACTCGTGGCGGCGAACGCGCCGCAGCTCGTCGCGTGGATCCCCTTGCTGGCCGTGCCGCTCGACATCGAGGTGCCGGCGACACCGGAGACGGCCGCGCTCGACGATCGCTTCCGTCGCGACCGACTGGAAGCGGTCATGGGTGAGTTGCTGGATGTCTTGTTGCCGGCTCCGACATTGATCGTGATCGAGGACGCCCAGTGGATCGACGAGGCGTCTTCGGATCTCTTGCGCTCACTCGGGAGTTCGCTCGAGGGGCGGCCGTGGTTCGTGGCCGTGATGCGACGCCCAGACGGCGACGGCGAGGCGGAATCGAAGGAAGAGCAGCAGCAGTCGCTCGTCAGATTGCACCCGACTCCTCTCGATCTCGAGGACACCATCGCGCTGCTCGAGGCCGCCACCGAGGACGACCCGCTTCCTGCCCACGAGGTTCGCGTGCTTGCAGAACGATCGGGGGGCAACCCGATGCTGGCTCGCGAGCTGCTTGCCGCGGTGCGAGCCGCCGGGAGCATGGAAGGCCTGCCGACGACTGTGGAAGCACTGGTCAACTCTCGGATCGATCGGTTGGCCCCTGCGGATCGGGCGCTCTTGCGACGCGCATCGGTGCTCGGCCTTTCGTTTTCTCCTGGCCTGCTCGCCGATCTGCTCGACGAAGATCCCCTGCCCTCGAGCGACGAGGACTGGCGCAGATTGGACGAGTTTCTGGAGGTCCGCTCCGACGGCAGTCTGGCGTTCCGTCGGGCGCTCGTGCGCGACGCCGCGTATGAGGCTCTTCCGTACCGGCGCCGCCGCGAGTTGCATGCGCGGGCCGGCGAAACGATAGAGCGCACCTCCCCGGTACCGGAGGAACAGGCGGAGCTGTTGTCCCTGCACTTCTTCAACGCGCGTCAGTTCGAGGCGGCGTGGCGCTACGCGCGGATCGCGGGCGATCGAGCACGGGGGAAGTCAGCCCCGATCCAGGCCGCGGAGTTCTACGGAAGAGCGTTGGAAGCCGCTCGGGGTCTTCCCGACGTTGCGACGGATGACCTCGCGTCCGTGTGGTCGACCCTCGCCGATGCGCAGGATAGGGCAGGACTCTTTGCCGAAGCCGCCCGATCGGTCAAAGCTGCGCTCCGACTCGTTCGTGGAGACGCGGTTCGCGAAGGCGAGTATCTCCTCAAGCAGGGCTGGATCGCCGAGCGCGCCGGCCGTTATCCGCAGGCGATCCGGGCCGTCAATCAAGGGATCCGAACGCTGGAGTCGATCGACTCACAAGTGGCGGCGAAGCGTCGGTCTCAACTGCTGGTGTGTCAGGGGGCGATCCGGCAGGACCAGGGACGGTATGCGGATGCAGCCGCGTGGTGCGAACGCGCGATCGATGAGGCGGAGCGATCCGGTGACCGGGACGCGCTCGCGCACGCGCTCTTCATCCTGGATTGGGCGTACGTGGAACTCGGGCGGCTCGATGAGGCGCATCATTCGACCCGCGCGCTCGAGATCTACGAGGATCTCGGCGACGTCGTCGGTCAGGCGGCCGTCTACAACAACCTGGGTGCGTTCGCGTACTGGCGGGGGCGTTGGGACGACGCCGTCGATCTGTACGAACGCGGACGAGACGCCCGCGAACGGATCGGAGACCCGGTGGTGGCGGCGTTCGGCACGCTGAACATCGGAGAGATCCAGTCCGACCAGGGGCGGTACGAGGAAGCGACGACGGCGTTCCGACGTGCGCTCCAAGTGTGGAGGGCCGCCGATACCCCGCAAGGCGTGGCCTTCGCGACGAGCTTTCTCGGTCGCCTGGAATCCAGGAGTGGCCGATACGAGGAGGCGATGCGATTGCTCCGGGAGGCCGCGCGCCTGTTCACCGACGTCGGGGCAGCGGCCGATGCGCTCGAGGTGGACGCGCTGATCGCCGAGTGCCTCGTCTTCGAGGGCCGCTCCAAAGAGGCGCTCGAGTTGGCCGACACGGCGCTACTGATCGACGCACAGATGGGGGGGCAGGGCCGGCAGGCACCCCTGCTTCACCGCGTGCGGGGCTACGCGACGTTCCAGGTCGGCGACTTCGACAACGCCAGGGAGGCCTTCGACGAGAGCCTTCGGGCAGCCCGAGCGCGCGGTGCGGACTACGAGGCCGCTCTGACCCTGCTCGGTATCGCGGAACTGCCGGATGCGAACGGTCGCGACCCGGACCCGAGTCTGTCCGAGGGGATGGACACCCTCAGACGACTCGGCGTCCGGGCGCTACCGAAGATCGCCGGCACGTCGGCCCAACCGATCGTCAGCGAGTCGTAAGCCTTGGGTCGGAGTTGATCTTCACGCGGATCCGCACGTCGTGGGAGTCCTCGAGTCGCTTCGCTCCCAGCACGCACGGGGCCACCTTGCCGTTCTCACTGCACTTCGGCAGTTGGAAGACCGGGCCGTCGAACTTCTGGTACCAGACCTGCCACGCTTTGCGGCCCGGCGGGAGCTGGCGACGGCCGCGCGTGATCGAACGGTCGTAGATCAGCTCGGCGACGATGCTGTCGTAGCCGTCCGGCGGCACGAAGTTCCCGATCTTGCCGATGCACGGGAACAGCGGGTCGGCCTCATCGCACTTCTGCTCCTTGACCTTCGCCGTTCCGCCCGGGCCCTCGGGGAACTTCATCGTGAGGACCGTCGTGTCCTCTTCGGTCGCGCCCGTTCCGGGGTCGGTGGTGAGCTCGCCACCTTCCGGCTCGATGTAGCCGGTGTCGGAGTTCGGGTTGCGCGGCTCGACAGTCGTGTCCTCGACGGAGTTGTTGGGCAGGGCCCCCTTGGAATCCACGTCCGGCTGATCCGCCCCGACCGACACGTCGTTGGAGGTCTCGGGGATCGAGTCGTCGTCGGTGCCCGCGACGAGTTCGATCGTCCTGTCTTCGAACGGATAGAGATCGCCGAGGTTGCACCAGTAAAGGTTGCCCTCATTGCCGCAGGGGCCGTCGCCGCGACGAGCGAACTCATCCTTGTCGTCGTAGACGATCTCGATCGAGAGGAGGTCCGCGTTGTCGTCGAGGAATCCACTGACGTACACGTTCGTAGCGACGTCGGGGCCAGCGTTCACGACCTCGATCGTGTAGAGGATGTTGTTGCCCGCGTTCACGGGGTCGGGCGAGTCGGTCTGTGAGATGCCCAGGTCGGCTTCACCGACGATCGTTCCCCGGGCTACGGGGGAGCCATTGGGTGAGGCGCCGGCTACGGCCGCGGATGCTCCCACCACTAGGAGCAGACACGCAGCGATGGCCGCCGTTCGGATGGGGCTCTTGCGGATGGGGGACATGCGCAGATCCTTCCTTCCCGTACGGGCGAGGTGTCGGACGTTCGGGGGAGAGCATGCGACCTGACGTGGGTGATAGTCAATGCCGTCCTTCGCAGGATGGAGGGCCTAGCCGAAAGGCCTAGATGACACGCCTTCCCTGTGGCAACCACCGCAGGCGGTTCGGGCGCCCTTCCCGTGCGCGGGCACACGCGGTACGGTGAACGGGCAACTTTTCAGATGTCGGTCCGACGGCCCCCGGACCTTCCCCGGCTCTCGCGATCCGGTCCCGGGGCGCCGTCCGATCGTGGCGACGGTGTGTTCCGAGGGGGATCGCATGCACCGGTTGGACGAACATCACCGATGTCCCGCATGTGGAGGCTCGGTCGACGATGCGGCGCTGGCCGTGCCCACCGAGACCTATCGCTGTCCCTCGTGCTGGACGCACCACCGACCGGAGCAGGAGACCGAGCAGATCCGGCTGGTCGCGCCCGGCTCGACCGCCCCGTCGGAGGACGATGAGCCCGTCACGATCCCCGACGCCGATTCGATCGGGGCGACGCTGCGCGAGGCGAGGCACGTACACGACGTCTCGATCTCGATGGCGTCGACCGCGACGCGGATCCCCGAGCGCTACCTCCACGCCTTGGAGGAGGACGCTCCACCGGAAACCTTCCCGGGACGCACCTACGAGCGTTCGTTCTTACGGGAGTACGCGCGACTGCTGAAGCTCGACGATGTCCCGTTGCTGCGCCGGCTCGACGTGGAGAACGGCGACGGGGAAGACGAGCCGGCGATCGCGCTCGTTCCGGACGCCCCGCGACCGCGTGGTACCTGGCGCGGCAAGGTGGTCGTCGCGCTCGCGATCGCGGCGCTCGCCGCGATCGTCGTGTCGTTCCGACCGTGGACGTCCGCGACGCCGAACGCTCCGCTGCCGTCGGTGTCGTCCGTCGTCGCTCCGCCCGCCGAAGAGCCGGCCGGGCCCGCCGCACCCGAGGAGGCCGATGGGCGCGAGACCCCGCCGGTGTTCCGCGGGGTGCTCGTCGAACTGCGCGTCGCCGAGGCCACGTACGTGGAGGCCACGGCGGACGGGGACGTCGAGCTCGCCGAGACGCTCGAAGCCGGCCGCCGGGTGCGGGTCCGTGCCCGCGACGATCTCGAGTTGGTGCTGGGTCACGCGTCCGGCGTGCGACTCACCGTGAACGACGAGCGGGTTCCGCTGCCTTCCGACGGTGAGGTCGTGGAACTCTCCCTGCGTTGGAACGGCAACAAGGTGACCGGTCTCTAAGGAGCCCCTCCTGCGAAGGAGCCCCTCCTGCGGCTCCTCGACCTGCGGGTAGCCTGGCGCACATGCAGACGAAAGATCCGGCTGCGAGAACGAGGCCGTGGTGGTCGCGCCCGGGCCTCGAGCCGACGGACGGGCGCCTGCAGATCGCCGGCCGCGATGCCGAACAGCTCGCTCGCGACCACGGAACCCCGCTGTTCGCGTACGACCTCGAGCGGATCCGTGAGCAGGTCGAAGCCCTCCGATCCTCCTACCTGCGCGCCGGTATCGCGCGTTCGCTCGTGCGGCTCGCCCTCAAGGCGCAGCGAGAGCCCGAAGCGCTCGCGTTGCTTCGCGGGCTGGGGCCGCCGGGATCGGACGAGAGCGTCGGCATCGACGCCTGCTCTCCCGGTGAGGTGTTGTACGCGCTCGAGCAGGGCTGGCGTTCGGAGGAGATCAGCTACACGGGGACCAACGTCTCCGAGCGCGACCTCGACGTGATCCTGGCGCACCCCGTGCACGTGAACGTCGATCTCGTTTCGCAGATCGAACGCGTCGGACGACGTGCGCCCGGCCGCACGATCGGGCTGCGCGTCAACCCACGCGCCGGGGCCGGATACACAACCGGGGAACAGACGCTGTACGCGCGATCCGACCGCCCCACGAAGTTCGGGATCTATCCGGAGCAGCTCGAGCAGGCGCTCGAGGCGGCCCGTCGTCACGACCTCGAGATCGACACGGTGCACTTCCACGTCGGGGACGGATTCCTGACCGATCAGATCCCGCGCTTCGAAGCGGCGGTGCAACGGGTCGCGGAGATGACCGGGTGGTTGCGGGAACAGGGTTGCCCGATCGAGGAGGTCAACACCGGGGGTGGGCTCGGCGTGCCGATCACCGAGTCGGACGAGCCGCTCGACCTCGCTGCCTACGCGGAGATGTTGGCCCGCCACCTCGGGCCGCTCGATGTCGTCGTCGCCGTCGAGCCGGGAGACTTCCTGACCAAGGAGAGCGCGGTGCTGCTCGCGGAGGTCGTCACTGTGGAGGATCGCGACGGCGTCACGTTCGTGGGCGTCGACGCCGGATGGAACCTCGTGAACGACCGATTCATCTACCACGGCCGCCAGGCGATCGTAGTCACCTCGGCCGCCGAGGCGCCCCCCACGCAGCGGGTGACGATCGCCGGCCACATCAATGAGGGCGACGACCTGTTCGGGGAAGACGAGCCGCTGCCCGCGGTTCATGAGGGCGACGTGATCGCCGTCCTCAACTGTGGGAGCTATGCGCAGTCGATGTCGATCGTGCACTGCCTCCGACCGCCTGCGAAGGCGGTGTTCTTCGGCGCTCGCCAGGCGTCCGTGTGATGGGGAAGAGCCTCTTCCCTGTCCCTTCAGGCGGACTGTAGACTGTCGACCATCTTGGATACGTGGTGGGAAACGGAGGGGGTCCGATCGGTCGGAGGCGAGCTCGAGATCGCCGGAAGATCGGCATCGGATCTCTCCCGCGAGCTCGGGACTCCTCTCTTCGCCTTCGACCTGCAGCGGGTCGGTGAGCAGGCGCGGGACCTGCAGCGCGCTCTGAGCGCCGCCGGCGTCGCGCCGAAGGTGCGGCTCGCGATGAAGGCCCAACGCGAGGAGCCGGTCCTTGCTTACGTGCGGGGGCTCGGAGCGCCCGGCTCGCCCGAGAGCGTCGGGATCGACGCATGCACCCCGGGAGAGGTGGAGCACGCGGTCACGAGCGGGTTCGAGCCGAGGGAGATCAGCCACACCGGGACCAACCTGTCTGAGCGCGACATCGACCGTCTGCTCGACTTCGATGGGCTCCATGTGAACCTCGATCTTCCGAGCCAGCTGGATCGGTTCGGACGGCGCGCGCGGGGACGGGAGGTGGGCATCCGGCTCAACCCCCGAGCGGGCGCAGCCTCCGGGGGCGAGAGCGAGTCGCTCTACTCCGCCAAGCGCCCCACCAAGTTCGGCTTCTACGAGGAGGATCTCGACGACGCGATCGCGATCGCGCGCCGGCACGACCTGTCGATCGTCACCGCGCACGTTCATGTCGGCGACGGCTATCTCACCGAGGATCTCCCAGCCTGGGACCACGCGATCAACGAGGTCGCTCGGATGGCGCGCACAATGCTCGACGCCGGCTGTCCGATCCGCGAGGTGAACACCGGCGGCGGGCAGGGGCTCCCGCTGGAACCCGGTCAGGAACCGCTCGACCTGGATCGATGGGCTGCGATCCTCGCTCGGCACCTGGGTCCCCTCGACGTGGTCGTGGGAACGGAGCCGGGCTTCTTCCTCGCGAACGAGTCGGCAGTGTTGCTCGCAGAGGTCGTCACCGTGAGCGATCGGGCGGGGACGACCTTCGTAGGTATCGATGTGGGATGGAACGTGATCAACGACCGCTTCGTCTACGACGACCCGGTCACGATCGTGCACGCCACCGGGCTCGACGCCGAGCCGACCCAACGCGTGACGGTGAGCGGAAACGTGAACGAGGGAGACGACCTGTTCGGGGAGGACGTCCCTCTGCCGGAGGTGCACGAAGGGGACCTGCTCGCGCTGATCGCCGTCGGCGGGTACAACCAGGCGATGTACGCCGCGCACACGCTGCGTCCGGCGGCGAACGCGGTCTACTTCGACGACCGGCTGACGGCGTAGACCGTTCGGGGAAAAGAGGAGGGCACGTGGCCAGCAGCAGCGATGATCGCCGGTACGACGCGATCGTGATCGGGGGTGGACACAACGGCCTGGTGGCGGGCTTCTATCTCGCGCGCGCCGGCCTCAAGACCGTGGTGCTCGAGCGCCGCGACATCGTTGGCGGCGCCTGCGTCACGGAGGAGTTCGCTCCCGGCTTCCGCGCTTCGACGGGTGCGTACGTCCTGAGCATGCTGCGCGAGGCGATCTGGCGTGACATGGACCTGGAACGCCGGGGGGTACACGTCGACGCGGCCGGTCCCTCCCTGAACCTGTATCCGGACGGCGCGCACCTGTATCTCGGGGACGAGATGGCCCCGAACCTCGAGGAGATCTCGCGGTTCTCCAAGAAGGACGCGCAGGCCTTTCCGGCGTTCGAGGAGCATCTCGCCGCGCTCGCGAAGAACGTCGTTCCCGCTTTCGATCTGACTGCGCCCGATCCGCGGGTGCGCAACCTGCAAGACCTGCGCGGCATGCTCAAGCTCGGCCGGCTTGCGATGAAGAGCCGCAAGATGCTGCTGGACGCCGCGTTCCTGTTCACCACCAGCGCGTCCCAGTTCCTCGGGGAGCGGTTCGAGTCCGAGCACGTGCGAGCGGCGATCGGCTGGCACGCGATCAATGACAGCGTCGCCGGTCCGAGCGAGAACGGAACCGCGTATGTGTTGCTACACGACCACGCGGGCGAGGAAACGGGCGGCGGCGTGCGCCAGTGGGGCTTCGTCCGCGGCGGGATCGGCACGCTGACCGAACTGATGGCCGGCGCCGCGCGCGAGGCCGGGTGCGAGGTGCGTACCGGCGCCGAGGTGGAGCGCATCCTGACCGAGAACGGTCGCGCGTTCGGCGTTGCGCTGGCTGGGGGCGAGGAGCTGCACGGTCGGCGGCTGTTGAGCAACGCGGATCCCAAGCGCACGTTCCTGAACCTGTGCGACCCAGCGGAGTTGCCGGAGGAGTTCGTCGGCGCACTCGAAGCGTATCGTTGCATCGGAACGAGCATCAAGATCAATCTCGCGCTGTCGGATCTGCCGTACGTGCGCGGTCTACCCGACGGCGGGGTGCAGCCGTACCACACCGGGATCATGGAGCTGACCGGCTTCATCCGCGACATGGACCTGCAGCAGGCGCAGGCGAGGTCTGGCGTTCCTGCGACCGATCATCCGCACGTGGAGGTGTGCTTCCCGACGGTGCACGACGCTTCGCTGTCACCCGAAGGAACGCACATCATGACGATCGACGTGAACTCCCAGCCCTACAACCTGCGGGAAGGCGCCGAGCACTGGGACGACATCATCGATGAGCGCGCCGACGCGACCGTTGCGCAGATCGCCACGTATTTCCCCGACCTGCCGGACAAGATCCTGCATCGCCAGGTCCTCTCGCCCCTCGACCTCGAGCGGGTGCTGGGTCTCACCGGCGGTCATGCGTTGCACGGCGACATGTCCCCCGATCAGTTGCTGTTCATGCGTCCGGTTCGCGGCTGGGCCGACTACCGCACGCCTCTGCAGGGGCTGTATCTGTGCGGCGCCGGAACGCACCCGGGCGGCGGGGTCACCGGCGCGAACGGACGCAACTGCGCCCGGGAGGTGCTCCGCGACGTGAAGCGCCGCCGCGCTTGAGAGGACCGGGGTGGATCGCGATCCGTCCTGCGCGGTGAGTGCCTACGGCGGCAGGTGCACGAGGCGCGGACCGAGCGGCATGAAATATCGAGCGCGTCGCTCCTGCTTGGGAACGAGCTCGTTCGTCGCGACCCAGTCGCGTTCGGGGAGTTGTTCGAGCGTCGTCACCTCGAGGAAGCCTGCGGCTCCGTCCGACTCGTCGTCCGGGTCGGGATCGGGCTCGTCTCCCAGATCTCGCTCCGGCGCGTCGTCGGCGGGTTCGTCGGCCGGACGATCACGGTCGACGACCACGGTGGGCGGCACGTGGTCGTCGCCGGCAGGGTGCCCGCCGTCTTCGGTCGCCGCCGTCCAACCGATGAACATCGCGCGCCAGGTCGCAGCGGGGACCTTCCGGTCTCCTGCTTCCGAGGCGTAGATCAGCACAGGGGTCCCCGAACGAGCGCTCGCCGCCTCGCCGGTTTCGGGAACGGGGAGAGCGACGGAACCGCGACGCGCGCACACGTCGCGACCGCTCTGGAGGTGACGCAGCGCGATCGCCGCGAGCAGCACCTCTTGCGAGTCATCGCCGAACGTCTCGTCGGGTTCGTCGATCGCCTCAGGAGGGATCGGATCGGCACCTTCGAGACGTTCGGTCACTCGTCGCTCCCAGTCGGAATGCCAGATCGGAATAGATAACAGTTTCTACGTCGACGGCGGTAGGGCAGGCCGTTGCATCCTCGCAGGCCATGCTCACCTGCGCACTTGCGTGGAGCGGAGGGCGCTCTGTAGATTGTCGACAGTCTGCACCATTGGACAGGGGAGGGTCCAGTAGGGCACGGATCGCCGGTCTGGCTCCGAACGGCGGTTCGCACTCCCCCCGACCGGAGCCGGGAGGTGGCCGGATGCGACAGTCCGGGAAGGCACGTTCGAAGGTCGGGACGAAGACCTGAGCGCCGAGCAGGATGGGGCCGGACGACGTGGGGCGGTCAGCCGCCGCGCGTTCATCCGCTCCGGTGTGATCGGCGCCGCGATGACCGGTGCCGCGCTGATGTCGAAGGGCGCCGGGGCAGAGGTGTTCGATTCGATCGCGAGGACCCACGGCGCGACGCCGGGGACGGGACTGGTTCCGGCGGGCCCGGAGCTCGCACTTCCGCCGGGCTTCAGCTACAAGACGTTCGGGTGGTTCGGCTCGGCGATGTCGGACGGGTTCCTCACCCCGCCTATCCACGACGGGATGGGTGTGTACCCGGCACCGAACGGCAACTACCGGATCGTCCGCAACCACGAACTCGGTGAGGGCAACGACATCCCCGCCGGCAGCGTGATCGGGAACCCGGCGACGGCCTACGACCGCAAGTCCCCGGGCGGCACGACGACGCTCGAGGTCACGCCGGACGGTGAGCTCGTCGACCACTTCATCTCGCTCAACGGCACGAACACGAACTGCGCCGGAGCCGAGACTCCGTGGGGCACCTGGCTCACGATGGAAGAGACCGTCACCGGCGTGAACGCGGGCTGCAAGAAGCCGCACGGCTACGTGTTCGAGGTCAAGGCGATGGCCAACGGGGCCGTGCGCAAGCAGCCGATCAAGGCGATGGGGCGGATGCTCCACGAGGCCGGTGCGGTCGACGACGAGACCGGTGTCGTCTACATGACCGAGGACGAGGGCCCGGACGGGTTCTATCGCTTCGTACCGAATACCTACGGCAAGCTGAAGGAGGGCGGCGCCCTGCAGATGCTGAAGGTCGTGGGGGAGCCCAAGTACAACACGATCCGCGGCCAGGTCGTCGGGCAGGAGCTGCCGGTGCGCTGGGTGCCGATCGACGATCCCGACCCGGCCAACGCAGAGGACGACGCGAGCGCCGTCTTCAAGTTGGGCCGGGCCAAGGGCGCGGCGAAGTTCCTCGGTGGTGAAGGCGCGACGTGGGTGCCCCAGAACAACGCCGTGGTCTTCGGTTCGTCCGACGGCGGCGACGCGGGTCTCGGGCAGGTCTGGCAGTACAAGCCCACGATCCGACGCGGGGAGATCGACGAGCGAGGCATCCTGAAGCTGCTGTACGAGTCGACGAGCGAGGACGACCTCGACGGCCCCGACAACATGGGGACGAGCCCGAGCGGTGCGGTGCTGATCGCCGAGGACGGCGACGAGACGTCGAACTTCGTCCGGGCGCTGATGCCCGACGGTTCGTTGATCAACGTCGCGGAGAACCTCGTCGGTGTGCAGCTGCACTACATCGAGGCGTCGGGCAAGATCTACGACCCGACGGTTCCCGATGACGGTGCGTCTGCGGGCGACGGGATCGGTCACGCGGAGTTCGCGGGACCGCGCTTCAGTCCCGACGGCAAGTGGCTGTTCGTCAACGTCCAGGTGCCGGGCATCACGTGTGCGATCACCGGACCTTGGGGGTCGCTGGGCCTGTAGCGCAAGGATCATGCAACGTTCGCGCGGCCTCCTAGCTCGCGCGAGCTTCGAGGGTCGGTCGCTTCGGCGGCCGACCCTCATCCATTCCGGAACCCCTGGCGAGCGCGTCGAAGCACCGGTCGAGCGCCCGCGCGTTCGGGCCAGGGCGCTCGGGATGCTCTCGAAGGAGCGCTGTACGATCGCGACGTGGGTGAGGAGCTGTCGAGGCAGGAGCTCGAGGTCGCGCACTGCTGGCAGCCCGACGACCGGGTGCCGGGGCGACCGCAGATGACCGAGTTTCGTCGCAGCGTCCGCTACCACCAGTCGCAGTGGCGTGAGGCAAAAGGGCACCCGATCGGTTCGCAGCCGATCGCGCCGAAGCAGGGAGGGGCCGTGCGGCCGGTCGGGAGCCGCCTCCCGCTCGACTATGCCCGAGAGACCGGCGCGAACTTCCTGACCGCCCGGGCACGGAACGCGGCGACGGCTCGAACGGCGACCAAGGAACCTCGCCAGACGTTCGATCGGCAGCGGCTGTGGGCCGATCTGCTGTGGTCGCCGACGATGGCCTTCAACCTGTTCGGCGATCTGGCCGCCGACCTCGACCTCGCCGATCGAGCAGTCCATACCTGGTGGCCGGACGCGCCGGGCACGGTGTCCGGCGTCATCTTCGAGCACTCCCCGGGGCGCCTCGATCGTGCGTACATCGGGAGCCTCGTCTCGTTCGATGCGGCATTCGCGCTCGACCTCGGCGACGGAACGCAGGGGATCGTGGGTCTCGACATCAGGTACCACGACCGAGCGAAGCCGGAGACACCGAAGCCGCGGAACCTCCGGCGGTATGTCGAGGTCGCCGAGAGGTCGCGCGCCTTCAAGCCGGGAGCGATCGAGCCGGTCAAAGGGAGAACCGATCTCGCCGAGATGTGGCTCGAGCATCTCTTGCTCCTGTCGATGCTCCAGCATCCGAGCGGCAGGTGGAGTTGGGGTCGGTATGTCGTCGTCCACCCCGCCGGGAATACGGACTACGAAGACGCGTGCGCCCGATACCGAGGCCTACTCGCGGACCGCTCGACCTTCTGCTCCGTGACCGTCGAAGAGCTTCTCGTCGCCGGTGCTCTCCCTGCGCGCACGACCACGGCCCTGCGGAAGCGATACCTGCCCAGCTGACGCTCCTCGGCATCCGTTCGATCCGAGTGCACGAGGGGGGTTCACAACGGTCGATTGTCGACAGTATGCTATCTGCCGTGGAAACCGCGGTCGCGCTCGATTGGGCACGTGAGGAGCTCGTTCGCCAGGTGGAGATCACCTCGTACTCCGACGAGGAGCATGAGATCGTGTCCTACCTGGAGAGCCGGGCCAAGGAGCTGGGATTCCCGTCCACGCGCCAGCAGGTGGAGGGCTCGGCGGACAACCTCCTGGTCGGGTGGGATCGGTCTCCCGGACTGCTGCTTACCGCACACGTCGACACGATCCGGCCGGAATGGGATCACACGCCGGTCGCGACCCTCGAAGGGGATCTCCTCTACGGCCTCGGCGCCCAGGACGACAAGGGGTGCGTTGTCGCCGCGATGCTGGCTTTCCAGATGGCGCTCGACGACGGGGTCGATCTCGCACACATGCCCGTGGGGATCGGCCTGTGCGTCGACGAGGAGGTCGGTGGCAAGGGGTCGATGCGGATGGCGGACGACCTGCGTCCGGCGATGGTTGTCGGGCTCGAAGGCACTGAGCTGGATCTCGGGCTCGCCGAGGCCGGGTTCACGGAGTTCTGGGCGCGGTTCGAAGGCCGAGCCGTGCACGGCGCCCTGCGCGAGGAAGGTGACAACGCTCTCGAGAAGGCCGTCGCGTTCGCGACCGACCTGCAGCGCGCCGACTTCACCTCCCACACCCACCGCACGCTCGGGCGCAACTTCCCGATGTTGTGGGAACTGCACGGCGGACAGCGGCTCAACGTCGTTCCGGAGCGTGCCGAGCTCCACGTGGATATCCGGGTGACCGCCGGCGGCCCGTCGGCGGCAGACGTGCTCACCGAAGTGCGAACGATCGCCGCGGGCTACGATGCCCGCATCGACGTCGTGGAGATCTCCGAGCCGTTCGAGACCCCGCCCGATGCCCCCCTGGCGGGCGCGATGCGAAGCGCGATCGCGTCCGTGCGGGGTACCGAGCCGGGCGAGCACGGGATGCTCGCCTGGACCGACGCGCACAACTTCGTCGACATCGCCGGATCCGACACCGTGGTGTTCGGATCCGGGCACCTGCGCAATGCGCACCGACCCGACGAGCACGTGGCCCTCCACGACGTGGTGGAGTGCGCGCGCGTGCTCGCGAACCTGCTGTCCGATTCCGACCAGCTGGTCGCCGATGCGACCCGCCGGCGGGACACGTCACCCGCGGGCCGGTCGCGCTGAAGGGAGGCGCCATGGGCGCATCATCGCTGCCGGTCGACGAGGCGTGGTTCGAGGCCGTCGAAGTCGAGCCCGGCGTGTTCCGCATCAACGAGCCGCACATGTACGCATGGATCCGCGGCAACGTGTGGCTTGTTCCCGGCCGGGACGCCGATCTGCTCGTCGACACGGCGAACGGTGTCGCTCCGCTCAAGCCGTTCGTCGACGCGCTGCGCCCCGATCCGGGCAAGCCGATCATCGCCGTCGTGACGCACGCGCACAGCGACCACATGGGCGGACTGCACGAGTTCGACGAGCGGATCGCCCACGAGCTGGAAGCTCCGGACGTGGCCAACGCGCGAGACGGAGGGACGCTGATCCCCTCGGAGATGCCGCAGGACTTCCAGGACGCCCTGACCAAGGACGGCACACCGTTGCCGGACTCGTTCATCGACGCGGTGCCCTCGCCCGGCTACGAACTGTCGTCATATTCGCTGATCGCCACCGAGCCGACCCGCACCGTCACCGAAGGCGACACCGTCGACCTCGGGGACCGTTCCTTCACCGTGTTCCACACGCCCGGCCACACCCAGGGCTCGATGGTGCTGTTCGACGAGGCGACGGGGACCTTGTTCTCCGGCGACACCGTCTATCGGGACGACGAACTGCTGGACGAGCTACCGAACTCCTCGATCCCCGACTTCGTGGCATCGATGCGGCGCCTCCGCGAGTTCTCCGTGCGCATGGTTCACGGAGGACACGATCCGAGCTTCGGGCGCGACCATCTGATCGCGCGCTGCGACGAATACGTGGCGCGCCGTGGCAGTGCGGTGAGGGCGTCCTAGGACGTGACGACCAACCGCTACGACGTCGTCATCGTGGGCGGCGGACACAACGGACTCGTCGCCGCGTTCTCGTTGGCCCGCGAGGGTCTTCGCGTGTGCGTGCTCGAGCGTCGCGAGCTGGTCGGGGGCGCGTGCACCACGGAGGAGTTCGCGCCGGGGTTCCGGGCGTCTCCGGGCGCCTACGTACTCTCGATGCTGCGGCCCGCGATCTGGCGGGACTTCCGGCTGCGGGAACGCGGCCTGCACGTCGACGCGGCCACGCCTTCGCTGAACCTGTATCCGGACGGCGCGCACCTATTCTTGCACGGTGACGTTGGAGCGGCGAGCGAGGAGATCGCGCGGTTCTCCAAACGGGACGCGCGCGCCTACCCACGGTTCGAGGAGCGGTTGGCCGGCCTCGCGGAGGCGATCCTGCCGGTGTTCGACCGGACCCCGCCCGACCCGCGCGCGCCGAGCAGGCGGGATCTTTCGGCGCTCGCGTGGTTCGCGCGACTCGGCCTGCGCAACCGCAAGCGCCTGACCGAGCTGAGCTTCTTGTTCACCACCTCGATGGCGCAGTACCTCGACGAGTGGTTCGAGTCCGACGAGCTGAAATCCGCACTGGGTTGGGAGTCGATCAGCAACACACTCGCCGGGCCGAAGGCCTTCGGCACCGCGTACGTGTTGTTGCACGATCACGCGAGCGGGGTCGGCCAGCAGAACTGGGGATTCGTCCGCGGCGGCATGGGAGAGGTCACGAGGCTCATGGCGGAGGCCGCAACCGAACGCGGCGTGTTGATCCGCACCGACGCCGAGGTGGAACGGATCGTCATCCGCGGCGGCCGGGCGACGGGCGTGGTGCTGGCCGGCTCGGGAGAGGAGCTCTTTGCCGACCTCGTGTTGTCCAACGCCGATCCCAAACGGACATTCCTCGGCCTGGTGGGGGAGCGCGAGCTCCCGCACGAGGTGGTCGGGGCGATCCGCTCCTACCGCACCGACGGAGCCAGCATGAAGATCAACCTTGGCGTTTCCGAGCTGCCGCGCCTGGCCGGGTTCGACGATCTCCCGGGGGCCGGATCGGCCGCCGGGGCCCGTGAGCAGCCCTACCACCGGGCATTGATCCAGCTCACGAAGCCCCTGCGGGACCTCGACATGGACCAGGCACACGCGAAGGCGGGCGAACCGGCCGACCAGCCGCACATCGAGCTGTGTATCCCGAGTGTGTCGGATCCTTCGCTCGCGCCACCGGGACAGCACGTCGTCACGGTCGGCGTGCGTTCACAGCCGTACCGACTGGCCGACGGAACGTGGGACGAACGCAAGGACGCGATCGCCGACCGCGTGATCGAACGCGTGGGCGAAGCGTTCCCCAACGTTTTGGGATCGGTGCTGCATCGCGAGGTCTTGTCGCCGCTCGATCTCGAGCGAAGGCTCGCGCTCACCGGCGGCCATCACATGCACGGCGACATGTCGCCGGACCAATTGCTGTTCTTGCGACCGATCCGCGGCTACGGCGCGTACCGCTCGCCGGTTCGCGGCCTGTACCTGTGCGGCGCGGGGACACATCCGGGAGGCGGGGTGACCGGAGCGAACGGGAGCAATTGCGCCCGGGAGGTCCTCCGAGATGCTCGCAGGTCGCGACGCAGGCCACAGAGGGACCCCGAGCGGGGGATGGTGTGAGGATGCCGAGACCGGGTACCATCTCTGCGTCGCCGCTCACCGTCGCGGCTTTCGACGTCCGGGCGGTGCGGGAGGTGCGCCATGGGGAAGGGCGCGTCTCTCGCACTCCCGGCGATCCTCTCCTCGAGATCGACCTCGACGTCGTCGAGTCCCTGTGCTCCGACGAACCCGCGCTCGGCTCGTTGCGCGCGCACGTCGTTCGTCCCGGTGACTCCGTTCGTATCGCGAACGTCCTCGACGCCGTCGTGCCGTCGGTCAAGGCGGACGATCCTGCGGCGACCTTCCCCGGCGTGCTCGGCCCCGCCGACGCGCTATGCGGCACGGGACGAACAGATCGGCTCGACGGCATCGCGGTGTTGTCGACGCTCGACATGGGAGCGCTGATCGATCCCGACGATCCGATCCCGGCCAGCTACGTCGACATGGACGGATCGGGGGCATCTCTGACCCCGTGGGGATCGACGATCAACCTGGTCCTGGAGCTGGTAGCCGCGCAGGGCGCCTCTCTCGCCGACGTCGACGCGGCCGCCCGCCGCACACTGCTCCGAGCGGCCCGGGATCTGGCCTCGGCTACGGCCGAGGACAGCGACGCGGATACCGAGTCCGTGTTCGCGCTCGGGGAAGTGGCCGGGGAGCTGCCCGTGGTGGTGCCGATCCTGCAGTTCACGGCCGAGGGACCGGGGCTGACGACCTACCTGCGCGGAGCGCCCGTGGACCTTGTGAGTCCCTGCGCCGTCGATCCGAGAGCGCTGCTCGATGGTGCCTTGACCGCGGGCGCGTACGACTCACCCGCGGCGCGCGTGAGCACGGGAACGATCCAACGGTCGCGTTTGCTGCATCGCCTGTTAAACGAGCACGGCACCGCGCTGGTGTGTCCCGGCGCGGTCTTGACCCAGGGATACCTGGACGACGCGGACGACAAACGGCGCATGGCGGACGGCGCGGCGCACATCGCAGCCGAGGAACTCGGCGCGGATGCCGCGATCTGCACGACGTATTCGCTGGGCAACTCCCACACCGACACGATGCTCACCCTGCGCGCGTGCGAACAACTCGGCGTTCGCGCCGTGGGCATCGTCGCGGAAGAGGGGGGCCTGACCGACCACGTCGCAGAAGCAGACGCACTGGTGTCGACCGGCAACGTTCTGGAGCGCGCGGACGGCTGGACGCCCGCGAGCGTGATCGGCGAAACGGATCACGAAGCACCGGCACAGGTGCCGGTGCTGCACTACCTCGACGCCGCGACGCAACTCGGGGACGGCAGACTGCGGGGAGTGACGATATGAGCCCGGCCGCGGTTCGCGTCGTCCACTACATGAACCAATTCTTCGCAGGTCTCGGTGCCGAGGAGGCCGCAGGTCACGAGCCGGTGCGCCTCGAGGGGCCGCAGGGACCCGGCCGAGGGCTGACGCCGCTGGGACTGCCCGTCGACGTCACGCTGGCGTGCGGAGACGACTACTTCGCCGAACACGAGGATCCCGCGCTCGCAACCCTGCTTGCCTGGCTGGAGGAGGAGGCGCCCGACGTACTCGTGTGCGGGCCCGCCTTCAACTCGGGCCGCTACGGCTACGCCTGCGGGATGCTCGCCCGCGAGGCCTCGCGACGTGGGATCCCCGTCGTGACGGCGATGTTCCCCGAGAACCCCGGGGTGATCGCCGCCGAGGGGGGTGCCTACGTCGTTCCGACCACCGCGAACGTCGCGGGGATGAAGGACGCGCTTCCCGTGCTCGCCGCCATCGGTGTGGCGCTCGCCGAGGGGCGCGACCCGGGCTCGCCAGAAGAGGCGGGCTACCTGCCCCGGGGGATCCGACGCAACGAGGTCGTCGATCGGTCGGGAGCCGACCGGGCCCTCGATCTGGTGCTCGCCAAGCTCCGCGGCGAGGCCTTCGAGACAGAAGTGGCGCCTGCGTTCGAAGTCGTGCCGCCGGCGTCGCCGGTGCCGGACGTGAGCGAGGCGCTGGTGGCGCTCGTGTCGGAGGCTGGGTGTGTTCCCCAGGGCAACCCGGATCACCTCGTCTCTCGCCGGGCGCACGCCTGGCTGGCCTATCCCATCGACGGAGTGGCCTCAATGTCGGCCGATGCCTACGAAACCGTCCACGGAGGTTTCGACACGACCGCTGGGAATGCCGATCCCAATCGGCTCGTGCCGCTGGACGCGGTGCGAAGGCTGGAGACCCAGGGACGGATCGGCCGGTTGCATCCGACCTTCTACACGACGACGGGCGTGGACACGCCCGTGGCGTCCGCGACGCGCTTCGGCCAGGAGATCGCGGCCGAGCTGGTCAATGCCGGAGTCCAGGCGGTGGTGTTGACCGGCACCTGAGGCACAGGGACGCGTTGCGGGGCGACGCTTGCGAAAGAGATCGAACGGAAAGGCATCCCGGTGGCGACGATCACGTCGTTGCCGACGATCGCACAGATGGCGGGAGCCAGCCGGATCGTGCGAGGGCCGGCGATCACGAACCCGACCGGGGATCCGTCGCTGGACGAGGAGGAAGAAGTGGCACTGCGCACCAAGATCGTGGAACGCGCGCTCGAGATGGTTGAGACCGACGTGGAGCCGGCGACCGTGTGGGAGGTGTCCGCGTGAGCAGACGGGCCGCCGTGCTCGCGGCGTCGTTCGTGCTGGAGCACGTCCCTGATCTGGTCCGGTACGGGTCCAAGCCGTGGCGCGAACAGGCGCGGTGGCCGGAACTGTTCGGTGCGCTCCGCTCGTACGAGGACGCGGTCGCCTATCCGCCGAACCAGGTGTTCGTCGGGGCGCTGGCGCCCGATGACCTGTGGGAGCGTCCGCGAACCTGGTGGCAACACCCCGTCGAGGGCGCGTCGCCGGCCGGACCGTTCGGCGACGTGATGGAGCAGAACCGCTTCTACGAGCTGCTCGCCGAGATCGATCAGTTCGAGTTGGTGCGCCTCAAAGACGAGCCCGATCCCGGCAAAGGCGAACTCGGACTGTTCGCCGGCGGCGAGGTCGTGGGAGCGTTCGCCCCCGCCCACGCTCTCGACGAATCGCTGCAGGCGCACGTGCTGCTGGAGAACTACACGATCAAGGCGAGCGCCGTGCATGCGCTGCGGCACTTGCTCGAGACCAGCGACGTGGATCCGGGGTCGATCACGCACGCGATCGGCTGCGGAGAGGAGGCGATCGGCGATCGCTATCAGCGCGGAGGCGGCAACCTCGCGAAGGCCGTCGCCGAACACTGCGGGGTCGTGAACGCCAGCGGGATCGACGTGAAGTCGTTCTGCGCCGCGCCCGTGCACGCGATGGCCGTGGCCGCGGCCCTGATCGAGGCGGGGGTCGAGGAGCGCGTGCTGCTCGTCGCGGGCGGGTCGCTTGGCAAGCTCGGGATGAAGTTCGAGGGCGCCCTCGACAAGGGGTTCCCGGTGATCGAGGACGTCCTCGCCGGGATGGCGGTGCTGCTGGGTCCGGCCGACGGGTCGAACGGACCCGTGCTGCGCACAGATGCGATCGGCCGCATGCCGGTGCGCGTGGGCAACGCGCAGCAGGGCCAGCTCGAGTCGCTCGTCGGTGCGCCGCTGGACGCGATGGGGCTGCGGGTTTCCGACATCGGTACGTACGCGGTGGAGATCCACAACCCCGAGATCACCGAGCCTCAGGGCGGCGGGGACGTTCCCGACCGCAACTACAAGATGCTCGCGGGACTCGGGGTTGTCCGTGGCGAGATGGACAAGAGCGAGATCGCCGGGTTCGCGAGAGCGCACGGGTTGCCCGGGTTCTCGCCGACGCAGGGACACATCGCGTCGGCGGTGCCGTGGTTGCCGCACGCGCTGGCGCGGATGCAGGCCGGCAAGCTCGATACGACGATGTTGATCGCGAAGGGATCGCTGTTCCTCGGCCGACTCACCCGGCTGTGGGACGGCGCGTCCGTAACGCTCGAGGCCTAGAGGAAAGGCCAAGAGGAGGGGAGGGAATGCACACGATGGCGATCGAAGCGACCGTCGAGGAGTTCGACGACCTCGTCAACGAGGGCCACGTCCTCGTCGACATCTGGGGACCGGAGTGTCAGCCGTGTCTGGCGCTGATGCCCGCGGTGGAGGCGCTCGGCGAAAAGTACGCGCACGAGGTGACGCTCGTGAAGGTGAACGCACCGGACAACCGGAAGATCTGCCGGGACCTTCGCGTGGCGGGACTGCCTGCCTACATCACGATGCGCGACGGCGTCGAGGTGGAGCGCATCACGAGCAACGCCGCGACGCCCGACGACATCGAAGCGGCGATCCGCCGACTGTTGGACGGCGCACCGGCCGTGGGACTGCCGGTCCCCGAACATCTTCGCGACCAAGGCGCCTGAGGTGGCGCGTGAGACGCACACGAGGGGAGGTGAAGCAACCGACATGGAGCTGAAAGGCAAGAAGGTGATCGCCCTCGGCGAGCGCGACTCCGTACCCGGCGAGGCGATCGCCGAGGTGGCGAAGAGCGCCGGCGCCGAGGTGATCGAGGTCCGCACGGAGTGCTTCGTCTGAACGGCGTCCGGCGCCATGGACCCGGAGAACCAGGCGTTGATCAAACGGATCGTCGACGAGCACGGTGACGAGAACCTCGTCGTGATGCTCGGCGCGGCCGACGCGGAAGCGGTCGAAGTCGCGGCCGAGACCGTGCGGGACGGAGATCCGGCCTGGGTGGGTCCGTTGGCGGGAGTCCAGTTGGGGCTCTCCGTGTTGCACATCTTCGAATACGAGGTGAAAGAGCAGGCCGATGCGTCGGTCTACGAAGAGCAGGTCGGGTTCCTCGAGATGACGTTGGACACCGACGAGGTCAAGGCAGCGATGAAGAAGGCACGCGGCGAGACGTAGTCGTCGCGAGAGAGGAACGGGGACGATGGACGCGCTGTTCGCACCGGAGGTCTTCTCGCCGTTGGCGGGGGACCTGCAGCACCCGGAAGGGCTGTGTTGGGATCCGCTCGCCGGCCGCATCTACTGTGGCGGCGAGGGAGGACAGATCTACTCGGTTGGCCTGGACGGGTCCTCGCGTGAGGTGGCGAACACGGGCGGGGTCGTGCTCGGGGTGGCGGTCGACGGTGCGGGCCACATCTACGCGTGCGACTACGTGCGCCAGGACGTGTCGCGGATCGACCCCGACACGGGCAAGGTCGAGACCTACACGGCGGGAGCTCCCGGCACGCCGATCGACGAGCCGAACTGGCCGGTATTCGATGCGGCGGGGGTCATGTACGTGACGTCGTCGCTGAACGGCGTGGTGTTCCGCGTGGAGCCCGGGGGCGGCGAAACGTCCGTGTGGTCGGACGCCGTGGGCGGGTATCCCAACGGGTGCGCATTGGCGCCGGATGGGTCGGCCCTGTGGGTCGCGCAATCGCACCCCGAAGAGGTGCACACGGGTGGGCGCCTATGGCGGATCCCGATCGAGCCAGACGGTTCGGCGGGTTCGGGTGAGTTGGTCGTGGAGATGGCCCGGACGGTGCCCGACGGCTTGGTGTTCGACAACGAGGGGAACATGTACATCGCCTACTACCGTCCCGACCGCCTGGACGTGCTGCGTCCGGACGGCACCCTCGAGGTCGTCGTCGACGACTGGGAGGCGAAACGGCTGAACTCGCCGACGAACATGTGCTTCGTGGGTGACGCGCTCGATCGCGCGGTGACGGCGAACGTCGGTGAGGACTACCTGGCGATCGCTGATCTGGGTGTGAAGGGGCAGCCCTTGCACCGTCCCGACGTCACATAGGTGGTGCTCCCGTCAATACGTTGACGAGTTGTTGCTGCGGGGTGGTGGCGACGAACCGTCAGCGTCTTGACGAGATGTTCGTCAACACGTTGACGAGGGAAGCGAGACGTGGCTAGCCCGTGATCGGGCGATCCTCGGGCGGCAGCGGCGGGGCGTCGGCGACGTCGTACCAGTCGCCTCCGCCGAGTTCGCCGCCGTCCACGATCAGGGTCTGTGCGCTCACGAAGCGTGCGTCGTCGCCGGCGAGGAACAACACCGCCATCGCCTGGTCGCGGGGAACGCCCGTGTGCTGCAAGGGGATCCGGCGTAGGTACTCACGCACGAGCCGTCGCTCGTCGGGGTTGGCGGCGAGCTCCGCCTCGGCCTCCGGGGTGATCGTCTCGCCGGGGGCCACAGCGTTCACGCGGATCCCGTACCGGCCGTACTCGTGCGCGAAGGCGTTCGTCAGCGCTCCCAGCGCTGCCTTGGACGCGTTGTAGACGGACTCCGGGCTTTCGTTCTTGAATGCGTTCGCGCTGGTGATGTTCACGATCGAGCCAGCCGTCCCGCGCGAGACCCAGCCGTTGCACAGCTCCTGCATCGCGAAGAACGGGCCGCGCGCGTTCACCGCCATACACACGTCGAACGCCTCGGGCGTGAAGTCTTTGGCCCACCCTTCGGGCTGTACGCCCGCGTTGTTCACGAGCACGTGCACCTCGCCCATGCGGGCCACTGCCTCGCGCACCATCGCTCGCACGGCGTCCACGTCGCCCATGTCGCAGACGAACGTCTCCAACGCGTCCGCCTGCGGGTGTTCGGCGAGCAGGCGTTGGAGCCCGTCGGGGAGGATATCGACGACGAAGACCCGTGCGCCCTCCTCGACGAACGCGTCGACGATCCCGCGACCGATGCCGCGCGAACCGCCCGTGACGATCACGTTCTTGCCCTCGAACCGTGCCGAAGTCATCGCTGCAGCCTCCCATCTGATGCGCGCCGGACGCTAGCACAGTGGGTAGACAGTCGACCGTCGACCGGTGTAGGAAACGCACAAGGTTCGTCGGCAGCGGCGGACGCGCTCGCGCAAACAGGGGGACGGGGATGCTTGGACTCAGACTCGGACGGCTCGCTGTGGTGATGTTCGCCCTCGCTTTGGTGGCGACCGCTTGTTCCGGCGACGGCGACGGCGCGGAGGACGCGAGCGGCGAGGGCGGAACGACCGCGGGTCAGCCCAGCGGCGAGATCACCATCTACGGCTACGAGGACGTGATCCTTCCCGAGGTGCTGGGGCCGTTCGAGGAGGCCAACCCCGAGGTCACGGTCCGTGCCGCGAACTTCTCCGACAACGACGAGGCGGTGGCGAAGCTGCAGGGAGGGTTCCACGCCGACGTGATCAACTCCTGCACCGAGGAGACCGCCCGCATGGTGCAGGCCGGACTGATCCAGCCGATCGACACGAGCCGGATCGAGGCGTGGAACTCGCTGTTCCCACAGATCCGCGAACTGTCGGGGATCACCTACGACGGTGAGGTCTACATGATCCCCAACGTCGGCGGCACGAGCGGCATCATCTACAACCCCGAAGAGGCGGGCGAGGTCACTTCCTACCGCCAGCTGATGGAAGATCCCGCCCTCACGGGCAAGATCACCCTGGGCGACAGTCCGCAGGAGACGATCCCGCTGGTCGCGCTGGCTCTGGGCCACACCGACCCCTACGACCTGGACGACGCCGACCTCGACGAGATCCAGCAGTACCTGCTCGATCACAAGGATCAGGTGCGCACGCTGTTCAAGGGCGACGCGGACTTCTTGAACCTCTACCGCACCGGCGAGATCGTCGCGGGCTTCGGCTACCACGACTACGTCGCCGCGATGCAGCGCGAGGACATCCCCGTGGCGATGTCGTCCGCCGAGGGTTCGATGGCGTGGGTGTGCGGCATGTCCTTGGGGGCCGACGTGTCCGAGGAGAGTCTGAACGCTGCCTACGCCGCGCTGAACTACTACGCCAGTCCCGAGGCGCAGGCGTTCTACGCGGAGACCTACAACTACGTCGTTTCCAACCAGGAGACGCTCGACCAGCTCGATCCCGAACTTGTGAAGCAGCTCCGACTGGACCAGCCGGAACAACTGGATGCCGCGATCGCGCTGCAGATCCCCGAGAACTACGATCGGTGGCTCGAGGTGTGGCGTACCTTCAAGGCCGCCTGACCTTCGAGGCGGTTGACGACTATGGAGGTGACGCCCGTGCTGCGGGGGGCGCTGGACGAGACCGACGTCCAGATCATCGAGGAGCTGAACCAGGACGGCCGCTGGCCGTTCACCGAGATCGCCCGCAACCTCGAGCTGTCCGAGGCGACGGTGCGAAACCGGTATGCGCGGATGGTGCGTCGTGGCGTCGTCCAGGTCGTCGCCGTGTCGGACGCGCTGGCACTGGGGCTCGTCTTCGCAGAGATCGGCATCCGGGTGCGTGGCGGATCGGTGGCGGGTGCGGTCGAGGCGCTGCAGGACATCCCCGAGGTCGACTACATCGCCGTGTGTACCGGCTCGTTCGACCTGCTGATCGAGGTCGTCTGCCGCGACAACGATCACATGTTCCGCGTCCTCGAGGAGGGTGTTCGGACGGCTCCCGGAGTGGATGGGATCGAGACGTTCACGATCCTCAACGTGGCCAAGCACAGCTACCGCTGGACACGTCTGCTCGTTCAGGAGTAGTCATATCTGCCGAGTCCCGCTAGGGGCTGCGCGTGACCACCTGCGATATCCGGCACTATTCGCCCCCGAAACCACCGTGATCCGGCACCCACCTATCTTGCTGACTGTCGACAATCGGGCCTAGGCTCGCCTTCAGGGCGAAGAGGGGCGCACCCGCAGCGGCTCACACCGGCGCCGGGCACCCCTCCAGAGGGGGACAGGCGTGGAAGACGCGGCCGCGATCGATTGGGCAACCGAGGAACTCGTCCGCCTGGTCGAGATCTCGTCGGTTTCCGACCAGGAGCACGAGGCGATGGAGTACCTCGCCGGACGGTGCTCCCAGCTCGATCTCCCCGTCCAGGTGCAGTCGGTCGCCGGCGCCGGGCCCAACGTGCTGGTCGGTCACGACGATCGTCCGGATCTGCTCTTGACCGCGCACATCGACACGATCGTCCCCACGTGGGACTGGGCGGGCCGCGCGCGGGTCGACGGGACGATCGTGCGCGGTCTCGGCGCACAGGACGACAAAGGCTGCGCCGTGGCGATCCTCCTCGGTGCTGTGTTGGCGCGCGAGAGCGGCGTCGAGTTCGAGCGTCTGCCCGTGGCGCTCGGATTCGTCGTCGACGAGGAGATCGGGGGCAAGGGGTCGCGGTCGATGGCCGACAACCTGCGTCCGCGCTTCGTGGTCGCCTCGGAGGGCACCGAGCTCGATATCGCGCTCACCGAGACCGGGTTCGTCGACGGTTGGGTGCGGGTCGGCGGTCGGTCGGTGCACGGCTCGCTGATCGAGGAGGGGGACAACGCCGTCGAGAAGGCCGCCCGTCTGCTCCTTGAGCTGCAGACGCTGCCGTTCACGACGCACGAGCATCCTATCGCCGGGCGCAACATGACCTCGGTGCAACGGATGCATTCCGCGCAGCCCGTGAACGCGATCCCGGACCGAGCGGACTTCTACCTGTCGGCCCGAGTCTTCGGTGAGCCGAGCCTGGACGAGGTGCGGCGCCAGATCGAGGAGCGCTGCGCCGCCTCCGACGCGACGTTCCAACTCAAGGACTCGGGCGGATGGTGGGAGACCTCCCCCGGAGCCGCGCTCCCGCGAGCGCTGGCACGAGCGAGCCAAAGCGCGATCGGCCGTGAGCCCGGTTACACACGGATGCCCTCGTGGACCGACGCACACAGCTTCTCCGATCGGTCGCACTCCGAGGTCATCGTCTTCGGCCCTGGACACCTGCGGACGGCTCACCACCCAGACGAGCACATCGACGTCCGAGAGGTTGTCCGATGTGCTCGTGTCTTCTCCGCACTGATCGCCGACGTCGGATCCCTGGCGGCGGCACCGACGACCCAGAAGGAGACAGCGGTATGACTGCCCCACGTACTCGTACGACCGCGCGCTCGATCGTCGTTGTATCTGTTCTGATGGTGGTGGCCGCGGCGTGCAGCAGCGACTCGGCGCCGGGGTCCGGCGATGGAGAGTCGGCCGATCCCGGACAGGTCTCGGGCTCCCTCACCTTCTTCGCGTACGAGGACGCCTTCGAGCCGGAGCTGCTCGACCCGTTCGAGGAGGCGAACCCGGACGTGGACGTCCGTACCGCTGCCTTCGCGAGCGGGGATGAAACCGTGACGAAGCTGCAGGGCGGGTTCCAGGCAGACGTGGTGAACGTGTGTGTCGAGGACACCGTCCGCATGGTGAACCTCGGTCTGCTCCAGCCGATCGACACGTCGCGGATCGAGGCCTGGGACCAGATGTTTCCGGCGTTCAAGGAGCTAGAAGGGGTCACCGTCGACGGCGAGGTGTATCTCGCGCCGATGGTCGGCGGCACCAGCGGCATCATGTACAACGAGGAAGAAGTTCCCGCCGGGTTCGACTCGTACGCGAGCGTCTTCGACGACGCCTACTCGGGCCGGATCGGCCTGGATGACGACCCACTGTCGGGGATCGCGGTCGCTGCGATGGCGCTCGGCATCGAAGATCCGCTCGACCTGGACGACGCGGAGCTGGAGCAGGTCAAGCAGTTCCTGGTCGACAAGAAGCCACTGCTCCGCAGCTTGGTGAAAGGTGACGCGGACCAAGCCAACCTGTTCAAGACCGGCGAGATCGTGGTCGTGGCGCCCGGCTACAAGGGATCGACCGAGACGTTGAAGGCCGAGGGCGAGCCGGTCGAGTACTCGCTCGCCTCCGAGGGTCAGCTGACGTGGACCTGCGGGTACGGGATCGGCGCGAACGCGGAGAATGTCGACGCGGCATACGCGTTGATCGATCATTACGCGCAACCCGAGACGCAGGCCTGGCAGGCGGAGAACTTCTTCTACCTCGTCTCCAACCAGGACACGCTCGATGCGGTCGACCCGAAGATCGTGGAGGAGGCCGGGTTGGAGGATCCCGGGAGCTTCGAGAACGCGATCCCCTACACGATCCCGGAGAACTACGATGCCTGGCAGCAGGTGTGGCGCGAGTTCAAGGCCGCGTGAGCGGGACGGGGTGAGGCGCTGAGCCAGGACGACACGCTGGTCCGGTCGACGCAGACCGGAGGGATCGACCGCGGATCCTCCGGGGTCGACCGGTCCCGGCCGCCGAGTTCGGTCGAACGGTTCGTCCTCCGACACAAGCCGGGGTTACTGCTCGTCCTCCGCCTGGTGTTCCTCGCGATCGTCGTGCTGTTGCTGTACGGGCCGCTGCTGATCCTCGCGCTGTTCTCGTTCAACGATTCGATCATCATCGCGCTGCCGTTCGAGGGCTTCACGGGCCAGTGGTACACCGACGCTCTATCGAACCCCGTGTTGCTGGAGGGGCTGCGCAACTCGGTCGGGGTCGCGTTCGTCGTGATGCCGGTGTCGCTGCTGCTCGGGACCCTGGCAGCCTTCGCCGTGACGCGGTTCCGCTACAAGGCCCGCGGTCCGGTTGCTGGTCTCATCGGCGCTCCTCTCGTCGTTCCGTGGCTTCTGATCGGCGTCGGCGCGTTGATCTTCTTCAACAGGATCAACGTGCCACTGAGCCTCAAGACGATCACGCTGATGCACATCACGGTCGCGTTCCCGCTCGTGGCGGCGATCGTCGGCGCGCGGCTCGTGCGGTTCGACCGCCGTGTGGAGGAGGCGGCGCTCGACCTGGGCGCCACGCCGCGGGAGGTGTTGCGCTACATCATCCTGCCGCACGTGATGCCGGCGCTCGCGGCGTCGGCGATCTTCGCCTTCAGCTACTCATTCAACAATTTCGTGATCAGCTTCTTCACCGGTGGGTTCGAGATCACCTTCCCGATCTGGGTGTTCTCGACGCTGCGCCACGCCCAGAATGTGCCGATCGTGAACGCGATCTCCACGTTGGTCTCCGTGTTGCAAGTCGTCATCGTGCTGGTCGCGTGGCGGCTTGCGGCAGGTTCCAAGCGAACGGGCGGATCGTTGGACGCCGACGCCGTCGCCGGAGTCTTCGCGGGGCAGGTGAAGTAGATGGCGACCGAGCAGCTCAGCCTCGATCCGCAGGGCAAACCGGCGGCCACCGGGCGTGTCGGGGTGCGCGTGTTCGGGTACGCACTCCCCCCGAGCATGTGGCTGCTGGTCTTGTTCGGCGTTCCCCTCGGCCTGTTGTTGTGGATGAGCTTCCAACACCGCTCGATCACTGGCACGGGCGGGTTCACGTTGGAGAACTACCAGGCGATCCTCAGCGAACCGGCCTACCTCAAGTTCGCGTGGAACACCGTGCTGATCTGCACGATCTCGATGGCGGTGATGCTCGCGATCGCGATGCCGATCGCGTACCTGTTGGCGTTCTGCGTGCGAGCCCGCTACGAGTTGTTGCTGTTGCTCCTCTTCGTGCTGGCGGGAGAGCTGAATCCGCTGATCCGTGTCTATGCATGGCGCATGGTGCTGGGCCGCGAAGGGGTGATCAACTACACGCTGCAGGCGATCGGAGTCATCGACGCACCGATCGACGTGCTGCTTTTCTCCAAGCTCGCCGTGATCATCGTGCTGTCGACGACCTACATCCCCTACACGACGATCCCGATCTACGCGTCGTTGAAGGCTGTGGAGCCCGACCTGCTCGAGGCCGCGGACGATCTCGGCGCGCGCTTCTCCACGCGCTTCCGCAAGATCCTCTTGCCGCTCGCCGCCCCGGGGATATTCGTCGCGATCATCATCGTCTACATCCCGATGTTCTCCGAGTTCGCGACGCCCGCCCTCGTGGGCGGCACGAGCGGCAGCATGATCGGCAACGCGATCCAGGAACAAGTGCTCGAGGCGGGCAACTGGGGGATCGGTTCGGCGATGAGCTTCTTGCTGCTCGTGCTTTCGGCCGCAGTAGCCTTCGGCGGGTACCGTGCGGCGAGGATCAAGAAGCTGGAGGCAGGCGCGTGATCGCGCACGGCACGGTGGAAGGAGAGCGAACGTGAGCACGAGCACCGAGCAGGCATCGGCGCCGCGGTCGAGCGGCGATGCTCCCGCGCTCGAACTGCGCGATGTGGTCAAGCGCTTCGGCGACGTGACGGCCGTGGACCACGTGAACTTCGCTGTGGGACGAAGCGAGTTCTTCTCGCTGCTAGGTCCGAGCGGATGTGGCAAGACCACGACGCTGCGGATGCTCGCAGGCTTCGAGCGCCCCACCGAGGGTCAGATCTTCGTCGACGGATCCGACGCGAGCGACCTACCGCCCTACCGGCGTGACACGAACCTGGTGTTCCAGAGTTACGCGCTGTTCCCCCACATGACGGTGGAACAGAACGTCGCGTTCGGTCCGGAGCGCAAGAAGCTCGGCAAGGAGGACACACGCCGGCGGATCGGAGGGGCGCTCGAGACCGTGCAGCTCGGCGACCTCGCGAAGCGCTACCCGCGTGAGCTGTCGGGCGGGCAGCAGCAGCGGGTCGCGCTCGCCCGCGCGCTTGCGAACCGCCCCGCCGTGCTGTTGCTCGACGAGCCGCTCGGGGCGCTCGACCTGAAGCTGCGCGAGGAGATGCAGTTCGAGCTGAAGCGGATCCAGCGCGAAGTCGGCATCTCCTTCGTGTACGTGACGCATGACCAAGGCGAGGCGCTCACGATGTCGGACCGCATCGCGGTGATGAACCGAGGGCAGGTCGAGCACCTGGCGAGCCCGGAGGAGATCTACCTGCGCCCCGCGTCGTTGTTCGTCGCCGGGTTCATCGGACAGGCGAGCCTCGTGCCCGTGCGGCTCGAGTCGCGCGAGGGCGAGGGGTGGTCGGTCACGCTGCCCGGTGGTGGCCGGGCGCAGGTCGCAGGCGGCGCGCCCGGCTGTGTGTCCGGCGCGCCCGGTGTGTTGCTGCTGCGCCCCGAACACCTACGGATCAGCGCCGAGGGAGGCCCCAACGGCAAGGCGGGCATCGGGGTGCGTGTGCTGGAGGAGACGTTCCAGGGCGCGGTTGTTCGCTACCTGGTGGAAGGTCCCGAGTCGTCCAAGCTCGCGGTCGTCACGCCGCTGGACGCGCGGCTGTCCGAGGGTTCGGTGGGACGGCAGGCGTGGGTGTCCTGGGATGCCCGCTGGACATACGTCTTGCCCGGCGTGCCCGACGCCGTGCCGGATCCGTCCGTCGCGAACCCGGACTGACTAGCGACGGCGGCTGCCGCCTTCGACCGGAGGTTCGCGGTCGAGCAGGCTCGGTGGCTCGGTGGGCGGATCCTTCGCGACCTCCTCGATCACCTCGGCCAGGGTTCGACACGACCAGCGGAACAACTCGGGCGGCATGTTGAGTGCCGGCTGCATCCGGTAGACCCACTTGCCCCATTGGGTGATCCCGAGCACGCCGCGGCGCACGGCCGCGTTGTGTACGTCCCGATGGAACGCGGGCGCCGGCACGATCGACTCCTTGTCGAGGACGAACTCCACGCCGATCAACGCTCCCGCGGCGCGGACGGCGCCGACCTGCTCGACCCGGTCCACCACGGGACCGAGTTCTTCGAGCGCGATGCGTTCGATCTCCCACACGTTGTCGAGCACGTTCTCTTCGAGGATCGCGTCGATCGATGCCCGCGCACCCGCAGCGGCGGCGGGCGTCCACGCGAACGTTCCGCCGAGGTGCAGCTCGGAGTCGGCCATGACGTCCTCGGTGCCGAGCACCGCGGCGATCGGCTGGCCGCCGCCGGCGAAGCCCTTGCCGAGCAGGACGATGTCCGGATCCAGGTTCTCCCAGCGCTGGCTGGCGAACATCGGGCCGCAGCGACCCAAGCCGGTCTGGACTTCGTCGAGGATCAACTTCCACCCCCACCGGTCGCGCATCGCGGTGAGCCGGTCCCAGAACGCCTGCGAGGGGATCAAGATGCCGCCCTCACCGAGGATCGGCTCGATCAGCACGCCCGCGATCTGCTCGGGTTCGACCTGGTGCACGAGTAGCCAGTCCTCGATGAAGTCGGCGTACATCGTGTCGTCGTAGGGCCCGGGTCCCTGGTGGAACGGAGCGCGGAACGCGTTGGGGTACGGGGCGAAGACCAACCCGGCGACGTACTGGGCGCTCTGCGTAGTGACCTCCGCGAGATCCGAGCTGGCGCCGGCCGTGAGGTAGGTGGCCTCACCGTGATATTGACCGTGGAACGTGAGGATCATCGGACGTCCCGTCGCCTCGCGAGCGAGCTTGACGCCCGCCTCGACGGCGAGGGTTCCGCTGACCGCGAAGGTCGATCGTGTGATGCCGCGAGGAGCGATCTGCGCGAGCCGCTCCGACAACAGCACCGTCTCCTCGTTGTGGATGTAGTCGGAGATCTCCATTCCGTAACGGGCCTGTGCCTCACCCACGGCGGCGATCACGCGCGGATGGGTGGCGCCGAGCGGGGTGGAGCCCCACGCGGAGACGTGGTCGGCGTAGGTGTTGCCGTCCGCGTCCTCGATGATCGAGCCCCGCTTGCGCGACTCGACGAAGGGAACCTCGTCGTGGTCGGTGAGCGAGCCACTCAGCACCGCGTCGGTACGCTCGAACAGCTCCGCGCTGCGCGGTCCCGGAAGGTCGGTCGTGACGGACGGGTATTCGATAGTCGCGTCGCGGGTGTTCTCCGCCGCGCGCTCCTGGCTCGACGAGCCCATGGAGAGTGCACCTCCTCGTGCCCGCTGCCACGCACTCGGGGCGCCGCCCTGCGGAGCGTCATCGGTTGACTGTCGACAGTCTAGGGGTGCTAGGATGCGGCGGTCAATGCAGGTAGCGGGGCCTACCGTAGCCCCTCGATGAGCCCGGGGACAGGAACGACCGATGAGCGAACGAGGCTCCGGAACGACCGCAACCGACGACGGTGGATTGCGACCCTTGTCTCCACCTCGCTCCCTTGCCGAAGATGCGGCCGACCGCATCCGAGAGCAGATCCTCGCCGGTGGATTCGAGCAGGGCGAACATCTCGTCGAGGCCCGGATCGCCCAGCAGCTCAATGTTTCCCGTGGGCCCGTACGCGAGGCGTTCAAATTGCTGCGCGCCGAAGGGCTGCTCGAGGAGGAACTGAGGCGCGGAACCTTCGTCGTCAGCATCACCGAAGCAGACGTCCGCGAGATCTATGGGTTGCGGGCGGCGATCGAAGGCCGTGCGGCCAAGCTCCTCGCGAAGCGAGGTGACGAGGTGTCGATCCGCCGGCTGCGCGCACTCTCGGACGCGATCGAGCGAGCGGCCGCGGCGAACGATTCCCGGGCGATTTCGCAGGCGGACCTGGACTTCCATCAGGTGGTGTGCGAGCTGTCCGGCAACGAACGCCTGCTGGAAGTGTTCCAGCGGTACGTGCCGATGTTGCGCTCACTGCTGCAGCTCGACGAACGTGTACAACCCTCCACGGATGCGATCAGCCAGCAACACGGCCCATTGGTGGACGCGGTCGAGGCCGGTGACGACGCGAAGGCGACCGCGTTGTTCGAGGCGCATTCCGAGGAGGCCGGCGAGCTGATCGCGGCGTATATCGCGAAGCTCCCCGAGCGCTCCTGAGGCGGTTCGACCGTCGGCAACGGACCCGTCTACGATCGCGGCATCACGAGAGGGGGTCGCATGGCTGGAGGCGAAGGCTCCGAAGCAACCGACATGGGACCGGATCCCGACACACACGGCCGGATCGTCGGGATGGTGCGGGCAGACGATGCGCATCTGACGCGAGCCGCGGCCGGTGTGGTGATCGCTCGTGTTGTCACCCGAGGTCACGGTGGAGGACGGGGGCAGGGTGAGATGCTCGGTTAACGGTTGACAATCTACTGTCATCTTGCCTACCGTGCGGGCGACAAGGCGTGTACGGTCGCTCGGCCGGCACACTAAGGAGGGGTATCGCGATGGCCCGGCTCTCTCGGCGAACCTTGATCGGTGTTGCACTCTTGTTCACCCTCGCGCTCGTCGCGGCGGCCTGCGGTGGGGGAGATGACCCCTCTGCCGGAGGCGACGACGGAGCCTCGGCGGCCCCCGGCGAGCCGTCCGGCACGCTCAGACTCTTCTCCTACGCCGACGGATTCGAACCCGAGTACATCGGTCCCTTCGAGGAGGAATACCCGGAGGTCCAGCTCGAGTCAAAATCCTTCGGCTCCGGCGACGAAGCGATCGCTCAGCTGCAGGCCGGGTTCGAGGCGGATGTCGTGAACAGCTGCGTCGAGGAGGCGACCGCCCAGATGGTCGACCTGGGCATGTACCAACCGCTCGACGTCAGCAGACTGGAGCACTGGGACGAGATCTGGCCGGCTATGAAGGAGATGCCAGGTGTCCAGAAGGACGGTCAGGTCTACCTCGTGCCGGTCGACGCGGGAACGGCGGGTATCATGTACGACGCCGACGAGATCACGACCCCGCCCGACTCATGGCTGGACCTGTTCGACCCGCAGTACCAGGGCCGCGCGGCGCTCGAAGACCTCAGCGTGACGGCGATCGACGTGGCCGCGCTCGCGAACGGCATCGAGAACCCGCTCGAGATGACGCCCGAACAGCTGGAGGAAACCAAGCAGTTCCTGATCGATCACAAGGACAACTTCCGGACGTTCTGGAAGGGCGAGGCCGCGGTGAAGTCGCTGTTCAAGAACGGCGAGATCGTGATCGCGTCGGGGTACCCGGGGACGGCCAAGCAACTGCGCAAGGACGGCGTCAACGTGCAGTTCGCGGCGGCAAAGGAAGGCCAGATGCTGTGGACCTGCGGGTACGGCATCTCCTCGGAGGCCAACCCGGACGCGATCGACGCCGCGTACGCACTGCTGAACTACTACACGTCGCTACCGCCACAGATCTACGCGGCGACCAACTGGAACTACCTCACCTCCAACCAGGGCATCATCGACGCGGTGCCGCCGGAGGTGGTCGAAGAGGCGTCCCTGGACTCGCTCTACGATCTGGAGAACGCTCTGCCCGCCAGCCCACCTGACGATCCGTCGGCGTGGCGGGCGGCGTGGACAGAGGTGAAGGCCGGCTAGATGGCGGACGTCGCGCGACCGGCCGGTGTCGGGATCAGCGTCCCGGCACCGGCACACGCGCGATCGTCGCGCCAGGTGGCGAACACCTGGCTGTGGCGGCTGTTCCTTAGTGCGGTCGCGGTGTTCCTGTTCGGGCCGATCCTGATCCTGTTCCTGTTCAGCTTCAACGATTCGAGCATCCTCGCGTTCCCGTTGGAGGGGGTCACGCTGCGCTGGTTCGGCGCCGCCTTCGACGACCAGTTGTTGCGCCAGGCGCTCGGGAACTCCTTCGCGGTCGCGTTCGTGGTCGCGCCCGCATGCCTGGTGCTCGGGACCTTGTGCGCGTTCGGGATCACCCGCTTCCGCTTCCGCGGGCACGGCGCGGTCAGCGGGTTGGTCGGTGCCCCCCTCGTGTTGCCATGGTTGGTCGTCGGGATCGCCGCGTTGATGTTCTACAGCCGCCTGGAGGTCAGCCTCAGTCTGCGAACGGTCATCGCCACACAGGTGGTCTGCACGTTCCCGCTGGTCACAGCGATCGTTGCCGCGCAGCTGTTCCGGTTCCAGAAGGTGCAGGAGGAGGCCGCGATCGACCTGGGGTGCTCGCGGCTTCAAGTACTGCGCCATATCATCTTGCCGCACATCGCTCCCGCGCTCGGGGCGGCGGCGATCTTCGCGTTCACCTGGTCGTTCAACAACTACGAGATCAGCGCGTTCACGCTCGGGTTCCAGCAGACGTTCCCTGTGTGGGTCTACTCCAACGTCCGGAACCCCGAGCACACGGCGATCGTGAACGCGATCTCGACGCTGATCTCGGTGCTGCAGGTCGGGATGATCGGACTTGCCGTGTGGTTGCTGAAGTCGCGTGGAGGGACCGCCGCGCTCGTGCAGACCGAGGGCGTCGAAGCGGCGGCGAGACACTGATGGCCAGCGCCACCGAAGTCCTGGAGACGCCGCTCCCGTCGCGCACGGGGAGCTCGGCAAGGGGCGCGTTCGGCATCCTGTTCACGCCCGTCACCCTGCTCCTGATCCTGTTTTTGGCGCCGATGCTGCTGATGGTGAAGGTGAGCTTCGAGGCCGCTCCGCCATTGGACACCGCGTTCAGCCTCGACAACTACCCGTCGGTGCTTACCAATTCGCTCAACCTGCAGATCGCGATACGCACGGTCTTCATCGCGACCACCGCGATGGCGGTGATGCTCGTGGTCGGGATCCCGCTCGCCTACTACATGGTGTTCAAGGCGGGCAGGCTCGAGCTGGTGATCCTGCTCGCGCTCGTGTTGGCCGACGAGCTGGCGCCGATCGTCAAGGTGTACGCCTGGCAGGTGATCCTCGGAAGAGAAGGGATCGTGAACTGGCTGATCCCCGGCCCGCCCGTGAGCTGGCTGATCTTCAGCCAGTTCGCCGTGATCCTGACGCTGGGCGCCACCTACATCACGTATACGACGATCCCGATCTACGCGGCGATGAAGGCGATCGATCCGACCGTGTTCGAGTCCGCGACCGATCTGGGTGCGGGGTGGTGGGTACAAGCTCGCAGGATCCTGATCCCGTTGGCGGCGCCCGGTATCTTCATCGCGCTGATCCTGGTCTACGTCCCGATGCTCACGGACTTCGTGACCTCCGACATCGTCGGTGGGACCAACTCGTACATGATGGGTCAGCGCGTGCGCGACCTGATCCTGCAGGACGTGAACTGGGGTGCCGGTTCGGCTCTGAACTTCATCATGCTCGTGCTCACGGGGGTGTTCGCCCTGGTGGCGTATCGCCTCGCGAAACTCAATCAGATCGAGACCTCGTAACCAGCGAAAGGTAGCGGACCATGGCGATCGACAGCGACACGACGGTGGCGGCGACCCAGCACGAGGGGGAGATCCGCGTCGAGGCCGTCACCAAGCGGTTCGGCGACGTTACCGCCGTCGACGACGTCTCGTTCACGATCCCGGGCGGCGAGTTCTTCTCGATGCTCGGCCCAAGTGGGTGCGGCAAGACGACGACGCTGCGGATGATCGCGGGCTTCGAGTCACCCGACGCCGGCCGGATCGTGCTGCAGGGCGGGGACGTGACCAACGTTCCGCCGCCCAAGCGCAACGTGAACATGGTGTTCCAGTCCTACGGGCTGTTCCCGCACATGTCGGTGGCCGACAACGTCGCGTTCGGTCCGAAGATCCGCAAGCTGGGACGCAGCGACATCGACGAACGCGTGCGCGAGGTGATCCACACGGTGCGGCTGGAGGGCATGGAGGACCGTCGCCCGGGCCAGCTGTCCGGCGGACAGCAGCAGCGGGTGGCCTTGGCGCGCGCGTTAGTCAATCGGCCGGCGGCGCTCTTGCTGGACGAACCGCTGGGCGCGCTCGACCTCAAGCTGCGCAAGGAGATGCAGCTGGAACTCAAGGATCTTCAGCAACGCACCGGTACGACCTTCGTCTATGTCACCCACGACCAAGAAGAAGCGATGACGATGTCGGATCGGATCGCCGTCATGCACGGCGGCGTCGTCGAGCAGCTCGCGACACCGCGCGAGCTGTATCAGCGGCCGACGAGCGCGTTCGTGGCCGGATTCATCGGGACATCGAACCTGCTCACGCTCCGCGTCGATCGCCGCGAGGCCGGGTATCTGGTGATGGACCTCGGCGGCGGCCAGCGGATCCTGGCGCCTGACAACGGGGTCGCTTCGCCGGCCGCGCAGATCACGGTACGACCGGAGTGGATCAAGCTTGCCGCGGGTGAGGTCGGTACCGACGCCGCGACCGACGCCTCGCACGTCAGCGGGACGGTTGCCGAGGTTGTGTACCTTGGCTCGGTGACCCAGTTGATCGTCGATCTTCCGACCGGTGAACGCCTCGCGGTGCACCGTTTGAACGACAGCGTCGGTGCCGAGGATCCGCGGACGGGCGATCGCGTGACGATCCACTGGGCTGCCGATCACTCGTACGTGATCGACGGATCCGCGGATGTCGTGGGGGGTGGAACCGCTACCGAGAGCACCGTGTCGGCAGCCGTTCGTGACTGAACGAAGTTCCCAGGAGGTGCACCACCTATGCACACCGTCGCAAACCTGATCGGATCCGAGTGGCGCGTTGCCACCGGACCCGTCGAAGACATCCCGAACCCCGCAACCGGCCAGAAGATCGCCGAGTTGCCGCACGCCGGCGTCGCGGAGATCGACGCGGCCGTCGAGGCGGCCGTCCGTGCGCAGCGCGACTGGGGTGAGACACCTGCGCCCGATCGAGCGCAGGTGCTGTTCCGCTTCAAGCAGATCCTGGAGCGCGAGCTCGAGAGCATCGCGAAGGTCATCACGGCGGAGAACGGGAAGACCCTGCAGGAGTCTCGGGGCGACGTTCGACGGGGGATCGACGTCGTGGACTTCGCCTGCGGCGCCCCGACCGGCCTGCAAGGGCCGCGGCTGGACCAGATCGCGCGGGGCATCGACATGGAGCTCACGCGGTTCCCGGTCGGCGTCGTAGCCGGCATCACGCCCTTCAACTTCCCGGTGATGATCCCGTTGTGGATGCTGGCTCCCGCGCTCGCCGCGGGGAACGCGTTCATCCTGAAGCCGTCGCAGCGCACGCCGATGTCGGCGGTCGCCCTCGTCGAATGTGCGGTCGAGGCGGGGTTGCCTGCCGGGGTCGTGCAACTCGTGCACGGCGCGAAGGACACCGTCGACCGGCTGCTCGCGCACCCGGACGTGGACGCGATCAGCTTCGTCGGCTCCGCACCGGTGGCCAAGTACATCTACGAGACCTCGGCGTCGCACGGCAAGCGCTCGCAGGCGCTGGGCGGGGCCAAGAATCACATGATCGTGATGGACGACGCGGAGATCGAACCCACGATCGATGCGGTGATCTCAAGCGCCTTCGGCATGGCGGGGCAGCGCTGCCTCGCGGGGTCGGTGGCCGTCGGCGTCGGCAAGGTGGGAGAGGTGCTCGCCCGCGAGCTGGCCGACGCGGCGGGTGAGCTGAAGGTAGGCCCCGGCGACGACGCGTCGACCCAGATGGGGCCGGTGATCCGTGACGAGCGCCGCAAAGAGCTGGCGGATTACATCGACCAGGGGATCGCCGGTGGTGCGCGCCTGGTTCGCGATGGCCGGGATCTGCTCGGCTCCGACGGGTTCTATCTGGGTCCCACGGTCTTCGACGACGTGGCGAGCGATTCGCATCTGTGGCGCGACGAGTTGTTCGGTCCGATCCTCTCGGTGGCGACCACCGACGACCTCGACGCTGCGATCGAACTGATGAACGCGAGTTCGTTCGGCAACATGGCGTCGATCTTCACGACGTCGGGCGATCATGCCCGGCGATTCAAGCGGCACGCCGAGGCCGGCATGATCGGCGTCAACATCGGTATCGCCGCCCCGATGGCACCCTTCCCCTTCTCCGGATGGAAGGGGAGCTTCTTCGGCGATCTGCACACCCAAGGTGAGGACGCCTGGCGCTTCTACACGCGAACGAAGGTCACTACGACACGATGGTTCCGACACGAGGTGGAAGAGAGGTTGCGATGAGCCAGCAGAGCGGCTCGCTGTCCGCGACGGAGATCGTCGAACTCTCCAAGCGGTACACGATGTACGACTGGACGACACAGGCCAAGGCGTCGCCGATCGCGGTGGCCAAGGCCGAGGGCGTCTATTTCTGGGACGTGGACGGCAAGCGGTACCTGGACCTGAACAGCCAGCTGATGTCGGTGAACATCGGCCACGGCAACCGCAAGGTGATCGAGGCGATCCAGCGCCAGGCCGAGAAGCTGCCGTTCATCTCGCCGCTGCTGGCCTACGAGGAGCGCGCGATCCTGGGTCGCAAGCTCGCCGGACTCTGGCCGGGAGACATCGAGAAGTCCTTCTTCTCCCTGGGTGGGGCCGAGGCCAACGAGAACGCGATCAAGATCGCGCGGCTCGTGCAGGGGCCCGGACGGTTCAAGATCCTCGCGCGCTACCGCAGCTACCACGGTGCGACGACCGGGGCGATGACGCTGACCGGCGATCCGAGGCGCTGGCCGAACGAGCCCGGATTGCCGGGCGTCGTGCACGTGCTCGACCCGTACCACGGGCCGCAGGGACCGGTGGACGATGCCGAGACGAGCCTGCGTCTGCTCGAGGAGACGATCCAGCTCGAGGGCCCGGACACGATCGCGGCTTTCATCCTGGAGACCGTTGTTGGCACCAACGGGATCCTGATCCCGCCCGACGGCTACCTCGAAGGCGTGCGCGAGCTGTGCACCCGCTACGGGATCTTGATGATCGCCGACGAGGTGATGTGCGGATGGGGCCGGTGCGGTGAGTGGTTCGCCGTGAACCGATGGAACGTCGTTCCCGACATCATCACGACGGCGAAGGGGCTGACATCGAGCTACGCCCCACTCGGCGCCGTCGGCCTGCGGCCCGAGGTCGCGGACCACTTCACCGACAACGTGTTCTGGAGCGGTCTGACCTACAACACACACCCGCTCGGGGTCGCGGCGGCGATCGCGGCGATCGAGGTGCTCGAGGAGGAGCACCTGATCGAACGCGCGCGCGAGCTGGACCCGGTGCTGCGGCGTCATCACGAGCAGCTCGCGGAGCGCCACCCGAGCGTCGGGTTGCATCGGAACATCGGGCTGTTCGGGATCCTCGAGCTCGTGAAGGATCGCGACACGATGGAGCCGCTGTCGCCCTTCAACACGATGAACGACACGATGATCGCGATCAATCGATTCCTTCTCGACAACGGTGTCGCGACGTTCGTTCGTTGGCACACGATCATGACGAACCCGCCGTTGATCATCTCCGAGGAGGAGCTCGCTTCTGCGTTCGAGGTCTTGGACAAGGCGCTGGAGATCGCGGACCAGGCAATGGACGGGGGTTGAGCTGGTCGTGACGAGGTGGGCCCGAACGCCGTCGCCTCATCGGCGCCGGCTTCCTCGGACTCACCTCGTCCGTGAGCTCTACTGACCGGTCGTGGGATCCGTGATCTGGGAGCGACGAGGGATCCACATCACATCGAGTACATGGGGAGTTGCTGAATGACGGAGACGGTGGGGTTTGTCGGGGTGGGGATCATGGGCAAGCCCATGGTGATGAATCTGTTGGGGGCGGGGTACGAGGTTGTGGCGCATTCGCGGTCGGCGGGATCGGTTGATGAGGTGGTCGCGGCGGGGGCGAAGCGGGGGGAGAGTCCTGCGGAGGTGGCGGGGCGGGTTGATGTGGTGATCACGATGTTGCCGGACACGCCGGATGTGGAGGCGGTGTTGGTGTCGGGGCCGGATCCGGTGGTTGATGGGGTGCGGGCGGGGCAGTTGGTCATCGACATGTCTTCTATCTCGCCGGGGGCTACCCGGAAGCTGGCGGCGGTGTTCGCGGCGAAGGCGGTGGGGTTCCTAGACGCACCGGTTTCTGGGGGCGAGAAGGGTGCGATCGAGGGGGCCTTGTCGATCATGGTCGGGGGGCGCCAGGAGGACTTCGCTCGGGCCATGCCGATCTTCGAGGTGCTGGGCAAGAGCATCGTGCTGGTCGGGCCGAGTGGTGCCGGGCAGGTGACGAAGGCGTGCAACCAGCTCGTCGTCGCGGCGAACATCGAGGCGGTCGCCGAGGCGCTCGTGCTGGCGGCGAAGGCCGGCGTGGATCCCGCAAAGGTTCGTGAAGCGCTGCTGGGCGGTTTCGCGGGTTCCAAGATCCTCGAGGTGCACGGGCAGCGGATGCTCGCCGGGACGTTCGATCCCGGATTCCGGATCCGGCTCCATCGCAAGGACGCCCGGATCATCGAGGAGACCGCGGCGGAACTCGGCGTGCCGACACCGGCGTTCGAACGAGTCGTGGAGCAGCTGCAACGGCTCGTCGACTCGGGCGGCGGGGAGCTCGATCATTCGGCGCTCGTGACCGTGCTCGAGGAGGACGCGGGCGTGCAGGTTCGCTCGGCGGCCGGAGCCGACTAAGGGCTCTCCGCCGAAGGTCCCCCTTGCGGGGGACAGCGATCGCGGGATACCGTCCGTCTCGACCCGTACGACTCCCCTGCTCGGAGGACCTCCGTGCGTTCCTCTGCACGCTTCTCGTATATCGCGCTCGCGCTGGTGACGGCGACGGTGGTCGCCGTGCTCGCGTTGCCGGCGCCCGGTCCCGTCGGCGCGGGCGAGCTGCCTGTCTCCCCACCGAACGTGGTCCTCGTGGTGATGGACGATCTTCGCCACGAGGCGCTCACCCCGCAGACGATGCCGACCGTACATTCGGAGATCTACGACAAGGGGATCGGATTCTCGAACGCCTTCGTCGTCAACCCGTTGTGCTGTCCCAGTCGCGCGACCATCCTCACCGGCAAGTACTCGCACACGACGGGCGTGTACTCGAACGGCGGTGCGTTCGGTGGGTTCTCCGCGTTCGACGACTCGTCGACGATCGCGACCTGGTTACACGACGCGGGGTATCGCACCGCCCTGATCGGCAAGTACCTCAACCAGTACGAGGGCCCGTACGTGCCCCCGGGGTGGGACCGCTGGCTCGCGTTCCAGCGCGCCGACTACTTCAACTACTCGCTCGTGGACGACGGCGTGCTCACGGCATTCGGCGACGCGGAGCAGGACTATGCCACAGACGTGCTCGCGGCGCAGGCCGCCTCCTTCATCCGTGGGACCGACGCCGAGCAGTCCCTGTTCCTCACCTTCACCCCGTACGCACCGCACGGCCCGGCAACGCCCGCGCCGCGGCACGCGACGGCCTTCTCCGACCTGACCGATTGGCGGCCGCCGAGCTACAACGAGGACCGGATCGCCGACAAGCCGGCGTACATCCGTGCCCGATCGCGGCTGCGAGGTGCGACCCGGGCGGCGATGGACGAGTTCCGGCGCAACCAGCACCGGAGCCTGCTGGCCGCCGACGAAGGGGTCGACCGGATCTTGACCGCCCTGGAGGACACCGGACGCTTGTCGAACACGCTGGTCGTGTTCCTCTCCGACAACGGGATCTTGTGGGGAGAGCATCGCTGGGACCGCAAGGTCGTTCCCTATGAGGAGAGCATCCGTGTGCCGATGGCGATCCGCTACGACCCGATCACCGCTGCGGACACCGTGCAGGATCGGTTCGTGCTCAACGTGGACCTCGCACCCACGATCGCAGAGGTGGCCGGAACCGCGGCGCCGGGGGTCGAGGGCTCCAGTCTGGTGCCCCTGTTGGCGGGTACCGACCCGACCTGGCGTGAGGAGTTCCTGATCGAGCACGCGGCGTTCGGGATCGTCAACAAGGAGGTACCGGCCTACTGCGCGATCCGCGATCCGCGCTATCTCTACTCCGTGTACGAGACCGGTGAGCTCGAGTTGTACGACCTGCATCGCGATCCCTCCGAGCTGCGGAACGTCGTGAACAGGAGCCGCTACGCCGACGAGGTGGACTCGTTGCATCAGCGGCTGGTCCAGCTCTGCGATCCGGTTCCGCCGGGCTTCGCCTTCCCGGCATGAGAACTCGCCGCCGACACGTCGGGGTGGTGTTCCTCACGGTGGTGCTCGCCGCAGGGGTGCTCGCCGCCGCGCCCGTTCGCGCGGGGGGCGCCGCGATCGGCTTCGGCAAAGGCCTGCTGTCTCTGGAGCGCTCGGAGCGTCCCACGTCGCTGCAGTTCGGTCCCGACGGACGCCTCTACGTGGCTCAGCTCGACGGAAAGATCTACGCATACGCGATCGTCCGCGATGGTCCCAACACGTACCGGGTCGGCGCGACCGAGACGATCTCGGCGGTCCGCTCGATCCCGAATCACGACGACGATGGCACTTTGAATCCGTCGGTGACCGGGCGGTTCGTGACCGGGATGCTCGTGGTCGGCACGGCCGTCCGCCCGGTGCTCTACGTGACCTCCAGCGACCCGCGGATCGGGAACTCCGAGACCGGCGATACCGGACTGGACACGAACTCGGGCTCCCTCTCGCGGCTGGCGTGGACCGGCACGCGCTGGCGGCACCGGGTGCTCGTGGTGGGCCTGCCCCGATCCGAAGAGGTGCACGCGACGAACGGCTTGGCCGTGGACGCTGCATCCGACACCCTCTACATCGCGCAGGGTGGACACACGAACATGGGCGCGCCCTCGGCGTCGTTCAACTTCTTGCCCGAGTACGCGTTGTCGGGCGCGATCTTGTCGGTGGACCTGGTCGCTGTGGGCAACGGTCCGTACGAGCTGCCGACCCTCAACGATCGTTCGCGCCCCGGGAGCCCGGACGCCAACGACCCGTTCGGCGGCAACGATGGACGGAACCAGGCCAAGATCGTGCCCGGCGGTCCCGTGCAGGTCTACTCGCCCGGGTTCCGGAATCCGTACGACGTGCTGCTCGCGTCCAACGGTCTGCTCTACGCGACCGACAACGGGCCCAACGCCGGCGCGGGCGGCCTCCCGGCGGGCGAAGGGCCCGGGGGCGTGTGTACGGACGAACCGCAGGAGCCGGGGGAGACCGCGTTCGACAGCCTGCACCTGGTCGAAGGACCGGATGACTACAACGGGGCTCCCAACCCGACGCGCGGCAACACTGAGAACACCTGGGGGAACCGCTCTCCGGTCGCAGCGGTCGGCGCGAACCCGGTGGAGTGCGACTTCTTGGACTCGGGACCAGCGCGCGGGTCGCTCGCGACGTTCCCCGAGTCGACCAACGGGATCGCCGAATACACCGCGTCGAACTTCGAGGGCGCGATGCAAGGCGATCTGCTCCTGGTAACCCTGCTGGACAACCTCGTGTCGCGGGTGCAGCTCTCCACCGACGGGAGCACGGCGTCTTCGGTCGACACCCTCTTCTCCGGGGTGGCCAAGCGCCCGCTCGACGTGACGACGCAACCCGACTCGGGGCCGTTCCCCGGAACGATCTGGGTCGCCGACCACCCGTCGGGAAAGATCGCGGTGTTCGAGCCCAACGACTATGACGGCACGCCACCGCCTTGCACCGGCCTGCACGACCCCGCGTTGGACGAGGACGGCGACGGCTACGACAACGCCGACGAGCTGGCCAATGGGACCGATCCGTGCTCCGCCGCCGACGTTCCTCCCGACGCGGACGGCGATCTGACCTCGGACGGTGCCGATCCCGACGACGACAACGACGGTCTCGGCGACGAGGTCGATGCCTTCGCGGTGGATCCGGACGACGGGAGATCGAGCACGCTGCCGCTGCGGCTCACGTGGGACGCGGGCGATCCGAGCCCGGGAGGACTGCTCGATTCCGGGTTCACCGGGCTGATGTCCGACGGCGTGCGCGACTACGCGGATCGCTTCGATCCGTCGGCCATGACGGTCGGCAGCGCCACGGGGTCGCTCACGATCGACGCCGCCGGAGAGGGAACCTCCCACGGCCCAGCGAACACGCAGGACTTCGGCTTCCAGGCGGGGATCGACATCGGGCCGACCAGCGGCACGTTCCGGCTGCGTGGCCGCGTCGTGGCTCCGTTCGGTGATCAGGCTCCCGAACCCGGCCAAGCCGTGGGCATCGTGCTCGGCACCGGCGGCCAGGACGACTACGTGGAGTTGTCGCTCACGGCCGATGGCGTCTCTTTTTTGCGCGAACGCAATGGGACGATCGGCGCGCGCCGATCGACGCCGTTCGTCCTGCCGGGTCCGGAGGCGGTCGATCTCATCCTCGAAGTGGATCCGGCGGCGTCGACGGTGCAGCCTCGCTACGCCTCGGTGAACGCAGGAGCGGCCGGCCCGGCGATCGCCCTCGGCCCACCCGTATCCGTTCCTGCCGGCTGGATCGCGGCGACCGCGGGACTCGCTGTGGGTGTCACCGCGACGTCCGAGGGTCCGGCCCCGACGTTCCCCGCGGTGTGGGATTCGCTCAAGGCGACGTCCCTCGTCGGCGGCGCACCGTGATCTTGACGCTTTCGGCAGCCCCTGTGGTCGCCCCCCGTTCGCTGGAGGAACGAGAAGGGCCGACGGGATGATCCATTCGCACCGAGGTCGCCGGCTTGGCCGAGGGATCACCGTGTTCCTCCTCGCTGCCGGCACTCTGGGGGCCGGTTCTGCTCAGCTGGACGGAGCGGCGATCGGCTTCGGCAAGGTTGATCTCGCCGCTCACGTGTCGGTGCGGCCCACCTCGTTGCAGTTCGGTCCCGACGGGCGACTCTACGTCGGCCAAGTCGACGGAAGGATCAACGTGTATTCGGTGGTCCGCGACGGTCCGAACGACTTCCGCGTGGCCGCAACGGAGACGATCGTCAAGGTCGCGACGATCCCCAATCACGACGATGACGGCACTCCCAACCCGGCGGTAGCCGGTCGTCTCGTGACCGGTCTACTCGTCACCGGAAAGCCCGAACACCCGGTGCTGTTCGTCACGTCCAGTGACCCTCGCGGTGGGATGCACATCGGCGACACGGGGCTCGACACGAACTCCGGGACCGTCTCGAGGCTGCGATGGAACGGGTCGAAGTGGGTGCATCGTCTGCTCGTTCGCGGATTGCCCCGCTCGGAGGAGGTCCACGTGACGAACGGCCTCGCGCTGGATCCCGAGTCCGACACGCTGTTCGTCGCGCAGGGTGGGAACACGAACATGGGAGCGCCGTCCGCTTCGCTTGCCTACCTTCCGGAGTACGCGCTGTCCGGTGCGATCCTTTCGGTCGATCTCGCGGGTCTCGGTCAGCTCCCGTACGACATCCCCACGCTGAACGACCACACGCGGCCCGGCCCGATCGACGCGAACGACCCGTTCGGCGGCAACGACGGCCGTAACCAGGCTCGGATCGTCCCCGAGGGTCCCGTGCAGGTGTACTCGCCCGGGTTCCGCAACCCCTTCGACCTCGTGCTCGCCTCCAACGGACGTCTCTACGCCACCGACAACGGTCCGAACGCGGGGGCAGGGGGGCTTCCCGTGGAGGAAGGGCCGGCGGGTATCTGCACGGACGAGCCCAGCGAGCCCGGCGAGTCTCGACCGGATAGCTTGCACCTTGTCCAGGGACCCGGCGACTACAACGGTGCCCCGAACCCGACGCGAGCCAACACCGCCAACGTGTGGGGCGGGCAATCGCCGGTCCCGGCGGGCAATCCCGTCGAGTGCGCCTTTCTGGACCCGGGCCCGGAGCGAGGTTCGCTCGCGACCTTCGCCGAATCCACCAACGGGATCGCGGAGTACACCGCGTCAAACTTCGCCGGTGCCATGACCGGCGAGCTGCTCGTCGCGACGCTACTCGACAACCGGGTTTCGCGGATCCAGCTGACCCCGGACGGCACGGCCGTCACTTCTGTCGACACGCTGTTCTCCACTGCCGCGAAGAAGCCACTGGATGTGTGGGCGCAAGGGGACGACGGCCCCTTCCCGGGAACGATCTGGGTCTCCGATCACCTGACGAGCAGGATCGTGGTCTTCGAGCCGAACGACTACGGAGGGGCGCCTCCATCGTGCTCCGGGATCGACGACCCCGCGATCGACGAAGACGCAGACGGATACGACAACGCCGACGAGGTCGCGAACGCCACGGACCCGTGCTCCGCGGCCGACACTCCTGCGGACGCGGACGGCGACTTCACCTCGGATCCGTTGGACCTCGACGATGACGACGACGGCCTAAACGACCGGACCGACCGATTCGCGGTGGATCCTGAGAACGGAAGTACCACGGCTGTGCCGCTGCGCCTCACGTGGGATCCCGGGGAGGACGATCAGGGCGGTCTGCTGGGGAGCGGGTTCACCGGCTTGATGAACGACGGGGTCACGGACTACTCGGATCGGTTCGATCCTGCCGGCATGACCGTGGGAAGTGCGACGGGAACCTTCGCGATCGACGATGCGACCGCGGGTACGGCACGCGGGCTCGCCAACTCCCAGGATCAGGGCTTCCAGGTCGGGATCGACGTCGACCCCGGATCGCCTGCACTTCGGGTCCGTTCCCGGGTCCTGGCGCCCTTCGGCGGAGCCGCGCCGGTGGGCCGTCAAGCGGTCGGGATCCAGCTCGGTACCGGTGGTCAGGACGACTACATCGCGGTGTCTCTCGGCGAGCGGGGCGTCAGCTTCTTGCGCGAACTCGGGGGCTCGATCGGTGCGCGACGATCGATCGATCTCACCCTGCCCGGCCCGGAGGCCGTCGATCTGATCGTCGAGCTAGATCCCGAAGCCTCGTCCGTGCGGTCCGGATACGCCATCGTCGATCAGGGGTCGGCCGGCCCGGTCGAGTGGCTCGGCCCCCCGGTCGCAGTGCCGACCGCCTGGGTCGACGCCGATGAGGGGATCGCGGTCGGATTGCTCTGCACCTCGGCTGGGTCCGGCCCACCGTTCCCAGCCGTATGGGATTCACTGAAGGCAGTCGCGTCTCCCGCAGGAAACGCAAGAGCGGATAGACAACGATGAACCCGGGTCGCCGGATATCCCTCCCTTTTGCGGGCGTCGTGTGCGTGGTGCTCGCGACGACGTTCCTCACGCTCCCGCCAGCGGCTCCTGCAGCCGATCGCTCCGAGGCAGACGCGGTCGTTCGTGCAGGGGCTTCGGGACAGTGGCTGGCTCGGGAGAGCACGGGTCTCGCCCGCGGCGAGGTCGCGATGGCTCGCGTCGGTCGTTTCGCCTACCTCGGCTGGGGTGGCACGTTGCTCGAGCGCTACAACTTCCGCCGCGACGTCTGGGTGCCGTTGGGCGATCTGCCGGCAGTGCTGAACCACATCCAGGCGGTGGTGCTCGATCGACGGATCTACTGGATCGGTGGGCTCGTGATGCAGCCGGGGAGACCCAAGCCCGCATCCGATTCGGTATGGGTCTACGATCCCGCCTCGGGCTCGATCGACTCTGGCGCCCCGATGCCCGAAGGGCGGGAGCGCGGCGCCGGCGGAGTCGCCGTACACGACGGGTTGATCTACTACGTCGGTGGCCTGATCGCCGAGCCGATCTCGGGCGAGAACATCGCCGTCCCGTGGGTTGACGTCTATGACCCGATCGCGGACGAATGGACCTCGCTCCCCGACATGCCGAGGGCCCGGGATCATTTCCAAGCAGTGGTCGTCGACGACATGCTGTGGGCGATCGGCGGCAGGACCGGGATGGCGCAGACACCGTTCGGCTACGTCGACGCGCTCGATCTGTCGACGGGTGACTGGACGTCCGGCTACGCGGAGTTGCCGACCCCGCGGGGGGGCTACGCCGTGGCGTTGCTCGGTGATGAGATCCTCGTGATCGGCGGCGAAGGCAACGGGAAGGCGTACCGGAAAGTCGAGGCCTACGACCCGGTCGGCAACACGTGGCGCACGCTCGCACCGATGCGTTCTCGTCGCCACGGCTTCCAGGCGGTCGTCCGGGGCGGGCGTGTGTACGTCGCCGACGGGGGTATGCGTCAGGGCGGGGGACTAGCGACCGACACCACCGAGGTGTTCGTCCCGGACTAGGACTCCGGCGGCGCTGCGCCGGGGTCGGCGGCTGCCCAGCGTTCGGCCCAGGCAGCGAGCGCCTCGATCGAGCCGGTGAGGTCCTTGCCTTTGTCCGTCAGGCGGTAGTCGATCCGGACGGGGGTGTCGGGGGTCACGCACCGGGCCACGATGCCTTCGGACTCGAGCTCCTTGAGTCGTTCGGAGAGCAAGTGGTCAGAGATGCCGGATACGGCCACTCGGATGTCGGTATAGCGGCTGACGTCCTGAAGCAGGGCGCGGATGATCTGCGTTGTCCAGCGCTTGCCGATGATCTCGGCTGCTCGCTGGAAGTGCTTACACACCGGGGCGGTCTCGTCCTGAACGGGTTGCATCCGCGCAGATGTTCTTCCCGGAGGGGTCGCAAGCAGGGGGTTCGTCTCGAGCTGTCGGTCGGGCATCGGGGGACTCCACATTCCTTAGTAACTCTGGAATAGATAGTAGCTCACTATCGGTTAGAACACCCAGAAGCTGAAGTTCCTTCCCTACCTGCTGGTACCGGGAGGACTCCGGAGAGAAGGGGGATCACATGAGCACCGAAACCATTACCGGACGCCAGGTGAACGGGGTCGACGCGCCGCTCGCCGGCACATGGGACCTCGATCCCGCGCACACGAGTGCCGCGTTCGTCGCGCGCCACGTCCTGACGAAGACCCGCGGTCGATTCACCACGATCTCTGGCGCCGTGCACTTCGAAGAGGACCCACTGAAGAGCTGGGTCGAGGTCGAGATCGACGCGGCCAGCATCGAAACCAACAGCGCCGATCGTGACAAGCACCTCAAGAGCGCAGACTTCCTCGACATCGAGCAGTTTCCGAAGCTGACCTTCCGCTCCAAGGAGGTCCGGCCGAAGGAAGGGACCGAGTTCCAGTTGGTCGGCGATCTCACGATCAAGGACGTCACCAGGCAGGTCGTCCTCGACGCGGACTTCGAGGGAGTCAGTCCCGACCCGTTCGGCACCACCACGGCGGCGTTCACCGCGAAGGGTGAGATCGACCGTGAGGAGTTCGGGATGACATGGAACGTCGCGATCGAGACCGGCGGATTCCTCGTCGGCAAGAAGGTGCAGCTGGAGATCGATGCGGAGCTGCATCTACGCAAGGACGACGCCTAGCGGCCCGTATTCGTGGGCGTTCAGCCGCGTCGCGTCGAGCATCTGGCACATCGTCAGCCGACGAGCGCCGACGCGGTCTCCGCGAACACCTCCGTGTGCCTGTCAACGTCGGCGATCGTGGTCGCCGGGCTCATCAGCGCCATGTTATGGAAAGGCGTGAGGAGCACCCCTCGGTTGAGGGCGAACAGATGTGTGTAGCGGGCCAGCTCGGCGTCGTGTGCGGCCGCCGCCTGTCCACCGTTGCGGGGAGTCGGATCGCAGAACCAGTACTCGGCTCGGGCGCCTAGACGCTGCACCGTCCAAGGAAGGGCGTGGGCCTCGATCCCGGTCTGTACACCGTCCGTCCAGCGTTCGGCCAGTGCGAACATCCGATCGAAAGCCTCATCGGTCAACACGTTGTCCAGCGTTGCACGCATCCCGGCGAGTGAGAGCGCGTTGCCCGACAACGTGCCGCCGATCCCTCCCGTGTCCGAGCGCTCGAGGATCTGGGGTCGGTCGTAGATCATCTGCGCGACCCTCTCGCTCATGCCGTAGGAGGCGGCGGGAACACCCGCGGCGAGCGGCTTGCCGATCGTGACGAAGTCCGGCTCGAGCCCCCAGGCCCTGGTCGCCCCGCCGGGACCGGCGCAGATCGTGTGCGTCTCGTCGATCACCAGGAACGTCTCGTACTTGGTGCACAGCTCTCGCAAGGCGTCGTGGTAACCGGGGTCGGGCGGCACGATCCCGATGTTCGTCAGCGCGGGTTCGGCAAGCACACAGGCGACGTCCCCGTGCGCGAGCGCCGCCTCGAGCGCATCGAGATCGTTCCATTCCACGACGCGCGTCGTGAGCGCGAAGTCCACGGGAGGTCCGACGTTGCCGAGCCGGGGCTGGAGCGACCCGTCGTCGGAGATCGTCGTCATCGTCTCGTCGACCGAACCGTGGTAGCACCAGTTGTAGACGAGGATCTTGTCGCGGCCGGTGAGTTCACGGGCGATGCGGATCGTGAACCGGTTGGCGTCGGTCGCCGTCAGGCAGAACTGCCAATACGGCAACCCGAACCGCCGGTGCATCTCCCGGCCCACCCAGATCGCGTCCTCGGTCGGGAGCATCAAGGTGATCCCCTTGGCCGCCTGCGCGGCGATCGCCTCCACCGATGCCTTGGGGGCATGCCCGGCCATCGCGCCGGTGTCGCCAAGGCACAGATCGACGTAGCTGTTGCCGTCGACGTCCTCGAACCGGGATCCCTCGGCCTCGGTCACGAAGACGGGGAAAGGACCTGCCCACTCGGTCATCCAGGGCATAGGCACCCCTCCCAGCAATGACCCCTTGGCCTGTTCGAACAACGCCTCGGAGCGGGGGTGCTCGCGAGTGAATCGCGCTTGTTCGTCCTGGAGCAATCCCTCGAGTCGCCCCCTGGCGATCTTGCCCATCTCGCACCCCTATCTGCCGGTCGCACGCAGTGCGCTTGGGGCGCGATTGTATACTGTCGACATTCCGGCGGAGGAATCTCGATGCGACCGATCGACCTGCGTTCCGACACCAAGACCCGACCCGGTGCACAGATGCGCCGAGCGATCGCCGAAGCCGAGGTGGGCGACGACGAGTCGGGCGAGGACCCCACGATCAATGCGCTGCAAGAGCGCGTGGCGGACCTGCTCGGCAAAGACGCTGCGATGTGGTTCCCGACGGGGACGATGAGCAACCAGGTCGCGGTACGTGTCCAGTGCAACAGCGGCGACGAGATCCTCTGTCATCAACGGAGTCATCTGATGTTGTACGAGATGGGGGGAGCGGCTGCCCTCTCGGGCGTGCAGTTGCGCGGGTTCGATTCCGAGGACGGAACGCTGCCGATCGAACAACTCGAGCCGTTCATCCAGACCGACGAGGACGCCGACGATTCGGTCACCCGTCTCGTCGCGCTCGAGAACACCCACAACGCCTGCGGCGGACTGGTGCTCTCAGCGAAGCATGCCCTGCGGGTTCGAGAACTCGCCGACCGACACGGGCTGCGCACGCACCTGGACGGCGCCCGCCTATGGAACGCGCACGTCGCGACGGGAGCGTCGCTGGCGGAACTGGCCGCGCCGTTCGACTCGATCAACGTCTGCTTCTCCAAGGGCCTCGGCGCACCGGCCGGCTCGATGCTGGTCGGCGACGAACGGACGATCCGGCGTGCGCTCCGATATCGGCTGCAGTTCGGGGGAGCGATGCGCCAAGTCGGTGTTCTCGCGGCTGCGGCGATGTACGCGCTCGACCATCACGTGCAGCGACTGGCCGAGGATCACGCGCGGGCGCGCAGGTTCGCCGAGTTGCTGGCGCAGATCCCGTCGGTCGAGGTCGAGCCGAGCCGGGTCGAGACGAACATGGTGTTCGCGCAGATCGGTTCGTGGTCGACCGAAGAGGCGACCGAGCGACTCGAGCAACATGGACTGCTCGCGGACGCGACGCCGTGGAAGGTTCGATTCGTCTGGCACCTCGACGTAGGCGATCCGGACGTCGAGGCGGCCGCCGCGGCTGTTCGCGCGTCCCTCACGGCCTGACTACGGCTGTGTCGGGTCTCGACGCCGGCGCGAGATCGGGAGTCCGTACCAGAACCACAGGAAGCCCAACGCGAGCGTCCCTGCGCCGAGGCCCGCCCATCGCAGACTCAAGATCACATCGAAGACGAGGAACACGACCAGCGACATCGAGATCGCAAACGTCGCGAGCCCTGCGATCGCGAGGCGTCCCTGCGTCACGAGCATCTCGAGCTTCGCCTGGACCGTTTCGTGCTGCATGGTTGCGAACCGATGCCGGTGGTAGGCGGCCGGGGCGATCATCAGCAGCGATGCCACCGCCGACGCGAACAGGCTGACCGCGTAGACGTCGCGCTGGAACGGCGAGATCTTGCCGAACTCCGCGGTGAACGGAAGCGTCAGCAGGAACGCGAACAGCACCTGCACGCCGGGCAATCCGACGCGAAGCTCGTTCAGGACCTCGATCAGCTTGCGGTTGAGGCGCTCCTTCGGATCTTCGTCCGGTTCCTCCTCGTCCGCGCGGGCAACTGCCTCGTCGAGAGGGGTGTCGCCGGAGCCCTGATCACTCGTCACGCGGGCATGCTCTCATGACAGAAGCCCCCGACATGGCGCCAGGGGCTTCTTGGGGGCCCGAGTGAAGGCCTAGCGGTCGTCGTCGGTCAGCTGCTTGGTCTTGTCCTTGACCGCGTCGACCGCGTCGCCGGTCTTCTCCTTGACCTTGGCGCCGACCTCGTCCATCTTGCCTTCGCGCTTGAGGTCGTCGTCGTCGGTGGCGTCGCCGACCGCTTGCTTGGCCTTGCCCTTGGCTTCGTCCATCTTCTCGCCCATGTCGTTCCTCCTCGTTGGCCCGGCTGGTTGCCGGCCGATCGATGGCGGTGGTCACCGCTCGTGACCGTTTACCTGCTGTGCGTACCCGCTGTCGGGTTAGCCCAAACGGAGGTCGCTCCCAGACCGGCCCGAGGAGGGGGACTCCCCCCGTTCGGCGCCGGCGGTATCCAGTTCGAACCACACCGTTTTCCCTTGGTCCTCGTCGATACCCCACCGCGTCGAGAGACGATCCACGAAGGTCAGCCCCCAGCCCGAAACGTGCCCGTCGTACGGGTCGCGTTGAACAGGGGTTCCGGCGCCCGGGTCGGAGATCTCGACGCGGACCGCGCCGGTCGCGGCTGCAACGTGCATCCGGATCCATTCGACGGTTTCCCGTCCGCCCGCGTGTTGCACGACGTTCGTCACGAGTTCGCTGACCAGCAGTTCCAAGTCCTCGACGCGGTCTCGGGGAACCGTTCCGCGTAGGGTCCGGATCGCCCGACGTGCGCGAGCGGGGGCCATCGTGTCGGGCAGCAAGCTGATGTCGAGCTCCACGGTCACGAGTTACTTCCCTCCGATGGTATGTCTCCCGTGCTCGTCGTTCCGGGCTCATGGGAGATACCCACTCGACGGGGCCTCAACCGAACGGAGCGTGTTTCCGGAGGTCAGGTGGGGGACAGGGAGAAGCTGATCGACCCCGGTGAGGTCTCCACGTCATCGAAAAGGGCCCGGATCAGATCGAGACGTCCGATCGGGGCATCGGGGGCACTCGCGCGATCCTCGCCGATGCGGGACGCACGCACGACGACAGCGACACGACCATCGTTGGCGGCTACGTCGATCTCGACCGCGCTCCCCGCGTCGATCGCCGCGGCGCACGCCTCCGTGACGGCGAGCTTGAGGTCGTCGATGCGCTCCTGGCCGACACCGGCTCGCCGCGCCACGGCGGCAGCGAAGAGCCTGGCGGTCGCCGCCAGTGCGGGGTCGGGTCGAAGCCGGAGCGTGGCACCCATGGATTCGGTTTCGCCGAGTGAGGCAGCGCTCACGGCAGGGTGCTCGAGACGGGAAACACGTCGGTGAGCTTCGCGAGCGTGAGCACGCGGAGCACCGGTCCCTCCTCGGCTACGATCGATAGATCGCCGTCTCGCTCGCGCAGCCGAAGATGTGCACCCATCAGCACGCCGAGGCCGGTCGAGTCCATGAATCCGACCTGTCGGAGATCGACCACGACGTGGTCGGCGCCGCCGTCGACGATCGAGGCGAGCTGCTGTCGGAGTGCGGGAGCGGTGGACAGATCCACCTCACCCTCGAGCGTCATGACGGTTCGGTCGTCCTGGGCTTGCGTATCGATCTTGAGATCCATCCGAGACCCCTCTCGCGTCGGTGCCGCGTCGACCGTCGGATCGCGGCCGGGGCGGCCATCGTGGCGCCGGAGCCCGTCCGAAGCAGGGCGCGAAGCGCAGCTAGTATAGGCGGCGCGTGAGCCCCGTCGCCGACCCCTTCGTCAGTGTCACGATCACCGCGACGCCTCAGCATGTCCACCTACTCCGGACCGTCGCCGCCGGGGTCGCCGCGCGGTTGGATGCGACGCTCGACGAGATCGAGGACCTCCGCCTTGCGGTGGACGAGGCCGCGGGACGGATGCTCGCGGTGGGGCCGGCCTCGACGCTGAGTCTGGCGATCGACCCCCGCGAGCATCGTGTGCAGGTGCGGGTTGCCACCGATGGGGGTGTGGACGGCTGGTCGCCCGCAACGGAGCACGGGTCCTTCGGCGCGCAGATCCTGTCGGCCCTGGTCGACGACCTCGCGTTCACGGACGACGACGGACACCCGTCGGTCACCTTCACCGTGCCGCTCGGTTCCTCGCGAGACGCCTGATGTCCGACGAGCCGCCCGTTCGATCGGCCGACACGACAGCGGTCGACGCCGACGACGCCGAGGCGATCGCCGAAGCAGCGCGCACCGCGAACGCGGACGAAGCGTGGGTGGCGGAACGCTTCTCGCGCAGAGCCGACGACGGCGGCGCCCGGGATGATCTCGTCCTGCGGTTCCGCCCGCTGGCCGATTACCTCGCACGTCGGTTCTCCGGCCGAGGCGAACCGTTGGAGGATCTTCAGCAGGTCGCGTCGATGGCCCTCGTGAAGGCGGTCGACCGGTTCGATCCCGACCGTGGCGTGAAATTCGCGACGTTCGCCTCGGTCACGATCGTGGGTGAGCTCAAGCGGCACTTCCGCGACACGGGGTGGGCTGTGCGTGTTCCCCGGCGTTTGAAGGAACTCAGCTTGCAGGTGAACTCGGTGGTCCGTGATCTCGGCCAGGAACTCGGTCGGTCGCCGACCGTGGAGGAGATCGCGCGGCGTGCGGAGGTGACCCAGGACGACGTTCTCGAGGCGATGGATGCGTCGGAGGCGTATTCGACCTCGTCGCTCGACGCGCCCGCGCCCGGCGGTGACGAGCAGATGCCCGGCATCGATCCGGGCGACGAGGACGAAACCTACGAGTTGATCGAGGAATGGGCGAGCGTCGCGGAGGAGCTGCGTCGGGTACCCGCGCGGGAGCGGAAGATCCTCTACCTGCGATTCATCAAGGATCGCAGCCAGAGCGAGATCGCCGAGGAGATCGGGATCTCACAGATGCACGTCTCGCGGCTGCTCTCGAAGACCCTCGCGCGCCTGCGGGAGTCCGCCGGCGCGCAGGAAGGGTCCGAGGCGTGAAGCGCGCGCACCACCCCCACACCGCGACGGGATCGGACACGGAACCGCCCCGGCGCGGGGGAGACCCCCTCCCGGTCCGGGCGCACGGGCTCGACCCGGTGGGAGGGAGCCACCGCCGCGCCGGGGCGCGGTGTGGTCCGGAACTACGTCAGCTGAAGATGCTGACCCCGCCGGGACCCACGAGCAGTCCGGCGACGATCAGGACGATGCCGAAGACCACGGCGCCACGGATCAAGGTCACGATCCCCGCGACGACCAAAATGGCGGCGATGATCCACAGGATCGTCGCGCCGCCGGAATTCGCTGCAAGCATTGCGAGCTGCATGTCGGGTCCCCCTCGGTTGGCGTGGCTGCACCGAGATGTTTCCCGACCTCCGGAACGGCCAAACATGTCGGCGTGTCTGCCCCGGCGAGCGGGAGCGACCGACCCGTGAATCCGAGCGCTGATGACCGAGAGGTGCTGTCGCGCATCGCCCGCTTGCACGCCGTGTCAGCAGGGCTCGCGGAGGCCGGGACACCGGAAGAGGTCGCGGAGGTGCTCGCGCGGGAGTCGCGGGTCGCGCTCGACGCGGCGCAGGCCACGGTCTCGGTTCCGGTCGGCCCTGGAGAGATCTCCGTGCTGGCCGCGTCGGGGCTCGATGATGATCGGTTGGCGCGATGGGCCCGCTTCCCCGCCTCGGCGGATGTCCCCGTCGCCGCGTGCCTGCGGTCGGGTGAGCCGATCTGGCTCGCATCGGCGGACGATGTGCATCGCGCCTTCCCCGTAGTGGCGGCGGAGGACGATCCCGATGCGGGCGCGCTCGCGGTCGCGCCGCTGGCGGTCCGCGGCCAAGTTCTGGGCGCGCTCGCGCTTCGGTTCGCGAGCGAGCACCTCTTCGGGGAAGACGAACAGGCGATGACCGTGTCGATCGCTCGGACAGGAGCACAGGCGCTGCAGCGAGCGTTCTTGTTCGACGCCGAGCGTGAGGCGCGTGCGCGAGCCGAGCGCGCACACCGGCGGACCGAGCGTCTGCAGGATCTGACGGCCGCGCTCGCGACCGCGATCTCCGAGCAGCAGGTCATCGACATCCTGCTCCGTGAGGGACCAGCTTCCCTCGATGCGAAGGCGGCGTTCGTGTTCCTGGCGCGCGGGGATGAACTCCAACTCGCCGGCGCAACCGCGGTCGACGCGCATGGCCTGGAGATCGCCCACGGGATCACCCGGGAAGGGGGCATGCCCGCGACGGACGCCGTGGCTAGGCACGAGCCGTTCTGGTTCGGGACTCGGGAGGCGATCGTCGGCGGGTATCCGATGCTCGCCCCGCTCGTAGAAGCGCTCGACGCCGATTCGTGGGCTTCGATCCCGCTGGAAAGCGGGGGCGTGCCACTCGGCGCCCTCGGCCTCGTCTTCGACAGCGAGCAGTCGTTCGATGCAGCGGCGCGTGATCTGATCGTCGCGATCGCCCGGCAGTCCGCCCTCGCCCTACAGCGAGTGCTGCTCCTCGATGCGGAGCGGGAACGCGAGACCCGCCTGCGACTGCTGATGGAGTCGAACGTTATCGGATCGGTGGTCGCGGGTGAGCGACAAATCCTCGACGCGAACCAGGCGTTCCTCGAGATGATCGGCCGTACGCGCGAGGAACTCGAAGCCGGCCTGATCGATTGGCCGGCGATGACGCCACCCGAGTTCGCCGATATCGACGCAGCTGCGGTGCGGCGGCTGCTATCGACGGGGAGAGCAGAACCCTTCGAGAAGGAGTATCTGCTCACGGACGGTACCCGCGTCCCCGTGCTGCTCGGTCTCGCATTGCTCGAGGCAGAACCGTTCCGTTGCATCGGGTTCGTGCTCGATCTGACCGAACGCAAGGCGTCGGAGGCTGAGCGGCAGCGGTTGCTCGACGAGGAGCGCGCGGCTCGCGCCGAAGCCGAGGTCGCACGAGAACGACTGGCGTTCCTCGCGGAGGTCAGCGCCGTGCTCGCGAGTTCGATCGAATCCGAGCGGACCCTCGAAAGTGTCGCGCGCACGATCGTCCCACGGCTGGCGACGATGTGCTCGATCGAGTTGATCGACGAGAACGGGGCGTTGCAGTCCGTGGCCTTGGCACATGCGGATCCCGAGAAGGAGCGATGGCTCCGCGAACTTCGTGAGCGCCATCCTCCGAGCCGCACCGACACCTTCGGGCCGTGGGCGGCGATCGAATCCAACCGGTCCCAGTTGCTCGAGGAGATCCCCGCCCGATTGGTCGAGGTCGCGCTCGAGCGCACCCCGGAGATCGCGAAGGTGCTCCGTGCACTGGAACTGCGATCGGCGATCGTCGTGCCGCTCTCCACCGGGGAGCGGCCGTTCGGTGCGATCACGTTGCTCTCTTCCGTGCCCGATCGGCGCTACTCCTCCGAGGACCTCGCGCTCGCACAGGAGCTTTCGCGTCGCGCGGCCGCCGCGATCGAGAACGCACGCCTCTACGCCGAGGGTCGGCGGGTGGCCGACATCCTGCAGCGGAGCCTGCTGCCGCCGATCCTTCCCGAGATCCCCGGGATCGAGGTCGCCGGACAGTTCCGCGTCGCGATGGACTCGGCGATGGTCGGGGGCGACTTCTACGACGTTTTCGAATCGTGGGCCGGCGCATGGGTCGCTGCACTCGGCGACATCATGGGCAAAGGTGCAGCCGCCGCCGCCGTGATGGGGGTTGCGCGCCAGACCGTCCGAGCGGCCGCCTTGGGTCAGCAGCGTCCAAGTCAGATCCTGCGAACGCTCAATGAATCCCTGCTACGTCAGACCGACCCGGAGCGCTACGCGACCGTCGCCTGCGCGCGGGTTCGGCCGGGCGGCGACGTCGCGCGAGTAACCGTGTCGTGCGGAGGGCATCCGTCCCCGCTGGTCCTGCGGCACGGAGGCGAGGTCGACGAGATCGAATGCACGGGGACGATCCTCGGCATCCTGCCAGACCCTGAGCTGGTCGACGTCGACGTCGAGCTGTCACCCGGCGACACGCTGGTGCTGTACTCGGACGGCGTGACCGACGAGCACGCCGTTGGGGGCGAGGAGTTCGGGCAAGGGCGGCTCGAGGAGCTGCTCCGAGCGAGCGTGGGTCGAACCGCCGGCGAGATCGCCACGCAGATCGTTTCGGCGGTCGAAGGGTTCCGATCCGAGGACCCGCAGGACGACATCACCGTGCTCGCGCTCCGGGTCCGCCCCTTCGGCCGGGTGCTGGAACGGGTGCTGCGCGCGGAGCCGTCATCGGTACCCGAGGCGCGGCACGCGATGGAAGAACTCCGCTTCCGTGTCAGCAAGGGCGTGCTCGACGACGTGCGATTGCTCGTGAGCGAGCTGGTGACCAACAGCGTCCGGCATTCCGGCGCCGGTCGCGGCGAGTTGATCGCGCTTCGCGTGGACATCGAAGAGGCACACGTGCGGGTCGAGGTGGCCGACCACGGCGTCGGCTTCGATCCCGTCCGTGCCGAGGCGTCGGCCGTGGAACTCGAAGGCTTGCCCGGCGGCTGGGGGCTACGGCTCGTCGAGCAGGTCGCCGACCGGTGGGGTGTTGAGCGCGACGATGCTGAGGTGTGCGTGTGGTTCGAGCTCGCTCGCGAGGAATGACGGGCCGTCATGGTGAGCCGGGGACTGGGCCGCTGGCTCCGGGGTCGTACCATTCCAGGGAGAACAGGTCGTCGTAGCGGACCACTACTTCGCCGGCGATCCACAGGTCGCGGCTCCACCCGCTGCTCAGCGCGGTGTACCGCCACCGGCGAGCCGCGAACCTTCCCACTGGGGTCTCGACATCCTCGTCGCCGAGCAGTTCGTAGCGTTGCCGCTCGTCGCGAGGTTCCAAGGTGACCGCGTCGATGAACACGACGTCGATCTCACTCGTCGCGTCCAAACGCAGCCCGGTGACCGCGTTGTATCCCGGGGAGAGGTAGTCGAGGTGGCGCTGCGGGCCCCAAGCGACCTCGATCGCAGCGCCGTCACGGAACCCGCGCAGCGCGTCGCCCTCGGCGATCAGCAAGACCTCGTGTTCTCCCGTGTGGATCCGTGTGCGCACCGGAACGTGGTCGGCGTCGGTGATGAGATCGACGACCTCCTCGTGCATAGTGGGTTCGCGCGTGGTGATCTGCGCGAAGTAGCGCCACCCCATCGGCCCAGGAGCGCAACGGAATTCCTCGGTCCCGACCGGGGTGCCGCTGCCGTCCATCACGACGTACCGACCCGCAGGCATCGCGCCTAGTATGGCCGCCATGCGCGTTGGGCTGTGTCAGTTGCGATCGGGTGAGGATCTCGAGGCGAACCTCGACCTCGCAGACGCGCAGATCGCCCGCGCCGGATCCGACGGGGCCGACCTCGCTGCGCTTCCCGAAGTGCTCGAGTTCCACGGCTCGTTCCGCCGACACCGCGAGATCGCCTCGTCGATCCCCGGCCCGGTCAGCGAGCGCTTGTCTGAGGCGGCGCGTGCCGCCGGCGTATGGGTGCTGGCCGGAAGCGTCACCGAACGCGACGGGGACGACACCTTCGCGACGAGCCTGCTGTTGGATCGTTCCGGGGAGCTCGTTGCGCGCTATCGGAAGATCCACCTGTTCGACGTCGAGCTGCCGGGGCAGGCGCCGATCAAAGAATCGACCGCCTACACGGCCGGTCACGAGTTGGTGACCGCATCGACCGAATTCGGCAGAGTGGGTCTGTCGATCTGCTACGACGTCCGCTTCCCCGAGCTGTATCGGGGACTGATGGCGCTCGGCGCGCGGATCGTGTTCGTCCCGTCGGCGTTCACGTTCACGACGGGAGAGGCACACTGGCACGCCCTGCTGCGCGCGCGGGCGATCGAGAACCAGTGCTTCGTGATCGCTCCGGCGCAGTGGGGACCTTGGGGCGAGCCCGAGAAGGGACGCCGGTGCTTCGGACACTCCTTGATAGCGGACCCGTGGGGCCGCGTGGTCGCAGAGGGTCCCCAGGAGGGTGACGGCGTGATCCTCGCCGACCTCGATCTCGACGAGGTCCGGCGGGTGCGCGAGGCGCTCCCCGCCCTGCAGCATCGGGTCCTCGGCCCGAGCTGCTGAGCCCGCTCGGCGGATACCACCGCTCAGATCGGCCGGATCTGGGCCGAATAGGTCTTCTGCCAGGGATCCTCGTCGAATGGCCTATTGGGGAGCCCATCGTGACCAGACTATTCTCACCCGGGCAACCCCTGGACTAGGCGATGTCACCTACATCGACTTCCGCAGCCGGGGCCAATCAGGAGGTCTGGCAGTGCCGAAAGCCACTCGATGGACACGCTCTAGGAAGTTCCAGGCAGGAGCCGTGCTCCTGGTGCTGACCGTTGCGCTCGCGGGTCTGACCGTGCTCAGCGCCTCAGCTGCAACGACGATCAAGGCGTGTGTGGACAACACCACACGTGCCGTTCGCATCATCAAGCCCGCGCAGTCGTGCCTCGACGGCGAGACGCTCAAGACGTGGAACATCACCGGCCCCGAGGGCCCCGCGGGCCCGCAAGGTCCCGCCGGTGAAGACGGCCTCGACGGTGTCGATGGTGACGACGGCGCCCCCGGCGCGCAGGGACCGCAGGGCGAAACCGGCCCCGAGGGCCCGCAAGGTCCCGCCGGCCAGGACGGCGTTGACGGCGAAGACG
>JBBDWR010000012.1:0-43708 GCA_040902745.1 Actinomycetota bacterium | reverse complement strand
TGCCGACGGCGAAGATGGCGCACAAGGCGTGCAGGGCATCCAGGGCGTACAGGGCGAGACCGGCCCCGCAGGCCCCGAGGGCCCGCAAGGTCCCGCCGGCCAGGACGGCGTTGACGGCGAAGACGGCCTCAACGGCGCTGACGGTGCCGACGGCGAAGATGGCGCACAAGGCGTGCAGGGCATCCAGGGCGTACAAGGCATCCAGGGCGAGACCGGCCCGATGGGTCCCCAGGGGATCCAAGGTCCGGAGGGTCCGGTTGGCCCGCAGGGTCCCGCCGGTGAAGACGGTGCTCCCGGTCAGGACGGCGTCGACGGCATCCAGGGCGAGACCGGCCCCGCAGGCCCCGAGGGCCCGCAAGGTCCTCCCGGTCAGGACGGCGTTGACGGTGACGACGGTGCTCCCGGTCAGGACGGCCTGGACGGTGCCGACGGTGCTCCGGGTCAGGACGGCCAAGACGGTGCCGACGGCACGTTCTCCACGGCAACCGTGACTGTCGAAACCGCATCGACGAGTGGCGACACGATCGGCGTGGACTGCCCCGGTGATGCCAAGGCACTCGGTGGCGGCGGACAGTCCGATGACACCAACGACACGGACATCGAACGATCGGTCCCGCTGGAGCAGAACAGCACCACCGACGTTGCCGAGGACGGCGAGGTGGCGACCGGTTGGTTGATCACCACGACCAACAGTAGTGGCGACCAGACGGTGTACGCGGTCTGCGCCTCGTAACCGAGTAACGGAAACCTCAAGGCCCTCGGGGGCGGTCGAAAAGGCCGCCCCCTTCGGCTTTCCAGGAGTGTCGGGCGCTAGGTGGAAGGATCCTGTGGGGTGTCCTTGGTGACCTCGCCCGCCACATCACCGGGGATCCTTTGGGCGAGGTTGGGGTCGAGCTCGATCGCCACGGCGATCTGTTCGTTGCCGGCCTTCTTCTCACCGAGGTCGCGCAGCGCGAAGCCGAGATTGAGATGGGCCGGGGCGTAGTCGGGCTTGAGTTCGATCACGCGTTGGTACAGCGTCGCCGCCTCCGCGGTCGCGCCGACGTCGGAGCGCAGGATCGCGAGGTTGTAGAGCGCCGAGGTGAAGTCCGGATCGCTGTCGACCGCTTGGCGGTAGAAGCCCTCGGCGAGTTCGGGGTCGCCGTCTTCTTGGGCGAGCAGACCGAGGTTGTAGAGCGCGAACGCGTTGGTGGGATCGTAGGTCAGGGTCTGCCGGTAGGCCTCGCGAGCCGTCGGGATGTCGCCGGCCGCATGTGCTGTCAGACCCCGCTGTAGGGTCTCGTTCGCGAGCTGGGCGTCGGTCTTGTCGTCGCCGCATGCAGCTGTTGCGAGCAGCAGGGCCACGAGGCCGACGGCTGCAAGCGTGCGCACGCGCCGGGGTCTCGTGGTGTGCAGAGTCGTCTCCATCTTGTGCTCAGCTCCGTCTCGCGTCGCCTCGGCGGTGTTGGATCCCGCCTCAGAAGGCCTCGGCAGGCGACAGGGAGCCCTTTACCGCACGCACACATCCCTCGCCGGATGGGCCAGGAGAACGGGGGATCAGCGGGTGCGGCCCAGGCGGCCCAGGTCGTCGGGTGTGTCCACATCTGGCGGGACGTCGGCGTCCACCACGACCTCGTCGACCCGCTCGGCGTGGCGCTCGAACAGCTGTCGCGCGCCGACGTCGCCGGTGATCAGCAGCACCTCGTCCCACAGTCCGCGGGGGAGCACGGCCGGTCCGGGACCGTCCCGATAGCGAAGCCGTACGACCCTCAGCGGATCGGTTCGGAAGCGTTCGGCGACGGCTCGAAGGTGCGCCGGGTCCACGCCCGGTTGGTCGGCGAGCAGGATGAGCGCGCCCTGGGAGGTCGGATCGGCGTGTCGAAGGCCGGTGTGGAGCGAGCTGGCCTGCCCTTCGGAGTAGTCGGGGTTCTCGACGATGCGTCCGGACTCCGGCAGTGTCAGGGCGGATCGCACGCGCTGGGCGTCGTGACCGACGACGACGATGATCTCGTCGACCCCGGACCCTCCTGCCGCGTCGACCACGTGCTGCACGAGCGGACTGCCGTGGAACTGGGCGAGCTGCTTCGTGTCGCCGAAGCGCGTGCCGAGTCCCGCCGCCAGGACCACCGCGGTGAGGCGGGCCTCAGTCGTCGTTCCGTCCCCCGAAGAGGCGTCGGAAGAACCGGGCGATCGACCTGCCGAGCGCCCACAACCCGAGACGGAACCCGCCTGCCGCTCCCGTGTCGGAAGCGCCGTTCACCGACGTCGCGTCGGCGTCGAGCGTCGACTTGAGGCAATCGGCGAACTGCTGCGTGAGTCTGGCCGAGACGTCGGGGAGCAGACCGCGGCTCACCTGGGCGACGAATCCCGACAGGTTGATGTCGGCCTGCATCTTGACCGTGGTGTCGTCGCCGCTCGCGGGCTCCAGCCACGACGTGACGGTCGCGGTCGCGGCGCCCTTCCCCTTGGACTCCATACCCTGCGCCTTCAACACGACGCGATGGGAGTAGTCGTCGCGCTCGAGCATCTTGACCGTCCCGGTGAAGTTCATCGCGACCGGTCCGAACTTCGCCTTCAGCTTGCCCTTCCACGTGGTGTCGTCGAGGATCTCGGTGAGCTCGGCTCCGGGCATACACGGCGCGATCCGTTCGACGTCGAGCAAGAACGCCCACAGGGTGTCGACGGGGGTGGGGACGACGAACTCGTTCTCAATCTGCACTACCGCTCCTCGCGACCGACCGGGGACGGCAGCCTACTCCGGCTCCCCCGAACGTGCGGGCTGCCGCCGAGACTCAACGGCCCGAGGGCATCGCTCCCGCCGCGCGCGCTTGTGCGACGCGATCGTGGATCGGTCCGGGGCGGTCTTTCAGAAAGCCGCCGCGACGCGCCCGCCTGACCGCGACGATCTCCGCGACGATCGCCTGGGCGATCTCCTCGGGCCCTTCGGCGCCCAGGTCGAGCCCCGCGGGACCGTGGATGCGCGCGCGGTCGTCGTCTCCGATCGCGACGCCTTCCTCGGAGAGCTCTGCCACGATCCGCCCGGTGCGAGCCGCCGGGCCGAGCATCGCGATGTAGGCGGCGGGCGAGGCGAGCAGGGACCGCAGGTACTCCTTGTCTCGCAGGAAGTTGTGAGTCATCACGATCGCGAACGTGCGCCGGTCGACGTCTGCGGCCGCCGCCGCTTGTTCGGGTGCACCGACGGCGACGAAGCCGAGTGCGTTCGGGAAGCGCTCCTCCGTGAGGAACGCGGGACGGTCGTCGACGACGACGGCGTGCCAGCCGAGCCCGTGCGCCACGTCGACGAGCGGTATCGCGTCGTGGCCCGCCCCGCAGACGACGAGGCGTACGGGTGGCTCCAGCACCTCGACGAACGTCCGAGCCTGCCCGCCTGTTGCGTCGAGCGTGCGAACCTCCGACCGCTCCTGGATCAGCAGGTCCGTCGCGGCATCGCGCGCTCGGGCATCGAGCAGTGGGTCGCCGAGCGTTCCTTCGCTCGTCCCTTCGGGTCCGACGATGAGTCGGCTCCCCGGCTCGACCCCGGCGACGTCGGTCTCGAGCACGGTGACCACCGAGATCGGACGCTGCTCGTGCAACGCCCTGCGCAGGACACCCGCCACTTGGGCGGCGCGATCGGCGGGCTCGATGAACACCTCGATCGCGCCGTTGCACCCGAGTCCGAGCCCCCACACGGCGTCGTCGTCGGCAGTGAGGTCCCAGCCGGCGAGCCGTGCCCGTCCCTCGTCCATCACGACGCGCGCCGCGTCGGCGATGTCCCCCTCGAGACAACCGCCCGAGATGTTGCCGATCGGCGCGCCCTTTTCGGGGACGAGCAGGCGGGCTCCCGGGCGGCGGTAGGTGGAGCCGCGGATCGCGACGATCGTTGCTAAGGCCATCCGCTCTCCGCGCGCGGAGAGTCGCTCGATCGACGCGAGGACCTCGGAGATCTCGCTCACGCCGACGATGGTAGGCGCCGGGGTCCGAACGCGCGACCGGCGGCTAGGCTGGGTCGATGCGAACGCCTCCCGGTGTCGATACGCAGCCGGTGCCGCCTGACACGCTCGAGCGCCGCTCCAACCGGGGGTTCTGGGTGATCGCCGGTGCGCTCGCTCTCGCCGGCGTGGCGATCGCGATCGGCACGATCGTCAGCAGACCCGAACCTCCTTCGGCAAGCGCGCAGACGAACCTGCGAGTTGCGGTCGACGCCGCGAGGATCGTCGAAGAGGAGCAGGGGAGCCTGGCAGAGGCCGACGCCGGCGAGCTGCAGGTCGTGGAGCTGACCCTAGATTTCGTGCCCGGAGACGAAGCCTCGACGCGGCCGACGCAGATCAGCGTGGACGCGCGTTCGGATCGGTGGCTCGGGGTGGCGCTCGGCGCCGACGGTCGATGTGCCTTCCTGGGTGTCGTGGCGACCGGAGAGGCAGAGTTGTCAGGGCTCGGGCCGGCCGAGCGCAACCGGCCGTGCACCGCGGAGTCTTACGCCACGCTCGCGGATCCGACCGGCGCGTAACATCGCGGCGCACCCGCGACGTCCGCACGACATCTTCGGCTGGGCTACGCTCCGGGCCTGCCGGAGACCATTCGGATCGATCGAAGGGGGGCGTGTTCGTGACACGGATCTCGGTCACCGTGAACGGGGAGCGGCACGCCGTCGATGCGGAACCTCGACAGCTCCTCGTGTATTTCCTCCGGGAGAGCCTTGGGCTCATCGGGACCAACGTCGGATGCGACACCTCCAGTTGCGGCGCCTGCACGGTGCTGGTGGACGGCGAGTCGGTGAAGTCCTGCACGATGCTTGCGGTGCAGGCCGATGGGCGCGAAGTCGCGACGATCGAATCGATGGCCACCGACGGCGAGCTGCATCCGATGCAGGAGGCGTTCCGTCGCAATCACGGGTTGCAGTGCGGCTACTGCACGCCCGGGATGATCATGGCGGCGACGAGCTATCTCAAGGAGAACCCGTCGCCGAGCGAGCAACAGGTCCGCGAGGCGCTCGAGGGCAACCTGTGCCGGTGCACCGGCTACCAGAACATCGTCAAGGCCGTGTTGGACGCGGCCGGAACCACGGCCTGAGGAGGGAGGGTCGCATGATCCCCGCGGCGTTCGACTACGAACGGGCGACGTCGGTCGATCACGCGATCGACCTGCTCACCGGCGACGACGAGGCCAAGATCCTCGCGGGCGGGCACTCGCTGCTGCCCCTGATGCGGTTGCGGCTGGCCCAGCCGTCCAAGCTCGTCGACATCACCAGGATCGCGGACCTCTCCTATGTTCGGGAAGACGGCGACGCGATCGCGATCGGCGCGCTGACCCGCCACCATGATGTCGCGGCGAACCCCGTGCTCGAGGCGAACTGTCCGATCGTCGCGCACACCGCCGCCGACATCGGCGACCCGGCGGTGCGTCATGTCGGCACGATCGGCGGCTCGGTGGCGCACGCGGATCCGGCGAGCGATCTTCCCACGGTGCTGCTTGCGCTCGACGCGACGATGGTCGTACGCGGTGCGGGTGGCGGGACCCGGCAGGTCGCGGCGCGGGACTTCTTCAAGGGACTGTTCGAGCCCGACCTCGCGGCGAACGAGGTGCTCACCGAGATCCGTGTCCCAAGGCACACGGGAGGGTGGAGCTACATCAAGTTCCACCGCCGCGCGCAGGACTGGGCGCTGGTCGGGGTCGCCGCGCTGGCAGCGAACGGCTCCCGAGCCGCGGTGGCGTTGACGAACATGGGTGACCGGCCGCTGCGCGCGAGCGCCGTCGAACACGCGCTCTCGGGCGGCGCCGATCCGGCGACCGCGGCGCACCACGCGGCTGAGGGAACCAGCCCGCCGTCCGACGCGTTCGGCAGTGCCGAGTACCGCAAGGAGCTCTCCAAGGTGCTCGTACGGCGTGCGCTCGAGGAAGCGATGCGGTGATCGCGTCCGGTACGGTTCCGTGGTGACCGAGATCCGCCCCTTGACCGTCGACGATGCGGAGGGATGTGACGCCGTCGTTGCCTCGCTTCCGTACCACTTCGGCGACCCCGACGGACAACGGATGTGCAACGCCGCCGTGCGCGAGCAGGACGGCTTCGTTGCGATGGACGGCGGCTCGGTGGTGGGATTCGTCACGCTGGCGCGGCACTACGACAGGACCGCCGAGATCACGTGGATGGCCGTGCGCGCCGATCGCAGAGGCGGCGGCATCGGTTCGGCGTTGCTTCGGCCTCTCGAGGATCTGCTCCTGCGGGAAGGGCGAACCCTGCTGCTCGTGTTCACTGTCTCGCCCGCCGATCCCGATGAGATTCCGGACGGCTACAACGCGACCCGCGCCTTCTACGCGGCCAACGGGTTCGTTGCGGCGCGCGACCTCCCGGACTTGTGGCCGGGCGACACGGCGATGCTGTTCGTGAAGCCGCTGGCCCCGCGCAAACCGACCGGATGGCGGCCTCCGGTCGTGGACCTCTGCGGGCGTGCTTGAATGGGGTGGATGCTCGCCCAACAGGACACCCTCACCGACTCCGTCGAGCGGCTCGTGACCAACGAGCAGTGGCTCGCGATCGGCATCTCCCTGCTCGTCGCTGCCGTGCTCACGGTGGTTGCGCAGCTCATCGTGCGCAGGCTGCGCCACAGGATGGAACGCGTCGAGGGGGACTCCAACCGCGACGTGGCGATCCGGCGCGCCGGCACCGTCGGCCACGGGTTGTCGAGCGTGATCGTCGCCGTGATCTGGTTCATCGCGGCTCTGATGATCTTGTCGGCCCTCGGCGTGAACTTGGCGCCGCTGCTCGCGAGCGCCGGCGTCGCCGGAGTGGCGCTCGGGTTCGGCGCGCAATCCGTCGTCCGTGACGGACTCACGGGATTCTTCATCCTCGTGGAGAACCAGTTCGGGGTCGGCGACGTGGTCGCGATCCAGACGGCCGCCGGACTGCTCGAGGGGACCGTCGAGGATCTGAGCATGCGTACCACCCGCGTGCGCGCCTACGACGGCACGATCCACACGGTTCCCAACGGGAACATGGTGTTCGTCAGCAACAAGTCGCGCGGGTGGGCGCGGGCGATCGTCGACCTCCGCGTCGCCTACGGCGAGGACACCGAAAAGCTGCGCGAGATCCTCGAGGAGCTGTTCACCGAACTGCACGACGACCCGGCCTTCGGCGATGCGCTGATGTCGGGACCGGAGGTGCTCGGGATCCAAGCACTCGGCGAGACGGGTGTCGTGGTGCGGGTCGTGGCCCAGACCTTGCCGAGCCGTCGCTGGGCGATCGAGCGCCTGCTCCGCGAACGCGTTTCCACGAGGCTCGAGGAGCGGGGGGTTCAGGTGCCGATGCAGCAAGGCATGGTCCGCGTCCCTGGGGCCGAGGGCGGGACTCCCCCTTGATCGTTCGAGCTGCCCAGGGGTGAAATGTCCGAAAATCAGGACGCGGTAGCGTTGTCTGTATATCAGGACGCTGATACCATGTCCGCAAATGGAGACACCACGAGACACCACACCGGAAGAGCAGCCTTTCCGCATCTACACACCCGACTCCCTTGGCACCGCTCTTCGGCACTACCGTCAGCAGGCCGGCCTTTCCCAGGCTGAGCTTGCTGATCGGGCCGGTCTCAACCGGACCTACCTCTCGGCGCTCGAACACGGCAACGAGACCGAGCAGGTTCGCCGCTTGCTCCGATTGTTCAAACAGTTGGGCGTCCGCTTGACATTGGAGAAGGCGGACTGGTGAGGACCGAGCAGCTGGCCATTTGGCTCTATGGGACGCGCGTAGCCCTCATCGGCCAGGAGCGGGGCCGTCTGCGTCTCGCCTACACGGACGATGCCTTGGCTCGCTATCAGCTCGGGGTGCCCGTCCTGTCTCTCTCGTTGCCGTTGAGGCCCGAGCGCTATCCCCACGGCGTGGTCCGCTCCTTCGTCGACGGTCTCCTGCCTGAAGGAGAGTCGCGTCAGGTGATCGCCAATGACCTCGGCCTCCTCCGAGAGGACACATTGGGTCTGATCCGTGCCCTGGGTCGAGACTGTGCCGGGGCCCTCGTGATCCAACCGGAGGGCGATGCACCACCACCGCAACCGACCACGCTGACCGCCCAATCGCTCGACGATGCCGAGCTCGATGGGCTCGTCGCGAATCTGCGCAGCGCTCCCCTCGGCATCGACGGCCGCGTCCGTCTCTCCCTCGCCGGCGTCCAGGAGAAGTTGCTGCTCACTCGGATGCCCGACGGGGGCTGGGGCAGGCCTGTGGACGGTACGCCTTCGACCCACATCCTGAAGCCGCAGATCGATCGCCTGCCCCAGACCGTCGAGAACGAAGTCTTCTGTATGCGACTCGCTGCCCATCTCGGGCTCCGTGCACCTGCGGTGGAGATGACCACGATCGGCAGTCGCAGGCTCACCGTCGTGGAGCGCTACGATCGCCGGGTTCATCCGGACGGGGTCGTCGAGCGCATCCACCAAGAAGACTTCTGCCAAGCCACAGGGATCCCGCCCGAGAAGAAGTATCAGGAGGACGGCGGTCCGTCCCTGCACGGGATCGCCGGGATCCTTCAAGACGTGACCGCTCCGAGCGCGCTGGACGAACTGCTTCGGGCCGTAACGCTCAACGTCCTCGTCGGAAACGGTGATGCGCACGGAAAGAACTTCTCGCTGCTCCATGAGCCGTCCGGGGCGATCCGCCTCGCGCCCACGTACGACGTGGTCTCCACCCTCGTCTACGGCGACGACCGCCTCGCCATGTACGTCGACGACGTTCGGCGCACGAACAGGGTGACTGCCGAACGACTCATCAATGAGGCTGTCTGGTGGGGGATGTCGCGCCGGTTCGCTATCGAGGTCGTGACAGATGTTCTGGAGCGTGTCCCGGCGGCCGTCGAAGCGGCCCGAACCGACCCTGACGAGCTCCCGGCCGAAGTTCCCACAGTGGTTGACTCGCAACTCAAGCAGATGCGGAGCAGTTCCGTCGGGTAGCTCAAGATTTGTAGGCCTGTCGGCCGACAAGGAGTACATGAACCGTTCCCGGGGACTTGTCGCGTGCCTCGCACTGGCCGCCCTCGTGGGGGCGGCCTTCGTCGTTCCGTCCGCGGGCGCCGTCGATCCCGGACGTCGGGCGGCTGCCAAGACGCGAGCAGAGGCCCGGAAGGTGTCCCTGGGGTCGGGGGTCAGCTTCACGACCGTGACGAAATCGGCGATCCCCCTGCGCTACTACGTGATCTCGCTCGCGCCGCAGAAGGCCGGGACCGTGGACGTGGCGATGGCCGGTAACGTGTTCGGGAGCTACGCCAAGCTCAGCTCGATCGCCGGGAACCGCAACGCGCTCGCGGGCATCAACGGAGACTTCTCCGACAACGGGATGCCGGTGCATCCCTTCGCCGAGGACGGCAACCTGATCTCCGGGGGGCTCAACAAAGGTGCCAGCTTCTCGGTTGCGCGCGACAAGGCGGACGCCTACCTCGACAACCTGAACATCTCCGCCACGGGCCTCAACACGCGAACGAGCAACTCCTTCGACGTCGACGAGTGGAACTCCGGTCAGCCGACCGGAGCGGAGGTCTCTGCCTTCACGCCGACCGGCGGCTCACGGCAGAAGGCGCCGGGCAGCGGGGTCTGCGCAGCCAAGCTCGTCGCCGACGGCCCCTACCGGTTCGGCGGCGGCAACGTCGGCCTCGTGCGCGACTACACGGTCGACAAGAACGTGTGCGGCAGTCCGCCGCCGGTCGCCGGTGGTCTGCTGCTGACCGCGAAGCGCGACACGTCCGCCGCGAACAACGTGATCGAGCCGATGCGGGTCGCCTCCACCGTTCGGCTCACGTGGAGGGTCGCCGACTGGCGAAAGACGATGGACGTGATCGGCGGCGCTCCCTTGCTCGTGCAGAACGGGCGCAAGGTGGCCGATGACGGGTGCGACTGGTACTTCTGCGATCGTAACCCGCGTTCCGGCGTCGGCATCAAAGCCGATGGGACGGTGCTGCTGATCGCTGTCGACGGCCGGTCGAGCTCCTCCAAGGGCGTCACGCCCGAAGGCTTCGCGCAGATCTTCCTCGACCTGAACGCCCGCTACGCCGTCAACCTGGACGGTGGAGGTGGGGCGACGATGTGGGTGCGGGGTCGCGGCGTCGTGAACCGACCGTCCGACGGCGGCGAACGTCCGCTCACGAACGCGATCCTGGTGCTTCCGGGAAGCGACGCCTCCGAGCCGAACCCGGCACGGGTCGCGCACTCCCTGGTGTCCGACCGCAGGGCCGCAGCCGCCGAGCATGCCGCGATGACCGATCCGGCCTCTACCGGCGGGCTGCTGGACGCGCTCGGCGGGTAGCCGCGGACCGACAAGCGTCCCCCCGTCGGTCCGGGTCCCGGCCCGGCGCCGGCGGGGGAACGATCCTCTCCCCACGCGACGGTTAGGCTGACGCCACGATGTCCGACCGAAGCCCGTTCGCGTCCGTCGAGGAGCTCACCGACGCCCTGGCCGGGGAGCGCTACCTGGCCGATGCGGGCCTCGCGACGTCGATCTACCTCGCGATCTCGCTCGACAAGCCGCTGCTGCTGGAAGGGGAGGCGGGCGTCGGCAAGACCGAGGTGGCGAAGGTGCTCGCCTCGCTGCTCGGACGCGATCTGATCCGCCTGCAGTGCTACGAAGGCATCGACGCGAATCAGGCCCTGTACGAGTGGAACTATTCGCGCCAGCTGATCGCGGTCCGCGCGATGGACCCCGCCGGTGCGACGGCCCACGTCGAGGACCTGTTCGGTCCCGACTACCTCGTGGAGCGTCCCCTGCTGGCTGCGATCCGCGCCGGGTCGAGCGCGGTGCTGCTGGTGGACGAGCTGGATCGTGCCGACGACGAGTTCGAGGCCTTCTTGCTGGAGATCCTTTCGGAGTTCGCGGTGACGATCCCCGAGGTCGGACGGATCGAGGCGGCCGAACCGCCGATCGTGATCGTGACGTCGAACCGGACCCGCGAGCTGCACGACGCGCTCAAGCGACGCTGCCTGTATCACTGGATCGATCACCCGGGCGTGGAACGCGAGGTCGAGATCGTCCGGGCCCGCGCTCCCGAGGTGGGCGAGGCCCTCGCCCGCGACGTCGCGCGCGCCGCGGCCCGGTTGCGGGAGTTGGACATCGCGAAGCGACCGGGGGTGGCCGAGACGATCGACTGGGCGCACGCGGTCGCGTTCTTGGGGGCAGACCGGCTCGATGCCGACACCGCCGAAGCGACGTTGGGTGCCGTGTTGAAGGACCACGAGGATCAGGAGTTGGCCGCCGCCCGCCTCACCGAGATGGTCGCCGACGATGGCTGACGACCCCGGCGCGGAGGGCCTCGGCGAGGGCGGCACGGGGGCGGTCGAACGGCTCGTCGGGTTCGGGAGGGAGCTCCGCGCACGTGGACTTCCCGTAGGGACCGGTCGGATCCTGACATTCGTCCGCGCCGTCGGGGCGCTGTCGCCCGCTGGGCGCGACGAGCTCTACTGGGCGGGACGTGCCGCCCTCGTCGGGCGGCACGAGGACATCGTGGTCTACGACGAGGTGTTCCCGTCGTGGTTTTGCAGGAGTGAGCGCACCGAGGTGGCTCCGGAGTTGCTGCTGGCGCTGCCGTCGACCGAGGTTCCCGGTGACGTCGAGTGGGACGAGCCGCCGACGGGTCCGACACGGGTGGTGGGGCAGACGGCGGCCTCCTGGCGGGGCGCGGGAGCCGAGGAGCCCGAAGAAGGAGACGAGGAGGCGCTGCGGATCGTCGCGAGCGCGGCGGAGGTGCTCCGCGAACGCTCGTTCGCCGACCTCGCCGACGACGAACGGCAACGCGTGTACCTACTGATCCGCCGGCTCGCCGTCCGCATGCCGTCGCGTTCGACCCGCCGGTTCCGATCCTCGCGCAGGGGGCCGCGCTTCGACGTTGCGGGCACGATCCGTCGCTCGCTGCGCACCCAGGGCGAGCCGTTCGACCGCGCGTGGCGTGTCCGGGGAACCCGCCTGCGTCCGCTGGTTCTCGTCCTGGATGTGTCGGGATCGATGAGCCCATACGCGCGGGCACTGATGCAGTTCGGCTACGCGGCGATGGCGGCGGGCCGAAAGGTCGAGGTGTTCTGCTTCGGGACCCGTCTGACGCGGGCCACGCGGACGTTGCGGACCAAAGATCCGGATCGCGCGCTCCACGAGATCGGGCGCACCGTCGAGGACTGGGAGGGCGGCACCCGGATCGGCGCGAGTCTGAAGGAGCTGCTCGACGGCTGGAGCCAGCGCACGGCGTTGCGGGGCTCGGTGGTGGTGATCTGCTCCGACGGGTTGGAGCGCGGGGACCCCGCGATGCTGCGGCAGCAGATGAAGCGACTGCGTCGCCTGGCCCACGAGGTCGTTTGGGTGAACCCGTTGAAGGGAAGCCCTCGCTACGAACCGCTCGCGAAGGGTATGGCCGCGGCGCTCCCATCGATCGATGTGTTCCTTCCCGGCCACAACCTCGAGAGCCTGGAGGAGCTGGCCGACGTTCTCGGCGGATAGGAGCAGGCGTGATGGGCGAAGACATCGTCGGCTTCGCCAGAGCGGGGCCGTGGGAGGAAGACCCGACCGGCACGGTCGCCGATCTCGACGAGCTCTATGTCGCACCCTCCCACTTCCGGCGGGGGATCGGCTCGCGTGGGGATCCTGCTGCCAAGGCGCGCGCGTGATCCACAAGGGGCTGCGTTGGCTCGAGGATTCCGAGGAGGGCCGTGAATGGCTCGAGCGCCTGCCGAGGCTCGTCGAGGAGTGCGCGTTCCGTTGGAGGCTCGATCTCGGCGAGCCGTTCGCCTACGCGTTCGCGTCGCTCGCCTTGCCGGCGACGCGAGCCGACGGATCCTCCGCGGTGCTGAAGGTGCAGTTCCCCGATCGGGAGAGCGAACACGAGGCCGCCGCGTTGTTGCGCTGGGCCGGGGAGGGTGCGATCCGGTTGCTCGCGTTCGACCCGCGCCGACATGCGTTGTTGCTCGAGCGGTGCGAGCCGGGAACGCCGCTGTCGAAAGCGGGGCCCGACGCCGCGCTCGATGCGGCGATCGCGCTCTTACCGCGGCTGTGGAAACCAGCCGCCGCTCCGTTCCGGTCGCTGGCGAAGGAGGCCGCGTGGTGGTCGAAGGGTCTGGAGCGAACCTGGGAAGCCACCGGCGCCCCCTTCGAGCACTCGTTGCTTGAGGCCGCCCTCGACGCGATCTCGGCGTTGTCCGGGACCCAGGGCGAGCAGGTGCTCGTACACCAGGATCTGCACGCCGGCAACATCCTGCGGGCGCAGCGGGAGCCGTGGCTTGTGATCGACCCGAAGCCGCTCGTGGGAGAGCGAGAGTTCTCGATCGTGGCGCTCGTGCGCGGAAGAGAGCTGGGTTCGGGTCTCGATCAGGTCCGTGACCGTCTCGATCGATTGACGGGAGCGCTGGGTCTTGACCGTGAGCGCGCCCGCCGCTGGGCGCTGGCGCAGACCGTCGCATGGTCGTTGGACGACGACGGCGCGGATGCCGATCAGGTCGAATGCGCCCGGTGGCTGGCCGAGGCCTAGGCGCCGGGAAACCGGACCCTGAAGGCTCGTCAGCCCGTGTTCTGCAGACCGGCGGCGATGCCGTTGATCGTCAGTTGCACCAGTCGACGCGATTGCGCCTCGTTCTCGCCCTGCGCCGCACGGAGTTCGCGCAGGAACCGGACCTGGAGGAACGACAAGGCGTCCACGTAGGGATTTCGCAATTCGATCGCTCGCCGCAAGACCACCCGAGGTTCGAGCACCGCCTCCTGCCGTGTCACGCGCAGCACGAGGTCGACGGTGCGCTCGTACTCCTGCTTGATCGCGCGGCGAACCTCGTCGTCCTCACCGAGTGCGAGGTAGAGCTCGGCGATCGGCAGGTCGGCCTTCGCCAGGGAGAGCTGGGCGTTCTCGAGCACGCTGGTGAAGAACGGCCACTGCTCGTACATCGCGCGGAGCACATCGATGTCGATCGCCGCGAGTCCGGTTCCGAGGCCGTACCAGCCGGGAAGGTTGCAGCGGTTCTGGCTCCAGGCGAAGACCCACGGGATCGCGCGGAGTCGGTCGAGTCCCTCGCCGGCGTCGCGCCGAGCGGGGCGTGATCCGATCGCGAGCTCCGAGAGTTCGGTGATCGGAGTCACGCGCGCGAAGTACCCTGCGAAACCCTCGCGTTCGACGAGGTCGCGCCAGGCGCGCTCCGACGCGACGGCGATCTCTCGGGCCGGAACGTCGAAGCGTTCCTCGACGTCGGCAGCACGGATCGCCTCGGGGGTCGAGACGGTGAGTACCGCGCTCGTGACCTGCTCGAGGTGGCGCAACGCGACGCGGCGATCCCCGTAGCGCTCGACCACGACCTCTCCCTGTTCGGTGACCTTGAAGCGGCCGTCGACCGATCCGGGAGCCTGCCCGAGGATCGCCCGTCCGGCGGGTCCGCCTCCACGCCCGAGCGCACCGCCTCGCCCGTGGAACAAGGTCAGCCGAACGTCGTTGCGTCGCGCCCACGCCGCGAGGTTCCGCTGAGCTTCGTACAGCGCGAGGTTTGCCGCGAGGAACCCGACGTCCTTCGCCGAGTCCGAGTAGCCGAGCATCACTTCGAGGCGCCGCCCCCGAGTCTGGAGTCGCCGCGCGAACTCGGGATCGGAGATCAGGTCGTCGAGGATCTTCGGTGCCCGCTGCAGGTCAGCTCGCGACTCGAACAGCGGGACGACGTCGATCGCGAGCGAGCCGTCGGGCACGGCGATCCGCGCCAGCTCGTGGACCGCGAGCACGTCGGCGGCCGACGTCGAGAAGCTGACGACGTATCGACGGCAGGCCTGTGGACCGAAACGGCGCTGCAACTGCGCCATCACCCGAAGGGTCGCCAGGACCTCATCGGTCTGTGCAGACGCAGCGTCGTCGTGGAGCTCTGCGAGCGCGGTGGCGTGTACGTCCGCGTGCTGGCGGATCTCTAGGGCCGCGAGATGGAATCCGAAGGTTTCCACCTGCCACGCGAGGTGTTGGAGTTCGCCGTACGCGAGTCGATCGGCGCCCCCGGCCACGAGCGAACGCTGCACGATAGCCAGATCCGCCAAGAGCGACGACGGGCTCGGGTATCCGTCGGCGATACCGCTGGGGGTGGGAACGAGCCGTTCGGCGCACAAGGTGAGCTTGCGCCGGTGCGGAGCGTCGGGGAGCTTGCGCGCGAGGTCCTTCGCGAGTTGCGGGAAGACCTGAGCATCTTCTTCGAGGGAGTGGAGCAGTTCCTCGCTCGGGGGTACGTCGCGCTCGGACGCGGAGAGTTCCCGCGCGATCCGTCGTGTCGTGCGCTCGAGCCCCCGCAGCACGTGGTCGGCGTGTACGTCGAGGACCTGGCGCGTGACCTCGGACGTGACACGCGGGTTGCCGTCGCGATCGCCGCCGATCCACGAGCCCCAGCGCAGGAACGCATCGAACGCGGGCGGCCGCAGGCCCGATCCCCGTCCATCGGCGTCGGGACCGAGGGCCCGATCGAGTTCTCGATAGAACGCGGGCGCCAGCGTGAAGATCGTCTCGTCGAAGAGCCACATCGCCGCTCGGACCTCGTCGAGCGGTTCCGGTCGGTCTTGGCGCAGTTGATCCGTGTGCCAGAGCGCGGCGATCTCCTCGTGCAGGCGGCGCTCGACATCGGCTCGCTCGGCCGGAGCCAGCCGGGGGTCGTCGAGCCGTTCGAGCTGCGCGGCGACTCGGCGAAGCGTTTCGACCACCGCGCGTCGGCGTGCTTCGGTCGGATGGGCGGTGATCACGTTCGTGATCTCGAGCCGTCCGAGTAGTTCCGCGAGCTGGTCCTCACCGAGCTCGTCGCGGAGCCGGCCGACGGTCTCTTCGAGCGAGTGGCGGGGTGGTTCCCCCCGGTGCGCGCGCTCGCGGAGCGCCCGCATCCGTTGATGCTGCTCCGCCAGGTTCACGAGCTGGAAGTAGACCGTGAAGGCGCGCGCGACCAGTTCCGCGCGGTCGGCGTCGAGGTCGTCGACCAGGTCCATAACCGCAACGCGCCGGGTCTCGTTGGGCACACCGCGGAACGCGATCGCAGCGAGCCGGATCCGTTCCACCTCGTCCAATAGGTCGGATCCGGCGCTCTCGCGGAGCACGTGCCCAAGGACGGTGCCGAGGAGTCGCACCTCTCGACGCAGGGCGTCGGGGATCTCCTCTTTCGCATGGGGAGCCTTCATCGTGTCGCGAGGGTAGCCGGGAGACCCCGCGAGACGGAAATCGAGCCGTCGTGAACGGATGAGCGCCTCACGATCCACACGAACCGCAAGAGTGGCCAGGAGATGACCCCGGGAACCTGGGCTAGCGATCCAGACCAAGTCGGGTCTGGCGTGACCTAACGCCGGGTTGACCCGGGCTGTGCGCTCCGACGAGGATGAGGGTCCGATCTCGAACCAGGGAGGCCCCCGTGTCCCGCTCCGTTCCCTCGTCGACCCGTCGCTCCCGGCCGTCGCTGGTTCTGTTGGTTCTGGCTCTCGTCGCCCTCGGTCTCTGGGTTGTTCCTGCGACGGCGGGTGGCGCATGTGGTGCGACGTCGATGCAGTCGTGGAAGGACTTCGACGGCGACGGCTCCCGTGATCTCGCGATCGGCGTGCCCGGCGAGACGATCGGCGTGGACGCGGCTGCCGGCGGGGTGCACGTGCTCTACGGGAGTCCCGGCGGTCCGACCGCGGCGGGCGATCAGTTCTGGAACCAGGGGAGTCCGGGAGTGGCGTCGAATCCGATGCCCGGCGAGCGGTTCGGTTTCGCCGTCGCGGCGGGGGACTTCGACGGTGACGGATGCGGCGACCTCGTATCGTCGGCACGGGGGCAGAAGGTGAGCGGTGTCAGCTCGGCCGGCGCCGTGCATGTGCTGTATGGGACGCCCGCCGGTCTGTCGGGCGCCGGTTCGCAGTATTGGCACCAGGACGTCGCGGATATCCTCGACACGCCCGCGCCTGCGGAGTTCTTCGGCTACGACCTCGACACCGGGTACCTGAACGACGATGACTACGCGGACCTGGCTATCTCGGTGCTCTTCGAGGGCGACACGGGCGCGGTGGCCGTGCTCTACGGGTCTCCGGCCGGGCTGACGGCGAGCGGCAACGAGTTGTGGAGCCAAGACAGCCCGGGGATCCGGGACGCCGGGTTCGACTGCCAGTCGGAGTTCTTCGGCACGTCGATCTCGATCGGCGACTATGACAACGACAGCTTCGGCGACCTCGCGGTCGGCGTTCCCGGAGAGGACCTCGGCGATGCGGGCGGCACCAACTGTGGCGGCGCCGGCTACCTCGCGGAGGCGGGCGCGATCAATGTGATCTACGGGTCGGCGGCCGGACTGACGGCTGCGGGCGATCAGTTCCTGCATCAGAACAAGGCGGGCGTGATGGGCACGGCAGGCGAGGGAGACGACTTCGGACAGTCGCTCGGCCGTGGCGACTTCGACAACGACGGTGTCGTGGATCTCGCGATCGGAGTCACGGGAGAGGACCCTGCCGGCATGTCGAACGCGGGCGCGGTGAACGTCTTGTACGGCTCGGGCGCCGGGCTGACGGCGGCCGGTGATCAGTACCTGCATCAGGGCACGAGCGGCGTGCTCGACGCCCCGGACACAGATGAGTCCTTCGGGTTCTCGCTGGTCGGAGCCGACTTCGGGCAGAGTGCGCATGCGGATCTCGCGATCGGGGTGCCCAACGAGGAGGTCTTGTTCAGCGGCGCGGGCGCGGTGAACGTCCTCTACGGATCGAACGCCGGTCTCTCGTCCGCCGCCGACCAGTTCTGGACCCAGGGTAGCGCCGGGGTGGCAGACGCCGCCGAGCGAGACGATGCGTTCGGCCGCGACCTGGGGCGCGGCGACTACGCGGACGACGGGGGAAGCGACCTCGTGATCGGTGTTCCGTTCGAGGACGACGTGGGGTACACGGAGTTCAGCGGCACCGGCGCTGTGCACGTGCTGTTCGGCGGAGGAGCCGACGGGCTCACGGGTGCGGGAAGCCAGTTGTGGACCCAGGGTACGCCGGGGGTGCTCGAGATCCCCGAGCAGGGCGACGACATGGGCACGGTGATCGCCGGCAGCCGCTGACGAGGTTCAGCCGGTGATCTGGAACGTGTTCGTGATCTGATCGCAGCCGCCCAGCACGGTGTTCTTGTCCTCGGGCAGGTACTGGCAGTTGATGAAGTACTGCGTGGTGCCGTCGAACAAGAAGATCACACGGCTCTCCACTTGCCGATCGCCGGGCGCGACGCCGCCGACGTTCTCGGCGATCAAGCCCGGGCGGGCGGCGACGGTCGTCGGTTGCAGCGTGCCGTCCCAGCCCGAACCCTGCTGGGAGACCAGTTGCTCGAGGAGCGCCTTCACCTCGGGTTCGATCTGGGCGACGTTTTCCTCTGTCACCGACTGCTGCAGCCGATACGCCGTGACCAGGACGACGTTGGCCGATGGACCTTCCTGCGAGTCCACGATCGGTATCACCCCGTCGGACCACAGCTCGTTGGCGCCACCGGCCTGCGCGCCGGTGGTCAGGTCGGTGGCCTCCGTCCAGGTCTTCGGGTACTCGTACGACACGCCGTTGGCCTCGTAGCTGCCCGCGTTCGCGAAGAACACCACGGCGAGCACTATTCCCGCGATCACGAGGAAGGCGACGATGCCGCCGATCACCATGGCCGTGAGAAGTAACGCGCTCTTCTTCTGCTTCGGAGGCGGGACGGGTGTCGCCGGGGGACCCCCTGGAGGGGGCGCGATCGGGCCGCTCGACGGCGGGGGCGGTGCTCCGCCCGGCAGATGCGGTTCGCGAGGTTCGTCGCTCATGTCGTCCCATCCTCCTCGAGAGGGTTGTGTTCCGGCGATCGTAGCCCGTCTCCGGGTGCCCAACCCGCCGAGGGATCGAAGTAGGCGCGGTCCAGCAGCTGCACGGGATGCACGACCTCGATCTGGACTCCGCGGTCGCGAAGGCCGGCGGCCAGTTGCATCACACATCCCGGATTGGCGCTGGCGACGGTCCGGGCACCGCTGGCGATGATCGCGTCGGCCTTGTCGGAACGCAGCTCGCCGGAGACTTCGGGCTCGAAGAGGCTGTAGAGGCCGGCCGCGCCGCAGCACCGATCGCCGTTGGCCAGATCGGCGACTTCGACCCCCGGGATCCGGCGCAGCAGCTCGCGTGGTTGTTCCCGCACGTGGAGCGCGCGAAGCGCGTGGCACGCATCGTGGTACGCGACCACCCCGACTCCTGGATCGCGCTCGGGCGTCTCGATCCCCGTCTCGTGGAGGAACTCCATCAGGTCGCGAACGCGGCCGGACAGTTCGAAGGCACGTGGGTCGTCCGGCAGCAGGTCGCCGAGCTCGCGTAGGTGCGCGCCGCAACCGGCGGCGTTGACGATGACGGCGTCGACATCCGAGCCGAACGTTTCCACCGCGCTTCGCGCGAGGGAGCGTGCGGAATCGAGGCGTCCGTTGTGCGCGTGGAGCGCGCCGCAACACGTCTGTGTCCGGGGGATGAGGACGCGCCACCCGTTGCGGCGCAGGACGCGGATCGTCGAGCGGTTCACGGGACGGAACCACTGATCCTGCACGCATCCGGCGAGCATCGCGACCGTTCCGCGCACCGCGACGCCGGACGGCGGTTCGATCACCGGCGGCAAGCGCCCGCCCCGATGAACGCCGGTCGGGATCAGCGATCGGACACGTCGAGGCAGCAGCGGTCGTGCCACCGGCGCGAGTGAGGTCGCGAGCGCAAGGAGCCATCGCCGCGGCAACACCACGTCGAGGCCGAGCCGGCGCAGCGCTCGGGACCGTCGCGAGCGGTTGGGTTCGATCTGGGCCCGGGACCGTTGCATGATCCGGTCGAACGGAACGTGGGAAGGACACACGTCCTCGCAGGCGCGGCAGACGAGGCACAGGTCCATGAACGATCCGAACGTGTCGTCGACGATGGCCGTGCCCTCGTCCACCGCCCGCATCGCGGCGATCCTGCCGCGCGGAGATGCCGATTCCTCGCCGGTCAGACGATACGTCGGGCAGTGCGGTAGACAGAGGCCGCAGGCGACGCACGCATCGAGGTCGATCGGGTCCGGAGCGTCCCCGGGGCGCCAGTTCGGTTCCGCGCCGGGTTCCGGACCGATGAAGCGCGTTCCGATCGGCACCTCGGAGCCGAGGGGCGTGGGCTGGGGCGGGTCGCGGTCCGCATCTGGGGGGATCATCGTCCGCGATCGTCGCACAGGCGGTGGCGAGTCGAGGTCAGATCCCTCCCCAGCCGCGCCCGGGTGCCAAGACGCCGCCGGGGTCGAACGCGTGCTTGAGGCGACGATGGACCGCCTCGGTCGTGCCGAGGTCGCATCCCCCGAGGCCTCCCGGGCCCGCGATCACCGGCGCGACACCGGTCGGGCCGACCCGCTCGCGGAGTGTCGCGAGTGCGACATCGTCCGCTGCTGCGGCCCACACCAGACCGGTGCCGAGGGGAGTACCCCACACGTCGCCGCAGAACGGGAGGATGTCACTGACTCGCGACGGTGCGACGGCGACCTCGGCGACGATCGGTGCGTCGGTCCACGGGCGTTCGATCGGGAACGGCTCGTCGTCCTCGACCGCGGCATGTATCCCCGCGATCGCGCGTGCGGCCTCGGTCTGCTCCGTCACTTCGTCCGGCCAGCCTTCGAGCCGGACTTGCACCGCGCCGGGCGTCGCGAGCACCGCGACGGGGAGGGGAACGGCGTGCAACACGGCGCCGCCGACGGCGATCGGATCATCTGTCTTGATGTGCAGTGTGCGCCGGGCACGGGGGAGGGGCCGGACCTTGATCGCAACCTGGACGAGCACCCCCAGTGTCCCGAGGGACCCGGTCAGCGCTCTCGGGAGGTCGTAGCCGGTGACGTTCTTGACGGTCCGTCCTCCGCCGCGAACGAGTCGACCGTCGCCGGTGACCAGGTGCACCTCGAGCACCGAATCCCGGATCGCCCCCATCCGGAGGCGTCGGGGCGAGGTCGCCGCGGAGGCGATCACGCCGCCGACCGTCGTTTCACCGGCCGCGTCGTGCGGCCATTCCTGGCCGCCCTCCGCGAGCACCGCATCCAGGTCGCGCACGCGCATCCCGGCGCCGACGACCGCCACCATCTCCGCAGGCTCGTAGTGCTCGACGCCGTCGAGCTGCGTCGTCCACAGTTCGGCGTCGACCGCAACGGGGTTGCCCTTGTCGAGGTGCTGACGGCCGCCTGTGACGAGCACGCGCCGTCCGGTCGATGAACTCGCGCGCAGCATCTCCACTACGTCGCTCGTCGATGCGGGGTGCAGCAGCTCGATCGCCGTCATCGGCACCGTCGCCTCACGGTCAGATCCACGAACCCTCCGGGAGGGACGCTGCGGCGATCGCGGCGTCGCCCCCGCCGAGCATCGCGTAGTCGCCGCAGCGCGCACCGGACGGGAGCACCTTCTGCGGGTTCATCCTGCGTTGCGGATCGAACGCGGAGCGGACGCAGTCCTGCGCCGCGAGATCCTCGGCGGTGAACACCAGCGGCATGAAGTCTCGCTTCTCCAGCCCGATGCCGTGTTCCCCGGAGAGCGTGCCGCCTGCTGCCACGCACAGGCGTACGATCTCGTCGGAGGCGCGCAGGACCCGCTCCAGGGTTCCGGGAACGCGGCGATCGAACGAGATCAACGGATGCAGGTTGCCGTCGCCCGCGTGGAACACGTTGGTGACGATCAGCTCGTGCCGCTCGACGATCTCGTACACGCCGGCGAGCACCTCCACGAGCTTGGTCCGGGGCACTACGCAGTCGTGCAGGTGGTAGTGGGGGGCGATCTGCGCGACCGCGCCGAACGCGCTCTTGCGCCCCTTCCACAGCAGGGCTCGTTCCGCGGCGTCCGCGGCAACCCGGACCTCGCGGACGGCGTTCGCGCGAGCCGCGCTCTCGACCGCGCGCGACTGCTCCTGCACGGCCGCCTTCGTCCCGTCGACCTCGACGATCAGGATCGCTGCCGCGTCGGTCGGGTAGCCGGCGTGCGCGAAGCGCTCCGCGGCGACGACGATGCCGTGGTCCATCATCTCGACCGCTGCCGGGACCACGCCGCCCGCGATGATGTCGCTGACCGTTGCGGCGCAGTCCTGCACGGTGGTGAAATCCAGCAGCATCGTCCGCACCGCCGGCGCGACCGGGGTCAGCCGGACGCAGACGCGCGCGACGATCCCCAGCGTGCCCTCCGAGCCGACGACGATCCCTCGCAGGTCGTACCCGGCCCACTCGGGCGCTTCGCTTCCGAGCCGCGCGAGTGAACCGTCGGGGAGCACCACATCGAGCGCGAGCACGTGGGCGGAGGTCACCCCGTAGGCCAGGCAATGGGGGCCGCCCGCGTTCGTATTGACGTTGCCCCCGATCGATGAGGTCTGCTGACTTGATGGGTCTGGTGCGAACGTGAACCCGTGCGGCGCCAGCGCGTTGGCAAGATCGAGGTTGGGCATGCCGGGTTCGACCCACGCCAGGCGGTCCTCGGTCCGCACCTCGAGCAAGCGCGTCATCTTCGACGTGACGACGACGAGTGCGTCGCCGATCGGCGTTGCACCGCCTGCCAGGCCCGTTCCGGATCCGCGGGGGACGATCGGCAACCCGTGCTCGCTCGCGACGGTGACGCACGCGACGAGGTCGTCGATCGAGCGAGGGAACGCGACCAGCGCGCACCCGCCTTCCACCATCGACGCGTCCCGCGAGTACAGACGGAGTGCGAGCGGGTCCGAGAGGACCTGATCGGCTCCGAGCGTCGCCCCGAGGGCTCGCCGCGCCGCGTCGATGCGGGCGGCGGAGGAGGACGTGGACGGCGCGGGTCCGGAGGGTGTTTCCACGTGCCCCAGGCTACGCGTGTCGAGCTGGGTGCAGGTCGCGGAGCGTCAGGGCGAGCCGGCCGGCCGTTCGTCGCCCGGGCTCGGTGGCTCCTTCACGAACCGCGTCAGCGCGAGTTCGTATGCCCCGACCAACCCCGCCAGGACCAGGAACCCGATCCACCCGACGTTCAAAAAGAACAGCAAGAACACCGCGAGCGCGATCCCTGCGAGCTGCAAGTCGCCAAGGTGTTCGCGGACCCATGCCACCGTTGCCTCGTCGTCGGCGCGCGCCCGAGCGCCGGTGATCGCGTTCCCGGCCAGGCGGGCGAGTCGTGCGGTGCTCGCGCGCACCCACGCGGACCAGCGATAGGGGCCCGTCAGTAGGGCGACCACCAGGACGATCAGGAACAGCCACGCGAGCCACACCGTCGCGGAGAGGAAGTCGTTCAGCAACGTCTCGGCGGCGACGCGTCCCGCGGCCCGGGCGCCGGGATCCGTGACCCGGTCGACGATGCTCGCCTCGAAGACGCGAGCGATCCGCCGCTCGGCTACCACGATGGTCAACATGCCGGCCGACAGCTGCACGATCGTGCGCCGGCGTTGCTTGGACAGCGCGATCGCACCCGCGATCGACAGCACGTAGACGGAGACCAACAGGTACAGGAGGCGCTCGAAGCTGACGAGAGCGTCCTGCGCAGCCTGGAGCCGGTCGTCGTCGAAGATCACGATCTGGCCGAAGTCGTCGGGAAGTTGCACGCCCAACGCTGCCTCGACCTGTGTGCGCATCTCGGCGGGGAGCTGTGTGTCCGGGTCGAGCTGCGGCAGCGTGACGTTTGAACCGACGAGCTCGGATGCCTGGGCCTGGATGCGGATCAAGGCCGCGTTGATCACGGGAATCAGGTTCAGCACGACGCGGCCGTTCTGCGTCGTCACCGACGCGCCGCCTTCGGCGCGGAGCAAGGCTTCGATCTGCGTCTGCGCGAACCGGTTCGTCTCGACCCACAATCGAGCGAACTGGTCGGACGCGAGGATCTTCTCCACCTCGTCGCGGACGAATCCCTGCACCGCGGTCGTGAGGGGCCCGGCCAGGAACTTGGCCCGATCCGGCAGGGCCTCCGCGACGACCTGCTGTGCGTTGAGAGCGGTGAACAGCTCGTCGGTCAACCGTTCGGCGAGGAAGCTGCCGACCGCCGGATCCGTGCCGATCGGTCCGACGATCTCCACGTACCGGTCGGTGTCGAGCACGACGTTGCGAGCCCAGAAGCCGGGGATCCCGGCCGCCAAGCAGAGGTAGGAGAGGACGACGAAGATCACCACGCTCGTCCTGCGCAACCGGCCGCCGCGCTTCGCGATGTCGTCGCTGCGATCGAGCTTGCGCGTCAAGTCGTCGCGCTCCGCACGGAGGCGCTCGACCTCCCCGCGGAGTTCGGCGTCGTCGGGCTGCTCGCCCGAGGTATCGGTCATCCGTGGACCTTTCGCCCGTGTGGGAACCCGCCCAGGGTACGCCGCGCTCGCCCTGAGAGGTCTTAGGCGACGCGCCCGGGTGATCCGTCGGGGGCGGAGAAGGGCAGGCCCTCGGCCTCCCACGCCTCCATGCCGCCCTCGAGGTTGTGGGCCTCGAAACCGCGGGCCTGGAACATCATCGAGGCGAGCTCGCTGCGATTGCCGCTGCGGCAGACGACCACGACCGGTCGATCGCTCGATAGGTCGGCGCCCGCTCCGGCCAGGATCTGGTTGAGCGGGATCAAGGTCGCGCCCTCGATCCGTCCCGCGTCCCACTCGTCCTGCTCGCGGCAGTCGACGAGGTGCACCCGGTCAAGGTGCTCGTAGACGCCTTTCGCATGCCGTAGGTCCGTCTCGGTCATGATCGTCGATCCCGGGGGGTCGGTGTACGCGGGTCGGGTGCAGATGCTACCAGTGCACCTGCGGTGTCTTCCTTTGCGGATCAGTGCAACGACGCTCGCAGCGCTGCGGCGAACGCCCCATACGTCGTCTCGTCGAACAGGACGACGCGCACGTCGTCGACGGCGGCGACGGCACCGCGCAGCGCATCGATCGCCACCGTCGCCGCCTGTTCAAGCGGATAGCCGAACGCCCCGGTGGAGATCGCGGGGAACGCCACGGAGCGCGCGCCGAGTTCGTCGGCGATCCGCAGCGATTCGGTGTGGCAGGACGCGAGCAACCCTGCGGCGTCGGACTCGCGCGCGTAGACGGGACCGACCGTGTGGATCACCCAGCGGGCTGGGAGCCGTCCCGCGGTGGTGCCGACCGCCCGGCCGGCGGGCAACCCGTCGGGCCAGAGCGTCTCCCGGACCCGGCGGCAGTCTCGGAGGATCTCGGGGCCGCCCCGCCGGTGGATCGCTCCGTCGACGCCGCCACCGCCGAGCAGCGAGCCGTTCGCGGCGTTCACGATCGCGTCGACCTGCTGATCGGTGATGTCGCCCTGCGCGAGCGTGATCCGGGGCATCCGAGAACCCTAGCGCGGCTCGCGGGCTATCCTCGCGCCGTGAACGACCCGGCCCACGACATCGACGTCCTGGTCCTCGGCGATGCCCGACCGGACCTCACCCTGCGGGGTGGTGACCTCCAGGTCGCGTTCGACGTACGCGAACGCCGGGTCGATCTCGCGACGCTCTCCCTGGGGGGCTCGGGCGCCATCACCGCGCGCGGACTCGCGAGGCTGGGCCTGCGCACCGGCTTCATCGGTGTCGTCGGAGACGATCCCTTCGGAAGGTTCGCAAGCGAGGAGTTGCGACGGGTGGGCGTCGACGTCTCGCGGACGGCGACCGATCCGAGTCGGCCGACGGGTGTTCGCGCCGTGCTGTCGCGGGGCAGTGAGCGTTCCTTCCTGACGGCGCCGGGAACCTCCGGCGATCTTCGCCTCGAGCTGGTGGACATCGATCTCGTTCGTCGCGCGCGTCATGTGCATATCGCCTCGTACTTCATCCAGGCCGGACTGCAGCGGGAGCTGCCGGAGCTGCTCGAGCTCGTGAAGGAGGGTGGCGGTACGACCTCGATCGACCCCAACGACGATCCCGCCGATCGCTGGGACGGCGGACTGCTCACCATGCTCGACCGCGTGGACGTGTTCTTCGCGAACTCCGCCGAGGTTCGGCGGATCACCGGGATCGACGACATCGACGTCGCGTCGGAGTCCCTCGCCGAGCGCGGATCGATCCTGGCCGTCAAGTTCGGTCAGGGCGGGGGAATGGTGCTGCAGGGCGAGGAGATGATCCACCGCGAGGCGGTCGCCGTGGACATCGTCGACAAGACCGGGGCCGGGGACAGTTTCGATGCGGGATTCCTCGCGGGATTCCTCGCCGGATGGCCCCTGGAGCGGTGTCTGCGGCTCGCGATCGTGTGTGGCTCGCTGTCGATGCGGGCAACAGGCGGCATCGACGGGCAGCCGACGATGGAGGAGGCGCTCGCGGCCCTCGGGGAGGCCTGACGAGATGATCGTTTGCCTGTCCGCCAATCCCTCGATCGACAAGCTGTTCGAGGTGGATCGGCTTCAGGTGGAGGCGATCCACCGCCCGCGCGGTTTCGTGCAGGTGGCGGGAGGCAAGGGGCTCAACGTCGCACGGGCCGCGAACGCCCTCGGGGGGGACGTGCGCGCCGTGTCGTTGTTGCGCGGCCACGCGGGCAAGTGGATCGAGGAGGCGCTGGCCGCCGAGGGGGTCAAGGGGTCGTTCGTCTGGGCCCACGGGGAGACCCGCACCTCACTGTCGGTCGCGGATCGGAAGTCCGGCAAACTCACCGAGTTCTACGAATACGGTTCGGAGATCCCCTCGAGTGCGTGGCCGGAACTCGAACAGGCGATCGCTGAGCTGCTCCCGGGAGCGACGTGGCTCACGATCTCCGGATCGCTGCCCCCAGGGTCACCGGAGGACGGGTACCGCCGGATCGTGGCGGAGGCGCGTGCGGCCGGCGTGCGCGTCGCGCTCGACGCTGCGGAACAGCACCTGGCGAACGCGTTGCAGGCGCGACCCGACATCGTGAAGGTGAACCGGATCGAGGCCGCGAACCTCGTGGGCAGGTCGACGAAGAAGCGCGGTGGGTCTTTGGCGGCCGCCGAGGAGCTCCGACGACTCGCGGGCGGGTCGGGACACGCGGGCATCGTCACCCGAGCAGCGAAGGGTGTCGTGCTCGTCGCTCCCGACGGGTCGGCGCTGGAGGGAACCCTGTACGTCCGCGGGCGTTACCCGGTCGGAAGCGGCGACTCGTTCCTCGCCGGACTCGTCGTCGGCCTGGACCAGGGCGACGACCTTGACGACGCGCTGCGCCTCGCACTCGGGGCCGCCGCAGCGAACGCGGAGCTTCCCGGCGCTGGCCGCTTGGAACCCTCCCGGGCCCGCGCGCTCGCCGCACAGGCGGACGTCACCGCGCCGACGAGCTGACGCTCTTCCTCGTGGTTGCGTCGCGTCGCATCGGCCCCGGGTTTCGGCATACGATGCCGCGCGAAGCGCGCGTTCCGCGCATGAGAGGGGGAGCCGTGGTCAACGCGTACATCCTGATCCAGACCGAGGTGGGCAAGGCGCATGCAGTCACGCTGGCGGTCCAGTCGGTCGACGGGATCGTCTCCGTCGAGGGGGTCACGGGCCCCTACGACGTGATCGCTCGGGTCGAGTCGCCGGACCTGGACGAACTCGCGAAAGCGATCGTGTTGCCGATCCAGGAGGTCGAAGGCGTCACCCGCACGCTGACCTGCCCCGTGATCCAGTTCTGATCCCCCTCGCGGGACGATCAAGTTGATTCCCACCTGCGCCGATGGGTCAAAAGAGCCGGCCACGAGGCGAAACCCGGCTCCTAAGGGGTGCGGGATGCACGGGCACGGACAGCGGGGCGAGATCGGCATGGGAACCGCGCTCGTCGCGGCGCTGGTCGTCGGCGCGATCGCGGCGGCGGCGTTCGTCTTCATGGGACGCGCGGAGACCGACGCGGCGTCGACCGCGATCGAGCAGATCCCAAGGGCCGAGAGCGTCCAGACCCAGCTCGCCCTCGACACGGCGATGCGGGGCGCCCAGGTCTACTTCGCGGAGAACGGCAGCTTCACCGGCTATTCTCCGGCCGTCGCGACCCAGAACGATCCCAGCGTGCGCTACTCGAGCGGTCCCGCGCAGGTCGGCGTGGTCTCGATCCGCGGCGTCACGCCGACCACGGTCGTCCTCGTCTCCAAGGCGGAGTCCGGCCAGACGCTGTGCAGCGCGGCCACCGGGCCCACGATCGTCCAGGGCACGCAGGACGCGCAGACCGCGGCCGAGTGCACCGGCGGCCTCTAGCCCGCGTCGCACCCCTGGCGATATCCACCCCCGTTAGGCTGGTCCCTTCGAGCGCGACCGGATCACTCGTTCGACCGGCGCCGCGGAAGGGGGAGCGATGATCACGGTTCGACGCGATGACGAGATCAGCGACGTAGAGGGCGACTGGTTCCGCGCCCGTTGGCACTTCTCCTTCGACAGCTACCGCGACCCGGCGTGGATGCAATGGGGAACCCTGCGGGTGTTCAACGACGACCGCCTGATCCCCGGTGCAGTGTGGCCCCTGCACCCGCATCGCGATATCGAAGGGCTGACCTACGTCGTCGAAGGAACGTTCGCGCACGAGGACAACGTGGGCGGACCCGAAGGGATGCTTCCCGCGGGATCGGTGCAGCGCATGACGCTCGGTTCCGGCGCATGGCATTCGGAGAAGAACGGCAGTGCGGCTGAGCCGATGCGTTTCATCCAGATGTGGATCATGCCCGAGCAGGTCGGGTTGCAGCCGGGCGTGGAACAGCGGGTGTTCACCGAAACCGACCGCACCGACCGTCTGCTCGAGGCGATGTCCCGCTCGGGCGGCGACGCAGTGAAGATCCACCAGGATGCGAGCGTCTTCGTCGGACGCCTGCACCCAGGCGCCACCGTCAAGCACGACTTCGAGGCCGACCAGGGCGCATACCTCTACGTGATCGAGGGAGCCCTCCGCCTGGGCGACGAGGTGTTGCGGACCGGGGACGCCGCCCGGATCGGCGGGGAGGAGCGCATCGCGCTGCAGGCAGAGGAGACGACCGAGCTGATCATGGTGCAGGTGCGCCTGCGCGACGTCGACCTCGCGCTCGTCCGTGGCGGGGATCCGGCTCTCGACTGACGAAGCCCCGTCCGGGTCGGCGGCGCCGCGTCAGTCGTCGGCGTCGATCGGGAACGGCAAGGCGATCGGATCGGCCGGCAGGGAAGAACGTCCCTGCTCGTCGAAGCGGTCCATCCGGTAGAGCGCCGCATCGGGAACCAGTTCCGTGGCGCCGGTCAGGGCGAGGTCAGCGGCGATCTTCGACACTGCCGGGCCCCACATCATGCCGTGGCCACAGGCGTTGGCGATCGTCGTTCCTTCGATCAGGGTGCCGTTGGTCCGGCGCACGGGACCGAGCAGCGGCATGTGGTCCGGTGTGTAGTCGATCGTCGCCGCCCACGCCTTGCGCATCCCCAGCGACGTCGTCACGGGGACGAGATCGCCGAGGCGTTCGGCCATCGTGCGCAGGTACGGCCAGTCGATCCGCGTCGCCTCGCCCGGCGTCTCGTTCGGATTGCTCATGCCCCACAACAGGCCACCCTCCTCGAGTCGCCAGTAGATGCCGGCCCCGATGTCGAACACCATCGGCAGGCGGTCGACCGCGAACGCGTCGTGCGGTTCGGTGACGACGCACTGATGTCGCGCGGCGCCAACCGGGATCTTCGCGCCGAGCGTTCGCCCGACCGCACGCAGGGTCGGTCCTCCGGTGAGCAGGACGCGTTCGGTAGCGATCGTCCCCCCCTCGGTGCGCACCGCCGTCACCCGCTCACGTCCGCTTCCGGCCGCCTGTGTCTCGAGCCCGAGGAACGCGGTGCGTTCTCGGAGGTCGACACGCGCTTGTCGGGCGGCCGCGGTGTAGGCGAGGACGTTGCGAGGGGGATCGATGTACCCGTCCTCGGCGACGTAGCTGCCGCCTCGGTGCCCGCTCGCCGCGAGCGGCGGATTCAGTTCACACGCTTCGGCGGCGTCGAGCCACCGAACGTCCAGGCCGGCAGCCTGTTGCATCGCGATCCGCTCGCGACCGTCCGCGACGTCGCGCTCGCTCACGGCAAGGATCAGGTACCCGAGCTCCCGGAACCCCGAGTCGATGCCGAACAGGTCCTGCTGTCGCGCGTAGAAGTCCACGCTGAAGGCACCGAGACGCACGGTGTCTGGCGTACCGCCCTGCTGGCGAACGACGCCCGCCGCCCGGCTCGAGGCGCCCGAACCCACGAGCCCCCGCTCGAGGACCACGATCTTGTCCGCGCCGTGTTCGTGTGCGAACCACGCGGCCCAGCCGCCGATGGTGCCTCCGCCAACGATCACGAGGTCGGCGGTCTCGATCGCTGCCATGTCGTGCGCTCCCCGGTTCGGACTCGGTGAGCGCGCAGTCTAGTGCGTCGGGAGGCCCGACCCGACCGAACCGGAGCTAGGCTTGCGTGATGCGGCCGCTGTTGACCTTCGACGAGCCGATCCCTCCCGCGCCGCTCGCCCCTCGTCGGCTCACGGAAGAACTGCTCGTCGTGCTCGCGTTGTCGCTACTGGCCAGCGCGGTGTTCTCGGTGATCGATCTCCTCACGGCGCCGGTGTCGGGCGTGACGGTTGCCTCGGTCAGCCAGGACGTCCTCTTGGCACGCCAGCTCGCGAGCTTCGTGTTCGGACTGGCGCCCGTCTGGCTCGTGGTGTTCCTCGTACGGCGCAACGACGAGGGGATCGGCGCGATCGGACTCGCGTGGGACAGGGCTCGCTTCGACCTGGTCCTCGGCGTCCTGCTGGCGGTCGCGATCGGGGCGTGCGGGGTCGGGTTCTACCTGCTGGCGGTCGAGCTTGGAGTCAACCGATTCGTGGTGCCCGCTCCTCCGCTCGGCCACTGGTGGACGGTGCCGGTGCTGATAGCGAACGCTGCGGAGGCGGCCCTTCTCGAAGAGGTGATCGTCGCCGGCTATCTGATCACGCGGCTGCAGCAGCTCCGCGTGCCGACCCTCGGGGCGATCGCGATGTCCGCTCTGCTGCGGGGCTCGTATCACCTCTACCAAGGGTGGGGTGGCTTCCTCGGCAACCTCGCGATGGGCCTGGCGCTCGGATGGGTATTCGCCCGCTGGCGCCGCACGTGGCCGCTCGTGATCGCGCACTTCCTGCTCGACGTCGGCGCCGGTATCGGATGGATCGTGTTCCGCGATCGATTGCCCGGGTTCGGCGGATAGCTCCACCCCTCGAGTCGCCTACGTCGGGTCAGGTAGCCTCCGAGCGCTCGGACCTTTGCCGCTAGATCGGGACCTTCGGCGGAGCAATCGGGGATCGGGTCGGGAGTAGCATCGATCGCGTCCGACGTGGCAAAGAATGCACGAGGGGGGAGGACCCATGTCGGTACGGTTCTTGGAATATATGCGTGGTCGCGGGGTCACCTTCCTGGTGATCTCGCACGGTGACCCGCGCCCAGCCGACGCCTTCGAGGTGCGCGGCGCCCATCCGCACGGGCTGGATCCCGACGACTTCGTGCGGACCGTGGTGATGGTGACGTCACTCGGGCATGCGCTGATGGTGCTCCCGGACCTGGAAGATCTGGACGTCGAGCTCGCTAGGGCGGCGCTGCGGGACCCGGAGGCACGCATCGCCGGATCGACGGAGCTGGCTCGTTCGTTCCCCGACTACGAGCCTGGAGCGGTGCCTCCGCAGGGGCTCTTCTTCCTTGCTCCGATGTACGTGGATCCGGCCGTGGCCCGGCGGGAGTCGGTCGTCTTCCGTGCGGGCTCGTATCGGATGTCGATCGCGATGTCGACCCAGGCGTTGTTCCGCGACGATCCAGTCGTCATCACGCCGATCGCGAAGGTTCGTCGCACCGCACAGGTGCAGGCGCCGCACGCGTAACAACATCTCCCGTCGGTGACGATCCGACGACGGGCGACGGACGCCGTGGGACCGCTCGACCTCGTGCTACGCGTGATCCCGCGGGATCACGCGCTCCCAACGGCGGGTCCATCGCTGTTCGCCGTTCTCGCTGACGATCAGCTCGATCTCGACATGGTAGGCGTTCGCGTCGCTCACGGTACGGTGACGCAGCTCGCTGGTCGCCGTGACTTCGGGCCAGGAGAGCTCGTAGCGGATCCTTCCCTGCGCTCGCGACAGGCCGGGGTCGTCGTAGGACACCGCCACGTGTCCCTCGTAGCGCTCGTCGATCCGCGGCCGATCTCCGTTCGCTTCGGTGACGCCCGCGCTGCCAGCGACCGCACGGGTTTCGCGCGCCAGCTGGTCGTGCTCGATGCGCCACCAGACGTCGTCGCCGTGGTGGACGAGATGCGCGGGGACGTCGCCGGTCGACGCGTCCGACGAGATCGGCACGCCGTCCTGCCTCCCCATGTGTTCCGAGGCCCCGCCGTGACGGCCGCCGACGTGTTCATCGGTGCGCGGCGGGGAAAGCGTCGGCCGCTGCGTCACCGGGCTCGGCCCGTCGATCACCGGCAGGGTCATGACCGATCCCGTTCGATCGATCGTGAGCGTGACCGGTTCGGGTGGAGGCCAGGCGTTCGGCCAGTCGCCGCCGGCGATGTCGAGGCGGATCGTGTGGCCTTCCTCGAAGATCCACGACGTGACCTCCAGGGGGAACGAAACTCGGTAGGGACGGCCGGGTTCCAAGGGAGAGGGATCTTCGCGCGAGTCTCGATGGGCAAGGTTCAACATGCCGCGGGTCACGAGCGAGGAACGCCCGTCGGGGAACACGTCGCAGAGTTTGGCGTCGAGGTAGGCGATCGGCGCCGAGGATGAGACGGTGACCTCGAGCGTCGGGTGCCCGAGGATCTCGAGTTCGGATTCCAGCGGTTCCCACTGGTACACGAGGGAGAACGCTTCGTCCGGACGCTGATCGTCGGGCAGCCCCCAGGGGAGGCCACCGGCGCAGCTGATCCACGCGGTCCACCCGGTGTCGCCGCGTACCTGCAACGCGTCCGGACCGGCGTCGGATGAGGCCAGCGTCCGTGTTTTCTCCAGTTCGAAGGGTGCGTCGGTCAGCCGATCAACGGGCCAGCTCTGCTCGAACCGCCAATCCCCGCGGTATTCCTTCAGGGTGGGTGAGGGCGGAGTGGATCGCCGGGCGAACAGCACGATCTCCGGCTCGCGGTCGATCCCGTTGTCGATGCCCTTGAGCCAGCGGTCCCACCAGCGCAGGTGCTCCGCGACGATGTCGATGTTGGGTCCCGGGTCCGAGTCCTCGATCGAGGCGTGAGCCCACGGACCGAACAGGAGCCGTTTGGGACAGGTGAGCCGCTCGAGCGTTCGTAGCGAGTTGTTGCGGTAGCCGTCGGCCCAGCCGGCGACGATCATCGTCGCCGCCTCGATCGCGCCGTAGTCGATGAGCAGGGAGCCGTGCTTCCAGTAGTCGTCGAAACGCTGGTGCTCCAACCAGGTGAGTACCCAGGGCTCGTTGCCGATCACCCGTCGTTCCCACTCCTCGCGCCATCCGTCGCCGTAGATGCGAGGCGAGGGCGGCAGCGCGTTCATCGCCGTCATGTAAGCGGGGTAGTCGATCATGTCGAGCTGCTTCTTCGCGCCGCCGTAGTAGTGGACGTCGTCCCCGAACCGGTCGTCGGTCGCGAAGATCGGGATGATAGCTTTGAGTTGTGGCGGACGTTCCATCGCGATCTGGATCGAGTTGAATCCCGAGTACGACGTGCCGTACATCCCGATCGCGCCGGTGCACCAGGGTTGCCCGGCGAGCCACGCGATCACTTCGACGAGGTCCTGTTGTTCCTGCCGGGGGTACTCGTCGACGGCCCGGCCCTGCGATGAACCGGTGCCGCGAACGTCGAGGCGGCACACCGCGTAACCGCCTTCGGACGCGAGCCGCTCGTATTCGGGTTTGTACCCGAGGGTCAGGTCGTCCTTGCGGTAGGGGAGCGCCTCGAGGACCGCGGGCCAGGGTCCGCCGTCGTCGGGGAACACGAGGTATGCGGACAGTTTCACCCCGTCGGCCATGGGGATCTTCACATGTTCCAGCCGCGGCATCAGGGGAGCATCGTACCCAAGGTGCGCCTTGTGGAGCCGTTCTCGGTGACCGAGGGTCAGCCGGAGCGACGTCGAACGCAACTGTCGGCGCGCGTCACACCCAGTTGAATCGCGACCAGGTCGTGCCGTCGAACCAGATCCGGAGTTGCCACTGGTCCAGCGTCAGCGGATCTCCGGTGAGCACCGGCCAGAACCAGATGAACGCTGCGACGCTCCCGAGCACGATCAGTGCCGCGACCGGCAACAGCGGGTGCACGCCCCGCTCGTCGTCATCGGCTTCCTGCGGGTCGATGCGCCACCGGGCCAGCTGTCGCACGAGCCACGTCACCGCGAGCACCAGGAACGGAGCGATCGGCGCGATGTAGAAGAAGAATTTCGGTCGCTCGATCACCATCCACGGGAGCAGCTGCACGGCGATCACGATGAGCAAGAAGCCCGCCGTCCAGTCGCGCGCTCGCCGCCACGCGATCGCGAGCGCCGGGAGCGCGACGAGACTCGTCCAGAACACGACGGGGTTGCCCACGGCGAGGATCTCGCGCCGGATCTCGCCGCGGTTCTCGACGAAATACGCGATCGGACGCGCGTCGAGGATCCACTGCCACGCGGCGGACAGGTAGGGATGGATCGGCTCGCCCTTGCCGTTGAGGGGGTCGAGCTCGCGGCTGAACGAGAACATCCGTCCCTGTAGCCGTAGCCACTCCGCCGGGCTCCACCCGAAGTCCAGGAAGTAACCGATGTAGGAAGCCCAGTAGACGAGCAGCGGCAGGAGCACGAAAGCCAGGACGATGCCGAAGCTCTCCTCGACCACGGCGCGGCGTACGGGGTGCGGTTCCCAGGCGCGGTAGCGTCGCGTTCGTTCCCACCCGACCGACACGACGATCGCGGCGAGCAGCGCCAGCGCCCCCGACCATTTCGTCGCGACGGCTGCCCCGAGGGCGATCCCGGCGGCGAACCGCCACGGACGCCAGATCGGTGACGGGACACGGTCGACGCGCCCAGGGTCCTCGAGGACCGGCTGCTGCACCCCTTGGGTCGGAGTGGCGTGGGAGGGCGGCGAGGGTTCGGGCTGCGAGCCCACGTCTGTGCTGCCGCCGGCGATCGGCAACAAGGCGTCGGGACCGTCGAGCGTTTCGATCGCTCGGTCTGTGCGGCGCTGCACCCACCCTCGATCGAGAACGACGAAGATGAACGCGAGCACGACCCAGAACGCCAAAAGACCGTCGAGCGTCGCGATCCGCGACTGCACGAAGCTCAGGTGTTCCGTGGCCATCAAGAGTCCGGCGATCCACGCCCAGACCGCGCGTCGCCACAAGAGGAAGGCGAGCAGCGCGATCAGTCCGGCCATGAGCGCGCCCGCGAGCGCGGGCACGAACCGCCACCCGAACGCGTCACGCCCGAAGAGGAGCTGACCGACGCCTATCGCCCACTTGCCGAGCGGCGGGTGTACCCATGAACCGGTGTCGTTGTACGAATCCGCCCACGTTTTCTCCGGGTCCGAGGTGATCGCGCACTGCGATCGGTCGAAGCCGACGAACAGACATCCTGCTTTGGTGTAGTAGACCTCGTCGAAGATCCGGTCGGGCGGGTCGCCAAGGCCGGAGAACCGCAACGCGCCTGCGAGCACGGTGATCGTGACGATAGCGAGTACGGGGCTCGCTACGAAGCCTCGGAGGCGTTGCATCCGCTGATGGTACGGCTCCCCGACGACCCGCGTGGAGTCTCGACGCGAGCCCCAGGAACGCCTCCGTTGGTCGATGCCGAGCGTTCCTGTTGGCCCGGGCCGTGGGAGCATCCCCGCATGGGTGGTGTGCTCCATCTCGTCGGAACCCCGATCGGCAACCTGGGGGACATGAGCGAGCGCGCTCGCGAGGTGCTGGCGTCGGTGGACCTGGTGGCCGCAGAGGACACGCGGCGGACCGGTCTGTTGCTGCAGCGGTTCGGCCTGCGCGCCCGCACGACCTCGTTCTTCGAAGGCAACGAACGGGAACGTACGCAGGAGTTGTTGCAGATGCTGCGCGACGGGCTCGAGGTCGCCGTCGTGTCGGACGCGGGCATGCCGGGGATCTCCGATCCCGGGTACCGGTTGGTGCGCGCGTGCGCGGACGAAGGGATCGACGTACGGGTGGTCCCCGGTCCGTCCGCGGTGATCGCTGCGCTGGTCGTCTCGGGCCTGCCGACCGATCGGTTCTCCTTCGAGGGGTTCCTCCCGCGCAAGCATCAGGAGCGGGTGCGGCGACTGACCGAGCTGGCCCAGGATCGCCGAACCCTCGTGTGTTTCGAATCGCCACGACGGGTGGTGACGGCGCTGCGAGATGCCGTCGAGGTGTTCGGCGACCGGCGCATGGCGCTCGTTCGCGAGCTGACGAAGCTGCACGAGGAGGTGCTCCGCGGCACGATCTCCGAGGTCCTGGAGCGCCTCAGCGATCGAGAACTCAAGGGTGAGCTCGTTGTCGTGTTCGAGGGTGCGTCGCCCCAGGAGCTACCGGATGTGTCCTCCTTGGTGGAACAGGCAGGGGCACTGATCGCGAACGGGACACGCAGGCGTGCCGCGGCGCAGGAGGTGGCCCGGGCCCACGGGGTATCGGCCAACGACCTGTACCGAGCGCTGCTCTCCGCCGATGAAACAGAGGGATGAGCGAGCACACGCCTGGCAGCGGATCCACCCCGCCTCCGACCCCGAGGGGGTGGGAGCCGCCCGGGTGGGACCCGCTGGGGCGAGGGTCGCGGCGACCCGAGTCTTCCGGTTGGGTGCAGGAGCAGGGTTGGCTCCCGCCACTACCGCCGCGGCCCGACGAGCCGCCGCCTCCTCGACGACGCTCGAAGCTCGTCGTCGGGTTCTTCGTGTTCCTCGCACTCTTCACCGCCGGGATCCCGGGGATCGTCCTCATCGAGGAGATCCGCGACCACGGCCAGTACGCGATCCTGCACCGCAGCGAAGGGCGCCCGGTGGTGTGGAACACGTGCACGCCGATCCGCTACGTCGTGAGCGACGAGCTCGCACCGGAGGGCACCGACGCCGACATGCGCGAGGCGATCCGCCGCGTGGAGGATGCATCCGGTCTCGACTTCGTCGAAGTCGGCCGCGCCGACTGGACCTTGGACGAGTTCTTCCGCGCCGGGGGAGCGGTCGAGGGCAGCGGCGGCGCCGACTGGGCGCCCGTGCTGATCGGGTGGGAGGACGCACCCTCGTTCGCGGACGAGGGTGCCTACGGCGGTTCCAACGCGATCGAGGGCGAGGGAGCCTGGCGCGATCGCTACGTCACCGGGTTCGTGATCATGAACGCTCGCCAGGAGCTCGAGCCGGGGTTCGCCCAGGAGGGTGGTTGGGGCCCCGCCTTCATGCACGAGCTCGGTCATCTGGTGGGACTCGGTCACGTCCCGAAGCAGCAGGAGATCATGGCCCCGGTGCACTTCCCGCCGTGGCCGATCGATTGGGGCGAGGGCGACCGCCGGGGGCTCACGCGGATCGGTGCGAGCGCCTGCCGCGACGGAACGGCACCGCCGCCGAGGGCGTTTCCCGGGGAGGATCTGCTCTCGCCGCCAACGCCCGTCGGCGGCTGATCGTTCGCGGCGTCGACCCTAGAACCGACTCCGCTGCCACCTCCCGTGCGTGCCGACATGCGTGGGTAGGATGGCCGGACGATGGCCTTCCCCAAGACTTTCTACGTCACGACGCCGATCTACTATCCCAACGACGTGCCGCACATCGGGCACGCCTATACCTCTGTAGCCACCGACTTCCTCGCGCGCTACCACAGGATGCGCGGGGAGGAGGTCTTCTTCCTGACCGGTACCGACGAGCATGGGAGGAAGGTTCCCCAGGCGGCCAAGGAGCAGGGTCTCGAGCCGCAAGTGTTCGTGGATCGGATGGAGCCCAAGTGGCGAGCGGTCTGGGAGCGGCTCGAGATCTCCTACGACGACTACATCCGCACGACCGAACCTCGCCACGAACGCGCGGTCGTCGAGCTGCTGCTCGCGGTGCACGACAACGGCACCGAGGACATCTACAAGGGGACCTACGAGGGTCTGTACTGCGTCTCGTGCGAGGCGTACTACACCGAGGACGAGCTTGTGGACGGTCTATGCCCTATCCATCACCGGTCGGTCGAGGTGCTCTCGGAGGAGAACTATTTCTTCCGGCTGTCCGCCTACGCGGACCGTCTGCTGGAGCACTACACGGCCCACCCGGAGGCGCTGGGGCCCGAGAGCCGGCGAAACGAGGTGCTGTCGCTGATCCGGGGAGGGCTCCGGGACTTCTCGATCTCGCGGACGTCCTTCGCATGGGGGGTTCCCCTGCCGTGGGATCCGGCCCACGTGACCTACGTGTGGTTCGACGCCCTGGCGAATTACCTCACCGCCGTGGGGTACGGGAGCGAACCCGAACGGTTCGCCCGCTTCTGGCCCGCGGACGTTCATTTCATCGGGAAGGACATCCTTCGCTTCCACGCCGTCTACTGGCCGGCGATGCTGATGGCCGCCGGCCTCGAACTGCCCGGGAAGGTGTTCGCCCACGGATTCCTGTTGGTGGGTGGAGAGAAGATGTCCAAGACGAACGCGACCGGGATCCATCCGTTCGAGCTGATCGACCACTTCGGGGTCGACGCCTACCGGTACTGCTTTTTGCGCGACATCTCGTTCGGTCAGGACGGTTCGTTCTCGTGGGAGTCGATGACCGATCGGTACACGGCGGACCTCGCGAACGGGCTCGGCAACCTCGCGAGCCGTGTCCTCGCGATGCTGGCCTCCTCGTTCGACGGAGCGGTTCCGAAGGCGATCTCCGGCCCCGAGGGGGATCTGCCCGATGTGGTCGCCGACGCCGCCCGCCGCTACGACGCCCACATGGATGCGCTCGAGCTGACCCAGGCCCTCGATGCCGTCTGGAGCGTGATCGGCCGGGCCAACGGCTACCTGGTCGAGACGGAGCCCTGGAGGCTCGCGAAGCAGGAGGGGGACGACGCAAGGGAGCGCCTGGCCGGGGTGCTCTACGGGTCGGCGGAAACGTTGCGGGCCCTCGCGATCATGATCGCGCCCGTGATGCCGAACGCCGCGTCCCGGCTGTGGGAGCAACTCGGTATCCCTGAACAGCTCGGGGCGCAGCGGCTGCCCGACGCGCTCGCATGGGGCGGGCTCGCTCCCGGTACGGTCACCACCAAGGGTGCGTCGCTCTTCCCGCGATTGCCCGACGCCGACTGACAGCTCGGCGACGTCGAGGGTTCACTCGAGACTTCGGCGCGTGTCTTGCCGCGTTCCCACCGGATCGAGGACCCTGCGCGTTGCACATCCCCGCGCAACACTCGAGTTGCACTCGATCCCGGGTTCTCATTCATTCCCGGTTGGTTCTCCACAGGTCGGCTGCGGCGGGAGTCGAAGGTTCGCTCGATTGTTGTCTACCCTCGACCTGGAAGGTAGAGGGTTGTGGTGACACCCGGTCCCACACGTTCTCGACTCGGCTCAGTCGACGGCAACCCTCATGCGGGGTGTCCTGCAGGAACGTGGCGCTTCCTGTACTGCGGGCTCAGGGTCTCAAGGGGTCGCGTTTCACGTGAAGCTCGCCCCGTGAAGTGACGGTGCATACCTTGACCTTGAGACGCTCGGAAGGCTCAACCCTTCACGTCCGCTGCATCCAGCGAAGGTGGAGAGAGGCTAGATTTGGTGCTGGATGGAAAACACGAACCCTGAACCGTCGATGCACCGGGGTGCGGTGGACACCCATGCGCATCTGTTCCTGCTCGAGTCTGAACCCGGAGATGTGGTTCAGGCGGCACTCGAGGCCGGCGTGGGCACGATCGTCTGTGTCGGGATCGATCCCGAGACCTCGCGACGCTCCCTGGAGCTCGCCGACGCCCTCCCCGGGGTCTTCGCGACGGCGGGCATGCACCCGCACGACGCATCCGCGTTCGATCGGCGGGCGGGAGCGCAGATCGAATCCCTCCTTCACGACCCCCGGGTGGTCGGGGTGGGCGAGTGCGGGCTCGACTTCTTCCGGTTGCACTCGCCCCGCGAGGACCAGGAGGCGGTCTTCCGCACCCACATCGCGATGAGCCGTGAGGTGGGAAAGCCACTCGTCGTGCATTGCCGGGACGCGTGGCAGGCGACCCTCGAACTACTCGACGCCGAGCGGGCGGAACGGGTCGTGCTCCATTGCTTCACCGGCGACGCGGAGCTCGCGCGCGCATGCGTCTCGCGCGGATACTTCCTCTCGTTCGCCGGCAACCTCACCTATCCGAAGAACGGAGCGATCCGCGAAGCGGCCGCGGCGGCCGCGTTCGATCGGATCCTCGTCGAGACCGACAGTCCGTTCCTCTCCCCGCAGCCGCGCCGCGGGCGCGTCAATGCCCCCGAGTTCGTGACGATGACCCTCGAGGCGCTCGGGCAGATCCGCGGAGCCTCCCTCGAGGCTGTGCGCGACGCGACTGCAGCCAACGCGGCACAGGCGTTCGATCTCCCGTAACGAGACCCGCCCGGGACGCGTGGATGATCGGGTGCACGTGGGATCTCCGCGCGCAGCGTCGCGCAAGTGCCGATCACCTCTGGACGGCGCACGTTGCACAGATGCGACCTTTCGTTCTGCTCGCGCGTCGTGATCGTGTGCGCACGGTTGGTCTCGGGTGCGAGTTCGGGTCGACGGTTCCACGTGAGACGCACGATCACGCGGGTCGTGGGGTCGCGTTCGGGTCGACCGATCGCACGTTTCGCGTGCCATCGGTGGGGGAACATCGTCCCGGAACCTCGGCTCGGGGGTTGGAGGGGGTTTCGAACCCCCGTTCCAGGGAAGTTTGCACCCCAGGTTGAGGGTTTGGTAGGGTCCCGGCTCGTTGGCCCCCTCAGGGGCCGAAGGCTTCGGTCCGGCCACGCCGCTTCCCCCCGGAGCCTTCTTCCTAGCAGCAGTGCAGGAGGAAGGTTTGCGCGACGTAGCGACGTACCGGGTTCGACCCTCGCGGGTCCGCAGGTTGAAGATGCGGCGCGCGATGCAACGGACCCTCCTGGCGGCGGCCGTCCTCGCCACCGGCACGCTTGCCTTCTCCCTGGTCCACTCCCGCGGCGTCACGCTCGTCGTCGAAGGACAGCCGCGCGCGGTCCCGACAACGAGCGGTTCTGTGGGGGATCTCCTCGAGACGCACGGGATCGACCCGAGCCTCACGACGGACGTGACTCCCGTGCCGTCGACCGCGGTCGCCGACGGCATGACGGTCGTGGTCGAACTCGAAGGTGTGACCGCGACGACGGATCCCTCGGACGGGGGGATCTGGGTGGTGGAAGGGTCGGGTGCCGAAGCGATGGATCTCATCGCCAAGCTCGCCACAACAGGCCCAGCCGGTTCCGGGGGCCCGGTCGGGCGCTCACCGATCTCGGACGTTGACGTCGTGGTGCGGGGGAAGCACCGCGCCGTGCTGACGAACGCGACCGAGGTCGGGCAACTCCTCTCGGCCATGGGGATCGAGCCCGATCGTGACGACCGTGTCCTTCCACCTCCCAGCTCCCTGCTGTCCGACGGCGCCGTGGTCCGGTATGCGGAGGTCGACGTCGAGACCGTTCGTGCCCGAGGTGAGATCCCGTTCGAGACGGTCTCGCGGATCTCCTCCAACCTGTATCCGGGGGAGGACGAGATCCAGCGACCCGGGGTCGAAGGGGTCGCGATGCGCACGTTCGAGGTCCGCTACGTGAACGGCGAGAAGGTGGGCCGCCGCCTCGTCTCGGAGGAGGTGGTCCGGCGTCCGAAGGATCAGCTGCGCCTGGTCGGGCCGGAATCGGCCGTCGACCCCGAGGGCACCGATCCGGGGGTCTTCGTCCCCAGCGGCGTGCAGACCGGACAGGCGACGTGGTACGACCCCCCCTGGACGGGCCTGACGGCCGCCCACAAGACCCTGCCGATCGGCACGATGGTGACCGTCACGAACCAGGCCAACGAGCAGACCGTCGTCGTGAGGATCAACGACCGTGGCCCCTACGCACCCGGACGGATCATCGACCTCTCCCCGGAGGCGTTCTCCGTCATCTCCGACCTCGGGTCCGGGGTCATCAACGTCAGCATCAGCTGGTAGCCCACCCCCGGGGTCTCCCGCCGGCTCATCGACCCCACGGGAACCGTTCGGAGCGGCCGCGTTGCGCGATCTCGCCGCTCGCCATGAGATCCGGCCCAGCAGATCGCTCGGTCAGAACTTCTTGATCGACCCAAATCTGGCCCGGCGCATCGCGTCACTGGCGTCCGTGGAGCCCACGGAGCGCATCGTGGAGGTCGGGGCCGGTCTCGGCTCCCTCACCCTCGCCCTAGCCGGCACGGGTGCACAGGTGACCGCGATCGAATTCGATCGGGCGCTGCTGCCCGCCCTGCAGGAGGTCGTGGGCGATCTTGACAATGTCAAGATCATCGAGGCGGATGCGACGTCTCTCGATTGGAGGGCACTGCTCGGCAGCACGCGATGGATCCTGTGCGCGAACCTTCCCTACAACGTGGCGACGCCGTTGCTGCTGGACCTGCTGGCCGACGCGCCGCAGATCCGCGACTACCTGGTGATGGTCCAGCGGGAGGTCGGAGAGCGCCTCGTCGCCGGACCCGGGGATGCCGCCGTGGGGGCGGTGAGTCTGAAGGTCGCGTACCGTGCCCAGGCGAAGATCGAACGCCGCGTGCCACCCACGGTGTTCTGGCCGGCACCGAAGGTGGGGTCGGTGCTCGTCCGCCTCACGCCGCGCGACCTGCCGCCGCGGGGGACACAGGATCTCTTGGCCGAGGAGCTGTTCGCGACGATCGACGGCTCGTTCGCGCAAAGGAGAAAAACGATGCGCAACGCCGTACGCCGTCTCGCACCGATCGACGCGTCCGAAGCGAACGCCCTGTTGGAACGCGCCAACGTGCGACCGCAGGCTCGGCCCGAGGAGCTTGACCTCGACGCCTTCGCCCGGATCACCCGCGAGCTGCGCGGCGGCGCGTCGCGCGGAGGTGGGGGACGTGCCTGACGATCCGCGCGAGTCGGTCTCGGACAGCGGGTCGGTGGTGCGCGCCGCTCCGGCGAAGCTCAACGTGTTTTTGCGGGTGCTCGGCGCGCGCGAGGACGGCTACCACGACGTGGAGTCGCTCGTGCTGCCGCTGTCGCTTGCCGACACCGTGACGGTGCGCGCATCGAACACGTTGCGCGTGCGTGTACGAGGCGACGACTCGCTCACCGAGGCCGTCGAGGAAGGTGGGATGAACCTCGCGCTCGTCGCGGCGCTCGCGCTCGGTGGCGCGTGCACGGGCAGCGGCGCCGACATCGTGATCGACAAGCGGATCCCCGTCGCGGCGGGACTCGGAGGTGGAAGCGCCGATGCGGCGGCCGTGCTGCTTGCTCTGCAACGAGTGTGGGAGTGCGGTCTGGACACTGAGGCGCTCCTCGAGATCGCGGCGCGTATCGGGTCGGACGTTCCCGCGATGTTGTTGGGCGATCCCGTGCTCCTGCGCGGGCGGGGCGAGCGTCTTGAACCCGTCGCCGCGGCACCCACGTGGTGGGCCGTGGTGCCGTTCGCGTTCCCCACGCGCTCGCCCGACGCGTACCGGTGGTGGGACGAGGCCGGACATCGGACGGGACCCGACACCAGCGCCGCCGTGGATGCGCTGCGCGACAGCGACGTCGGCGAACTCGGCGGACTGCTGCACAACGATCTCGAAGACGTCGTGATCGAGCGGCATCCGGAGATCGGCCGCACGAAGCGCGCGTTGCTCGACGCCGGCGCGCTCGGCTCGGTGATGAGCGGGAGCGGACCGACCGTGGTCGCCCTCGCACGCAGCGAACTCCACGCGACGGAGCTGGCGGCCGGCTTCCCGGGCGCCCTCGCGGTCTCCGCCCCCTGGGCGCCGTAGCATTGCGACACCGCGCTCGATCCGGGGTCGTCTAATGGCAAGACAGGGGCCTTTGGAGCCCTTGATGGAGGTTCGATTCCTCCCCCCGGAGCCTTGTGATGTGTCGGTGCATCGTGGCCGGATGTGTCGGCGCATCGTAGCCGCGATTC
>JBBDWR010000011.1:0-125869 GCA_040902745.1 Actinomycetota bacterium | reverse complement strand
AGGCGGCGAGCTCCTCGAGCTCCCGGTTGACCGCGATGCGGAGCGCCTGGAACGTTCGGCGTGCAGGGTGGGGGCCCCCCGGACGCTTCCCCAGCGCACCCGCGACCACGCCCGCGAGTTCGTCGGTCGTCTCGATCGGGCGACGGGATCGCGCCCGGACGATCGCCGAAGCAACACGACGCGCGCCACGTTCTTCTCCGTAGTGATAGATAAGGCCTGAGAGCTCCGGCTCCTCGAGTTCGTTCACGAGTTCGCGGGCGGACCTGGTGCCCGGCTCCGTTTCGCCCCCCATCCGCATGTCCAAAGGGCCGTCGGTCCGGAAACCGAATCCCCGCTCGCCCGTGTCGAGCTGGAGCGACGACACGCCGAGATCGAACAGGACGCCGTCGACGGCGACACCCGGGTCGACGTCGGAGAACCGCCCGTGGACCGTGCGGAAGCGTTCTCCATAGCCCTCCAGGCGTTCGCGCGCGATCACGAGTGCGGACGGGTCGCGGTCGACACCGATCACTTCGCGCACCCCCGCGTCGAGCAAGGCGGCGGCGTGACCCCCGAGCCCCAGCGTCATGTCCAGCACCGTTCCCCTGCCCGCGAGGAATCGCAAGACCTCCTCGACCATGACCGGGGTATGGAACCGGTCCGCAGCCACGTCGTCATCTGGCCGGTCATCTGGCCCCGTCATGTGTCCCAATCACGGGGTCAGGTGACGGAGATCGCGAGACCGGCAACCGCCGGAACGGCGAGTGCGAGGACGAGGAACCCGAACAACGACAGGCTTTGTCGGAGTTCGGCGGCGATCGAGCGTCCTTCGGGGGTCGGTGTCTGCATCTGCGGTCTCCCTCTGTTCGGCTAGGACGACGGGTAGAGCGTTCCCGCCTGGTAGGAGCCTCCGAACGCTTCCGTGTAGCGCTCGTGAGCCCCTCGGTCCCAGATCTCCATCCGGTCCATGACCCCGACGACCACGACTGCCTTGGCGATGCCGACCTGCTGTCGCAGGCGGTTCGGCACCACGAGGCGACCCTGAGAGTCGAGTTCCACGGGCTCCGCGTTCCCGAAGAACATCCGGGCGTACGCGCGGCCCTCCGTGTCGGAGAGCGGGGCGGATCGAACCTCGTCGGCACGCTGCTCCCACTCGGCCCTGGGGAAGCAGAAGAGGCATCCGTCCTGGCCGAGCGTCAAGAAGGCGCCATCCCCGAACGCCTCCCTGAACCGCGCGGGCAGCGAGATACGCCCCTTCGGGTCGAGGTTGTAGCTATGCGTGCCGAGGAGTTCGGCCGCGCGTCCTCCATCCCCCACTCCACTTCTCCTCCACTTCGTTCCACGTTTATGCCACTTGCACTCCACCCAGTCAAGGAATTGCTGCTAGTTACAGGTGTGAAGTTCGGACCAGTGGGCGGCCCACAATCGATCGACAACCGATCGCAGGCGCGCAACAACCTCCGACAGGCCGTACATCACAAGCGCGGGGGCGAAGGACCACGTTCACGCAGCGGCCCAGGCGGCTCGGCCGGTTCAGCGCAGGTAGGGCTCCCACAACGGCTCGACGCGTCCAAGAGAGAGGCGGAACCCGTCCGAGGGCACGTACGGGGGTCTTTTGAGCCGATACCCGACGTCTTCCGGCATGCGGTTCTCCTTCTTGGAGTTGCACCGCCGGCACGACGCCACCACGTTCTCCCAGCTGTGGGGACCACCCCTCGACCGTGGGATCACGTGATCGAGGTTTTCGGCCGGTGCGCCGCAGTACTGGCAACTGTGGCCGTCACGCGCAAAAACCGCGCGTCGGGTGAGCGGAGCCCGAGGACGGAATGGCACGCGCACGAAGTACCGAAGACGCACCACGGCAGGAGCGTCGATCGCGTAGCGCTCGGAGCGGAACACCGCCCCGTTGGGAACCACCACCTCCGCTTTGTCCTTGAGGACGAGCACGACCGCCCTCTGCGCGGTGACGACCGCCAGAGGCTGGTCGGAGGCGTTCAGGACCAGTGATCTCCCCATGGCACAGGCCGGGCGGGCGCCCGGTGGAGCGAGCATACAACGCAGCAGAACGCGGCAGGTTGTGCGCAGGTGCTTGCATCGGGCGTATCCCAACGGTGTAATCCGCCGCAGGAACGGTGCGAGCCGGGCCGAACGACATCGAACGCCTGGAATTGCGAAAAGGGGCCGCGCGGGGCGTCCGAGGTTCGTCGGTCCGGCTTCCACCGTTCCTCTCGTTGTGCTCCGAACTCCCGAAGTTCCTGCTCCTTGCGACGACCGCCGAACGGCCACTGTCCCTAGCGGGGGCCCACGCTACGATTGGGGCTCCCAGGGCCTGGAGGCGCGGTGCGATCGGACGAGGAATCACGAGACTGGCAGGCGTTCGCCGAACGCTTCCGCCAGATCGAGAGCAACGTCGAGCAGGTCGTCCAGGGCAAGCATCGTGAGATCCGCCTCGCACTGGTCTGTCTGATGGCCGAGGGACATCTGTTGATCGAGGATGTTCCGGGGGTCGGCAAGACGATGCTGGCCAAGGCGATCTCCCGCTCGGTCGACTGCAGCTTCCGTCGGATCCAGTTCACACCCGACCTGCTTCCGACCGACGTCACCGGGGTCAACGTCTTCAACCAGGAGCGAGCCGACTTCGAGTTCCGCCCAGGTGCGATCTTCGCCAATATCGTGCTCGCCGACGAGATCAACCGCGCGAGCCCAAAGACACAATCCGCCCTGCTGGAGTCGATGGAGGAGCGGCAGGTCACCGTCGACACGGAGACCTACGAGCTGGGCACACCCTTCATGGTGATCGCCACCCAGAACCCGATCGAGCACGAAGGCACGTATCCCCTGCCGGAGGCCCAGCTCGATCGGTTCATGCTGCGGCTCGCGATCGGCTATCCGGCGGCGGACATCGAGGCGGACATCCTCGCAGCCCACGGATCCGGCTCGAACCTCGCAAGGATCTCGGCGGTAACCGACGCACGGGGCGTGGCCGACATGGTCCGCCTCGTCAGCGGTGTGCACGTGGCGCCCGCGGTACGCCGATACATCGTCGCGGTCGCGGAGGCCACCCGCCGACACACCGATCTGTATCTCGGTGCGAGTCCCCGCGCCTCGATACTGCTGTTGCGGGCGTCGCGCGCCCTCGCCGCCGCGCAGGCGCGTGACTACGTGGTTCCCGACGACATCAAGGAACTCGCCGTTCCGGTCCTGTCCCACCGTCTGATCGTCGGAGCGGACGCTGTGATGGGCGGTCGCTCCGCGGGGACCATCCTCGCCGAACTGCTCGCCGAGGTTCCGGTCCCCGTCACGGGGAAGACCTGATGCCCTCGGGCCGAGGCCTGCTGGTCTGCGCCTGCGGCGCAGGCCTGTGGATCCTCGCCCGGCTCCTCGGATCTCCCACGGTGCACATCGTCGCCGTCGGCGTCCTGCTCCTTCCGCTCGTCACCGCGCTGCTCGGTCGGCGAGCCCGTCAACGACTGGATATCCGTCGTCATCTGTCGCAGATCCGTGTCGAACCCGGCCAGCGCGTCGAAGTGGCTCTCGATGTGACCAACCCGTCGGCAGTGTCGACCTCCCTGATCCTGCTGGAGGATCGCGTGCCACCTGCCCTCGGAGCCGCAGCGCGGCTGGTTCTCCCGGGGATGTCGGGAAGATCGACCCAGCGGGTCGACTACTCATTCGTCCCCACCGTGCGCGGTCACTACCGACTCGGTCCGATCACCGTCGATCTGTCCGACCCCTTCGCCCTGACTCGCCGACGCTTCGAGATCGCGACGATCGACGAATTGATCGTCACGCCCCAGATCGAGGATCTCTCGGGTCAGGCCGGGGCCGCGTTCGGTCAGGGTGCGGGTGCATCGCGAACCCGCAACCTTATGCGGACGGGTGAGGAGTTCTACACGATGCGCGCCTATCAGACCGGCGACGACCTGCGGCGGATCCACTGGCGGAGCACCGCACGCCGGGGGGAGTTGATGATCCGCCAGGACGAGTCCACGCGCCGCGGACAAGCCGTCCTCCTTCTCGACACACGGCAGGCGATCGTGGGACGCAGCCACGGTGCATGTTTCGAACGCTGCGTGTCGGCGGCCGCATCGCTCGGCGCGCTGTTGTGTCGCTCGGGATTCGGTGTGCGGTTCGCGACCGCGGGTTCCCCGCTCGTCGCCGTCAACGAAGAGCTGCTGCTCGACGCCCTCGCCCAGGTGCGAGAGGACCAAAACCGTTCGATGCAATCGGCGCTTTCGCGCCTGCGAACCGCGGCCGCCTCCGACACCACCCTGACGCTCGTCACCGCTCCCCCGACACCCAACGAACTGCCTTCGTTGCTGCGTGCCGGAGCAGGTTTCGGACCTCGCCTCGCGGTCCTGGTCTACCCCTCCGAACCCGCTTCATTGCCGCCCGAGAGGCAGACACAGCTCGAAGGGCGGGCTTCACAAGCGCGCCTGGCCTTCGCCCGTTCGGGATGGGACGTCGTGGTCCTGTCTCCCTCCACCCGACTGCAGGACGCATGGACGACGACACGAGAACGCCTTTCAGCGGCCGGCTCCTCACGGTAGTCGCGCTCGGGACGATCGCGGCTGCGACCGCGATCGGCTTCTCCCGTGTGTTCACCGATGGGACGGTCGGCACATTGGTGGCTGCCGCGTGGCTCGCCACGGGGATCGGGATCACCTTCGAGCGCCGAGGGCTCGCGCTCGCCACGCTCGCCGCGGGTGGAGTGTTGCTCCTCTCGATCGGGTGGCTCGTATTCCCCGGGACGCTCTGGTTCGGATCGCCTACGCCGGACACGCTTCGCGCGATCGGCACCGCCTTGAGCGAAGTGGGTCCCCAGGCGCGGGAACAGATCTCCCCAACCACCCCGAGCCCGGCACTGTTGCTTGCATCTCTGACGGCCGTGTACGCCGCGAGTTTCTCTGCGCACGCGCTGGCGGTGCGAGCGGCGAGCCCGGCGCTGGCGCTGGCGCCATCGGTCGCGTTGCTCGCGTTCGCCGACTCCGCCCTCCGCGGCGAGGGCAGCATCCCGACCGCTGCGCTGTTCCTCGCGGGCGCACTTCTGCTGCTGCTGGCCGACGGGATGCGGAGGATCCGCGAGTGGGGACCGCTGCGAACGCGGCGCGGGTCCGGGCTCAAGAGCCGCGGGGTTCTGCTGCGCGGCGCCGGCGGTGCGGCGGCGATGACCCTGACGATCGCCGTGCTGCTGCCCGGTGTGCTGCCGTTCTACGACGGCGGGGCCCTGATCGACGTCCGCAGCCCGGTCTCGGGCGATCCGGATCTCAACCCCTTGGTGTCGATCGGCGACAGTCTGAACCGGTCCGACCCCATCTCGCTGTTCCGCGTCAGATCGTCGATGCCGACGTATTGGCGCCTACTCGCCCTCGACGAGTTCGACGGAGAAACCTGGCGCGGCGGCGACCTCCAGGCGTTCTCCGGCTTCGACTACTCGACCGGAGACGGGATCACACCCGTCGGCACGGATGCCACCGCCGCACCGGTCGATCAGGACTACGAGATCCTCAACGACCTCGGGTTCTCGTGGATCCCAACCGCCTTCCCGCCCAGGGAACTCACGATCGAGGACGATTCCTTCCGCTTCGACCCCGACCTGGCGACGGCCGTCGCACAGCGGCCGCTCGAGGCCGGAGATCGCTACCAGGTGACCTCCACCCCCTCGAACCCGACTCCGGACGAGCTCCGTACCGACGTCACGCTCGTAAGCCCCGAAATCACCAACGTCTTCACGCAGCTCCCCGATGACCTTCCACTCGAGGTGAGCGCGCTTGCTCGCGAGTGGACCGCCGGGGCGACGACCACCTACGACAAGGCGATCGCGATCCAGGAGCGACTCCAGAGCACGGAGTTCCGCTACGACACCGATGTACAGCCCAGGGCCGACGACCAGGCGATCGTGCGGTTCCTCACGGCCACGAAGAGTGGGTTCTGTCAGCAGTTCGCGGGTTCGATGGCGGTGATGCTCCGCACCCTCGAGATCCCGGCGCGGATCGCCGTCGGATTCACGGAAGGCTTGGTGATCGGTCCCGATCGCTACGAGGTCGGCACGGACGACGCCCACGCGTGGGTCGAGGTCTACTTCCCGGACCATGGGTGGCTCGCATTCGAGCCGACGCAGAGTCGGACCAACACGGGGGCGGCCAGCTACCTGGCCCCCTCAGCCGTGGCGTGTGACGGTCCACAGTGTCAGAGCACGACGCTGAACCCAGCGAACGCAGGATCTCGAGGCGACGCGCAGGAGGGTGCCGGGCGTAAGCGAGGCCAGGATGCCGACCCGATCGGGGTGCCCGACCCGCTGCAGGCGACAACCCCCGCGTGGCGCCGCGCCGTGATCCCTGCTGCGATCGGGATCGCCGGGGTGTTACTGCTACTCATCGTGCTCGTTCCTCCCGCGAAGGCGGTCCGCCGCCGTGTTCGTCTCAGGCGGGCTGCGGACCCACGCGCTCGGGTGTTGGCCACCTTCCACGTGTTCGCGGACCGGGCCGCCGACCTGGGGCTCGAGCGGAGACCGGGCGAGACGATCGACGAGTACAGCAGACGTCTGACCGGGCCGGGTCTCCAACCCCCGGCGAGCGATCACCCTGCCGTGCTGCTCTCAAACCTGACCGAACGGGCTGCCTACGCTGCCGATCCCGTCTCAGGTTCACAAGCCGCTGCGGCGGGGCATGCTGCGCGCAGCGCGATCTCAGCGCTGCGACGCAGGCAGGGGCGCTTGCGCCACCTCTGGCGGGCGTTCGTCCCCGCACGGCTGGCAGGGGGACGAGATCAGGTGGCTTCGGCGTAAACGTCGGCGGCCGCGTCCCGAAGGGCTCTGATGAACCGAGCCCGGTCGACGCGGAATTGGCTGACGTCGGCCTCCACCCCGGACACGATCTCGTCGATTGCTACGAAGAACGCCAGCTGCCCCTCGCGGAGCGCGTCGAGCACCTCGCCATCGCGTCGGCACACCTTGAAGACGCTGACTCCGTCGGTGACGAGCTTGACCTCGGAGAGGTGCTGATCGAGCCCCGCGGTCCGATTCAGGTAGTTCCAGGCACGGCGCACTCGTTGCAGCGACATGCCGCCGTCGAGCAGCGACTTGACGACCTTCAACGCAACGAGATCGCGGAACGCATAGAGACGGGGGACCCCCGGGCGGCCGCCGGTGCCTTGCACCGACGGCTCAACGAGTCCGATCTGATCCCAGTACCGAAGTTGCCGGGGTGAACACCCTGTGAACTTGCAGGCCTGATGAGCCGTGAAGCCTTCCGCCGACACGCGCCCCCCTCGACCGGTCCACCGCTACGCTCCGCGGGTGCAGTATCGTCACCGGCGCCTCGGGGGAAGGCTCAGCTGTCGTCGGTCACGCACCCTGGGGGAAGGAGACGCTGTTTGTACCGCAGCCCGTGCCGTCGTGACAAGCGCACACGTCACCGGTGGTACCACGCGAGGGTTTCGTCGCGTCCACGATCGGGCGGCTCGAGCGTGGCGGAAGTACCTAGTCCGCCGGCGGCTGCGGTTCGTCACGGAACCGGCCCGTGAGTCGAGCGAGGAACGACGCGAAAGAGAAGCGATCGCCCTGCTGCAAGGCTCGAAGCTGATCGCGGCCCATCTGCCGAAGGTAGCGGAAGACGAGCAGCGCCGACGCCAGCATCAACGCGAACCCGACGACCGCGACCCACAGCGCAAGCGCGAAGCACAACAGCAGGACGAACCCCAGGATGAACGCCACCGAGGCCCAGCGGATCCGTCGAGACAGATGAGAGTACAGCGACGTCGTGGAGACCTGTTCGGCAAGCCGAGGATCGTCCTCGGCCAGCTTTCGCTCGATCTCTTCGAGGATCCGCTGTTCGTGATCGGAGAGTGGCATGACCTCCACCCGTCGGGGTCGCGGGTCCGGCCTGGGCCGGTGATGCCCACAGTATAGGGAGGGCGCTGATTCGGAAAGCCCGCATGTGGCGCAACCGCTTGCCGCGCCGAACATCAGCGGTCTGGTCGACCTCGGTCGAGCAGGGTCGCCGGCATCGCGCTCCCGGTCCCGAACCGGGATTCGATCCGGTCCAAGGCACGCTCCACGTCCACCCAGCGATCCCCATGGAGCAACGCGAGCTGCTCGGCCCCCGCCGGTTCCAGACCGGTAGCGGCAACACCCAAGAGCCGAACCCTGCGCCGCTCACCCGGCAGCGCCCGATAGAGCTCGGACACGATGCGGTAGAACTCGGCCGTCACGGCGCTGGGCGCGGGAAGCGTCCGAGAACGCGTGAGCGTTTGGAACGTCGTCAGGCGAACCTTCAGCACCACCGTGCGCGCTCGGTAGCCTTCGACCCTCAGGCGATGGCCGACCCGGCCGGCAAGATGGAGCATCTCTCGCAAGATGTCTTCGTCGTCGTCGAGATCGCGATCGAAAGTCTCCTCGTGGCTCACCGACTTCGGTGCCTCGTAGGGCTCGACAGACCGCTCGTCGATCCCGTGGGCGAGTTGGGCCAAGTGCGTGGCCTGGGCGTCTCCGAGCAACCGCCCCAGGATCACGCCGGGGGTCGCGGCGATGTCGCCGATCGTGCGCACTCCGATCCGGTGGAGGTGTTCGAGGGTCTTCTCCCCGACCCCCCACAGCCGACCGGCCGGCAGGGGCGCAAGGTAGTCTCGCACCTCGTCTGCGGGGACGACGAGCATCCCGTCCGGCTTGCGGTCGTCCGAAGCGAGCTTCGCCACGAACTTCGACGGCGCGACCCCAACCGAGCACGTCACGCCGACCTCCCGTGCCACGTCGGCCCGGATCGTCCGCGCGATCTGCTCGGGTGAGCCGAACAACCGTGTCGCGCCGCCGATGTCGAGGAAGGCTTCGTCCAGTGAGATCGGCTCGACGAGGGGAGTGAATCCGAGCAGCACCTCGCGGAAGCGGTTGGAGTGAATCCGATACGCCTCGAAGTCGCTGGCGACCACGACCGCTTCCGGACACACCCGACGCGCTCGCACCATCGGCATCGCGGAGCGCACACCGAACACCCGCGCCTCGTACGAGGCCGATGCGACCACTCCGCGGTTGCCGGTGCCACCGACGATCACGGGTCTGCCGGCGAGCGATGGATCTTTCAAGACCTCGACCGAGGCGTAGAACGCATCCAGATCGACGTGCAGGATCGGCTCCGGCGGTGACGCCGGAGGCGTCTGGGTCATCCCCTCCTCCCTTCAACCCGCGGATCCGCCGCTCGCGTGCCAGAGCCGCCGCGGTGCGGCGTTCTCACGACTGCGGCTGGGTTCGTGCAGCGCCTGCTCGAGACGCCCCTCCCGGCGGGCGGCGGCCAACTCTGTCAGATCCCAGACCTCTTCCGCGATGATACTCACGCCCTTGACCCCGGTTCGGCGCAGCTCGCCCCACACCGCGAGCAGGAATCCGTGGAAGACGGTCCGTGCGACGCGCGTCTGTACCGATTCGAACACCGTCACGTCGATCGGCCCGGTCGCATCGTCGAGGGTGAGGAAAATGATCCGCTGACCGCTGCGCACGGCCGGGGTCTGGGACGCGACCTTCACCCCGGCGATCAGCACCCGCTCGCCGGATCGATGCCTCCACAGATCGCCGGCGCGAACGGCCTGCAGGTCGGCCAACAGCGGTTCGTAGAAGCTCACGAGATGGCGCGTCGCGTCGACGCCGAGGACCTCGAGTTCGGCACGGACGACCTCCGCGTCCGAGTAGTCTCGCAGCGGGGCATCCCCGGCGAGTTCTGCGTGCCCGGCCGAGAAGAGATCGAGCTGATCACCCTCCCGCTCGGGAGGTGTCGTGATCGCCTCGAACAGCCGGTTGCGTCGTGTGCCTCGTACGCCGTCGATCGCGTCGAACCCGCCCGCGTGTGCGATCGCCTCGACGACCGGACGGGCCACGGTCGTACGCCGGAGGAACTCCGGCACGCTACGGAACGGACCCTCGGCTCGGGCTCGCAAGATCGAGACGATCTCCGAGTCGTTGATCCCGTGGACGTCTTGCAGAGCGAGTCGGATGCCATAGGCAGCGGGTCGCTCGACGGTGTCAGGAGTGAGCGATTCGACCACGTAGTCCTTGTCGCTGATGTTGACGTCGAGGGGAAGGATCTCGATCGCGTGTTGGCGGGCGTCCTCGAGGATCAGGCGCTTGGGATACATACCGGGGTCGTGGGTCAGGAGGCCGGCGAACAGATGGGCCGGATAGTGCGCCTTGAGCCAGGACGACCGGTAGGTGGGAACGGCGAAGGCGGCGGCGTGGGCCTTGCAGAACCCGAAACTCGCGAACTGGCTGACGTCGTCCCACACCTGTTCGGCCACCGCGCGGTCGACGCCGCGGGTGTCGGTCCGGGTGAGGAACTCCTCGCGCAGGATCGGAAGCTGTTCGTCGTCACCGAGCTGGCGGCGGATCCTGTCCGCCTCGGCCAGCTCGTAGCCGGCAAGAGCGGCGATCGTACGCATCACCTGCTCGTGATAGACGATCACTCCCCAGGTCTCCCGTAGCGCCGGCTCCAGCGAAGGGTGGGCGTAGCGCGGGAGTTCGTCGCCGAGGCGCCGACGCAGGAACGGACGGATCATGTCGGATTTCACCGGACCGGGACGGAACAACGAGATGTCCACGATCAGGTCTTCGAACCGTGTCGGTTGCAGCTTCTGCAGCAGCTCGCGCTGACCTGGACTCTCGATCTGGAAGCATCCGATCGTGTCGGAAGCACGGATCAACTCGAAAGTCGACTCGTCGTCATACGGGATCTCGTCGAGATCGATCTTGACCCCTTCGGTCCGCGCGATCTCCGCGAGAGCATGACGCATCGACGACAGCATCCGTACCCCGAGCACGTCGAGTTTCAGGTACCCGAGCATTTCGACATCGTCCTTATCGGCTTGCACCGTGCGGTAGCCACGGAAGCTCCGCTCGAGGGGCACACGACGGGTCAACTCGGCGTCCGACAACACGATCCCGCACGGATGCAACGCGATGTGACGAGGGAATCCATCGAGTCGTTCCGCGACACGGAAAAGCAGCTCCAGCTGCGGTACCCGGACATTTTCTCCCACGAGTTCGGGAAGCTCCTCGATCGCGCGCGAAAGGTTCCGTGCGGAGATGTGCGGGAACGCCTTGGCGATCGTGCCGACCTCGACCTCGGGCAAACCGAGCGTCTTCCCGACCTCACGCAGTGCGGACCGCGCGCGATAGGTGTCGATCATCGCCACACAGGCGGTGCGATCCTCGCCGTGGCGCGCCAGCACCATGTCGTAGACGTCCTCGCGTCGTGCGGACTCGACGTCGATGTCGATATCGGGCAGCTCTTCTCGCAGTGGGTTGAGGAACCGTTCGAACACGAGGTCGTGGCCCAGCGCATCGACGTCGGAGATCCGAAGCAGGTAGCAGACGAACGATCCCGCGGCCGACCCGCGACAGGCGCAGTGGATCCCCATCGCGCGGATGTCCTCGACGATGTCAGCAACGGTGAGGAAGTACCCCGCATAACCCATCTGCCGGATCGACGACAGCTCGTGATGCAGGCGATCGACCGCTTCGGGACGCTTGCGGACCCCGCGTTCCTGCATACTGCGCCAGCATCGCTCGGCCAGCATCGCGTCGGCGCTGCGCCCCTGCGGCGTCGGGAACTCCGGGAAGTGCAATCGTCGTAGACCGAGGTCGAACCGACACGCGTCTGCCACCTCGAGCGTCGCGTCGCACAGATCCGGACGCTCCGCGAACAGACCACGCATCGCAACCGCAGGCTTCAACCAACCTTCAGCGTTGCGCCGCGATACGTTGTGGGCGGCGAGTGGCACGATCTCGCGCATACATTCGAGTACATCGGCGAGGAACGCGTCGTCCTCGACGAGGTAGCGCACCGGGTTCGCCGCGACGGCCCGCACCTCGGCGATGTCGGCAAGCCGCAGTAACGCGCGGATCTCCGTGTCCGAATCACGCTCCAACCGGTGTTCTGCCGCGATGAACAGCCGGTCACGGCCGAACGCCTCGCGCAGCGGGCCGAGCTCGCGGCGAGCGGCGGCGAGGCGTCCGTTCGCGGCGAGCCTGCCGGCCGCGGACCGCGGACCGGCGAGTGCCACCAATCCACCGGCATGTGCGCAGACCTGGGCCGGAACGAGCTCCGGCGCACCGCGTTCCTCCGTCATATGGGCGTCGGTCAGCAGTCGGCACAGGTTCGCGTACCCGATCTCGTCGGCGGCGAGCAGGACGAGCGACCCGGGATCGGAGTGCCCCGGCTCTTGCAGGGTCACCGATGCCCCGAGGATCGGACGCACTCCTTCGCGCGCACACGCGGCGACGAACCGCGCGGCCCCGTACAGACCGTCTCGGTCGGTGAGGACTGCCGACGGCATACCGAGCGCCGCCGCACGGCTCGCAAGCTGCTCGGGCGAGAAGGCGCCCTCCTTCAGGGAGAAGAAGGAACGAACGTCGAGATGGACGAACGAGGAAGGAATCGAACGTATGTTCGAGGACATACGGCGCACCGTAGCCCGGTGACGCGCGACCGGTCAAGGCCGGGACGTTCGGATTGTTCCAAGCGCGAGGGGCTCTCTCAACGAAACCCTCCGTGAGAGACGGGATGCAGGAGTTGGAGGACGGCCCGGGTCGGGCGTCCGGATCAGTCCCAGAGCCGCTCCATGTGCCATCGATCACGAACCTTGTCCAAGTAGAGGTCCCAGACGGATCCGCCCCGTGCCTCGACACGCCAGTACTCACGGTCTCGGCCATCGGACCACCACCGTCCCTCGATCTTCCACCGGCCGATCACGTCGACAACCTCGTAGCGACGGTGCCGCCAGAAGAAGACCGAAGGCATGCCCGCTTCGCGCTCGACCCGGACCTGTTCGTCGTACCTCTTGGACATCTCTGCCTGCCTGGTCACGAGCACCTGAGGACCTCCCCGCGGCGGCGGGAGTCGCCGACCCGGCCCGGGACCCCTTCCCCATGGACCCCAGACCGAGCGGGCTGCTCACATCGAACATACGTTCGATGTGAGAGAGCTCACGGTACGCCCGGGGTGTGACACGCGTCAAGATGAGGATCCGTCTATAGGGCGATGCGCTGCCCGAGGCCGCTGCTGACGGCTCGTTCCAGGACCAGCTCGGCGGCAACGACATCCTGCACACCGACACCGGTGAGATCGCACACCGTGCGCCAGCGCTGTGAGATCCGGCCGGGACGAGCCCCGGAGGCGATCTCGCCTAACTCCGCTACGTCTTCCGGCAGGAGCGCGCCCGCATCTACCGCGTGATGCAGCTCGCCGATCGATGCGGTCTGTCGGCGGGAGTCCACCGCCACGAGATCCGCCGACGTCAGCACGTCGATGTCCAGCTCCTGCTTGTCTGCCCCGTCGGAACCGACGGCGGTGACGTGGGACCCGGGAGCGAGCCACGTCGCTCGCACGATCGGCTCCCTGCTCGCGGTGCAGGTGATCACGACGTCGGCACCCTCGACCGCTGCCTGCGCGGACTCGACGGTGCGGACGTCGCACCCGGCCGGAGTGGAAGGATGTGCACGGAGGTCGTTCGCGCACGCTTGCGCACGCTCTTCGGAGCGACCCCAGACCCGCACCTGGCCGAAGCCGGGACGGACGCATGCGAGCGCCTCGATCTGGTGGCGAGCCTGGAGCCCCGTCCCGAGCACCCCGACGGTGCGAACGGCCTCCGGCGCCAGCGCCCGGGCCGCCACTCCTCCCGCAGCGCCGGTCCGCACATCGGTGATCAATCCGTCGTCGAGAAGCAACGCGGCCGGCGCGCCCGTCCTCGCGTCGAATACCAGCACCATGCCGTCGATCGTCGGCGGTGTGGAGTCGGAAAACCCGGAGGCGACCTTCACCGCGTAGTGCGCGCCGCCGTGCAGATGCCCCGCCTTGACGTGGATCTCCCCCCGATGCTCGGGAACCTCGAGATGGATCACCGCCGGCAGTTCCGCCTGCCCGGTGGAATACGCGATGAAGGCACGCTCGACGGCGTCGATACATGAGGCCATGTCGAGCACCTGCCGGACCTCATCACGGCGCAACAGCAACACTTCTCGCGGCATGAGCGAAGCCTAGCTCGCCCTTCAGCCCGCCGTTTCCCCCCGGGCCCGAGTTTGCGGGAGCCAGATCCTTGGTCGCCACCTGCGCCGACGGGTGCTGGAAACGGTCCCCGGCCGGGTCTAGGGTGCGGGAGATAGTCCAGGGAACAACAAAGGGAGGTCCCATGGCCACACCCCCACCTCCGCCGCCGCCCGCAGGCGGCGGCGTGACACCCGGCGCCGGCGCTATCCCCGCGCGATCCTTCGGGGACATCTTCAGCACCGCGTTCGAGCTCTACAAGACTCACTTCGTGAAACTGGTCGGCATCGTCGCGATCGTCGTCGTCCCACTCACGCTGATCCAGTACCTGCTGACCGATCAGGTCTTCGTGCGTGAGGTCACGGTCGACCCCGACACTTTCGAGGTGAACACGACCGGCATCGGTGCGTGGTGGGCGATCTGGCTCGTGACGATCTTCATCGGCGTCATCGTGCAGGCGATCCTGAGCGGGGCGATCGCGCGCGCAGCAGCGGGCGCAGCGATCGGTGAGCCGATCACCGCGGAGGGCGTGTACAAGTTCGGGCTCTCGCGGCTCGGGGCGATCATCTGGGTGAGCATCCTCGTCGGACTTGCGACGATCGGTGGCTTCATCCTGTTGATCATCCCCGGCATCATCGTGATGGTGAAACTCTCGGTCTCCGTGCAATCGCTCGTGGTAGAGAACAAGCGTGGCACCGAGGCCCTGTCCCGCTCCTGGAACCTGACGAAGGGCTACTTCTGGCACGTCCTGGGGGTTGTCATCGTCACCGCGATCCTCGTGGGGATCGTGCAGGGGATCATCGCGGCGCCGTTCGGATCCAACTGGTTCCTCGCCGGGATCGGCGCATCGATCGGCGCGATCATCGTGCTCCCCTTCTCCGCACTCGTGTACGTGATCATGTACCTGAATCTGCGCGTGAAGAAGGAGCAACTGAACGTCGCCACACTCCAAAGCGACATGCAACGAAGCGCTGCATAGCGGTTCCTGCTCACAAGAACCCGTCCCGGGAACGTCCGGGGCGGGTTCTTGCGTTCGGGCGAGGTTTGACGTGATCGCGCGTGGCGGCGAGCATCTCTGACATGACGACGACACTGATCGACCACGGTCGCGTTTCCGAACTGCTCGACCTGGAGAAGCAGCGCTTCGTGGCCGCTCGCCCGCGCACGGCGGAGCTTGTCGCCAGAGCCCGCACCGTGATGCCGAACGGCGTGCCGATGATCTGGCACGCGCTCGACAACGACCCTCCCGTCTACGTCGCCCAGGGATCGGGGATGCGCTTCACCGATCTCGACGGCCACGAGTACGTCGACTTCAACGTCGCCGACATGAGCATGTTCTGCGGCTACGGCCCGGCACCGATCGTGCGGGCGGTGGCAGAGCGGATGGCACAGGGGCCGCAGTTCCTCCTGCCCTCGGCAGACGCCGTGGACGTGGCGACGGACCTCGCGCGGCGCTGGCCGGTGCCGAAGTGGCAGTTCACGCTCTCGGCATCGCAGGCGAACGTCGAGGCGATCCGGCTGGCCCGCGTCGCCACGGGCCGGGACAAGGTCTTGTGGTTCGACGGCAAGTACCACGGACACTTCGACGACGCGCTCGTGCGTCTCGACGACGGCCACGTGGTGAACGAGCAGGAGGGTCTGCCCAGCCACAACCCCGACCGGTCGAAGGTGATCGCGTGGAACGACGCGGAAGGACTCGCGCGCGCGCTGGAACCGGGCGATGTGGCGATCGTGCTCACCGAGCCCGCACTGACGAACAACGTCGGGTTGCTCCTGCCGGCGGACGGATGGCACGACCAACTCCGGGAGATCACGCGTGCGACCGGGACGCTCCTGGCCTTCGACGAAACCCACACGCTCGTCACCGGGCCGGGAGGGCTGGTGCACCACTGGGGATTGGACCCGGACATCGTCACCGCAGGCAAGTCGATCGCCGGTGGCGTTCCGATGGGCGCATACGGCATGACCGAAGAACTCGCGGATCTCTACGACCCGTCGCGCCACGACCTCGCAACGGGGGGCACGTTGTTCGGCAATCCGCTGCAGATGGCTGCTGCGAAAGCAGCTCTGACCGAGATCCTCACCGACGACGCGTACGACCGCACGGCGACCCTCGGAGCCAAGCTGGCCGACGGGCTCGAGGCGGCCGTGCACGAGGCCGGGCTCGATTGGACGATCCACCGGTTGTGGGCGCGTAGCGGCACGACCTTCGGCCCGCGGATGCCCTCCGATGCCGAGGACTCTCGCTCGATGGCCGATCTCGAACTCTCACGATTGTTCCGGCGCTGGTTCGCCAACCGTGGGGTGTGGGAGGCGATCGTCGGCGCCGGACCGACGGTCGGCGTCCCCTGCACAGAGGAGGACGTCACACGCTACGTCGCCGCCTATCGGGAGCTGCTCACCGCGTTGCTGAACTGACACCGGGGAACGTTCCCGTCGACCGGAGAGGACTGACGACATGACCGACACGACCGAGACCGAACATCAGGACGAAGTCGAGTTCGTCCACGTCTTCGACACGCCCTCTCAGGGCGAGGGCGAGATCGCGAAGAACCGTCTCGAAGCCGAAGGGATCCCGGTGATCGAGAAGGAGTTCGGTGGGATGTTGCCCGCAGGGACGGTCCAGCTGTGGGTGCCGTCGACCCGCGAGGCCGAAGCCCGAGCCCTGTTCGAAGACCTGGGCGTCGGCGATCTCGAGGTCGACGAGGACTAGGGAGGGCACCCCCGGCCGATACGCCGTCTCGTCAGGGGATACGGTGGTCGGACGAGACCGTGATCGGCACCATCAATGAACTGGCGGAAGAGGAGCACGCCCTCTTCGGCAAGGAATCGCGCGGCGAAGCATCAGACGCTGATCGCGCCCGGCTCAAGGAGTTGCAAGTGGCGCTTGACCAGTGCTGGGACCTGCTCCACCAGCGTCGGGCGCGTCGTTTTGCCGGACTCGATCCGGAAGAGGCGCAGGTGCGCGATCCGAATACCGTCGAGGGCTATGTGAACTGACTGCGTTTGCGACCCGCGGTCAGTCGACGAGCCCGTCGGGGCGCCGGGTGATGCTACGGTCCGCGAGGACCTGACCGCGCGGAGGAGCCATGCCGATCGACCCGTTCGAGATGGAGCGCATGCAATCGCTCTACTGGCATCGGGTCGAGTACGACCTCTCGGAATCCGGCGTCACACCGTTGCGCATCGCGGAGCTGCTCGACGGCACCGCACTCGACCCGGAGACCTTTCTGCAGACCGAGCTGGGCTACCCGCTATCAGAGGGCTCGGACGCGACGCGCGCGGCGATCGCAGCGTGGTACCCGGGCGCCGAGATCGCCAACGTGACGGTCGTCAACGGTGGATCCGAGGCCAACTTCCTGTCGTTGTGGACCCTGCTGGATCGTGGGTTTCGGCTGGCCTTCATGGTGCCGAACTACATGGAGGGCTGGGGACTCGGCCGCTTCTTCGCCGACGGCACCGACACGTTCTCGCTACGCCTCTCCGACGACGCCGGCCGCTGGTTCCTCGACGCCGACGAACTGGCCGCCGCGGTTACCGACCGCACCCGTGTCGTTATGGTGTGCAACCCGAACAACCCTACCGGGCACGTCCTCACCGAAGGCGAGATGGATGTGATCGTGGCGGCCGCCGACCGAGTCGGTGCTTGGATCGTTGCCGACGAGATCTATCGGGGAGCAGAAGTCGAGACCGACGAGGCCTCTCCCACGTTCTGGGGACGCTCCGACCGGGTGGTCTGCACCAGCGGCCTGTCGAAGGCGTTCGGGATGCCGGGACTGCGGATCGGATGGGCGGTCGGGCCGGTTGCGTTCATCAACGACTTCTGGGCGCACCACGACTACACGACCCTCACCCCGAGCATGGTGAGCGATCGCCTCTGCGCGATCGCGATGGAACCGGTCACCCGCGAGCGCATCCTCGCTCGTACACGGGAGATCATCCGTCGCCAACTCCCCCGTCTGGAGGAATGGATCCTCGCTCGTGACGACGTCTTCCGATACGCGCGGCCGAAGGCGGGAGCGATCGCGTACGCGGTCTACGATCTGCCGGTGCGCTCACGCGCCCTGATCGACCGGATCCGCGAGGAGCAGAGCGTCCTGCTGGTGCCCGGAGAGGTGTTCGGGATCGGCGACGGCATCCGGTTCGGCTTCGGCTACGACATCGAGCACACGATGCAGGGCCTTGCCCGCGTCGATGGGACGCTGGACGCGCTGCGTACCTGACTCGGCGCTCGTCGCGAGCGCGGCTAAGCTGGCGAGATGGCACCCCTCTACGAGCTGCTCTCCGAGCACCCGCTCACCGAACCGGCGCTGGTCGCCTCGTTCGACGGGTGGGTCGACGCCGCGGGTGCGGCGACGGCAGCGGCCGCGCAGCTCGCCGGCGAGGGGGAGCTTGTCGCCCGGTTCGATCCCGATCAGCTCTACGACTTCCGCTCCCGGCGACCAGTCCTCGACATCGTGGACGGCACGCTGCATGAACTTAGCTGGCCAGAACTCGGCGTCCGCCGTGTCAAGCACTCGGGACGCGATCTGCTCGTGCTGTCCGGAGCAGAACCCGACTACCGGTGGCGGTCGGTGGCCGATGCGGCACTCGAGCTGTGCATGCGCCTCGGGGTCGTCGAATGGATCAGCATCGGCTCGATCCCCCAAGCCGTCCCGCACACGCGGCCGACAGGGCTGATCGCGACCGAATCGCGCCCGGGACTCCTCAAGGGTGACGAACCGCGCACGGAAGGACTCCTTCGCGTGCCCGCGGCGGCGCTCAGCGTCGTGGAGATGGCGGTGAGTGCGAGCGGGATCCCTTCGACCGGCTTCTACGCGCAGGTGCCCCACTACATCGGGGGCGACTACACGGCTGCAACGATCGTGCTGCTGGAAAAACTCGGCGATCACCTGGGCGTGCGGATCCCGATCGACGGACTGGCCGAGGAGGCTGCCTCGGAGCGTGTCCGACTCGACGAGCTCCTCGCAGACCGCCCCGAGACGCGTGAGTACGTCGAGCAACTGGAGTCGGTTTCCGACGATGACGATCGCGTCCCCTCCGGCGACGAACTCGCGGCGGAGATCGAGCGGTTCCTGCAGCAGAACGAGGGCGGGTAGCTACCCGACTTCGTACGGCGCGCGACGCGAATGACTTTCGTCGTCGCCTTCCACGACGAGCGCAGGCTCGTCCTGGAGCATCGGGGCGCACAGTGTAAAGAGGCGCCGGACCTGCGCGGACGGTCGATCTAACACCAGTTGCCCGAGTCCCCGGAGCGATCGCGCGACCGTCGCCAGCGCCTGCAATCCCGTCGCGTCCATGAAGGTCAACTCCGACAGATCGACGACGATGTCGCCCCCCTCGTCGGTCAGCGGTTGGAGTCGCTCGAGCACGTGAGACGCGGTGGCAAGGTCGAGCTCCCCCACCAGCCGAACATGCCGCGCATCCTGTTGGCACACGATCCCGAATCCCATGGCCCGACCCACCTCCCGAGGGGCTCGGGGGGAACCTATGTGCACCGGGACCGCTGCGTCGGTCCGCGACCGTACCAACTGGCTTACCCGTGGGTACGCAACCGGACGGATCGCGCCTCTCACGAAGGGGTAGGCTCCCCGCACATGGTGTCGACAGGAGCGGGTGAGCAGGCGAAGGCGCCCGTCCGCGTCCTGCCCGGGATCGACCACACGGGCAACCGCCTGCTCGACGCCCTTCCCCTCGCAGAGCGCGACGCCCTCGTGGCGAAGATGGAGGTGCGAGGACTCCAGTCGGAGGAGCCGCTGTACGAAGCGGGACAGCGCATCAAGGCTGTATGGTTCCCCATCACCGCGATCGTCTCGTTGTTGACGACGTTGAACGACGGAACGGGCGTAGAAACCGCGACCGTTGGCCGTGAAGGCATGGTCGGTGTCGCGATCTTCCTGGGCGACGATCAGGTACCCAACTCACGAGGTGTCGTTCAGCTACGGGGCGAAGCTCTCAGGATGGACGCGGCCGACTTCGGGGTCGAGGTGACGGAAAATCCGACGCTCCGGCAGTTCCTGTTCGCCTACACACGAGCCCTACTCCTTCAATTCGGCCAAGGTGTCGCCTGCGCGACGTCCCACACCGTCCGCGAACGGCTGGCGCGGTGGATGCTGCAGACCACCGACCGCGTTGCCAATGACGAACTGGAGCTGACCCAGCAGTTCCTCTCGGAGATCCTGGGAGTCAGGCGCGCGTCGATCACCGCGGCGATCCACGAGCTGCAGAACCGAGGAGCGATCACGACCCGGCGCGGAAGCATCCACGTCGTGCGCCGCGACCGACTCGCCGAGGCATCCTGCGAGTGCTACGACGTCGTGAGCGACGAGTACGAACGCCTGCTTCCCAACGCATAAGGGAGGCAGCGTCCCGCCTCGACATGTCCTCTGTCCGCGCTACGGAACCACCGGTCGTTCGTCGACCGTTTCGACCACGCCCGATTCCTCGTAGGTGATGCGGTACTCGAGTCGGTCGGGCTGACCTTCCCCGTCGCCCGCACGGACCGCCGAGCGCTCGAGGAGAGCTGCGGACTCGGGATCGAAGATGAGCTCGATGCGCCGCGTCGGATCGGCCGATGCCACCGCGATCCCAGCCCTGCCAGCGGCGTCCGTACGATCGCCGACGAGTTCGACCCCCGGGATGCGCCCCGCTGCGTCGAGGAGGGAGGCCCGCAGCTCGGGTCTGGGGTGGGTCTCGGCGAGGAGGGAGCCGATGTCGGCCAGAAGGTCGACATCGGAAGGCGGAGCACCGCCGAACACCTCGCCCCCGCGAAGCATGCGAAGGAGCGCGTCCGCGTCGGCCGGAAGGTTGTCCGTGTCGATGAAGGGGAGCTCGCCGGGTTGGAACACCTCGTCTCCCGACTGGTCTCGGATCCGGCCCGAGCCGTCCCGGGCGATCCAGATCTCGCGGACGCCTTCGACCAGGATCGAGCCTGCCCCTTCCCCCTGTTCCGTTGCTCGCTCCGACTTCGTGTAGAAGAACTCGCCCGTGCTTTCCGGGTCAGCGCTCCCCCTCTCGGCCACGCTGCTGAGGTCAGAGAACAGTTCGTCTGCTGTTGCGTAGTCCGCGCCGCGAGGAAGGACCGCAAACACGGCGACGAGCATAAGCGCAGCCGCCGCGGTGAAGAGGGTCGACGCACGCCTTCGCCTGCGGCGTTCGGTGCTCCGGGCCGTGCCAACTCGCGTCTCACGATCGATGAGCGTTCGCAATCGGCTCCGGGCCTGCAGCCGCGCGAGGTCGTCGGTAATCGGGACTTCGGCCCCCAGGAGACGCACCAGATCGAGATCGTTCACGACTCTCCTTCCGAGGTCTCCATCCAGCTCACCCTCCACCCCTGTATTGCCGCCAGCGGCTCCAACGCTTCACGCACCTGCCTGCGCGCTCTGTTGAAGCGAGATCCCACCGTGCCCTCCGGGATCCCGAGGGCCACGGCAACCTCCGCGTACGTGAGATCCGCCCAGCCGATGAGCAAGAGCACGTCGCGATCGCGCGGCTGCAGTCCTCGCAAGGCGTTGGCAACGTGGGGAACGATCCGGGCGATATCGGCGTGCTCCTCGAACCTGGGCTCGACGATCGCCTCGAGGGTGCCTGCCTGCCGAGCGTACGCGGCGAACTGCGCTCGCTCCGAGCGCAGTTCGTGGCGCAGCAGGTTACTCGCGATCCCGTACAGCCACGGCCTGGCGTCGTGCCTCGAGACATCGTACCGTCGCCGCGTCGTGAACGCCTGGGCGAAGGTCTCTGCCGCGAGATCATCGCCCGTCTCCCTTCCGACCCTGCGATGCAGGTAGCGGCGGATCGCGTCGTAGTGACGCTCGAACACGGTCTCGAACAGCCGAGGCTCCTCGAGCGAAGCCCCAATCAGGTCCGCGTCGGTGGAACCGGCGGGTTCGGGCACGTTGCTATCCTGCCTCGGCCGAGCCTCGGCCCGATAGTCCGGCGTTTGCGCTATTCCTTCCAGCGCAACGACGAGACGCGATTCCGCAGATCGTTGTAGCTGCCGCAGCTGGGCGTGCAGAGATGCACATCGCCGTTCTGATTCTGGCCGGCGAACTTCTTGTTGCTGCCGCAACCAGCGAACCCCTTGCCGGACTCGAATCGATCGTCCCATGTGTCGCCGACGTTCACCTCGATCGGGTTGGCGTTGCAGGCACGATCGAAGTAATACGACCGGGTGCCGCCGTCGAAGGTGATCAAGTCGTATTCGATACCGATCAGGAAGGTCTTCTCGGGGTCCTCGACATCCATCGTCGAGCCGCCCCCCTCGTCGAGGGATCGGTCCGTCAGCGTTCGCAGGCTCACGAACGGAGTGGGATGCAAGGTTCCCGCGGAACCGGCGACGAGTGCCTCGCTCAGGGTGTCGAAACAGCCGATGTCGATCGGCGCGGTTTCCACCGGCTTCGTATCCGCGTCGTCGACCGACCGATCGAGGAACACCGCGCAGTGCTCGGGCGCCTCTTGCTCGGCTACAGCGGGGATCGCCAGGAACATGGTCAGCAGGCCCACACCGATCGCGGTGCTCGTGCGTCGTCGGTTCATCGGTCGCTCCTCCGGCGTGCGTCGTCGGTGCGACGGCCACGTCGGGTGCGAACGTATGCAACACATTCGCGCGGGGTCGAGTGCGAGCGCTCATCAGGATGTGAGCAGTTCAGGATGCCGCAGGTCGGGAACACTTCGAGGTGGGGCGGGCCGTAGCTCGATCCGGTAGCCGAAGCCGCGGATCGCCTCGATGCACACGAGCGCACCGGCGGCTTCCAGCTTGCGCCGCAGCCGTTGCACCACGGATCGGACGGTGTGCAGATCGTCCGCGGTCGGCGCGGCAGGGTCCCATCCGGCCGCGCGAAGGTCGCGGAACGACCAGGCACGTCCCGGCTCGATCGCGAGCGCCGCCAGGACACGGAACTCCAACTCCGTCAGCTCCAATGACGCGCCGCGCCAGCGGATCCTGTGGGATCGCAGATCGACGTCAAGCCGTTCATCACGGGTGGCAGAGGTCGCGTTGCCGTCGCCGCTGCCACATCCTTCGTGTTCCTGCTGCCACGCGCGGAGAGTGTCTTTGTCGGGGGCGATCACCACGACCGCACCGAGCCGGAGGAACTCCGCGGCCGTCGGCAGGGCCCGTTCACCGACGAGGACCACTGTGGGGGTGCCGGACGAACCGAGGACCAAGGTGTCTTCCCGGTGTCCGTCTCGCACGTCCGGAGGTCCGAGCGCCTTCACGCGGTCGATCTTCCGTTGGATCGGTCATCAGGCCGATCCGCGGCGGGGGCCTCGTGTTCGAACGACTCGTAGACCTCCCATGCTCCGCTCGCGTCCTGCCCCAGGATCGCGCTCGGGGCAGCTTGCCGGGCCAGGAATCGGGCAGCCGTCACGGCGGACTCGAGCGACCCGAATCGGCCGAAGAATCCTCCCTCCTCGTCACTCAGTCGCCATCGTCCGTCGTCGAGCTTCACGTAGAACAGCGTGCGTTCGCGGACCGCCACCACCCTCCCTCTTCCTCTCCTGACGCGGGGCTTCTATCCCTATTGCCACCAAGAGGAGGAACCCTTCACGGCACATTGCCCTGGAAGGCATCGTCGATCGGCTCGGGTCGCGATGGGCGACGGAACCTGGTGAACAAGGGGTCGACTACGTCGAGGGACCGATACACGAGTTCCGCATCGCGGGGCGTTCTCCCTATCGGAGGAAGGCCGCGACGAACTCCTCGACACGGGACCGACCCTGGGACGGCCAACCGACCGTCAGGTAGGAGAACCCCGCCTCCGACACCGCATCGACCCGTGCACGAGCCTGGTCGAGATCCTCGATCGAGAGCGACGTCGACCGCACGATGTCGCCTGGGCGGCGCCCCGCGTCGGTGGCTGCTCGATCTACGATCCGCGACTTGCCGACCAGCTCTTCGGCCGAGCCGAATCCGTGCCAGACATCTGCGAGGCGACCGATCAGCGGCAACATGCGCCGCTCGCCGCTCCCCCCGATCCAGATCGGCGGGTGAGGGGACTGCACCGGCCGCGGATGGAGCGTGGCTGTCTCGAGGCGGAAGTGGGCACCGTCGAAGGTGGCGTCGTCCTGCGTCAGCAGCAAACGCAGCACCTGCACGCCCTCGTCCAGCCGGTCGATCCTCTCGGAGACCGATGGAAACTCGATACCGAGCTCGCGATGTTCTTGCTCGAACCATGCGGCCCCAACCGCCAACTCGAGCCGTCCTCCGGAGATGTGATCGACGGTGAGCGCCTCCGCGGCCAGCACCGAGGGGTGGCGGTACGTCATGCCGGTGACCAACGGACCGAGGCGGATCCGTTCGGTTTCGGCGGCCAACCCCGCAAGCAGCGTCCAGGCTTCCAAGCACGGCCCCGACGGGTCGGCATAGAGCGGCTTGAAGTGATCGAATACCCAGGCGCCGTCGAAGCCGAACTCCTCGGCCAGGCGGACCCGGCCGAGGAGTTCGTTCCAGCTCAGCTGATGTTGCGCGGTGTCAAGGCCGAACCGCACCTCACACGGCGCCGGTCGTGTCGGACCGCAACTCCTTGCCTGCGCCGTGGAGCTCGAACGCGAAGATGATCTCCGTGATGCCGCGCATCAAGGCAGAGATGCCGACCCACAGGATCAACAGCACCATCGAGCGACCGGGGTACGAAACGGCCCACAGACCGATCAGCAACTCGATCACACCCGAGATCAGCCGGAGCCACCACAGCTCGAAGTCCTTGCGAGTGCCGATCGCAAGGATGATGTCGAAGATGCCCTTGAAGGCGAAGAACCATCCGATGATCGACGCAAGGATGAAGAAGGTGGTGTCCGGCCAGGCGAGCGCCAAGATCCCCGCGCCGATGAAGATCACGCCCATGACCGCGTGGAGCCACTTCCACCCGCTGACCATCGGGATCATCAAGAACTCGTTGAACCCCGCCGCGATGAACGCCACCCCGGTGAAGATCGCGATCGCCGAGACGGATGCGATATCGAACTGGAACACCAGGAACGCGAAGATCACCCAGGCGATCCCGGTGACTAAGAACAACCACCAGCGATCGGCCGCCTCCGCCATCACCTGCCGGAACTCCGCGCGCGTCGCTGGTTGTACCTGCTCGGTGGTCTGCATGACTGCTCCTTCCCTCGCACCGAACCGAGAAACCGCCTCGGATCCGGGGCCTATGCCTACCTGCCGAGCCTAGCCCGCGAAGGTGGCGGGTGCGAGAACCCTCGCCGACTACGCGATCGGTTGCGTCGGAGGGGGTGGAGGTGCCTGCGACGGAGCAGCCGGTTCGGTCAGACGAGGTTCCTCGACCACGACCCAACGGGTGATCGCCAGCAGCAGGGAGATCACGACCACTCCGACCACGACGTACATGCCGAGCAGCCAATACATCACCTCGTTGCTCACGTCCATCGTGAGCGGAACCAGACATGCCGCGGCTGTTGCGAGCACGGCGAGCCAGCCAAAGAACACCGTTGGCCTGGGGACGAATAACAGGAACGCGTGCAGCACCGCGGTCGCGAGGATCCCTGCCAAAAACGACACCCCTACGACCGGAACCCAGGTCAGATCCGTCCGGCCTCCGCCGCCGAGATCTTCCACCCGGAGGTCGACGTCGAACACGCCTTCGGCGAACAGGTAGACGACCAGCGCCGCGACTGCGGCGATCATCGACGTTGCGACGCCCGCCGCCCACAGCCGCCCGGCATCGATCCGGACCTTCGTTTCCATACTTCCCACGAACTCCACCTCCGGTCGAGCCGGGCACGCCGTCCCTTGGCGAGCATCCCCCGCGCCAGCGCGTCACGCAAGCGTCGGGTGACGCTACTCCTGCACGGACTTCATCCCGACGTCGGCTGCATCCTCACCCGATCCCACCCGAGCGATCCGACGTGCCTGGAACTCCCCCGCGAATCCTCCGACGAGTAGCGCCACGACCGTCACGAGGTAGATCTGACCCAGGAGCGCCTCCAGCACCGCCAGCATCCTCCCGAGGTCGCCCGTGGGCACGAGATTGCCGTATCCGAGCGTCGTCAGCGTGACGAAGCTGAAGAACAGGTAGTCCGCCGTCGTGCCGTCCCCGACCGCACCCGAACCGGTCGTCTCGAAGAACCCCCCGACACTCGACCTCGCGACCACCATGAACACGAAGGAGAAGAACAGACCCACCAACAGGTAGATCGAGATCCCGGCAAGGACGGTCTGCAGGCTGACGACCGGATGGCGCGCCACGCGCCGAAGCATCGCGATCGGCGTCAGCAGAACGAGCACCGCTCCGATCGCCGCCACGGTCGTCGTCGCGGGACGCCCCTCCGTCGAGGATGCGACCACGGCCAGCGCGATCGCGAGCACCGTCATCCCCACCGCGAAGCGGAACGTACGGGGCCGGGCATCCGAGGTGTGCAGTGCGACGAGGAGCGTCCCGCATAACAGCGCGATGCCGACGATCCACTCCCATCCGCTGTCGCTGGTCCCGGCGAGGAACGCGATCGTGACGACGGTCATCAGCAGGACGAGCGAGTAGCTGTCCTGGCCTCGCAGCACGTCGATGACGTGCCGGGTCGTTGCCGCGAAACCTCGGCCGGAGCCATCAGGCGGGCGGGCGGAGCGGTTCTGCACCTTCGGAGCGCTCATGGCGAGAGCCTAGGACCTCCGGAGCTGCCTCGCTGCAGTTGCCACGCTGGGTTCGGTTCGGTCACCCTGAAGCCGTGGACGTCGCCGATCTCTCCGCATTGCGCCCCAGGTTCCCGGCACTTGCGCGCGAACTCGACGGCCGCCCGTGTGTGTTCGCAGACGCCCCGGGAGGGTCGCAAGTGCCCGACACGGTGCTCCAAGCGATGCAGGGATACCTCGTGCGATCCAACTCGAACACCCACGGGACCTTTGCGACCAGTCGTGAAACGGACGAACTGATCGCCGGGGCGCGTCGTGCGGCCGCGGATCTGCTCAACGCCGAGCCCGGTGAGATCGTCTTCGGACCGAACTCGACGTCGCTGCTGTTCGCGATCTCCCGCTCGATCGGGCGCACGCTCGGACCCGGAGACGAGGTGGTCGTGACCAGGCTCGACCACGACGGCAACATCCGACCGTGGGTGATGGCGGCACAGGATGCCGGCGCGACGATCCGTTGGGTCGACGTCCGGGATGACGACCTCACGATCGACCCGGGATCGTTCGACGCGGCGTTGACCGAGCGCACGAAGGTGGTCGCCTTCACGCTCGCATCCAACGCCGTCGGCACGATCACGCCCGCCACCGATCTCGTTCGCAGGGCGCGCGCGACCGAGGCGCTCGTGTGCGTCGACGGCGTGCAGTTCGCTCCTCACCGTGCCTACGACGTCCGTGCGATCGGCGCGGACCTGGCTGTGTGCTCGCCGTACAAGTTCTTCGGGCCTCACCTCGGCGTGCTCTGGGCCCGCCGCGAACTGCTCGAGGTCTGGACCCCGTACAAGGTCCGTCCCGCATCCGACGCCACGCCCGATCGCTGGGAGACGGGAACCGCGAACCACGAGGGGCTGGCGGGCTTCGTCGCTGCCGTGGACTACCTCGCACAGATCGGCGCCACATACGGCGGAGCCGGCGGAACTCCCGATCGACGCTCGCGCATCCTCGCGGCATTCGAAGCGATCGGCGCGTACGAGCGGATCCTGGCCCAGCGGTTCCTTGCGGGGATCGCAGCGATGGATCACGTCCGCCTGTACGGGATCGGCGACCCGGCACGCCTTGAGGAGCGCGTCCCGACCTTCGCGATCCGTGTCGGCGAGCAGCTCCCGATCGAAACCACAAGATCGCTGGGCGAGCGCGGCATCTTCACGTGGGACGGTCACTACTACGCGATCGAGCTGATGCAGCGCCTCGGCCTGTGGCCGGAGGCGGGCGGTTGCGTCCGGATCGGACTGTGTCACTACACGAGTGCCAGCGAGGTCGACCGAATCCTCGACGAGCTCTCACTCCTCACCTGAACCGCGCCACAGCCTGCGCGTTTCCCGCGCCGACCGACCGGGTACCCCGCGATGAGACGAGCGATCCCGTTCGAGGGACGCATGACCGGAGGGAGTGATCGCTATGGAGCCGCGCAACGATGGCGTATCCACCGAGACCTACCGCGACCCCACGACCGGCGAGGTGAGCTACCGCACAGACCCGGCGGCGTCGAGCTATCCGCCGAACCCAGCACCCACCCGCAGCGACCGACCCGTAACCGAGCGCCCGAGCGCCCGAGATGAGCGCGTGGTGCGTCTCGAGGCGCGCAGCCGCTTCGGTGGGATCTCATTCGGAGGCTCACTCGCCGGGATGCTCACGGCGCTAGCCGCGACGCTGGTACTCGGCGGCCTGGTCGGAGCGGCGATCGGCGGCATCGCCTATGAAACCGGCGTCGAAGATGCCGCCGGCAACGAGTTGACGATCGGCAGCGTGATCGCGGGGATCGCCGTCTTGTTCCTCGCGTTCGCGATCGGCGGATGGGTCGCCGGTCGGATCGCGCGGTATGACGGACTCCGGAACGGCGCGATGGTCGCCGTCTGGTTCCTCGCCCTGGGCGCGATCCTCACGGCCCTGGGCGCTTGGGCCGCGGCCGAGTACAACGTGCTCGTGCAGGCCGATCTTCCCAACTGGTTCGATCGCTGGTTCACGACCGACCAGGTCACCGCCGGCGCCGTGATCAGCGGCATCGTCGCGATCGTCGTGGCGTTCATCGGAGGGATGCTCGGGGCTCTGTGGGGCGAGCGCTACCACCGCAAGGCTGACCGGTACCTCGTCGAGCGCGCACGTGTGGAGCACGAAGGCGCCGTGGATGGCACAGACCGGACGCCGATGAGCGGCGACGACACTCGCGCGTACCGCCGCTGACCACCCTCGGCCCCAGCAGCGACGTAAGAAGGCCCCGACGCCGGGCGTCGCGACCGATCGAAGGACCGTCCTGCGGGGCGGTCCTTCTTTTTTCCGCTCTGCCGCGGCCCGGCGGCGCCCGAGGCCGGCGAGGCGCGAGGGTCACACGGAACCGCTGCGCCACCTGCACGAACGAGCCAGGTGGCTTGCTACCATACGGCCACTTCCTCTCGAGCAAGCGCGAAAGGACAACCAAGACATGCGGATCTTGATCCTCGGAGGAGATGGCTACCTGGGGTGGCCCACGGCGATGCACTTCTCTGCCCGCGGACACGAGGTGCACGTGGTGGACAACTACCTGCGCCGTCGAGCCCATACCGAGGCCGGGACGGACTCGCTCACGCCGATCGGTGCCTCCTTGCCCGAACGGGTTGACTCCTGGCAAGCGGTCTCCGGCTACACGGTTGGGGCGACGGAGGGAGACCTGACCGAGTGGCCGGTGGTTGAGCAGCTGTTCACCGACTTCCGACCTGAGGCGATCGTTCACTACGGTGAGATGCCGAGTGCCCCCTACTCCATGATCGACCGCGAACACGCCGTCTTCACGCAGACGAACAACGTCGTCAACACCCTCAACATCCTGTGGGCGATGCGCGACATCACGCCGGACGCGCACCTCGTGAAGCTCGGCACTATGGGCGAGTACGGCACCCCCAACATCGACATCGAGGAAGGTTTCATCGAGATCGACCACAACGGTCGCACCGACACCCTCCCCTTCCCCAAGCTCCCGGGTTCGATGTACCACCTGTCGAAGGTGCACGACTCGCACAACGTACATTTCGCCTGCCGGATCTGGGGATTGCGCGCAACCGATCTGAATCAGGGGGTCGTCTACGGCATCGAGACCGACGAGACCAAGCTCGACGACCGCCTGCTCACGCGCTTCGACTACGACGAAGTCTTCGGCACGGCGCTCAACCGCTTCTGTCTCCAGGCGGTGATCGGCCATCCCTTGACCGTCTACGGCGCCGGTGGTCAGACGAGGGGCTACCTCAACATCGTCGACACGCTGCAGTGCGTGGAGCTGGCAACGGTGAACCCGGCTGAAGCCGGCGAATTCCGGGTGTTCAACCAGTTCACCGAGCAGTTCTCGGTGGGCGAACTCGCCCATCTCGTTCAGCAAGCCGGCAAAGAGCACGGGCTCGAGGTCGTCGTCGAACACACGGAGAATCCCCGTGTCGAGATGGAAGAGCACTACTACAACCCCACGCACACCAAGCTGCTGGACCTCGGGCTGAAGCCGCGTCTCCTCTCGGACTCGTTGATCGAGCACATGTTCGACGTGATGGCGGCCTACAAGGAGCGCGTGATCCCCGGCCGGATCGATCCGAAGACGCGCTGGAAGCCGCCGGCGCCGTCGGCGCAGCCGGCCGGCTAACCGACCTGGCCCGATGAGCGCGCTTCGGATCCTCGGCGCGATCTTCGCGGTCGCGATCTTCGCGGCGGCCGTCGTCCGCTACCGCCGCCGCCAGATCTCTCGACTCAGCTTGATCATCGGCTGGGCGATCGCGACTGGAGTCGTGATCCTCGCCCTCGATCCCAACCTGTTCAATTTCCTCTTCGACGCCTTCAACTTCCGGCCGGGCAACGGGCGTCGGCTCGACGCGGTGCTGTTCGTGGCGGTCGCGATCCTGTTCGCGTTGCTGCTACGCACGCAAGCGACCGCCGATTCGAACGAACGCAGCATCCGGTTGCTCGTCGAGGCCCTCGCGCAACGGGAGTTCGATTGGGCGAGTGCGAACGCCCTGCCGTCCGGCAAGAAGATTGTGACGGTCTCGCCCGCACTGAACGAGGCGGAGAACATCGCCGAGGTCCTGCGCAGGATCCCCCGTGATCTCAGCGGGTACCGGGTGATCTCGATCGTGGTCGACGACGGCTCCGAGGACGACACAGCCGAGGTCGCGCGGGCGGGGGGCGCGCTCGTCGCTAGCAATCCGATCCGGCGCGGAGGCGGGTTGGCGCTGCGCGTCGGATACGACATCGCGATCAAGCTCGGCGCGGACATCGTCGTCACGATCGATGCCGACGGTCAGCACATGCCCGAGGAGTTACCGGTCATGATCGAGCCGATCCTGTCGGGTCGGGCGGACTACGTGAACGGGTCCCGGCTGCTGGGCGAGTTCGAGAAGGAGAGTGCAATCCGTCACGTCGGCGTGCACTTCTTCTCGTGGCTGACCACGATCCTCACGGGGCAGCGGATCACCGACATCTCCTCCGGGTACCGCGCCGCGACCACCGAGCTGCTGCGCAAACTCGTCCTCGAACAGGATCAGTTCTGGACCAGCGAGGTGCTGATCGAGGCGCTGCGTCATCGCGCCAAGATCGTCGAGGTCCCGGTCACGATCGAGGCTCGCAAGGGAGGAAAATCCAAAAAGCCGAAATCGCTCAAGTACGGCTACCACTTCGGCAAGGCGATCATGCAGACCTGGCTGCGCTGACGGATCGTCGAGGGGGTCTCGCTCACGGGATCTGTTTGGTTCGCACCTGTACCTCGTCCATCACGAGTTCCAGGGTCCGCCCGATGGTCGCGTCTCCGAGCCGGACGCGGCCGGCGAATGTCGTCCCAAGCGGGCGTGGCTGACTCAGGGCGTTGACCTTCTGCCCGTCGAGCCACACGACGAGCTTCGACTCCGAGCCGGCCACCGATGTGCGCACCTGTAGGTCATGGACCCCCGTCCCCACCTGTCTGGCGGACCCGATCACGGTGGAAGTGCGTTCGTCCAAGAGCGCGAGCGTCCCGTCGGCGCGAGCGATCGCCGTGACGATCCCAGCCCCCGCGGCGGTACGGATCGCAAGCAGGTCGATCGTGTGCGGGCCCTGCTCCTCCACCTCGAACGACACCTTCGTATACGTGTTCTTCCTGGGAGTCGGGAGAGTCTTGTACACGTACGCGCGGGTGGTACCCGTCGAGACCAGTGCCACGCCGTGGGTCCCGCGCAGGCCGATCCCGTCAACCACGGAGGCGTGGTCACTGTTGGTCCAGGCGGACAGTGTTCCGCTCTCGAACCCGTCGGAGAACAGCCCGGCCGACAACGTGACGGTGGCTGGTCCTCCCGGCGCCGACGCGTTACCCGCTTGATCGCGCGCGACCACGGTGTAGTCGTAGGTCGCACCGGGTGTGACATCGTCGTCGGACCACACCGGATCGGGGATCGGAGGAAGGTCGCCGGCAACGAGCGTCCCGTTGCGATACACGTCGTAGGCGTCGACACCGACGTCGTCGTTCGACGCGTTCCACGACAGATCGACGCGGAAGGGGGTCGGAGCATCGGCAGTGACCCCGGTCGGCACGCTCGGAGGGTCGACGTCACCGGCGGGCGTCGTCGCTTCAGCTTGCGGTGAGCGCTCGCCACGGTTGCCTGCCTCGTCGAACGCGCGGACGCGGTAGTGGTAGGTCTGGTCCGCGGACACGCCCGTATCCGCGTAGGTCGTCGTCGCTCCATCGGTGGTGTCCAACAGGACACCATCACGGAAGACCTCGTATCCCGTCACACCGCGATCGTCGGACGCCGCGTCCCACTCCAGGTCGATGCGATCCGGCGCCACGGCGGTGGCCGCGAGCATCGCCGGGGCGGTCGGAGGCTGCCGGTCGATCGTGGGCGAGCAGGAGAACTGACCGGAGTCCAATTGCTGGCCGTTGGACGTGACGAAAGAGAACTCCGCCCTGCCCGGCTCCAGCTCGAACCGGATCGCGCCGTCCACCATCCCCACTGCTTCCACCACGCGACTGTCGTCGCGCTGGATCGCGTAAGACTCGTGGCCGCCTGTTCCCGCAACGAATTGCCGCGTGCCTTTGCTATCGAAGTTCCCCGAGGCCCGGAGCGGCTTCCAGCGTTGGTAGTTGTGGTCGTGACCGGTGACGGCGATGTCCACGCCGTTGTCGGCCATCAGCGCCCACAGCGGTTGCAGCCAGGGCGACCCCTCGTACTTGCCCACGGAGAACCGAGGATGGTGGAAGCTGACGAGCGTGCACTCGTGCTCGTCGTCGATCAGTTCGTCGGCCAGCCACTCGTACTGCGGGGAGCCGACCGCGTAGCCGTTGAATGCCTTCATCGTGTCAAGCACGATCACCCGCCACGCCCCCGCGTTGAAGGCATAGAAGTGCGGCACCCCGTCCCAGTAGTCGAAATACGGCCGGCCGCTCGCAGTGATGTATTCGTGGTTTCCGATCGTCGGGGCGGTGATATCTCGCATCGTCGCCCAACGCTGCCCGGGCTGCCCGTACCAGCTCGCCATCTCCTCGTTCGTCCCGTTGTCATAGACGTCGCCGAGGTACAAGAACAGATCAGGATCCCACGAGACGATCTCGTCGATCACAGCGTCCGCCCGTACCCCGCCGTCGGCTCCGTCTCCGGTGGCACCGACGATCGCCGGCTGCATCCCGGCGACTCCGGGAGCCACGAACCCCGTACGCGGCGGAGGAGGTGACGCGTTCCCGTTGTCGAAGGTCACCGGGAGGCGCGTCTTCGGCGTGGTGAAGGGCACCGCGAACTGCACGCTTGCATTCACCTGGATCGTGTGAGGGCCATCGACGTACAGGTCCGTGGGGATGAAGAACCTGTACGGCGACTGGTCGTCCTGCGCGGTCTTCGTTCCGTCAAGCAGGAGGTTGACCGAGTCCACCGGCCGGCCGTTCGAGACGTCCACAGTGACGACAACCGGCACGGTGTCCGCGAGGGGATCGAGCCCGGAGGGTTGGGCGATGCAGACTTCGACCGTGGCGCTCGAGCTCGGAGGTGAGCTGGTCTTGCAGGTCCCCGTGCCTCCGAACGCCTGGGGGATCGCGAGCGCAAAAGCACCGATCGCAAGGACAAGCAGAGCAGCAAGAGGCGGGCGTCGCATCTAGGAAGGGTACGGACAGACCCCGCGAGGGTCAAGCAAGTTCCGTAGGCCGTTGGACCCATAGATGGGGCATTCGGCGGTTTGTGTTGTTCGCGCTCGTTCCGTGACGCTATCCGGTCGTTCGCTCGGCTTCTGCCGCCCACCGCCCGAACGCCCCCCAGAAGGGGTCGAGCCCGACATGGGTCAGGGGCCGCTGTCCGTCGCTCGTGACGAGGATCCGTCCCTGCTCCGGCGCCAGGATGGTCCCGACCACTGCGGCTTCGATCCCCTCCCCCGCCAGTGCCTCAACGAACGCGTCTGCCCGTTCGGGCACCACGGTTGCGATGAGCGTTCCCTCCGAGATCGAGACCATCGGGTCGATACCAACGTGTTCGCAGACCGCGCGCACCTCCGGCCGAACAGGGATCGCCGCAAGCTCGACCCGGATGCCGTTCCCCGATGCGTCGGCAACCTCGAGAAGCCCGCCGAGAACCCCTCCCTCGGTCGCGTCGTGCATCGAAGTGACGCCGCGATCGCGCAATCCGAACGCCGCTGCGACACGCGCCTCGGGAACCACCGTCATCCGTTCGAACAGTGCGTCGGCATGTCGGGTCTGTTCTGCGCCGATCGCCGCTGCGAGCCGGTCGGGAAAGGTTGCAGCGAACAGCGCTGTCGCCTCGATCGCGGCGCCCTTGGTGACGACGATGCGATCCCCGGGGCGCGCCATCGTCGGCGTCACGAAGCCGTCCTCGGAACCGAGCGCCGCGCAGGTCGCGCCTCCCACCATCGGCCACGCGCAGCCGTCGTATCGCGCCGTATGTCCGGTCACGACGGCAAGGCCGAGATCGGCGCACGTGCGGTGAAAGGCGTCCCACAACGCCGTCAGATCTTCGTCTGAGGTGTCGGGAGGAAGGTTGAGGTCGACAGACATCCACCGCAGCGGTAAGCCGCTCGTGGACGCGTCCGATGCGAGGATGTGTACGGCGAACCAGGCCGCGCGTTTCCACCCGTACGCGGGCACCACGAACACCGGATCGGCCGTCAGCGCCATCGCCACGCCCTCGGCAACCCGAACGACTCCGACGTCGACGCCATGACGCGGTCCGACGAGTACATCGGGATCCGTGGCTCCGAGGCGCCGCAGGATCACCTGGCGGAACAACTCCGGTGTGGCCTTGCCGGTGCGCTGCCCCGTGCTCACCCGCGGTGCTCCTGCGGCGCGGCGATACGCCCGCGGCGAGCAGCGACCACGCGCACCAGGGATCGCGTCGCCGCAACGGGATCGAAGGACGCGCCCACCGCCGACACGACCGCGACCCCCGATGCTCCGGCGTCGAGCACCTCACCCGCGGTCGACGTGTCGATCCCCCCGATCGCGACGATCGGCAGCGCCGTCGTCCGCGCGATCGCCTGCAGACCGTGGAGTCCCACGGGGCGCGCCGCGGGTTTGGTCCCCGTGGACCACACGACCACGCCGAGGTAGTCGGCGCCGAGCACCTCCGCCTCCCGGGCTTGGGCGGGGTTGTCGATGCTGGCGCCGAGGATCCGATCGGGTCCCAGCGCCTCCCGGGCCCCCTCGGGTCGATCATCCTGACCGAGGTGCACCCCCGCGGCATCGCAGGCGATCGCGACGTCGATGCGATCGTTCACGATCCCCGGCACTCCGGCTTGCTTGCAGAGGGCGACGAACGATCTCGCCATCGGCAGCAGTCGCTCCTGTGAAACCTCGGGCGCCCGGAGCTGCAGCATCGTGGCGCCTCCGGCGATCGCGGCCCGCGCGACGTCGAGATGGTCGCGACCGACGACGAGATCGGCAGACGTCAGCACATAGACGTCGAGTCGTAGCTGCTCGCGCAATCGTCCCTCCGCCGGCATTACCCGGTGCAGGTTCGTCGGGTCGCCGGCGCCTGGGATGCAGCCGACCTCTCAGCCCGGTGACGCCCGAGCTCCCCGTGTCGGCTCGGATGATAGCCGAAGCTGCTCGCCTTGCGACGGAGATCCCCCGGTGGCGACGGGGTTCCGGTGCTGGTCACACGCAGGGGTCCGGTGTCCTGCTTGCGGGATTCCACGGGTCGCGAGCCCTATGATGGGCCGGACCCATCGCGCGGCCCCACCTGCGGGAGGGTCTACGACGGCACAGCAGAGCACTTCCCCCAAGCCGGTCGCAGCCACGGCCACGGCCGGGATACGCCTGACCACCCTCGACGGTCGCTATCGGATCGTCGAACGGATCGCCGCGGGCGGCATGGGTGAGGTCTTCCTGGCGCACGACACCGTCCTCGACCGCGAGGTCGCCATCAAGGTGCTCCACCGGTCACTGGCCGGAGATCCGGGGTTCATCGAGCGGTTCCGCCGCGAGGCTCGGGCCGCGGCCGGGATCAATCACGCGAACATCGTCGCGGTGTACGACTGGGGTGCGGTCGACGGCATCTACTTCATGGTCATGGAGCACATCCGCGGCCAGAGCCTGCGGGAGATCCTCAACGCACACGGCAAGCTCGCACCCGTACAGACGGCAGAGGTTCTCGACCAAGTGCTGTCCGCGCTCGGGCATGCGCACCGCCAGGGCATCGTCCATCGCGACATCAAGCCGGAGAACATCATGATCACCCCCGACGGTGTGGCGAAGGTCGCAGACTTCGGCCTCGCACGCGCGTACGCGGAGGGCCGACAGACGTCGACGGGTACCGTTACGGGAACGGTGCAGTACCTCGCGCCCGAGCAGATCCGTGGCGAACCTGCCGATCCGCGAACAGATCTCTATTCGTTGGGCATCGTGAGCTTCGAGCTGCTGACCGGCAGGCTCCCCTACACCGGCGAGACCGCGATGGCGATCGCCTACAAGCATCTGTCGAACAGGGTGCCAAAGCCCTCAACGCTCGTTCCCGGAGTCCCGAAGGGCGTCGATGGATTCGTCGCGTCGGCGACCGAACGCGATCGCGAGCTCCGGCCGGAGTCCGCGGAGGAGATGCGACGCGACCTTTCGCGTGAAGCCAAGTTGCTGCCGGTCGCTCCAGCGCTCGCCACGCTGGTCGACGACACCCCGATCGTACTCCCCGAGGCGTCCGACCCAGAGCGGGCGGAGACGGTCACGATCCCCCGCGCCGATCCCGATCCCCAAGCACCGAAGCGCCGTTGGCTCCGCCAGCTCCTCGGGGCACTTCTGATGGCGGCGGTGCTCGTCGGCGGCGGCTACGCCGTGTGGGAGTTCCTGATCCCCCACTATCACGACGTTCCGCAGTTGCTCGGTTCGCCGATGAAACAGGCTCGCAATGAGCTGATCGGACTCGGGTACGTCGTCGTCGAAGACGACGGTGCGTTCTCGGCCCAGGTCGATCAGGGCGCCGTGCTACGGATCGATCCGGCGGCCGGAACCCGGCTCGAAGAGGGCCAGACGGTGACGCTGGTCCCGTCCCTCGGTCCGCCGCCGATCCCCGTGCCCGATGTGACCGGCCGCTCGCAGGCGATCGCCGAGCGCAAGCTCACCCAGGCGGGATTCGCGATCGGCAAGGTCACTTCGGAGTTCTCCGAGCGCGTTCGCGACGGCGACGTCGTCTCGCAGCAGCCGAACAAGAAGGAGGCGCCGCGAGGAAGCGACATCGACCTGGTGATCAGCAAGGGACCGCCGCCGCGGCCGATCCCAGCCGTCGTGGGTCAGAGCGAGGCGGCGGCGGTCGCGGCGCTCCAGGCCGAGGGGTTCGAGGTGCAGATCGAAGAGCGGTTCTCTGAGACCGCCACACGCGACACCGTCATGGGGCAGACACCCGAGGGTGGCATCGAACGCGCCTACGGGTCAGCGGTGACGCTTACGGTCTCCAAAGGTCCGGAACGGTTCGAGGTTGCCAGCTACATCGGGATGAGCGAAGCCGAGGCCGTCGCGGCGATCGAGCAAGACGGACTCGTCGCGCGTGTGGAGCGGGTCCCGGGATCGGTCGACGATCGCGTCCGCGGTCAGGAGCCGAAGCCGGGTACGACCGTGCGAGCGGGACAGTCGATCACGATCTTCGTGGCGTGACCCGTTCGGATCAGGCCCAGGCGGACTCGTTCGCGTAGCGGTCCCAATACCGCTCGACGATCGGGACCAGGCCGGTGACGTAGGCGCCCCCGGCGCAGCCGGCGCACCAAGAAGAGTTCCGGATCGCGGTCGCGGTCACCATGCGATCTGCACACCGATGCAATCCTTGAAGCACGGACCCGTACCCGTAGGTCTCGGACCCGTTCACAAGGGTCATCTCGGTCGCTTCGAGGCCCTGCTCGAGGGAGGCGTAGTTCTTGACGCCCACGGAATTGAACATCGTGGCGCCGGGCATATCGAGCGTGGTCGCGAGGGGGTTCCATCTCGCTTCCGTGTACTCGGAGACCTGCCAGGTCACCATGATGACGAGGTTATCGGTACAGGTGGGCGCGTCGATGTAAGTCAGGAACGCTTTCGCCCACGCACCGAACGTCGCTCCCCCACCCGCCGCGCCAACCGAGAAGCGCTGCTCGGCGATCTTCTCGGCACGCGCGTTGAGCTGGGCGAGCAAGGAGCGCGCCTCCGCTTTCGCATCGGCGATCGCGTCGAGACGCCACTGTTGGTCGACGAGCGCCTTGGCCAGCTCCTCCTTCTCGGTGTCGAGCTGGTTCACGAGGTCGACGTGCCGCGCAAGTTGCGCCTCCTCACTGGCTCGGGCCGCTTCGAGCGTCGCGGCCGACGAGACAGCCTCGCCGGCGAGGGACTCGTCCGCGACCTGCAACTGGGTCAAGAACTCCATGCGGTCGCCCACCTCGGTCAGCGAGCTGGAATCCAGGACGAACTCGAGACTCGACCCCTGTGAGATCCGGACCGCAGCGACCGCCCGGTCCGAAAGCCGTTCCTGGATCTGCGCGTGCTCCGCCTCGACGGTAGCGAGCCGGGCGCGGACCTCCATAAGGCTCTGTTGCGTGTCATCGAAGGCTCGCTGCGCAGCGCCGAGCTCCCGTACGGATCCGGCGATCTCGGCCTGGAGCCGCACCGCGGCCTGCTGCTGAGCGGCGATCTGGTCGCTGAGTGCGGTGAGACGATCCTGCACGTCACCGATCGCGATGTCGGTGTGTTCCTCCTTGCGATCGAGGTCCTGGTTCGACGGCTCGGCCGCCGCGGCGAGCGCCGGCACGATGAGCAGCAGGACGAGCGCCGAGGCGAGCGCGAGGCTCGCCCGACGTCGGATCACGAGAGCGGTTGTGGTCGTAGCCATGGTGGGTATCCCCCACAGGCAGCATCGGCGGTGGGAATCGCAGCCTTGAGGAGCGGGCAGGATACCTGTCCGCGCGAGAACGACCGAAGCAGGTTCCGGCGGCCTCCGAGCCGCTCAGGACTCGAGGTCGGCTCGCGCGTGCTCGGAGTAGGAGTAGCGCTCCTCGGGCCAGGGGTCCGCGTGCACGTGATACCCCCGCTCCTCCCAGTAGCCGCGCTTGTTGCGAGTGCTGAACTCCAATCCCCGTAGCCATTTCGCGCTCTTCCATGCGTAACGCTTGGGAACCACGAGTCGCAGCGGATATCCATGTTCCGGCGCGAGGTCCGCCCCCCCATGCGCCCAGGCCACCAGGACGTCGTCGCCGTTCATCACCTGGAGCGACAGGTCGGACGTGTAGCCCTGTTCGCAGTGGGTGATCACCCAACCCGCCTCGCCCGTGGGCCGGCAGAGATCACGAAGTGTCGAGAACGCAACGCCCGTCCATGCGTTGTCCAGCGTGGTCCACCCGGTCACGCAATGCATATCCGCGGGCACGGTCGTGTTCGGCAGGGCCTTGAGCTCCTCGTAGGTCAGGCGCACCTCGTCCTCGACCTCACCGTAGAGCCGCAGATCCCACGTGGAGAAATCGAATGCAGGGATCGAGCCAACGTGAAGCACGGGCCACGTCTTGACGAGGCGTTGCCCCGGAGGCACGCGACGAGCGACATCGTCCGGAAGTTTCTTCGAGAACAGCGCCATCTACGCCTCGCTCCTTCCCGACCCAGATGGGGCGATCTCCCTCCAGGCCTCCAGGGCCACGTCGATGCCGTCGTCGTCGACGTCCGCGTGGGTGACCATGCGAACGTCCCCGCGATCGGTCGGGGTGGCCCCCACACCTGCGTCGCGGAGCCGCTCGATCACGGTTCCCGTGTCGAGTTTCGTGGCCCGGACGTCGACGAACACCATGTTCGTCTCGACCGCGGCCGCGTCGAGCGATCCCTCGAGCACGTCGGAAACACCTGCGGCGAGTCGCTTTGCCCGCTCATGGTCCTCGTGGAGGCGCTTCGGGCCGTTCTCGAGGGCAACGAGTCCCGCCGCCGCCATGCTCCGGCCTGACGCCAGGCTCCACCGAACAGGATCTGCACCCGCCGGGCCTCGGGCATCAGCTCCACCGGGCCGCACAGCAGGGAGCCGATCGGACCGCCGAGTCCCTTGGACGTGCAGAACATGAGGGTGTCCACCTGGCGCCCGTAGTCAGCGGGGTCGGTATCGGTCGCCGCCGTCGCATTGAACAGCCGAGCGCCGTCGAGGTGAACCGGGATACCGCGGGACCGTGCGACGCGCCGGATCGCCTCCAGTTCCCGCAACCGCATGCACGTCCCGCCCGCGTATCCGGCGGTGTTCTCGATCGCGACCAGATCCACGACCTCGACGTCGAAATAGGTGTCGGGCTCCAGTCCCTCGGTGACCGACTCGGCGGTCAGGTGTCCTCGATCGACGCCGTCCAGACGTCGGTACGCGATCCCGGACAGCACCGCGGAGCTGGCGACCTCCGTCGATGCGACATGCGCGCGTCGTTCGCACGCCACGAGATGACCCGAGCCCCGAGCGTGCAGACGCAACGCGATCTGGTTGGCCATCGTTCCGGTCGGCACGTAGAGCGCGGCCTCGGTGCCGACGACCTCGGCCGCGCGGTCCTGCAGTCGGTTCACGCTGGGGTCGTCGCCGTACCACGCGTCGCCCACCTCGGCGCCCGCCATCGCCCGACGCATCTCGTCGGAGGGGCGGGTGACCGTATCCGAGCGCAGATCCACGCGGTAGGAGCGCACCGATTCAGTATATGGACCGCTTCAACTGCAGAAGACCTCGCTCGTGGCGATCAGCGGATCGGGAACCACCTTGCGCTCGGCGACCGCGTCGGCCAGGGCCACGTCGACGATCTCCCCACCCTGCAACGCCGCCATGCGTCCCCAACCGCCCGCCTCGGCGAGACCCACTGCGGCGATCCCGAGCCGGGTCCCCAAGACCCGGTCGAACGGCACCGGCGAGCCGCCGCGTTGCGTGTGTCCCAGGATCGTGACGCGCGTCTCGAAACCGGTCCGCGCTTGGAGCTCGGGCCCGAGGAGGGTCGAGATCCCTCCCAGCCGTTCGAACCCGTTCTCGTCGAGCTCGTAAGAGGGAAGGTTCATCGACCCCTCGATCGGCGTCGCTCCCTCCGCCACGACTACGATCGAAAACGAGGAGCGCTGCAGGTGGCGCTTGCGCAGACGTGCACAGATCTCGTCCAGGTCGAAGGACCGCTCCGGGATCAGGACAGCGTCCGCGCCACCGGCAATCCCCGAGTACATCGCGATCCACCCCGCGTTGCGCCCCATCACCTCCACTACCATCACGCGGTTGTGGCTCTCCGCCGTGCTGTGGAGCCGGTCGATCGCATCGGTCGCCGTCCCTACGGCGGTATGGAAGCCGATCGTGAAGTCGTTCGCGGACAGATCGTTGTCGATCGTCTTGGGAACGCCGACGATCTTGAGGCCGCGATCCGCGAGCCGGGATGCCGCGGTCAACGTTCCTTCTCCGCCGACTGCGATCAGTCCGTCCAGCCGCTGGGCGGCGAAGGTCTCTGCGATCCGCTCCTCTCCCCGCTCGTGGTTGAACGGATTGGTCCCGGAGGAGCCGATGATCGTGCCGCCCCGATGGATGATGCCGCGAACGGAGCCCACGACGAGCTCCTCCGATCGGTTCTCGAGGACGCCATGCCAGCCGTCTCGGAAGGCCACGATCTCGGCGCCGCGGCGGCCGGCGCCGTCGCGAACGACGGCGCGGATCACGGCGTTCAATCCGGGGCAGTCGCCGCCACCCGTCAGGAGCCCCAGTCGCATGAGCTCCATCTTATGCCGCGTGCGGTAGCATCTCCGCCCGATGACCGCCTACCTCGCGATCAGTGGTTTCCTGGAGTGGTTCTTCGCGGTCCTGCTCGTCGGTCTCGTCGGGGCCGCGGGCCTGTTCGGCGTGTTCGTCGTGATCCAGCTGTTCCGCAACCCGGCGCGCGGAGCTCGCCGCCGGATCTGATCTCGCAGATCAGGCGATCTCGACCTCCGCGATCACCGGCAGGTGATCCGATGCCATCCCCGCCTCGCTCCCGACGCGTATCCCGGCCATCTCCACCCCCACGGACACGAACAGGTAGTCGATCCGCGTAGAGGGTCCATCGGACGGGAACGTCTCGCCGCCACCGACCCCAACCAACGACCACGCGTCACGCAACGACCTTTCGATCACCGCCGGTGTCGTCCGCCCGGGCAGCTCGTTGAGGTCCGCTCCCAGCACGACGGGACCATCGAGCGCCGAGGCGAGACCCGCGAGCAATCTCGCGTGCTTCGTTCGTTCCCGCGGAACCAGGCCGAGATGGGCCGAGAGCGTCCAGAGCTCGCGCCTTCCTGCGCGTACCTCGGCGACCATCACCCCGCGTGGATGCAGGCGCTCGGTACCGGGGAATCGGTGCAACCGCTGGCCGAGCAGCTCGAGCGGCGGGCGCACGAGCACCGCGTTCTTGACCCTCCGACGCGGGAAGGCCCACGGATCGGCTGCGACCCGCATCCCCAGCTGCCCGGCGAGGGCCCGGAGCTGCCTCCTGGGGCCCGTCTCCTGGAGCAGGGCAAGGTCCGGACGCAGTTCGTCCAGCACCTGCGCGATCGGCTCTCGACCGAGCCGGAAGCCCTTGAGGTTGTAGACGACCAGCCGCACGGCGAAACCCTACGTCGGGACCGACCGGCCGATCGTGGTTCCGGCACCACCGGTGAGCGCCGCCAACGCGTCCTCCAGGTCGGCGATGACCGCGGTGCGCCGACTCCCGCCCTCCACGAAGTTCACCGCGGCGCGGACCTTGGGTCCCATCGATCCCGCCCCGAACTCCCCTTCGCCCAGCAGGTGGCGCGCCTCGTCCAAGGAGAGCCCGTGGACCTCTTCGGCGTGGTCGGTCCCGAACCCGGTCTGTACGGACTTCACGTCCGTGAGGATCAACAACGTCGACGCGTCCACCTCGGATGCGAGGATCGCGCCCGCGAGGTCCTTGTCCACAACGCCCTCGACGCCGATCAGCCTGGGCCCCTGCTCGATCACCGGAACCCCTCCTCCTCCCGCCGCGATGACGATCGCACCGTCCCCGACGAGGTTCGCGATCACCGGGGTCTCCACGATCGAATACGGCACGGGCGAGGGAACGACGCGCCTCCATCCGCCGTGGCTGTCAGGCTTAACGGTCCACCCCTGCTCGTCCGCGAGGCGTTGCGCCTCCTCCTCCTCGAAGAACGGGCCGACCGGCTTGGTCGGATCTTCGAAGGCGGGATCGTCGGGAGGAACGCGGGTGAGCGTGAGGATCGTGACAACCGGACGCTGCATACCGCGTTCGAAGAACACGTCGCCGATCGTGACCTGGAGCAGGTAGCCGATCTGCCCCTGGCTCTCGGCGCCGCAGACGTCCAGCGGCATCGGGTGCACCCAGCCGCGCGCTGCCTCTTGCTGCATGAGTATCCGACCCACCTGTGGTCCGTTACCGTGGGTGAGCACGACCTCCCAACCGGAGGCCGCGATGTCGGCGACCTTCTCCGCAGCGCCACGCGCGGACCGGTACAGCTCCTCGAAGGTGTCATCCGCGCCCCGTCGGAGCAAGGCGTTGCCGCCGAGGGCCACCACAACGCGCTCCATCAGGCCTCCAGGGATCGGGGAAGGGTCCGAGGATAGCCGACGCTCACCCGAGGTCACCGGGGGTGTCGATGTCGCGCAGGGTCGCCCCCGCAGGGTCCAGAAGCCGCCACGTCTCCGCGTCGATCACGGCGACGCGCAGTGCTTGGACGAAGGCTCGCAACCGGCGTTCCTCGTCGTGGAGTAGCGCGTGGGCGACCTCACGCCCTCGATCAGCGCGTACCAGCACCGGAAGCGGGCGGAACGTGTCCCCGTCGCCGAGGACGACCGCATCAACGGACGACTGCGCCGCGACCTCGAGCATCTCCAACACAACCGGAGTCGAGATCTCGGGCATGTCCCCGCCGACGACCAGTGCCACATCCGTCGTCGTCGCTTGCAGTCCGGCAAGCACCCCGGCCAACGGTCCCTGGCCCTCGGTCGCGTCGCGCGCGAACCGCGCGGGGATCCCGGGCGGGAGCGTCGGGTCCGCACCTTCCGGAGCGAGCACTACCACGACCTCGGAGCACACCTCGATCAGGCGAAGGACGGCGTGGTGAAGCAACGGCATCCCTCGGTAGGTCGCCACGAGCTTGTCGGAGCCGAAGCGGGTGGATCGTCCGCCGGCCAGAACCACCCCGGTGGTGTCAAGGACTGGAGGCATCGATCGTTGCGATCAGCGCGGCGAGAACCTCCATCGGATCACCTTCGCGTCGTCTCCGGGGCGTCGTCTCCGGTACCGGCTTGACGCGCGATCCGATCGGCGGGGCCCTCCACGAGTCCGACTCCGCGGGCGCCGGCGTCGGCGTCCTTGGGGCCTCTGTTCTGCACGAACTGGAACCCGAACCTGCCCTTGATGCACAGATGCCCGTGTGTGACCGAGTTGTCGAGCGGGCTCGTGACCTTGACGATCTCGTTGTCCTGGACGTGCAGCGACAGATCACAGCCGACGCCGCAATACGGGCAGATCGTCTCGGTCACGGTCTGTTCCTGCTCGTCCCAGGTGCCGGCTTCGCGCATGTCGTACTCGGACTTGAACATCAGGGCTCCAGTGGGGCAGACGCCGATGCAATTGCCGCAGTACACACACGCGGAGTCGGGCAGCGTGACGTCGAACTCGGTGGAGATCCGCGCATCGAAGCCCCGGCCGGCGACCGCGATCGCGAACGTGTTCTGTGCGTCGACACCGCACGCCTCGACGCACTTGTAGCAGAGGATGCACCGCGAGTACTCCCGGACGTACAGATCGTTGTCCACCTTGATCGGCTGTGCGACGGTCTCGGCCGCTTCCCCCTCGGACCCGTGGTGGTGCCCGGGGATGCGGGCCTCGCGTTCGCCCAGCGGAGCCGGCTCGGCGCTCGGGCCGTAGCGGTCCGGCTCCACGCCGTAGGCGGACATCCACCCCTGGACCTGTTCCCCCGCGAGGGAGAGGTCCACGCTGGAGGCCAGAAACTCGAAGACCATCCTGCGGCTCGTCCGCACGCGCTCGGAATCGGTTCGAACCTTCATCCCCGCCTCAGCCTGGCGGGCGCACGAAGGGACCAGGGTGCGAGCACCCTCCACCTCGACAACACATACGCGACACGCATTCACCGGTGTCAGGTTCTCGAGGTAACACAGCGTGGGCGTGTCCACCCCCTCGGTGCGCAGCGCATCCAGCAGCGTGGAGCCCTCGGGCACGCGGACCGTCGCACCGTCGACCTCGATGTCGATCAGTCGCTTGGGCGGAGCCAGCATCACCCTGGACATCGTCTAGGACTCCTGTTCTTCGGTACGAGTGGGGACGGAGCGATCCTGACTCCCGTTCGACGTGTCCGCGCCTTCGAACACACCGAGCTGCTCGATCGCCGAGACCACCGCGTTTGCTGCTGTCTGACCGAGCCCGCAGATCGAGGCGTCGCGCATCACCTGCGCGATCTCGCCCAGAAGCGCGAGCTCCTCGTCCCGCGAGCCGATCTGGGCGCCGCGGACGATCCGTTGGAGCGCCTCCTCCTGGCGCACCGTTCCCACACGGCACGGTACACATTGCCCGCAGGATTCGTCGCGGAAGAACGCCGCGATCCGCAGCAGCACCTCCGGGAGCGACACCGTGTCGTCGAACGCCATCACGACGCCCGACCCCAGGGTGACCCCCGCCGCCCGAGTGTCTTCGAACGTCAGCTTCAGATCCAGGTCCTGCGGACGGACGAACGCTCCGGCAGCACCGCCCAGCAGAACCGCCTTCAGTGGCCGCCCGCCGGACACCCCGCCGGCGAGCTCGATCAGGTCGCGGAGCGTGGCACCGAACGGGACCTCGTACAGTCCGGGTCGTTCCACCGTGCCCGACAGGCAGAACAGCCGCGGGCCGGTGGATCCTTCTGTGCCGATCTGCGCGTATGCCGGGCCTCCGATCCGGAGGATCTCCAGTACGTTGACGAGCGTCTCGACGTTGTTGATCCCTGTGGGCTTGCCGAACAGGCCGCGGGAAACCGGGAACGGTGGCTTGCTTCGAGGTTCGCCGCGCTTGCCTTCGATCGAGTTCAGCAATGCCGTTTCCTCGCCGCAGATGTAGGCGCCGGCTCCGCGGCGCACCTCGATGTCGAAGGTGAACCCTTCCCCCATCACGTCGTCACCGAGATACCCGCGTTCACGTGCTTCATCGATCGCATGGCGCAGTCGCGCCTGGGCGAGCGGATACTCCCCTCGGATGTAGATCGACCCGTGCTCCGACGCCGTGGTGTATCCGGCGATCGTGAGCGACTCGATCAATGCGAACGGATCGTGCTCCATCAGGACACGGTCCTTGAAGGTTCCGGGCTCGGACTCGTCCGCGTTGCAGATGAAGTAGTGCGGGCGACTCGCCTGCGACGCCACGGCCTCCCACTTGACCCCCGTCGGGAACGCAGCCCCGCCGCGGCCCATCAGCCTCGCGTCCTTGAGCTCTCGGATGACGCCGCCCGGGCCCATCTCGACCGCCATCCGAAGGGCTTCGTACCCTCCTTCGGCTCGGTAGCTGTCGAGGGATCCGGGGTCGACGACACCCACCCGGCGCAGCAGCCGAAGTTCGGACCTGCTCTCGTCTGCGGTCTGCGGCGCGATCGTCGCGACGTCGGCACCGAGGCCGATCTCGTCGGCTCGGGACGTGATCGCCGCAACGACGTCCTCGGCGCGCGCGCAGCCGATCGACCGGTCGGTCACGCCGATCCCCGCTCGCTGCACCAGCGCGGCGGGGGCCTGCTCGCATAGGCCGAGACACGGGCTGCGCTGCCAGGTCGTGCCCCCGTCGGTGGTGGGTGTGCCTGCGGGACCGATCAGCCGCTCCATCTCTCCGCAGAGACGCTCCGCTCCCGAAGATCCACAGGCGATGTCGTCGCAGATGTGGACCACGGTCGGCGGGCGCTCCTGCAGAGCGAACAGCGCGTAGAAGCTGGCGACTCCGAACGTCTCGGCGGGAGGAACGGTCAGCCGGATCGAGACGTAGTTCAACGCGCCTTCGCTGATCCACCCGATCCGATCCTGCACGGCGTGCAGAGCGGGGAGCAGGAGGTGGCGTTGTTCCCTCGCTTCGCGGCCGGTTCGAGAAACACGGACGCCGTACGCATCGCGCTCGCCGCCGTCCCACGGCGTTTCGGGCGGTCCGAGCAGCGCGTCGACTGCCGCGCGCTCCTCCACGGTGGCGCGCGCGTCGGTCAGCTGGAGGTCCAACACGCCCCCTGCCGCTCGGGCACTACGATCCGCCCCCGCCGGCGGCAACCACGTCCGGCAACTTGTCGATCCGCACCGCCGCCGCCTTGAACTCGGCGGTTCCGGACTTGGGATCGGTGGCGTCGATGGTGAGCTTGTTCGTCTCCACCTCTTCGGGGAAGTGGAACGTCATGAAGATCAGCCCCGGCCGCAGGACCGTGTCGATCCGGATCGGCGCGTCGACCGTCCCCCGCCGAGAGGTCACGCGAACGATCTCCCCCTCGGCCACACCGAGGTCTCGCGCATCCTCGGGCGAGATGTCGACGGACTCCTGCCGACGCAGGGGTGAGGAGAATCCACCCGTCTGCACGCCCGTGTTGTAGTCGGTCAGGCGCCGTCCCGTCGTCAGCCGCAGCGGATACTCATCTGTCAGCTCGTCGACGGGCGCGGAGTCGATCGTGATGCTGAACGGTGCGGGCTCGCCTCGCGCAGCGGGATCCTCCTCCCAGAGCCGTTCGTGCAGGAAGAGGGTCCCGGGATGCTCTTCGTCCGGGCAGGGCCACTGGAGCCCGCCCTCCTCCTCGAGCCGCTTCCAGCTCATCCCGCCGTGCATCGGGCTCAGGGTGCGGAGTTCGTCCCACGCGGCATGCGGCGTCACCTCACCCCAGCTCAGTCCGAGCCGGTTCGCGAGCTGGTTGATGATCCAGACGTCGTCGCGTGCGTTCCCGGGAGGGTCGAGCGCCTTGCGAACACGCTGCACCCGGCGCTCTGAGTTGGTCACCGTCCCCTCGGTCTCGGCCCACGAGGCTGAGGCGGGCAGCACCACATCAGCCATCTCCGCCGTCTTCGTCATGAAGATGTCTTGCACGATCAGGGTGTCGAGGTTGGACAGCAGCTTGCGGGCCCGATGCATGTCGGCCTCTGAACTCGCGGGATTCTCCCCGATCACGTAAACAGCCGTCAGTTCGCCACGCTCCATCGCCTCGAACATCTGCGTCAGGTGCCAGCCATACTTCGGAGCGATCGGAACCCCCCACGCGCGCTCGAACCGCTCGCGCGCGGCCGGATCTCGCTCGAGGTCCTGGAACCCGGGGAGCTTGTTCGGGATCGCGCCCATGTCTCCACCGCCCTGAACGTTGTTCTGTCCGCGAAGCGGATTGAGTCCGCTGCCGTAGGTGCCGACGTGACCGGTCAGCAGGCCGAGGTTGATCAACGCGAGCACGTTGTCGACCGCGTTGTGGTGCTCGGTGATCCCGAGCGTCCAGCAGATCATCGCGCGGTCCGCGCGTGCGTACGCGTGGGCGGCCTCCCGGATCACCTCCGCCGGGACGCCGGTAACGGCCGCCCCTCGGTCGAGCGTCCAGTCCTCGACGCTCTTCTCGTACGCGGCGAACCCGCTGGTCGCCCGCGAGATGAACGTCTTGTCGTGCAAGTCGCTCGCGATGATCTCCCTCGCCATCGTGTTCGACAACGCGACGTCGGTACCGACGTCGATCCCCAGCCAGAGATCGGCCCATTCGGCCGAGGAGGTGCGCCGAGGATCCACGGCGAACAGCCGCGCACCGTTGTGGATCCCGGCGAGGACGTGATGGAAGAAGATCGGGTGCGTCTCTCGCGCATTCGATCCCCAGAGGATCACGAGGTCCGTGTGTTCGACCTCCTCGTATGAACTTGTGCCACCACCTGCCCCGAACACGGTCGCCAGACCGACGACCGAAGGTGCGTGTCAGGTGCGGTTACAGCTATCGATGTTGTTGCTGCGAAGGGCCTGGCGGATGAACTTCTGAGCAACGAAGTTCATCTCGTTGGTGGCCTTCGAGCAGCTGAACAGGCCGACTCCGTCCCCGCCGTTCGCATCGGTCGCCGCGCGCAGCCCCTCGGCGGCCCGGTCCAGGGCCACCTCCCAGGGGACGACGCGCAGCTCGCCGTTCTCGCGAACCATCGGCTCCGTGAGTCGCGCGAGCCCGTTCGGCATCGGCGCTCCTTTCCGAGATGTCCAACCGGCATCGGCCGGTTGCTCCACGATTCTAAACCCCCGTTCAAATGGGATCCGGACCTCGGCCATGACCCTTGGTCGCACCCCGCCGGGCGGGGGTCGACCGTATGACCGCCCAGAGACCTCAGGTGGTCCCGATGCGTTCGGGGTGAGAGTAGACATTGAACCGATCGTCGCGCACGAAGCCAACGACGGTCATGCCGAAGCCCTCGGCGGCCTCGACCGCCAGGCTCGACGGCGCACTCACCGCCGAGATCACCGGGATCCCGGCAACCGCGGCCTTCTGCACGATCTCGAAGCTGACTCGACCCGAAACCTGAAGGATGCGCTCGGCCAGCGGTACCGTGCCGGCCAGCAGCTGCTCACCGATGACCTTGTCGACCGCGTTGTGCCGCCCGACATCCTCGCGCAGACTGATCAGGCCGCCGTCGACGCCGAACAACCCCGCAGCATGCAAGCCACCGGTCTTGTCGAACACCGGCTGTGCCCGGCGGAGCGCATCGGGGAGTCCGGCGATGATCGAGCCCTCGACCTGCGGTCCCGGTGCGACCGGAGCGCAGCGCACCTGGATGTCGTCGATCGATGCCTTGCCACAGACACCGCAACTCGACGAGGCGTAGAAGTTCCTGCGGACCGACTCGGTGTCGAAGGCATGGGCGAGCCGAACGGTCACGATGTTGTAGCGCTGTTCGTCCGGTCCGACGTCGTCGCAATATGCGACCCGATCGATCTCGTCGCGCCCGCGGATCAGGCCCTCGGTGAACAGGAACCCGACGGCGAGTTCGAAATCGCCACCGGGCGTGCGCATCGTGACGGCAACCGAACCGGTGTCCTGGCCGGGACCGCCCGCGCGGATCTCCATCGGCTCTTCGGCCGCGAGCGTGTCGGGCCGCTCCGACCGCACGCCTGCGTTGACGGCGACGATCTTGGTGCGTGCAACGTTCCTGCGCAGCGGTTCGGTGGCGGCCATCTCTCCAGGGTAGGTGCGGCAACCGCGAGGGTCCATACGCCGCTCGGGGTCTACCCCGGCCGCAGGCCGCGCCCGCCCCTGCCTGCGCGGCGGCCTGACCCACGGTCGTTCTCACGGGTGTCACGTTTGGAGCCATTCCGCCAGGGTTGTATCGTCCGAACCAGTTGAACGGCCATTCAGACGAAGGGGACCGCCAAGCATGAAGAGCGGACTGGAGATCGCGCAGGAGGCGGAGCTTCGCCCCATCACCGACGTTGCCCGGGAAGCGGGACTGCTCCCCGACGAGGTCGAGCCCTACGGCGCCTCCAGGGCCAAGATCCAACTCTCCGCGCTCGAACGCCTGGCCGACCGCCCCGACGGCAAACTCGTCATCACGACGGCGATCACCCCTACGAAGGCCGGAGAAGGCAAGACGACCACGTCCGTATCGCTCACTCAGGGCCTCGGGAAGATCGGCAAGGACGTGATGCTCTGCCTGCGCGAGCCGAGCATGGGCCCCGTCTTCGGAATCAAAGGCGGTGGCACCGGCGGTGGATTCGCACAGGTGGTCCCGATGGAGGAGATCAATCTCCACTTCAACGGGGACTTCCACGCGGTCACGGCCGCACACAATCTCCTTGCCGCGGCCCTCGACGCGTCGCTGTACCACGGCAACCTGCTCGACATCGATCCGGCAACGATCACTTGGCCGCGCGCGATGGACATGAACGACCGCGAGCTGCGTAACACGGTCGTCGGTCTCGGGGGCAAGACGCACGGGGTTCCCCGCGAAAACTCCTTCGTGATCACTGCGGCATCGGAGATCATGGCGATCCTCGCCCTCGCGAACGATCTGCGGGATCTGCGGGACCGACTCGGCAGGATCGTGGTCGCCGAGACGCGCGACGGCAAGCCGGTCACCGCGGAGGATCTTCAGGCCGCCGGGGCGATGACCGTGGTCATGAAGGACGCGATAAAGCCCAACCTCGTGCAGACGCTTGAACACCAGCCCGTGCTGCTACACGCCGGCCCGTTCGGCAACATCGCCCACGCGAACAACTCCATCATCGAGGATCGCATCGCCCTCAAGCTCGCGGACTACGTGGTCACGGAGGCGGGCTTCGCATCAGATCTCGGGTTCCAGAAGTTCTGCGACATCGTGTGCCGAGTCGGCGGATTCGCGCCGAGCGCCGCGGTGCTGGTGACGACGGTGCGCGCCACGAAGTCTCACGGTGGCAAGCGCTTCGAAGACCTCGGCACGGAGGATCTGAACGCGCTGCGCGACGGCATGGACAACCTGACCGCCCACATCGAGATCGTGAAGCGCTATGGACTCCCGTGCGTGGTGTCGATCAACCGGTTCCCGACCGACACGCCCGCGGAGATCGAACTGATCGAACGGCTCGCAACCGCCGCCGGAGCACAGACCGTCGTCGTCAACGAGGGATTCGCCGACGGCGGAGACGGTGCGGTGACCCTCGCGAACGCGGTCGTCGAGGCGTGCGAACAGCCGAACACCTTCTCGCACCTCACGCCGAACGGAACGCCGATCACCGAGCAGATCGAGGCGATCGCAACCCAGCTCTACGGAGCACAGGGCGTGGATCTCCTTCCCCAGGCCCGCAAGGACATCGTGCGGATGGACGCTCTCGGATTCGGGACCTTCCCCGTCTGTATGGCCAAAACCCACCTGTCCCTCTCGCATGACCCGACCCTGCTCAACCGCCCACGGGGCTTTTGGCTCCCGGTGCGATCCGTGGTTCCCAGTGCCGGTGCGGGATTCGTGGTGGTGCTCTGCGGCGACATGCAGCGGATGCCGGGGCTCGGCAGAACCCCCGCGTTCCAGAAGGTCGACATCGACACCGACGGCCGCACGGTTGGCTTGTTCTGAGGCTCCGCTCACCGGATCCGGGCGACCTGATCCTGACGACCGCCGCTCGGATCAGCCGCGGGGCTTGCGCTTCTGCGGATCGTAGATCGACAAGGGCGCCACCGTTGCCTCGGCCGCGCCGCCCTCCACAGCAACCTGGAGCTGAGTGCCGTCGACGGACTGATCGCTCCGGAGTACCGCGAGTCCGATCACGCCGAACGGAGGGCTGTCGATCGCGCTCGTGAGTGTGCCGACTTCCTCCTCGCCGCCCAGCATCACCGCGGTTCCGTACCCTGGCACGGCGGTGCCCTTGATGCGCAGCGTCTTGAAACGGTTGGGTGGGTCGGCGGCGATCTGCGTGAGTCGGTCCTTGCCCAGGAAATCGCACGCCGGATCGTCGATCGCGACCATCCGGTCGAGCGAGAGGTCATAGGGCGAGCGCACTCCGGGCTCGTACTCGACCCCTGCGACGATCAGGCCCGCCTCGATGCGCGCGATCTCGATCGCGTGGGTACCGAACGGCCGCGCCCCGGCCGCTTGGAGCGCGTTCCACAGCTCGACCGCGCGGTCGCGATCGGGGATCAACTCGTAGCCGACCTCGCCTGAGAATCCGGTGCGAAGCACCCACGCGGGGATACCGGCGACTTGAACGCGCTCGGGCCAGAACCGGAAGTACCGGAGCTCGGACAGATCTGCGTCGGTCACCTTCGACAACACGGCCCGCGAGTCGGGGCCCTGCAGCGAGATCAACGGCATGTCGTAGGTGCGATCCTCGATCTTCACGTCCAACCCCTGCATCGCGCCGGCGAAGTATGCGTCGTAGCCGGGAAGGTTAGTCATGACCCAGCAGTGATCGTCGGTGAGCTTGTAGATCGTGCCGTCGTCCACCATGTTGCCCGTGTCGTCGACGAAAGCGCCGTAGCGGACTTGGCCCGTCTGCAAGTGCACCACGTCATTGGTGAACACGCGCTGTGCCGCCCGAAGCGCGTCGGTGCCGGAGAAGTCCCATTTCACCAGCGGATACACATCCCACAGACCGGCACCCGTGCGAACAGTCTCGTACTCCCCCATCACGTCGCCGAGGTGTGCCGTCCACAAAAAGCCGTCGAAATCCTCGAACTCCGCCCCGGCTTGGGCCTGCACGTCGTAGAGCGGGGACTTCACCGGATCAGCCATCTGGGTTTCCCTTCGTTCGTCTCGCCGATACGAACGCGCTCAGCTTCGAGGCTTGCGCTTGTCGGGGTCGTAGATCGCGAGCACATCGATCGTCGCGGGAAGCGTTCCGTCCTCGTGTGCGACCTCGATCTTCTCGCCGTCGATCGCGACATCCGATCGAAGGATCGCCAGCCCGATGCCGCCGAACTTCGGGCTCTGACAGGGGCTCGTGCAGACCCCGACCTCTTCGCCGTCCTTGGTGATCGCCGAGCCGTACTCTGGAGTGACGTCGCCGTCCCACTTCACCGTCTTGAACCGGTTCGGCGGGTTCTTCGCGATCTCCGTGAGTTTCGCCTTGCCGTTGAACTCGGCGCCTGCGACGTCGGTCGCGACGAGCCGGTCCATGCTGAAGTCGAAAGGCGTTCGCGCGTTCGGTTCGTAGTCGTAGTCCGTCACGATCATGCCTGTTTCGATGCGGATCGGCTCGATCACGCCGACGCCGTAGGGCTGCGCTCCGGCACCGTGCACAGCCTTCCACAGGGCATCGGCGTTCTCCGCAGCGACGAACAGCTCGAACCCGAGCTCGCCGGAGAACCCCGTGCGCGAGAGCGTCACCGGAACGCCGCCGACCGCCACCTGCTCGGGGAGGAACGAGAAGTATTTCAGTGCTGCGAGGTCGACGTCGGTGAGCGAACCCAACAGGTCCCGGGAACGCGGTCCCTGGACCTGGAGGTTCGGCAGCTCGAACGAGCGGTACTCGATGTTCACGTCCAGACCCTGGGTGTTCTCGGCGAAGTACTCGCGCCGTTCCATCCCGTTGGTCATCACCCAATAGCGCTCGTCGTTGAACTTGTACACGGTTCCGTCATCGATCATGCGGCCATCGGCATCGAGGAACGCGCCGTAGCGAACCCTGCCCGGGCGCATCCCCACGATGTCGTTGGAGTTCATGCGCTGGATCGCGGCCGTCGCATCCTTCCCGGTGAACTCCCACTTGTTCAAGGGAGCCAGATCCCACATGCCGACACCTTCACGCGGCGCCTTGTACTCGGCGTCGGTGTCGCCGAAGGTATCCGTCCAGAACCAACCACCCTCCGGAACGAAGGTGGCGCCCAAGGACTCTTGGATCGCGTAGAAGGGGGACTCGTGCTCGTCGACCATCGCGGATCGGCCTCCTCGTGCAGCGGTGGGTGGGGACGTGATGCACACGGGTTCTACCAGGGATTTGACTGGCGGTTCAAGTCGAAGAGCGCCGCCCACCGACATCGTCGACCCCGTATTCGGTAACGACGAGGTCAACGGGCAGGTCGAAGTGCCCTCGGGGGACCTGTTCGACGCGCTGGGCCGCGAGCCCGATTCCGATGCGAAGAGCGTCGGGCCGAACCCCCCGGAGGAAGCGGTCGTAGAATCCGCCCCCGTAGCCGACCCGGAAACCCAGGCGATCGAACGCGACGGCCGGCACGAGCACGGCATCGAGGTCTGCCGCCTCGACGATCGCGCCATCCGCGGGTTCGTAGGCCCCGAACGACGTCTCGACCACCGGATCGCCCGGACGATAGGTCCGGGCACGCATCTGCCCCTTCGCGAGGCGCGGCAGGCAGACCGTCCGACCTTCATCCGCGAGCCGCTCGATCAACCCTTCCGTCGGGAGCTCAGAGCCGAACGACCAGAACACCATCACGATGCGGGCGCTGTGATCGGACAGGATCCTCGCCACGAGATCGGTGACCCGCAAGGCTGCCGCATCGCGATCGGGCGCCGGCACGGCGTCCCGCCGTCGCACGATCTCCTCCCGGATCCGTCGCTTGTGCCGCTTCAGCTCTCCCGATGACAACGCGTCCACCGCTCACCTCCCGAGAACGCCGGCGCGACGAGCTGCCTCAGCGATCACGTCGACCCGGTCGGCGGGACCGGCGGCCATCACGATCGCCCACGAAGCACCTGCGTCGCGGATCGAGCGGAGTTCGTCGGCGAACGCGTCCGTCGTGCCGGTCCAGACGCCCTGTCCCGGCGCACCTCGCTCGTCCCGATTGGCGCGCAACCGCGCAAGCTCCTCCTCGTCCTTGCCCACGAGTGCGAGTCCGGCCCATGTCGGCGGGACCACACGGCCGAACCTGGCGGTCTGCTTCGCGAGACGTTTCGCGCGCTCCCCGAACCCGCCTGCGTGCAGCCCCCAACCGTTCCACGCGTCACCGAGCCTGGCTGCGATCCGGATCGCCGCGGGTGAGGTTCCCCCGATCCAGATCGGCGGACCTGTGGGGCCGGCCGGGGGTGGAGCGAGGGGTCCCGAGATCGCCGGCACCTGTTCGCCGCCCGGCCACTGCTCCCCCGCGAACAGAGCTCGGCACGCGCCCACCGTCTCCTCGAGGAGCGTCCGGCGTTCCGCGGCGGTGGGAGAAGGGAACCCAAAGGTGGAAGCTTCGGGATCCCGTTCGGCGTCACCGGTTCCGAGGGCCAGCACGAACCGCCCATCGGTGAGCTGATCGAGCGCGGCGGCCTGTTTCGCGAGCACCCCCGGCGGCCGGATCGTCACGCGAGCGACCAACGTCCCGAGGGCGAGCCGCGACGTCGATGCGGCGACGTTGGCGAGAGTGGTGAACACCTCGAGCGAGGGGCGCTGCACGTCCGCCCATGGAGGAAAGAGATGGTCGAACCCGAACCCGCCGTCGAACCCGAGTTCCTCGGCACGCTGGGCAGCCTCGCGCACCCGGCCCGGATCGCCCGTGAACAAGGGTAGGAGCAATCCCAGCTTCACGATGCCAGCTCCTCGAGGGCCAGCAACCCCGCGCCCACCCCGCCCGCGTCGTTCCCCAGCGCCGCGGGCACGATCGACGGTAGTCGCGGCCGGTGCTGCGGCGCCTCCACCGTGTCGCGGAAGGCAGCTCGGGCAGGAGCAAGGAGCAGGTCACCCGACTCGACGGCGCCGCCACCGATCACGATGAGTTGCGGATCGAGGATGTTCACCAACCCCGCGAGTCCTTCCCCGAGATGTCGGCCGACTTTCGCGAGAACGCTGCGCGCGATCCCATCGCCCTCACGCGCTGCACGCGTTACATCGTGCCCGGTGATCGCCTCGGGATCGCCGGCGCCCAGACCGGCGAGCAGGCTGCGCGGATGCTCTCGAGCCGCTCGCCGTCCTGCCCGCTGGATCGCCGTTCCGGAGGCCATCTGTTCCCAGCATCCATGATTGCCACAGCCGCACAGGGGACCGTCCGGGTCGACGATGACGTGGCCAACCTCCCCCGCGAATCCGTGCGCGCCACGGATCAGGCGACCGTCGATCACGATGCCTCCCCCGATCCCCGTTCCGAGTGCGACCAGCAACATGTGATCGATATCCCGGCCGGCGCCGACGCGGAATTCCCCCCACGCGGCGACGTTCCCGTCGTTGTCGACGTGCGTGGGAAGTGCGACGGCGTCCGCGATCCGGCTGCGCAGCTCCGTCTCGCGCCATGCGAGGTTCGGTGAGAACCGGATCGTGCCCGCGTGGTCGACCATCCCCGCCGCGCCGACTCCGACGCATCGCACCTCGTCCCTCGCCAGCCCCCGCGCGATCCCCACGATGGCCGCGACGAGGGCGTCCGCATCGTCGGCGGGCGACGGGACCTCGGCATGGGCGAGGATCTCCCCCGCTCCCGAGATCCGATATCCGGCGATCTTCGTTCCTCCGACATCGATGCCGACGGCCTGCGCAGCAGGATCGGCGAACGGGAACGGACTCACGGCACCGATGTCCGGCTTCAGCCGATGTCGATCTTCTGGAAACGCGTGACGGCCTCGTCGACTTCGTCCGACCGAGCCTCCACGACGGCTTTCGCCGCCAGGAGTAGTTCACGTCCCGCGACGAGTAGGTGTCCGATCGCCTCGGGTTTCACCTGGCCTGCGGAGTTGACGGCCATCCCGATCGGGCAGAACCCCACGGGACAGACGTGGCTTTCCGCGGCGTCCGACGGCGCGTCGGTACCGGCGTCGGATGTCCCGCTCTGGGTCGGCTCGGATCCGGACACCACGCCGTCCGCGTCGGTCGTCTCATGTCCGTTCGGCTGCGCCGCCGACGGATGTGTGCCGTCGTGCCTCGTGGTGGTCATCTACGCGCTCCCTCCCGGACCGGCGGCCGTCGAGGATCCCGATCGGCCGAAGAGTATCTCGAGGTGCTCCCCGCGGAAGTTCGCCTCGCGAACGACGAGGCGTTGCAGGGTCTGAGGCAAGATCAGGTTCCGCTTGTAGGTGCCGACACGAACGTACAGCTCCTCACCGCGGCGGTGGATGTCCATATCGTCGCGCGAGACGAACGGCAAGCGCATCGACAACACGTACGCCTCGCCTCGTTTGCGCACACGCACGGGCTCATCGTGGAAGAGGATCGACGCTGCGTCGAGTTCGCCGTAGACCTCCTGACCCATGTCTCCGAGGAGCGTGGCTCCGACCATCTCGCGATCGAACAGCTTCGCGGTCAGGATCGGTACGGGCTCGAAGGACTCCCGCACGGTCGCGAGGTGTTCCGCCTGGATGTCCTTCCACTTGCCGAAGTATGGATCGGTGACGTCCTCGGGGAAGATGCGATTCACGACGACCGCGTCGACCCGGTACCCGAACAGCGACAAGTACGTATAGGTCCGGCGCGCTTCGGAGATGACCATCTTCTCCGGGTTCATCACCAAGCGCACGGTCGAGACCTTCTCGTCGGTGAGGATCCGACGAACAGCGTCGAGGTTGCCGTGCAGTTGTTCGATCGCGGCGAAGAACTGGTCACCCGCGATCGGGAGCGATGTCATCCGCGATACGAGCGGACGCACGGTCTTCACGATCCGCTTCTCGACCGGGAAGATCCTCTCGATGTACCAGTTCATGACCTCGGGCAGCGAGAGCAACCGGAGCGTCTCGGCGGTCGGAGCGCAGTCGACGACCAGCAGGTCGTAGTTCCCAGACTCCACGTGACGCTTGACGTCGATCAGGCTGAAGATCTCATCGAGGCCCGGGATCACCGACAGTTCTTCGGCTTGGACCGCCTCGACACCCGCCCAGTTCATCAACTGGATGAAGTACTCCTGGATGTCGCGCCAGTTGGTTTCCAGGCGCTCCTGCGAGTCGATCTGTTCGGCCCACAGGCGATCCTCGATCTGCGTGGCATCCGACTCGAGAGGCAGGTCGAACGAATCGGCCAACGAGTGCGCCGGGTCGGTGCTCATCACCATCGTCTTGAGCCCCGAACGAGCCGCCCGTACGGCGGTCGCTGCGGCGACGGTCGTCTTCCCGACCCCGCCCTTGCCGGTGAACAGCAGCACACGCATCGCCGTCAGGATAGGCGAACCTCACAGATCGGGGACCGGACGAGCACCGACGCCGAAGTCTTAGCGGCCTTCGACCCTCGCCTTGAGTTTCTCGAGGGCGTTCTCGATCACCCGCTGGGAACCTTGTGTCCGAACGAATCCGGGCACCAACACCCCGAGATCGACCGCGAGACGGTAGGTGACCTCGGTGCGGTCGTCGTCGAGCTCCCGGAGCAGGTACTCACCTCGGATGTCCCGCACCGCTCCCCGCGCCTCCTTGGTCGACCACGACACCGCCTGATCGCCTGCGTAGACATAGGCGAGGGTGTAGCTCGCGGTGCCGAGGAAGGGAACGTCAACCTCGTAGGCGACCTCTGAGGGAAGGCCACCTTGGCCACGCACGCGGATCTCGGCGGACGCCACCTCGGTCCAGTCGGGATAAGACTCGTAGTCGGTGATGACCTCCATCACGTCCCACGGACTTGCGTCGATCTGGACCGATCCCGCCGCGTACTCGCTCATTCGCGCCGCATCCTACCCTCCGGGGCCGGCCGCCTCGGAACCACCGACGGCGCGCCGGTGGCAGGCGATGTCGGGATCCCGGTCGCTTGCGCGGTCGGGTCCTCGAGCGGAAGGGTGGCCGGACTCTGGTCCGCCGACGCACCCGGGAGGGGCTCCGTGTCGTCGGCCGGGTTCGATGACCCGCTGATCAGCACGAAGGCGAGGACCAGCGTGATGATCACGAGCGCCGCGGAGAACCATGCGAGCCCCCGCGAGGAGATGATCACGTCACCTCCTTCGGCAAGCTGCCCCGCCTCGAATGCGGTCAACACATAGATCCCGATCGCGACGAGAAGGTAGACCGCCGTCATCCCCAACAACGGACCGAGGGGCCGGTCGCCTCGACTGAGCAGCAGGAGGGCGACGGTCCCCAGCGCCCAGGCGAACAGCACGCCGCGCGCGACGCCGTCGCCGGCACGACCAACGAGCGCGTGTCCGAGCCCCGGGTACAACAGCGATCGCATGACCGCCTCCCGGCGGGACACCTCAGGACGGGAAACAGACGAGAACAGACTGAAGTAGGTGGTGCCACACACGCGGCAGTTGTTCTCCGCAAGCGGATTCACCTCGTCGCAATTCGGACAGGTCCAGGTTGGAGAGGCCGCCGCCTCGCCCTGATCCGCGAGCTCGGACGGAGGTACCTCCGCTCCCAAGACCGGCGGGGGCGGAGGCGTCGCGCCCGCGATCGGTGGCCCTTCAAGGACGTGATCCCCGGGAGGGGGGGGAGGAGGCGGTGGAGCACCGCCGCCATCGGCCGCAGGAGGCGAGGGTTCCGGCTCACGCGGTACCTCGACGAGCGAGTGGAAGCAGAGGCTGCACCATTGCGCGTCGGCCGCCACGAGAGCGCCGCAGTTCGGGCACCGGCGCTCACTCACGGACGGCATGCTCCAAGCAGCACCATGTGGGCGAGCCTACCCCCCAGGAGCTCCCGGATCGGTGAACACCGCACGCCGGAGCCACTGAGCCAACGAACCTGCGCAACGCTCCCACGACAATTCGCGCTCGACGCGCATTCGACCCGCCGCCCCCATTGCGCGGGCGTGGTCCGGATCGGCGAGTAGGCCCGCCACCGTCCCGGCGACCACACCCACATCGGACCCGTCCACGAGCGCTCCGGTCTCGCCCTCGATCACCGCCTCGGGTGCCCCGCCGGACGTGCCCGCGACGACGGGGAGTCCGCATGCGGCCGCTTCGACGAAGACGATCCCCCACCCCTCGACCTCGAGCCCTGCGAACCGATCGCGGCACGGCATCGCGAAGACATCGCCGATCGCGTAGGCACGCGGCAGTTCCTCCTCGGAGACCTGTCCGGCGAATACCACGGAGCCACCGGGCGCCGAGGCCGCGAGAGCCTCGAGTCGGGCCCGGTCCGTACCGCCCCCGACCAGCACGAGCACCGCATCCGGGACGCGGTCGCGGATCCGGCCCATCGCCCGGATCAGCACGTCCTGGCCTTTCCGTGGCACGAGCCTGCTCACGCACACGACCACGGGTCGCCCGGCAACACCGAGTTCCTCGCGCAGATCGTCGACCACAAGTCCGGGGCGGAAGCGCCGCGGATCCACGCCCGGTCTGAGGGCCGCGACCGGAACGCCGCGCGGCACAGCCGTGCGCACGACCCTCGCGATGTATCGGGAGCACACGAGCACGGCGGACGCGCGTGACGTCCCGTACCTGAGGAACGCGTGTGCACCGGGGGCGATCGACATCCAGTACTCCAACCCATGGGCGAGCGTGACGTACGGCAGCCCTCGCTTGGCCAGCGTCGGACCGATCCCCGTCAACGGCACGGGCGATCCGAACAAGACGACCTCGGCGGCGTGGTCGCGAGCGAGCGCCTCGACCCGATCGGCGAGTGCGCGTGTGGGCCACAGGAACGTGTCGTTCGCGCGCTCGATCCGGTACGGCTCCTCGGCGTCGAACGCCGCCGAATCCTCGGACCGAGGTGCCAACACCGCGACGGCGTCCGCGGGCAGCTCGTGGACCAGGGCATGCACGAACGTCTGCACCCCACCCAGCTTCGGCGGGAAGTCGTTGGTTACGACGAGGGTCCTGGGAACGTCCATCCAGGCGAATCCTACGGGCATCCGGATCTACGCCGGATCGAGCGGTGCGGGCCGGTCGCCTCAACGTGCACGGTCGATCCGCGAGCAATCACCCCAGCATCGGCTCATCACCGGTGAGTACGAAAATCCCGCCGCCTCGTATCCTCGCGGTATGTCCTCGACGCCATCTCGGTTCGAAGACCTTGAGCGGCAGGTCGCGGAACTCGAGGGCGACCCCACCACGGACGACGTCGTGGTCGACCGGCGGACGTGGCGGGCCATCCGGGTCCACGGCGGCGACGCTGAGCGGTGGCTGAACGATCTGCTGACCGCCGAGCTCGCCGGCCTGCCGATCCAGGGTGCAGCCCGATCGCTCTTGCTGACGCCGACGGGCCGGATCCGGGCCGACGTGCACGTCTACCGGCGCGCGGACGACTTCGTCATCGTGCAAGATCCCGCGCAGCCTCGCGCGATCGACGAGCTGCTCGCGCCCTATGTGCTCTCTTCGGATGTAGAGCTCTCCCCGAGCCCGATCGGTCCGATCTGCGCGCCTCGCGCAGAAGGCCTGCAAGATGGGTCCACGTTCGCGCCATCGATCCTCGGCTCCGGCACCGACCTCCTGGCAGACCCAGGCGACGCGGACGTCGGCCACTCCCGGACACCGATCTCCCAACTCGCCGTCGACATCTGGCGGATCCGTCACGGGACGCCGACCTTCGGTGTCGATCTGGACGAGGATTCCCTCCCGGCCGAGGCGGGACTCGACGATCCCGCCCGCGGCGTGATCGACGCCACGAAGGGCTGCTACCTGGGGCAGGAATCGGTGGCTAAGATCCGCAACTTCGGGCATCCCCAGCGCGCCGTCGTCGCGATGCGGGCCGACGGCGCGGTCGATGCGGGTACGCCCGTCGACGACAGCGAGAAGCAGGTCGGCCTCGTGACTAGCTCGGCGTCCTTGCCCGCCGGAGGGCGCGCCCTGATCGTCCGGATCCGGTGGGGTGCCCGCGATGCGGATCTCAAGGCTGCACAGGTCCCACTCCGTCACGCGTGATCCACGCGGATCGCCGTACGTCGATCGGCCCACAGACCGGAAGACCGAATCTCGTATCACCCTGTACCGGAGCGAAAGATGCACCGGATGGGCCTTCCGTTGGGGCCACTCGGGGTGATAGGAAAGGGGTCTGCGATCGAGCCATCGATCGCGGCACCACAGACTGAGGGGGATGCGGTGAGACGGAACCGGTTCGGGGACATCGATGTCGGTGGTCTGCCCGCCAACCCTTCCCCACCCGACGTGTGGCAAGAAGCCGCCGCATGCTTCGGGGTCGACCCTGATGTGTTCTTCCCCACGACGGAGGAGGAAGCCGCGCCCGCGTTACAGCACTGCTCGGGGTGTCACATCCGCGAAGAGTGCCTCGCCTGGGCGATCAAGAACGGCGAGCGCTACGGCGTCTGGGGCGGCACGACCGAGCAGCAACGCAGGCGGATCAGCCGAAACGTCGCCTGACACACCCGGGTAGACGCGCACGTCATGCCCGGCTGCCAAGCGCGACTTGACCATCGAACACCTGTTCGATACAGTGCTGCCCTCCCGCGCGCGGCCCCCACCCGACCGGGAAGGATCCAGCCGCCGTGGCGCTGCCGCAGATCCGAGCTCGTCAGACCACCCTGGACGATGGCATCCCCTTGCACGAGGTGACGTTCTGCGTGATCGACCTCGAAACCACCGGGGGATCCCCCTCGCAGAGCGCGATCACCGAGATCGGGGCGGTCAAGATGTGCGGGGGGGAGCGACTGGGGACGTTCCACACCTTCGTCGACCCCCTGCGTCCGATCCCTCGGTCGATCACCTACCTCACGGGCATCTCCGATGGCGACGTCGCCGGCAGTCCCCCGATCGATGCCGTGCTCCCGAGCCTGGTGGAGTTCCTCGAGCACACGGTTCCCGTGGCCCACAACGCCCGGTTCGACGTGGCCTTCTTGGACGCCGCGCTGGTCGAGCTGGACTATCCCCCGCTGCCTGCACCGACGGTGTGTACGGCGCGCCTCGCACGACGCATCGTTTGGCCCGACGTTCCCAACGTGAAGCTGCAGACCCTCGCGCAGTATTTCCGCACCTCCGTGCGGCCGAAACACCGCGCCCTCGAAGACGCGCAGGCGACGGCCGAAGTGCTTCACGGCCTACTCGGGCTCGGCGCGCGATTGGGGATCGCGACGCTCGGTGATCTTCACGAGGTGGTTCGCGCGAGGGGACGTCCCAACTTCGGCAAGATCGCGCTCGCCGAGCACCTGCCGAACGGACCCGGCGTGTATGTGTTCCGCGGCCGAGACGGAGCCGCGCTGTACGTCGGCAAGTCCAAGGATCTGCGCCGACGCGTGAGGTCGTACTTCTACGGCGACAGCCGTAAGAAGATCGAGCAGTTGCTCAGCCACGTCGCGTCGGTCGAGGGGATCGTCTGCTCGACCGAACTAGAGGCGCTCGTGGTCGAAGCTCGACTGATCCGTCGTCACGAGCCGCGCTTCAATCGACGCGGCAAGGCCTGGCGGCGCTATGCCTACCTTCGGATCGACCCTTCGGAAGCGTGGCCTCGTCTCAAGATCGCGCGCGAAACGACGGGGCCGGGAGTTTTCCTCGGTCCCTTCTCCAACCGCGCTCAGGCCGTGCTCGCGAAGGAAGCATTGGAGGAAGCCTTCCCGATCCGCCGATGCACCAAGGCGATGCGAGCGACGACGCGATTCGCGCCGTGCGCCTTGGCCGACATCGGCCGCTGTCTCGCGCCGTGTGACGGTCGCGTCGACCACGAACGCTACGAGGAGCTCGTTCGGACCCTGCTCTCCTCCCTCCCTTCGCCGGGCGGGCTCCTCAGAGCGCTCGAGGATCGGCTCGGCCTCCTCGCAGCCGAAGAGCGGTTCGAAGAAGCCGCGCTGGCGCGGGATCGATTGCGAGCCCTCGCCGAGTCGCTCGCGCGGGCGCGAACCGACGCCTGGCTCGTCGGCAGCGCGAGCCTGGTCCTGCGGGATGCCGACGGCGAACGCATCCGGCTGCGCCACGGCGCGCTCCTCGCGGGGTCGTCCACCGCCGGGACCGACACCGGAAGCGACGACGAGCCACTCTCTCTCCCGTGCCCGCGAGACCGGGCGGACGAGCTCGCTGCCGTGCGCAGCTGGCTTCGCCGCTCGACCGTCGCGCTCGTCGAGAGCGCCGGCGAGGCCCCCTCTGAGCCCGTCGACGGCGGCGCTGCCCTCGACCGGCTGCTGGGTCGTCTCCGCGCCCACGATCCCCGCGACTCCGCCCGCTCGTGAGCGGCCGTTCTCAGCACCCTCGGTAGACTGGGCCGTATGGACAACGCGGTGATCCTCGAGGGCGCCCGAACCCCGATCGGACGTTTCCTCGGGTCGTTCACCGAGGTGCCCGCCGTCGAGCTCGGGGAGCTCGCTGCGGTCGAGGCGCTCCGGCGATCGGGCGTCGACCCCGACGCCGTGCACCAGACGATCTTCGGGCACGCCCGTCAGGCGGGCAACGGCCCCAACACCGGACGGCAGGTGTCGATGCGCGCCGGCGTTCCCAAGGAGATCTCCGCCTACAACGTGAACATCGCATGCGGGTCGGGGATGAAGGCCACGCAGCTGGGCGCGCAGCAGATCCAGCTGGGCGACTCGGAGGTCGTCCTCGTGGGCGGCATGGAGAACATGACGCGCGTTCCGTTCCTGCTGGACCGGATGCGAACCGGCTACCGGATCGGGGACGCCACCGCCTATGACGGGATGTATCGCGACGGTCTGCTCGATCCACTCTGCGGCCTGGTCATGGGTGAGACCGCCGAGAACCTCGTGGACCGCTACGACATCTCCCGCGAAGAACAGGACGCCTTCGCACTCGAGAGCCAACACAAAGCCGAGACCGGCAAGCCTCGGCGAGCCGCGGAACTGTTCCCTGTCACCGCACCCAACCCCGATGGCAAGGGCACGATCGAGGTCATCGAGGACGAGCATCCGCGTCCCGAGACAACGGCGGAGAAGCTCGGTTCGCTGCGACCGGTGTTCCGAGACGAGGGGAGCGTAACGGCGGGCAACTCGTCGGGCATCACCGACGGGGCGGCCGCGATGATTCTGATGAGCGAGTCCCGAGCCCACGCCGAGGGAAGAGAACCGCTCGCGCGGATCATCGGCATGAGCTGGGCGGGTGTCGACCCCGCGATCATGGGGATCGGACCGGTCCCTGCGACGAAGAGGCTCCTCGAGCGGACCGGCCTCTCGCTTCCCGATTTCGATCTGATCGAGATCAATGAAGCCTTCGCCGCACAGGTGATCGCCTGCGAGCGGGAACTGAAGTTCGACCGCGACCGACTCAACGTCAAGGGCGGCGGCATCTCGATAGGGCACCCGATCGGCATGAGCGGCGCCCGCATCATCCTGTCGCTCGCGTACGAGCTTCGTGCGACGGGCAGGTCCCTCGGTCTCGCCACCCTCTGCATCTCCGGCGGCCAGGGGCTGGCCGTCGCCCTGGAGCGTGTTTGATGCTCCGCGCGGTCTCTTTCGGCTTCGACGGCGCCGACTCACCGACCCCTCAGGGATGCAGCTCGACGGCGATCGGCAACGCACTCGCCGCCCACTCGCTCAGATCGTCGCCCGACGGCCGGGTGTACTTCTCGAGCAGGAGTTGACGGACGGCGGCGTCCTCCTCGGGGTCGGCCACGACATGTGCTTTGGTGATCATGTCGTGGTCGCCGAGGCGCAGCGCGACCGTCGGATTCGCGATCAGGTTGCGCACCCAGTCGGATTGGTCCCCTCCCCCCGCGAGCAGGAAGAGCCGGTCCTGGTTCTCGTTCACGCCGAACCAGATCTCGATCGTGTGCGGGTGACCGGTCCGGCGGCCCGTCGTGGTCAGGTAGCAGAAGTCGAGCGCCGCGGCTTCCTGCAGATCCACGGACCTAGCGGATCGCCCAGATCACCAGTGCGAGCACCACGACGATCGCCGCGCCGAGCATGATGTAGTCCGCGCGCTTGGTCTTGCCCGGCTGCATCGCGTTGAAGCCCACGACTCATCCTCCCACGGTGGGCGGCGTCTCGTCGCCGGTATCGGTCAGGCGGTAGTACTCGCGGAAGCGCTCGGGCGACAGCCAGTACAGGTGCTGACGAACGGTCGACGCGTAGATGCGCGCGTCCGCGGCATCACGGCACGTGCGCTCGGCGACGACGGCGCCGCGTGGGTCGACGATCGCGACCCGCCACGTGCCCGCTTCGTCGTGGGCGACCACGTCGTACGCCAGTTCGGTCATCGTCGGCGGAGTCATCCGACCCGGACCTCTTCGAGACGATCCATGCTCCGTCGGAGCGGACCGAGGATCGACTCCTTCTGGAAAACGAAGTGGGGACCGAGATCGGCCACCCGTTCCAGCGCCTCCTGCAGATGCGTCCCGGCCTCTTCAGCCGCCTTGAGGCTCTCGACGAGGGTCGCCGCGTAGTCGGCCTGCAACGGTTTGCCGTCCCATGGGTCGTCGCCGCCGTTCTCCACGACCTGGTCGACGAGGAACTCTCGCCCCGTACGCCGGGAGCTTGCCATGATCTTCACGCGATCTCCTTCGCTCGGGTCAACTCCAGCACTCGATCCGCCAACGCGAACGGGTCGACGGGTTTCACGAACCACGCGTCTGCCTGCGACCACTTAGCGAGCCATACATCCTGCGGACGGTCCAACAGGATCACGATCACTCCGGGGAACGGCTCCATATCGTTGCGCAGATCGTGCGCGAGTGCGAACGCACCGGCTCGGGAGGCGATCTCGTCCGCAACGATCACGTCCGGCTGCTCGCCTCGGGCCACCGCGATTCCGCGCTCTCCGTCGGTCGCCTCCAGCAGCACCGGTGGGAGGCCCCCGATCTTGCGTGCGATGCCGCGCACGGCGAGGCCCATGACCTGCCGTGACTTGGGGTCAGGCGAAACGAGCAGCACCTTCACGGCGGGAATCCTACCCGAATGACCCGACTCCTTTGCTCCGATCGCGTCGCTCCGCTATCGTCCGGGCCGGATGTGGTCGCCGCGCTCGCATCCGTCCTTCCCCGGATGGCCCACACCGGCCGCGCGGTCGTGATCGTCGCGACCAAGGAGGGGAAGCTTGGAGAGCATCGGCAAGGCGGCGGTGGCGGAGTTCATCGCCACCTTTACGCTCATCTTCATCGGCGCAGGGGCGGTGATCGTCGGTGGCCAGGCAGGACTCGTCGGTATCGCGCTTGCCCACGGCCTCGTGCTCGCGATCATGGTGTCGATCCTGGCGCACATCTCCGGTGGCGCTGTGAACCCCGCCGTGGCGATCGGGCTCTGGGTCACCGGCAAGCTGGAGACCCACCGGACCGTCATCTACATCGTGGCCGAGGTGGCGGGGGCGATCGCAGGAGCGTTCCTGCTCAAGCTGATCATCCCGACCGAGATCTTCGACGGCGCAAAGGGCGGCACGCCTCAGGTGGTCGACCTCAACGGGTTCGGCGTAGGCAAGGCCGTACTGCTCGAGGCGGTGCTGACCTTCTTCCTTGTCTTCGCCGTGTACGGCACCGCTGTCGACGACCGCGGTCCCTTCTCCAAGACGGCCGGACTGACGATCGGCTTGGTGCTCACCTTCGACATCCTGATGGGCGGTCCGTTCACCGGCGCGGCGATGAATCCAGCTCGTTCGCTGGGCCCCGCCCTCGTCTCGGGGGCCTGGACCGACTGGTGGGTGTACTGGGTCGGACCGATCGCCGGTGGCATCATCGCCGGAGTCGTCTACTGGGGCGTGTTCCTGCGAGCAAGAGAGCCCGCAACCCCGTAGCGGGATACGCACACGAGCAACCAGGGATCGGGGTCCCGGGAGGGGCCCCGATCGGTCCGACGCCTGCTTACCGACGACCCGATGCTAGCCTGGGCGCGGACCCCACGATCATGAGCGACCCCGGTACCTACCTCGACTACGCGTCCGCGACGCCGTTGCACGACGCCGCGCGCGACGCCTATGTCGCAGCCCTCGACACGTTCGGGGATCCTCTTCGGATCCATCGCTACGGACGTGAGGCGCGCCGCATCCTGGAGGATTCGCGGGCCTCGATCGCCCAGAGTCTCGGCGCCCAGCCCGATGAGATCGTCTTCACCTCCGGAGGAACGGAGTCCGTTTCGCTCGCGATCTGGGGATCGGTGCGCGCGATCCGCGAGCTCGGCCACCGGATCGTGGTGAGCGACGTCGAACATCCCGCCGTGTACGGCGTCGGCCACACGCTCGAGACCGATGGCTTCGAAGTGATCCGGGTGCCGGTCGACGACACCGCGCAACTCGACCTGGACGAGTTCGCCCGGCAGGTTCGCCTTCCCGACACGTTGATGGCATCGGTGCAGCATGCGAACCACGAGGTCGGCACGATGCAGCCGATCGCCGAAGCCGCCCGGCTGTGCCGCGAGGCTAGGGTCTTGTTCCATACCGACGCCTGCCAGACGGTCGGTCGCCTGCCCGTCGACGTCTCCAAGCTCGGCGTGGATCTGCTGTCGCTGTCCGGCCACAAGTTCGGCGGACCAGCCGGGGTCGGCGCGCTCTACGTCCGCCGCGGCGTGGGGGTCTCCGCGTACCCCTGTGGCGACGACCGCGAACGTAAGCGCAGGGCGGGGATGGAGAACCTTCCCGGCGTCGCCGCGATGACGGCGGCGCTCTCAGCCGCGTGCGATGAACTCGGAGACGAAGCTGCCCGGCAGTGGGCGCTCAGCGACCGCCTGCGCGCCGGCATCGCTGAACGCGTGCCGCGAGCCGCCCTCCACGGCCATCGCTCCCGGCGCACGCCCCACATCACGTGCTTCTCGGTCGGCGGCTTGGACCCCGAGACACTGATGATGGCGCTGGACGACCGGGGATTCGCGATCGGCGGCGGTTCACTGTGCTCGGGAGCACCCGGGGACCCCTCCCCCGTTCTCGAGGCGATCGGCGTTCCGGGAACGCCATCGTTCCCGCTCTCGGTCGGATTCGACACGACGGAGGCGGCCATCGACCGTTTGGTGGCCCTTCTGCCGTCGCTCGTCGAAGAACTCCAAGGCGTCGAGGCGTCTTCGTCCGAGGCACTCGCGCGGTTCCGGGTTCCCGAGCTCGACTGATCGCTCATCGTCCCCGGCGGCAGCGCCCTAGGACTGCGGCTTGACCTCCCAGGTGTCGCCGCCGCGAAGCAGCTTGCCGAGATCACCCTTGCCGAGACGTTCGGTGGCGGCGCCGATCTGCGCACGCACCGCCTCGCCGTAGACGGGGCGGTCCTCCTGATGGAACACGCCGATGCACGTCGGCTCCGTCGGTCCCTTCGACAGGTGCGCGAGGGAGAAGGCCAGGGACGGGTCACCGTACGAGTCGTGGACGATGATGCGGTCGGCATCGACCTCGTCGGTCTGCACGATCTGCAGACGTCCGTTGTCGCCGACGGCGACGGCACGCTCCCCGTCGTCGAACAGGATCGGCTCCCCATGCACCAGGCGGATCTGGTTGCGCTTGCCACTGTCCTTGTCGCGGAGCAGGTCGAACGCTCCGTCGTTGAACACGTTGCAGTTCTGATAGATCTCGATGAACGAGGTACCGGAATGAGCTGCGGCCTTGCGCAACACATCGGTCAGGTGTTGACGGTCGTTGTCGACGGTGCGAGCGACGAAGCTCGCTTCGGCGCCCAGGGCGACCGCGATCGGATTGAAGGGATGGTCGACGGAGCCGAACGGGGTCGACTTGGTGATCTTGCCCTCTTCGCTCGTCGGGGAGTACTGACCCTTCGTGAGTCCGTAGATCTGGTTGTTGAACAGCAGGATCTTCAGGTTCACGTTGCGCCGGAGCGCGTGGATCAGGTGGTTGCCGCCGATCGACAGTCCGTCGCCGTCGCCGGTGACGACCCAGACCGACAGATCGGGATTGGCGACCGCGATCCCCGTCGCCAGCGCGGGCGCGCGGCCGTGGATCCCGTGCATCCCGTAGGTGTCCATGTAGTAGGTGAAGCGCCCCGAGCACCCGATCCCCGAGACGAACACGGTGTCCTTGGGCTCGATACCGAGTTCGGGCATGAGGCCCTGCACCGCCGAGAGGATCGCGTAGTCCCCGCACCCGGGGCACCAACGGACCTCTTGGTCGCTCGTGAAGTCCTTCTTCGTCAACGAAGACGCGGGAGCGGGCACCGCGGCGCCGTCGGCCGAAGCGCCGGGCCGCTCCGGAGCCTGCGCCGATCCCTTCGCGTCAGGCATCGAGCACCCTCGCGATCTCCGCTTCGAGTTCCTCCGCGAAGATCGGCACCCCCTGCACCTTGGTGAAGCTGTGGGCGTCGATCAGGAATCGTCCGCGGATCAGCAGGGCCAGCTGCCCGAGGTTCATCTCCGGGATGAGCACCTGCGGATACCGGCGCAAGACCTCGGCGAGGTTCGACGGGAACGGGTTCAGATGGATGAGGTGGGCGTGCGCGACCTTGCGGCCGTCGGCGCGGGCGCGACGGACCGCTGCTCGGATCGTGCCCCAGGTGGAACCCCACCCGAGCACCAGCAGCTCGGCGTCCTCGTCTCCGTCGACCTGCAGCGGAGGGATCGACGCGGCGACCGCCTCGACCTTGCGTTGGCGCAGCTGCGTCATCGCCTCATGGTTCTCGGGCTCGTAGCTGATGTTGCCGGTGACGTCCTCGCGTTCGAGGCCGCCGATCCGGTGCTCGAGCCCTTCGGTTCCCGGGATCGCCCACGGCCGGGAGAGGTGCTCATCGCGCATGTACGGCAAAAATCCGTCGGGATGATTCACCTCGGTGGCGTAGTTGGCCGCGTATTCGGGCAGCGACTCGACCTGCGGGATCAGCCACGGCTCGGAGGAGTTGGCGAGGAACGTGTCGGAGAGCAGGATCACCGGCGTGCGGTAGGTGACGGCGATCCGCGAGGCTTCGATCGCCGCATCGAAGCAATGCGACGGCGACTTGGCGGCGATCACGGGCATCGGCGACTCTCCGTGGCGCCCGAACAGCGAAAGCAACAGGTCGGTCTGTTCGGTCTTCGTGGGCATCCCTGTGGACGGCCCCGCTCGCTGCACGTCCACGATCACCATCGGCAACTCCATGATCACGGCGAGGCCGAGGGTCTCGGCCTTGAGATCCATGCCCGGTCCGCTGGTCCCGGTGACACCGAGCTTGCCGGCGAACGACGCACCCAGCGCGACGTTGGCGGCGGCGATCTCATCCTCGGCCTGGAGCGTGACAACACCGAAGTTCTTGTGGCGCGACAGCTCGTGGAGCAGCTCGGACGCCGGGGTGATCGGATAGCTCGCGTAGAACAGTGGAACACCACTGCGCTGACTCGCTGCGACCAGTCCCCACGACAGAGCGGTGGAGCCCGCCACGTTGCGATACAGGCCCGGCGCGGCGGGCGCGGCCTTGACCTGGTAGCTGGTGGCGAACAGCTCGGTAGTCTCGCCGAAGTTGTACCCGGCCTTGAACGCCGCGACGTTCGCCTCGAGGATCTGTTCCTTGCCGGAGAACTTCTTCTCGAGCCAGTTCAGCGTCGTCTCCACCGGACGTCCGTACATCCAGCTGAGCAGGCCGAGGGCGAACATATTCTTCGACCGTTCGGCCTCCTTCTTGGAGATACCCAGCTCCTCCGTGGCACGAAGCGTGATCGAGGTCATCGGCACCTTGTAGAGCTGGAATCCCTCCAACGTGCCGTCGCTGAGTGGGTCGGAGTCGTACCCGGCCTTGTCGAGGTTGCGCTGAGTGAACGCGTCCTCGTTCACGATCACGGTGCCGCCGCGACGCATCGTGGACAGGTCGGCCTTCAGCGCAGCGGGATTCATCGCCACCAGCACGGTGGGATGATCCCCCGGCGTGGTGATGTCCTCAGAGGCGAACTGGATCTGGAACGCGGAGACTCCGTGCACCGTGCCCGCGGGAGCCCGGATCTCCGCCGGGAAATCCGGCAGCGTCGCGAGGTCGTTGCCCAGCACCGCGGTGGCGTTCGTGAAGCGGTCTCCGGTGAGTTGCATCCCGTCGCCGGAGTCGCCGGCGAATCGGATGATCACGCGTTCTCGTTGCTCGACCGCCTTCGACATCGTTCCGGGCGGTCGCGGGGACCGCCGGGGCGCCTCCTTCGATTCGTGTTCCGCAGGGGTACCTACCCACCATAACGTCCAGGTACGCCTTCCCCGACCGACCGCGTCGAAATCTCCACGAGCGGCCATGAACGCCTGGGATCGGGCCTGATCGCCCGACGGATCGGCCGCCGGAGGCTAGCCCGTCAGGTTCTTCTCGACGGTCCGCAGGCGCATGGCCAGCGTCGCAAGGACCTTCTCACCGATCTTCGGCTCTCTCTCGACGAGCTTGAGGAAGGAGCGCCGGAACAGGCGGATCGCGACCAGTGGAGTGTTCGCCACCACGGTGGCCGTGCGTGGTCCGCGGTCGAGCAGAGCGATCTCGCCGAAGAATTCGCCCGGCCCCATCGTGGAGAGCCGCCGCCCTCCTCGGGTCACCTTGACCTGGCCCTCCATGATCACGAAGAGGGTTTGACCGAGATCGCCCTCCTTAACCACGGTAGCCCCCGGCCGGAAGCGCACCTCGTCGGCGGCGTCCGCGACCTGGTGCAGGTGGCGGCGACTCAAGCCCGCGAACAGCGGAACGCGGGCGATCGCCTCCGCGCTGCGCCTGCGCACCTTGGCGCCCGAACCCGCCGCCGCGTCGGCCCGGGCTTTGGAGATCGTCGCAACCATGTCGACAGGAGACTTGCTCATGGCCCAGCCGAGCCTACCGGAAGCGACCGACGCGGTGCGAAACGCCTGCAGGGCCGTGCCCGAGCCGCCGGGCGCGCGTCGTTGCCTGACCGTTGGTCACAAATCGCGGCCCGCCGCTAGGATGCCTGGCAATGAGCGGCTCGATCATTCCCGTTGCCGACCGCACCCGAGACCGGGGCTCGTCCGGCTGCCGGCCGTGCGTCCGCGCCGGGTAGCCTGCACATCGTGGCAGGCGTTCGCAACCGCCTCGACGCGCTCCTGAAGGAGCGCATCCTCGTGCTCGACGGTGCGATGGCCACCGCGATCCAAGGCCACGACCTCTCCGACTCAGATTTCCGGACCGAGCGCTTCGCCGACCATCCATCCGAGCTCATGGGCAACAACGACCTGTTGAGCATCACACGCCCGGATGTGATCGGCTCGATCCATCGAGGCCATCTTGCCGCCGGTGCCGACATCGTCTCGACGAACACCTTCAACGCGAACGCGATCTCGCAGGCCGACTACGGACTCGAAGGCGCCGTGTACGACATCAACGTCGCCGCGGCACGTATCGCGCGTGCTGCCTGCGAGCAGGCCGGTTCGGACCGGTTCGTCGCGGGCTCGGTCGGGCCGACGAATGCGACCTTGTCGATCTCTCCACGGGTGAATGAACCCGCCTACCGATCCCGAACGTTCGACGAGATGCGCGCCGCGTACGAAGAGCAGATCCGTGGGCTCGTGGCCGGTGGGGTCGACGTCCTCCTATTGGAGACGATCTTCGACACCCTGAACGCGAAGGCTGCGATCATCGCCGCACTCGATGTTGCCCCGGATGTCCCTCGGATGATCTCGGTCACGATCACCGACCGCAGCGGCCGCACGCTTTCCGGGCAGACGATCGAGGCGTTCTGGCTCTCGATCATGCACGCAGAGCCGTTCAGCGTCGGCCTCAACTGCGCGCTCGGCGCCGAGGAGATGCGCCCCTACGTCGAGACGCTCTCGCGGGTTGCGGACACGTTCACGAGCTGCCACCCGAACGCCGGCTTGCCCAACGCCTTCGGCGGCTACGACGAGGTCCCCGAGATCACCTGCCGGTGGCTCGGCGAGTACGCCCGCGAGGGATTCCTGAACATCGTTGGCGGCTGCTGCGGCACCACCGACGACCACATCAGTGCGATCGCTCAGACCGTTCGCGGCCTTTCGCCTCGCAAGGTACCGCAGCCGGGCGAGCGGATGACGGCGTTCAGCGGTCTGGAGCCGTTCACGATCACTCCAGAGACCGGCTTCGTCATGGTCGGGGAGCGGCAGAACGTCACAGGCTCCGCGAAGTTCCGGCGTCTGATCGAGTCGGGAGATTTCCAGGGAGCGGTCGAGGTCGCCCTCGACCAGGTCCGCGGCGGCGCGAACCTGCTCGACGTGAACATGGACGCCGACCTGCTCGAAGGGGTCGACGCGATGACGACGTTCCTCAACCTGATCGCGACCGAGCCAGAGATCGCGCGGGTTCCCGTGATGGTCGACTCCTCCAAGTGGGAGGTCCTCGAGGCCGGCCTCAAGTGCATCCAAGGCAAAGGCGTCGTGAACTCCATCAGTCTGAAAGAGGGCGAGGAGGTGTTCCTCGAACACGCCCGGCTCGCCAAGCGCTACGGCGCGGCGGTCGTCGTGATGGCCTTCGATGAGGTGGGGCAGGCCGACACCGTTCAACGAAAGGTCGAGATCTCCGAGCGCGCCTACACCTTGCTCACCGACACCGCGGGGTTCGACCCCGCCGATATCATCTTCGATCCGAACATCCTCGCGATCGCGACCGGCATCGAGGAACACAGCGAGTTCGCCAAGGCGTTCATAGAAGCGACGCGAGAGATCAAGGTTCGCTGCCGCGGCTCGCACGTCTCGGGCGGCGTCTCCAACCTGTCGTTCAGCTTCCGGGGCAACGACCCGATCCGGCAGGCGATCCACTCCGCCTTCCTGTACCACGCGATCCGTGCCGGGCTCGACATGGCGATCGTGAACGCGGGCCAGTTGATGGTCTACCAAGACATCCCGCCGGACCTGCTCGAGCACGTCGAGGACATCATCTTCAACCGCCGCGAAGACGCCACCGAGCGGATGGTCGAGTTCGCCGAGTCGTTCAAGGGCGAGGGGGCCCAGCGCGTCGTCGACGACTCGTGGCGCGAGGGCACGGTCGAGGAGCGCCTTTCCCACGCGCTCGTGCACGGCATCATCGATCACATCGACGAGGACACCGAAGAGGCACGGCAGGCCTACGAGCGTCCCCTGGAGGTGATCGAGGGTCCCTTGATGGACGGGATGCGCATCGTCGGCGACCTCTTCGGTTCCGGGAAGATGTTCCTGCCACAGGTGGTCAAGAGCGCCCGCGCGATGAAGAAGGCCGTCGCGTACCTCGAGCCCTTCATGGAAGAAGAGAAGCGAGCGTTGGGCCTCGCGGTGACCTCCGGTCAGGGCAAGATCGTGACGGCCACGGTCAAAGGCGACGTCCACGACATCGGCAAGAGCATCGTCGGTGTCGTGCTGGCCTGTAACAGCTACGAGGTGATCGACCTCGGCGTGATGGTGCCGGCCGATCGCATCCTCGACACGGCGATCGAGCAGGGCTGCGACGCGGTGGGGCTGTCGGGCTTGATCACGCCTTCCCTCGACGAGATGGTCAACGTCGCCAAGGAGATGGAGCGCCGCGAGATGCGCTTGCCGCTGCTGATCGGTGGCGCGACGACGTCCCGCCAGCACACCGCCGTTCGGATCGCTCCCGCCTACAGCCAGCCGACGGTGCACGTGCTCGACGCGTCCAGGGTCGTCGGCGTGATGTCGGACCTGCTCGACGACGAGCGAAAGGTGACGCTCGACGAGAAGAACCGGGCGGACCAGCAGCGGCTTCGGGAACAGCACGAAGAGCGGTTGCGCACCCCGTTGTTGCCGATCCGCCAGGCTCGCGAACGTCGCACGCCGATCGAGTGGCGGTCCGACGACATCGCCTCGAGGCCGTTCGAGGGCACCAAGACGATCGAACCAGACCTCGCCTCGCTCCGTCCCTACATCGACTGGACCTTCTTCTTCACGGCGTGGGAACTCAAGGGTCGGTATCCGGCGATCCTCGATCATCCCGACCACGGCGCGGCCGCGCGGGAGCTGTTCGAGCACGGGAACGAACTGCTCGATCGGATCGTCGCCGACGGATCGCTGCAGGCGCGCGGCATCTACGGGTTCTGGCCGGCGCACGGCGAAGGCGACGATGTCGTCCTCGCCAGCGGCGAGTCGTTCCCGATGCTGCGCCAACAGACCGATCACCAAGACGACCGGCCGAACCGAAGCCTCGCGGACTACCTCGCCCCACCGGAGAGCGGTCTCGACGACACCGTCGGAGCGTTCGCGGTCACCACCGGGATCGGATCGGACGAACTCGTGAAGCACTACGAGGCCGACCTTGACGACTACAACGCGATCATGGTGAAGGCGCTCGCCGACCGCTTGGCCGAGGCGTTCGCGGAGTGGCTGCACCAGCAGGTACGCCACGAGTGGGGCTACGACGATGGTGAACGCACGCCCGAACAGCTCGTCGACGAGGACTTCCGTGGGATCCGCCCCGCGTTCGGATACCCGGCCTGTCCGGACCACAGCGAGAAGCGGCGGTTGTTCGAACTGCTCGGGGCGCCGGAGCTCGGCATCGAGCTGACCGAGCACTACGCGATGCTCCCTGCCGCGTCGGTGAGTGGGTTGTACTTCGCCCACCCACAATCCCGGTACTTCAACATCGGGCGACTCGGTCAGGATCAGGTCGAGGACTACGCCCGCCGCAAGGGCGAACCGCTGGGCGAGGTCGAACGCTGGCTGCGGCCCAACCTTGCCTACGATCCCGACTAGCTCAGGCTCCCTCCCCCGCAGGCCCCCCGTACTGCTGGACGGCTTCGGTCATCGTCCGCAGCCTCGGCACAGGAGAGAACACGAGAGGAACGAAGGAGACGGTCGCCCCGAGCGCGGCGATCCACAGCGTGCTCCGCAACCCGAACACCGTGGCGAACACTCCTCCGAGGAACGATCCGAGCGGGATCGTTCCCCACACAACGAATCGCATCGTCGCATTCATCCTGCCGAGCATGTTCTCCTGGGTGATCGCCTGACGAAGGCTCACCTGGTTCACGTTGTAGACCACGGCCGTGAAGCCGAGCAGCGCCGTCCCCGAGATCAGCAACACGATCGCGGTCTCGGGCGTCGCAACGCCGAAACAGACACCTCCAACCCCGAACAGCACCGCGGGAGCGACGATCGAGGCGCCCAGCCCGATCAGGCGCTCGAGTCGGTCGGCGATCAACGCACCCGCCAGGAACCCGAGGTTCCCCAGGCTGAGCGCGATCCCGATCTGCCCCGCGTTCAGGTCCAGTGAGCGCACCGCGAAGACCAGCAAGATCGCGAGCGTCATCGCGTAGAAGAGGTTCGAGATACCGGTGCAGAAGGCGATCGGACGCAGCAAGGGGTGCCCGAGCACGAACCGCAGTCCCTGGGCGATCTCACGGCGCATCCCTCGCTCCTGCGCGGGCGGACGCTCCACTACATGCTCCGGCCGCCGGATCCATGCGATGCACGCAGCGGAGGCGACGTAGGAGATCGCGTCCACGAGGATCGCCACCGGCGCGGTGAGCGCCTCGATCAGGACGCCGGCGATCCCCGGTCCTGCCAGCTGTGCGCCCGATCGGCTGATCTCAAGCTTCGCGTTGCCCTCCGGAAGCCGGTCGCGGTCGACGAGCGACGGGAGGTAGGACTGGTAGGCGACGTCGAAGAACACCGTACCCACGCCCGTGAGGAAGCCCACCACGAACAGCTGTGGCAGCGCGAGCACGTCCAGCGCCGCTGCGATCGGCACGCTGATCAGCGCCGCCGCGCGAAGGAGGTCTCCGCCGATCAGGATCGGCTTGCGGCGGATCCGGTCGACCCACACCCCCGCCGGCAAGCCGAGCAACAGGAACGGCATAAACTCCACCGCCGAAAGCAGCCCGACGCGGAACGGTCCGGCGTGCAGAACGAGGACGGCCGTCAGTGGGAGCGCCAACAGCGTCACCTGGGTCCCGAACTGACTGATCGTCTCCGCCGACCAGAGGCGCATGAAGTCCGGATGACGCCACAGGGACCCGCCACGCGCCTTTATCACGGTTGGCTACGGTATCCCACGAGGTGGCCGCCGAGGCGTATCCGGCGCCACACGAACTCCAGGATGTCCGCCTGGGGAGTCGCACACCCACTGGTACCGTTGACCGATGGAGCACTTCTGGCACTCATTCGCGGACACGCGCGCCCTTGCGGCCAACGGTCCGCTCGTGATCGATCGCGGCGAAGGCGTGCACATCTGGGACGAGGCGCGGCGTCGATATCTCGATGCAACGGCTGGGCTCTGGTACTGCAACGTCGGGTTCGGCCGCGCAGAGCTCGCCGACGCCGCCGCCTCCCAGCTGCGCAAGCTCGCGACGTACTCCACCTTCGGGGATCTCTCAAATCGGCCCGCCGAGGATCTAGCGGACCGCGTGAGCGCACTCGCACCGGTCGAAGACTCCTTCGTGTTCTTGACCAGTGGCGGATCCGACTCGATCGACACCGCTACCAAGATGGTGCGCTGGTACTGGCAACTTCGCGGCCACCCCGAACGCACGCTGTTCATCAACCGGGAGCGCGCGTATCACGGGATGCACCTCGGTGGCACGAGCCTGGCTGGGATCGCGGCGAACGCATCCGGCCACGGCCCCTTCGACGACGTCGTCGGCGTGGGCTGGGACGACGCGGAGGGTCTGCGGCGCGCGATCGAACGCGCGGGACCCGAGCGGGTTGCCGCCTTCTTCTGCGAGCCGGTGATCGGCGCCGGCGGCGTGTTCGCGGCCCCGGAGGGCTACCTCGCCGAGGTCCGGGCGATCTGTCGGGAACACGACGTACTGTTCGTCGCGGACGAGGTGATCACCGGGTTCGGCCGGACGGGCGACTGGTTCGCGAGCACCCGCTGGAGTCTCGAACCCGACCTCGTCACCTGCGCGAAGGGCATCACCAGCGGGTACCTCCCGATGGGCGCGGTGATCGCCGCGCCGTGGATCCAGGAGCCGTTCGCGATGTCCGACGCCGGGATGTGGCGTCACGGCTACACTTACTCGGGTCACGCGACCGCGGCGGCGGTCGCACTGGCGAACATCGATATCCTCGAGCGCGAGGATCTCCCGGGTCGGGCGCTCCTGCTCGAGAAGCAACTCGCCGAGGCGCTGGCACCCCTGGCCGATCACCCGCTCGTGCACGAGGTCCGCGCCGGAACCGGCGTGCTCGCCGCCGTACAACCCATCGACGACGCCCGTTCCGACCCGGGCTTCATCCCGTCGCTATTGGCAGCGTGTCGCGAGCAAGGCATCATGACCCGGGCGCTGGCCACCGGTGGATTGCAGATCTCACCTGCGCTCGTGATCGACGACACGGGCCTCGAGGAACTCGCGACGGGTCTGCAGGCAGCGCTCGACGCGGTTGCTTGAACAACCGAACTTCTCGTTGCCGAGCGGGAGCGGCTAGCTGAAGGAGCTGCCGCAGGCGCAGCCGCCCTGGGCGGCCGGGTTGTCGATCGTGAATCCCGATGCCTCCAGGGAGTCCACGAAGTCGATCGTCGCGTCGGACAGGTAGGGAACGCTCATCTTGTCGATGACGACGCGCACCCCGTGCTGCTGCTCGGCGACGTCCTTGTCCCCGACCTGATCGTCCAGGTACATCGAGTACCGGAGGCCCGAGCATCCGCCCGGCTGCACGGCGACGCGCAGCGCTATGTCCTCCCGGCCCTCCTCCACGAGGAGCTGCTTGACCTTGCCGGCGGCGTTCTCGGTGATCGAAATCATGCTGGCTCGCAACCTCCGTCGGGGGATTCCTGATACCCATGATACCGCTGCGGTGGCACAACGACGGTCAAGGGGACCGCCTCAGCTATTGGGAGCGGTTCCGAGTGGATCCTGGGCAAGGTCGGCAGCCAGCTCCTCAAGCGCGGGACGGGTGTCCTCAAGCGCTCGTTGCAGCCCGAACCGATCGACCAATGTCGCGACCCGCGCTCCGGGGGGGTGCACGTCGGCACGTCCACACACCACGATCCCCGGGACCTGGGCGTCCGCCGCCGCGTTCAACACCCCTTCCACCGTCTTGCCGTGCAGCGACGAGGCGTCAAGGCGTCCTTCCCCGGTGATCACGAGATCGGCTTCCTCCAGACGCTGGCGCAGACCCACGGCGTCCATCACCACTTCGACGCCCGGTCGGAGCCGGGCACCGAGGAACCCCATCAACCCCGCCCCGAGACCACCCGCCGCTCCCGCACCGGGCCGTTCCTTCAGGTCGGTACCGAGATCCCGGGAGAAGACGGCCGCGAAGTGACCGAGTGCTCGGTCGAGAAGCACGATGTCGGCCGAGGATGCCCCCTTCTGCGGCCCGTAGACGGCCGCGGCGCCCATCGGTCCGGTCAATGGATTGTCGACGTCGCTGGCGACGTTGAAGCGGATGTCTCCGCATCGGGCAGGGAGCTCGGCGAGATCGATCCTCGACAGGGACAAGAGCCCTTCGCCTCCGGGCCCGATCGACTCGCCCTGCGCATCGAGCAGACGCGCACCCAGGGCCTGCGCCATGCCGGCACCTCCGTCGGTGGTCGCGCTACCCCCGATGCACACGAGCATCGACGTCGGATCGGTGCGCTCGATCGCGATGCGCATCAGCTCGCCGGTGCCGAAGGTGGACGCGCGAAGGGCGTCGCGACGCCGCTCGTTCACGAGTCCAAGGCCGGACGCTCGAGCCATCTCGATCACGACCATGGATCCCTCCGGTGTTCCGACCACCCCGAAGTCCGCGGTCACGGGATCGCCCAGGGGACCGGTCACGCTCGCCGAATCGGTCTCGCCCTTGAGCGCCGCGACGAGGGCGTCGAGTGTGCCTTCGCCCCCGTCCGCCATCGGGACCCGAGAGACCACATCGTCGGGCCGAGTCCGAGTCCATCCCACCGCGACGGCCTCGGCTGCCTGCGCAGCCGTCAGCGTTCCGCGGAACTTGTCCGGTGCCACGAGGATCCGCATAGCCGCGAGGGTACAATCCCCGGCCGACGGGACGAAATCGAGGAGAATCTTCGTGAGCCTGGATCGGACGACGTTGGTCGCGGCGGTACGCGCCGAGCGTGAGGGACTCGGTCGGACGATCCAGTTCGCGCCACCCGGATCGTGGGAGCAACCCAGCGCGTGTCCCGGCTGGTGGAACCGCGACGTGATGGCGCACCTGGCCGGCCAGGACTACTCGGTCGCCCTCCTGGTGGCGGGGGAAGACGCCCCCGAGTTCGACGAGTATCGAGCGAGCCTGGACGGGGAACCTTTCTCGATGGACGGGTTCAATGCCCGCCTGGTCAACGTGCGGTCGGGACTGCACTATCGCGACGGGCTCACTCACTGGGGGCGCGCGGCCGACCTGCTCCTCGAAGAGGTGGCCGCGTTGTCCGACGCCGACTGGGACGCCCGCCGGGTGGACTGGGTCGCGGGAGAGATCGGAGTGCCCTATGTGCTCCAGTCGCGGGTGGTCGAGTGGTGGGTCCACGGGGAAGACATCCGTGCGGGTGCAGGCATGCCCGAACGCGTCGAGCATTGGCCGATCCATCTCACGTCCGATCTCGCGATCCGGATGCTGCCGTGGTCGTTAGACCGCGCGGGGCTGGACCTCTCAGGCCTGTCGGTGCAGATCGACCTCGAGGGAGCAGGTCAGGGATCGTGGCGGTACGGGCTCGGGGCCAACGAGGTCCCCGACCCCGATACCAAACCCGACGCGTGGATCACCGGGCGCGCCAAGTCGTTCGCGCTCGTGGCCGCGAAGCGTATCGATCTCGACGCGGTTCTCGACGTCGGCAACCTCGTGGTCGGCGGCGACGAGGAGCTCGCACTCACCGTGCTTCGCATCCTCCGCGCGTACCCGTAGCGCCGTTCCTCCCGCCCGGGTCAACGATCGACAACGAGCCGTTTCACGGATCGCTTGTAGGCTCCGAAGCGGTACTTGTACGCGTAGTCGCCCTTGAGCATGTCGAACCCGCCACATCCGCTGTCGATCGCGAGGCGGATATCTTCGCCGACCAAGACCATGCCGGGCGCGAGTTGTGCCCAAGCGTGCTCGTGATCGAACGCCGAGTTGTACAGAAGGAACCGCCCCCCGTGGCGGAACCCGATCGTCCCCGCCAGCTTCACACCGGCGATCTGCAGGAACGAGAGCGTGAACGTGCCGTCGACGAGGAACGCTTCGCCCAGCCGCCGGAAGAAGATCTCCATCCCCGGCTGCATGAACGTGCCTTTGGGACCTTCGCTCGAGCGGTGGAGGGAGACGAACAGGTCGAGGTCTTCCTCCAGCGATTCTGGGGTCGACAGCTCGATCGTGTAGGGACCGGCCTCGCTCTCGAGCTTGCGCGCTTTGCGCTTGAGCTCGTGCCGTAACTTGGAGGGAAGCTGGGCGAGGTAGTCCTCCCAGCTGGAGGGCAGCGGCAGGTAGGGTGCGATGCCGTTCTGGTCCTCTCCCAACTTTACCGACATCCCTTGCGCCACAGCGGCAGCCGAGAGCCGCTCGGGCCAGCCGCCGTCTTCGGCCAGTCCTCGGAGGTCGGCGTGTCGCCAATCGTCACGGGAAGCGAGCGCGCTGAACAACGCTTCGGCGACCGCATCCTGAGAGCCGTCGATCGCGACCGGACCGAGGTAGTCGGTGACCTCCGTTCCTCCGAGGAACCGTAACGTGTCGCCGAATCGCTCGAACGCGACCGCGCCGATCTGTGCATCCCCCTGTTCGGCGAACGCGAACAGCAGATGCTCCGGCGTCTCGCCGAACTCCTCCCAGTAGAGCTTGAGGTATCCGGGCGTGTGGAAAAACGTGCCGCTGGGATCTTGGTCGACGATCGCGGTCCAATCCCGGCGCGCGAAGTCGCGTGCGTCCTCCGAGAAGACGATCCGCACACTCACCGGTGCTCGTGCCGCTTGGCGCGGGACGCGGTCACCTCGGTCGGATCGACCGTCGACGCGGGGGGGCGCGTGGCGAGAGCGTCGTCCACCCCAGGCCGTTGACCTCCCGGCTCGGATCGATCCCGCGGGTCGGCTGGACCTGCATCGAGCAGCCGCACGACCACGAGGGAGATCGCCCACACGATCGCGAGTACCACGATCCCCGCGCCGAGGATGACCGCGAGGAACAGCAGCGATCCCGGTACGATCGATTCCCGACATGCCACGGTATCCGCGGCGTTGCCACAGTCGGCGTAGAACCACACACCGACCGCGGCGGCCACAGCCACGCATCCCAGCGGATACCAGATCGCGGCCCAGGCCACGGCGCCGATCCCGCGGCGCGATTCGCTCCCCCTCACCGGTCGCATGATGCACGACGCTTCCCCCGGTTGCCACTCATCCACTGGTATCCTCGCGCCCTTCGCAGGTCCGCCCCCGTCCGCATGGAGCATCGTTGCGACCCACACCGCTGATCACCGTCGTTGCGGCGACCCTGCTCTTCGTCGGGTGCGGCTCGGGCGACACCACCGAAACACCGCGTCCCACGACGTCTCCCTCCCCCGCCGGGAGCCCCTCTGCCAGCGAGGATCCTTCCCCCTCCGAGACCCCCGATGCCACTGCAACCCCGTCCGCGAGCCCCACCGCCGACACTTCACCCGACACCGCTACGCCCGAGATCACGCGGTTCGAGGTGCCAGGGCGTCTGACGTGTCCCGACCCCGTTTCGGAGATGGTGACGATCCGCTTCCGAGTAGTGCGCGCGAACCAGGTCCGGTTCGATCTGGACGGACAACCCCTGTCGAGCCGCGGCTTCCCGAACAAGGGAACCGCGTTGTTCGACCTCCCGTGCGACGGCAAGAACCACGCCCTGACCTTGCTGGCGTTCACCCAGGGAAGCGACGAGGTGGCCGCGCAAGCGACGAAGGTCGTTCGCGCCCCGCGCTCCTAGGCGCCGGTAACGCCTTAGCCCCCGACCGAGTGTGGCGCCGAACCGGACGCTTCCCCGTCGGATCCGACGAGGGCCTCCTGCAGCACGTCCCAGGCGAGCACGGCGCACTTGATGCGGATCGGGTACTTCACGACCCCCTTGAGGGCGATCAGGTCGCCGAACTCGTCCTCCTCCGGCTCCAACTCCCCTGCCATCATCTGCCGGAAGTCGGAGGCAAGCGTGAGCGCCTTGGCTACCGGAGCCCCTTGTACCGCTTCGGTCATCATCGAGGCGGAACTCTGGGAGATCGAACAGCCGGCGCCCTGGAATGCCACCTCGGAGATCGCGTCCGCGTCGGTGTTGACGTAAACCGTGATCTCGTCGCCGCACAGCGGGTTGTTCTGATGGTTGGAACGTTCGGCACCGGCGAGCTCCCGCTTGTTCCGCGGGTTCTTGTAGTGGTCGAGGATGACCTCTTTGTAGATGTCGTCGAGTGCCACGTTCGTGTGTCCCCCTGGCCGGGATTGCAGCGAGCCTACCCGCTACAACCCGAAGACGTCCTGGGCCTTCTCCAGAGCCCCCACCATCGCGTCGATCTCTTCGCGGGTGTTGTACACGTAGAACGAGCACCTGGCGGTGGCCGGCGTGCCGAAGCGCCGCATCACGAGCTGCGCGCAATGGTGGCCTGCGCGAACCGCGATCCCTTCCTCGTTGAGCACCTGCGCGAGGTCGTGGGGATGCACGTCCTTGAACCAGAACGACACACCGCCCCCGCGGATCGACACGTCGGTCGGGCCGAAGACGGTGGCTCCCGCGTCCAAGAGCCGCTCGAGTGCGTATGCGGTCAGGTCCGACTCATGCGCCCGCACGGCGTCCATGCCGAGCGCGTTCAGGTAGTCGATCGCGGCCGCGAGACCGACCTGCTGGGCAACGTTCATCGTCCCCGCCTCGAACTTGAACGGGATCGGTTTGAAGGTGCTGTGGTCGGCGAAGACCTCGCTGATCATCTCCCCTCCGCCGAGGAACGGATCCATCGATTCGAGCAGTTCGCGGGTCCCGTAGAGCGCGCCGGAGGCGGTGGGGCCGAGCATCTTGTGGCCGCTGAACGCGAGGAAGTCGCACCCCAGCGCGACCACATCCACCCGCTCGTGCGGGACGAGCTGGGCGCCGTCCACCAGTACGACCGCACCCACGGCATGCGCGGCGTCGATCAGCTCGCGGAGCGGGGGGATCGTCCCCAGCGCATTGGACATGCCCGAGATTCCGAGGAGTTTGGTCTTCGGTGTGAGCAGCGAGTCGAGGTCCGACAGGTCCAGCGTGCCGTCGTCGGCCAGAGGGATGTAGCGGAGGGTCGCTCCCGTCGCCGCCGCACACAGCTGCCACGGCACGATGTTGGAGTGATGCTCCAGCTCCGTGAGCAAGATCTCGTCCCCCGCGCGGAGGAACTTGCGGCCCCACGCATGAGCAACGAGATTGATCGACTCGGTGGTGCCACGCGTGTACACGATCGTGTCCGGATCGGGCGCACCCAAGAATGTCGCGATCGTACGGCGGGCGCCTTCGTAGGCCTCCGTGGCCTCCTCGGAGATCTGATACAAGCCGCGATGTGCGTTCGCGTTGTGCCGCTCGTAGAAGGAGCGTTCGGCGTCGAGCACCTGCCTCGGCTTCTGGGACGTCGCCGCATTGTCCAGATAGATCAACGGCTTGCCGTTGATCTCACGCGACAGGATCGGGAAGTCCTCACGGATCTTCGCGACGTCCAGGCGAGCAGTCGGTTCGCTGGCCGCGTGTTCGGTGATCGCCATTTCTCTCGCCCTTCTGGCCTTCCCGGCTAGTCGCTGGAGGCGCCGACGGTCTCGGTCAGGCCGAGCTCCTCGCGGATCCCTTCGTACCCCTTCTCTTCGAGTACGAGCGCGAGATCCTTGCCACCGGACTTCACGATACGCCCGTCGATCATCACGTGAACTTGGTCGGGCGTGATGTAGTCGAGGATCCGTTGATAGTGCGTGATCAGCAACACACCGAGGCCGGGACCCACCAGCTGCGCCACGCCTGTCGCGACCTGCTTGAGCGAATCGATGTCCAGCCCGGAGTCGGTCTCGTCGAGGACCGCGATCTGCGGCTCCAGGACTGCGAGCTGCAAGATCTCGTTGCGCTTCTTCTCCCCGCCGGAGAACCCCTGGTTGACGTAGCGATTCACCATCGCGTCCTCGACACCCACCAGATTCATCTTCTCCTTCATGTGCTTGCGGAACGCCAAGGCGGAAACCTGGTCCCCCTTGACGGCCTGGTAGGCGGTCCGCAGGAAGTTCACCACGGAGACGCCCGGGACCTCGACGGGATACTGCATCGCCAGGAACAGCCCTCGCTGCGCCCGCTGGTCCGGCGTCAGGCCGATGATGTCCTCGCCTTTGAACCGGACCTCACCACCGGTGACCACGTAGCCGGGCCGGCCCATGACCACGTTGGCCAGGGTGCTCTTGCCGGAGCCGTTGGGTCCCATCAATGCGTGGGTCTCGTTCTGGTGCACGGTCAGGTCGATCCCCTTCAGGATCTCCTTGCCCTCGACCGAGGCCTTCAGGCCGCGGATCTCGAGGACGGCGCCGTCGTTCTCACTCATGGATTCACCTCGATCAGGATGTCGTCGCCTTCGATCTTCACGGGATACACATCCACCGGCACGATCGCCGGCAGCGTCGTCGGTCGCCCCGTCTCCAGGTCGAACGTAGAACCGTGCTTGGGGCATTCGATCGTCTCGTCCTCGACGTCGACCTCGCCCTCGTCCAGGTAGTAGTGCGCGTGGCTGCACTCGGCGTCGATCACGCGGAACCCCTTGTCGCCGAGGTTCGCGACCGCGATCTCCCTACCGTCGATCTCGAAGCGCTTCGCGTCCCCTTCGGGAACATCGCTCGTCGAGCAGAGGCGGACCAGGGGCATCAGCCCTGCCCTCCTTGCCCGGGTCGCTGCAGTTCGTCCTCGATCGCCGCGGCAACGCTCTCGCGGATCTCCTCGAGGGCGACGCGATCGATCACTTCCTGGAAGAAGCCTTTGACGATCAGCCTCTCCGCGTCGGACCGGGCGATACCTCGTGTCTCGAGGTAGAAGAGCTGATCGTCGTCCACGGGACCCGCACTCGCGGCGTGCCCGCAGCGGACGTCGTTGGCTTCGATCTCGAGGTTGGGGATCGCGCGGGCAAACGCCCCCTCGCTCAGCATGATGTTTCGAGACGTCTGCATCGCGTTGGTCCCCTGGGCGCCGGGCCGCACGTGCACCCAGCCTGAGTAGACCCCGCGGGACGTGTCGCGCAGGGCGCCCTTGTAGAGCAGGTCGCTCGTGCACTTCTCCGCCACGTGGTCCTGTTCGGTCCGATGGTCGAAGTGCTGGTCGCCGTCCGCGAAGAACAGCCCGAGCGCTTCGCTCGAGGCACCGACGCCCGCGAGGATGCTCTCCGCCTCGACGCGGGCGAGGTCGGCCCCGAACCCGACCGATGTCGTACGCAGACTGGCGTCGCGTCCCAGCTGCGCGCGCTGTACCGCGAGGTGCGTCATGCCTGCCCCCCAGTCCTGGATCGACACGTACGTCACCCGGGAGGACGCGTCGGCGTGGATCTCGGTGATCGCGTCGGAGAAGGCGCGACCGAGGTCGGGCGAGGCGTACCGGTCGATGAACGTCACTTCCGCGTCGGGCCCGACCACGATGAGCGTATGGGGGAACACCGCAACGCCCTCCTCATCGACCCAGGTAAGGGTCTGCAGCGGCACCTCGATCGTGACCCCGGCAGGAACGTAGAGGAACGTTCCTCCGGTCCGGAACGCGGCGTGCAGTGCCGTGAACTTGCTCCGATCACTGGGCACGAGCGTATGCAGGTGCGGTTCCACCAGGTCCGGCCGCTCCACGATCGCCCGGTCGAGATCGGTGAACACGACACCGCGCTCGGTCAGGCTCGTATCGAGGTTGGTCAGCACCACCTCCGAGTTGCGTTGGATCTGCAGACCTGCGCGGTCGCCGACGATCCCGGCGGCCGCGACGACCTCGTCCGGCACCTCGTCCAGGTTCGCGGCGGGCGCTCCCGGGGTGAAGGGTGCGAAAGCGAGGTCGAAGTCCGACAGATCCGTGTAGCGCCACTCTTCTGTTTCCTGCGACGGTATCGGCAGAGCGGTGAACTCGGCGAAGGCGTCTTTGCGCAGCTGGTCGACGAACGCGCTGCTGGACGGCAAGGCGGCGAGCGCCTCTTCGTCGAAGGTCTGCGCGGTCCGTGTGGCGTTGGTCATGATCCGGTGTCTCCGTCAGAGAGGGCAGACCCTGCGCGGCCTGCCCTCTCGGGTCGCTGCTTGGTCTCGGGGCGCCCCCCGAGGGGGCGCTTCGTCAGCCGACCGAGCCTTCCATCTGCAGCTCTACCAGTCGGTTCAGCTCGACCGCGTACTCCATCGGAAGCTCGCGGGTGATGGGCTCGATGAAGCCGTTCACGATCATCGCCGTGGCCTCCACCTCGGTGAGGCCTCGGCTCATGAGGTAGAAGAGCTGGTCCTCTCCGATCTTCGACACTGTCGCCTCGTGACCGAGCGACGCCGTCTCGTCCTCGACCTCGATGTACGGGTAGGTGTCCGACCGCGAGTCCTCGTCGAGGATCAGCGCGTCGCAGCGAACGTTGCTCTTCGCGTGATGCGCGTCGGGTTCCACACGGATCAGTCCACGGTATCCGGTGCGGCCGCCGTCCTTGGATACGGACTTCGAGGTGATCACGCTCGTCGTGTACGGAGCTGCGTGGATCGCCTTGCCGCCGGCGTCGGTGTGCATGCCCTTGCCGGCGTACGCTACCGACAACACCTCACCCCGGGCACCCTTTCCGAGGAGATAGATCGACGGGTACTTCATCGTGACCTTGGAGCCGATGTTGCCGTCGACCCACTCCATCACCGCGTCTTCGTACGCGGCGGCGCGTTTGGTCACGAGATTGTAGACGTTGGTCGACCAGTTCTGGATCGTCGTGTAGCGAACGCGAGCACCCTTCTTCGCGATGATCTCTACGACCGCCGAATGCAGCGAGTCCGTCGTGTAGATCGGCGCGGAGCATCCCTCGACGTAGTGCACGTAACTACCCTCGTCGGCGATGATCAACGTGCGCTCGAACTGACCCATGTTTTCCGCGTTGATGCGGAAGTAGGCCTGCAGTGGGATGTCGACGTGCACGCCGGGGGGCACGTAGATGAACGACCCACCCGACCAGACCGCCGAGTTCAGCGCAGCGAACTTGTTGTCGTTGGGCGGGATGATCGTGCCGAAGTACTCCTTGACGAGATCGGGATAGTCCCGCAACGCCGAGTCCATGTCGGTGAAGATCACCCCGATGTCGTCGAGCTCAGCCTTGATCTTGTGGTACACGACCTCGGACTCGTACTGCGCCGACACGCCGCCCAGGTACTTCTGCTCGGCCTCGGGGATCCCCAGCTTCTGCCATGTGCCCCGGATGTCCTCCGGCAGGTCCTCCCACTCCTCGGCCTGCTTCTCGGTGGACTTGATGTAGTAGTAGATGTTCTCGAAGTCGATGTCGGAAAGGTCGGCGCCCCACCACGGCATCGGGCGCAGTTCGAAGTGCCGCAACGCCTTGAGGCGGAACTTGCGCATCCAGTCCGGCTCACCCTTGCGGGCGGAGATCTCCTCGACCACCGCGGCACTGAGACCGCGCTTCGGCTCGAAGACGGAGTGCGACGGGTCGTTCCACCCGAAGCGATACCCCTTGTCGAGCTCCTTGAGGTGCTCTTGCTGACTGATGGCCATGGCGGCTGGTCTCCCCTTCCGTGGACCTGCTGCTTCGGGCTCGCAACTATCTGTACCGAGGCTGTCCTGTTCCTCGTCAAAGTCTATCGCATAGGTCGGATTCCGCCCCCTGCGGTGCCGGCGTTTGCGCAGGTCAGGAACCCCTTGCAGTCGGCGTCAGGCATGCCTATGGATCGCAGGAACACCACCGAGGAAGGTCGCAACTGCCCCGGTCGCCACACCCAGGGCCGCTCCGCCGATCACGTCGAGCGGCAGATGCGCTCCGACGTAGACCCTCGCGAGACAGACGATGATCGTCAACACGACCGGCACCCATCGCCATCGTCGCGGCAGGTACGCCCACAGAACGAAGCTGATCGCGGCGGCGACCGCAGCGTGACCCGAGGGATACCCACGACCCCCGGCCCCGATCCCCCGCAGGATCGACTCCTCGAAGATCGCCCCCGGACGATCGCGAGGGAATGTGTCCTTGATCACCTTGGCCAACAGCCACGTCCCCACTCCCGCCGCGCTCATCGATCGGTGGGCTCCACGACCAACGTGCGCCCGAAGACCTCTCGGAACCGAACCGCCACCGCCCTGGGACGCCACCCGGCAGGAACCGGGGCAGCCACCTCGAAGGACTCCCGCTTCCACCGGCACGCGATCTCCGCGCGCCCGCCGGGTGGGATCCGCCGGTTGAAGGAGTCGGCCAGGGCAAGGACGGTCGCGGCCCGCAGCACCGGCTCGCGATCCTCCTTCCGCAGCAGTCCCCGATACGGACCAAGTCGCACGTCGTCGTCGGCCTGGCGCAGGATCGCCGTCAGCAGACCCAGATCGTGATGGGAGAACCCTCCCAGGTCGGCGGAGGTGATCAGCATCGCCGAATGCTCGAAGCGATCGTAGTAGTCGATCGCACGACCGACGTCGACGATCGTCGCTGCGTGACCCAGCATCTCCCGCACATCGCTGCGGGCCTCGGGCTCCAGCGCCTCATAGAGTCGCTCCGTGATCGCGAGCCGCCGTCGCCCTGCGCGCTCGTCCCAGGTCGCGAACCGGGTGGCGAGGTTGGCGATCGAGGCGGCACGCACCCGTAGCGGGGACGGCAGATCGGCCGAGATCTCCTGCAGCGCGAGTCCTTCTCGCATCCCCCGGCTCGACACGAGCAGGCGTTCGGCACCGACGATCTCCATCGTTGTGAGCACCGCGAGCGCGCCTCCCACGATCGTGTCGGCCCGGTCCGGGTTGAGTCCCGGCGTCGACGCTCGCCGCGCCATGGATCTTTCGGCGAGGAACGTCGTGAGCTCCTCCAGGCGATCGATGGGGACCTCGTAGCCGTGCAGAAGCGGCAACGGGTAGTCGATGCGACGCCGATCGATCTTCGCCAGGTTCCGGATCGTGCCGCCGACCCCGATCAACGCCTCTCCCGGCCCCAGTTTCACAACCCCAGCCGCTTTCAGCGCCTTCTCCGAGTCCTGGCGCAGCTTGCGCATCTCCTTGTCTGTCGGCGGATCCGAGCGGAGGTGGCGATCCGAGAGCCGTAGCGAGCCGAGGGGCAGGGTCCAGACCTGGCCGAAGCGACGAGCGGCGAACCGCGTCAGCTCCATGCTTCCTCCGCCCACGTCCATGACGATCCCGTCCGAGACGGGAAGACCGTGGATCGCACCGAGGAACCCGAGGACCGCCTCCCGGTCCCCGTCGATCACCTGCAGGTCGATGCCGACCTCGTCGCGAACCCGCCGCAGCAACTCGTCGCCATCGGCCGCCTCACGCACGGCCGACGTGGCAACAGCGAGTGTGAGGACCGCGCCGGCGCCCAGTGCGACCGCACGGAAGTCTTGCAGCGCCTCCAACGTGCGGTCGATCGCCTCCGGACCCAGCCGATCGTCGTCCCGCAGCGCGCGAGCTAGTCGCAGAGGTGCTCGCGCATCCTCGAGGACGTCCAGATGCCCTCCGTCACGCAGACGGAAGACGACCATCCGGCCCGAGTTCGAGCCGATGTCGATCACGGCGATCGGCGCGTCCTCGTCGCGCCGATCGCCCTGCCCCCGCCCCTTGGGCATCGCGTCGGACGCGCCCACCCCCGGGGCGATCTCATGCTGGGTCACCACTCGACTCACGCCTGCGAGCCGGCCGCCGACGACGGCTCGCTCAGGATCGCGCGCTCGACACTCTCCATCTCGCCCGGATCGCGTCGCCAGCTCTTATTCGCCCGCCAGAACAGCCACGTTCCGACTCCGAGCGGGATCGGAAGGAGGTAGGTGAGCGCACGGAACACGAGGACGGCCGCCACTATCTGCGCGCTCGTCTCCTTGTCGACGCCGATCCCGAGAGCGCCGACGTAGCCGAGCTCGACCACCCCGACCCCTCCAGGCGTGATCGGCAAAGCGGAGATCAGGCGCGCGAACGCGAACGCCGCGAACACCCGGATCGTGCTGACCTCTTGCTCGGACACGCCCACGTGCCGCAGGGTCAGCAACAGAACGAAGAACAACGACGTATGGCTGACCATCGTCGCAACGGTGATCTTCCAGGCGCGGCCCTTGAGCAGGTCGATGGTGTTGTTGCGGAACTCGACGGCTGACGTGCCCCAGTCTCTATTCCACGGCCGACGGAACAGGCGCCAAAGCCAGGCCGCGGCCTTGCCCAGACCGTCGCCGACGCGCCGCGCGAGCTCCTCACTGCGAAGCACGAGCCAGAACAGCACGATCGCGACCAGCAGAGCGGCGACGCCGATCGGTGCGGCCACCAAGAGCGCGGATGGCACGTCGCCTTGGATCGCGAGCAGCGCGAGGGCGATCACCGGCATGCCGAGCTTCACGAACGTGTTGAACACCCCTGAGATGAGGACCTGCCGGACGATCTGCGCGACCGTGAAACCCCACGACGTGAGGATCGCGTAGGTGAGGCCGATCGCCACCGCGCCGCCGGCAGGCACCGTGTTCGAGACCGCCGTCGTCGCGTTGGTCACCACGAAGGCCTGGCGAAGCTTGAGGCCGGGCAGCGTCGTCGTGAGTACCGGCAGGTAGGACAGGATGTTCCAGACGGCAAGCAGCAGGAGCGTTCCGATCTCCATGCTCGTCATCGCCCGGATCGTTCGCCTCACTGCGGAGTAGTCGGCGATCCTCGGAAAGATCCCGACGAACACGAGCACGACGATCGCAACGGTGACGACCGCCCCGACGACCTGCCTCGTGCCGATCTTGCGCTTGTGCGACGCCGCGGGATCCGCCTGCACATCGTCTGCGGCGTGCACGGAATCGTCAGGCATCGGCCCATCCTAGAGGGATGCGCTTTGGGTGGGGGGCGGGGTCAGGCGCGCGAGATGACCGGACGAGCTCTAGACGTGAAGGAGCCCCGCCCGCGGGCGAGGCTCCCCACACATGAGATCGAAGGCGTCTCCCCGGCGGGCGTCAGCCCTTCTCGACGGGAACGCCGACCAGCGAGCCGTACTCGGTCCACGAGCCATCGTAGTTCTTCACTCCGTCGAACCCGAGGAGCTCTTGCAGCGCGAACCACGAGTGGCTCGACCGCTCCCCGATCCGGCAGTAGGCGATCACCTCGTTGTTGCCGGTGATGCCTTCTTCAGCGTAGATCTCGCGCAACTCGTCAGCGGACCGGAACGTTCCGTCCTCGTTGGCCAGCTTCGCCCAGGGGATGTTCGACGCCCCGGGCACATGCCCCGGCACCTGCGACTGCTCCTGCGGAAGGTGGTCCGGCGCCAGCTTCTCTCCCCGGAATTCTTCCGGAGACCGAACGTCGACGAGCTCGATGCCGGAGCCGACCTTGGCGATCACCTCGTCACGCAGCGCGCGGATCTGTGGCTGCTCTGCGCCCGAGACTGCGATGCCCGTGGACGAGTAGCTCGGGATCTCTTGCACCAGCTCGCGCGATTCCAGCTCCCACTTCTTGCGGCCGCCGTTGACCAGTTTGACGTTGGTGAACCCCCGCAGGTGCAGGATCCAGTACGCGTACGCGGCGAACCAATTGTTGTTGCCGCCGTAGAGCACGACGGTGACGCCGTCGTCGACGCCGGCCTCGCTGAGCAGCGTGGACAGCCTAGCCTGGTCCACGTAGTCCCGTCCCACATCGGCATGCAGGTCCGTGGACCAGTTCCACCCCACCGCGCCGCGGATATGTCCCTTGTCGTATGCGCTCGTGTCCTCGTCGACTTCGATCACCCGGACCGTGTCGTCGTCGAGGTGTTCCTCGAGCCAGCCGGTCTCGACCAGCACGTCGGGCTTGGCGTACTCCGTCATGGATCTCCATCTCCCTTCGCCTTCTCGGCGCCGTTCGGCTGCTTGTTCTGGGCTGTGTGTTCGATCAGGTAGGGGGGCCGCACACCCGGCCTTCGAACCCCCTTCGGTGATGCGGAGCTCAGGGTCGCGCGACAGGGAGCGCCCGGTGCCGGGCGCCCGCGCGCGTACAACACAGGCGCGACGGGATCATCGCCCCGACCACTCCGATGCAGCGCGTTCGAACCACGTCAGCTCCTTGGACCCGAGACGTCGCGGGAAGGCGTCGAACCGAGGTTGTAGCCGTTCTGCAGGGACGGTGTCAATGCCGCGACCTGCGACGACGCGTGCCGCCTGCAGCAGGGCTCAGAAGACGCCGAGGGCGGCCTTGGCCTCCTCGGACATCATCTCCGGGCTCCACGCCGGGCGGAGCACCATCTCGGGAGTGACTTCCCCGACCCCGGGAACCTTGCCCACGAAGGACCGCATCTGATCCTCGATCATCGGCCCGATCGGGCATCCCATCGTCGTCAAGGAGTACGTGATATCTACGCGGTCCCCCTCGATGGACACCTCATAGACGAGTCCGAGGTCGACGATGTTGATCCCCAACTCCGGGTCGTAGACGTTCTTCAAGGCCTCGAGCACGTCGCTCTTCGCCGGTGCGTCGGCCGATACTCCATCACCCGTCCGGCCGACGTCGCCTGCTGGCGGATCCGCCGAGATGCCCTCCTGTGCATCGGAAGTGGCTCCGGCCAGCTCCTCGATTCGCTGCTCTTCCATCACACGTCCCTCGGGTCAGTAGGACTATCCTATAGCCGCATCCGTCGAACGGAGCCTGATGAGCACGATCCGAGCATTGATCGTCGATGATCACCCGGTCACCCGCGACGGCCTTCGCTCCGCACTCGAACTGTCCGACGACGTCGCGATCGTCGGAGAGGCGAGCACCGGAGAGGAGGCCGTGGTCCAGGTGGGCGAGCTGCATCCCGACATCGTCTTCATGGATGTCCGCATGCCCGGCATCGGCGGGATCGAGGCGACGCGGGAGATCCGCAAGGCGTCGCCTGAGACCCATGTGATCCTGTTCACGGTCGACGAATCTCGATCGGCCATCACCGAGGCGATCCAGGCGGGCGTGTCCGGCTACCTGCTGAAGGACGCTTCGGCGGACGAACTCGTCGACGCGGCCAAGCACGCCCTGGAGGGCAAGGCGGTGATCCACCCGACGCTGACGCGCGCTTTCATCGAAGAGGTCCAGGTCCAGGACAAGGGACCTAAGGTGGCGCCCCTGTCGAAGCGCGAGACCGAGATCCTGCAGAAGGTCGCCTACGGCGCTACCACCAAAGAGGTTGCGCGCGATCTGGAGATCTCACCTCACACCGTGAAAACCCATCTCGAACGGATCTTCGAGAAGCTCGGCGCGAACGATCGCGCACAAGCCGTGGCGATCGCGATCCGCAACGGCATCGTGGAATAGCGAGTCCCCCGGCTCCATCGGCCATTCGGCCTCCGCCGCTTCGATCCTCGGACCTCCCCCGGGAGCCCTGCGTCATACCCCCCTCAACTTCCGAGGGCCGCGCCCGATACCTGAGTTGGGCAGTGCGCGTTGGTCGCGCACGCCCGGGAGCGCGTATCGATGAAGATCCTGCTGTGTGATCGTGGCAACGTCCTCGCGGACTTCCAGCACCTTGCTCGCGCCGCGCACCCTGACGCGGACGTCCAGATCGAAACGGACGGCTACCGCGCGGTGGAACTCGCGTACCACGGGCAGCCGGATGTGGTGGTGACGGAGATCGATCTGTCGGGAGTTGCCGGTGTCGAACTGGTCCGCCGCTTCCGCGAAGCGGCACCGCGCATGCGGATCCTCGTGTGGACGGGCCAGGTCAGCGCCGACACGGCGTTGACGATGCTCGGAGCAGGAGCCGCGGGGTTCCTCCTGAAGTCCGACCCGGGCGAGGTCATCGTGCGGGCGATCGAGGCGGTGACGCGCGGAGCGATCGCCCTGTCGCCGTCGGTCAGCACGATGCTTGCCGAACACCAGGCCAGAGCCCGCTTGCGCGAACTCGAGCTCGAGGACACGCTCGCCAGAAGCATCAACGAACTCGAGTCGGTGACCACCGCCAAAGCCGAGTTCCTCGCCAACATCTCGCATGAGCTTCGAACGCCCGTCACGGTCGCGAAAGGCATCGCGCACGTCCTGGCGAACCGAGATGTCCCGGAGGAAGCACGACGGGAATTCCTCGATCAGTTGGATGCATCGCTTGCGAAGCTGATGGGCATCGTCGACGGCATCCTCACGATCGCCGAGCTCGATCGAGGCAGCCTGCAGCTCGATCGAACGGACGTCGACCTCGTCCCGGTCGTGCTCCGAGTCGCGGCCGAGGTCGGATCGAGCTACGGGCAGGTGTCGATCCACCGGGCACTGCCTCCCGTCCTCTACGCCAACGCGGACGAAACCCGGATCGTCGAGGTGCTTCGGCACCTGATAGACAACGCATGTCGGTACTCGCCCGACGACGGGGTGGTCTCGATCACCGCGCGAGCGATGGACGAGGGCGCGGTGGTGTCGGTCACCGACCGTGGTGAGGGCATCCAGCGATCGATGATCAACCGGGCGTTCGATGAGCCCTTCTCCGTCGGCGAGGCGACGATCCGCAAGGAGCGGGCGGGCGTCGGGCTGGGCCTGCACATGGCGCGCAAGCTCGTGGTGGAACACGGAGGCGTGATGTGGGCCGATCCGCTTCCCGCCGGCGGCACCCGCGTCTCCTTCTGTCTGCCCACCCGGTTCGGGCAGTCGCTGTCGCACCCACCGCAGCTCCCGGCCGAGCCCTCCGACGCCGACGCGATCTCCTAGGGCCGGGAACGGCCGCCCCCGGCCTTTTGGGGTCTGGTGCCACGCGCGGGTGGGGGCTATCCTCGGCTCCGGAGGACGTTACGTGCACAGAGTCGTCACTGCCGTCGTGCTCGCTCTGGTCGCTGCGGGCTGTCGCGGCGCCACGGGCGACGCACCCTCCCTGGTGGCCGGCTCCGCCGAGGGCCCGTCCGCGTTCGCGGAGGTGGTCCAGGGGCGGGTCCGAGCTTTAGTGCCCGAACGCTGGCGGACATCGTCGACCGACTTCGACCTGCATCGAGGGATCGCGGCATCACCGCAACCCGGCAGCTGGGGACATCTCGACGGCTCGGTTGCAGGGATGTCGGCCACTTATATCGATGCCACGGATGTCGGCGTTCCGTCTGACTACTACTACCTGGCGGCGACGGGATCCGCCCTGAGCCAGCTGACGCACTCGGGCGACTGCCGAGCCTCGCACCGGCGCGTGCTCGTGAACAACCGGCCGGGCTTTTTCCGGGGCGACGACGGGTCGACGGGCGACTACCTGGCGGTGGCTGAGGGCGCGTGTCGGATCCACAACGCCCCGACGCGATGGGCCTATTTCGTGGCCGCCCCCGGCTACGGATCGATGCGCAGGATCGGGATCCCCACATCGGGGCTCTACGTGGTCGTCGCGGTGCTGCCGGCCTCCCGGCGAGCCCATGGGATGCTCCGAACACTCGTGCGAGGAGCTCGATTCGGGACCGCGGGCGTGAACGATTTCCTGGCGATCGCGCGTGACACGCCCGCCTGACCGTCGCCCATCACCGAGGACTTCGATCGACGAAGGGCGGATGGACGATCTCGGCTTCACCCAGCCGCCCCCGGATGTCCACCGCGACACGGTCGCCGACACCGAACCGCTCTCGCGGCTGCAGGTACGCGAGCGCGATCCCCCGTTCGAGCAGCGGTGAGAACGTTCCGCTCGTCACCTCCCCGACCGATTCGTCGCCGACGAGCACCGGGTAGTGGGCGCGCGGGATGTGGCGGCGCTCTTGCATCTGCAATCCCCACAGGCGTCCGGGTATCCCTGCTTCGATCTGGCGCTCCAACGCCTGCTTCCCGCGGAAGTCCCCCTTGTCGAACGCCACGGTCCATCGCAGTCCCGCTTCGAGAGGGGTCCGCTCCTCGGACAGATCCTGGCCGTAGAGCGGGTAGCCCATCTCGAGACGAAGCACGTCGCGAGCTGCGAGACCGCACGGCCGGATGTCGAACGGAGCTCCGAGCTCCAGTAGCGCAGCCCACAGATCCTCCGCGATGTCCTGGTAGGTGAACAGTTCGAACCCCACCTCACCGGTGTAGCCGGAACGCGTCAGGATCACCGGCCGCCGACGGAACTGGCTCTCCACGCACTCCATGAACGCCAGCGACTCGGCCTGTGGGAACAACTCGCGAGTGACCTCGACCGATCGCGGGCCTTGGATGGCCAAGAAGCACCAGTCCTGGTGGTACAGGAGGTGGAGGGGCCGCGTGGCGCGCTCCTCTTCCAGCATCCGCAGCACCTTCGTGGCGTTCGCCGCGTTCGGCACGACGAAATAGCGATCGTCCGCGAGCCGGTACACGATGAGATCCTCGACGACCCCGCCTCGCTCGTTGAGGACGAGGTTGTACGCCGCCTCACCGACCGCCGTTCGAGACAGATCCCCGCTCACGACATGCTGCAGCATCTCGAGTGCGCCCGGTCCCGTCACGTCCACCTTGCCCAGATGGGTCAGATCGAACAGCCCTGCGCGCTCGCGAACCGCGCGGTGCTCGGCGAGTGCGCCCTCGTACTCGATCGGCATCTCCCAGCCGCCGAACGGGCCGAGCTTGGCGCCCAGCTCACGATGGACCTTCTCGAGGGGGCTGCGTTTAAGGACGAGTGCATCGCTCACGACGGGGCATCCTAGCGGCGGGCCCTCCCTCGCCCTTGAACCACCGTTCGAACCGCGGAGACCCTCGGCCCGATCCGCCGCCCGTGCGCCGGGCGTGGGCGGAGGGGGCGGTAGTATCCGGATGATGTCCGACGACTACGACGTAGCGGTCATCGGGGCCGGCACCGGTGGGTACTCGTGCGCGCTCCGGGCCTCCGAACTCGGCAAACGCGTGGTCGTGATCGACCGCGACCCCCGGGTCGGCGGCACCTGTTTGCTGCGCGGCTGCATCCCGACGAAGGCGTTGCTGCAGTCTGCCGAGGTCCTCGATACCGTCGCGCGCTCGCAGGAATGGGGGATCGTTGCCGACGGCCGCCCCGACTGGCCCGCGATCGTCGAGTTCGAGAACCGGATCGTCGACAAGCTGGTCGCCGGCGTGACCTCGCTGCTCGAGCTCCGGAAGGTCGAGGTCGTGCACGGGACGGCGAGGATCGGTTCGATGACCGGCGAACTGCGCTCGATCGCGGTCGACGGCCGGCAGATCCACGCCGCCGAGGTGGTGATCGCAACCGGTTCGCGGCCCCGGCTGCTCCCCGAGGTTGCCATCACCGACCGGATCCTCACGAGCGATCAGGCGCTGTGGCTCGACCGGATCCCCATGTCGGTCGTCGTGATCGGTGCGGGCGCCGTCGGGCTCGAGTTCGCCTCCATGTATCGATCGTTCGGAGCCGAGGTCACCATCCTCGAGGCGGCCGACCGGCTGGCTCCTCTCGAGGACGAGGAGAGCTCCAAGCTGGTCGCACGTGCCTTCCGTCGTCGCCGGATCACCGCTTTCACCGGTGTTCAGGTCGCGTCGGTCAAGGACGTCGGCCTCAGGGTCGATGTCACCTACGAAACCGAGGGCGCGCCCACTACGGTCTCCGCCGAGGTCTGCCTCGTGGCGATCGGGCGCGCGCCGGTCACCGACGACCTGGGGCTGGAGGCCGCCGGGGTGGAACTCGAGCGAGGGTTCGTGAAGGTCGACACTCAGCTGCATACCTCTGCTTCCCACGTGTGGGCCGTCGGGGATGTCGCGACGACGCCATTGCAGCTCGCCCACGTCGCGTTCACCGAGGGATACGCGATCGCCGAGCGGATCGCCGGGCTCGACGTCGCGGAGATCGACTACGCGCAGATCCCGCGCGTCACCTATTCGACGCCGGAGATCGCTTCCGTCGGCCTGACCGAAGCGCAAGCGCGCGAGCGTGGACTCGACGTCGACATCGAGGTGCTCGACCTGAAGAGCATCGGCAAGGCGAACATCGTCGGCGAGGGTGGCGCGGTCAAGGTGATCGCAGAACACGACGGTCCGGTCGTCGGGATCCACATGGTCGGCCCGCACGCCACCGATCTGATCGCCGAAGGCATGCTTATCACCAACTGGGAGGCCACCGCGGCAGACGTGGCGCAACTGCACCACCCCCACCCGTCCCTATCCGAAGCGTTCGGCGAGGCGTTCCTTTCGCTCGCCGGCAAGCCCTTGCACTCCGCGTAGAGGGAGGCGGACCTTGACAACCGCGATGTCATCGCAGACCGGGGCCCAAGGTGGTCCCGGAGAGTTCGCCGGCCTGACGCCGGAGCTATTGGTCGACGTTCTCTACAAGCTCAAGCTCTGCCGGTACTTCGACGAGCGGATGGAGTCGCTCTATCGGCAGGGGCGGCTGCCCGGTGCGATCTACTCGGGTCGCGGACAGGAGGGCACCCACGTGGGGGCAGCGTTCGCGCTCCAGCATGACGATTCGCTCTTCGTGACGCACCGAGACCTGTCCGCGCAGCTCACGAAGGGCCTCGAACTCAAGCGGGTTATGGCGCAGTTCTGGGGTCGGATCGATGGCTACACGCGCGGCCGAGACGGCAACAGCCATATCGGCGACTGGCAGGGCAACAAGACGTTCACGGTCGTGTCGATGCTCCCGGACTCCTATCCGGTCGCCGTGGGCGCCGCGCTCGCCTACAAGCGCAAGCGCGAGCCCAACATCGCGCTCGCGATCTGCGGTGACGGCTCCACGTCGAACGGCCGGTGGCACGAAGCGATCAATGTCTCGGCGATCCACCAGCTTCCGGTCGTGTGGGTCGTCAACAACAACGGATACGCGTACTCGACCCCGAACGAGCTGGAGTTCAAGGTCGCGACGATCGCCGAACGCGCGGCGGCCTACGGGATCCCCGGGGTTCGCGTGGACGGAGCGAACGTCCTGGAGGTGTATGAGGCCACAGCGAAGGCGGTCGCGAAGGCGCGAACGGGTGGCGGGCCGACGCTGATCGAATCGGTGGCCCTTCGGTGGCGGGGACACGCCGGGCACGACGCCGCCAAGTATGTCCCGAAGGAAACCCTCGAGGACTACCAGCAGAACAAGGACCCGGTTCAGCGCTTCGAACGGCTGCTGCTGGACAAGAACGTCGTGGACCAACAGCAGGTCGACGACCTGCAGGCCCGGATCGAACGGGAGTTCACAGAGGGCTACGACTTCGCTCAAGCCTCGCCCCTCCCCGAAGCCGGCGACGTCGTGAGAGGGCTGTACGCCGAGGATGGCTACTGGTCGAGCGAGCCCGGCCGCGCGGGGGGGACGGGCTGATGTCGCAGACCGCGAAGCAGGTCGAAGCCGGCGCCGCGGGCCACGGGGCCGAACCCCGCGGCAAGCGGACCGACGCCGGCGAAGCCACGTACCTGGTCGCGATCGCCGAGGCGATCTGGGAGGAGATGGAGCGCGACGAGCGCGTCTACCTGCTCGGGGAGGACATCGGGGTGTACGGGGGCGCGTTCAAGGTCACGGAGGGCTTCATCGAGCGCTTCGGCACGGAACGGGTGATGGACACCCCGATCTGCGAAGAGACGATCATGGGCATGGCGGTCGGTTCGGCGATGGAAGGGATGCGCCCTATCGCCGAGGTGCAGTACGCCGACTTCATCGCGAACGGGTTCGACGAGTTGGTGAACGTCGCCGGCAAGTATCACTATCGCTCGGGCGTCCCGCTGCCGATGGTGGTCCGCGGACCGAGCGGAGGTGGGGTTCGCGCGAGCTCGTTCCACTCGCAGAATCCCGAACCCTGGTTCGCCCACACACCGGGACTCAAGGTGCTGTGTCCGGCGTTCCCTTCCGACGCGAAGGGACTGCTCAAGTCGGCGATCCGCGACGACAACCCCACGATCTTCTTCGAGCACAAGTGGATATACCGTCGTATCAAGGAGATCGTGCCGGAGGAGTTGGACTTCACCGTGCCGATCGGCAGCGCCAACGTCCGGCGCGAGGGCTCCGACATCTCGATCGTGACCTACGGAGCGATGGTCCACAAGGCGCTGGACGCCGCGGCCGAGCTGGAGCACAAGGGGGTGTCGGTGGAGGTCGTCGACCTGCGAACGATCACGCCGCTCGATACCGAGACGATCCTGCGCTCGATCGAGAAGACGTCCCGCGCGCTCGTGCTCTACGAGAGCCACCGCTTCCTGGGCGTGGGCGCCGAGGTCGCGGCGACGATCGCCGAGGATGCCTTCCAACACCTAGACGCCCCGGTGATGCGCCTGGCGCCGCCGAACGTCCCGGTGCCCTTCTCCCCTGCCCTGGAAGATGCGTTCTTGCCCGATGTCGCCGACATCGAGCAGGCAGTGGACAGGCTCGCCGCATGGTGAGCGCGGCCACGAAGTGAGAGGTCCGGCGAGGGCGCGGACGGAGACGACGACCACGACGGAGGAGCACCCATGGCGAACGTGGTGATGCCCCAGCTCGGAGAGACGGTGCTCGAGGGCACCGTGGTCCGGTGGCTGAAGCAGGAGGGCGAACGGATCACGCTCGACGAACCCCTGTTCGAGATCTCTACCGACAAGGTGGACACCGAGGTGCCTTCACCGGCGGAAGGCGTGCTCGAACGCATCCTGGTTGCGGAGGGACAGACGGTGCCCGTGGGCACCGAGCTCGCGATCGTCGGCACCGGAGAGTCCGCCGCCGGGGAGGCGCTCTCGGAAGAGGTACCGCGCATGGCTGCCCCCGCCGAGAGCGCAACGGAGGTGCCCGCGATCCCGGCTGCGCCCGCGGCGCCGGTCGCCAGTGCGCCGCTGGGCACCAGCGCTGCTGCCGAGGTGCCGACCCCGCCACCCGCTCCAGCGGTACCGGAGTCTGTATCGGACGACGCCGGGACCGAAGCCGGCGAACGGCTCCCCGATCGGGGACCGCGCAGCGCGATCCTCTCGCCGGTCGTTCGGCGGCTCGCGAGAGAGCACGACGTCGACCTCGCACGGGTCCGCGGAACGGGTCCCGGCGGCCGCATCACACGCCACGATGTGGAGGGCGCGATCGTCGTCGGAAACGTCCCCCCTGATGGAGAGTCCGCCGCCCTGTCGGCACCCGAGGCAGCCCCGGCGATCGCGGCAGAACCGCCCCCCGTCGCGCAAGCGCCTCCCTCGGCGGTCACCCCCGTGGCGAGTGTCTCCACACCTGCCGCACCGTCATCCAACGAGCCGGCGGTCACGCGACCGGAGGCCCCCGTCGTCGCGAACGAGGACGAGGAGGTCCAGCCCCTTTCCCACCTCCGGCGGGCCATCGCTGGCCACATGCTCCAGAGCACGCAGACCGCCGCCCGAGCATGGACGCTTGTCGAAGTGGACATGGAGCGCATCGTGCGTCTGCGCGAGCGCGTGAAAGAAGCATTCGCCGCACGGGAGGGATTCAAGCTCACCTATATGCCGTTCGTGACCCGGGCGACCAACGAGGCTCTCCTCGAGTTCCCCATGGTCAACGCGGAGCTCCGCGGCCAGGACCTCATCCTCCGTCGCCACGTCCACATGGGGATCGCGGTGTCGATCGACGGAGGCTTGATCGTCCCGGTCGTGCGCAACGGTGATGAGATGAACCTCGTGGGCCTCGCTCGAGCGATCGACGATCTGGCGACGCGTGCCCGAGGCAAGCAACTCCAACCCGACGAAGTGCACGGCTCGACGTTCTCGATCACGAATCCCGGTGCGTACGGCTCGCTGTCGTCCCTTCCGATCATCAACCAGCCGAACTCTGCGATCCTGAGCTTCGATGCGATCGAGAAGCGACCGGTCGTCGTCGACGACGCGATCGCGATCCGGCATCGCGTGTATCTATCGATGTCGTGGGATCACCGCGTGATCGACGGCGCGATGGCGACCCTGTTCCTCACCCGGGTCAAGGAGCACCTGGAAACCTGGGACTGGGACGAGGACCTCGACCACGGATGACACGCCCCGGCTGGTTGCTGGAACCTTCGGGGGTCATCGAGTACCACCGCGCGAACGAGGCGATGCACGAACTCGCCGACCGACGCCTCGAGGATGACGTGCCCGACTCACTCGTGCTGCTAGAGCACCCGCCGGTGTTCACGGCAGGTCGGACGAGCAAACCCGATCACGCGGTCTGGGACGAGGATCGGTTCCGCGCGACGGGGGCCGAGGTGCGCCATATCGACCGGGGAGGATCGTTCACGTTCCACGGCCCCGGACAGCTCGTCGGGTATCCGATCGTCGATCTGGGCTCCCGTCCCGATGCGATCGGGTACATCCGCAACCTCGAGGAGGTCGTGATCCGCGCCGCCGCCGACCTCGGCATCCCGCTGCACCGAAGCCCTGTCCAAACGGGGGTGTGGAGCGGGGATCGCAAGGTCTGCGCGATCGGCGTACGGATCAAGAGGATGCGCGTCACCCTGCACGGCTTCGCGATCAACTGCACGACCGACCTGTCGTGGTTCGATGCGATCGTGCCGTGCGGATTGGCCTCTACGGGCGTCACCTCGCTCTCCGCCTTGTCCGGTCGAGCGGTCACGATCCGGGAGCTGTCGCCCTTGGTGCGCGCTCGATTCTCCGAGGTGTTCGCCATGGCGTTCGTCTCGGCACCGGCGACCGAAACGGCTCGCTTCGTCGGCGCGGTCGCGAACGTGTCATGACCCAACGAGGATTCATCTGTTCGATCTGCGGCGCCCGGCACGCGGGGCCGCCCACCGCCTACGAGAGCACCGCCCCGCAAGCGTGGTTCGCACTCAGCGAGCAGGACCGAGCCGAGCGCGGACGGATCGACGGCGAGATCGCGATGATCACCGGAAGCGGCGGGCTCCGAGCGTTCCTTCGCGGGTCGATCGAGATCCCTGTCGCCGAGGCGCAACAACCCTTGGTGATGACCGTGTGGGTCGAACTGGGAGCCGCCGACCTTCGCGAGGTGCTCGGCTCGTGGCACGATGCCGATCGGGCCGACGGCCCGCCCCTACTCAGCGTCTTGGCGAACGACGTGCTCGGCTTCCCTGCCTCCGTGGGGCTCGGAGCCCTTCTGTATCCGCGGGAGGTCGGGACCCGGCCCCGCATCCAACTGACCCCCGATGAACATCCTCTCGTCGTCGCGCAACGCGACGGGATCACGATCGAGCGGGTGCAGCAGATCGCCGAACTCGTCGCACACCCGGCCGGGACCTGACACCCAAGGCCTTCGTTCGCTCAGGCGTCCGCGACGAGGACCCACATCGGCTCGGCCTCGAGCCACCGGAGGACAGGCGGGGCGATCTCGCGCCGTGCCCACTCCACGTCTCGCAGCCGTGCGAGTCGCACCGCCTTCCATCCGGCGCGAACGATCGATTCGATCAATGGACCGGGGCCGGCCATGTTTGAGAGCGGAAGCCGCTCGCGCAACTCCGGGCGGTACTCGTCGTGGTGATCGTGTTCGATCCCGTACACCCTGCGAAAGATGTGCGTCGACGCCTCGCGGAGCCGGTCCACGGGCCCGGACGATCCCCAGCTCCCCTCGAACATCACGAGCCGACCGCCGTCCGCGGTAACCCGCCGCCACGCCCGAAGGATCTCGACCGGATCAGGGGCCGTCCAGATCAGGTGTCGCTCCATCACCGCGTCGAACGGTCCTTCCGGCGGTTCGTGCGCCGGTCCGTGAACGAGGTCGAGGTCGATCCCCCGCCCGGCAGCCTTCCGCTCCGCCTGCGAGAGCATGCCCTCGGACAGGTCGAGTGCCGTCACGCGGTATCCGAGCTCGGCTGCGAGCAAGCTCATCGAGCCCGTTCCGGCACCGGCGTCGAGGACGCGAGCGGGTGGCGCCGGAAGCGCGCGTCGCAGCGCCGACCTCCACGCGGCGGCTTCGACAGGATCCGACGCTGCGTGCGACGGCGAATCGTCGTAGGTGTGCGCGTCGCGGTTCCACCAGTCGCGCAGTTCGTCGTGGACGTCGCTGATCCGCAAGCCCCCCTCAGAACACGATGCTGGAGAGCTTGCGGCGATACTCGCCGACCAGCTCGTCGTCGTCACCCAGGACCGCGAACACATCGAGCATCGCGTTGCGCGCCTGCTGGTCGGTCGCCGCGAGCGCGAGGAGGCCGTCGAGCGCCTCCCGGAATGCGCCCCGAGCGGCAGCCGCTCTCGCGATGTCGAACTCATCCGTGAGGGGCAGCTCGCCCCATCCGGCGACCCGGATCTTCGCGAGGATCTGCTCCGCCTCCGGGTCGGGAGCCAGCGGCGCGACGAGGTCGGAGGCCTCGTCCACCTGTCCGCGGTCGGCGAGGATCCGCCCGAGACCGATCCTGGCCGCGCGGTTGTCGGGATCCTGCGTGAGGACAGCTCGCAGATCATCCTCGGCCGCGACGACGTCACCCGTCTGCGCCTCGACCGTCGCCTGCTCCGCCTGGAGCTCCACCTCGCTGGGAACCAGACCGTCGACGAATCGGTTCACCTCGGGCTCGGGGTAGGATCCCACGAATCCATCGACGGGCGCCCCGTCCTTGAAAGCGACGACCGTCGGGATGCTCTGAACCCCGAGCGCACCGGCGATCGCCGGATTGGCGTCGACGTCGAGTTTCGCGAGCAGGAAGGCTCCGGCCCGCTCGCCGGCGACACGCTCGAGGATCGGTCCGAGCGTCTTGCACGGCTGACACCAGTCCGCCCACAGGTCCACGACGACCGGCCGCTTCTTCGACTCCTCGATCACGGCCTGCTCGAAATTGGCGTCGGTGACATCGATCACCGTCGGCTCGGGTTGCTCCAAGACGTGCCCCTGCAGATCCACCATCGTCCTCAGCCTACCCGGAGCCGGCGCAACGGCGGGGCGGAACGCGCGAAGCGTCGCAGGCGCAGGGAGTTCGCGACAACGGATACCGAGGAGAAGGCCATCGCGGCCGCGGCAACGATCGGGCTCAAGACGCCGGCAGCCGCGAGCGGGATCGCGAGGACGTTGTAGCCGAAGGCCCAGAACAAGTTCTCCACGATCGTCCGGAAGGTCCGTCGAGATAGTTCGATCGCACGAACAACTCCTGTCAGATCACCGGAGATCAGCGTGATGTCCGATGCCTCGATCGCCACGTCGGTGCCCGTGCCGATCGCGATGCCGAGATCGGCCTGCGCCAGCGCCGGCCCGTCGTTGATCCCGTCGCCCACCATCGCGACCGAAGCCCCTGCCTCCTGGAGACGGCGAACCTCGTCGACCTTGTCCTCCGGATGCACTTCGGCGAGCACCCGATCGATCCCGACCTCGCCCGCGATCGCTCCGGCCGTCGCACGACTGTCACCGGTGATCATCACGACATCGATCCCCATCTCGCGCAATCGATCGACCGAGGAACGTGCCTGGGGGGCGAGCCGGTCCGATACGGAGAGCACGCCACGGGCGACCGAGTCCCACCCGACCCAGAACACGGTCGCCCCTCCGGATTCCAGCTCGGCCGCGCGGTCCGCAAGCGCTGATGGGACCCGGTAGCCCTCGGCCTCGAGGAAGGTCCTCCGTCCCACGAGCACATCCTGCGCCTCAACCGTCGCGCGCACCCCGCTGCCGACGCTGGAGCGGAAAGCGACCGAAGAAGGGACGGTGACTCCCCGCTCGGCGGCCCCCTCGGCCACGGCTCGACCGATCGGATGCTCGCTGCCGGCCTCGACAGCCGCGGCCATGGCAAGCGTTCGACCATCGCCTTCGACGACCTCGAGTCGCATCCGCCCTTCCGTGAGCGTTCCCGTCTTGTCGAAGACCACGGTGTCGATCGACCGTGAGCGCTCGAGGACCTCGCCACCCCGGATCAAGATCCCCATCTGGGCACCTCGCCCCGTCCCGACCATGATCGCGACGGGCGTCGCGAGTCCGAGGGCACATGGGCAGGCGATGATCAGTACGGACACGGCGGGGATCAGCGCGTCCCGAACCTCGCCGGTCGCGAGGAACCAGCCGATCGCGATGGCCGCCGCGATCACGAACACCACGGGCACGAAGACGGCGGACACCCGGTCCGCGAGTCGCTGGATCGGCGCCTTGGAACCCTGCGCCTCGGCGACCAAGCGGACGATCTGCGCCAATGCGGTGTCCGAACCGACCCGCGTCACCTCGAGCAACAACGACCCGTCGACGTTGAGCGTCGCACCCGCGACCTCATCCCCCGGGCCTTTCTCGACGGGAACGGACTCTCCGGTCAACATCGATTCGTCGACGGCAGAGGTTCCGTCGAGCACCCGTCCGTCGACCGGGATCTTCTCCCCGGGCTTCACGCGCACCTGCCATCCCGGCTTGACGGCATCGACCGGTACGCGCATCTGCTTGCCCTCGCGGATGACGAGTGCATCTTTTGCGCCCAGCTCTAGGAGCTTGGTGATCGCCGAGGAGGCGCGTCCGTTCGCGCGAGCCTCCAGATACCTTCCGAGCAAGAGGAACGCGATGATCAGGATGCCGGACTCGAAGTACAACTCCTCCATCGGTTCGAAGAGCAGGACCCACACGGAGTAGCCGTACGCTGCAAGGGTGCCCACCGCGATCAAGGTGTCCATGTTCGCGGTCAGGCGGCGGGCGCGGATCGCGGCCGCGCTCAGGAACGGCCACCCGGCCCAGAACTGCACCGGTGTCGCGAGGGCGAAGGCGGTCCATCGGGCCCATGTCGCATCCATCGCCACCATCGACAGCACCATCGCTGCGACGCCCGCCGGCCAGGCGACCGCCAGCCGGAGCAGCAACCCTCGCTGTTCGCGCCGAGACGCCTCGTCGGCCTCATCCACGTGCGCAACCAGGTCGTATCCGCGCGAGCCGACGGCTGCTCGGAGTTCGTCCAGACCCGGCGCGTCGTCCGACAGCTGGACGGTCGCCTGTCCGGTCGCGAAGTTCACGTGGGCGGTCACTCCGGGCTGCCGGTTCAGGGTCTTCTCCACCCGTGCGGCACATGATCCGCACGTCATCCCGACGACGTCGAGTCGGATCCTCCGGCCACGGGACGCTGCGTCGGCGTCGGCGGTCGTGTGTTCCTCTACCGATGTCATGTCCGCCCTCACTTCCCCGCGAATCTGGCGACGGCGCTCATGAGCTCCTCCACCTTCTCGTCACCGTGCCCCTGCTCGATGCTCTCGCGGACGCAATGGCGAACGTGGTCATCCAGCAGGCCCATCCCGACACCACGCAGCGCCGCCGTCACGGAGTTGACCTGTGTCAGCACGTCGATGCAGTACTGATCCTCCTCGACCATGCGTTGGAGCCCTCGCACCTGGCCCTCGATCCGCTTGAGTCGGTCCTGAAGTGCCTTCTTGTTCATCACATAGCCGTACATCGGCGACTCCTCTTTCGGCGGTTCGGATACCTCGGGGATCGGATTACCTCGGGACACTATACCCTAGGGGGGTATCGTAGCACGTGACCGGCCCGATCCGTGCGCGAGTTCTGCAGGTCGACTGCCCGAGGGGACCATCGGACTATCCCCCGCGGCCCATCGGTCTCCCCCCCGGACGGAGCTTGTGGGTCGCCCCTACGACCAGGGACGATGGGGTGTCATGACCTTCGGAGACGGCGCCCCGAAGCGCAAACGAGCTGCCCTGCGCGACCTGATCCTCGTCGGCGCGCTCGTCGTGCTCGGCTACGCGGCCGCGGCCCGGTTGGATCTCGCCGAACGGCTGCATCGCCTCCTTCTCGAGAACGAGTCCCTCGAGGCTGACGAGCTGACGATCGCGCTGCTCATTCTGGCGATCGGACTCGGCGTCTTCGCGGTGCTTCGCTGGAGGGAGCGAAGGCGTGTCGAAGGGACCCGAGATGCCGTCCAGTCACGCTACCGGCAGTTGGTCGAGCGTGTCCCGGCGGTCACCTACGTCTGGAACTCCGCCAACCGACGGGGCCGAGATCCCGCCGACTTCATCTCCCCCCAGCTCGAAACGATCCTCGGGTACACGCCTCAGGAGTGGACCGACGACCCGGCGTTGTGGGATCGGCTGGTGCATGACGACGATCGCGATCGTGTGCTGCAGGCATGGGAGCACTGTATGGACGGCGGCGGATCGTTCCACGTGGAGTACCGGATCGCTGCCAAGGACGGTCGCGAGGTCTGGATCCGTGACGAGGCCGCCGCCGTCGAGACCGGTCGAGGAGGCTCCCGGGTCCTGCAGGGAGTCATGTTCGACGTCACCGAACGCAAGCAGGCGGAGCAGCGAATCCGACAGGCCGAGGAACGTTACCGCACGCTGGTCGAGCACCTGCCCGCGGCCGTGTATCTCGAGCAGCCCGACGACCTTGCGACCCCCCTGTACATGAGTCCCCAATACGAACAGATCACCGGCTACACCGCGGACGAACGGGTCCACGACAAGGAGATGTGGTTGCGGCTCCTGCATCCCGACGATCGCGAGCAGGTGATCGCGGAGAGCGATCGGACCAACCGCACCGGTGACCCGTTCCGCCTCGAGTACCGGATGCGGCACCGCGACGGTCACTGGGTCTGGGTGCGCGACGAGGCTTCCCTCGTCGGCGGCGAGGACGGCGAGCCACAACGGTGGCAGGGGATCCTGCTCGATATCACCGATCAGAGACGCGCCGAGGACAACCTGCGCCGGCGAGATGCGATCCTCGGAGCCGTCGGGTCTGCGGCACAACGCTTCCTCAAGGAGCCCTCGTGGGAACTCGCAGCCGCGGCCGTGCTTGCACGGTTCGGAGAGGCGACCGCGGCCAGCCGCGTCTACATCTACGAGAACATGGATGTCGGCATGGAGCTCGCAGCGGCCAGGCGCTACGAATGGCTCGCGCCCGAGATCGAGCCGAGCATCCCCGCTCCACCGGAAGCGCCACGGCCGTACCTACCCGAGTTCGAGCGATGGTTGGCCGTCCTCGGCCGCGGCGATCCCCTCCATGGGACACGGGAGACGTTCCCTCCCCTGGAGCGCCCCGAGCTGGAGCAGGACGGAGTCCGGTCGCTCGCCGTTGTCCCCGTGTTCGTCGACGACGACTGGTGGGGATTCCTCGGCTTCGAGGACTGCGTCGAGGAGCGACAGTGGACGCAGCTGGAACTGGAAGCACTCCGCGCCGCCGCGGACATCCTCGGGACCGCGATCGGACGCCAACGGGCGGGACTACAGCTCGCGCAGACCGAGCGGCAGTTCCGGACGCTGGTCGAGCAGATCCCAGCGGTTACCTACATCGACGGCGTGGAGGTGGGAGCCGAGCCGATCTACGTCAGCCCGCAGTACGAGACCGTCTTCGGGTACACACCCTCGGAGCGCCTGGCCTCCCCCGGGCTCTGGGACCGGCTCCTGCATCCGGACGACCGGGAGCGGGCGATCCGCGAGTCGGAGGACGCCCGCGCGTCCGACGAGCCGTACGAAAGCGAGTACCGCGTGATCGCGCGCGACGGGCGTGTGGTCTGGCTGCGGGACCAGGCGACCCTGATCCGCGACGAGGACGGGGGCCCGCTGCACTGGCAGGGGATCGTCTTCGATGTCTCGCAGGAGAGGGAGCGCGAGGAGCAACTGCTCGAGACCGAGGCCCGGTACCGAACCCTCGTCGAGCAGATCCCAGCGGTCACCTACATCGACACGGCCGGGCGGCCGCCGGTTTCGCTCTACATCAGCCCGCAGATCGAGGAACTCACGGGATTCAGCGTCGATGAATGGGGCGCGGACCCGGAGATCGGCGAACGCCGGATCCACCCGGAGGATTCCCCTGCGATCATCGCCGAGAGCGACCGGACCGATGACAACGGGGAGCCGTTCCGCGTGGAGTACCGTTTCATCCGCAAGGACGGGCGCGAGATCTGGGTCCACGAGGAGTCGGAGCTGATCCGGGGACCCGACGGAGAGCCCTTGTTCTGGCAGGGGCTGATGTACGACATCAGCGAGAACCGCCAGGCGCAGCAGCAGATCCGCGAGGCGGAGGAGCGCTTCCGAACGCTGGTGGAGACGGTTCCGGCCATCACCTACGTCGATACGGTCGATGACGACCTGCACACGCTCTACGTCAGCCCGCAGGTGGAAACGATGCTCGGTTTCACGCAGGACCAGTGGCTCACCGACAACGAGCTGTTCCTGCGACAGATGCATCCGGACGACCGGGAGCGGATCCTCGCCGAACTCCACGAACACAACACGCAGGGCACCTTCTACGACGTCGAATACCGCTTGCGAGACGCACGCGACACCTGGCGGTGGATCCGCGACCAGGCAGCAGTGGTCCGTGACGCCGAGGGACGACCGGTCGCTTCACAGGGCGTGATGTTCGACATCACCGAACAACGGGAGACGCAGGAAGGACTCCGGGAGGCGGAGGAGCGCTTCCGCGCCCTCGTCGAGACGATCCCGGCCACCCTCTACATCGAGTTGCCGGACCCGAGTTCTTCGAGTCTGTACATCTCTCCCCAGCTGCTGGATCTCGTGGGTGTCACTCCCGAGGACTACCAAGCAGACCCAGACCTGTGGGAACGGATGCTGCACCCGGAGGACCGTGAACGCGCTGCGGGCGTCTACGTACATGCCCTGGAAGCCAAGGAACCGTGGAGCATCGAGTACCGCCTGATCCGCCCGGATGGTCGCGAGGTCTGGATCAACGACCGCTCCTCACTCCTGTTCGACGACGACGGTGAGATCCGACTGACGCTCGGCTTCATGTTCGACGTCACGGAGCAGAAGCTCTACGAGCAGACTCTGGTGGATCGCGAGCAGCGCGAGCGCGAAGCCGCAGACCGCCTGCGTGCGCTAGACGACATGAAGAACACGTTCCTGGCCGCGGTGTCACACGAGCTGCGCAGCCCCCTCACATCGATCCTCGGGCTCTCGCTCACACTGGAGCGCCAGGACAAGCTCTCCGACGACGACCGGGAGGACCTGCTTGCCCGGCTCGCCGCCAACGCGCGCAAGCTCGATCGCCTGCTCAAGGACCTACTCGACATCGACCGCCTGTCGCGCGGGATCGTCGAACCTCAGTACCGCGCCACCGATGTCGGACTGCTCGTGCGCCGGACGATCGAATCGCTCGACTCGCTCGGCGGGCGCACCGTGATCGTGCAGACCGAAGCGCTCGTGATCCCGGTCGATCCGGCCAAGGTCGAGCGCATCGTCGAGAACCTCGTCGCGAACGCCGCCCGGCACACCGGCCACAGCGTGACGATCTGGGTCCGGCTCGAGATGCAGGACGGTGGGGCGCTCCTCACCGTGGAGGACGACGGACCCGGAGTGCCCGACGATCTGCGTGAGACGGTGTTCGAGCCCTTCCAGCAAGGTCCGACGATCTCCAAGGCGCAACCCGGCACGGGGATCGGACTCTCGCTCGTCGCCCGTTTCGCCGAGCTCCATGGAGGACGAGCGTGGGTGGGCGAGCGCGCGGGTGGAGGCGCCTCGTTCCACGTCTTCCTGCCGGGGACGCCGCCTGCGTACGGCGGGGATCCGGTCGAGGCCGAGGACGCCGGTCCCAGCGCCACCGTCACTCCTCTCCGACCGGCGGACGCCAGCTAGGCGGCTACCGAACGCCCGCTACACTCAGAGCGATGCCCGCACGCGACCACAATCCCCACAAGCGACGGCTGTACCTGCCGATCATCCCCACGAACGGGCGAACGGCCACGACGGAACCCGTTCCCGGTCGCCCGGCGAGACGGCCGGAGTGGCTGAAAGTGCGGGCGAAGACCAGTCCGGACTACCTCGACCTCAAGCGCGTGATGCACGATCGCGACCTGCACACGGTGTGCGAGGAGGCGAACTGCCCGAACATCTACGAATGCTGGGCCGACCGGGAAGCCACCTTTTTGATCCTCGGCGACCGCTGCACCCGCCGCTGCGGGTTCTGCGACGTGATGACCGCCAAACCCGTCGAGTCGGGCGAAGGGGAACCCGAACGCGTCGCGGATGCCGTCCGCGAGATGGGATTGCGCTATGTGGTCCTGACCGGCGTCGCGCGTGACGACCTCCCCGATGGCGGCGCGAGCGTCTGGGCTGCGTGTATCCGTGCGATCCGCGGGGTGGTTCCCGGGTGCGGGATCGAGGTGCTCCCGACCGACTTCCGAGAGCGGGCCCGCGACATCCCGGTCGTGATCCGCGAGGCGCCCGAGGTCTTCGCGCACAATCTCGAGACGGTTCGCCGCCTCCACCCCCGGATCCGACCGGCCTTCGACTACGACGGCTCCCTCGAAGCTTTGCGGATCGCCAAGCGCTCGCGGAACGGACAGGTGACAAAGTCCAATCTGATCCTCGGGATGGGCGAGCGCCCGGACGAGATCCGCGAGGCGATGCGCGATCTGCGAGAGGCACGGGTCGACGTCCTCACGATCGGTCAGTACCTGCAGCCGAGTCGCTACCACCTGCCGGTCGACCGGTGGGTCACGCCCCAGGAGTTCGCCGACCACGCGCACTTCGGAACGCAAGAGCTCGACTTCGCGCACGTCGAAGCCGGACCGCTGGTCCGCAGCAGCTATCGCGCGGGTAGGCAGTATTCCACGGCAGCTGCTCGCCTCACTCCGTCGCCGTCGGGCTGAGCTCACGGCTCGGCATCCAGGATCGGCGCGCGGTCGGCAGGCTACACTCCGCCGATGACGGGACGGCTGGACGGACGGAGTGCGCTCGTGACCGGCGCGGGCAGCCCGACGGGGATCGGGTTCGCGACCGCGCGGATCCTCGCGCGCGAGGGCGCGCGGATCGCGATCGGATCGACGACCGACAGGATCCACGAACGCGCATCCGAACTCCGGGACGACGGATACGACGTCGCGGGTTTTGCTGCCGACCTCACCGATCCGGCGCAGGCCCGGGCGACCGCCGACGCGGTGGTGGAGCGGTTCGGCAGGATCGACGCTCTCGTGAACAACGCGGGCATGGTGCAGTCGGGCACCGACTACGAGGAGGTCGATCGGATCACGTTCCTCGATGTCGACGAGGCGACCTGGCGTCGCGACCTCGCGCTCAACCTCGACACCGCGTTCCACATGAGCCAGGCGGTGCTCCCCCACATGCTGGAGCGCGGCTATGGGCGGATCGTGATGGTGTCCTCGGTGACCGGCCCGTTCGTCACCAATCCGGGTGACACCGGCTACGGCGTCGCGAAGTCGGGCATGGACGGCTTGATGAGATCGATCGCGATCGAGACCGCTCGCCGAGGGATCACCGTCAACTCCGTCGCCCCCGGATGGATCACCACCGGTTCCCAAACCGAAGACGAACGTGTGGCCGGTGAGCACACGCCGATCGGGCGTTCCGGACGGCCGGAGGAGATCGGCGAGGTGATCGCCTTCTTGTGCTCCGAAGGCTCGAGTTACCTCACCGGTCAGTCGATCCCGGTCGACGGCGGAAACATCCTGCAGGAGTACAAGGGCCCCCCGGACGAGTACTACTAGCGCACCGATCTAAGCCGGAAGTGGAGGAGTCGGCCTGTAAGCCGGATCCTGTGCGCCGCCGAAGCGGCCGGCGACCATCTCTCTGAACGCTCTCGCGTTCCGGGCCGAAGCCCGTGCGGCCTACCCGGAAGCTCGGACGGGCCGTCCTCGAACGCTCCCTGCTTGGCCTTGCTCCAGGTGGGGCTTGCCGAGCCGGACCGGTCACCCGATCCGCTGGTGCGCTCTTACCGCACCGTTTCACCCTTACCCGGCTTGCGCCGGGCGGTCTGTTTTCTGTTGCGCTGTCCGCGAGGTCGCCCCCGCCTGGGCTTTCCCCAGCACCTTGCCCTGCGGAGTCCGGACTTTCCTCGAGCGGCGCGAACGCCGCCCGCGGCCGCCCGGCCGACTCCTCCGTACCCAGCCTAGCGCAGCGTCGCCCGCGACAGCTCCACGATCCGACGCGCCGATGATCGATCGGGATCTTTCTCGGGGTTGTAGCAGGCGATGCCGAGCCCCACGAAGGACGGATGCGAAGCGAGCGGTCGGAGGACCGCCGTGAGCTCCTCCCAATCCAGGCCCCCGGGTTGCAGCGCATCGGTCGCGGGGAACGCGGCGGTCGAGAGCACGTCCAGATCGACGAACACCCAGAACGGACCCTGATCACCGAGGGCCGCGGCGCTCGTGTCACCGATGCCCGCTGGGTCGGTTCGCACCTCGTCCAGATCGTGGAACTGCAGCCCGGGGATCTCCTCCGGGTCGGTGGCGCCCAGACCGCGCGCTTCCGCGCGATCGCGGTACCCCAGCAGAGCGGTTCGTCCGCCGTCGAGATTCGGGATGCCTCCCGCGGCATCCGCCCACTCCTGCGGGCCTCGACCGAAGAGCACGGACAGCGGCATGTCGGCGGCCTCGCCCGTTTCGGACGATCGGCCGTCGTACAGATCGGTGTGGCCATCGAGGTAGGCGACGCCCGTGGAACCCAGTCGGTTGTGCAATCCGGCGGCGATGCCGACCGCCATGGTGCAGCACCCACCCAACAGCAGCAACGGGTGTGCAGGATCGGCGAGTTCGGCGACACGCGTCTGAAGCACCTCGGTCGTTCTGAGCACGGACGGCAACCCCACGACACCGCTGTGCGGATCGCGATCGGTTCCGATCACGCGAACGTCGAGATCGCCCGCGTCGCGTCCGGCGACGGCCTTCACGATCCCTTGTTCGCGCAGTACGCGAGGCCCAAGCTCGGTTCCTCCCGCGATGCCGACGGAATCGATCGGCACGCCGACGACCTCGGGCTCGGCGCTCACCGGTCGCCCCACCCGTCCGCGTTCGCCTGACCGGCGAGCCACGCGTCCACCCCTTCGTTGGCGAGGCGGTCGGGCTCGGTGTTGCGCTCCCGGCGGACGTGTTCGTAGCGGACATCGTCGAAGTCCCTCGTCAGCGCGCGCACCTGCGAGTGCAGCGGCTTCATGTTCGGATGCTTCACCCGCCATCGCCCGGCGAGCTGCTCGATCAGCAGCCTGCTATCCGAGCGCAGCAGCACGTCGGTGGCTCCGAGCTCTTTGGCCTTCTTGAGACCTTCGATCGCCGCGGTGTATTCGGCGACGTTGTTGGTCGTCTCACCGATGCCCTCGGCGATCTCCGCCAGCACGGTGCCGTCCCCGGGATCGGTGATCTGCACGCCGATCCCGGCAGGACCGGGATTGCCGCGCGAGGCACCGTCGCAGGAAACGATCACGGAACGACGAGGATCCGCCGGCATTGTTCGCACCTCTTGATGCCATCGGTCTTCTTGAGCTTGTCGACCTGCACCGCCGAAAGCGTTTGGTGGCACCCCTGGCAGGCACCGTCGACCAATGCTGCAGCACCGATCCCCTTCTTGGACGCGCGCAGATCGTCGTAGAGCTCGAGCAGCTCCTCATCGATGTCGGGCGCGATCTGCGCTCGCGTCGCCGCCAGGGTGTCGAGCTCCGTGGCGATGGAGGTGAGTTCGTGCGCGGCCGACTCGACCGCCCGCTCGGCGGCCTCGCGCGCTTCGGCGGATGCCCGCTCAGCGTCGGCGACCTGGGCGTTGAGCTTCTCGACGGTCTCCATCCGGCCGAGGACCTGATCTTCGAGTCCTGCCTGTCGCTGCTTGGCGCCGGCGATCTCGTGCTGGAGCGCCTGGAGTTCCTTCGTGTTGACGATCGATCCGTCGTACATCCGCCTCTCCTCGGCGGAGAGCTTGCTGCCGATCTGCTCGATCTCGCCCTCGAGACGACGCTGCTCGACCTGCTCCGTATCGATCGCCATCCGGAGCTCTCCCAAACGGGCCTCGGCGGCGTCGGCCTGCTGCGCAGCCTCTCGGACATGTTCCCCGGACTCCAGCAGGTCGCGGCGATGTTCCAACCGAAGCATCGCGGTATCGGTGCTTTGGAGTTCGAGCAGCCGTTGTTCGCCTCGCATGGGACGACAGGGTACCGGAGCATGTCTCAGACGAGCTTGAGCTGCTTGGCGACCGGCTGTGCTTCGGATCCGGGACCGTTGTCGCGCCCGAAGCGGCGGACCCCCCGATCCCCCGGCCCGAATCCTCCCAGCGCTCGCGCGATACCGGCGACCGTGCGTCCGAGCGCCTTGCGGTCGCCCGCGGTCGCGTAGGCGCGGGCGTACATCTGTTCGTACCGGGTCACGAGCTCCGGGTACTCCTCGGCGAGCCAGGGAAGGAATTCCTCACGCACACCGGGGCGCAGGTGCAGCAGGATCGGCGATGCGTGCGTCGCACCGGCATCGATCGCCGCTCGAACCACCTCACGGAGCTGGCGCGGGTGGTCGCTGATCCCCGGAAGCACGGGTGCGATCAGCACCCCGCACGGGATGCCCGCCGCGTTGAGCTGAGCCACGGCCTCGATCCGCTTGCGTGGATGCGGGGTACCCGGCTCGGTGCGACGCCAGACATCCTCGTCGAGCGTTCCGATCGAGAAGGCGGTGGAGACATCGCTCACCCGGGCGGCGTCGACCAACAGATCGAGGTCACGCAACACCAGCGTCCCCTTGGTCAGGATCGAGAAAGGGTTGTGGTAGTCGGTGAGCGCGGCGATGATCCGCGGCATCAGCCGATATCGGCCTTCGGCGCGTTGGTATGGATCGGTATTGGTGCCCATGGCGATCGCCTCGCCCCTCCAGCGCTTGGCTGCGAGTTGGCGGCGGAGAACGTCGGGTGCGTTCACCTTGACGACGATCTTGGTGTCGAAGTCCCGACCCGCCCCGAGGTCGAGGTAGGTGTGGGTCGGCCGCGCGAAGCAATAGACGCAAGCGTGCGTGCACCCGCGATACGGATTGATCGTCCACGAGAAGGGCAGCGAATTGCCGGCGACCTTGTTGATGATCGTCTTGCACTCCGCCTCGATGAAGGTGACACCCCGGAATTCCGGGGTGTCGGACTGCACCCGGCGGAGCTCGAAAAGCTGCTGGTCAAAGGGCATGCGATTCCCCACGATAGAACATATGTTCGATTGCCGCAAGCCGCCCCCTCTTGCAGGGTGAAGGCGACCAGAACAGCGTCCTTCAGGAGGAGCGCCGCGAATGAACGAAGGACCCGTGACGCCGCGTCCGCCCGAGACAGCGGAGTTCGGGTTCGTGCGCGCCGGTGGAGCCCTGCACTCCTACCCGGACGTGGGCACCACCTCGGTCGTGAAGATCGCGGTCGGCACGTTCGACAACAACGTCTACGTGATCCGTTCGCGCGGGCAAGCCATCGTGGTGGATGCCGCAGACGAAGCCGATCGGATCCTCGGGGACGTCGAGGGCCTCGACGTTCGAGCGATCGTGCAGACGCACGATCATCGCGATCACACGCGAGCGCTGAAACAGCTCGTTGCCCACTTGGACTGTCCGGTGTACTCCCACCCAGCCGATCCCATGCCCGTCGCCACCCGCGACATCGTGGAAGGGGACGAGCTGCGGGTCGGCGATGCGACCCTGCGCGCGATCCACACCCCGGGACACACACCGGGCAGCATGTGCTACCTGCTCGATGCCGATGGATCGCTGTTCTCGGGCGACGTGCTGTTCCCCGGCGGTCCGGGAAACACCGACGGTGATCCGGTTCGGTTCACCCAGGCGATGGACTCACTCGACCGCCTGTTTCAACTGCCGGACGACACGCGCGTCTGCCCGGGTCACGGACTTGATACGACGATCGGTCGCGAGCGTCCGTACCTCGAGGTGTGGAGAGCGCGGGGATGGTAAGTGGCTAGGGTGCCAGCGCGGCGAGACGCGATCGCATTCCCGCCAACGCCCGCTTACCCATCTCGTCGAGGGCGCTCCCCAAGAACGGCGTCGCCACCCTTGCCACGCCCTTGAGGTGAAGGTCTGCCTCGTAGATCACGCGCGTACCGCCCTCGTACTCCTGCAGCTCGATGGTGTCCACCGCGTCGACCTTCGTTCCCTCACCCTTGAGCACGATGCGGGACGGCCGCTCCAACTGCGTGATCACGTACCGCATCGGCTGCTCGTTGCCGCGGAACCGCACGACCAGGTCGTAGGCGGCCCCGATCCGCGGCGCGGTGGGCTCCCCCGCCTGACGGGACGACACGACCCCGGGATCCCAGTCCTCTGCGTTGGAGAAATCGGCGACGTAGTCGAACGCTTCGGGGAGCAGCGTCGGGACTTCGATCACCTCACGCAGCAGGGCCATCGTGGATCCTCTCTTCGGCGGCCTCCAGGCACGAGCCCAGACTCGGGGCGCCGGGAGCCGTTCGCGTCGGTCTTGGATCGTGCCACCGTACCTCGGACGGAACCATCCCACGTCGGGCCTGGTCACCCGGACGATCAGGACACCTCGAAGGCGGCGATCGTCGCCGCGGCGATCGCGTCCGCATCCAGGTCGAGCCCGAGCCCGGGTCCGGTCGGGGCGTGCACGATCCCCGATGCGTCCGGTCGGATCGGCTCGATCACCCCGAACTCCCACGCGTGCGACGGGTAAGCCTGTTCGATCAAGGTGGTGCGCCCGAACGCGAGCGAGACGTGCAGGTTCACGGCCTGCAGCAACGAGTGCCCGTAGTGCACCCACTCGATATCGAGGTCGCGACTCGCCGCGAGTCCGCTGAGCGCGATCGCCGGCGTCACGCCGCCGATGTGAACCACCTCCGAGCGGATCGCATCCCACGGGGGGTCTCGCAGGACCTCCTCGAACTGTCGCAGCTCCCACACCGCGTCCCCCGCAGGAAGCACCGGCGTCGCCGTCGCCGCTCGAACCGTCCGATACCCGGGCAGATCGAAATCCGACAGCGGCGCCTCGTACCAGCGACACTCCGTCTCGTCCAATACGCGGCCAACGGCGAGCGCCCCGTCGAGGTCGTAGACACCCTCCGCATCGTGGATCAGTGCAAGCTCCGGATGGTGCTCGTGCACGACCCGATGCAGCTGCGCGTCACGGATCGGATCGCCGCTCGCGTGCAGTTTGGCGGCGCCGAGGCCCGCCGCCACGACCTCCGCGAGCACCGCGAGGTAATCGTCGATCCCGGAGAGCGTGGGCACGGAGGCGTAGGCGGGCAATCGGTCGAGCTCACCTCCGAGGAACCGGAACAACGGCTGCTCGGCCACGCGCGCGGCGAGATCCCACAGAGCGACGTCGATCGCGCCGAGCGGTCCGGGAGCAAATGGGTTCACACCACCCCAGCGCAGATCGTTGAACACGCCTTCCCGATCGTCCGCGTCCCGCCCGAGCAAGGGGCGGGACGCCGAGCGGATCGTCTCGAGTGCTGCGAGGTCGAAGTCTTCGAAGGAGTCGCCGTCGAACCCGCCCATCCCGACCGCGCCGTCGGCGTCCTCGATCCACACGATCGTCGTCGTCGTGAACCGTGCGGGGAGCGCCTCCGTGTAGCGGTACCGAGGAACGTCGGGGCCGATCGCCGCCGCGGAGACGCGCCTGATCGCCGGACTCATCGACGTCGCGGAGTGGGTTCGGGCTGAGACCGCCACACGAGGAACTCCACACCGGCCCATATCACCTTGGCCGATCGGAAGAACAGCAACGGGACGACCACCACGATCGCCGCGCTCGTCGCCGTGAGAGCGGCGACGTTGACGTCGGGCAGATCGATCAGCAACCAGGTCACCAGCACGAGGACGAAGACGAACGCGGTGAACAGGTAGTTCACCGTCATCGCGCCGAGGAACCCGCCCTCCTCACGCTGCAGCGACAACGCGCAGGTCGGACACGCCTCGCGGATCGCGAACCACGAGACGAACAGATCGCGACCCCCGCAGCGCGGGCACCGCCACAACAGGCCCCGCCGCACGACGGCGATGATCCCAGGCCGAAAGTCGCGAGCCGTCGACGCCGCCGCCGCCGCGTGCGATCTCTCCGCCTGCGGGGTCGAGAGCACGTCGCCGAGCGAGGGCTCCCGGCGATCGCCGTTGGGCGGCGTGGCGTGCCCGTTGGTGCTCACCCAGCCACCGTAGCAAGGTTCCCACGCAGCGCCGCCGCGGTCGTTACGCAGCGCCGTCGGCGCGGGTGTTGCCCAGCCAGCTGTCGTACAGACCGGCATAGACCCCCCCTGCCCGCGCCAAGTCTTCATGCACACCGTCCTCGACGATGCGTCCACGATCGAACACCAGGATCCGATCCGCGCGTTCGGCGGTCACCAGCCGGTGCGCGATGGTGATCGTGGTGCGGCCCACCGTCAGGCGCTGTAGCGCCTCGGTGAGCGTCTGATCGGCCTCCGGATCGACGGCGCTCGTGGCCTCGTCCAAGATCAAGAGCCCGGGCTCGGATACCTCTGCCCGCGCCAGCGCCACGAACTGGCGCTCGCCGACCGACAAGCTCTCCCCACGTTCTCCGGCGACCGTCTGCAGACCGTCGGGCAGCGCATCCAGCCAGGTCCGCAGCCCGAGATCGTCGAAGGCGGTCGCGATCTCGGCGTCGGTTGCCTCCTCGCGCCCCATGCGAACATTCTCCAGAACCGTCGTGTCGAACAAGAACCCGTCCTGCGGGACCATCCGGATCGCCTGGTGGCGCGACCGAGCGTCGACCGAACGCAGATCGTTGCCGCCGATCGCGATCCGGCCCGCGCTCGGGTCGGCCAGTCGGCACAACAGCTTGGCGAAGGTGGTCTTGCCGCATCCGGTCTCGCCGACGATCGCGATCCGCGATCCGGCCGGGATCTCGACGTCGATCCCACGCAACACGAGCGGTCCGTCGCGGTAGCGGAACTCGAGTCCTTCCGTGTGCACGCCCAGCGGTCCGGACGACAGGACGACACCCGGACCCGGGTCCGGGACGTCGACGGGAACATCGAGCACCGACAGCACCTTGCGCCACCCGGCGATCGCCGTCTGTGTGAGATCGAAGGTCTCCGACAGCTCCGCCAGCGGACCCAAGAAGATCGTCACCAAGAACAGGAACGCGATGAGTCGCCCATCGGTGAGCCCCCACCGGGGTCCCCACCATGCGCCGACGGCCAGCACCGCCGCGACGGCCGCCGCACCGAACAGATCCCCCAGGGGAAAGATCGTCGCCTGATACCGGTTGGCGTGCAGCTGCGCGCGGTACTGGTTCCCGATCGCGGTCTTGAGCCGGCGGTCCATCCGGTCGTGGAGTCCGTACGCGCGCACCACCGCCGCGCCCATGACGCTCTCGGAGACCTCGCTCATCGTCTGCGACACGCGGGTGCGCAACCGGTCGTAGGCGCGCGCCTGGCCTCGTTGGACCAGACGCAATACCAGTCCGAGTGGCGCGACGACGAACAAGGTGATCAGCGCGAGTTGCCAGGAATAGACGAACATCAACGCCGCCGTGCCCACCATCAAGGCGGTCCCCAGGATCCAACTCATGCCGCCCCAGTCCAAAAACTGCGCGATCGTCTCGATGTCCGCCGTCACGCGGGCCACGTACGTCCCGCGCTTCTCCGCGGTCTGATCGGCGATCGACAGGCGATGGATGTGGTCGAACGCCCGGATCCGCAACGAACACAGCGCGTTCTCGCTCGCGGTGATCATCCGTCCGAACGCCGCGCGGCCCGTGAGGTAGACGACGAGCGTGGCGACCGCACCGATCCCGCACACGGTGCCGACGAACCACGGTCGAAATCCCTCTTCTCCCCCGAGTCCGTGATCCACGATCTGTTGGATCAGGATCGGGATCAAGAGCTGGCCAACGGTCATCACCAGGGCCAGCGCCACCGTGAACCACAGGCCAACACGCATCTCCGGGGTTTCGCGCAGTCCTCGCTTGAGCACCTGCCACGCGCCGCTGAGTTCTGGATCGACCTCGTCGTCGGGCGGTGACGCCGGCTCCACCCTCGCCTCTCCGTCCAGCACATCGGTCGGCTCGAAGACCGCCGGGTCTGCGGGCATGGACCCGTGCTCGTCATCGCCCGAACGGCGTATCGGACTCATGCCGCACCCCGCTCGTAGGCGCGCACCATCGCCTCGTAGTCGGGACGTGCGAGCAGCTCGTGATGGGGGCCTTCCGCGATCACCCTGCCGCCGTCGAGGTACACGACCCGGTCGGCCAACGCGATCGTCGACAGCCGGTACGCGACCACCACAAGGGTGGTGTCGACTTCGTGCAGCAGTCCCTCGAGGATCGCCGCTTCGACGGTCGGATCGACCGCCGACGTCGCGTCGTCCAGCACCAGGAAGCGTGGGCGGCGGATCAACGCGCGCGCGAGCGCGACCCGCTGCCGTTGCCCGCCCGACAACGTAACGCCGCGTTCGCCGAGGACGGTCTGGTACCCGTTCGGCAGCTCCATGACGAAGCGATCCGCCTGCGCGAGCCGCGCGGCGTCGCGGATCTCTTCGTGTGTCGCGTTGGTCCCGAACCCGATGTTCTCCTCGACGGTGGTCGCGAACAAGAAGCTCTCCTGAAACGCGATCGCGGTGGACCCGTGGATCTCCTCGGGTGGCAGATGCCGTAGGTCGACGCCCCCGAGCCGGATCGAACCCGAGTCCGGATCGGCCAGCCGAACGAGCAGCTCCCCGAGGGTGCTCTTGCCCGAGCCGGTCTGACCGACGAGCGCTACGGATTCGTTGGGCGCCACCTCGAACGACAAGCCGTCCAGCACCGGGACGTCCTCGTAGCCGAAACGCACCGAGCGAACCGACGCCCCGAGCGGGCCTTCCGGCAGATCGAGACGCTCCGCCGCCGGCGCCATCGTCGCGGTCTCATCGAAAACACCCTCGATGCGTTCGTACCCGACGACGGCGCGTGGGATGTCCGAGAGCACGAAGCCGATCAATCGCATCGGGAACGCGAGCAACAGGAACAGGCTGACGAACTGGACGATCTCGCCTGGGGGAGATCGATCCGTTCGAGACGCGCCAGGCGCCGACCGCCAGCAGCAAGATGATGCCGAGGTTGGGCAGCGCCTCGAACGAGGGTTCGAAGGCGGCCCGCATCTTGCCGAGCCGGATGCGTTGATCGCGCAGCTCCCGCGCCTTCACGGCCAGCCGCGCCACCTCGGCGTCCTCGCGGCCCAGGGTCTTGACCACGAGCGCACCGTCAAAGCTCTCGTGCGCGACCGACGACACCTCACCGACCTTCTGCTGCGCTTTGATCGCGGGATCCTCCGCCTTGCGCGTGTATCGCCGGTTGAGGATCGCCAGGGTGGGCAGAATCGCGAAGCCGATCAGCGCGAGCCAGGCATCGGTCAAGAGCAGGGAGATGACGGCGAAGATGGCGAGCAACACGACCGCGGTCGAGAACGGAAGCGGGTTGAGCACATCCGTCGCCGCCTCGACATCGGCCTCAGCGTGCGCGATCAGTTCCCCCGTCGGATGCGCGCGGTGGTAGGCGAGCGGCAGCTCCTGGTAGCGATCGACGATCCTGCTTCGGAGCGTGCGTTGGACCCGGGCACTGGTCATGCCCGCGAAGTAGCGACGGAAGACGATCCCGAGCGCCTTGATCGCGCCAACCGCGAGGACCGCCACGACTCCCGCGATCAGCGCGCCCGTCCGCAGATCGTCGCGGAAGGCAGGGATCACGACGTCGTCGGTCACCCGCCCGAGAACCACCGTGCTGCCCACCGTCGCGCCCGCATATACGGCCGCGCCGGTCACGGAGATCGTGAACGGCAGCGGATGGGTCGCGATGTAGCCGCGGATGATCCGCAGCCCCCGCACGAAGATCGTGCGGCGATCATCGACCTGATCCGTCATGGGTCTCCCTCAAAGACCGGTCGCCGGTGCTCGTGCGACGAACATTTCACGGTAGCAGCGGCTCGATCCCTGCAGGTGTTCGAGTCGGCTCGCGAGCCGATGCCGGGGACTGTTGCACCGGCGGGGTCAGTGTTCGGCGGCGTCCGCCTCGGCCTTCGTTTCGTGAACGGTCCCCGCCGGATGCTCGCATGGCGCGTACACGGTGTAGAGCTTGAGCTCACCCTTGCCGGAGTTCACGAAGTTGTGCTTGGTTCCGGCCGGCACGAACACGAGTCGTCCGGGGCGAACCGCACTGTGCTCGTCGTCGAGGATCGCCTCCCCGGTGCCGGCCACGAAGACGAGCACCTGATCGACGTCGTGGTGGGTCTCTTCACCGATCTCGCCACCCTCCGGGATGCTCATGAGGACGACCTGGCTGTGTTCGCCGGTCAGCGCCACCCGCCGGAACGCGGAGTTCTTCGCCGCGAGCTGGATGATGTCTTCGTTGGCCACCATCGCCCTCCCTTGCTCCGGAGCCGACAGTGATACGCCGACTCAACCGGCACCCGCTCCCAGAATCACCCATGGTACGCCGCCGCTCTCAAGGGTTGCGCGGACAGCGCGTATGCAGAAACGGTATGCGAACGGCTCCGCGAGAACCGTTTGTCGTGGGCGGTAGAGGATTTGAACCTCTGACCTCTTCCGTGTCAAGGAAGCGCTCTCCCCCTGAGCTAACCGCCCG
>JBBDWR010000010.1:0-134990 GCA_040902745.1 Actinomycetota bacterium | reverse complement strand
GCTCCAACTGGGAGGAGCGAGCTGCGCTCCTAAGTCGGAGGAACTCCTCGAAGCCACCGTCGGCCTCGGCGATCCAGCGCTTCGCGAACGACCCGTCCTGGATCTCCGTCAACACCTTCTGCATCTGGGCGCGCGCGTGATCGTCGATCACGCGGGGTCCGCTCTGATAGTCCCCCCACTCGGCTGTATCACTGACGGAGTAGCGCATCCAGGAGAGTCCGCCTTCGTAGATCAGGTCGATGATCAGCTTGAGCTCGTGCAGGCACTCGAAGTAGGCGATCTCCGGCTGGTAGCCGGCGTCGACCAAGGTGTCGAACCCGCTCTTGATCAGCTCCGAGATCCCGCCGCACAGCACGGTCTGCTCGCCGAACAGGTCTGTCTCGGTCTCCTCCTTGAACGAGGTCTCGATGATGCCCGGGCGGGCACAGCCGATAGCCGCGCCGTAGGCGAGCGCGCGGGCTTTCGCCCGCCCGGAGGCGTCCTGCTGCACGGCGACGAGGCCCGGCGTTCCGTTCCCCTCCTCGTAGGTGCGTCGCACGAGGTGACCCGGGCCCTTCGGGGCGATCATCGTCACGTCGACGCCCGCGGGAGGCTGCACGGTGCCGAAATGCACGGAGAACCCGTGCGCGAACATCAGCATGTTCCCGCTCTTCAGGTTCGGGGCGATGTCGGACGCGTAGACCGCCCCATGCGAGGTGTCGGGGAGCAGGCACATCACGACGTCGGCTTCGCGCACCGCGTCGGCGGTGTCGACCACCCGCAACCCGGCTGCCTCCGCCTCGGCACGCGAGCGCGAACCCGGACGCAGACCGACCCGGACGTCGAGCCCGGAGTCCTGCAGATTCAGTGAGTGCGCGTGCCCCTGACTTCCGTAGCCGAGCACGGCGATCCTCTGGTCCGACAACGCGGACGGATCGGTGTCCTTCTCGTAGTAGATGGTCGCCATGAGATTTGTTTTTCTGGGGGCCTACGGTCGCTCGCTCCGCTCGCTTCCTTCTTGAGGCCCTCTCTTCGGGCCTACGGTCGCTCGCTCCGCTCGCTTCCTTCTTGAGGCCCCCAGACCCCCTTTCCTGTCTCGACGTTGCTCCTGCGTATCCGTATCGCTTCGATCCTGACCTGTTAGGCGCGACGGCTGTCAGACGCCGCCGCCGGTCCAGTCGGGGAGATCTTCGCCGCCGGATGCCTTGCGGCTGCCGACGGGCCGCATCACCCGTTCTCGGATGCCACGATCGCCTCGGGCGAGTGCGATCCGGCCGGTGCGCGACATCTCCACGACGCCGTAGTCCTCGAGGAGCGAGAGCAGCGCCTGGACCTTGTCCGGCGTGCCGATCGCCTCGATCGTCATGGTCCGTTGCGTCACGTCCAGCACCCGAACGCGGAACACGTCGCAGATCTCCATGATCCTCGCCCGACCGTCACCCTCGGCGCGGACCTTCACGAGCGCGAGCTCGCGCTCGACCGCCGAGGACTCCTCGTGCTCCAGGATCTTGATCACGTTGATCAGCTTGTTCAGCTGCTTCGTGACCTGCTCCAGCGACTTCGCCGCGACATCGACGACGATCGTCATGCGCGACAGCCCCTCCTCCTCGGTCGGGCCGACCGCGAGGGAGTCGATGTTGTAGCCGCGGGCCGCGAACAGCCCCGCCACCCGAGTGAGCACACCCGGACGGTCTTCCACCAGGACGGAGATCGTGTGGGTGCTCATGCGATCGGTGCCTCCGAGGGATCTTCGACGGGCTTGAGCTTCTCCGGACCGGTGATGATCTCGTCGTTCGGCGATCCCGCGGGGATCATCGGGAAGCAGTTCTCCTCCTGGTCCACGCGGAAGTCGATCACGACGGGTCGATCGTCGATCGAGATCGCCTTGTCGATCACCGCTTCCACCTCTTCGGGACGCTCCGCGCGCAAGCCGATCGCCCCATAGGCCTCGGCGAGCTTGACGTAGTCCGGCACGTCGTAGCTCAGGTACACCTGCGAGTACCTCTGGCCGTAGAACAACTCTTGCCACTGGCGCACCATGCCCAAGTAGGCATTGTTGATGATGGCCGTGATGAACGGGATCTTCTCCGTCGTCGCCGTCGCCAGCTCCTGCGCCGTCATCTGGAAGCACCCATCCCCGTCGATCGCGATCACGCGCTTGTCGGGAACGCCGGCAGCGGCACCGAGCGCCGCGGGAACCGCGAAGCCCATCGTGCCCAGCCCTCCGGAGTTGATCCAGGTGCGCGGGTGCTCGAACCCCCAGAACTGCGAGGCCCACATCTGGTGCTGACCGACGCCGGACACCACGACGGTCTCCGAACCCGAGGCGCGGTAGAGCTGCTCGATCGCGTACTGAGGCTTGATCGGCCCGTCGATCTGCTGGTCGTAGCGCAACGGCTCGTCGGTCTGCCACTTGTGCAACTCGGCGAGCCACGGCAAGCGGTCAGCAAGCGTGCCGCCCTCATCGAGCTTGGTCTGCAACTCGTGCGCCATGCGCCCGATCACGTCCTTGGCGTCTCCCACGATCGGGACGTCGGCCGTGCGGACCTTGCCGATCTCCGCCGGATCGATGTCCAGATGGACGATCTTCGCGTGTGGGGCGAACGAGGAGACCTGTCCGGTCACGCGGTCGTCGAAGCGCGCTCCGAGCGACACGATCAGATCGGCCTTCTGCAGCGACATCACCGCGGTGTAGTTGCCGTGCATCCCCGGCATGCCGAGACACAGTTCGTGGCTGTCCGGGAAAGCACCGCGTGCCATCAGCGTGGTGACGACGGGCGCGTTGGATGCGGTGGCGAGCTGCATCAACTCCTTCGAGGCCTCGGCCTTGATCACGCCGCCACCCACGTACAACACCGGCTTGCGCGCTTTCATCAACAGCTTCACGGCCTCGCGGATCTGTCGTGCGTTGCCCTTGGTCGTCGGCTTGTAGCCGGGCAGGTCGACCTGCTCGGGCCACTTCCACGTCGTCTGGTTGACCTGCACGTCCTTCGGCAGGTCGATCAGCACCGGTCCCGGGCGGCCGGTGCTCGCGATGTGGAACGCCTCCCGGATGGCTTCCGCGACGTCCTCCGGGCGCGTGACCAGCATGTTGTGCTTGGTGACGGGCATCGTGAGTCCAGTCATGTCCGCTTCTTGGAACGCGTCGTTGCCGACGGCCGGAGTCGGGACCTGGCCGGTGATCGCCACGACCGGCACCGAATCCATCTTCGCGTCGGCGAGTGCGGTGACGAGGTTGCAGCCCCCGGGACCGGAGGTCGCGATACACACGCCGACCTTGCCCGTGGCCCACGCGTAGCCCTCTGCCGCGTGACCGGCACCCTGCTCGTGTCGGCACAAGACGTGCCGGATGCTGGATTCGATCAACGGGTCGTAGGCGGGCAGGATCGCCCCGCCCGGGATACCGAAGACGGTGTCCACGCCCTCCATCTCGAGGGCCTTGAACAGCGCCTGTGCGCCGGTCACCTTCATCCGTGCTCAACCTCCTTCGTCCCGCGATCCCCGACTCCCGGCTGCGACGGTGTGTCGCCCACCGGTCCGGTGCGTCCGGCTGCCGTGAGCCGTGCGTCCCGATCCGTCCGCCCCCGGTCTCCTGGTTGTTCCGGTGGAGACCGGGTAGAAAAAACCCCCACCGGTCGGCAGGGGCGTCTGGCGCGGTTCTCCGGGCCTCAACGTGGCCCGGCCGCGCCTAGCGAATAAGTACGAGGGTCTGCTTGCTGCGGGTGCTCATGCTGGTCGACATAGCCCTGCGAGTTTACCGACGGCGCTTCTCGTGTCAACCCGACCCGCGACGCAGGCTCCACGGATCCGATCCAACAGAGGGGCGGTCCACGCGCGCGGATCGCGCGCCCACCCTGCCTGCAAGGGCAACCCATGTCCCCGAGTACACTGCGCGGCCATGAAGATCCTCGTGACCGGAACCGGAGGCGTAGGGTCCGCGTTCGCCGCCATCGCCGCCCGTCGTAGGTTCTACGAACGCATCGTCATGACCGACATCGACGAAGGACGAGCGCGGTCGGTCGCCGCCAAGCACGGCGATCGGTTCGAGGCGGCCAAGCTCGACGCGTCCGACTCGGCGGGCATCACGGCATTCTGCACCGCCAACCAGATCACCCACGTGATGAACGCGGCCGATCCACGCTTCGTGATGCCGATCTTCGACGGCGCCCTGGCGGCCGGCGTCACCTACGTCGACATGGCGATGTCCCTGTCCCAACCACACCCGACCGATCCGCACCACCAGGTCGGCGTGAAGCTGGGCGACGAGCAGTTCGCCCGCTCGAAGGCATGGGAGGACCGTGGACAGCTCGCCCTGGTCGGGATCGGCGTCGAACCGGGACTCTCCGACGTCTTCGCTCGATACGCCGCCGACGAACTCTTCTCACAGATAGACGAGATCGGGGTACGCGACGGCGCTAACCTCGAGGTCGAGGGCTTCGACTTCGCCCCGACCTTTTCGATCTGGACCACGATCGAGGAGTGCCTGAACCCTCCCGTGGTCTGGGAGAAGGACAAGCAGTGGTTCACCACTGCCCCGTTCTCCCAGCCGGAGACGTTCACTTTTCCGGAAGGGATCGGCTCGGTCGAGTGCGTCAACGTGGAGCACGAAGAGGTCGTGCTGGTCCCCCGCTGGATCGACGCCAACCGCGTGACGTTCAAGTACGGGCTCGGTGACGAGTTCATCACCGTGCTGCAGGTTCTGCACATGACCGGATTGGATTCTGCCGAACCTGTATCCGTCCGAGGCGCCTCGGTCTCGCCGCGCGACGTGATCGCCGCGACGCTGCCGGATCCACTCACGCTCGGCGACAAGATGAAGGGCAAGACCTGCGCGGGCACCTGGGTCACGGGGACGGGCAAGGACGGGAATCCCAGGGAGGTGTACCTGTATCACGTCGTCGACAACACCGAGACGATGCAACGCGACGGGTCGCAGGCGGTCGTATGGCAGACCGCGATCAACCCGGTGATCGCGCTGGAACTGCTCGCCAACGGCACGTGGAGCGGCGCCGGCGTGCTCGGCCCCGAAGCGTTCGATCCGAAGCCGTTCCTCGACCTGTTGAAGGGTGACTACGGTTCCCCGTGGGGGATCGAGGAGCGCACACCGGGCGCCGCCCGCTAGGTCAGCGGCGCGGGTTCGGCGTCATCGCCGCTCGCGCCCTCCGCGAGCCGCGATCGATCAGGCGTTGAGAACGGCGAGGAATTCGTCGAGGTCGGCAGCGACGTTGAAGGTCGGGTCGAGCTTGCCTTCGAGCGCCTCGATCGTCTTGTAGCCGTTGCCGGTGATGTAGACGACCGTCTCCTCATCAGGCTTGATCACGCCCTGCTCGGCGAGCCGCTTGAGGTTGGCCACGGTCACGCCTCCAGCGGTCTCGGTGAAGACGCCTTCGGTTTGCGCGAGCAGGGTGATGCCCTCGATCACCTCGTCCTCGGTGCAGTACTCGATCGCACCACCTGTCTCGCGAGCGGTCTGGATCGCGTACAAGCCATCGGCCGGGTTCCCGATCGCGAGCGAGCGGGCGATCGTGTCCGGCTTGACCGGTGACACCTCGGTCGCGTTCTCCTTGAATGCCTTGGCCACCGGCGAGCATCCCTCGGCCTGCGCGCCGGAGATCCGGTACGGCTTGTCGGCGACGGCGCCGATCGCGGTCAGCTCGCGGAACGCGCGATGGATCTTCGTCATCAGCGCTCCAGAAGCGATCGGCACGACGCAATGGTCCGGAAGTCGCCAGCCCAGCTGCTCGGCCGTCTCGAACCCGAGGCTCTTTGAACCCTCCGCGTAGAACGGTCGCATGTTCACGTTCACGAACGCCCACGGCAACGTCTGGGCGACCTCGGAGCACAGTCGGTTCACGTCGTCGTAGTTTCCCTTCACCGCGACGACCTTCGCACCGTAGGCCTCGGTGGCCCAGATCTTCGCGAGCTCGAGATCCTCGGGGACGAACACGTAGCTCGGCATCTGTGCCTTGGCCGCATGAGCGGCGGTCGCGTTGGCGAGATTGCCCGTCGACGCGCAGCTGATCGCTTCGAACCCGAACACACGGGCCATCGTCATCGCGACGGAGACCACGCGATCCTTGAAGGAGTTGCTCGGGTTGACCGAATCGTCCTTGATCCACAGCCGCTCGAGGCCGAGCCGCTGTGCGAGGTTGTCCGCACGACGCAGTGGAGTGAATCCCGCGCCAAGGTCGACGCGCGCCACATCGGGACCGCCGGGGAGCAGCGCCTCGTACCGCCACAGGCTCGCGGGCCCGGCCTCGGCCTGCTTGCGGAACTGCACCCCGTCGATCGCATCCAGGTCGTAGGAGGGCTCCAGCGGTCCGAAGCACTCCTCGCAGATCGTCAGCGGCTCCACCGGGTAGCGCGTGCTGCACTCGCGGCACTCGAGCGCCTCGGGGGTGGTGATGTCCGCTGGGGAAGCCATCCTGCTCACTCCTGTCGTCGGCGCCGACTAGCCGGTCACCGCACCGTGGTCGGCGCTGCCGACCAGCTTCGCGTATTTCGCGAGGGCACCATTCTTGTAGCGCGGCTCGGGCTCCGTCCACTCGGAGCGTCGGCGCGTGAGTTCGGCCTCCTCGACACGCACGTCGATCGTGCGGTTGTCCACGTCGATCACGATCTCGTCACCGGTCCGGATCAGGGCTATCGGGCCTCCGGCGGCGGCTTCGGGCGTGATGTGACCGACCGAGAACCCTTTGGTCGCGCCGCTGAACCGGCCGTCGGTGATCAGGGCGACGTCTTTGCCCAGACCCGCTCCGGCAACCGCGGCCGTGACCGCGAGCATCTCCGGCATCCCCGGTGAGCCCTTGGGACCCTCGTACCGGATCACGATCACGTCGCCTTTCACGATCGCGCCGCCCGTGAGTGCGTCGAAGGCCTCCTGCTCGGAGTCGAAGGTCTTTGCCGCTCCCCGGAACACCGTGCCTTCGGCGCCGGCCGCCTTGACGACCGCGCCGTCGGGAGCGACCGAGCCGCGCAAGATCGCGATGCCGCCCCACGGGTGGATCGGCGCCGTCATCGGGTGCACCACCACGCCGTCGGGGCGTTCGGGCCGCAGCTCGGCGAGGTTCTCCGCGAGCGTCTTGCCGGTGACCGTCAGGCAGTCGCCGTGCAGCAATCCCGCCTCGAGGAGCTCGGCGAGCACGACCTGCACTCCCCCGACACGGTCGAGGTCGGTCATCACGAACTTGCCGGCCGGGCGAACGTCGACGAGGTGCGGCACGTCTCGCGCGATCCGATCGAAGTCGTCGAGCTGCAGATCGACACTGGCCTCGCGCGCGATCGCAAGGAGATGGAGCACGGCATTGGTCGAACCGGCGATCGCCATGACCACCGCGATCGCGTTCTCGAATGCCTGCTTCGTCAAGATCTTGCTCGGAGTGAGCTCCATTTCGAGGGCACGCACCAGCGCGACGCCACTCTCGCGGGCGAGGATCTCGCGCCGTGCGTCCACAGCGGGGGGTGAAGCCGCTCCCGGCAGCGACATCCCGAGCGCCTCGGCTGCGGCGGCCATCGTGTTGGCCGTGTACATGCCGGCGCACGACCCGTATGTCGGGCACGCGTTGCGCTCGATTTCCTTGAGTTCCGCGTCGTCGATCGTCCCCTTCGCGTGGGCACCGACGGCTTCGAACACGTCCTGGATCGTGATGTCCTGATCGTTGTAGGTGCCGGGCAGGATCGTCCCGCCGTAGAGGAACACCGACGGCAGGTCGAGTCGTGCCATCGCCATCAGCATCCCGGGCTCGGACTTGTCGCACCCCGCGATCCCGAGGAGACCATCGAAGCGCTCGGCGTGCATCACGATCTCGACGGAGTCCGCTATGACCTCCCGGGAGACGAGAGAGGCCTTCATCCCCTCGTGACCCATGGCGATGCCGTCGGACACCGCGACGGTGGTGAACTCGATCGGCACCGCGCCACCCTGACGCACACCCTCCTTGCCGAGCGCGGCGAGCTTGCCAAGGTGGTAGTTGCAGGGGGTGACCTCGTTCCAGCTCGAGGCAACGGCAGCTTGCGGCTTGCCGAAATCCTCCTCGGACAGGCCCACCGCGCGAAGCATCGCGCGGGCCGGGGCGCGCTCGGGCCCCTCGGTGACCTGCCAGCTCCTCGGTCGACTACCCTCTCTGCGGCTCACGTGGGTCTCCCCCGTCGGCGGACTCGCGATGAACAGGCACGATACCAACTACCGGTGAACCGAAAGGAACACCCCCAGAGATGAGCGCGGCTGAAGTCGACCTCCCGCCGGACCAAGGACGTAGCTGGTGGCTGCGCGAGGCGTTGGCCGCCGATCCCGGCGAGCCCTGTCCGCCACTGACCGGTGATCACGAAGCCGATGTCGTGATCGTCGGGGGTGGGTACACGGGCCTGTGGACCGCCTGGAACCTGCTCGAGCGCGACCCGGGGCTCGACATCGTGCTTCTCGAACAGGACATCTGCGGCGGTGGACCCAGCGGGCGCAACGGCGGCTTCACCAACGGCTGGTGGACCAACCTCGGCGAGCTCGTCGAGCTGTTCGGCGATGAGCGCGCGATCGCGCTCTGCGAGGCGGGCGACGACAGCACGATCGAGATCGGTAGTTGGTGCGAAGCCAACGGCGTGGACGCGTGGTACGGGCGCAGCGGCGACCTCGGCGTTGCGACCTCGCCCGCTCAGGAGGGGCGCGGGGACCAGGCGGTCGAGATCGCGCGGCACTACGGCAAGGCCGACAAGGTTGTTGCGCTGACGCAGGCACAGGTGCGTGAGCGCATCGACGCCCCCGCGCTGGGCGCGGGGCTGTTGAACGCGGTGGCTGCAACGGTGCAGCCCGCCCGGCTCGCCCGCGGGCTGCGTCGCGTTCTGCTGGACAAGGGCCTTCGGATCTATGAGGACTCGCCCGTGCGGCGGTTCTCCGCCGGGCCGCCGTCGTTCGTTGAAACACCGGGCGGTCGGGTGCGCGCCGATACGGCGGTGCTCGCCGTGAACGCCTGGGCGGGACACTGGAGGCGCTTCCACCATCGGGTGACCGTTCGAGGCAGCTACATCGTCCTGACCGAACCGGCACCGGAGCATCTCGAGACGCTCGGGTGGACCGGCGGCGAGGGTCTGTGGAATTTCCGCGCCGCGGTCAACTACGTCCGGACCACGGCCGACGGGCGGATCGCCTTCGGCGCGGGAGGGATGCAGCCCGACGTCGCCAGACGGATCGGCCCCAGGTTCTCCTACGACGAAGGCTTCGTGGCACGAACCGCACAGCAGTTCCGCCGGATGTTCCCTTCGCTCGCTGACGTGCAACTCGAGGCCGCATGGGGTGGCCCGATCGATGTCACGGGATCGCACCTGCCGACCTTCGGCACCTTGGCGGGAACCCGAACCCACTACGGCTTCGGATACACGGGCAATGGGGTAGCGCCAAGCCACCTCGGGGGAAAGATCCTCGCGTCACTCGCCCTCGGTGAAGATGATCGATGGGCGCAGCTTCCCCTGGTCGGTCACCTGCCGCGTCGCTTCCCGCCCGAGCCGATCCGCTCGGTCGGAATGTTCGTCGCGAACCAAGCGATCCTGCGCAAGGACGACGCCGAGGACCTGGGCCGTGGCTCCAACCCTCTCGTGCGCTTCGTCGCCAGGCTTCCGCGCCGCCTGGGCTATCACCTGGGTCCGTAGCCGGGCCGGATCGGGCTATGAGCCGAACGAGGTGTAGCCCGGTGCCGTGCTCGGCCAGGCGTTGGCCCGCTCCCAACGAGCGCCGAACTCCAACACGAGCCCGTCGCGGAACCGAGGGCCGGTGATCTGGAGCCCGAACGGCATCCCGTCCGGCAGGCGGCCCGCCGGCACCGACAGCGCCGGATGCGCCGTGATGTTGGCAGCCTGCGTGTTGTAGGCCGTCGCGGCGGCGGAAGCGTTCGGATCGTCCGGCGTTGCACCGGTCGGATCCCATCCCTCGGTCGGCATCGTCGGCTGTACGAGCAGTCCGTCCTCGCCGAGCAACTCGTCGAGCGCGCGGCAGTATTCGAAGCGCCGGCGCCGAACGGCCAGGTACTGCTCCGCGGTGATCACGAGGCCCTCGCGCATCGTCTCGAGGAACCCCGGCGTGAAGCTGTCAGCATTCGCTTCGATCCGCTCGCGCCCGAGGTAGTGCGCGTGTTCGGCCGCGATGTACGTGAACCAATCCTCGTCGATGTTGCCCGCGCCGTAGATCCTCTCGTGGTGGATCTGCTCCACCTCGAGCCCGAGGTCGGTCTCGATCGACCCGAGCGCATCGGTGAACACATCCTGCACCGGGCCGGGGAGCGGACCGGCCGGCGAGTTGCGCTCCAGGGCGTAAACGCGGTGCGGCAAAATCGTCAGGCCCGGCTTCGGGATCCACGTGGGCAACGCCGTCGGATCGCCGTCCGCTGGACCCGCGAGCGTCGAGAGCAGCAGACGGAGGTCCGCGATCGAGCTCGCGAGCGGTCCCGCCGTGCTCAAGTCCATCCAGATCGGGATCGGGTCACGCCCGATGATCCCCTTCGTGGGCTTCAACCCTGCGAGGCCACAGAACGAGGCCGGGATCCTGACCGATCCGCCTCCGTCCGTCGCGGTTGCGATCGGTGCGATGCCTGCCGCAAGTGCCGCGGCGGCTCCGCCTGAGGACCCTCCCGGCGATCGAGCAGGGACCCACGGATTGCACGTCGAGCCGAAGATGCGGTTGTCGGTGCAACCGTCGGTCGCGAACTCGGGGACGTTCGTCTTGCCGACGACGATCGCCCCCTCGGCACGAAGTCGCCGAACCACGAGAGCGTCCCGGTTCGCCGGCGGATCCTCGGCGTGCAGCAGGGAGCCGTGGGTCGTTCGCATCCCTGCGACGTCTTCCACGTCCTTCACGAGCACCGGGATGCCCGCGAGCGCGCCGACCTCCTCTCCCGCGGAGATCCGCTCGGTGATCGCCATGGCCTGGGTGAGCGCCGACTCGTCGGCGCGGGCGATCACGGCATTGAGGGAACCATTGCGCTCGTCGATCCGTTCGAGACAGCGACGCACGAGGTCTGCGGCCGACGCGCGACGTTCGCGGACGTCGGCGGCGAGCTCAGCGAGCATCGAGCCTCGGGCCTTCGCTCCGGGGAGACTGCATGGAGGGAGCCTACCCTCGCTTCGTGCTCAGACGTTGGGCGGCCACTAGCGACCGAACCGGCGCACCCGGTCAACGAGTTCTTCGCGCTTGTGGTCCTTCGCGACAACCCCGGCGGCATTCCTTCCCGTCACGCCCATCACCCCGCCGCCGGGATGTGTACCGGCGCCGCACAGGTAGAGGTTCTTGATCGGTGTGCGGTAGTCGCCATACCCGGGTACCGGCCGGAACGAGAACAGCTGATCGGGTGTGAGCTCTCCTTGCATGATGTTGCCGCCCAGCAGCCCGAACCTGTCCTCCATGTCCTTGGGGGCGAGCACCTCCACATACTCCACGCTTGCCCGTAGTCCGGGCGCGTATGACTCGATCTCCTGGAGCACACGATCGCCGTAGGCCTCGCGTTCGCTCTCCCAAGAACCGGATCGCAGTTCGTAGGGTGCGTACTGGGAGAAGCCGAGCATGAGGTGCTTGCCGTCGGGCGCCAGACCGGTGGGCTCGTGTGCCGTGGGGAACACGACCTCGACGTAGGGATGCTCCGCAGCGCGGCCGTACTTGCAGTCGTCCCACGCGCGCTCGAGGTACTCGATCGACGGCGATACCGCCATGAGGCCCTTGTGCAGGTCACCGGGTTGATCCCACCCTGGGAAGGTCGGCAACTCGGAGAGCGCGACGTTCACCTTCACCGAACCCGAGCGGGTTCGGAACCGCTTGATGTCCTCGGCCACCTGCGGAGGCAGCCAGCCCTCACCGACGAGGTCGAGGTAGGTGGTCTTCGGGTGCGCGTTCGAGACGACGCGCTTCGCTCGGATCTGCGAGCCGTCGTCGAGCTCGACACCCGTCGCCCGTCCTTCGGAGTTGATCAAGACGCGGGCGACCGGCTGGTCGGCGCGGATGTCCGCGCCGTACGCGCGGGCCGATTCCGCCAGCGCCGACGACACTCCTCCCATCCCGCCCTTCACCCATCCCCACGCGCCGAAATGCCCGTCGATCTCGCCGATCCAATGGTGCATCAACACGTACGCGGACCCTGGGGACATCGGTCCTCCCCAAGAACCGACAACCGCTTGCGTCGCGAGCGCTCCTTTGACGCGATCGTCCTCGAACCATTCATCGAGGAAATCGGATGCGCTCATCGTGAACAGCCGCACGAACTCGAACAGGTCACGTCCGCTCCACCGTCGGAAGCGTCCGCCGGTCGTCGCGAGCTTGGGCAACTCCCGCAAGCTGATGTTCGGTGGCACGACGAACAACAACTCCTTGAGCTGCTCGGCGATGCGCTCGAAATAGCGATCGAACTCGACGTAGGCGTCTGCGTCGCGCTTGCTGAGCTTCCCGATGTTCTCCACATCCCGGTCGAGGTCGCCCCAGAGGGTGAGTGAGGTGCCGTCGGGGAACGGGACGAAGTAGTCGGGAGTGATCAGCGATACATCGTACCCGAACCGCTTGAGTTCGAGCTCGTCGACGACCTGCTGCGGCATCAGGCTCACCACGTAGCTTGCCGACGACACGTGATAGCCAGGCCACGGCTCCTCGGTGACCGCGGCCCCTCCGAGAACACCTCGGCGCTCGAGCACGAGCACGTCGAGGCCCGCGCGCGCGAGGTAGCCGGCGCATGCCAGGCCGTTGTGTCCACCTCCGACGATCACGACATCGCGTTCGAAACCGCTCACGGTGGGACGGTACCCACGCACGGCCACGCGTGGCAAGGCGCAGCGCCGACCACCGCCGAAACACAACGGGCCGAAACCCTGTAGGTTGCGGCACCGATGGACGACCGGCACCGACAAGCCCTGCTCGCAGGCACCGCGACCTCCGTCGTCGTCGCGCTTATGGGCTTCCTCTTCTTCTCCTCGAACACCGCGGAGGTGGTCGCGCCGCCCTCGCCCGGGCCGGAGGTCACCTGCGAGGACTGGCATGCCGTGGCCGCCGGTGATCTCGGGGTCGGAGCCAGTGCGCTGCACGATGTGGCCGGCCTGCGACCCACGGACGTGTGGGCGGTCGGCTCGCGAGCGAACGAACCGCTCGTGTTGCACGCCGTCGACGGGGAATGGCAGACGGTGGTGCCCGCGCTGAAGGGGGTTCGCGGCTCGACGGAGCTCACCGGCATCGACGTTCTCGCATCCGACGATGTCTGGGCGGTCGGCACCTCGCGCACCGCGAAGGGGCAGACGCCGCTCGTGCTGCATTGGGACGGCGAGACGTGGAACCGGCAGACGCTCGCGCGTCAGACGCCTTCGGACGCAGCGCTGCTGGCGGTGGACGCGACGAAGGACGAGGTCGTCGTGGTGGGCGGCACGGGCGACGTCGTGGCCGGCACGGGTGAACCGGTGATCGAGTCCTTCGGCGGGCGCCGATGGGTCCTCGAGCGTCCCGACTCGCAGACGGGCGTGCTCCGCGATGTCCTGATCGACGATCGCGGGCGCGTCGTGGCCGCTGGGTTCCGCGGCGACCCTGCCGAACTCGTCAGCATCCCCTTCGCCGAGGTACGTGACGGTCGCCGGTTCCGCGAGTTCCTCGCCGAGGAACGCGCCCGCAACGCCTTGTACTCGGTCGATGCTGGGCCGGGTGAGGATCCTTGGGTACTCGGGACGATGGCAGCGTTGTTCGACGGTCGCGGCTTCGAGCGGGTCACCGTCGCACTCGCGGGAACCTCGATCCTCGACGCCGTGCAGACGACGCCTCGACGGGCGGACGCGGTCGGTGTCCGCACCACCCAGGGCGGGCCCCGCCCGGTGTTCGCGAAGTGGACCGGAAAAACCTGGGAGCCCGTCAAGGAGCCGGCCACGAGCGAGATCCCGGGGTCGCTCGAAGGTCTCATGCTCGCTCGCAACGGCCAAGGATGGGCCGTAGGAACGCGGGAAACCCAAGAGGGCGGCACGGCCTTGGTCCTGCGGAAGGGATGCTGACGCCATGCCGGAGCGGTCGATGGAGTTGCGACTCAACCTGCACGACCGTGCCCTGCGGGAAAAGGCGCGGTCGTTCACCGAGGAGATCCTGTTCCCGCTCGAGGACGAATGCGAGGAACACGACGGCCTGACACCCGACAGCGCGGCCTCGGCCAAGAGGGCCGTGCTCGACTGGGACTTCAACGCGATCAACCACTCGGTGTCGGACGGCGGTCAGGGCTACGACCTGTTCCAACAGCTGCTGATCGAGGAGCAGTGGGGGAAGGCGACCGGTGCGCTGTGGGACATCCCTTGGCGCCCGTCGATCCCGCTCGCACACGGCACGCCGCAGCAACGGGAACGGTTCCTGCTCCCCGCGATCCGCGGGGAGCGACGCGACGCCTACGCGATCACCGAGGAGGGCGCCGGCTCGGACCCCACGATGGTGCGCACGACCGCCGTACGCGACGGCGAAGGGTGGTTGGTCAACGGGGAGAAGTGGCACGTGACGTCCGGGGACGTCGCGGACTTCTTCCTCGTGCACGCCCACGTCGATGGCGAGCCGTCCAAAGCGACCGTGTTCCTCGTCGACAAGAACGCACCGGGCGTCGAACTCGTCCGCACTCCCCGATACATGCACACCTTCGTGTTCGAGCACCCGATCTTCGCCTTCCACGACGTTCGGCTCGAGGAGGATCGCGTGCTCGGCGACATCGGCGGCGGTTACGAGCTCACCAAGGACTGGTTCGTCGAGGAGCGACTGATGATCGGCGCCCGGACGATCGGGGCCTCGACCCGGGCACTCGATCTCTCGCTCGCCTTCGCCAAGGAGCGCGAGCAGTTCGGCCGTCCGATCATCGACTTCCAGGCGATCGAGTTCATGCTCGCGGATATGGCCGCTGAGATCATGGCGGCGAAGTCGATGCTGTACCGCGTGGTGTGGCAGGCCGCCCGCGGCGAAGCGACACGCAAGCAGACGCACGCGCTCTCGAGCGCGGTCAAGCTGGTTTGCTCGGAGACCGCCGGTCGCGTGATCGACAAGGCGGTCCAGATCTTCGGGGGTCGCGGTTACATGCGCGAGTACCCGGTGGAGCGGCTGTATCGGGAACTGCGCGTCGATCGGATCTGGGAGGGTACCTCGGAGATCCAACGGGTCGTGATCGGCAACGAACTTCGCAAGCGCGGCGCCGACGTGTACACGGGCTGGCCCGAGGATTGACGCGAGCCGAGCGCCTCCGGGAGATCGGACCAGGGCCCAGGGCTCAGGAATCCGAAACGCAGCCGACGACCTGGGCGGGGATGCCCGGGATCGTGAGGTTCTCGCCACCGTTCACGAAATCGTAGGGCGTTCCGGGCCACGTGCCTGGCAGTCCGGGATAGGCTCTCGGATCCGGATCGTTCGTGTCCAGTTGGAACCCGATCCAGTCGGGTGAGCGCCATCCCCGCGTGTCGTATGCGGCGAGCGCGGACAACCCCGAGCCGAAGGTGCGCTTCTCGATCAGGAACCGACCCTGCAGAGCGGGATCGCGTTGTTGGTACCCCTTCAGGTACCACCGCTCGACGACCTTGAGGTATCCCTTCTCCGGGTCGGGCGGCGACTCGGGGCCCGAGAAGTACCGCAGATCGTGCACCACGAACGGGCCCTGCCACCTCGTCTCCCGGCGCAGGATCCGCATCGGCTCTTCATATTCGGGTTCGCCCGGACGAGGAGTGACCCAGCCTTCGATACAGTCCTGCGACGGATCACCTCGGGTCGGCGGGCGCGGCCTCGGGCGCTCGGGAGGCTCAGCCGGTTCGGACGAAGCCGAGGTCGGTTCGACGGCGGTGATGACGGGCGAGGGCGGCGCCGCGAGATCGTCGGGCTCGTCACATGCGCCGAGCAGCACTCCGAGGGAGAGGAGCAGCGAACCCGTCGCGAAGGGGAGACGAAGCAATCTATGCACCATAGAAACGTGCGTGTCGGGAAGAACGCGGGGAGGATACCGTTTCCACACCCCATTCGGTCGGAGCATGACGTATGACGCAACCGGAAACACACATCGAGCGGCTCGACCAGCGCAACGTGCATAAGCCTGTGTCCCGCAGGGAGTTCTTGACGACTTCCGCGATGGCATTCGCGGGTGGCGTCCTGTACGCCTGCACGGGCGGCGACCAGCGATCCGCGCGAGTGAGCGCAACGCCGAGCGCAACGGCAGCGGCGACCGACACGCAATGGCCGATCAAGCGCGTGATCTACCTGATGCTCGAGAATCGCAGCTTCGACAACATCTTCGGGCGCTACCCCAGTGCGAACGGCGTGACGAGCGGCGTGGATCTCGGTAGGGAGGTGCCGCTGATCGACTGCCCGCAGTGGTTGCCGGGGGACATCCCCCACGACCACGCGGCAGCCCGAAACTGTTTGAACGACGGCAGGATGGACGGATTCGGTGGCGGTGCGTATGGGTGGCTGTACGGCTACTCGCAGTTCGATCGCTCGGATTTACCGAACTACTGGGAATGGGCGGACGACTACGTCTTGTCGGACAACTTCTTTGCAAGCGCGTTCGGCCCCAGCTACCCCAACCACATGTACTTCGTCGCGGGAACCGCGGCGGGCGTGATCGACAACCCGGAGAACATCCTCGTCCGGCGCGAGGGCGACAAGGCGATCAAGAGCTGGGGGTGCGACGCGTTCGGCGAGGACGTGTACGTGTTCGCCATGGATGAACGCGGCAACCTCTCCAAGCACGACACCTGCTTCCCGAACCCCACCGTTCCCGAACAGCTCTCACAGGCTGGTGTGGATTGGGCGTACTACGCACCGAACCCCGAACAGTCCGGCTACATCTGGTCGGCCCTGTCCGCGTTCGAGGGCGTCTTCCACACCGACCTGTGGCACAAAGGCGTGCGGCCGGTCGACCAGTTCGTCCGCGACATCCAGGACGATCGGCTGCCCTCGGTGTCCTGGGTCGTGCCGCGATTCGAACTGTCGGACCACCCGCCCTGGAACTCGCGCTACTCGATGAACTGGGTGACCGACATCGTCAACGCCGCGATGGCGAGCCCCGGTTGGGAACACACCGCGATCTTCGTGACCTGGGACGAGTGGGGTGGCTTCTACGATCACGTGGAACCGCCGATGGCCGACCCCCACACGCGACTCGGGTTCCGCGTTCCGTTGCTGACGATCTCGCCATGGGCGCACAAAGGGAAGGTCGACTCCGAGCAAGCAGAATTCACCAGTCCCCTTCGATTCATCTCCGACAATTGGGGGATCGACCCTCTCACTCCCCGGATCGCTCAAACGACGAACCTCGAGCACCTCTTCGATTTCAGGGGCCGGCCGCGCAAGGACGCCCGGCCCCTGCGGAAGGTGCAGGCAGACGGCAAGGCGTTCCAGTTCCCGCCCGACTTCAAGGGATGGCCCGACTGCGTCAACCCCGCTCCCGAGTTCCTCGAAGATCCCCCGGATCCCGCGTTGCCTCCCGCAGATTGCCCTCCGTCCTTGTAGAACACGGGATCTGCTTCCATGCCGCGGTGGATCCGCATGTTTCGCTGCCGGCTGCGGCCTATGGCATCATCCGCCGGACGACACCGGAGGGACGCGATGGCGAAACTGTTCGCGGGAATCGACCTCGGCGGCACGAAGATCCAAAGCGTGGTGATGCGCTCGCGACGGGTCGTCGGTCAAGCGCGCGTCCCCACCCCTCGTGGTGGCACCGATGAAGTCGCGGCGGCGATGGCCGCGACCGTGAGAACGGCGCTGGCCGAGGCGAACCTCCCACTCGGCGACCTCGCCGGGGTGGGCATCGGGAGTCCCGGCGAGATCGATCAGGACGCAGGTGCGGTCGCACGCTCCCCCAACGTTCCGGGATTCGAGGGCCCCGACCCGGTGCCGCTCGCTTCGGAGGTATCGCGCAAGCTCGGACGCGCCCCGGTCGCGATCGACAACGATGTCCGCGTGGGGATGCTCGGTGAGTGGAAGCGCGGCGCCGCTCGCCCGTACCGCGACGTCCTCGGCGTCTTCGTCGGCACCGGTGTAGGCGGCGGTCTCGTACTCGAAGGCAGGATGCGGCGCGGCCGAGGCGCTGCCGGCGAGATCGGGCACACGATCGTGAAGGACGGCGGCCGCACGTGCTCCTGCGGCCGGTCCGGTCATCTGGAGGCCTACGCCGGGCGTGGTCGTATCGAGCTGCATGCGCGTGATGCGGTGGAGAAAGGTCGCAAGACCGACCTGTTCAAGATCATGGAGAAACGGGGCCGCGACCGCGTGACCAGCGGGGTGATCGCGCGCGCCCTCGATCACGGTGACAGATTGACCACCCAGCTGATCGACGATGCCGTCTGGGCGCTCGGGATCGCGCTCGCGAGTACACAGAACCTGCTCGATCTCGAGGCGATCCTCATCGGCGGGGGCCTCGGAGACCGGCTGGGAGAGCCGTTCGTGCGACGGATCGCCGATTCGATGCAACCGCAGCTGTTCGTGCCGGACAAGGCGCCGGTGATGCTGCGCAGCGAGCTCGAGGATCTCGGCGGCGCGATCGGCGGGGCCGTTCTGGCGGGTGGGTGACCGAGCGACTCAGGTCCGCGGGATCACGAGCGCATCGACGGCCACGCAGCCATCCGGGCTCGCGATGATCGGATTGACGTCCAGCGCTTCGAGTCGATCGCCGAGATCTGCGGCGAGCACCGAGAGCGCCACGAGGGCGCGGGCCACCGCAGGTACGTCTGCAGGCGGCTCGCCGCGGAAGCCGTCCAACAAGGGCCGAGAACGCAGCCCATCGAGCAACCGCGTGGCCCGATCGTCGTCGAGCGGCGGGAGACCGAGCTTGCGGTCCTTCAGCAGCTCCACCAACACGCCGCCCGCGGCGGCGAGCACGAGCGGGCCGAACTGCGGGTCGACGACGACCCCGAGCGCCAGTTCAACGCCCTTCGGGGCCATCGCGGCCACGGCCACCTGCGGACCGAGGCGGGAGGCGATGTCGTCATAGGCAGCGCGGACGGCAGCATCGTCTTTCAAACCCAGCCGGACGCCGCCCACGTCGGACTTGTGCCCGATCCCCGGTGCCGCGGTCTTCACGACCGCCGGCAGGCCGATCACCCGGGCCGCCGCGACCGCTTCGTCGCGCGAGGCAGCGCGCGCCGTCGCGATCACCGGCACCCCGTAGTCGTCAAGCAGCGCGAGGCCTTCAAACTCGTCGAGCTGCTCCCCCGAGGACAACCGAGCGCGCCAGCGCTCGCGGACCTCGGTCGGCGGGAGCGGTGCGGGGCGCACCGGTGGCCGCTCGCGGACGGTTCGGTCTTCGAGCAGATGGCCGAGCGCGCGGAGCGCCGACTCCGTTCCCTCCAGTACGGGGATCCCCATCTCGCGCAGATAGTGCGCCTCGGTCAGGTCCACCGCGCTCGCGAGGTTGGACTGCACGCAGAACGGTTTGTCCGTCGACGACCACACCTGCTTGGCGACCTCCAAGTACCCTGCGTCGTGCGGCTCACCCTGCCGGGTCATGTCGACGGAGAACACCAACGCGGCGACCTCGGGATCCGCGTGCAGTGCGCGGAACGCATCCACGAAGATGCGGTCGGCGTCGATGCCGGTGCCCCACGCGTCCAGAGGATTCGCAGCGGTCAGGCCCGGGTCGAGAACGTCCTGAACCGCATCGGTCGTCGACTGCGAGATCCGGGCGAACGGCACGCCGGCATCGGCGGCGAGATCGACGAGCAACACACGCTCGCCTCCCGAGTCGTGCACGGAGGCGATCCCCGAACCCGAACGGACCCGCCGGGGAGCGCTGAACAACTCGAGGGTATCGGCCATCTCGTCAAGGCTCCGTACGCGATGCACGCCGTACGCATCGAACAGCGCCTCGTACGCGCCGTCCGCGCCCGCGAGAGCACCCGAATGCGCGGCGACCATCTCTGCGGACCCTTCGGCACGGCCCACCTTGAGCGCGACCACGGGGACCTGTTCGTTCTCGGCCCGCTCGAGAACCGCGCGGAACTCCTCCGGGCGGCGGATCGTTTCCAAGAACAGCCCGATCACCCGAGTGCTGTCGCGGTCCAACGCGTACCCGATGTAGTCGGCGACGCCTGTCACGATCTCGTGCCCGCTGGACACCAGGAGGTTGAATCCGATCCCGCGGTCGTTGAACGAGACGGCGGCGAAGGCGGACCCCGAATGTGAGACGAACGCGATGGGTCCGGGGCGCATCCCGTCGGGCACCGGAAAGCCGGTTGCGTAGAGCTTGGACTCCAGGTTGAGGAACCCCATCCCGTTGCCGCCGCAGAACGCCATCGCGTGCTCGTTCGCGATCGCGGCCAAGCGATCGGGGAGCGGTGGCCGAGAGGGATCCGGGTCGTCCTCGTACAGGCTCGAGAACGTGGCCCCGCTCTTGGCTCCGGCAGCCGCGGCGTCCCGCAGCACCTGTTCGATCCGGTGGTTGGCTACCCCGAGGATCGCGAGATCGACCGGTTCGGGAACGTCGGCGATGCTCGGGAAGCACCGATGACCGCCGATCGCCTCGTACCCGGGGTTCACGGGATAGACGGCGCCCTCGTAGCCTCCCCGCGCGAGTTCGACCATCATCTGTTGCCCGAGAGACCCGACCTTCTCGCTGGCACCGACGACGGCGACCGAGCGGGCTTCGAGCATCGTCGCGACCGCCTGCCGTCGCCTGGAGGCGCCGACGGCCGGTGCATCCGTGGAGGCTGCGTCGCTCACGGTCTGCAGCTTCTGCCGAGCTAGGAACTCGACTTGATCATGCGGTCCTTCTTGGCCTGGCGGAACGCCTGCCAGCCGGGGATGCCGATCACGCCGCCCCCGCCGTGCGTCGCCGAGGACCCGTGGTAGAGGCCCTTGATCGGCGTTCGGAAGTCCGCGTATCCGGGTGCGGGCCGCATATGGAACAGCTGCTCGACCGAAAGCTCGCCGTGGAAGATGTTCCCGCCGATCAACCCGAGATCCTGCTCCATGTCGTACGGACCGATCACCTGACGGTCGATCACGGCCGACTTGAAGTTCGGCGCGAGCGACGTGTACATGTCGATCGCCCGGTCCGCGTACGCCTCCAGCTCATCGCGATGTGGCTCCCTGTTCCAGTCGTCGGGGACCCACTGACTGAACATCGAGAAGATGTGCACCCCCTCGGGCGCCAGCTCCTTGTCGAGCGAGGTCGGGATCGTCCCGTCGACGAACGGCCGAGTCGCACCCTTTCGTCCCATGTGCGCGTCCTGGAACGCCTCCTCCGCGTACTTCGGAGAGAAGCAGAGCTCCACCGAACCCGTGTGGTGATCTTGGAGTTCCTTGCCGGGGTCCGCAGTGAAGTCGGGGAGCTCGGACAGCGCGACGTTGATCTTCACGACACCCGAGCGCGTCTTCCACCGCTCGATATCCCGTACGAAATCCGCGGGCAGCTCGTGCCGGTCGAGCAGCTCCAGGAACGACAGCTGCGGATGGATCGTGGTCACGACCACCGGCGCTCGCAGCTCCTCGCCGTTGTCGAGCACCACCCCGACCGAGCGGCCGTTCTGCACCAGGATCTTTTTGACCTTGGCCTCGGTTCGGATCTCAGCACCGAACGATTCCGCGGACCGGCGGCAGGCGTCGGATACGGCGCCCATACCCCCCTGCTGGAAGCCCCAGGAGCCGAGATGCCCGTCCCCGACGTCGCCGATCGAGTGGTGGAGCATCACGTAGGCGGTGCCGGGCTCGTCCGGGCCGGCCCATGTCCCGATCACGCCGTTGACGGCGAGCATGCCCTTGATCTCGTCGGACTCGAACCAGTCGTTGAGCAGGTCGGAAACACTCATCGTGAACAGGCGGGTGACGTCCGCGACGCCGCGGACGCCGAGCTTGCGCATCTTCCAGCCCAGCTTCGCCTCGTCGAGGAGGTCACCGAACTTCATCGATCCGACCTTGGGCGGAACAGCGATCAGCAGCGGCCCGAGGACGTCTGCGACGCCCTTCAACCACTGCTCCCATTCGGGAAGAGTGTCGGCGTCTTTCTTGGAGAACTGGGAGATCGACTCGCGGCTCTTCTTGGCGTCGTCCGCGTAGACCTTGATGGACCGGCCGTCCGGGTAGGCCTGGTAGTAGGGACCGAACGGGGTCACGTTGTAGCCGTGCTTCGCGAGCTGGAGCTCCCGGATGATCGTCGGCGGCATCAGCGACATGACGTAGGAGTACGTCGAGACCTTGATGTCGGGGTGATCGGGGAACGGCGCGCTGGTGTCGGCGGCGCCGCCGGTCTTGTTCCGAGCCTCGAGTACCACGGTCCTCGCACCGTTCTTCGCGAAGAACCCGGCGCTGATCAGACCGTTGTGGCCTCCGCCGATGACGATGGCGTCGTACACATTCGCCATAATGTTCCCAGCCTCCCCTCGCCGGCCGCAGGGGCCGGTCGCATCCCTGCCATCCACGCCGGGACCGCGTCCCGGGCACACCGCGGGGGATGCTGCCACATGTTTGAACCGTCAGTCAAGTGCGCGGACACCCGTCAGGAGATTTGACACTGCAGGTAGAGGCCGTAAAGTCTCCTGAACGGATATTCAATCCGAGCCCCCCGGATGGGATGGCACTGAGCGTCGTTCAAGGAGGTGCAGGGTGACCAGCGGCCGGCAGAAACCCTCGAAGGACCGGCACACCGAGATCCTCGACGCGGCTGCCAAAGTGATCACCGACCGCGGTCTGGCCGAGACCCGCATCTCCGACATCGCCGAGCGCGCTGGCGTGTCGCCCGGACTGATCCTGTACTACTTCGAATCCAAGGATCGCCTGCTTTCCGACGCGCTCACCCACGTCAACGACCGGTATTACCTGCAGATGTCGCGCGAGCTGCGCCGGATCGAGTCCGCCCGAGAACAACTCGTCAGGCTGATCGACCTGTCCGTCCCGGGCCCGCTCCCCGAGTTCGACCGCCTGGAGGAATGGGCGCTGTGGATCGAGGTCTGGGTGCGGGCCCTGCGCGACCCCGAGATGGCCAAGGAGCGCGAGGTGCTCGATCGGCGGTGGCGCGATGCGATCGGCGACATCATCAGCCACGGGCAACAGACCGGGGAATTCCCCGCGACAGGCGACGCCAACGAACTCGCCCTGCGGTTGAGCTGCATGATGGACGGATTGGCGATCCAGGTGATCATGAACGACTCGGCAGTGCCCCCCGAGCGCATGAAGCGCACCTGCATGGAGGTCGCCGCGAACGAGATCGGTTTCGCGCTGGAGCCCGCCGAAACCGCCTGATGGACGTGGTCCGCAGGATCCTGCGAGTGGTGCGTGGGCGAGCGCCCTGCCTACCCAGGCACGAAGCACGCGTTGCCCGGGATCTGTCCCAGGACGGAAAAAAAATGGGTCCTACAGCATGAGTGAGGCGCATACTGTCCGGGTGGCTACTCGTGAACGACAGAAGATCGCGGGGCGCTACGCGCTCGGCAGGCTGATCGGGTCCGCTCGGACGGGCGAGGTCTTCGAGGCGCGCGATCTGCAGCTCGAGCGCGACGTCGCCATCAAGATCCTCCGGTCCTGCGACGTCGAAGATCCCTCGCAGCGTCGGGCGATCGAGGCATCGGCCCACCGAGCCGCGCGGCTCCTGCACCCGAACGTGGTGACCGTCTATGACGGAGGCGTTGCCGACGGCACGGCCTTCGTGGTGCTGGAGCGCCAGGAGGACGTGACCCTGGAGAATGTCCTCCGAACGGCCCCGCTCCCCGGCATCGACGTCCGCCGACTCGGCCTAGATCTGCTCGCGGCGCTCGAGGCCGCCCACGACGCCGGGATCGTGCATGGTGACGTCACACCCGCCCAGGTGCTGCACGCGTCGGACGGACGCTGGAAGCTCGGGGGATTCGGCGAGCCCGCGCACATCCCGGGCGGCGAGGGCCCGCGATCCGCGACTAACGCTTCGCATCGATTCACACCGAAGGACGACATCTACATGACGGGCCTCGTGCTCTTCACCGCCGCAACCGGGCTGGCCTCTGTATCACCCAGCTCCGCCGGATCCGGATCGAACGGTAAGGCGAGCCGCCCGCTCCGCGCCCAACCGCTCCGACCGGATCTGGATCCGGCCCTTGCCAACGCGATCGATCGTGCCACGGGCGCCGACCCCGACCATCCGTTCTCCGGGGCGCGGACGATGTTCGAGGCCCTGCGTAACAGTGGCGGGGCGCGCCCCTTGGCCTCGGCGCCGATCGTCGAACTCACGCCACGGGAGTCGACGAGGCCTCGGGCCGCACTCGACCCGCCCGTCGTGGTCGATCTGACCGCGGCGGAGGCAGCGACCGAGGAGCCGGCGGCGCCGGCGATCCCGGAGCCGAGGCGGGCCGATGACGCCGGGGCGACCCTGATCGTCCCGGATGCCGTGATCATGCCTCCCCCGCCCGACGGGGAGTCGGCCGCTCCGGTGCGTTCCGGATCACGCCGGGCAAGGAGCGCTCTCGTACTGGCGGGTCTTTTGGGGATCTCCCTTGCAGCGGCCGGCGTTCTCATCGGGCAAAGCCGCGAGAACCCCGTCACCGACCAGCAGGCGGTCGTCTCGCAGGGCTCCGAGCTGTCCGCGGCGACGATCGATGTCGGGGAAGGTCGAGGCGGAGTCGCGGTTCCGGTCGACGACCCTCGCCCAGGCGACGACGACCGTTCCAAGCAGAACCGCGACACACGCAACGACGGTGGCAAGGAGGGCAACGGCGGCAAGGGCGACGGCCGTGGAGGCGGGGACCGCGCCGAGGGAGCCCCCGGAGGTGGCACGACCGGAAGTGGAACGTCAAGCAGCGACGACGGCGGCACCGCGTCTGGGGGGAGCGGCGGTGGCGGTGGAGATCAGACATCCTCCGACCCGGAACCGGAGCCCGATTCCCCCGACCCGTCGGACGACGGTCCTTCGCCGGGAGACGGTGGAGGGGACAACGCGGATCCGGGCGGTGGCGGCGGAACGCCGCCGGGAGAGTGATCAGCGCTCGGCGCTAGCCGACCAGCGTCTCGACGCCGCGCTTGTAGAGCTGTGCGGCGATGATCGCCCGCTGGATCTCCGAGGTTCCCTCCCAGATGCGATCGACGCGCACCTCGCGGTAGAAGCGCTCGGCGACGTTCTCCCGCATGTAGCCGCGCCCACCGAACACCTGGACCGCACGATCGGCCACCCGGCCCGCCATCTCACTCGCGTAGAGCTTGGCCATCGAGCAGTACGCGTGCTGCACCTTCACGTCGACGCCCTCATCGATCGCCTGCGCGGTTCGGTAGGTCATCAAGCGCGCGGCCCACAGCTCGGTGAGGGAGTCCGCCAGCATGAACTGGATCGCCTGGAAGGCGGAGATCGGTTCGCCGAACTGCTCCCGCTGTTGCGCGAACGCACTGGCTTCGTTGATCAGCCGGTCGGCGGCACCGCAACAGCGTGCCGCGATCATCAACCGTTCGTACCGGAACCAGGCGTGCGTGAACGACATCCCGTCGCCTTCGGCGCCCACGAGGTTGGCTGCGGGGACCCGAACGTTCTCGAACCGAACGAGGGGATGGTGGTCTGCATACGTGTGGGTGTACGCCGGGTTGCGCAGCACGCTGATCCCGGGAGTGTCGAGATCGACGAAGAACAGGACGTGCTCCCCTGAATGTTCCCCCTCGGTCAACTTGGCCTGGAAGAAGCAGTAGTCCGCGTGGTTGAAGCTGGTCACGTGCATCTTCACGCCGTCGAGCAGGTACTCCTCTCCCTCGTGCCGGGCGGTCGCGGCAAGCGCATCGACGTCGGAACCCGCTCCCTCCTCGGTGATCGCGTAGCACTCGTGGCGCTCACCCACGATCGACGGCTTGATCCAGGTGGCGAGCTGATGATCGGAGACCACCCCGGGTGCCCAGCCGGGGGGAGTGTGCACCACCCACCCGAGCCCGTTCGTGACCCGGCCGATCTGCTCGGAGACCAACGCCTGCTGGAACGTCGAGAATCCGCCGCCGCCGAGATCGGTGGGCATGTTCATCGCGTAGAACCCGAGTTCCTTAACCAAGCGGTCGTGGCGTTGCTTGATCTCGGGCGCAAGCTGCCCGCCATTCATCTCCGCCTCGACCTCGTGCGGGATCAGTTCCTCATCGACGAACCGGCGAGCGGACCCCTGGATCCGCCGGTCTTCGTCACTCATCGGGTAGCTCACGTGCAGGTCACCTCCGGCTGGCGGGCGGCCGCCCGCCCGGCGCCGGACACCCTAGTTGAACAGCGACTCAAGACCCAATCGACCCCGGGTCACCGGATTGGTCACATCGAGGCTTCCCAGGCTTATGTGCACGGGATAGAAGGGTGCGAGTATCAGGCACACACCAAACGGCGACGCAGGAGGGGTACATGTTCGGACACCCGAAGGATCGACGAACCCGGACCGGCGAGCTGAGCCGAAGGGAATTCCTCCGACGCGCCGCCGCAGCCGGGATCGCGCTCCCGAGCGCGGCGGCGATCCTCGCGGCCTGCGGAGATGAAGGGACAACCCCGAGCGGTGGCGGCCCCTCGGGCGACGAGCCCTTCCCACTCGCTCGGAAAGACAATCCCGTCACGCTCCCGCTGTATGACGACAATCCCGCGATCGCGGACGGCCTCGAGCCGGAGGCGGGTCCCCTAAAGATCTTCGGGTACAGCGAGTACATCTGGAAGAAGATCCGCAACCGCTTCGAGGACGAGACCGGCGCCGCGGTCGAGTACACCGTCTTCGACACCCCCGAGGAGATGATCGCGAAGATCCGCAGCGGGGCGGCCGACTTCGATCTGATCGTCACGGTGACGCTGGACAACATCAGCAAACTCGCCTACAGCAAGCTCGTGCAACCCCTCAACCACAGCTACCTCCCGAACGTGACCGACAACGTCTGGGCGAGCCTGCAGGATCCGTACTACGACACGGGGTCTCGCTACACGATCCCCTATGTGATCTATTCGACGGGCATCGGCTGGCGCAACGACTTCGTCAAGACCGACATCGCGAACATGGACAACCCGTACGAGATCTTCTGGGACACCAAGTACAAGGGGAAGACACACGTCCAGAACGGCACGAGAGATCTGATCGCGATGGGTCTGCTGAAGAACGGGATCACCGACGTGAACACGGCGGACACGGCCGACCTCGACACGGTCAAGAACGACCTGCTCGCCGGCGCCGAGTCGATGGGATGGAAGTTCGACCACACCGACTACACAGATCTTCCCGACGGCAGCGCGTGGCTCCACTCGTCCTGGTCGGGCAACATGGCCTACGCCCAGTACTACATGCCGAAGGACGTGAGCATCGAATCGATCTCCTACGTGTGGCCGCCGGACGCACCCCCGGCCGCGCCCGGAGTTGTCCAGAATGACGTGTTCATGATCCCGGCCTCGTCGAAGAACCCGGTGCTCGCCCACACGATGGTGAACATGCTCTCGGACACCGAGACGGCGATCGAGAACTACAGCTACGAGGGATTCCAGCCGACGATCGACGGCGTCACGCCCGACCGGATCCTTCGGGACGAGCTGGTGCCGGAGAACCTTTCCTCGATCCTGCTCACCGAGAGCGCCGTGATCGACGGGCTCCCGATCCTCGAGCTCGAGCCTTCGGTCGATCAGCTCTATCAGCAGATCTACCAGGAGGTCTCGGGCGGCGCGTAGCGGCGGGATCGTCCGGCCGTCCGCTCGAGATGCGGACGGCGCTTCGGGGGTGTGGTACCCCCGGTGGTTCTGGCCCACGTTCGCGACCCCCGCGGTGTTCTGGGTCGCCGCGTTCTTCGTCGTTCCCTTCTACGTGATCCTATCGGTGGCGTTCGGCGGCCTCGATCCGATCTTCCTGTCGGCCGTTCCCCGCTACAACCCGGTGAACTGGAACTTCGCGGCGTTCTCGGATGTCGTGGGGGAGTTGTTCACCTCCGGCAGCGTCGTCCAAACCACGTTCGTGCGCACCGTGGCGTACGTGGCGGTGGCGACCGGTCTGTGCCTGGCGATCGGCTACCCCGTCGCCTACTTCATCGCCCGGCACGCGGGCCGCTTCAAGACCGCTTTCTTGATCGCCCTGCTGGCACCGTTCTGGATCAGCTACATGATGCGGATGCTCGCGTGGACCAACCTGCTGCAACCCAGCGGCTACGTGAACCGCGTCCTCGAGGGACTCGGGGTGCTGGCCGAACCACGGTTGTGGTTGGAGGGCAAGCCCTCGACGGTGATCCTCGGGCTCGCGTACGGCTACATCCCGTACATGATCCTTCCCCTGTACGCGGCACTCGACCGCATCGACCGCAGCACCCTGGAGGCTGCACGGGATCTCGGTGCCGGGCAGATCTCCACCTTGGTTCGCGTGACCTTGCCGCAATCGCGTCAGGCGATCATCGCGGGCACCGTGATCGTGACCCTGCCGATGGCCGGCGACTTCTACACCCAGGACCTGCTTTCCGCCCAGCGCGGCACGGCGATGCTCGGCAACGTGATCGACAACTCGATCCAGAGCTCTCTCGTGCAGGAGGGAGCATCGCTGGTGCTGATCCTCCTGCTCGTGCTGCTCGTCCCGATGCTCTTCTACCTGCGGAGCACGACACGCGCCACGGAGGGAGTGCGATGAGCGAGGTCGTCGGCACACACTCCCCCGCCCGCGCCGTGGCGCAGGTCGGGCGATTGCGTGGGTGGGTGCGCAACCCGTGGGCGAAGGCGCGATTCCTGTGGGTGATCGCACTCGCATACGTGGGATGGACGCTGCTGCCGGTCGCGATCGCCGTGCTCTTCTCGTTCAACGCGGGACGCTCCCTGAGCGCGTGGCAGGGGTTCTCCACCCGCTGGTACATCGGAGACGTGAACTCGGTGTGGGAGAACTCCGAGCTTCGCGCCGCACTGGCGCACACGTTCTTGCTCTCCGGTCTCGTGATGGCGATCGCGGTTCCGATTGGGACGGCGTTCGCGATCGCTCTCAGCCGATGGCGTGGCCGAGTGGCAAAGACCACCAACTTCTTCGTGCTCTTCGCCTTCGTCACGCCCGAACTCGCATTGGCGATCGCCCTGTTCCTGTTCTTCACGAACCTGATCGACGCGGTGGGAGTCGGAACCGGTGCGCAGGTGCTCGGACTCTCGGTGTTCGAGCTTGCCTACCCCGTGATCATCGTCCGGGCGCGTCTCATCTCGCTCGGCACGCAGTACGAAGAGGCGGCTATGGACCTCGGAGCTTCGGCGGTGGGCGCTCTGCGCCGCGTGACGCTCCCGTTGCTCACCCCAGCGATCCTTGCGAGCTTCGCGATCATGTTCGCCTCGACGATCGACAACTTCATCATCACGCGTCAGCTGTCGATCGATGCGTCGACCCAGACGATCGCGATCAAGATCTACTCCTCGGCCCGGACGGGACCGCTGCCGTCCCTCAACGCGCTCGCGAGCATCACCTTGGTGTCCTCGACCCTAGCGATCGGTTTGGCTGCCTATGCCTACCGAAGGCTGTCCAGGAGCGATCCGGGCCGGGCGACACCGGCGGTTCCGCCCACGGTGGGGGTCTGACGGGGCGGGCGTGCTACCCGAGAACCTCGAGGCGGGCGGCGTGGCGGTCGAGTTCGGCGACCGTGCGTTCGTCCAGAACGTGGTCGCGGTCGGGGACGTCGACCGACTCCTCCTCGCCGAAGAGTCCCGTCGAGTAGTAGCGCATCGCCGTGTCGGGGATCAGCGTGGCGATCCGCGCGAGCTCTGGATGCGCGGCAGCCACCGTCAAGCAGGCATGGACGTTGCACCCGCCCGAGGTCCCTGCGAGAACGCCTTCCTCACGCGCCAGCCGCTGCGCGGTCGCAACTGCCGCAGCGGTCCGCACCGTGACGACACCGTCGACGATCGAGAGATCCAGGTTCGGCGGGACGATGCCGTCCCCGATCCCCGCGATCCCATGGGTCCCCCAGACGCGTCGGGAGATCAGCGCGCACTCCTCGGGCTCCACGACGTAGATCCGAACCTCGGGACGGTACTGCTTGAAGTGGCGGCCGACACCGCTGATCCAGCCTCCCGTGCCTTGCGCCGCAACGATCGCGTCTATGCCACCATCGCCGGTCTGCTCCCACAGCTCGATCGCGCTGGTGAGGCGGTGTGCCTGCACGTTGTCGGGGTTCTCGAACTCCGCCGGCACGAACCAATGGTTCGGATCGTCCGCCCGGATCTCCTCCATGCGAGCGAGTGCGAGTTCGATGTCCGATCCCGCTCCAGGCGTGAGGACGAGGTCGGCACCGAACGCGCGGATCAACTTCTTTCGCTCCTCACTCATCCCGCGCGGCATCACGATCGTGCACGGATAGCCCTTGATCGCGGCGACCATCGAGCAGGCGATGCCCGCGTTCCCGGTGCTGCACTCGAGCAGCGCCATCCCCGGCAGCAACGCTCCGCGTTGTTCGGCGCGCTCGATCATCCAGCGATAGATCCGGTCCTTCACCGATCCTGTGGGTCCGTACCACTCGATCTTCGCGAACAACTCGTGCCCCGGCGGTGCGATCTTGGACAGTGAGACAAGGGGTGTTCGGCCGATCGCATCGAGCATCGACGCAGCGGGAGCGGCTGCCGCATCCCAGTCCGTCATCCCGGAGCCTTCCGCCTGCGATCGGAATATCCGAGGCGTCGGGACGCCGCCGTCGCCGCATCCATCGTCATCCGTGCTATCCGAGGAAGATCGACCGCGCGCATCCGGAACGCCGGTCCCGACACGCTGAGCGATGCGACCACTGCGCCGTCGGAACCGAAGATCGGCGCCGCAACCGCGTTGAGACCCTCCTCGAGCTCATCCAGGGTCTGCGCGTAGCCGCGCCGGCGGATGTCGTCGAGCTGGGCGCGTAACACGTCGGGGTCGACGATCGTCTTGGAGGTGAGCCGTTCGAGAGGAGGCTCGAGGAGCTCGTCGCGCTCCGTTTCGTCCATGTGTGCGAGCAGCACCTTGCCATTCGACGAGCAGTGCATCGGTGTACGTCTGCCGACCCAGCTGACGCTCACGATCGACCGGGCGCCGCTGACCTGATCGATGTAGACGACGCCGTCGGCAGAGCGAACGCCGAGGTTCACGGTCTCCCGAGTGGACTCCGCGAGCTCCTCCAGCAGCGATCGGGAGGTGCTCACGAGGTCGAGGCTCGCGATCGCCGCTCCGGCCAGCCGGATCACCCCGAAGCCCAACCGGTACCGGTCGGTGAAGGGATCGCGCTCAACGAGGCCGTGCTCCGCGAGGGTCGCGGCGAGCCGCGAGGCCGTGGCCTTGTGCACACCGAGGCGCCGGCCGAGGTCGGTGACCCCCAACTCCCCGTGCTCCGCGAACAACTCGAGAGACCGGATGGCTCGCGATACCGAGCGAAGTCCCCCTCCGTCGCCGTCGCCCATTTCGCGCCCGCCTCCGCTCGTTCCGCAACTCCGGAACGCTACGTCCGGGGCCTCTGAGCTGTCAAGATGGCTTCGGGTGGCGAACCCGACCACAAGCGTTGCGGCGAACGCACCACCGACGTTGACGTCCGCCCCTCCCTCATCGAGCCTGTATCCGGCGAGTCCGGGGCCGGGAACGAGCGTTCGATGATTGGGAGCCTGTTTGAGCCAGCAGCGACGAGGATATTGGCGCGCCGCGGAGCCCAAAGCCTCTTACGAGGTGGTCGTGGTCGGAGGCGGCGGTCACGGCTTGGCCACCGCCTACGAGCTCGCGAAGCACGGGATCACCGATGTCGCGGTCGTGGAAAAGGGCTGGCTGGCCGGCGGCAACATGGCCCGCAACACCACGATCATCCGCTCGAACTACCTATGGGACGAATCGGCCGCGATCTACGAGCACGCTCTCCAGCGGTGGGAAGGACTCGAGCTGGAGCTGGGAACGGATCTGCAGTTCTCCCAGCGCGGTGTGCTCAACCTCGCGCACGACCTAGGTGACGTTCGCGCGAGCATGCGCCGCCTGCACGCGAACCGGCTGAACGGGATCGATGCCGAGTGGCTGGGACCGAAGGAGGTCGCGCAGGTCTGCCCGATCGTCAACGTGTCCCCCGACCTGCGCTATCCGGTGCACGGAGCCACGTTACAGCCGCGGGGAGGGACCGCTCGTCACGACAAGGTCGCGTGGGGATACGCGACCGGGGCCGACCGGCTCGGCGTCGACATCGTCGAGCATTGCGAGGTCACCGGCTTCGACGTTCGTGAGGGCCGGGTCCGCGGAGTGCAGACGACCCGCGGAGCGATCCGTGCCGAGAAGGTCGCACTCGTCGCTGCCGGTCACACCTCGGTGCTCGCGGCCATGGTCGGGTTGCGGCTGCCGTTGCAGAGCCACCCACTGCAGGCGCTCGTGTCCGTGCTGTTCGAACCGGTGATCGACACGGTGGTGATGTCGAACAAGGTGCACGTCTACGTGAGCCAGGCAGACAAGGGCGAACTCGTGATGGGCGCCGGCATCGACGCCTACAACGGGTACGGACAGCGGGGTTCGTTCCATGTGATCGAACACCAGATGGCCGCCGCGGTGGAGCTGTTCCCGATCTTCGCGCACGCGCGGCTGCTGCGGACGTGGGGCGGCATTGTCGACGTTTCTCCCGACGCCTCGCCGATCATCGGCACGACGCCGATCGACGGACTGTTCCTCAATTGTGGCTGGGGCACCGGCGGGTTCAAGGCGACCCCTGCCTCGGGCGAGGTGTTCGCCGAGACCATCATGCAGGGGGAACCGCCCGAGCTGGCGCGTCCGTACTCCCTGGAACGGTTCACGACCGGCGCGCTGATCGACGAGCACGGCGCCGCGGCGGTGGCCCACTGACCGATCGAGCGCGATCGTGCTGCTGATCGGCTGCCCGTGGTGCGGACCGCGTGGCGAGGTCGAGTTCCGCTACGGCGGCCAAGCACACATCGCCTACCCCGAAGACCCAGCAGCCCTCTCGGATGAGGAGTGGGCGGATCTGTTGTTCATGCGCGACAACCCGGCGGGAGACTTCCACGAACGATGGTTCCACACCGCCGGGTGTCGCCGTTGGTTCGATGTCGTTCGCAACACGGCGACGTACGAGCTGCGTCCCGACACGGACCACGACCGATGAGGCGCCTGGGTACCGGGGGGCGTATCGACCGATCCGCGTCGGTCGGATTCACGTTCGAGGGAACAGCTCTGTCGGGGTTCCGAGGCGACACGCTCGCCTCGGCACTGATCGCGAACGGGGTCGACGTGGTGTGCCCCAGCCCGATCCTCGGGCGCCCTCGCGGGGTGATGTCCGCCGGAGTCGAGGAACCGTGCGCGTTCGTCGAGATCTCCGTTCCGTTGTTCGACCCGATCGCCCCGGCGACGGCCGTCGAACTCGTCGAGGGATTGGTTTCGCGCGGTCTTCCAGGGGTCGGTCGCCTCCCGGGAGCGGATCACGCCACCACCCCCGGCCTTCATCGATACGCACATGTCGAGACCCTCGTGATCGGCGGCGGTCGTTCCGGATTGCGCGCGGCGCGCGAGGCCGTCTCGCGCGGAGACCGAGTGATTCTCGCCGACGAGCGGTCGTGGCTCGGCGGCGTCTCTTCGCACGAGGGCGCACCGGGGGCCGACGCCCCGAGCGAACCCGACGGGATGATCGCCGAGCTCTCCGGCGCGGCCGACACGGAGTTGCTCCCCCGCACGACCGCCCTCGGAGTCTATGACTCGGGCTTCGTCGTTCTTCACGAGCGCAGCCGGCCCGTCGAACGTCTCTGGCATGTCCGCGCGGCTCGCGTGGTGCTCGCCTCCGGCGCGCACGAGCGGCCGATCGCGTTCGCGGACGACGACCGTCCCGGCGTGATGCTCGCCGGAGCCGTTCGCCTGTACCTCGAGCGGTTCGCCGTCGTGCCGGGTTCTCGTGTGGTGGTGTTCACATCCAACGACCCGGCGTACGCGACGGCATGGGAGCTGCTTCGGGCGGGCGCGCACATCGAGGCGATCGTCGACGTACGTGACGACTCTCCGGCACAACGGGATGCACGTCGCGAGGGGATCGAGGTGCTCTCCGGTGGGGCGGTCATCGGCACCGAAGGCGATCCGCGTGTCTCGGCGGTCCACATCGAAGGTGCCGATGGACGTCGGACGGTCGAGGCCGATCTCCTCGCCGTCTCGGGCGGATGGAACCCGGTCACGCAGCTCGCGCGGGCGATCGGGTGCGGCACCCGCTACGACGAGGAGCGTGCGTGCTTCGTCGCGGACGGGTCCGGTCCCGGATGGCTCGAGATCGTGGGTCGCGCGGCGGGTGCGGTCCCTAACTCGGCCGCCTACTGGTCGGTGCCGGCCGACGATCGATCGCGGCATTTCGTCGACTTCCAGCGCGATCAGACCGTTGCCGACATCGAGGAGGCGGTGGGGGAAGGACTGCGGTCGATGGAGCACGTGAAGCGAGCCACCTACATCGGGACGGCGATCGACCAGGGGCGCACCTCCGGCGTGGTGACCGCCGAGGTCGTGAACCAACTGCTCGGGTGGGATCCGGGTGCGCAGGGCCCGTCGAACCCACGACCGCCGTACACCCCCGTCCCGTATGCGGTGCTCGCCGGAAGGCATCGCGGGGACCTGCTGGACCCCGTGCGTCGCACACCGGTCCACCGATGGCACGAGGAGCACGGCGTCCACTGGGAGAACGTCGGTCAGTGGAGGCGCCCCCGCTTCTTCCCGGGGGAGAGCGAGGACATGGATGCCGCCGTCTCGCGCGAATGCCTCTCGGTGCGCACGGCGGCCGGCGTGCTCGACGCGTCCACCTTGGGAAAGATCGAAGTAATCGGCCCGGACGCCGGTGCGTTCCTCGACCGGATGTACACGAACCGGATGTCGAGCCTGAAGGTCGGCCGGATCCGCTACGGCTTGATGCTCGGTTTGGACGGCATGGTGTTCGACGACGGGGTCGCGATGCGGCTGGCCGAGGACCGGTTCCTCGTCACGACGACGACCGGCGGCGCGGCTTCGGTACTCGACCGTTTCGAGGAGTGGCTGCAGACCGAATGGCCGCACCTGCGTGTGTACTGCACGAGCGTGACCGAGCAGTGGGCCACGATCGGTGTCGCCGGCCCACGCGCCCGCGACGTGGTCACGGCGATCGGTACCGACATCGATCTATCGCCAGAAGGGTTCGGCTTCATGACCTTCCGTGATGGCGTCGTGGACGGCGTGCCCGCGCGGGTAGCCCGCGTGAGCTTCTCCGGAGAACTGTCCTACGAGATCAACGTCGACGGGCGCTACGGACAGAGCGTGTGGCAGGACACCCTCGCCGCGGGGGCCGACGCCGGCCTGCAGCCCTACGGCACAGAGGCGATGCACGTGCTGCGTGCCGAGAAGGGTTTCATCATCGTCGGCCAGGACACCGACGGAACGGTCACTCCAGGAGATCTCGGCATGGACTGGATCGTATCGAACGACGGCGACTTCATCGGCAAGCGATCGCTGGTGCGTCGGGACACCCTTCGGCACGATCGCAAGCAGCTCGTGGGACTGCTTCCGATCGATCCGGAGCAGGTGCTCCCGGAAGGAGCACAGCTCGTCCTCGAAGAGATCGGCACGATCCCGATGCCGATGATCGGTCACGTGACCTCGAGCTATCGCAGTCCGGTCCTGGGATGCGGCTTCGCTCTCGCTCTGCTCGAGCGAGGCCGCGAGCTTTCCGGATCCACGGTGTACGCGCCGCTCCCGGGTGGCACGATCGCAGCGACGGTTACCGATCCGGTGTTCTACGATCCCGAAGGGGCTCGCCGTGACGGCTAGATCGCTCAACCCGCTCGAGCATCGAACCGGCATCCTGAACGAACGCGCTCAGGCGGATCCGAGCTTTCAGGTGGTCGAACTGGAGGAGACGGCGCAGGTGAGCGTTCGAGGCGGCACATCCGCCGCCGAAGCGCTCGATCTCCCGACCGAACCGAACACGTTCGTTACGCAAGGAGATCGCACGATCCTCTGGCTCGGTCCGGACGAATGGCTGGTGCTCGCGCCGGGGGCATCACTGGACGCGATCGTCGCCGAGATGGACGAGGCGCTCTCGGCGTCCCATCGATCGGTCGTCGATGTCTCGGCGAACCGCGTGCTGCTCCGACTCCACGGGTCGGGGGTACGCGACGTGCTCGCAACCGGATGTCCGCTCGACCTTCATCCCCGGAGCTGGACGGCCGGGAGGTGCGCACAATCGCTGGTGATGGACGTCCCCGCGATCCTCGTTCGTCGCGAGGAGCACACGACCTGGCTCCTGGTCCGGCCCTCGTTCGCGGAGCACGTCGTCGATCGACTCCTCGACGCGGCCTCGGTCATGGTGTCGTCGTAGCCGCGTCCGGGTTCGGGCCCTTGTTGATGTCTACTCGCACGACACCCTCTTGAGTCGAGACCCAGACGCTTCCCGACGAAGGATCCGCGATCGCATCGTGATAGTAGGAACGGATCGGCGCTGACTCCGCCTCTTTCGTCAGGAGATCCGGATCGAACCGCGTGATCCGGACGTAATCGTTCTCGTCATAGCCGACAGACCACAAGGCATCGGGCGACACGATCTCTAGGCCCCGCGAATCGAAGGTGAACGGCTCAGATGGTTGGTTGTTATCCACGTCGACCTTCGCCCACCGCCAGCGCTCATCGTACGAGTCGAAGACGCCGTCAGCCGGAAACTCGACCCAGATCTCGCCATCTCCCGCGGCCATGTGGAACCCGTCGACATCGATCCGAGCGACGATCTCGTTCGAGTCTGGGTCGACTCGGATGAGGTCGCTTCCGTATTCGGCGTTCTCCTCTTCGATCCATGTCACGCCGAGCACCCACACCGACCCCGACGCGAGCAGAACTTGGTCTTCGTAGCCGGCGATCCCTGCCTCCAGGGGGATCTCGGCGACAACTGCATCGGTGGTCGCGTCGATACGGATGAGCGTGCTCGCGCTCGATCGATCGACGGCGATCGCCCACACAGCGGTGTCGTCCGCGGTTAGTGCGGAGATGTATCGACCCGGGAGCTGCACCCGTTGCACGACCACATCCGTCGCGGGATCGATCCGCTCGATCGCTCCATCGCCTCCCACCCACACGGCATGGTCGGTGGCAGCGATCTGTTTGCGGGCCGGCGAATCGGCCACGGGGACCTCGGCAACGACGCGGCTGGTCGCGAGGTCGATACGGACGAGCGCCCCGGGATCGCCCTCTTCCTGCACACCGACCCACACCGACCCCGCTCCCACTGCCAGGCCTCCTCCGCCGACGGGGAGTCGGGCGACGATCTGTGGGTCTCCGAGCAGGGACGGAGTCAGGCTGGGCGACGCCGGCGACTGGACGGTCCTGGCCGTTGCCACTTGATCCGGGCGAAGGGCTTGGAAGGCAAACCACGAAGCAACACCCGCGACGCTGAAGGCGACGATACTTGCCCAAACGCGCTCAGAGGGTCGGGACACCCGTCATCACTCCAGAGGCTCTCGTCCGATCGACCCGTAGAGACCCGTCGACCCCATCCGTGCGAGCGATCGCAGCTCTACGGGGACAGCTGTTGCAGCATCTGACCCTGCCAGGCCACCGTTGGTTCCACCTGGTTGAAGGTGAAGAGGTGGAGTGCTCGCACGTCGGCGTTCGGATCGGCGAGCACGGGAGCGAGGTCTTCGAGGAGGCCATCCGGGCTGTAGCCGCCCTTGCGGACCATCCGGCCGAGCGCGCGACGGTTCTTGGAGAGGTACTTCGCAGAGCCGCCGACCCCGATCTTCGTCGCGATCGACAACAGCTTGGTCAGGTCGGCGACGCCGGGCGTACCGAGGTGCACGGGCAAGGCGATCCCCGAAGTGCGGAGCCACTCGATCCAGCTCGCGATCGCCATCGGATCGAAGCTGAGCTGGGTCGCGATGTAGTTGGCGTGAACCGCCTTGTCGCGCAGGGCCGTACCCAGAACGAGTGCGTCGATGTCCACGTGTCCCTCGGGGTAGCCGGGGATCCCGATCTGGGTCGGACGTGGCCCGATCTCCTCGATCGCGCGAAGCAGCGCGAGCCCATCGGGGAACCCGGCCGCGTCGACCGGGTCCCCGCCGACTACGAATGCCGACGTTAGTCCCGCCGCGGCCAGCCGCTGGAGCAACTCGGCGAGGTGCGCTCGATCGCGGACCATCCGCGCCGACAGGTGCGGGATCGCGGGGTGACCGGCGGCGGCCATCCGTTCGGCCAGATCGATCGTCGCCTCGATTCCTCTCGCCGGCGACGCCGTGACGGTCACCGTCGCACCGTCGGGCAAGAAGGCCGCCTGCTCGTCGACGTTCGACAGCGGGATCAGCTCGAACTTCGGATGCTCGATCAAGCGTCGCAGCGCCTCCCGCTCAGGCGCGGAGAGCCGCGCGATACGCGAGCGACGCAACGCCATCAGACGTTCGAGTCGGGAAAGGAGGCCTTCTTCTTCTCGATCCATTCCTGTAGCTCGGCGTCTTTCGCGTCGTCGATCGCGGGCGACTCGTAGTCGGCGAGCATCTGCTTCCAGATCGCGTTGGCCCGCTCGGCAGCGTCCTTGGATCCCTCGGCCTCCCATTGCTCGAACGAGTTGTTGTCGGCGACCCCGGAACGGAAGAACGCCGACTCGAAGTTGGCGAGCGTGTGCGCGGTGCCGAGGAAGTGCTGGCCCGGCTCGTTCTCCAAGATCGCATCGATCGCCTGTCCGTTCGGCGAGAGATCGACACCTCTCGCGAACGCGGCTGCCATCCCGCACTGATCGTGGTCGAGGACGAACTTCTCGTAGCCCATCGCGAGCCCTCCCTCGAGCCAACCGGCCGAGTGGAGCACGAAGTTGACCCCGCCGAGGATCGTGGGCTGAAAGGTGTTGGCCGACTCGTAGGCCGCCTGCGCGTCCGGAAGCTTCGATGCCGTCAAACCTCCACCGCTGCGGAACGGTACGCCGAGACGGCGCGCGAGAGCCGCCAGCGAGTAGAGCACGAGCGCGGGTTCGGGCGTTCCGAACGTCGGCGCTCCCGACTGCATCGACATCGACGATGCGAAGGATCCGAGGACGACCGGGGCGCCCGGCCGAACGAGCTGCACGTAGGTCATCCCCGCCATCGCCTCGGCGAGGGTTTGCGCAACGGCGCCGGCGACGGTCGCCGGGCTCATCGCCCCCGCCAGGATGAACGGGGTCATGATCAGCGCCTGGTTGGCCTCCGCGTAGGCTCGCGCCGCGCCGAGCATCGTCGAGTCCCAGACGAGCGGGGAGTTCGCGTTGACCAAGCTGAGCACCACGGTGTGGTCCTCGAGGTAGTCGGCCCCGAACAGGATCCGGCACATGTCCACGGTGTCCTGTGCGCGCTGGGGATGGGTGACCGAGCCCATGAACGGCTTGTCGGAGTAGCGCATGTGTGCGTAGACCATGTCGTAGTGCCGCTTGTTCACCGGCAGGTCGACCGGCTCGCACACCGTTCCTCCGGAGTGATGCAGGTAGGGCGCCACGTAGGCGAGCTTCACGAAGTTGCGGAAGTCCTCGATCGTTCCGTACCGGCGGCCCTGGTCGAGATCGTGGACGAACGGAGAGCCGTAGGCGGGCGCGAGCACGGTGTTCATGCCGCCGATCTCCACGTTGCGCTCCGGGTTGCGCGCGTACTGCGTGAAACTCTGCGGCGCGGACGCCTGGATGATCGAGCGGCACATCCCGCGCGGGAAACGGACCCGCTCTCCGTCGACTTCGGCGCCTGCGCCCTTCAACAGCTCGAGCGCATCTGGAGCCTCCCGGAACTCGATCCCGACGCGTTCGAGGATCGTATCGGCGTTGTGTTCCATCAGTTCGAGACCCTCGTCATCGAGCACCTCGAACGGCCTCAACGTCCGCGTGATGTACGGAACCCGTTCGGCGGTGGTAGCCGCGCGTGCGGCCTGCCGGCCCGCTCGTCCCCCGCTACGCCTGCGTCCGGTCGTCTCGCTCATGTGGCCTCGTCCTTTCCGGCGGTCGGTGCTTCGTCGGAGCCTGCCCCGCGGCGGCGGGAGCGCCCTCGCCGTGAACGCTCGGAGGTCGTTCGCCTCTCGGTCGGCGCAGGCAGCGTTACCGTCGCGCGGAGTCGCGCGTACGGGTCGGTCGCATGCGGGATCCCCATCGCCGCAACGAAATGTTCCTGGAACCGGGGTTCGACGGCGGTCTCGATCTTCTCGATCCGACGGACGACGTCTTGGATCTCGCTGCGCGACGCCCGGTTGAGCAAGGCGATCCGCGCACCCGTTCCCGCGGCGTTCCCCGCGGCCGTGACACCCGAAGGATCGCAATCGGGGACCATCCCCAGCACGAGCGCGTGCACCGGATCGATGTGCGCACCGAACGCGCCGGCGAGCCGGATCCGGTCGACGGTTTCGATCCCGAGGTGGTCCATCAGCAGACGGCACCCTGCGAACAGCGCCGCCTTCGCGAGCTGGATCGCGCGCACATCGTTCTGGGTGATCACCAGACGCGGCTCGCCGTCGTGGAGCACGTAGGAGAAGGTCCGACCGTCGGGAACGATCCGATCCGAGCGGTCAGCCATGGAACCGTCGATCGTGCCGTCCGCGGTGAGGATCCCCGCGAGGAACATCTCCGCGAGGACCTCGATGATCCCCGACCCGCAGACACCGGTCACCGCGGCCCCCGTGAATCCCGGCTCGTCCGACCAGGCGTTCCGGCCGATCACACGGAACCGCGGCTCGAGCGACTCGGGATCGATCCGCACGCGCTCGATCGCCCCGGGTGCCGCCCGCTGACCGCAGCTGATCTGCGCTCCTTCGAACGCCGGCCCGGTCGGGCTCGACGCAGCGAGCAGCCGGTCGCGATCGCCGAGCACGATCTCGGCATTGGTCCCCACGTCGACGAGCAGCTCGACGCCCTCCCGAAGGTACGGACCCTCGGAGAGCACCATCCCGGCCGTGTCGGCGCCGACATGGCCGGCGATGCACGGCAAGATGTAGACCCTCGCGCCCGGATGCACCGCGAGGTCGAGCTCGTCGGCCCGCAGGCGCACTGCCTCGTCCACGGCGAGGGCGAACGGCGCCCCTCCCAGCTCCGTCGGATCCAGGCCGAGCAGAAGGTGATGCATGATCGGGTTCCCGACGACGGTCAACTCAAGCACGTCGGCCGCGGAGATCTGCGCGGTCGCGGCCAGTTCGGCCAGCAACTGGTTCAGGCACTCCCGGACCACGGCGGTCAGGTCCGCCTCCGAGCCGGGATTCATCATCACGTATGACACGCGACTCATGAGGTCCTCGCCGAACCGGATCTGCGGGTTCATCGATCCCGCCGACGCGAGCACCTCGCCGGTCGTCAGATCGCACAGGTGACCGGCCACCGTCGTCGAACCGACGTCGAAGGCCACACCGACGGCGAGATCGTGCAACCCCGGCCAGATCGCCGAGATCGTCGCCCCGTCGTGGACGGCGACCGTCACGGCCCACTTCCCCTCGCGCAGCACGCGCTGGAGATCTCGGATCACGTGCAGGTCCGTGACCAGCCCGGAGAGTTCCCACTCGGCCGCGAGCGCCTCCTCGAGACGACGCAGATCCCCGGAGGATCCGGCGAGGTCGGGTTCGCGGACCTCGACGTAGTACAGCCGCACCACCGGATCGATCTCGATCGGATGGGCGTCCGCTTCTTTGCGCACGACCTGGCGATGGACCTGGCTGTCCGCGGGAACGTCGATCACCACGTCGCCCACGACCTCGCAGCGACACCCGAGCCGGCGGCCGGCGGCGAGGCCGTGCTCGTTCGCGTACGCCTCCTCGGTCTGCGTGAACGCGTTCAGGTGCTCGGCCACCGAGAGGATCTGATGTTTCGCATGCTCCCCCTCGCTCAACGTGATCTGACACCGACCGCAGATGCCGCGACCGCCGCAGACCGAGTCCAGATCAACCCCGAGCGAACGAGCGGCATCGAGCAGATTCGACCCGGAGGGGAACCGTCCCCGCTTGCCCGACGGGGTGAACACGACGAGGGGATCCGGAGCGGTCACGGTTCGGGCGACGCCGTGTCGCCGTTCGGCAGCGGGCCTTCGTCGCCGATCGCGATCGATGCGTCCGGCTGTGCCGCATCGGCCGCCGTTCCTTCCGCACGCGCCCGCCGACGAGCACCGCGTTCACGCCGACCCCCGCCGTCGGGTGATGGCTCACGATACGTGCCGATCCAAGAGATGCAGTCCGGGTCGTTGCCCATCATCACGTCTGCCGCCATCACAGCCTGCCGGATCGCGGGGTGCAGCGGACTCGTGATCGCCGACGTGAGGCCCGAGGCGATCGCCATCGACAGGAACGCCGCGTTCAGGCCACCACGGTTCGGCAACCCGAAGCTCACGTTGGAGGCGCCGCAGGTGGAGTTGACTCCGAGCTCGGTTCGCAAGCGCCGGACGAGTTCGAACACCTGCCGCCCCGCAGTGCGCATCGCACCGATCGGCATCACGAGCGGGTCGACGACGATGTCCTCGCGGCCGATACCATGATCGGCGGCGCGCTCGACGATCCGCTTCGCGACGGCGAACCGCTCGTTGGGGTCTTCGGAGATGCCCGTCTCGTCGTTCGTGATCGCGACGACCGCGGCACCGTGCTTCGCCACGAGGGGCAGCACCACCTCGAGGCGCTCCTCCTCCCCGGTCACGGAGTTCACGAGCGCCTTTCCCTGATAGGCATCCAGTCCGGCCTCGAGCGCGGCGACGATCGAGGAATCGATCGAGAGCGGGACGTCGGTCAGGGATTGCACGAGCCTGATGGTCTCGGCCAGGATCGCCGGTTCGTCGGCGAGCGGTATGCCCGCGTTGACGTCCAGCATCTGCGCACCGGCCTCGACCTGGGCGGTCGTATCGGCGATCACCGTGGAGAAGTCGCCGGCCTTCATCTGCTCCGCCAGCTTCTTGCGTCCCGTCGGGTTGATCCGCTCGCCGATCACGACGAAAGGACGCTCGAAACCGAGCACGACCTCCTTGGTCGACGAGGAGAGAACGGTTTCGGTCACGCGGCACCGCCGTCCGGGCGACGGCCGCCGTTGCGGATCATGGTTCGCAGCACCTCATCGGAGTGCGCCTCCTCGATGCGCTCGGCTTCGGACCCCGCCTCGGCTTCCAGATCATCACCGCAAGGACGCGAGTCCCGGTCCCACTCGGCGAGGTAGTCGTCGGTGCCGATCAACCCGATGCTCGTCGCGGCCGCATCGATCGCCTCCTGGAAGCGGTCGGTCAGCTGGACGCGGGCCGACTCGCGCCCCCGCTTGGCCGTGACCTGTGCGGGGATGTCGCGCCAGCGGATCACCGTGAGCTCGGCCACCGCGCTCACGCCCCGGCCGCTGCGCGGCGAGCCAGCACGAGCGCCTGCGCGGTCTCGGCGGCGACCGCAGCGTCCCGGCAATAGGCGTCGGCACCCACGGCCTTGCCGAACTCCTCGTTCAAGGGTGCCCCGCCCACCAACACGATGTAGTCCTCGCGCAGGCCCTTTTCGACCAGCTCGTCGATCACGACCTTCATATACGGCATCGTCGTGGTCAGCAGGGCGGACATCCCGAGGATGTCGGGCTTGTGCTCCTCGAGCGCCTCGAGGTAATTCTCCACGGGGTTGTTGATGCCCAGATCGACCACCTCGAACCCGGCGCCCTCCAACATCATCGACACGAGGTTCTTGCCGATGTCGTGGATGTCGCCCTTGACGGTGCCGATCACGACCTTGCCCACGCGCTCGACGCCGGTCTCCGCGAGCAGCGGCCGCAGGATCGCCATCCCCGCCTTCATGGAGTTGGCCGCGAGCAGCACCTCGGGAACGAACAGGATGCCGTCGCGGAAGTCAATCCCGACGATGCGCATGCCTTCGACCAGCGCATCGTTGAGCACCTTGTCGGGTGCCCATCCACGGCCCAGAAGGATGTTGGTCCCCTCGACGATCTCGTCGGCCATGCCGTCGTACAGGTCGTCGTGCATCTGCTTGACGAGCTCGTCGTCGGGGAGGGTCGACAGATCCAGTTCCTGCTCGTCGCTCATCTGACGCTCCTAGCTCCTCAGGCGTTCGTGCTTGGGGTCGAACAGCGGATCGGCCGCGACCGTTGCGGCGTACCGCTCGTCGAAGTACTCGATCTGCACCGGCGTTCCCTCCACCGCGAGCTCCACGGGCAGGTACCCGTACGCGATGCCACGGCCGATCGAGTAGCCGTAGTTGCCCGACGTCACGTACGACACGACGGCACCATCGGCGTCGCGGATCGGCTCCTTGCCGAGCACGACCGCGGACGGATCGTCGAGCGTCATGCAGGAGAGCTTGTGGCTGGAACCCCCTTCGGCGATCTCTTCGAGCGCGGACCGTCCCTGGAACTCGCCTTTGTCCATCCGTACCGCGAAGCCGAGCCCAGCCTCGAAAGGATCGTGCTCGGTATGGATGTCCTGGCCCCACAACCGATACCCCTTCTCCAGGCGAAGCGAGTCGAAAGCGCCGAGACCCGCGGCGAGGATCCGATGATCGCTTCCCGCGTGCCACAGCAGCTCCCAAACGCGCGCGCCCATCTCGAACGGACCGTAGAGCTCCCACCCGAGCTCCCCGACGTAGGAGATCCGCTGTGCGAACACGGGAACCTCGCCCACGTGGATCGGCCGGCCGGTCAGATAGGCGAACGCCTCGTTGGACACGTCGTCGGTCGTGACCGCCGATACCACGTCGCGCGCACGCGGCCCCCACAGGCCGAAACAGAACGAGCTCGTCGTGCGGTCGACGATCCCGACCCGCTCCTCGTCGCGGACCTGGGAGCGCAGCCACGCGAGATCGTGCATCGCAGACCCGCCGCCGGTCACGATCTGGAACACGTCGTCGGAGAGCCGCGTGACGGTCAGGTCGCACCGGATCCCGCCCCGCGGCGTCAGCATCGCCGTGTAGATCACCGATCCTACGGGCCGGTCGATCCGGTTGGCGCATACACGCTCGAGGAAGGCCAACGCATCGCGACCGCCGACCGCGAACTTCGCGAACGGGGTGATATCGAACAGCGCCACGTGTTCGCGTGTCGCACGGTGCTCCGCACCTTCGATCGGCGACCAGTGCTGCGCGGCCCAGCCGGTGCGGCGCTCCCACGGATCGCCGCGGAGCAGTTCCCCGTTGGCCGAGAACCACTGCGGGCGCTCCCAGCCGGCTCCGACGACAAATTCGGCGCCCAGGGCCGCGTGCGCCTCGAACGCGGGTGTCAGTCGCAGCCGGCGCGGGCGCTCCATCTGTTGACGCGGGTGGATGATGTCGTAGACCTCGCGGTAGTTCTGCGCGCCGCGCTCGCGCACGTAGGGCGGCGTCGTCATGTGCGGGTAGAAGCGGTTCGCGTCCGCCTCGGCAAGGTCCATGTCCGGCTCACCGGTGGCGATCCACTGCGCGACTTGCCGACCCATGCCACCCCCATGGGTGACCCACACCGCCTCGCAGATCCAGAACCCGCGGACGTCGGTCGACTCGCCCACGATCGACCCCATGTCGGGCGTGAACGAGAACATCCCATTGATCCCGGACGAAGTGTCGATGCGGTCTTTCAGCGCCGGCATGATCCGGATCGACTCCTGCTCGCACGCGGTGAAGTGTTCGGGCGTGAACGGCATGACCGAAGGCATCGGACCCGAATCGGACGGCGGCCGGATCTGCTCGGGATCGGTCAGTACGGGCTCGTGTCGGTAATTGCCGAGCGCGTAGCGATCCTGCCGCTGCCGAAAGTACAGCGACATGTCCTGATGGCGAAGGATCGGATGGGCGAGCTCACGTGTGTCCCCCGCGAGCTCGGGCAGGGGCTCGGTCCAGACCAACTGGTGCTGCACCACCGCCAGCGGGATCGGCACGCCCGCCATCGCGCCCAGGCGAGGTCCCCAGATGCCGGCGCACACCAACACCTGTTCGCACGTGACATCGCCGGCGGCGGTCCGCACCCCACGGACGCGACCGTCTCGGACGTCGAACCCGGTGACCGTGACCCCGCCGCGGAACTCGACCCCGGCGGTCTCGGCCTTGCGCGCGTACGCCGCTGCCAAACGAACCGCCTTCGCGACGCCGTCGGACGGAACGAAGAGCGAACCGTGGATCGTCGAGGGATCGACTAGCGGCAGCCACGCGACCGTCTCGTCGGGCGAGAGGAGTTCGGCACCTTCGATCCCGTAGGAGCGAGCGAAGCCGAGCCGCCGCTTGAGCTCTTCGGCGCGATCATGGGTGGTGGCGATCTCGATCCCGCCCACCCCGTACCACCCGGGGTCGCCGTTGTGGTCGAGCTGTGCGTACTGCGCGACGGTGTCCTGCGCGATGCGGCACATCGTCCGCGAGCCGTTCGTCTGGAAGACGAGCCCGGGTGCGTGCGACGTGGAACCGCCGGTCTCGAACAGCGGCCCCTGATCGAGCACGAGGATGTCGGTGAAGCCCAGGTCCGCGAGGTGGTACGCGGCGCTCGTGCCGACGATGCCCGCCCCGACGATGACCAGTTGCGCTCGATCCCGCACGACGGCTCCGTCCCCTTCCTCGACTCCCCCCGACGGGGGCTCTGTGCACGGTACCGGCCGCCGTTGCGCCTGCGAAGCCTCCGGTTGCGCACCACACAACCCCCAGGACTTACCCCAGGTTCACGATCACCGTCTTCAGCTCGGTCAGGCGCTCCATCGAGAACCGACCCCCCACCCGGCCGACGCCGCTGCTGGAACCCGCGGCGCCTCCGAAGGGAAGGTGGGACTCCCAATAGTTGGTGCCCTCGTTCACGTTCACCCATCCGGTGCGGACCCGTTCGGCGAACCGCAAGCCCCGGCCGATGTCCGCGGTGAAGATCGCCGAGAGCAGGCCGTACTCGGAACCGTCCACGATGGCTACGGCCTCGGCCTCGTCGTGGATCGTCGAGATCGGAGCGACAGGCCCGAAGGTCTCCTCGCGCGCGATCTCCATGTCGTCGGTAACGCCGTCGAGCACCGTGGGTTGGAAGAAGAGTTCGCTTCCGTGTTCGGGGGCGCGCGCACCGCCGGCGAGGATCCGCGCCCCGGCATCACGCGCTTGCGTCACGTGTCGCTCGGTCTTGTCGGCGACACCGGCGTTGTTCACCGGCCCCATGGTCGTCGCATCATCGAGCGGATCCCCCAATCGGATCTCGCGCGCGACGGCCGCGGAGAGCGCCTCGACGTATGCGTCGTGAACGTCCTCATGGACCAGGATCCGCTCACCCGCCGTACAGCTCTGCCCGGCGTTCAAGAAGCACGCCGTCAGGGTCGCCTCGGCGGCGGCGACCACGTCCCCGTCCTCCATCACGACGAGCGGCCCGTTGCCACCCATCTCGAGCAGCAGTTCCTTGCCGGCAGCGCGCTGGGCAACGCGATGTCCGGTTGCGATCGATCCGATGAACCCGACCGCTGCGGTGCCGGGGCTGGCCGCCACCTCGTCGCCCACGACGGCACCCTCTCCCGTGACGAGGTTGAAGACGCCCGGCGGCAGATCGGCGTCGACGATGCACTCGGCGAAGCGAACCGCACAGACGGACGTGCTGGGAGCGGGCGTCCACACGACGGCGTTCCCGTACGCGAGCGCGGGGGCGAGGATCTCTCCGGGCATCGTGTACGGCCAGTTCCAAGGACTGATGATCCCCACGACTCCGCGAGGGACGCGATAGAGATAGACCCGATTGCCCGCCGTCGCCGACGGGGGGATCAGCCCCTCTACCCGCGTCGCGTCCGCAGCCGCCATCTCGAAGTACGCGAGCAGTTCCTCGACCTCGTCGTAGGCCTCCGCCCGTAGGGGCTTGCCTTGGTCCAAGGTAAGCGCGCGAGCGAGCTCGTCCTTACGAGATGAGATCGCCTCCCCGATCCTGCGCATGGCGGCCGCGCGATCGAACGCAGAACGTCCCGCCCACCCGCGCCACGCGCCATTGGCGGCGGCCACCGCCCGCTGCACGTCTTCACGGGTACCGGCGGGAACCGTCGCGATCACCTCGCCGGATCGCGGACTTGTCGCCTCGATCGTCGCGCCGTCGGACGCGGCAACCCAGGCGCCGTCGATAGTCATCCGTAGGTCCTCGCTCATCGCTGCTCCTCCGGCGTTGTGGTGTTGTGCCGGCCGGACGCGCTCGGGGGCGGTTCGATGCGAACCGCCCCCGTCGCGTCGTGCCGTGTCCGGGCTTGGGCCCGTTAGGTGCTCAGGCCGCGGGAAGCCAGGCTTCCCACACGTCCTGGTTCTGCGACATCCAGTCGGTCGCTGCCTCCTCCGCGGTTGCACCCTCTTCGAGCGCGAGCGCCACCTCGTTCTGGTCCTCCTCGGTCCATTGGAAGTTCGACAGGAACTCGAACGCCGCAGGATCCTTGGTCTCCAGGTCCGCGGAGAACGCCTTGTAGAGCACGTCATCCGCGTAGTCGCACGCGTACCCATCGGCGTCGTCGTTCTCCAGGGCCGCCTCGCACTCATCGTTGTACTCCGGCAGCTCGACCTCCTGCAGGTCGTACTTCGCCTGCGCCCAGTGCGGGCTCCAGAAGTACATCAGCAGCGGATCCTGGTTCGTCGATGCCTTGTCGAGCGCGGCCAACGAAGCGGACTCCGACCCGCTGTACACGAACTCCAGGTCCAGTCCCAGGTTCTGTGCGATCTCCTCGTCGTAGAACCCGAAGTTCGGGTCCGATCCGAGGAACTGACCCTTGTCGCCCGTCTCCGCGGTCGCGAAGGTCTCTTCGTTGCCCTTGATCCCCTCGTAGGAGGCGAACTCGGGATTCTCTTCCAGCACATAGGACGGCAAGAACCAGCCGATGTTGCCGATCACGCCGAGCTCACCACCGTCGACAACCCCACCGTCGCTCTCGATGTACTGCTTATATTCCTTCGGGTGCACCGACGGCCACACTTCGAGCGTCGCGTCAAGGTCGCCCTGTGCCAGTGCCGCGAACTGCGGGAATTCGTCGATCTCGACCAGCTCCACCTGGCATCCCATCTGATCCGACATCACCTGCTGGGCAACGGCCGCGTTCGCTTCTGCACCGACCCACGCGTTCACCGCGAGCTTGAGCTCCTCGTCGCCGCACTGCGCGACCTCCGTGGAATCGCCGCCCGCTGCATCGTCGGCCGGATCCTCCACGTCGCTACATGCGGCCAGGAGCACGATCAGACTCGCGCCGAGCGCGATCAACACCGTGCGGTTCATCCTCCTCATGCGTCCCCCTTCCCGGGTCCGTTCGTTCCCATCGGTTCGGTCTTCTTGATCGCGCGTACCCGGGTCCACCACCCGAATCCCATCCCCACCGGCCCCCGCATAGAGCGCTGGGCGGCACCCATCGCTTGCGTGATCCTGTCGAGCACGATCGCCAACAGCAGGATGTTCAAGCCGCCGACGACAGCCTGCCCGATCTGCCGCTTCGACAGGGAGTTCAGGATGTCGAACCCGAGCCCTCCGCCGCCGATCAATCCGGCGATGATGACCACCGCCAGCACCATCATGATGACCTGGTTCACCCCGAGCAGGATCTGCGGACGGGCGAGTGGCAATTGCACCTTGCGCAGCGTTTGTCTCGGGGTCGCGCCGAAGCTCTCCGATGCCTCGACCGTCTCGCTCGGAACCTCGCGGATCCCGTGCGTGGTCAACCGGATACCCACGGGAAACGCGTAGACGACCGACGCGATCACCGCCGGCACGCGGCCCGGGGCGAAGAGCAGCAGCACTGGCACGAGATACACGAACGCGGGCATCGTCTGCATCGCGTCCAATACCGGCCGGATCGCGCGCTCAAGGCCGGGGCTCCGCGCCGCGGCGATCCCGATCGGGATCGCGATCGCGACCGCGATCGCGACCGCCACCAACACCTGGCTCAGCGTGATCATGGAGATCTCCCACGTGCCCAACAGTCCGATCCCCATCACGCAGAGGAAGCTGAAGATCGCGAGCCGGATGCCCGACACCTTCCACGCGATCAGCGCCGCCCCGCCAGCCACCATCCACCAGGGCAGTCCAGCGAGCAGATCACGGAGCGGATCCAACATGTAGGTCAACATGACCCGGGCGATCCAGTCCGTGAACCCGACCAGGTTGGTCTGCGACCATTCGACGATGGCGTTGGCAGGACCGGCGACGGACGTGGTCAATCCTTCGGGCCACTCCTGCTGGAGGAGCACCTGCCGACCGACGATCACCGCGGCCACCGTGGCTCCGAGTGCCGCCGCGATCACGACGCGACGTGAGAGGACGTGCCCTGCCACCGTCATCGATCCACGGTCCCGCCGATCGCGCTTGCTCCAGGCGGTCGTCACCCGGTCCAACACGATCGCCATCGCCACGATCGCGATGCCGCCGTTGAGCGCCTCGCCGACGTCGAGCTGTTTCAGGCCGTCGAGCACCTGTCGACCCAGACCTCCCGCGCCGACGACGGCGGCGATCACGACCATGCCGAGCGCCATCATGATCGTCTGGTTGACACCCAGCATCATCGAGGGCTTGGCCATCGGAAGCTGCACCTTGCCGAGCGTCTGCCGAGGGGTGGCTCCGAACGAGTCCGACACCTCGACGGCGGTCGGCGGCACGTTGCGGATCCCCAGGGCGGTGAGCCGCACCGCAGGAGGGATCGCGAAGATCACGGTCGCGATCAGGGCCGGCGGGTAACCGATGCCGAAGAACAGCACCGCCGGCAACAGGTAGGAGTAGGCGGGGATCGTCTGCATCGCATCGAGCACGGTTCGCAAGGCTCGCTCCACCTTCGGCCTGCGGCCCGCCCAGATCCCCAGCGGCATCCCGATCGCGAGGGCGATCACCACCGAGACCAACACGAGTCCGAGCGTTTCGAGACTCGCCTCCCATACCCCCAGGATCCCGAACGTGGCGACACCGGCTGCAGTCAGCAGCGCCAAGCGCCAGCCCGCCACGATGCCCGCGAGTGATGCGGCACCGACGAGCAGACCGAGCCACGTCATACGTGCGAGGGCATCGACCGTGCCCTCCACCGCCGACTCGACGCCGTCGGAGATCGGACTGAGGACGTTGAGGAAGAGCCAGTGGGTTCGTTGGTTCTCGATCACCCAGGTGTCGACCGACGCGAACCAGTCGGCGACGCCGACCACCCACGTTTCGGGGAAGCCGGGGGTCAGCAGTTCGAGACCGACCCAGAGTGCGGCCACGATCGCGGCACTCCAGGCGATCCGGCGAGGCCACGGCGACACGGGAGCCGCGACCGTCGAGGGAGGCGCGACCTCCTCCGCGTTCGGGACCCGCGACCTGGACGGCGCCTCGACCGCCATCTACCGCTCCTCGATCAACGCCGACATCACCGCCGCGCGATCGACCACCCCGACGATGTCGTCACCGTCGACCACCCGCAACAGCCGGTCCTCGCTCGCGACGAGCGGGATCAGCTCCTGAACGATCGTCGCAGCCGTGACGTCCGGCCCGTAGACGTGCCCGTCGGCGGACGGGGGGCTGGTCATGATCGAGCGCGCCGTCAGCACGTGCGCGCGCGGCACGTCGCGGACGAAGTCGGCCACGTAGTCGCTCGCGGGTCGCGCGACGACATCCTCGGGGGTGCCGACTTGGACGAAGCCCCCGTCCTTCATGATCGCGATCCTGTCGCCGAGTTTGAGGGCCTCCATCAAGTCGTGAGTGATGAACACCATCGTCTTGCGCACCTCGCGCTGCAGGCGGACCACTTCCTCCTGCATGTCGCGGCGGATCAGCGGGTCGAGCGCGCTGAACGGTTCGTCGAACAGCATGATCTCCGGGTTGGTCGCGAGCGCCCGCGCCAAACCCACGCGCTGCTGCATCCCGCCCGAGAGCTCGTCCGGATACGAGTTGCCCCAGCCGGCGAGTCCGACGACCTCCAGGACCTCGTTGGCCCGCTTCGTGCGCTCCTCGCGCTCGACGCCCTGAACCTCGAGTCCGAAGGCGACGTTGTCGACGAGGCGGCGGTGAGGGAACAGTCCGAAGTGCTGGAAGACCATGCTCACCTTGTTGCGCCGGACCTCGCGGAGCCGGTCGGGCGAGGCGCGCAATAGGTCCTCCCCGTCGAGGAGCACCTCGCCGGCGGTGGGATCGATCAGGCGGGTCAGGCACCGAACGAGGGTCGATTTGCCGCTGCCCGACAGGCCCATCACCACGAACACTTCGCCCTCGGCGACCTCGAAGGACACATCGCGCACGGCGGCGACGCAGCCGGTCTTCTCGAGGAGCTCTTTCCGAGGGAGGGCCGCGTCGTCCGAACCGACGATGCGCTCGGCGTTCGGTCCGTAGACCTTCCAGACATCGCGGCACACGAGCGCCGCCTGATCCGATCGGGTCATCGTCCCCTCCCTCCGTACCCCGGGCGATAGTGGGCCCTCCCGGCCTGCGTACGCAAGACAAGGGTTGCGGACCGAGCAACCGCCTGCCCGTGGGCGCGCCCAACCATCAGGGCTTGGCGTGCTGGTAGTAATCGGCGCTCTCGGCCGGAAGCGGGGTGTCTCCGAGGATCAGGTCGGCGGCCTTCTCCGCGACCATCATCACGGGGGCATAGATGTTGCCGTTGGTGACGTACGGCATCACCGAGGCATCGACGACCCGCAACCCCTCCACCCCGAACACCCGCAACGTCTCGGGGTCGACGACCGCATCGTCGCCGGTGCCCATCTTGCATGTGCAGGAGGGATGCAATGCCGTCTCCCCGTCACGCGCGACCCAGTCGAGGATCTGCTCGTCGGTCTCGACCGATGGTCCCGGCGACAGTTCACCGGCGTTGAACGGATCGAACGCGGGTTGCTGAAGGATGTCCCGCCCGACGCGGATCGCCTCGACCCATTCGCGGCGATCCTGGTCGGTGGAGAGGTAGTTGAACCGCAACGCGGGATGCGCGCGGGGATCGGTGCTCGTGATCTTTACCGTTCCGCGCGCGTCCGAGTACATCGGTCCGATGTGCACCTGATACCCGTGATCGCCTTCCGGAGCGGATCCGTCGTAGCGGACCGCGACCGGAAGGAAGTGGAACATCAGGTTGGGATACGCGACGTCATCGTTGCTGCGCGCGAAGCCGCCCGCCTCGAAGTGGTTGGTCGCCCCGAGCCCCGAACGGAACAACAGCCACTGCAGACCGATCAACGGCCGGTTGCGCCACTTGAGCCCGGGTGCCACCGACACCGGAAGCTTGCATCCGTATTGGATGTAGACCTCCAGATGGTCCTGCAGGTTCTCCCCGACGCCCGGCAGGTCCTGCACGACATCGATGCCGAGCGCACCCAGCTCCCCCGCGGCGCCCACCCCGGAGAGCTGGAGCAATTGTGGTGAGTTGATCGCACCACCACACAGGATCACCTCACCTCCGCGGACTCGCTCGGTCGCCCCCCTCCCGCGCTGGTATTCCACCCCGACCGCTCGGTTCTGCTCGAACACGACCTTGGTGACGAGCGCGCGGGTCGTCACCTCGAGATTGGGTCGGTGCATCACGGGATGCAGATAGGCACGCGCCGCCGACAACCGCCGCCCGTTGTGGATGTTGCGGTCGAACGGCGCGAACCCCTCCTGTCGGTACCCGTTGACGTCGTCGGTCAGCTGATACCCCGCCTGCTGCACCGCTTCGAAGAATGCCCCGAACAGTGGGCTCGTCGCCGGCCCCCGTTCCAGTGTCAGCGGACCGGCGTGCCCGCGGAGCGTGTCGTCGTGGTCGGCCGCCAGGCATGCCTCCATCCGCTTGAAGTACGGCAAACAGTGCGCGTAGTCCCAGGCCTCCATGCCCGGATCCGCGCCCCACCGTTCGTAGTCCAGGGGGTTCCCCCGCTGGAAGATCATGCCGTTGATGCTGCTCGACCCCCCGAGCACCTTGCCCCGTGCGTGGTAGATACGGCGATCGTGCATGAACGGTTCAGGTTCGGATTCGTACTTCCAGTCGTAGAAGCGGCTGCCGATCGGGAAGGTCAACGCGGCCGGCATGTGGATGAAGACGTCCCAGATGTAGTCGGGGCGTCCCGCTTCGAGCACCAGCACGCGGTTCGAGGCGTCCGCACTCAGCCGGTTCGCTAGCGCACTTCCCGCGGAACCACCACCGACGATGATGAAGTCGTATCGGGCCTGCGCCATGGCTTCTCCGATCCCGCTCGCGAGCGACGGCGATGCTACCCCAGGCCGTGGTCACCTGGGGACGGTCACGACGCGCCCTGCGCAACACCCGACCGGGTCGTTTCCCTCACGCGCCCCCGACACCGAGCAGGATCAACCCCGCAACGACGAGGAGCACACCCACGATCTGGTTCGGCACCGGGCGCTCGCCGAAGATCGTCACGCCGCCGAGCACAGGGATCAGCGTGAAGGTCGCCGAAACGGCTGCGGTGATCGAGACCAGCCCCAACTCGCTCCCGCGCGCGTACGCGGCGATCCCCACGATGTCGACGAGACCGACGAAGCCCGCGAGTGCGAGGTTCACCCGTGATCGTGGGTCCCCGGGCGCCAGCAGGACGCGCTCGGAGTCGGTGGGCTCGGTGCCGGCGAGGCCGTCCTCGAGAGGCGGGGTTGCGCGCGCAGCTACGGCCTTACGGGCGGTCACCAGCATGACGACGACGATCAACGCGAACGAACCGACTCGCGAGATCGCGATCGGGGGGAGCCAGCCGTACGTCTGGGCGTAGGCGCCGGACGCGAACGCGGCGACGCCGAATCCGATCATCGCGGCGATCCCGAAGGGGATGCCACGACGGTGCCGCTTCGCCTCGACACCGAGCCGGCGCAGATCGGTCGAGGACAGAACGACGCCGATCAGCGTCGAACAGATGCCGACGATCTCGAGCCCTCCGAGCGACTCTCCGAGCGCGACCACGGCCAGCAACACGGTGACGGCACTGAACGCGGAGGCGATCGGCGACACGAGCGCGATCGGACCCAGCTCCAGTCCCCGGTACAACGCGAAGTACGCGACCCCCGCGAACGTCCCACTGCCCAGCAGGAGCAAGACGTCCTGGGCGGGCAGGTCCCAGCTCGGTCGCACGAACAGGATCAGCACCGCGAATCCGATCAACCCGGCGATCTGCGCCAGCAAGGTGACCGGGCGACTGCCGGCTCGGCGAGAGGCGACCGCCGCGCACAGGTCGGACAGGCCCCAACCGAGCGCGGCGAGCAGTCCGAAGATCACTCGGGAGGCCGCGCCTCGGCGAGGGCGTCGACGGCAACGGCCCCCCGTTTGGCGACGAGCAGCGGATTAGCCTCCAGCGAGGTCAGCCGGGCGCGAAGATCGTGCGCCCCGCGCGCGATCGACTCCACCGCCTTCGCGACCGCGCGGAGATCGTGTTCGCCTTCGTGCAGGCCGCAGCGCTCGGCCTGCTCCTCGACGTAGCGTTGCGCCTGCCGCGCGGTGAGCGGAGCCGGGACGAAGGTCGCGTCGCCGACCTCCGCCAGCTCGCCGCCCGGACGCATCGTCACGCAGGCGCCGAACTGCTCGTCGATGACCGCACCCACGAGCACCTCGCGCCCGTGGACCATCTGCTGGACGATGACCCTGGGAGACTCGGCGCCCGCGCGGGTCGCGGCCCGAAGCACCTCGGCGGCGGCTTCGGCGATATCGCCGGGATCTTTGAGGCCGAGTCGGACGCCGCCGAGCCTGGCCTTGTGGGGGATCTCGGGCGCCAGGGCCTTGACCGCAACCGCGCCGCCGATCGCGCGGCCCGCTTTCGCCGCCTGCTCCGGCGTCGCCACCACGTGTTCCTTCGGTCGCTTCACCCCGTACAGCTCCAGCAGCGCGGCACCCTGCTCCTCATCGAGCGCGCCCTCGAGTCCCCGCAACAGCCGGATCGCCTTCGCGCGGGCGGGGTGCGGGTCCAGTTCTGCGACCCGCCGCGCGGGCGCGGTCTGCAGATCCACGAGGGCTCGGATCGCCCCGGCCGCCGCGCGGTGGCCCTGCAGGAACGGGATCTGGGCGCGGTCGACGAACTCCTTCGCCGCCTTGGAGTAGGAGAGCGAACTCATAGCCACCGAGGCGAACGCGGTCTTGGTCTCCTTCTGGAGTTCGCGGACGCGCTGCAGCACCGGCTCCGCCCAGACGGACTCGTCCCCTTCGAGTCGTGGCGGGAACGCGTCGAACGCGATCAGACCCACGTTGGCGTCGTTGGCCAGCGCCTCGAGCGCGCCGATGAACATGTGCGTCTCAACGGCTGCCTGGCCGGTGACGTCGAGCGGATTGTTCAGGTTCGCGAACGACGGCAACACCTTGCGCAGCTTGCGTGCGGTCGCCTTCTCGAACTCGGGGAGGTCGAGACCGGCAGCACCCGCCGCCTCCGCGTACAGCGTGCACGCCCCCCCCGACTGCAGGGCAGCGGACACGCCCGTCGTCGGCAACTTGCGGTGGAAGCTCAGCAGCACGGCCGCCTCGAACATCTCTACCGGGTCGGAGACCATCGTGGCGCCTAGCCCACGCAACCACGCGTCGCGCAGCGCTGTGTTGCCGGCGAGCGCGCCGGTGTGCGCGACGATCGAGCGTCGCGCGGCCTCGCTCGTTCCCTCCGGCGCGCACACGAGGATCGGTTTCTTCGCGTCGGCGAGCGCCCGTAGCCCGCGTTCGATCCCCTCGACGTCGCGCATCGTCTCGATGTAGGTCGTCACGACCTTCGTGTGCGGGTCCTGCGCCGCCCACTCGAACATGTCGCCGAGCCCGATCACCGCCTCGTTCCCGACGCCGAGGATCACGCTAAGACCGACGCCGCGGTCGGATGCGATCTGACTCATCGTCCACGCCACGGTTCCCGACTGGGAGATCACGCCGATCGCGCCGGGTACCGGGTCCGCGGGCGGGGTCGTACCGTAGGGCGCCACGCGATCGACGTAATTGATGAACCCCTCGACGTTGGGTCCGAGCACCGGCATCTTCCGTTTGGCAGCGACCTGCGCGAGTTGGTCCTGCAGTTCGCGCCCTTCGTCCCCCGCCTCGGCGAAACCCGAGGAGACGACCATCGCCGACCGCACACCGGCGGCCCCTCCTTCGTCCACCGCAAGCACGGCGACCCGGGCGGGGACCACGACGACCAGCAGGTCGACACCCTTGGGAAGGTCTTGCGCCGACGCGTAGCACCGCCGGCCCCACACCTCGTCGTACTTCGGGTTCACCGGAAGGATCTCCCCCGCGAACCCCATGTGCTGCAGGCTGCGGAAGATCTCCGGCGCCCACGAGTCGGGGGACTCGGATGCCCCCACGATCGCGATCGTACGGGGGGCGAGGAGCGGTTGGAGCTTCGCCGGGTTCACGCGCCGCCGCCGTGCTGCTCGCGGAACCGCGCGTCACGCCACTCGATCGCCTTCTTGAGTCCACGCTCGAGCGTGATCGAGCGGAACTCTTCGCGCTCGGGGAGGTCCGCGGTCTCGATCATCGTGTCCAACGCGACGTTCGCGTCGATCGCCTCTCGGAACCCGGCAACCTCCCACATCTGGTTGATCGCCTTCTTCTGCAGCGAGACCGCGAACGGATCGTTCTTCGCGATCTCGTTCGCCAGTGCCAGGGTCGCCTCGTCAAGGTCGTCGCGGGGCACGACCCGGTTCACGAGGCCGATCGCCTTCGCGTCGTCGGCCGAGATGCGATCCTCCCCGGTGAACAGGTACTCCTTCGCGCGTCGCGCGCCAAGGATCCAGGGCATCACCATCGTCACGACCCCGGATCCGAACCGGATCTCCGGTTCGCCGAACCGCGCATCGTCCGAGCATACGCAGAGGTCGCACACCATCATCAGATCGCATCCGCCTGCAAGACAGTAGCTATGGACTTGAGCGATGATCGGCTTCGGATGATCGAAGAACGCGAGCATGTCGTCGGCCGAGTGCTTGAGCTCGGCATACCAGCCTCGCGAGTCCTTGGTCTCCGCGTTGGCGTCTTCGTTGAGGTCGTATCCGGAGCAGAACGCGCGTCCCGCACCGCGCAGGATCAAGACCCGGACATCGGCGTCGTCCGCGGCGCCGGTCAGTGCGCGTTGCATCGCGTCCAGCAACTCTCCATTCAAGGCGTTCAACGCGTTCGGACGGTTCATCGTGAGCCGGCGGACGGGACCGATGTCCTCGATCTGCAGGACCGATCCGGAGGTTTCCGAGGTGCTGATGCTCTCACTCCTCACCGCGTGCGGCCCCCACGGTCGTGGGAGCGGGATCATGGGCGGGCGCATCATACAAGAACAGGTCAGGACCCCGATCGGTGGTAGACGCGTGGCCGGTCAGGCCAACATCGCTGCGATCTGCTCGGCCGCCCGCCGGCCAGATCGCACGGCGGCATCCATCGTCGCGTAGTACTCGCGTCCCGCCGTGTGCTCCCCTGCGAACACGATCCGGTCCGTGGAGCGCTCCAATACGTGAGCGACGGCGAACGCGGCGGCATCCATGGAGGAATACGAGCCCCACGTCAGCTCGTCGTCGCCCCAGGACTTCATCAGAGGCTCACCGACGAGGCTCTCTTCGGGCCAGAGCGCTTGGACGCGCGCGAGCCAGGTCGCCGGATCGCCGCTTTCGGTCCGCAACACACGCTGTGCGATCGGCGAGCCGGCGAACGACGTCACGCATCGACGGACGCGGCCGTCTTCGCCGAGCCCCGACCAGCTCCAGAACGGGAGATCGGCGCACTGGACCGACCGGATGGACGGGCGGGACTCGGTCGACACCGCGAACTTGGCCGCGACGCCCATCGGACGCTCGGCGATCGCCCGACCGAGATCCTCGGGGAGGGATGGGTCGAATCGCAGCCGAGCGGCGGACCGCACGGGGACGGCCACCACGATCGCGTCGGCAGTCGCGGTGAATCCCCCGTTGGCGCCGTCGCCTCGGACCTGCACTCCCGTGTTCGTACGCTCCACGGCGTCCACGCGGTGGCCGAGTCGCACGTCGGGCAGCAACGTGGCCGCCGAGGTCGCGATCGATTGGTTGCCTGCGGCTGCTCGGCGGTAGACCGCCGGAAATGTCTCGAATGCTCCATCCGCCTGCACGCTTCGCAAGCAGACCGCACCAAGGTCGACCGCACAGCTACCCTGCAATCGCGCCGAGACCGTGGCCCGTGCTCGATCTGAGCCGTGCGCCGCCTCCAGCAGCGCCCCGAGCGAGGTGGTTGCCACCTCGGAGGCCGACATCGCGACGAGCCGCCGCTCAGCGTCGCGGAGGAGTCCCGATTGCTCGTCCTGCGGAGCCGCCAGCAACCCGAGGGGCTCGCGGACCCGATAGTCCGAACCGGTGGGCACCAGCGCGACCTGCAGGCGCTCGCACAGCTCCTCGAGCGCCGAGTCCTCGGGCATGATCCATTCGGCCCCCATCTCGACGATCTCGTCGTTCGGGAGCCGGGGACTCCACACGCGCCCTCCGACCCGGTCGCGCCCCTCGAGCACGGTGACGTGGACCCCGAGATCGGCCAGCTGGAGCCCCGCGGTCAATCCCGCGAGACCCGCGCCAACCACGAGCACCGATCGTTGCGTATGCATCAGTGAGCGGACGCACCTGGGTCGATCGAGGGCTCCCGAGGTGTCGGACATCCTCCCGGCCCGGTCGGACGCTTGCATAGTCCGGACTGACTATGGTACTCAGCGTGAGTCCTTGAACAGTGGCTCAGGTCAGAGGCGCGCGAAGGGGGAAGCATGGATCGCAGGCGGCGGATGCATCCTGCAACACAGGAAGCTCTCAACCGGAGAGAGTTCTTGCGGCGAGCGGCGATGGCGGGCATCGCCTTGCCGACGGCCGCGGCGATCCTCGCGGCGTGTTCCGACCCGAAAGAGGCTTCCGGGAACGCGGGCAGCACGACGATCCCTCTGGCCCGGCGCGACAAGCCTGTCACGCTGCCGCTCTACGACGACAACCCCGCGATCGCGGACGGGATGGAGATCGAGAAGGGCGCGACCCTGGAGATCTTCAACTGGTCGGATTACTTCTACAAGAAGGTCCTCGAGGACTTCGAGAAGGAATACGACGTCACGTACAACTGGACGACCTTCAACAACATGTCCGAGGCCAAGCAGAAGATGCAGGCCGGACAGGTGGCCGACGTGTTCTTCCCCACGGTCGACGTCCTCGGGCAGATGGTGGGAGCCAAGCTGCTCCAGCCGCTGAACCACAGCTATATCCCGAACATGGAGGCCAACGTCTGGCCCGCCTACTGGGACGGCGATACGCCCTTCTACGACCAGGGCTGGCGCTACACCGCCCCCTACGTGATCTACACCACCGGGGTTGGGTACCGACGCGATGTGATCTCCGATGAGGAGGCCGCAGACCAGGGCTACGACCTGCTGTGGAACGCCGACTACGCGGGCAAGGTGGGACTCTACGATGACTACCGCGAAACGCTGTCGATGGCGATGCTGCGCGACGGTATCACCGACATCAACACGGGCGACCAAGCGACGATCGACGCCGCGCTGGACAGCCTCAAGGAGCTGATCCCCCTCGATGTCCGCACATCGATCAACGGCACGTACGTCGGGCTTTCCGAGGGCAAGTACGACGTGCACCACGCGTGGTCGGGGGACATGATCGGGGCCCAGTACTACCTGCCTTCGGGCACCTCGACGGACGTGCTGGGGTACTGGTACCCGGCCGACCACGCCGGGGTCGTCGGCAACGACACGATCGTTGTGCCGTCCAGCTCCGAGCACCCTGTGCTGGCACACACGTTCATCAACTTCCTGCTCGACAAGAAGCACGGGTATGAGAACTTCACGTGGAATGGGTACCAGCCGCCGTTCACGTCGATCAATCCCGAGAGCCTGATCTCGGGTGGCGACGTGCCCAAGAGCCTTCCGCTCGCAGTGGTGACCGAAGAGGACTTCAAGGCCGGCTATTCGATCCTCGAGCTGGCGCCCGACGACGACGACAAGTGGCAGGACGCTTGGGACGAGTTCAACACCTCGACCGGATGAGTTCGACGCGGTGAGCAGTTCCGCGACCGAACATCTGAGTCGTCGACAGAAGCGGCGAGCCTTCAAGCAGCTGGAGGCCGACCGCGGCGCATGGTATCCGCGGTGGTTCTGGCCGTCGTTCGCCGCCCCCGCGGTGCTGTGGCAGTCGATCTTCTTCATCCTGCCGTTCTACGTGATCATCGCGGTCGCGTTCGGGACCTACGACGCCCTGCGCAGCCCTGTTCCGATATTCCAGCCGTGGTTCTGGGACTTCGCTCAGTTCCAAGAGGTGCTGTCGGACATCTTCGGTTCGGACGCGAAGTATCAAGCCGTGTATCTTCGTACGTTCGCGTTCATCATCATCGCGACGATGCTCTGCCTGGTGATCGGCTACACGGTGGCGTATTTCGTCGCGCGTCATGGAGGACGACGCAAGACACTTTTCCTGGTGCTGCTGATCGCACCGTTCTGGATCAACTATCTGATGCGGATGTTCGCATGGCAGAGCCTGCTGGCGGACGACGGATTCGTGAACGACGTGTTCGCGTTCGTGCCGGGTCTGACACCGGTGGCGTGGCTGTCCGGCAAGCCGTATACCGTGATCCTGGGATTGGTCTACGGATACGTGCCCTACCTGGTGCTTCCCGTGTACGGCCAACTCGACCGGATCGGTTCGAGCCTGCTCGAGGCCGGGCGCGACCTCGGAGCCAGCCCGTGGCAGACGTTCCGCCGCGTCACCCTTCCGCTGTCCAAGCCGGCCCTGCTCGCGGGAGTCATCATCATCATGCTGCCGATGATGGGGGACTACTACACGAACCAACTCCTGTCGGGAAGCCCGAAGACGACCATGGTCGGGAACATCATCGACCGCTCCGTGTTCGAACCGGGCCGCGGCGCCCTCGGCGCATCGGTCGTGCTGACCCTGATCGTGATCTTGCTCGTCCCGATGATCTACTACATGCGAACGACGGCACGTCAGGCGGTGGACAGGTGACGGACACCGCGATCGCTGCTCCCGAACGCACAGCGCCGGTCGGAGCGGTGTCGGCGCGGACCCCACGTGGCTGGCTGCGCAACCCTTGGCGAAAGCCCCGATTCCTGGAGTCCTTCACCTGGCTCTACCTCGCATGGTCGATCCTCCCGGTGTTGATCGCGATCGCGTTCTCGTTCAACGCCGGGAGATCGCGCAGCGCGTGGCAGGGGTTCTCGCTGCGTTGGTGGACCGAGGATCCGACCGATGCGTTCTTCAACGATGCGGCCCTACGCGGTGCATTGTTCCAGAGCATGCGCCTCGCGGTGTTCACCGTGCTGATCGCGGTGCCGATCGGAACGCTGTTCGCGATCGGCTTGGATCGCTGGCGCGGCAGGGTGGCGAACACGGCCAACTTCACGATCTTGCTGGGGTTCGTGGTCCCCGAGATCATCCTGGGGTTCGCGCTATTCCTCACCATCACCGAGGTATTCACCTTTATCACGCGCGGCACCTACGCGCAGGTCGTGGGTTTGGTGACGTGGCAGATCGCGTATTCGGTGATCATCGTGCGAGCACGATTGTTGTCGATCGGTTCGGAATACGAAGAGGCAGCGATGGATCTGGGGGCCTCACCCACGCAGGCGATCCGGCGTGTGTTGATGCCGCTGCTGTATCCGGCGATCTTCGCGTCTGCCGCGATCGTGTTCGCGGACTCGATCGATGACTTCGTGACGGTCCGGTTCTTGTCCGGCGACTCGGGCTCCGAACCCCTGTCGGTGAAGATCTACAACGCCGCTCGTGGGTCACCCACACCGGCCGTCAACGCCGCTGCGACGATGATGCTCGTGGTCGCCTTGCTGGGCGTCGGGATCGGCATCCTTGCGTACCGTTTCGCGACCCGAGGTCAACGCAAGGAAGGCGCCACCAAGGAGTTCGTGAACATCTCGATCTGAGCGGGACGGGAACGGTTCCAGCGGAACGCGTACGGGTGGGTGCAACAAGCGCCTAGGCGTCGGTCGCCTGCAGATCGTCCTGCAGTTCGGATGCAGGAGTGGTGTCCTGCAACACGCGCAGCGCGTCCGCGGGGAAGTGCACGGCAACGGCTGCTCCGGCGTCGTAGGGGAACGATGCAGTCCCGTCGTTCGGGACCCACGCCTGCAGCTTCTGACCCGTCGCCAAGGTGACCATCGCGTGCTTGACCGATCCCACATAGACGACGCGTTCGACCATCCCCGGCACGCGATTCTCGCCCGCGGTGCCCTGCGGCTCCACGTCGACGCGCTCGGGACGGATCGTCACCTTCACCGCTCCCATGGCGTCATCGACCCCTTGGGCCGCTTCGAGGGCGAACTCACCGAGCTTGATCTTGCATCGACCACCCCCGGCCGCGCCTTCGGCCGTGGCATCCATCAGATTCGACACCCCGAGGAAGTCCGCGACATACGAGGTTGCCGGCTGCTCGTAGATCTCGGTCGGTGGACCGACCTGTTCGACGCGACCATGGCTCATCACCGCGATGCGGTCCGACATCGTGAGCGCTTCCTCTTGGTCGTGCGTCACGTAGATGAAGGTGATGCCGACTTCTTCCTGCAGACCCTTCAGCTCGACCTGCAACGCCTTGCGCAGCTTGGCATCGAGTGCCCCGAGCGGCTCATCCAACAGCAGCACCTGGGGGCCGAGGATCAAGGCTCGCGCGAGCGCGACGCGCTGTTGCTGACCGCCCGAGAGCTGCGTCGGGCGGCGTAGTCCGTAGCCGCCGAGCTGCACGAGCTCGAGCGCCTCACCGACGCGACGCTTCGTCTCTTCCTTGGAGGCCTTCTGGTACCTCAGACCGAACGCAACGTTCTCCTCCACCGTGAGGTGCGGGAACAGGGCGTAGTTCTGGAAAACGGTGTTGACGTTGCGCTTGTGGGGAGGCGTCTGCGCCATGTCGACGCCGTCGAGCAGGATCTGCCCTTCGGTGGGCCGCTCGAACCCGGCGATCATGCGCAACGTGGTCGTCTTGCCACACCCGGAGGGACCCAGCAGGGAGAAGAACTCCCCCGAAGGCATCTGCAGATTGACCCCGTCCACGGCGGCGACATCGCCGAAGCGTTTCACCAGGTCGACGAGTTGGACCTCTCCCCCAGCCATACCGCGCGGACTATACACCACGGGCCCAGGCGCCCGATAGCCACGGCAGGCGGCGCTCCGACGGGGTGAACCCGCGGTTTCGCCGGCGCGGACGGCGAGGGAGATGGGCTGAGGGCCGACGGTCCCGTGGCATGATTGCGCCTCGTGGACGAACCGATCCTGCCGTTCTCCGACGACCTGAAGGCCCCCGATCCGGTGGCTCTACGTCGGTCCATCGCGCCCCTGCTCGTGGGCTACCTGACGTTCGGCCAGTTCTGGGGCGTGTGGGTCGTGCTCGTCACCGCCTACCTGCAGCACCATGGCCTGAGCGAAGGTGACCTGGGGCTGCAGCTCGCCGCGCTCTCGGTCATCGCGATCTTGTCGATGACGCTGTTCTCTCCCCGGCTCCAGTTTCTTCCGCTGGCGGTGACGCTTCCGTTGTCGTTGGCGGTCATGGGTCTCGGGGCGCTCGCCGTGGCGCTCGGCAGTGGCACGATCCTGCTGGTGGGATTCATGGTTCTCGGCGCGGGCAACGGCCTGATCGACGTCTTCTACAACGTGGCCGCACAGGCGATCGAGGCGCGCGAACACAAGCCCGTGCTCCAGTGGATGCACGCGTGCTACAGCATCGGCGGCATCACCGGCGGCATCGGAGCGGGCTTGCTGACGGTTGCGGGCGTCGACTTCGAGATCACGATGTCGATCGCCGCCGGGATGTTGTTCGCCGCCACGATCTGGAACGCGACATCGCGCGGGATCCGTGCCCTGCCGCGGCCGTCACCGTCAGATTCGGGAGTCTCCCTCTCGGCCCTTCGGCGCTCGAGGCGTCTGATCTTTCCCGCGGTTGCCGTGCTCTTCGCGTTCCTGGTGGAGGGATCGATGGACATCTGGTCCGGCCAGTACATCCAGACGACCCTCAACGCCAGCGCGCTCACGGCAGGTATCGCGTTCGCAGCGTTCAGCTTCGCACTGGCGATCGGCCGGCTGACAGCCGGACGCTTCTTGTTCCGTCTCGGCTATGACCGCACGATGCTCGTCTCGGGGTTCGGCGCCTTCGCCGGGGGCATCGCGGCGACACTGACGGGTAACGAGGTGGTCGTCGCCCTCGCCTTCCTCGTACTCGGGTTCTTCATCGCCTCCGCCGCGCCGGCCGCGTTCGGACTCGCGGACTCCACGGACGAAGACCCAGCGCTGGCGGTGTCCGCGATGAGCACCGTCGGCTACACGGGGTTCGTCGTCGGCCCCCCGCTCATGGGATGGCTGGCCGAGGGCGCCGGGCTGCGCCTCACGATGGGCTCGATCGCCGTCTGCACGCTGGGGGTGGCGATCACCGCGATCCTCGACATCCGCAAGCACGGGACCCGGCCGCGGCCCGAACGGGCGACCTCATGAACGGGCGTCGCGAGACCGAAGCTTCCCTTGAGGACCGTGGCCGGTGTATCGTCACCTCCCAGACGTTAGAATCCCCGTTCTAAACTTCCTGGATCCCGGCAGGAGGGGCTGATGCTCGAGCAGCAGGACGACCGCATCCGGTACGACGACCGAAAGTGGACCCCTCGACCGACGCTGGGAGCCGACGACTACACGAGCGACGCGACCTACGACGAGGAGCGCGAGCGCATCTGGTGGGGTGACTGGGTATGCCTCGGACGATCCGAAGAGGTGGCGGCGGCCGGTGACTACGTGGTGCGCGACCTCGCCGGTGAATCGGTGTTCATCACGCGCAATTCCGATGGAAAGGCTCGCGGCTTCTACAACGTGTGCAGCCATCGCGGGACGAAGTTCCTCGACGAGGGATGCGGTTCGGTGCGAAAGGCGTTCAAGTGCCCCTACCACGCGTGGACCTACGACCTCAACGGAAAGCTGCTCGGCACACCCAACGTCCAGGAGGGCGAGCACTTCGACCGATCCCGCTACCCCTTGCACGGCTTCGCGGTGGACGAATACGCAGGGTTCCTTTGGGTCAACCTGTCGAAGGAACCCCGGCCATTGATGGAGGCGCTTACCGACGGCGCCGAGTCGATCACGGCCTTCGAGCGTTTCCAGATGCAGGACCTGCGGATCGGCGCGCGGATCGTCTACGAGGTCGCCGCGAACTGGAAGATCGTCGTCGAGAACTACAACGAGTGTCTGCACTGCCCGACCGTGCATCCCGAGCTCGTCCAGGTCGTCCCCCTGTTCCGATTCGGAGAGGTCTGGGACGAACAGACCCGCGACGACGGCAACTGGATGATGGAGGGTGCGACGAGCTTCACGGCGACCGGTCAGAGCGAGCTTCCCAAGTTCCCGGAGTTGCTCCCGGACGACTACAAGATGTACTACGGCTCCTACGAGTTCCCCAACCTGATGCTCAACCTGCATCCGGACTGCGTCATGTATTACATCGGGTACCCGAAGGGCCCGAACCACACCACGGTCGTCTCGGAGTTCCTCTTCCGTCCGGAGACGATCGAGGGGTCGGACTTCAAGCCGGAGCCCGTCGTGGAGTTCTGGGATCTCATCTCCAAGCAGGACTGGGGGATCGTCGAACGGGCGCAGACGGGTGTCGGATCCCGCGCCTTCACCGAGGGCGTCTACCCTCGACAGGATCGCTTCCTCTACAACTTCAACGAGGAATGGCGCCACATGATGGGTCGTCCGCTCCAGGGGTGAGACCGACGGCCGATCAGGCGGGTGGCGGGTTGGACGGATCCGCGGCGATCCCGAGACGCTCGTGGGCGGCGCGAACGCACGCACGAACCGCCGCGTCCCGAGGATAGGACGGCATGCCGCTGGTGATCTGGATCGCGTAGCCCGTCAGGAGCATCGACAACTCCTCGCAGGTCCGGATATCCACCGGGTCGAAGCTCCCGTCCGCGATCCCCTCGCGCAGGATCGCGGCCAGCGCGTCGGTCCACCGCGCGTCGCGTTGCTCGAGTCGATCCACGATCGTGGGGTCGTGGACCGCGCGGGTCCACAACTCCAGCCATAGGGTCCATTGCTCGTCGCGAGCCCCGCCGGGGATCGACAACTCGATGAATCGAGCGAGCCGCCCCGCCGCTCCTGGCGCCCGATCCAGCTCGGCGGCCAACCCGTCGTAGAACCGGCTGTCCTCGGAGAAGCGCAACGCTTCGAGAAGGAGTTCCTCCTTGGAGGAGAAGTAGTACATGACGTGCCCCGGACTCATACCCGCCCGGTCGGCGATGTCGGCGATGCGTGTGTCGGCGAACCCTCGCTCCGCGATCGCCTCGGCGGCTGCTCGCAGCACGCGCTCTCGCCGCTGCGGATTGGTCCCGCGCCCGTCCGGGCGCGACTCCTCGTCGCCTGACCCGGAATGAACAGGCCCTTCGGGGAGGCCGGAGCGATCCGCCGGGGGGCGCGTTCGCGGTGCCATCGCGCGAACCTCCAGGGCCGTTAGGCGTCCTCGGCGAGGTTGAAGTAGATGTGCTTCTCCTCCATGTAGTCCGAGACGCCTTCCTTACCCAGCTCGCGCCCGATCCCCGACTGCTTGTAGCCGCCCCACGGTGCCTCGGTCGGAGCCGGCTGTGTGTCGTTTATCCAGACGATCCCCGCGCGAAGCGCACGAGCGGTGTTGATCGCCTTCTTGACATCGGAGGTCCACACGGCGGCGGCAAGGCCGTAGGGGTTGTCGTTGGATTGCTCGATCACCTGCTCGGCCGTGTCGAATGGGATCACCGACATGACCGGACCGAAGATCTCTTCCTGGGCGATCGTGGCGGTGTTGTCCACGTCGGCGAAGATCGTCGGTGGGACGAAGTAGCCGCCGGCAAGCCTGGCCTCACTGGGCACGGTACCTTGCGCGGCGAGCTTCGCTTCCTTCTGACCGATATCGATGTAGTGCTCGACGCGCTCCTGTTGCTCCCTGCTCACGAGCGGTCCCATCGTCGTCTCCGGATCCGAGCCGTCCCCGACCTTGACCGCATTCGCACGACCGACGAGCGCGTCGAGCGCGTCGTCGTAGATCTCCTTCTGTATGAACACGCGTGAGCCTGCGGAGCAGATCTCACCCTGGTTTGAGAAGATCCCGTTCGCGGAGCCCTCGATCGCAGCCTCGAAGTCCGCATCGGCGAACACGATGTTGGGCGACTTCCCACCGAGCTCGAGGGTCACCCGCTTCAGCGTGTCCGCCCCCGAGCGCATGATGATCTTGCCGACGTCTCGAGAACCGGTGAACCCGACCTTGTCGACGCGGGGATCCGTGACGAGCGGTGCGCCGGCTGTCTCGCCGAACCCGGTGATCACCTGAAGCACGCCCGGCGGCAGCCCCGCCTCTTCCAGGATCTTCGGGATCTCGAGCGCCGTAAGCGGCGTCTGCTCCGCGGGCTTCAGGATGAACGCACATCCTGCCGCGATCGCGGGTGCAACCTTCTGCACGGCCATCGGCATCGGGTAGTTCCAGGGCGTGATGCCGACCGCGACACCCATCGGCTCCTTCACGACGAGCGACATCGCGTCCGGGCCCACGGGCGGGATGTACCCGTCGATCTTGGTGGCCCAGCCGCCGTAGTACTCGAACATGAACGCGACCTCTTCGAGGTCATCCTTGGCCTCGGCGAGCGGCTTGCCGCAGTCGATCGTCTCCAACTCGGCCAGCCGGTCGAGCTCCCGGCGCATGATCTCGGCGGCGCGCAGCAAGATCCGGCCGCGATCACGTTCGGAGGTTCGGGGCCACCACGAGCCCTCGTCGAAGAGCGCTCGCGCGTGGCCGACGGCGCGATCCACGTCCGCCGGTTGCGCATCGGGAACGGTCGCAACGACCTCGCCGGTCGCAGGATTGAATACGTCGAACCGTCCGCCGTCGACTGCGTCTACCCAGTCGCCGGCGATCAGCATCTTCAGGTCCTCGGCCATCGGGGGTTCCACCTCCGTGTCGGGTCGTGCTCACGCACCTGGCGTTCCGTCGAGGATCGGAAGCCTACCCGACCCCTGACCTCTGCCGCTCGGACACCGCTCCGGGCACAACTCGGCGCCGGCGTCGTTCGGCGGCTTCGACGCTAGGATGGGATCGTGTTCGTCTTCATCCTCATCCTGTTGCTGATCGCGGCGATCTTCGGGGTTCTCGGCACGGTGCTGAAGGTCGCGTTCGTACTCGTCCTGGCCGGCCTGCTGGTGATCGCCACCGTGGGACTGCTCGGCTACTACTGGTTCCGGTATCGGATGCGCGACTACCAGCGGCGTATCGGTCGGACCGGCGGAGCGCCCCCATCGCAGATGTCGTCGCCGGCGCCGTCCAGCACGATCGACGTCGGAGAACCGCTGCGCGACGACCGAGGACACACCGACCCCTAGGACCCGGGGCGACGCCGTGACACCAGGTGTTCCCGGTAGGCGATCGGTCCCCACTGCAGCAACCGCTGCAGGCGACCCCGAGCGCGCCCGGCCTCTTCGGACCGGTCACCGCTCTCCATCCCCCACACGGCCGCGCGGACGAGCGGCCAGCGCACCGGCTCCGGGGGCGCGAAGCCCAGCGGCGGCCCCACCACCGGCATCGTCGACCAGCGGTCGGTCTCGCCCAGCACGAGAGATGCGAGGATCCGCCCGCCCAGCTTGGTCTGGCACAGACCATGTCCGGAGAATCCGAGCCCGACGTGGACGTTGCCGGGGGGCCGGGTGTCGAAGAAGGGCAGGAACGACGGCGTCATGTCGATCGGTCCTCCCCACGCGTGGGTGAACCGCACGCCTTCCAGTTGCGGGAACAACCAAAGGAGTCCGCGTGCGGCGCGGTCCGCCACCCGCCGGTCGTGGGTGGCACGCCGCCCGATCGACCCGCCCCACAACACGCCGGTGGTGCCCCCTCCGATCGCGATCCTTCCATCCTCGGTCTTGCGCAGGTAGAAGAGGAGCTCGCGGCCGTCGGCGATCCCGGTCCAGCTCGTCCAACCAAGTTCGTCGACGATCCGATCTCCGATCGGTTCCGTGGCGACCATGTAGTCGGCGATGTTGCCGATCGCGGTGCGGTACCCTCGCCAGCCCGCGGCCCATGCGCCGATCGTGAGCACGACGTTCTGAGCCCGGACCGCACCGTTCTCCGTACGCACGATCACCGGTCGGTCGCGCTCGATCCGGGTAACCCTTGTGCCCTCGTAGATCCGCACCCCTCGTTCCAGCAACACGCGTCGAAGCCCGCGGGCGAGCCGGGCAGGCTGGCAGATGGCGTTGTCCGCGGTGAAGGATCCCCCCGTGATCCTCGGCGAGTCCGCGATCGCGCGCGCCTGGTCGGCGTCGAGCGCACGGATGCGTTCTCCCAGGCCGAGACGGGACGCGAAGGAGGCGGCGCTTTCGCCGAACCCCTCCTGCCAGACGCCGAGGCGGGCCCCGAGCACCCCTTCGTGGTGGAACCAGGCGTCGACGTCGTGCTGCTCCAGCCACGCACCCACCGCACCGACCTCGTCGGCCAGCGCTGTGGCGTACCGGACACCCTCGTCGATGCCGAACAGTCCGCACAGCGCAGGCAGATCGTGCCACGACGACGAGAGGAATCCGCCGTTGCGCCCGCTCGCTCCACCTCCGCAGATGTCGGCCTCCAGCAAGGCGATCCGCATCCCGGGCGCGCGTTCGGTGAGTTCGTACGCGGTCCACAGCCCCGCGAACCCTCCCCCCACGACACAAACATCGGCCTCGACCTTCACATCGAGCGGCGGACACTGCTGCCCAGGGTCGGCGCCGATGGCCTCCTGGAGCCAGAAGCTGCGGGACTCGCCGGGAGCGGGGATGTCGACGGGAGGCACGGTCAGACGCGAGCCGGCGCGTCTCGCGAGAACCGTGCCGGGCCTGCCATCCACGGATGTTCCCACACGAGGTTCGTGGGCGGGAACGCCGGGAACGAACGAATCACCCATCCTGCCCGGCACGGAACCGATCGCCGGCGCTCGACGTCGAGGAGATGATGAGCAGGTTGGATCCCCCGATGGCCCACACCCCGGATCGCTCGCGCAGACTGCTGATCGGCGGCGCATCACTGGTTGCCCTCGTCGCGGCGACGGTCGTGGGCGTCGTGCTGTTGCGTGGACCGCCTCCCGTCCCGATCCGTATCGACGGTACTCCGGTGCTGGTCGACGAGGGCACGACGTTCGGTGGTCTCCTCCGCGGGCGCGCGCTCGAAGCACGGAATGGACGGATGCTGGACGTCGAAGGCGAGATCTTGGAGCGCCGCCACGATCCCGGCGTGATCCTGCTGAACGGTACGGAGCCGACCTCTCGCACGCTCCCGCTCTCCGAGGGGGACCGGATCGAGGTCGTGGACGGACGGGACGAGACCGAAGATGTGATCCGCACCTCGTTCCGGCTCGACGACCCGCAGCCACTGAATCCTGCGCGGACGTTGGCCACGGCCAGGTCGTTGCAGGTGACCGTCAAGGGACAACTGTCCGGCAAGCTCGTGCGAACCTGGACGAAGCCGATCGGCCCCACGAGCACGCCGAACGCCGTCGCTTTGACGTTCGACGACGGACCGTGGCCGGTGCACACGGCCAAGATCCTGTCGATCCTGAAGCGCTACCACGTGAAGGCGACGTTCTTCGTGGTCGGCGCGTTCGCCGAGCGTTACCCGATGCTGGTGCGACGTGAACATGCGATGGGCATGACGGTCGGGAACCACTCCTGGTCCCATCCGTACAACCCCCCATTCACGACGCTCCCGGCGACCCGCCTGGATCGAGAACTCGTCGACACGAACGCGCTCCTCGAGCGGCTGGGGGTTCGCAACGATCTGTTCCGCCCTCCCGGCGGGAGCTGGGATGACGCCTTGCGTGATCGCGCCCTCGACGAGGGGATGCGGCTGGTGTTGTGGGACATCGACACGCGGGACTGGAGCACCAGGACCTCGACCAAGGAGGTCGTTCGGACGGTCCTCTCCCGGGTGCGACCCGGTTCGATCATCTTGATGCACGATGGCGGGGGAGACGCGGCGACCACGATCGCGGCACTCCCGGACATCATCAAGGGGATCCGCAAGCGGGGTCTCTCGTTCGCGACCCTGTGAGCGGTGAACATGGTGATGAGTCACGACTCGCGGACCCGGGAGTCCACACCCGTCGACGGTAGCATCGAAGCATGAACCACGTCGTCGAGCGAACGGTCGTCCTGTACGACGAGGACTGCGGCCTCTGCCGATGGAGCGTAGATCGGGTGCTGGACTGGGACCGGTTCGGTCGGGTTCGCGTCACGCCGATCCAGAGTGAAGAAGGCTCGAGGTTGCTGCACGAGGTCGCAGACGACGGCCGACTGCACTCGATGCACGTGGTCGACCGGGCCGGCGCCGTGTACTCGGGCGGTGGCGCCGTTGCCGTCCTACTGCACTCGCTCCCTTTCGGCTCGCCGCTCGCATGGGTCGCCGAGCGTGCGCCCCGGCTCACCGAACGCCTCTACCGACTGGTGGCCGACAATCGAACACGGCTCGGCAACATCGTGGGGGCCGACGCCTGTGACGTCGATCCTCAGCGGCCGCGTCGGTGATCGAGGACGTCCCGGCTAGCCGGGAGCCAGCTCCCGGAACAGCTCTTCCACCGACTCCACACCCACCTGCCGTCCTTCGGTATCCAGGATGACCTGCACGCAGACGTGATCGGCGCCCGCATCCAGATGGGACCGAACACGCTCGGCGATCCGTCCTGTGTTTCCCCACGCGATCGTCGCGTCGATCAGCCGATCGCTGCCACCGCCCGAGACATCCTCAGGCGAGAACCCGACCCGCCGCAGGTTCTTCGCGTAGTTCGGGAGCTCCAAGTACCCGGCAGCGAACGAGCGCGCCAGCTCACGTGCCTTGGACGCGTCGGCCACCGGAACGACCGTCTGTTCCACGGCGAGCACCGGGTCGGCGCCCAGCGCTTTGCGAGCGAGCACCGTGTGTTCCACCGGAACGAAGTAGGTGTGGGCACCCGCCGTAACCGTGCCCGCGAGCGCGAGCATCCGGGGGCCCAGCGCGGCCAGGAGCACCGGAACCGCAGGGTCGGGTTCGGGTCCTTCGAACGGAGCGTCGGCCATCGCTTTCAGATACCACTGCATCCTGGAGAACGGCTTGTCCCAGGTGAACCCGCGCAGCTGGGCAGAGTATTCGTGTCCCGCCCCGACACCGAGGATGAATCTGCCCGGCCACGCCGTACCGAGGGTCCTGGCGCCGTTGGCCATCGCGACCGGGTCTCTCGCCCACATGTTCGCGATCCCGGTTGCGATCGAGAGACGATCCGTCGTCGCGAGCAGGTGAGCTGCGTGCGAGAACGCTTCCTTGCTGGAGGAACCCTCGGGGATCCACAGCACCGGGAGTCCGGCCGCCTCGATCGCGCGCGCAGCCGCCGCCTCGTCCGACGCTGCGAGAGCGTCGAGTGCGAAGCTCCACACTCCGACCGCGCCGAGCAAGCGTCGCAGACGCTCCCGGACCCGTTGCATACAGCCCCTTTCGAACGACCACACCGAACCCGTCGGATCTACGTGCGGTCTTCGACCTTCACTTGCTCCGAGACCTTGCCGTTGCCGGACGCAGTGGTCCCCGCGTCGGGTACGAGGTCCGGTTCGTGCCCCTCCACGTGCATCTGGGGCAGCCACCCGAGCCACGACGGCAGATACCAGTTGCGATGGCCGAGCAACTTCATCGTCGACGGCACGAGCACTGACCGGACGACGGTCGCATCGAAGAACACGGCCACCGCGAGACCGAAGCCCATCTGCTGCAGCGCGACGAGACGCCCCGCGGCGAATCCGCTGAACACCGCGACCATGATGATCGCCGCGCCCGTGATGATGCCGGCGGTCGTCCTCAGCCCGTACGCCACGGCCTCGGTGTTGTCGTGGGTCTTGTCGTACTCCTCCCGGATCCGGGTCAGCAGGAAAACGTGGTAGTCCATCGACAGCCCGAAGAGGATCGAGAATAGGAACAGCGGGAGCCACGCCTCGATCGCGTCGACCTGCTGGAACCCGAACAGATCGCCGACCCACCTTCCGATCGCCGGGCCGCCCTTCTGGAACACGACCACGATCAAGCCGTACGCGGCACCGACCGAGAGCAGGTTCATCACGATCGCCTTGGCGGGTACCACGAGCGAGCGGAACACGATCGTCAGCAGGATGAAAGACAGGCCGAGGACGAAGACGAAGATGATCGGCGTGTACTGATCGGACACGTCGAAGAAGTCCGATACGAACGCGGTCTCACCGGTCACGAGCACCTCGGTGCCGGTCTCGCCGAACGCGGATGGGATGTACTCGGCTCGCAAGCGTTGGATCGCAGCCACCGCTTGCTCGCCGGCGCCGTCGACCGCGGCCGAACCGGTGAGCGGCACCGTGATGAGGCCGACCGACCCGTCGGGCGCGACCTGGACCGGCTCCTGTTCGGCCGGCTCACCGATCGCGGGGTCATCCTGGAGTGACGTCGTGAGGGTTTGGATGCCTTCGCTCACCGCGGCATCCTGCGGGTCTGCGTCGATCACGATCTGCACGTCGACCTGGCCGAACTCGGGGAACTCCGCGAACAGCACCTCGGACGCGCGCTTGGTCTCGACTTCGTCCGGCAGGGTGCTGGCACCCGACAATCCGGTCTTGATCCCGGTGCCGTCGTCGTCCGGGTGTTGCTGCAGGAAGTAGGGGGAAGCGAACAACAGCAGCAGGCTGGCGCCCAGCACGAGACTGATCACCGGCCGGGCCATGACGGTATGGGTCACCTTGTCCCAGAACCCGCCTCGCGGTTCGCCCTGCTCGACCTCGCGCTTGCGACGGAACACGCGCAGCGAGTTGATCCGGTCGCCGAGCGTGGCGAGGACGGCCGGGAGCAGCGTCATCGACGCGGCGACGGATACGATCACGACGGCGATCGCGCCACCGGCGAGACCGCGGAAGATCGTCGTGGGAACGATCAGCATGCCCGCCAGTGCGAGCACCACGGTGAGTCCGCTGAAGAACACCGCGCGGTTCGCGGTCGCTCCCGCGGCGCCGATCGCGTCGAGCTTCTCGAATCCCTTCGCGCGCTCCTCTCGGTAGCGCGACACGATGAACAGGGAGTAGTCGATACCGACCGCCAACCCCATCATCGAGATCATCTGCGGGACGAAGAACGTGAAGGACCACCACTGCCCGATCACCCCGACGACCCCCACCGCGATCGCGATCGAGAAGATCCCCATGATGATCGGGATCAACCCGGCGACGATCGACCCGAACACGATCACGAGCACGACGAGTGCGGCGATCAGCCCGATCGACTCGCCGACGCGGAGGTCCTCCTCGGAGATCGTCTGGAAGTCCTCGTTCGCGGATGCGGGACCGAACAGGAGGGTCTCGAACCCTGCCTCGTTACCCCCGTTCTCATCAACGATCGACCGAAACCGGTCGATGTGGTCGCCGGCGTCATCCGGCGTCCCGGGCATCGTCACGGTGATCAGAGCGGTACGACCGTCCTCGGAAGCCGGCATCGACTGGTCCAGCGGGGACTGCACCTGCTTGACCGTGTCTGTCCCCGATGCCTGCAGATCCTCGGTGATCCCGGACAAGACCGTTTGGAACTGCTCGTCCTCGACCGTTGCGGTATCGGAGGTGACGATGAACGTCTGGGCGGTCTCTTCCGGCAGATCGAACCCTTCGTCGACGAGTTCCTGCGCGCGCTTGGACTCGGGCTCGTTCGTGAAGTTGAAATCGGTCGTCAGCGCGGACGCAAGCAAGGTCGCGGATGCCGTCGCTCCGAGCAGCAGTACCGCGATCCAGATCCCGATCACTCGCCATGGGTGTCGGCTGCTCGCACGGGCCAGCGATTCCGGATTGATCCTCATGAACGGTTCCCCCTCGTTCCGAATACCCTTGCCAGCACCACGTTCGCCCGCCGAGCGCCGACCGACCCTACCGACAACCGCCCACCGAGGTTTACATTCCCACCGAGTAAACTTACAGCGTCAGTGAGTATAGGCTGACAGCGTAAGGTGTCAACCGCACTCCCTCGAGGCGGACGACGGCTCGAAAGGCGAACTCGTGGCCAAGGCTCCTGCTTCCGATTCCGACGCACGGCCCCCTCGCGCACCGCTGAGCCGCGACAAGGTGATCGGGGCCGCGATCCGCGTGATGGACACCGAGGGGCTCGAAGCCGTGACGATGCGCCGGATCGGGCGAGAGCTCGGTGTCGAGGCCATGTCGCTCTACAACCACGTCGAGGACAAGGGGGACCTGCTCGTCGGGATGCTCGAACACCTCATGGGGGGCCTCGACCTGCCTGCCGACGACGAGGATTGGGTCGGGCGACTCCGTGAGATGGCGCGGTCGTTCCGGCGACTCCTCGCGGCGCATCCGCACGCGCTCGGGCTCTTCTCCGAGCACCACGCACGCCCGATGACCGACCCGCGGGCCTTGGCGCCGATCGAGCAAGCCCTGTCGATCCTGCGATCGAGCGGACTCGAGACCGACGACGTGATCCACGCTTACTGTCTTTTCGTGGGGTACGTGATCGGGTTCACGACGAACGAGCTGGCGGGATTCTTGTCGCACCGCGACGACGACGCACCGGGCCTCGCGGACAAGCTCCGTGCCCTGCCCACGCACGAGATGCCCACGCTGGCAGCGATCCTCCCTCGGATGGCCGAGCGTGACGTCGACGCCGACTTCGAGTTCGGACTGGATGTGATCCTCAGCGGACTGCAACAGCGCGTCGGACGCTGAGGTGCAAACGCCGGGAACTCGCAGGAGTCGTCACACCGTCCAACGGATCATGCGCACGCAACGCGACCCGCGTGGTTCCCTCGCTGCCCTCGGCGTCGCAGTCGTGCTCGTGTTGGTCGCAGCGTGCGGACGAGGGCCGGTGGCCTCCGGGGGCGGCGACGCGATCGCGCATCCCGCCGACCCGGACGTTTTGATCCTGCGAGTGGAGACCACCGGAGGGTTCGTTCCGATCCAGGAGCTGCAGCGACGCGTTCCCGGATTCTCCCTCTACGGTGACGGCACGATCGTCACGCAAGGTCCGCAGATCGAGATCTACCCGCCGCCCGCGATGCCGGCGATGTTGCAGCGCCACGTCGACGAAGTGGGGATCCAGGCGATCCTGCGGGCGGCACGAGACGCGGGGCTGTTCGCCGATCGGACCTATGACGACCAGCTGGTTTCCGACGCGACGACGACGGTGTTCACGGTGAACGCCGACGGACGACGCTTTACGACCTCCGTCTATGCGCACGGTTTCGGAGATACATCCGGACAAGATCGCGCCGCGCGCGCAGACCTCGTAGCGTTCGACACGGCGCTGGGAACGCTGCCCGGGTGGCTCCCCGAAGGTTCGCTCGGGCCGGAACAGCAGTACCAGCCGGACGCGCTGCGCCTGTTCGTCGGACCCGCGCAGCCTGATGACCAGGTACCGCAGAACCCCGTCGCATGGCCCCTTTCCGGCCCGCTCCAGCGCTTCGGAACCGCGACGGACGCCGGTATGCGCTGCGGCGTCGTCGAGGGAGCCGACCTGCAGACCGTCCTGCCCGATCTGGCCGCATCCACCCTCCTGACCCCCTGGGAGAGCCTAGGGAGACGATTCCAGGTCATCCCCCGGCCGCTGTTGCCCGACGAATCCGGCTGCTGATCTGACACCGGGGCCGACGAGTCGTTGCGCGATCGCGACGATGACCCGGCATCTGCGATCGATCGCCCTCGCTCCGCCGCAGTTCACGAGGGGTTTCGCTCCGAGGACTTCCCGGTTGGGTGAGTCAGCCGACGAAGGGTGTCCCCCAGCCGGCACCGATCCGGTAGGCCGGGCTCACCTGCACGAACCCCCCGAACCACGCACGCTCGCGCATCAAGGACTCCGCTCGAGGGGCCGATACGAACCAGAGAAGCGCAACCGAACGGAATACGGGAAGGCAAGCATGGCGGCGGATATGCCTGAACCCGGCTCGGCGGCCGGAGAACGACGTGACATCGACATCGTGTCGCTCCCGATCGGGGGGCCGGCACTCGATCCGGTTGCGCCCGAGACGTCGTCACCGACGGAGATGGCGGATCTCGTCCACACACTCCAAGAGCGATACCGCGCGCTCGCGGAGCGCCTTCCCGCCATCGTCTACGTCGACGCGATCGACGACATCAGCAGCAATCTCTACACGAGTCCGCAGACCCTCGAGATGATCGGAGTCCGGCAGGACGAGTGGATGAACGACCCCGCACTGTGGCTGGACATGCTCCACCCGGATGACCGCGATCGCGTTATCGAGGAGCATGAAACATCGAACCGAAACGGCGAAGATTTCGTATCCGAGTATCGCTTGGTGACGCGGGACGGCCGGTCGGTGTGGATCCGAGATCACGCGCTGCTGATCCGCGAAGAGGACGGAACCTCCCTCTACTGGCAGGGCGTGATGCTGGACATCACGGATCTGAAGGAAGCCCAGCGCGAACTCGCCGAGACGCAGGCCAAGTACAAGGCGATCGTCGAAGACATCCCCGCGATCGTCTACATCGACGAGATCGACGAGGACATGACGACCTCCTTCGTCAGCCCGCAGATCGAGGATCTGCTCGGGATCACCGCGCAGGAGTACATCGATGACCCGAACCTCTGGTACGGCATGCTGCATCCCGACGACAAGGAAGAGGCACTCAGCCGCTACCTCCAGGGTCGCGATTCGGGAGAGTCGTTCGAGTTCGAATACCGTCTGATCGGTCACAACGACCGGACGGTGTGGTTCCGGGACTCGGCGATCGTGATCCGCGACGAGAACGGAACGCCCACGCAGGTCCAAGGCGTGATGCTCGACATGACCGAGCGCAAGGAGGCTGAGGAGAAGGCGGCGTTCCTCGCCTACCACGACAAGCTCACCGGCCTGCCGAACCGGATGATGTTCGAGGAGCTCCTGGAGCTCGCGATCGCTCGCGCGCGCCGACATGAAGCCGCGGTTGCGGTCGTCTACACCGACATCGACGACTTCAAGTTGGTGAATGACTCCCTGGGGCATGAACTCGGCGACGAGCTACTGAAGCAGCTCGCGGAGCGTCTGCAGGAGGCCACCCGCGAGACCGACCTCGTCGCGCGGCAAGGCGGCGACGAGTTCCTCCTGTTGCTGTCGGACCTCGAACGGACACCCGAAGGCGTCGCCGAGGTCGGCGACAGCGCGACCATGGTCGCGGAATCGGTCGCGAGCCGTGTGCAGCAGTCCCTCGAAGATCCCTTCCTTCTCGGCGGCACCGAGGTGTACGTCTCCGCGAGCGTCGGGGTGAGCCTGTTCCCGTCGGACGCCGACGATGCCGCGACCCTGCTGAAGCACGCGGATCAGGCGATGTATCGCAGCAAGCGCACCGGCCCTGGCGGGATGCAGTTCCACACCGAGGAGTCGGTCGACGCCATGAGCCGTCTCTCGCTGACGACGCGGCTGCGCAAAGCGGTCGAGCAGCAGGATTGGGAGCTGCACTACCAGCCGATCGTCGACCTGGACAAGGCCGAGATGGTGGGGGTCGAGGCGCTGATCCGCTGGCCGGACCCGAGCGGCGGTCTGATTCCGCCCGGAGACTTCATCCCGTTGGCCGAAGAGATGGGTCTGATCGAAGCGATCGGCGACTGGGTCGTCGAGGAGGTCGCGCGGCAAGACGTCGTGTGGCGCGAGGACGATCTGCGTCTGGAACTCGGGTTCAACCTCTCCCCACGCCAGATGTGGCAGCCGGATCTGTCGCAGAAGATCATGTCGAGGCTGGCCGCCTGCGGCGTGGAGCCACAGAACGTCGTCGTGGAGATCACCGAATCGACCGCGATGATCGACCCGGACCGCACGCTGCGGATCCTGCACGAACTCCACGACCAGGGGCTGCGTCTCGCGATCGACGACTTCGGCACCGGCTACTCGTCACTGTCCAGGCTCAAGCACCTGCCAGTGGACATCCTGAAGATCGACCGGGCATTCGTCCGCGACGTGGACAAGGACCGCAACGCCGGCAGCATGGTCTCCGCGATGATCGCTCTCGCGGGATCGCTCGGTATGACCCCGCTCGCAGAAGGCATCGAGACGGAGGAGGAATGGAAGTTCCTCCTCGACCACGGTTGTCTGCTCGGCCAGGGCTACTTCTTCTCGCGTCCGGTGCCCGCGGTGGACATCACCGCAAGGCACCGCCGCCAGGGCATGCGCGTGGTCGACGCCAGCGCCTGAGCAGCGTCGTCCCCCCGGCCGACAGCCGCTCGAATCACGTTCGCTCGCGCCGCTCGCGTACGATTCGGGGCATGCCGATCGCCTACGAAGAGATCGAGGCGGAGAACCGGATCCTGCACCGGGTGATCGAGACGATCTCCTCGAGCCTGGATCTCGACGTCGTGCTCGACGAAACGATCGACCTGGTCATGGCCGCGACTCGCGGTGACGCGTGCTTCTTGCACCTCTACGACGCCGAGCGCAGGATGCTGACCCTCCGCGCAGCTTCGGAGGGATTCCGAGACGTCGTCGACCGGGTCGTGCTCGACATGGGCGAGGGCATCGCCGGGTGGGTCGCCGAGCACCGTGAGGTCGTGATCATCCCGGAGAACAAGTTCGCCGATCCGCGTTACAAGTACATCCCGGAGCTGCGCGGCGAACAGTTCACCTCGTTGTTGTCGGTGCCGCTGGTGTCCCGCAGCGGGGCGCTCGTCGGCGCGTTCAACGTGCACGCCCGCGACCGACGGGATTTCTCCGACCGCGACGTGGAATTCCTCCGATCAACCTCTTCCCTGGTTGCCGCGGCGATCGAGCATGCCCATGTGTTCCGTTCGCTCGAGGAGAAGGAGGGGGCGCTCGCCGACCTCGTGCGCCGAACGATCGAAACGCAGGAAGAGGAGCGACGGCGGCTCGCGAACGAGATCCACGACGGCGTGACCCAGCAGCTGGTCTCGGCCTGGTACCGCCTCCAGGCCCTGCGACGGCACCTGCGCGATCCGGAGCGGGCCGAGACCGAACTCACGCGGGCGCAGGAGATGGTCGACGCCGCGCTGGAAGAAGCGCGCTGGGCGATCCAGGACCTGCGGCCGACGACACTCGACGATCTCGGGCTCGGCCCGTCGCTCAAGGCGCTCGTCGCACGCTCGCTCGAGGACGAGGCCACGTTCGAACTCGACATCGATGACGAGATCGAGTTGCCCAAACATCACGAGGTCGCCGTCTACCGGATCTGTCAGGAGGCCCTGAACAACGTCTGGAAGCACGCGAACGCTTCGCACGTCGCCGTCCGGCTTGCGACGGAGGACAGCGAAGTGGTGCTTCGGGTGACAGACGACGGCGAAGGGTTCGACGTCGACACCTACCGGGAGCGACGCCCGGAGACCTCGTTCGGACTCCTCGGGATCGCAGAGCGCGCAGACCTGATCGGCGGACGCATCGACGTCCGGAGCAAGCCGGGCACCGGCACCACGGTCGAGGTGCGCCTGCCGCGCGGGGAGCGGTCCCCGTGAGCGCGGAGCCGATCAGCGTCGTGATCGTCGACGACCACCGTGTCGTTCGGGAAGGGCTTCGGGCGATGCTCGACGGCGTGCCCGAGGTGCGGATCGTCGGGGAAGCGGAGAACGGGACGGGGGCCCTCGCCGCGATCGAGCGGGAGCGACCCGCCGTCGCGCTGCTCGACCTGCGCCTCCAAGGAGAGAGCGGGTTAGACATCTGCCGGGCGATCGGCGAGAAGCACCCGCAGGTGCATGTCGTGTTCCTGACGGTGTACGAAGACGAGCAGTACGTGTTCGAGGCGCTGCGCGCAGGTGCACGCGGTTACATGCTCAAGAAGGCGAGCCCGGAGGATCTGGTTAGCATCCTGCAGAGCGTGCAGGCGGGCGAGGTCGTGATCGATCCCTCGCTCGGAGGGCAGATCGCGCTCCGGGCCGCATCGATGCGCACCGGCGACTCCTGGCCCGGCGTCCACGTCGGGCTCACCCGCCGGGAGGGTGAGGTGCTGGAGCAGGTGGTCAAGGGGTTGAACAACCGCGAGATCGCTCAGGCCCTGTACATCAGCGAGGACACCGTGAAGACCCACGTCCGTGCGGTGCTGCGCAAGCTCGGGGTGAAGGACCGCGCACAGGCCGTGAGTTACGCGCTCCGCAACGGCCTCACCACCTGAGGTCTGTCCGTCAGAACTTGCGGCGGCCGGGCTTGCGCAGGCCGGAACGCCGACCGCGCTGACTGCCGGAGAACACTACGCGCGGAGGCGCGACCTTCATGCCCTCTTCCTCGAACTCGCTGTGGAGCTCGAGCCGTGCGGCGACCCGGCTGACGTCGCCCTGTTGCTCGGGGGTGACCAGCGTGATGCCCGTGCCGGAACGGCCGGCGCGCGCCGTGCGACCGACGCGGTGGACGTAGCCCTTGTCGTCCTCGGGTGGATCGAAGTTGATCACGTGCGAGATGTCGTCCAGGTCGAGACCACGGGCCGCTACGTCGGTCGCGATGAGGACGTCGATCTTGCCCTCTTCGAACCGCTGGAGCGTGCGCTCGCGCACCGGCTGGCTCAGGTCTCCGTGCAGGGCAGCAGCCTTGAGTCCCTTGAGTTTGAGCTTGCCGACGAGACGATCGGCGCCGCGCTTGGTGCGGACGAAGACGAGGGCGAGCTGGCGGTCGTCTTCACCGAGAACCTCGAGCAACGCGTCGACCTTGTCGTGGGCGCCCACCGGGATGAACCGATGGTCCGCGTTGTCCACGGTCTGCTTCGGCGCCTCGATCTCGTGCAGCCGTGCGTCATGCGTGTACGCACTCGCCATACGACCGACCGCGCCGTCGAGCGTCGCAGAGAAGAACATCGTCTGACGCTTCTTCGGCAGCTGACGGACGATGCGATCGACCTGCGGCTGGAAGCCCATGTCGAGCATCCTGTCGGCTTCGTCGAGCACCAGGATCGATACGCGATCGAGCCGGACGAACTTGCGCTCGGCGAGATCGAGCAGGCGACCCGGCGTGGCGATCACGACGTGCGCGTCTCCCGCCTTCTTGCCTTGATCGTTGACCCGCGTGCCGCCGTAGGCGAGCGCACAGCGCAGCCCGCGGGCGGCGGAGATTCCCTCGAACTCCTCCGCAACCTGCACGGCGAGCTCGCGGGTGGGAACCATCACGATCGCCGAGGGCGTCGGGGAGCCCGGCGACAGCTGCTGGACGATGGGGATCGCGAATCCGAGCGTCTTGCCCGAGCCCGTCTGTGACTTCGCCAGCACATCGAACCCCGCGGTGGCGTCGGGGAGGACCTTCGCTTGGATCGGGAACGGGACATGTGCACCTCGCTCGGCGAGGGCTTCGATCACGGCATCGTCCACGCCGAATTCGGCGAACGAGGGGGTGGTAGTCATCATCCGGTTCTCCTGCTCTGGGGGCTGCGCTTCCGCGATCATTCGAGTCGCGGCGGGTTCGAAGTCCGACCCTTCGCGCGAGGAGCACCGGAGAGGCGAACTTCACAGGAACCGACCCTTGCCGGTCCTTGGGACCCACTCTACCAGGCACGACGCCCGATCTGCCCCGCCCGATCCGAGGGCCCGCGCCGGGCCGGTGGAGACGGGCGGTAGGCTGGCCACGATGCCGGACGTTCGCACGCAGGAACTCGCCCGACGCCTGGCGGTGGCGCGTGGGGACGAGCCCGCGGATCTCGTCCTGCGGGGCGGGCGGGTCTTCTCCGTCTTCACGAACGAGTTCCTCGATGTCGACGTCGCCATCTCGGACGGGCACATCGCCGCGCTGGGCCGCTACGAGGGCATCGAGACGTCGGAGGTGACCGGCTTGACCCTGCTTCCGGGGTTCATCGACGGTCACCTGCACATCGAGTCCACGAAGCTGCTTCCCAACCAGTTCGCGCGGGCGGTGCTGCCGCACGGGACCACGACGGTCGTCATCGATCCGCACGAGATCTCCAACGTGTTCGGTCTCGACGGCGTGCGAGAGCTGCTCCGACGAGCAGACACCGTTCCGCTCGACGTGTTCATGATGGTGTCCAGCTGCGTTCCGGCAAGCCGCTTCGAATCGAGCGGCGCGACCGTCACGCCCGAGGAGATCGAGCGGTTCCTCCGCACCGAACCACGCGCTCTCGGTGTCGCGGAGATGATGGACTACCAGGGACTCGCGCACGGCAGTCCGGACGCGCTCGCGAAGGTCGAGGCGGCGTACGAGGCGGGAGACCGGCACATCGACGGCCACGCGCCGGGCCTGACGGGCCACGACCTGAACGCCTACCTCGCCGCAGGAGCGGCGAGTGATCACGAATGCACCACGTTCGAGGAGGCGCTCGAGAAGCGACGTCTCGGGATGTGGATCATGCTCCGTGAGGGGTCTGCGGCCCGCAACCTGGAGGCACTGCTCCCGCTCGTGCTCCGATACGGGCCGCGGAACTGCTTGCTCTGCACCGACGATCGCGAGCCCAACGACCTACGAGACGAGGGGCACATCGACGCCGTGCTCCGCCGAGCGGTGCAACTTGGCTGTCCAGTAGAGGACGCTCTCGTGATGGCGACGCTGAACGCCGCTCGCTACCACCGGCTGCATCGCTACGGGGCGATCGCACCTGGCCGGATCGCCGACGTCGTGGCAGTCGCCGAGCTCGAAGGATTCGAGCCGGTTCGCGTGTGGAAGGCGGGGCGACTCGTCGCGCAGGACGGTCGGCCGATCGACATCCCCGCGATCGAGCCGATGCCTGCATGGATGCATGACAGCGTCCACGTCCGCCCGCTGGTCGCCGCCGACCTCGCGGTCCCGGCGGCGGCACGCATCCGGGTGATCGGCGTGGAGTCCGGGCAGATCGTGACGCGAGCGCTCGTGGACGACGCCACGGTGCGAGAGGGCGTCTCGGTCGCCGATCCCGACCGCGATCTGGCGAAGATCGCCGTGGTCGAACGCCACCGCAACACCGGGCGTATCGGTCTGGGCTTCGTTCGAGGCTTCGGGATCCGACACGGCGCGATCGCATCGACACACGCCCACGACGCGCACAACGTCGTCGTGGTTGGCTCCGACGACGCGGACATGGCCGCGGCGGTGGCACGACTCGGCGAGATCGGCGGCGGGCAGGTCGCCGTGGGGGGCGGCGCCGTGCTCGCGGAGATCCCGTGCCCAGTCGGAGGCCTGGTCTCCGAGCTGCCCTTCGAAGAGGTTGCGAGCCGCTTCGACACTCTCGAAGATGCCGCACGCGAGATCGGCGTCACCCTGCCTGCGCCGTTCATGGCGCTTTCGTTCCTCGCGCTCTCGGTGGTGCCCGAACTCAAGATGAGCGATCACGGTCTGGTCGACACCGTGGGGATGCGGCTGGTGTCGATAGACGCCGAGGGTTAGTCGCGCCGGAGCCCGTGCAGTTCCGGACCGGCGCGCTCTACATCCGGGTGCGCCTCCAGCCATGTCCGCAGCGAAGCTCGCCACAAGGCCCGTTCGTGGAACTCGCCGTCGCGGCGGAGCCCGGCCACTCCTTCGCGTTGGAACAAGGTGCGCAGCAGCGGCGCCAGCTGATCGCCGTACAGCTCCATGCAGGCTCGCGGGTGCACACCTGGCCACGAGTAGCAGCTCACGACCCATCGGCGGTTGCCGTGGGGGATCGACGCGGGGACCTTCTCCCACGCCGGGTCATCGGGCGCGAGTTTCCACCCATCGAGATCTCCTTGTGGGATGCCTTCGACACTTCGGACGGTCGGTGGCACAGCCTCAAGGAGATAGGGGTCGACGTTGCAGTCACAGATCACGGCGTGCTCCGGGAGCCAGCCGACCTGGTCGTTCGTGATCACGGGCACGCCCGGGTCCGACCGCTGCGTCGCGTCGACCAACACGTCGGTGACGGCCAGCCGCTCGCGCAGGAAGGCGTCGTCGCGCGTCATGTTCCGGCCGAGGGTAACGACCTCGACCCCGCGGAGGTCGGCGAGGCGCTCTGCCCGAGCTCGATGACCGTACTTCGTGGCCGCTTCCACCGCATGTTTGCCGATCGCGCCGGCACCGAGCACGGTCACGCGCACAGGAGGACGGCGAGGATCGAGCAGCGCCGGCCAACGCTCTTCGAGAACTTCGAACGCCGCCTCCAGCCCGTTCCACGCCACCGCGCTGCTGTTGACGACGAGACGGCGGCGCCGATCGTCCGCGATCGAGTCGATCGAGATCGCCTCGATCCCCTCGCGCTGTAGCCGCTCGACACGGCGGGGGCGAGTGGGGAAGTGCAACATAGAGATCAAGGTGGCGCCACGACGCAACAAGCCGTAGCGATCGTCCGGCGATCGCAGCACGAGGACGACGTCCTGTGCGAGAGCTTCTTCATTCGTCCCGACCTTGACGTTCGAGGCCACGTCGCCGTAGTCCGGGTCGGTAAGTCCCATTCCCGACCCGATCCCGGCCTCCACTACGACGTCTATGCCGAGATCGGCGACGGCCACGACGAGCTGGGGAAGGAAGTCGCGGCGTTCACCCGCCTCCTTGTGCATCCTCGGCAGGCCGAGCGATCCGTGTGGGCTCATCCGTTGCTCGCCTTCCATCGAAGCAGCTCGGCGCCTGCGACCGCTCGCTCCCAGAAACTCGCTCCGTCCACGCGCCACTGTTCGAGCGGGCGGTGCAGGATGAAGCGGAGTACCGGCTCGATCTGTTCGCCGTAGTGATCCATGCACCGGTCGGGGCTGATTCCCGGCCACGCGTAACACGAGAGCGTGCGGCGTCGGTTCGTCGTGTCGATCCGGTCGTCGAGCGTGTCGAACACCGGGTCGTCGGGCGCGAAGACCCACCGATCGAGGTCGCCGTGCGGGATCCCCTCGATCCCCTTGATCAGCGGTGGATCCTGCGCCATATCGTACGGGTCCACCGACAGATCCAGCACGATCGCGTCCGAGGGCAACGAAGCGAGCCATCGATTGGGCACGACGGGACGCGAAGGATCCGGTCGTTGCGTGGCGTCGACGAGCAGGTCCGTGTGTGCGAGACGGTCGAGCATGTAGTCCTCGTGTCCGGTCAGGTCGTAGTCCACGACGGTAACCTCGACCCCCGGCACCCCCGCTGACGCCAGTTGGTCACGAATGCTCGCATCCCCGTATCGCGTGGCCGCCCGGATCGCATGGCTGGCGACGTGACCGGATCCGAGGACGGTGACACGCAGTGGCCGCCGGGCAACGTGGGCGAAGTCGGGATGGGTCCGCTCGATCTCCTCGAACGCTGCTCGGACCCCGTTCCATCCGACCGACTCGAGGTTCTCGATCAGCCGCCGGCCGATGTCGTCGACGATGCCATCCAGCGACACTGCGCGCAACCCCAGGTCGGCGATCCGCCGGGTGCGTTCAGGGCGGGTCGGATAGTGCAGCATCGACACGAGCAGCGATCCGGGACGCATACGCTCGAGTGCGGCGTCGTCGGGGCACCGGATCACGACCACGACGTCCTGCTCGAGGGTCTGGGCATGATCCGCGAACCGCACGTTGGGAGCTTCCGCCGTGTAGTCGCGTTCCCCCAGCGCGATCCCGCTGCCGTAGCCGTGTTCCAGGACCACGCCGGCGCACATCGACTCGGATGCGACCGCTCGGACGAGGTCGGGAAGGAAGTCGCGTTTCTCGCCCGCCTCCTTGTGCATCCGGGGGAACCCGATGGTCTGTGGACGACTCACCGATCGACCGTAGCGCGCGTGGGCGCGCGCCACCACACCCAAGACCCGTCTCGAGTGGACTAGAGCTCGAATGCCCCGCGAAGGGAACCGGAGAGATGCGCGACGATCAACAGCTGCGTCAGGGCGAGGGCTTCGCTCCGGCGCTGGTCACCGCTCGGGTGCGCGTAGCGGCCGATGCGGTCGCGATGCAGGGTTCTGGCACCGAGACGTCGCCAGATCGCGTCCTCGATCCGGCATCCGACGGCGGGCGGGCAATCGCCGTCGATCTCCACGACCTCGACGGGCGATCCGAGGACACGTTCGCGCGCCAGCCGAACGGGTGGGCCGGTATCGGAGGCTGGCAGACCGGCCACGACCCGCTGCAGTTCCGAGCTCAGCAGGGACGGCCGCAAGGCGATGTGCGCGCCCAGCCCCGCGTAGGCGTCGGGGTTCGCTCCGCGGATGAAAGAGACCACCACGTCCGCATGTTCTTGTTGCGGTCGGACGTAGAGCGCGGAGTCGCGTTCCCGCCGCCGAAGGTCCGCCACCACCACGTCGATGTCGTACCCGCGCTCTTCGCAATCGCGCGCGATCTTCCAGCGATGCCGGAGCTCCTCCTCGGGCTCGAGGTAGACCGAGACGTCGAAGCAGTCACGCAGTCCGCGGGTGCCGAGGGCGAGCAAGCCCTCGACGATCACGACTTCCTTCGGCGTCACGTCGACGGGGTCGCTCAGCCGCCCGGTTGCGTGATCGTAGACGGGTTTTCGGATGCTTCGCCCCTGAGCCAGCGCGCGGAGGTGGCGTTCGACCGCCGGGAGATCGTTCGCTTCCGGGTGCAGCGGGGTGATGCCGAGCTGCTCTCTGGCGGCTCGGTCGTACCGGTGGTAGTCGTCGACGCAGATGCGCGTGACCCGCTCGCTGCCGAGAAGGTAGCGGATCCCCTCGGCGAGCGTGGTCTTGCCCGACGCGCTGTCGCCCGCGACCGCGACCATCACGGGGCGAGGCCCTGCGTGTGCGGCACGAGCGACGCGCAGATCGAGAAGGTGGTCAGCGGTCTGCACCATGTCGACGATGCTAGGAACCCTGCAGCCGGGGGCCCAGCCCCCCAGGGGGTGGCGCTGGGGTGAAGTCGGGCTCACCCCTAGGGGTGAGGGCGACGCGGCAACGCCACCTGCACCGTACGCCGGACGTAAGCGCGGGCGGTAGGCTGAGGCGTTCTGGGGCTGGGCGGCCCGAGCGGGCCCGAGCGGGCCCGAGAGCCGGGTAGGCCCGACGAGGAGTGTGGAGATGGAGAAGGTCCAGGAGTGGGACGAGCTCGCGAAGCAGCTCGCCATCGACAGCATCCGGTGCTCCACCGCCGCCGGGTCGGGCCATCCCACCTCGTCGATGTCGGCCGCGCACCTGATGGCCGTGCTCTACGCCGATCACCTTCGCTACGACGTCTCCCAACCCCGTCACCCCGGGGGGGACCGCTTCGTACTCTCGAAGGGTCACGCGTCACCCCTGATGTTCTCCATGTTGAAAGCGATCGGAGCGATCTCCGACGCCGAGCTGCTCACGTTCCGCACGTTCGGCAGTCCGGTCGAGGGGCACCCCGTCCCGCTGCCCGACATGCCGTGGATCGATGTCGCGACTGGTTCACTCGGACAGGGACTGCCGATCGGGCTCGGGATGGCGCTCGGCCTGCGGATCCTGCGTCGGCCGGGCCGGGTATGGGTGCTGATGGGGGACTCCGAGGTTGCTGAGGGTTCGGTCTGGGAGGCGATGGAGAACGCTGCGTATCACGGCCTCGACAACCTGATCGGCATCCTCGACATGAACCGTCTCGGTCAGCGCGGACCAACGATGCTGCAGTGGGACGGAGAAGCGTACGCGCGGCGCGCGGAATCGTTCGGATGGCACGCGCGGGTGATCGACGGACACGACCCGGGTGAGATCGATTCGGCCTACCGCGAAGCCGAGGAAACCATGGGTCCCTGTTTGATCGTGGCGAAGACCGAGAAGGGACACGGCGTCTCGTTCCTCGCCAACAAGGAGGGTTGGCACGGCAAGGCGTTGGATCAGGAGCAGGCGAAGCAAGCGATCGAAGAGCTGGGCGGAGAACGCGCGATCTCGATCACCCCCCAGCAACCCGCCCCCACCGAGGCCCGCGACCTCGCCCGCGCCACACCCGAGCTGCCGGCCTTCCCCGAACCGATCGCAACCCGCAAGGCGTTCGGCGACACGCTCGTCGCCCTCGGAGCGCGCGAGGATATCGTGGTGCTCGACGCGGAGGTCGGAAACTCCACCTACACGGAGGAGTTCCGATCCGTCGATCCCGACCGGTTCCTGCAATGCTTCATCGCCGAACAGGCGATGGTGGGTGCCGCCGTCGGACTGCAGGCGGTTGGCCTCACGCCGTTCGCGGCCACGTTCGGCGCGTTCCTGACGAGGGCTTACGACTTCGCGCGGATGGCTGCGATCAGCCGGGCGCACATCCGACTGTGCGGCTCGCACGCCGGGGTGTCGATCGGTGAAGACGGGCCCTCGCAGATGGCCCTTGAGGATCTCGCATCGTTCCGCGCGATCAACGGTTCGACCGTGCTCTACCCCGCGGACGGAACCGCGACTGCCGCGCTCGTCGCTCAGATGGCGGATGTCGATGGAATCGCGTTCATCCGGACCACACGGGAATCGACCCCCAAGATCTATCCGGACGGCGAGAGCTTTTCGATCGGGGGCTGCAAGGTCCACGGGGCGTCTGCGGACGATCGCGCGACGATCGTCGGCGCGGGGATCACCTTCGTGGAAGGATTGAAGGCCGCTGAGCTTCTCCGTACCGAAGGAACGCAAGCCCGCGTGATCGACCTCTACTCGATCAAGCCGATCGACGCGGAGGCCCTGCGCACCGCGATGGCCGACACCGGCCTGCTCGTGGTCGTCGAAGACCACCGGATCGAGGGTGGGATCGGAGATGCCGTTCTCGACGCTTTGGCCCAGGACGGACGCGCCCTTTCGGGCAAGGTCGTCAAGCTGGCGGTGACCGCCATGCCGACGTCGGGATCACCAACGGAGCTTCGGGACTGGGCTGGGATCTCGGCGGAGAAGATCGCCGACGCCGTTCGGACAAGTCTGTAACCAACCACCCTCGCGTCAGCCGATCGAGATCGTCTCTCCCGGAGCGGCGCCGTCGACGACGAGTTCGCCACTTCGGATCCTCGCGGTCAGCTCGTCGGCCGGGACCGGGCGGGAGAAGTAGTACCCCTGACCGAGCAGACATCCTTGGGAGGCGAGGTAACGCCATTCCTTCTCGGTCTCGATACCCTCCGCCAGTGTCTTCATCCCGAGTCCACGGCCCAGCTCGATCACCGCGGTAACGATGCTCGCCGCCTCCGGGTCGCGATGCACGGCGCTGACGAACGCGCGGTCGATCTTGAGGATGTCGATCGGCAGGAAGCGCAGGCGGGACAGGGATGAGTATCCGGTCCCGAAGTCGTCGAGGGCGAGGGTGAGACCGCGCGCATGAAGCTCACTCAGCACGTACAGCCATCGGTCGAAGTCCTTGACGGCGGAGGACTCGGTGATCTCGACAACGATCCGGCGCGGATCGACGTTGCCCGCATCGAGCCGGTCGAGGATCCGTGACGCGATATCCGGCTGCCAGAGCTGGCGCGGCGAGAGATTGAACCCGATCTCCAGCGGGATGTGCTCGGCTTGCCAGATCGCGTCCTGTCGCGAGAGTTCCTCCACGACCCAGTCTCCGATCGTCTCGATCAATCCGAGCTCCTCCGACAACGGGATGAAGTCGTTCGGGGGAACCAGCGTTCCATCGGGCTCCCGCCAGCGGATCAACGCCTCCACCCCCTGCATGTAGCCCGTCGCGAGGTCGACCACGGGTTGGTAGTGCAACTCCCACTGTTGCTGTTCAACGGCCTTCCGGAGTCGGGTCACCAGCGACAGCTTCGCGATCGAGTCGACCCCGGCGGCGGTTGCGAGGATGTAGCCACCCACGCCGGTCTTCTTCGCCTCGGCCATCGCGGCCTCGGCGCCGAGGAGCAGATCGTTCCGCGTCGCGGCGTGCTGGGGGAACAGGGAGATCCCCATGCTCGCGGAGAGATACAGCTCGGTGTCAGCCACGACGAACGGCTCGCGCAGCGAATCCTGGACGCGTCCGGCAACGCCCTCCGCGGTCGCGATCGCGCTGTCGAGCTCGCCCAGGTCCTCGCGCTCGATGTCGGCGAGCAGGAGAAGGAATTGGTCGCCGCTCATCCGTGCCACCAGGTCAGTCTCTCGCGTTGCCTCCCGGAGCCGCTCCGCCAACAAGGAGAGCACCTCGTCGCCGGCCTCGTGTCCCAGCGAGTCGTTGACGAGACGGAAGTCGTCGATGTCGAGGACGATCACCGAGACGGACCCGTCGTGGCGACCCGCACGCGCGAGCGCGAGATCCAGGAACTCGTCGAACATCGCTCGATTGGGAAGGCCCGTGCGCTCGTCGTGGTAGGCGAGGAAAGCCGCCTGTTCCTCCGCCAGTTTCTGGGCGGTGATGTCCTGCATGAACCCCTGCGAGTAGGCGGCGCTACCGTCGTCTTCTCGGACGATACGGGCGACGTCACGCACCCACACCACGTCGCCGTTGCGGTGGAGCATCCGGTACTCGAGGTCGAACGGTTCCCCGGTGACGTTGTGACGGTTGTTCTCCGCAACGGCTCGCTCGCGGTCTTCCGGATGCAGCACCTCAAGCCACATGTCGGCCGTCGTCGTGAACTCCTCCGCGGTGTAGCCGAGCACTTCCTCGATCTGGGGACTCATGTAAGCGGTCGTCGCAGTGTCGTCGAGCTCGTCGACATAGGTGATCGCGGGGATGTTCTCCACGAGCGCCCTATGCCGCGCTTCAGCGTCGCGGCGGGCGCGATCAGCGACTTCCCGCCCGATCGCCGTTCCGAGATGAGAAGCCATCACCCGGAGCATGTCGAGGTCCGGCTCCTGCCAGATGCGCTCGCGCTCGCAGTCGTCGAACCCCATGAACCCCCACCACTTCTCCCCCGCGAAGATCGGTACGAAGCAGTAGGAGTAGATCCCTTCGTCGACCATGTCCTCCAGCTCGTACCCCTTCACCTGTGAGCGGCCGCGCTGGATGATCTCGCCGGTCGGCATGCGGTCCAGCCAGTCCGCATACCCGTCCTCATACGGCCAGTCATGGTTGTCGGCGCGCGAGATCGTGGCTTCGGTCCCAACGTGGCACCATTCGAACCGTTGATCCATCAGGACCCGTCCGTCGGGCGCTACCGCATTCTCGAACACATAGGCGCGACTCGCCTGCCCCGCGGTCCCGAGCTTCTGCAGCACCTCGTCGATGCAGTCCTCCCAGGAAGAATTCCGGAGGAACCGCTCGGTCGCGAACGACACGGATCGCATGATCGTTTCACGTCGACGCAGGATCGCTTGCTGTTGGCCGGTACGCCGCGCGATGAGGAGGATGTAGACGAGAAGCGCCGCCGTGAGAGAGAGCAAACAGACCCGCAGGATCAACGCCGAGCGGGACGCCGCGGGCACAGCGACGAAGGCAGCCGCGACGGCGGCAGCGAACAGCGCCACGGCGAGGACGATCGGCCATCGCCGTGCGCTCACGAGAGAGCTGCGAGCAGGTTCCATACCCTTCGATTGGTATCGGGTGCCCGGATGGTCGACTGTAGACCCGAAGGTGCCCTGATCCAGGCACGCCGCAGGCACACGCGGCTGCGGGCAGCGTGGCGCCGGCGAGCCAGGACAGAACTCACTGGTAGGCTGGTCCGCCATGGCCGACTACCGACAGCAGATCCACGAGCGCCTATACGTGCGACAGCCTGGCACGGATAAGCTCCGCAAGACCGCGGAAGGCCGGCTCAAGCGCCTGGTGGCGAGTGGGTGGCGTGAACTCGAGCGGTGGCAGCGGCCCGACCACATCGAGGTCAAGCTCGAGCGTACTGGGGTCGTTCCTCTCCGTGTACGCCGGCCCCGGCCCGCACCCGAGCAAAAGTTCGAACGCCGCCGAGGTGGCGGAGGTTTCGGTCGAGGCGGTTTCGGCGGTGGCGGGGGTGGTGGCCGCGGCGGCGGTGGTCGTGGTGGTGGCGGTGGCAACCGTGGTGGTGGCCGGGGCGCCCCGAGGCAGACGGCTCCATCCCAACAGCAGCCCGCGCCGGGTGCGACTCCCGGTGCGGCGGCTCCCGCGGCTCCAGCGCCGCCCGCAGCACCTGCCCCCGGCACACCCGCCGCTCCTTAGCCGCCGCGACCCGCGAACCCTGGCGCCCGCGTCAGCGAGATCGCCTCGCGACCCGCACGCATCGCTCTCCCTCAGCATCACCATGGCGCTGACCGAATATCCTTCGGTTCTGCGGGTTTTGTCCCCCGGTCCATCCGGGTATCATGGACGTTTACCGAACGGATCTCTCCTGTGAAAGCCAGAACGACGTTCGGTTCACATCCCAGGGCATGCAAGTGGCACGCAAAGGAGGAGGCGATGGTGACCGAAGGACCTGAACACCAGGCGACGCAAGATCGTCCCGGACATCGCGAGGCTCGCGCTCACGCGGCGGAGCAACCCTTCGCGTATCCGCTCCGGCGCGAATTCGTCGAACCCGACTGGACCCGTCTGCCCGGGTATGCGGACGTCACCAAGGCGCAGTGGGAAGACGCGCAGTGGCAGCGCGCCCACACCGTCAAGAACCTGAAGCAGCTCAAAGAGGCTTTCGGCGATCTGCTCCCCGACGAGCTGCTTGCCGACATCGAGCGCGATCAGCAGCAGCGAGCGACGATGTCCATGCTGATCCCTCCACAGATGCTCAACACGATGGACACCGATGACCTGCGCGGCGATCCGATCCGCCTTTACATGGCGCCGGCCCTCGGGGATCGTGACCAGGAGTGGCCCAGCCACCCGATGTCGTCGCGTGACTCCTTGCACGAGGCCGAGATGTGGGCGGTCGAGGGACTGACCCACCGGTACCCGACCAAGGTGCTTGCGGAGCTGATCCCGACCTGCCCGCAGTACTGCGGGCACTGCACCCGGATGGACCTCGTCGGCAACGACACCCTCCAGGTGCTGAAGTACAAGTTCGAGATCAAGCAGAACGACCGCTGGGAGATGATGCTCGACTACCTGCGCAAGACGCCGGTGGTCCGTGACGTGGTGGTCTCCGGCGGCGACATGGCCAACGTGCCGATCAAACGCCTCGAAGAGTTCGTCATGAAGCTCCTCGACATCGAGAACATCCGGGACATCCGTTTGGCCACGAAGGGACTGATGGGGATCCCGCAGCACTTCCTGCAGGACGACATCAAGGAGTCAGCGCAGCGCATGGCCGACAAGGCCAACGGGCGAGGGGTCGACATCGCTGTGCACACCCACGTGAACAATGCGTCGTCGGTGACCCCGCTCGTCGGGGCGGCCGCCAAGGTGTTCTTGGACGCCGGCTTCCGCGACGTGCGCAACCAGGGCGTCCTGCTTCGCGGGGTGAACACCACGCCGCAACAACTGTTGGAGCTGTGCTTCACGCTGCTGGATAACGCGAAGATCATGCCCTACTACTTCTACACCTGCGACATGATCCCCAACTCCGAGCACTGGCGCACGGCCGTGTGGGAGACGCAAGATCTCCAGTACTCGATCATGGGGTACCTGCCCGGGTTCGCCACGCCGCGAATGATCGTCGACGTTCCATTCGTCGGGAAGCGATGGGCGCACATGCCGAGCAACTACGACCGGACGAAGGGGATCTCCTACTGGCGCAAGAACTACCGGACCGGGATCGAGTACGACAGTCCCGAGGCCCTGTCACGCGAGTACCCGTACTACGACCCGGTGTCGTCCCTGCCCGAGGAGGGCAAGCAGTGGTGGCGCGAGCAGCAGGCGAAAGACCAGGAACTGCAGCCGGTTTGAGCCGGCTCAGTTCTCGACGACTCCGTTGAAGAGTTCGTTGTACGCGTCGAACTCCTCGGCATCGAACGCCTTGTATCGGTAGAGGTTCGCCGATCCCACATCGTCGGGTGGGAACAGCAGAGGGCTTTCCGCGAGCGTCTCGTAGTACGTTCGGTCGGCACCGGAGAGGTTCGCGGCCTTTTGTCGCATCAGGTCCTGCACGCCGTCGACCGGGGTCATGTACAACACCCAGTCCGTGACCATCGCCGCGATCTCGGGCCGGTAGAAGAAGTCCATGAACATGTGCGCATCCGTCGGATGCTCGGCGAGCGCCGGGATCTCTTGCGGCCCCGTCCAGATCACACCGCCCTCTTCGGGAACAACGAACTCGAGACCATCGGCACCGCCCAGGTACCTGTTGTAGAAGACGTCGCCGGACCACGCCATCGACGCCCAGGTGTTCTTCTTCACGAGGTTGTCGATGTAGCCCTGTCCCTCGTACTGACGGACGATGCCCGCGTCGCGCTGCTCGATCAAGCGCTCCTGCGCCCGTGCGGCATCATCGAGCGTCGCGGTCTGGGGATCCACGCCGAGCGAGAGCAAGGTCAGGGTCATCGTGTCAACCATCTCGGTGAGCATCCCGACGTGCCCCGCGAGCTCTTCATTCCACAGGTCGGAAAACGCTTCGATCTTGCCGCCGGGAACCAGGTCGGGCCAGTAGGCGATCCCGGTGACCCCTCCCTGCCACGGGACGCTGTAAGCGTTGCCGGGATCGTAGGCGGGGTCGCGGAACGCCTCGAGCATGTTCGCCTCGGCGGTCGGTAGCGCGGACCAATCCAACGGCTCGATCCACTCAAGTGGCCGCATAAGGTTCACGACCCAGTCCGAGAGCGCGATCGTGTCGTAGCCGGTGGGTTGCCCCGCCTCGAACAGCGGGATCAACTTCGCGAAGAACTCTTGGTTGTCGTTGATCGTCTCCTGGTATTCGACGTCGACCCCCGACTCCTTCTCGAATGCTTCGAGGCTCGGGCGCTGTCCACCCTTGGCGCGGTCGATGTAGAGCGGCCACTGCGCCACAGACAGCTGGTTCGCAGGTGGCGGGAGCGCGGGGCTCGCATCCGGACCGGACGACGCACTCGGCTCAGGCTCGCTGTCGCCGCAGGCGGCGAGGAACGCGAGCGCCGCCAGCCCCGCTGCGCCCCGCCCCGCTCCCTGCAGCACGCCTCGCCGCGATACCCGGTTGGGAGGTGGCGCGGCCAACCAGCGCTCGAACCGTTCTTCGTCTGTGGGCACGGGCCGTACCTTGTCACTGACCAAGCGCTCGGTCAAGGGAGCCCCGGGGCGATCCGGGACCCCTTTCACCTCGGGGTCCTCGACGTCCGTGCCCCGGCCACTACATCGGCATGGATCAGGCGCTCGAACAGGGCGGTGAGGATCGGACCGGTGTCCAGCCCGGGATCGAAGCACTGTTGTTGCACGAGCCCGTCGGCCGCGCTGGCGAAGGCGTCGCCGACCCGTTGCGCGTCGAGATCGTGCCCCAACTCAGCGCCGATCTGCTCGAACAGACGCACGAAAGGGGCTCGCCAGCGCTCGTACTCCGCAGCAAGCCGTCCTCGGACCAACTCGTCGCGCAGCGCCGCGATGAACAATGACATGTGCACGTTGGCCGCTTCTCGAGTCGCGGGCTCGGCCGTCCAGGCGATCACGGCTCGCATCCGCTGCATCGCCGTCCCCGGTCCGTCGACGAGCTCTTCGAGCGGCTCGACCCAGTCGCGCCGAGCCTGCACAGCGAGCGCCAGCATCAGATCGCGCTTGTCGTCGAAGTGGTAGTGGACCATGCCATGCGACACCCCCGCCCGCTCGGCGACCCTGCGGGTCGTGAATCGCTCCAGCCCTTGGTCGGCCAGCACCGCCCGAGCCGAGTCGAGGATCCGAGCGCGTGTCTGAGCCGCGCGCGTCGAACGGCCGTTGCCACCCGCAGAGTCGGAGTGATCCTCTGCATCCATGGGGACATCATCCCCCAACCGCCCACCACATGGCCATGGATGTCGAGCTGTCGTGATGCGCTGCGTGAAAGCGCGGGGCGCTGGGGTCGGCCGTCGCTACACTCGAGCGACGATGAATCACCCGAGCAGCCGTCGACAGTTCTTGCGCGCCACGCTTGGTGCCGCCGGCGCCTCGCTCCTCGCCGCCTGCACCCGCGCCACCGACCGGATCCGCTCGGGAACCTCTCCGACGATCTCTCCGCGTCCGACGGCGGCCCCTACGGCGACTCCCTCGATCGATCCGGCAATCGACCGAGTGACGGAGCTGGACACGCGTTGGCCGATCAAGCGCATCGTGTATCTCATGCTCGAGAACCGGAGCTTCGACAACATGTTCGGGGCGTTCCCCGGGGCGAACGGGGCGAACAGTGGCGACGATCTGGGCCGGGAGATCACATTGCGACGCTGCCCCAACTGGCTTCCGGGTGACCTGCCACACGACTTCGGCGCCGCGTTCGCCTGCGTGAACGACGGCAAGATGGACAACTTCAAGCTCTCCTGGCTGTCGGAGGTGTCCGAGTACTACTCCTATTCGCAACTTGCCCGGGAGGACGTGCCGAACTATTGGCACTGGGCCCAGGAGAACGTGCTCTCCGACAACTTCTTCGCATCCGTGCTCGGGCCGTCGTACCCCAACCACCTCTGCTTCGTCGCCGGGGATCACTTCGGGGTCTTCGACAATCCGGAGAACTCGCGCCCGGTCCCGGTTCCCGAGGGCGGCAGGTCGAAGAGCTGGGGGTGCGACGCCCCGGACAATGTCTTCGTGGTGTTGCGGGACCGTGACGGCTCGACACGTCAAACGCGCCCGTGCTTCGACGCGGAGAGTGTTCCCGACCAGCTCCAACGCGAACGTATCCCCTGGGCCTACTACGCGCCGAACCGCAACCAGGTCGGCTACATCTGGTCCACGCTGAATTCGTTCCCAACGATCTTTGGGTCCGACCTGTGGGAGAGGAACGTGCGTCCCGTCGATCACCTGATCGAGGACATCGAGGCGAACGCCTTGCCTGCGGTCAGCTGGATCGTGCCACGCTATGAGTTGTCCGATCACCCACCGTGGAGCTCCACGAACGCGCACAACTGGACCACGCAGATCGTGAACGCGATCATGCGAGGACCGATGTGGGAGCACACCGCGATCTTCATCACGTGGGACGAATGGGGAGGGTTCTACGATCACGTCGCCCCTCCCGTCGTGGACCAGACGGGCCTGGGGATCCGAGTGCCGATGCTGCTGATCTCTCCTTACGCGCAACGCGGCATGATCGACCGCAAGCAGGGAGAGTTCTCGAGTCCGTTGAAGTTCGTCCAGGACAACTGGGGGTTGCCGCACCACACCGAGCGGATCCGGGCTACCCACAACTTCGAGCACGCCTTCGACTTCCGACGCCCGCCGCGCCCGCCCGATCCGCGGCCGCTGGTTCCCGCTCCGGGCGACCCCTTCGTACATCCCGGTCGGGATCCCAGCTGGCCCCAACGCTTCAAGACCCCGCAGGACCTCGGTCAGTAGGTCCGGATCGTCGCCGAGCTCGCCGCCGGGTCATCCACATCGCCGACGAGGCGAGCCCAACGAGGATCCCCACCGCGATCGTGGCCCAGGCCCATCCGCCGAGCCCGCCACGGCCCACGGGAGTGGGAGCCGGGAGGGTCGTCGGAGCCGAGGCCGGGGGATCTGGGAGATCGTCGGCGACGGCCCCCGTGATCTTCCGGGTCGGCCGACCCGTCCCGATCCGATCGCAGATCCCCCCGTCCCGCGAGATCGCGCTCCACCGCAACCGGTGCAGCGGAACACCGGCGAGGTCCTCGTCCTGGACCAGGAGACGGCCCGGCAGCCGGATCACGAGCGTCCGGCTCTCGATGCGCACCGCGAAGTATTCGTTGAGGCCCTGCTCTGGCAGCAACAGGATCTGCACTCGAGGCGACGCGACTGCGTCGTAGCGAACGATCCTGTTGACGTGGTGGTAATAGCCGAACGAGTAATCGGGCAATGAGGGGTCGCGCAGTAGCAGGTCGACCCGCCAGGGCTTCCCGGCGCGATCGGGTGCCGGCGGCCGGCGTGCGAATCGCACGCGGAACTTCACCGCCGTTCCGCGTTCGACCACACGAGCGGTTGCGGCGTCCAGGTCGATGATGTCCGAGCCGCCCCCGCTCTGGAGCCCCCCGCCGCACGGCACGAGATCCCCCTGCGGATCACCGGCGGCGACCGAGAGGAATGCCGCCGCGATCACGAACACGACGATCGCCCCCCACGGCCGCACGCCTGCGCCGCTCGCCGGTTGCGCGTCGCCCGTGCGGGTCACTCGCATCCCTCTCGGCTTCGTCTACACGGCGGGGGTCGTCGCCGGGTATTCCGGTCCCTTGCAGTCGGTTCGCGCCGGCCGCACGTCCGGAGGACGAGGGGGCTGCGTGAAGTCGAACGCCGACAGCATGGGGGTGGCCAGGCGGTCGCGCTCGGTCAGTTGCGGCAACCCCCAGTTGTCCTCGATGAAACGAGCGAGGCTCGAAAACTCGCCGAGTTCGCTCGTGACGGCCCCGCGCTTGGCGTACGGGGAGAGCACGAGCAAAGGCACGCGGAACCCGAGGCCGAACCGATCGAGCTCCGGGGGACGGACATGGTCGTAGAACCCACCGTAGTCGTCCCACGTGATGAAGATCGCGGTGTCGCGCCACATCGGACTCTGCATGACGGCGTTGACCACCTCGGTGGTCCAGTTCTCCCCGTGACACAGGCTGTACCCGGGATGATCGGAGACCTCGAACCGCGGCGTCACCCATGTGACCGGCGGCAGCAGACCGTCGTGGATGTCCCGCACGAGGTTGTCAACGGGGAACACGCGGCTGCGCCACAGCTTGGCGTCCGCGCGGTAGTGGTGGATCGCATCGTAGGCAGACCATAGGTACCCGTTCTGATTCTGCGCTGCGGAGTAGTAGGCCCAAGGGATCTGTTCGCGGTCCAGCAGATCGCCGACGGTGTCGAACTCGAAGCACGGGAAGACCTCCTCGATCCCGCTCTCCCCGTGGTCGATCTCGATGTACGCACCTTCGATCGAATCGCACCCCCAAGGCTTGAACAGACCGGTGCGTCGATGACGCCTGCGCAATTCCTCCACGTCTTGGACGGGATTGTCGTGCGCCCCTCCGGATTGAGCGGCGATCATGTAGAGGTGGTTGGGGAACGACGGACCAAGCGCCGACGTGAAGAAGTTGTCCGCGAGCGCGTACTCCTGTGCCCAGTGCCAGTAGTTCGGCAGGTCGTGCGGCCAGAACTGCGTGTAGGCGTTGCGCTCCGCGGGATCGTCGCGATTGAAGCCGTCCATCTCGCCGCCGTTGAGGCAGTCGAGGGCGCACGGATAGCAGTGTTCGATGTCGCCGACCGCGCCATCGCTCGCCCGCGCCAGGGGCCGCTCGCGCCCTTTGTCGATCCCGACCGTCACGCCGTTGCTTCCCGGGAAGCGTCCGTACATGTGGTCGAAGGTCCGATTCTCCTTCATGAGGATCACGACGTGCTTGATCGGCCACTGCGTGGCGAATCGCGATGCGTCGACGGATTCCGGAGCGGTCCCCATCGGGATCGGAGACACCTGTCGCAGATCCGATCCCGGTATCGCTTTTGAGCACGCTGCAAGCAGCGCACTCGAGGCGCCGAGGATCGAACGCCCCAGGAACGTCCGACGAGTGTGCGGTTGCCACATGGTCAGACAGGATATCGGCGGGCCGGTTCCGCGCCCGCTGTCGAGGCAGTCCGGCGTTGCGCGATCGCGACTCCGGCCAGCGCGGCCAGCGCTGCGAATGACACGAGCAGCGTGCTCACGGTTCCCCGTCCGTTGTCCCATCCCGGAGGGAGAGGCCGACACAGCTCGAGAAGGCGACGATGCAGCGAATCGGTCAGCTGGCCCGCGGCGGGATCGTCCGCGAGGTTGCGCAGCTGCTGGGGATCGGCGAACAGGTCATACAGCTCCCGCTCACCCGTGTCGTACTCAACGAACACGAACCGCTCGGTTCTGATCCCGCAGTACGTGGGCACCTCGTTCGTCCCACGCATGTGCTCGAGGAGGAAGTCCGATCGCCACGCGGTCGCGGTGCCACGAAGAACGGGGAGCAGGCTCCTTCCGTCGAAGCGCCATGGCGCAGGCGGGTGGACACCCGCCGCGTCCAAGATCGTCGGGGCGATGTCGATGTTCACGACCAGTCGCTCCGAGACCGCCGGCAGGTCTCCCAGCCGGTCGTACCGCACGACCAGCGGCACACGGATCGCCTCCTCGTACGGAACCTCCTTCTTCGCCCATCGATGCTCTCCGCGCAGCAGGCCGTTGTCCGAGGTGTACACGAAGAGCGTGTCCCGGAGCCGCCCGGTGTCCGACAAGGCGTCGATGATCCGCCCGATGCCCTCATCCACCGCCCGCATAGTGCGGTGCTGGTCGGCGGTCAGGCGATCGATGTCATCGATCTGGTCCGGATCCAGCACCGACAGCGAAGAGATGTACTCCGGCTTGTCGTCGACGTCGGCCTCGTTGAAGTTCGCGTTCCGTGTCGGGATAGGGACCGGCATGTCGGCGTGGCGATCCGCGGGGATCGCGGGTGCATGCGGTGCCGCGGGGGCGAAGGTGACGAAGACGGGACCGGGCTCCCGACGGATGAAGGCACTCGCCAAACTCGCCAGCCGGTCGGTCGAATAGTCGTCGGGAGAACGCCCGTAGGTGTGGATCGATCCGTTCTCGCTGAGCTTGTAGTCGTAGTACGTCGAGCGAACGAACGCGTACCACGCATCCCAGCCCGGCGGGATGTACCCGAGGAGGGCGGGGTGCTGATACCCGTCGAGGTACTTCCCGAAGAGTCCTGTCGCGTAGCCGGCGTCGTCCAGCCACGTGGCCAGCGTGGCCGAGTCGTCGAACCACTCGAACCGGCCGAACGGTGGGATCTGGCGATACACCTGCGTCGAATGCGCGTACTGCCCGGTCAAGATGCTGGCGCGGCTCGGGCAGCACAGCGGATTCGACACGAACGCATCGGTGAAGACGGTTCCCCCTTCGATCAGATCCTGGCGAAGGATCCGCATCCCACCGAGGGCGTCGGCGCGCTGGTCGTCGGTGATGACGAGCACGACCGACGCATGCTCGGGCGCGGGAGGCGCCGCCTGCGCGGCCGGGGCGGTGGCGGCAAACAGCGCGAGTGCCGCGCCGACGATCGCGCCCGTCAGGCCGAGCAGACGGCGAACGGCGCCTCGACCGATCCTGTTTGTTGCAGCCATCGTCCCCTCGCTCCCGGCGTCGGGAGCCTACGCCGACGGCAGGCTGACGGATCCCGCGCCGGCCGGTGGCTCGCCCACTACCCCGGAAGGTTGCGCAGGTCTGCGTCGGGGTTCGTGTAGTACTCGCAATCCTTGCGGTAGTCGAGCAGGAGTTTTCGCATGTCGGGCTTGTGCTCGAAGTCGAACGCGCCGCTGAGCGGATCCGCATTCGCGTCGCGCTCGGTCATCGGATCCAGTCCGTGGAGGAGTTCGATGAACCGCAGCACCGAGGAGAACTCGTACGGCGTCGAGTCGATCGCTCCGCCGTCGGGACCGTCCCCCCGCCGGGTCCAAGGCGAGATGATGAGAGCCGGCGTCCGCGGTCCCAGGCCCATGATGTCCAAGTGCGGCGGCGGCACATGGTCGTAGAACCCGCCGAAGTCATCCCACACGATCACCAGCGCCGTAGAGCGCCAGTACTCCGAGCGCATCAGCGCGTTCACCTGCTGGACGGTCCAGTTCTCTCCGGCGCACGAGCTCTGCCCGCTGCCCGGGTGCTCGTTGACCCCCTCGGGTGGCACGAGCCACGAGACCTCGGGCAGCTCCCCACGCTCCAGGTCCTTCAGGTACGTCTCCGGAGGCTGGACCTTGTCCCACATGTCGGAGAACCGCACATGCCGCACCGCCTGGAGCCCGTTCATCCACACGTCGGGGTTCGCGTAGTACTTCCAGCTGATGTCGTGGCGCTCGAGTTGATCCGGCAGCACGGGGATGTTGAAGCACGTGCGGGACTCGACCCAGTACTTCTTGATGCGCTCGATCTGGTTCGGCCAATCGTCGGTGATGTTCTCCTCGAGCCGCATGATGCGATCGATGTCACGCTGCTTCAGGGTGTCGGGGAAGCGATAGGTGATCTCCGCGGGGTCGTCGCAGTAGTTACCCGGCGTGTCGGCGCTGATCTTGTTGTCGACAACGCCGTAGGATTGTGCGGCGACCGTGTACAGGTGTTCGGGAAACGTGGGCCCGTACATCGACGTGAAGAATCGGTCTGCCAGGACGAACCGGTCAGCGTACGCCCAGTAATTCGGCAACGTCTTGCGCGAATGCTGTACGTACCCCGCGAGGTCCCGGCCGGCGCCGATGATGTTGAACCCGTTCATCGCACCACCGTTGATCGCGTACAGACCGGACTGGAACCCGTGAGTGATGTCGTGTTCGAGCACCTCCGGTGCGGGTCGTAGCGGGACGCTCCCACCCGGAGCGCACCCATCCCCGGAACATCTCAGGGTCTGCCCCCTGGTCGATCCATCGGCCCCCGGATACGTGCCGAAGTAGTGATCGAACGTTCTGTTCTCCTTCACGAGGAAGATCACGTGCTCGATCGGGGCCTTCGGGGTGATCCGCTGGGGAGCGGGTTCCGTCGATGGATCCACCGACGACGAGATCGACGGGGCCGCGCTGGGTTCGGGCGACGCTCCGGTGCAGGCGGAGAGGGCGACCGCGATCAGCCCGGTCAACAACACCACCGCGCACCGACGCTGCTCACGCGACAGCCGGGCACCTGCGGTGGGAAGGGGAGGCGACACGGCTGCCCATCCTATCGGGGCGCAGCCACCGTCCCCAGCCGGCGACTACGGATGATCCTGCGGCGACCAAGGGATCGCCCCGGCGAGCTCCTTGAGCCGCCGAACCTCGGCGCGAAGAGCCGGATCGCCGCTGCGGTTCTCGAGCTGCGAGGGGTCGGCAGCGCCGAAGACGCCGGCGAGATCGTAGAATTCCTGTTCCCCCGTCTCGTACTCCACGAAGAGGAACGTCGATGTCCGCACGGCCCGCCAACGCGGGACGATCGGGTCCTCTCCGAGGAACGCGAGCCCGATCGAGTCCCGCCATCCGGGATACGCTCCCTCGCCCGAGACAGATGGCACGAGCGACCGACCCTCGACGCCCTCCGGGACCTGTACACCCGCAAGTGACGCAAGGGTCGGTGCGACGTCGATGTTGGCGGCGAGCCGCTCGTCAACACGCGCAGGCATCGCAGGGATCCGCAGGAACAGCGGTGTTCGCGTGCACGCGTCGTACGGACACGATTTGGTTGACCAGCGATGCTCTCCAAGGGCGTACCCGTTGTCGGTCATGAAGAGCACGACCGTGTCCTGCAGCGCGCCACGTGCATCGAGGGCCTCGTCGATCGTCCGCAGGGCGTCATCGAGCCCGAGCAAGGTCTCGTACTCGCGTCGCCTATCCTCGCGGAACGCCGTGCGCCGGACCGCATCGACCGGCGCCAAGGCGCGTACCCATTTGGGCTTGTCCGAGACATCCGTCTCCCCCACTGCAGGCGGATCCTCGATCCGTAGTCCGGCGAACGCTCCGGCGTGGCGCTCGGGTGGCTGCCAAGGTTGATGCGGCGCCGGTGGCGAGAACCAGAGGAAGAACGGGCGATCCGGCGGGGCGGTTGCGATGAAGTCGGCCGCCTCGGCGGCGAGCACATCCGTGCTGTATGTCCACGGGCCGGTCCCGATCGGAACGGGAACACCGTCGACGACGAGCGAATACCCCTCGTAGACGGTCGCGTCGGAGGTGTTCGTCTTCGCCACCCATCGATCCCACCCCGGCGGCACGAGGGGACGCTCCGGGAACGGGTAGCCGTTGAGGTACTTCCCGACGAGCGCGGTCGAGTACCCGGCGTCCTGGAGCCAGGTGGCCACGGTGGAGGTGTCGTCCAGTCGCGCGCCGTCACCGTTGTCCAGCACACCCGTGACGGCCGCAGTGCGTCCGGTGAGCATCCCCGCCCGCGACGGACAACACAGCGGTGTCGTCGCGAAGGTGTTCGGGAACGAGGTCCAGCCCCCCCGTGGGTCTTCGAGCTGCGCCTGCAGGTAGGGCATCACCGGCGGCGAGTGCGGCAGCGACTCGGCCGTCTGGTCGTCGGAGACGACGACGATCATGTTGGGGGGTGGATCCGCGGTCCCCCGAGGCGCGACGCCCCCGGAACCGGAGAACCCGACCGCCGATCCGACCGCGACCATCGCCGTCACGAGGGCGACGCCCGCGCGCCGAGCGCCGCTCATCGGTCGAGCCAGCCCCCGTCCTTGCCGTGACGTGCTGCGACAAGACCTGCAGCGATCGACAGCGCGATCTCCTCGGACGCGCGCCCGCCGAGATCGAGACCGAGGGGACTGCGGATCCTGGCGAGGTCCTCCTTGGAGATGCCCCGCCCCCGCAGGTCCTCCACGTAGTGCGCGACATGCCGTCGACTGCCCATCACCCCGATGAACCCCGCCTGAGATCGCAGTACCCGCTCCAGCTGATCGGCGATCCCCGGTGCGTCGTGATCGGTGAAGACGACCGAGGCGTCGTCTGCGAGCTCGGTGAGGGCCCCCGCATCCTGCTCAACGCCGTCGAATCGAGCCCGGTCCTGTGCCTCGATCCTTTCCTCGCGCGGCTCGAGCAGCACCGTGCGGAACCCGGCTCCTCCGACGTGACCGGCGAGCGCACGCGCCACACCGGTCGCCGAGACGACGATGAGCACCGGTGGTTGGCGGTGCGGTTCCAGATACACCTGCACCGTCCCCAGCTCATGCTCGTAGGTTCTGGTCCCGGCCCCGCCCGCCGCCAGGACCTCGGCGGCATCCCGCACCGCGGCGCTGTCGAACTCCGCGCATCCGAGCGTGCCGCGGACGGCGCCACCGGGCACGATCTGCATCGCGCTCCCGACTGCACACGGTGGATCACCTTCGGTTGCCACGGCCTTCACGTCGACCCATCCCCCACCGCGCCCGACCGGTGGGTCGGTCATGCCCTGCTCCTGCGCCGCCGGGTCCGGTGACGGGCCATGACCCGTGGGATGTGCACCCATTGCCCCCGCCAGCAATTCGACCGCGTGCGGGAGCACCGGCAGCACCACGTCGAGCCCTTCGCGGACGGCCTTGGGACTCCCCGGCAGGTTCAAGATCAACGATCGCCCCCGCGCACCCGCAACCGCCCGCGACAGCGCGGCCTGTGGCGTGTGCAGCAGCCCGGCGGCACGCATCAGCTCGCCCAACCCCGGGGCCTCGCGTTCGATCACCGCGCGGGTCGCTTCCGGAGTCACGTCGCGTGGGCCGAACCCCGTCCCTCCCGAGGTCACGACGAGCCCGAATCCTCCGTCGCAAAGGCGCCGGAGCACCTCTTCGATCCGATGGCGCTCGTCCGGCACCACTTCGTGCGCGGCCACGTCGAAGCCCGCGTCGCGCAGGATCGATGCGGCGAGCGCACCGGATGTGTCGTCGCGCGTTCCCTGCGTGACACTGTCGGAGACCGTGACGACCGCCACTCTCGTTGCGCTCATGGCTCTCATCCTCCCACCGGGCGACCCACGGTGCCGGACAGCGGTAGCGTGGTCTCCGACACCGGCGACGAACGAGCGAATCCAGGAGGAAGCGCCCATGACGGACGAGTGGATCCGGCAGCTGGCCGAACGCCTCGATCTCGAGGCTCCCACCCAAGAAGAGACCTCACGACTTCTGGCCGCCGCCCGCGACGTAGCACACGGGGTGGAGCGCCGGATCACCCCTCTGTCGACCTTCCTACTCGGCCGGGCGGTCCAGGCGCGCATCGCTCGCGGCGCCGAGCGGACGGATGCACTCGCCGAGGTCCTCGGCATGCTCGAGGACGAGATCCCGGAGGAGACACCCGACCAGGTCCCGTGACGCACCGACAACCCGCCCATTCCGCTGCCGGAAGCGCACGCTCGCCCGAAGCGCATGCGCTCGTCGGAAGGACACGCTCTCGCCGGAACCGGTTAGGCTTGAAGTTCGGGCTCGCGGCTGCGAGCACCGACGTACCCTGACGGAAGAAGGCCCGTGCCCACCTGGCAACCCCCCAGCAACCCTGCCCCGTCGACCGGACCGCTCGTCGATACGTTCGGCCGCGTCGCAGACGACCTCCGCGTCTCGGTCACCGACCGGTGCAACTTCCGCTGCACCTACTGCATGCCCGCCGAAGGAGTCGCGTGGCTCCCCAAACACGAGATCCTCACGTTCGAAGAACTGACCCGGCTGCTGTCGATCTTCGTGGGACTCGGCGTGCGGTCGATCAAGGTCACCGGCGGGGAGCCGCTCGTGCGAGCCGACCTACCCACCCTGGTAGGCATGTTCCGCGAGGTGGGACCCGAACTCGACATCTCCCTCACGACCAACGGCGTGCTGCTGGACCGGCAGGTCGCGGCGCTCGCCGAAGCAGGCGTCGATCGAGCGACGGTCTCGTGCGACTCCCTGCTCCGGCACCGGTTCCAGGAGATGACCCGTCGGGACGCCCTCGAGCAGGTGCTCGGAGGGATCGTGGCGGCGGAAGCGGCCGGACTCACGCCGATCAAGGTGAATTGCGTCGTGATCGGCGGAACGAACGACGACGAGGTCGTCGCGTTCGCTGAGTGGGCGCGTGCCACCGGCTACGAGGTCAGGTTCATCGAGTACATGCCGCTGGACGCGCAACGGGCATGGGAGCGCGAGCGGGTCGTGCCCTCGCGCACAGTGCTGGAGCGGATCGCGTCCGAGTATCCCCTCGATCCCGTGGGGCACGGACCCGAGCCCGCAACGACGTACAGATTCTCCGACGGAGCGCCCGGGAGGATCGGTGTGATCGGCTCGGTGACGCAACCGTTCTGCGACACATGCAACCGGCTGCGACTGACGGCCGAGGGACAGGTGCGCTCGTGCCTGTTCGCGCTGGAGGAGACCGACCTGCGGGCTCCGTTGCGCGAGGGAGCCAGCGATGCCGACCTCGAGGCGCTGATCCGAACTGCCGTGTGGAGCAAGTGGTCGGGGCATCGGATCGACCATCCCGACTTCGTCCAGCCCGACCGCAGCATGTCGATGATCGGCGGCTGATCGCCCGAGCGCGACGTTCGCAGGACCCGATGCCGCCTCTCCACACCGTTCATCCGATCGCGCGCGCGTGGCCATCCCTCGTTCACCTCACCGACACCTCGGCTCGCTAGCGTGGTGATCGCCGAAAGGCACGCGCCCTCTGCAGCGGGGAGCCGGACCGTCACCCGGCTCCCCGCACCCCTTTCGACCAGGCCACACCGTGAGCATTCCCCGTTGCGCTCCCGTGCGTCCGACCGCGTGCTTAAGCCTGGCTGATCTCAGCGATCAGCGCGCGGAGGTCGTCCTCCGACGGCTCGCCCGAAGCGCTCCCCCGAACGGTGCCGTCCGCGTCGACCACATACATGGTGGGAAACCCGACGACGCCGAGACCACGAGCGAGCGTGTTCTCGGCGTCGTCGATCGCTACGGGGAAACTGAGTCCGCGCTCGGCCATGTAGCTCTCGGGGGAGTACCGGCTCGGTTGCTCACCGATCGCGGTCGCGACGCTGACCAGCTCCACGCCGGGGAACTCGGCGGTGACGTCCGCGAGCACGGGGAGCTCCTTCTGGCAGTGGGGGCACCACGGAGCCCAGACGGTGAGGACGGTCGGTGCGCCGGGATCCCACGACACCGTCCGGCCCGCCAGTCCTGGCGCCGAGAAGGACGGGGCCTCGTCTCCGTCCTTCAGCGGCCCGGCGTCGAGAGATCGCTCGATCGAAACCCTGCTGACCGCCGACGGCGTCCCGCCGTCGTCCGAGCCGCCGGAGAGGGCAAGCGCCACCCCCACGCCGGCGACGAGGACGACGACGAGCACGATCGCGATCGTGCTGCGTTGTTTCGCGCGGCGTTCGATCCGAACGCGCTGGGCTCTCGTCGGACGCTTCTTCGCGGCCCCCTTACGCTTCGACGAGGTCGTCATCGTGCCTCTCCTCCGTTCGGAAATAGGTGTCGAGCCTCCACGGCCCCTCCGGTCGTATCGCGAGGAACACACCGGCCGCGAACAAGGGAACGTCGCGCAGAACGTCGAACCACGAGACGCCTTCGCCGGCGCCTCCGCCGCCGAAGCACCCGCAGTCGATCTGGAGCCCGCGAGCCCTCGCCTGCAGCATCCCGGCGATGAACACGCCCATGAGCGTGGCGGAGGCGATGCCCGCAGCTCGCGTGAAGAGACCCAGCACGAGCAACACCCCGAGCAGGATCTCCAGCCACGGCAGGATGATCGCGACAGGCTCCACGAACGCCTCGGGAAGCACGTCGTACCCGTTCACAGCGAGGATCGACCCCTGGCGATCGAACGCCTTGCCGATCCCGGCCCACAGCAACAGCCCACCGAGAAGGGCACGGGCGAGGATGTGCAGCACGTCGAGCAGGACCTCGCGGCGTCGCATGTCTTCACGATATCTGCCGGGACAGCAGCGGGAACGCCAAGGGTCCCGCTTCCGTCGGGACCCGACGGGCGACCCGCTCGACCGCGGCGCTCAAGCCGGCAGGTTCTCGATCCGCACGGGCTCGATGTCGCCCGAGGGCTCGAAGCCGAGGATCTGCCCGTAGAAGGACAGCTCCGCCTCCAGCGCCCGCCGGATGTGCTCGGCCGAACGGAACCCGTGCTGCTCGCCGGGGAACAGCAGGTAGGCGAACGGCAGTCCCTTGCTCCGCAACGCGGCGACGAGAACCTCGGCCTGCGCCGGCGGGACGACCTCGTCCTCGTCCCCCTGCAGCACGAGCAGGGGTGTCGACAATAGGTCGGTGTAGTGGATCGGCGACCGGGCCCGATACAGATCCACTCCCTGCGGATAGGGAGCGATCAGGCCATCGAGGTAGCGCGACTCGAACTTGTGGGTATCGCGAGCGAGCGCCTCGGCGTCCGCAACGCCGTAGTAGCTGGCGCCGGCCGCGAAGACTCCTCTATGGAACGTCAGCGCGCAGAGCGTCGTGTAGCCTCCGGCGCTGCCGCCGCGTATCGTCATGCGATCGCCGTCGACCTCGCCCTGCTCGGCGAGGAAGCGGGCGGCGGCGATGCAATCGGCGGTGTCGACGACCCCCCAGTTCCCCGCGAGCCGCCGACGGTACGCGCGTCCGTAGCCGCTGCTCCCACCGTAGTTCACGTCGACGACCGCGAACCCCCTCGTTGTCCAGAAGAGCTTTCGCAGGTCGAACTCCGGGACGGCATGGGCGGTCGGACCGCCATGGCTCATCACGACGAGCGGCGGTAACTCATCCTGCGGAGCGCGCACATAGGGGTTCGCCGGCGGGTAGTAGATCGCGTGCGCTGTGCGGTCTCCGTCGGTGGGGAACTCGATCGCCCTCGGCTCCGAGACGAAGCCGGGATCGAACGTCACCTCCGCGCCGGACCGCGCCACTTCGACCGAACGCGCGGCGACGTCCACCGACACCACCGACTGCCCGATCGCCGGTCCCCCCGCGATCACGGCGATCGTCGACCCTTCGACGGCGACGTCGGGAGGGACGAACACCGTGAACGGCAGATCGAGATCGAGCATCTCGTCCGCTTCCGGATCGAGCATCGCGAGGTGCCCGACGGTATCGCGCTCGTAGAGCACCACGATCCTCTCGTCGTCGAGGAAGCCGTAGTTCGCATAGCCGAACTCCCACGGCGGGGACGCGAACTCCGCGTCCATCGCGCGCAAGGGCCGGAGATCGCGGTGCTCGACGCGGTAGAGGTTCCACCATCCCGTTCGGTCGGACACGCAGTGCAACGCACCCCGCGGGCTCCATGCGGGCTGAAGGATCGATTCGTCGGGCCCGCCTGCGACCGGATGGACCCCGGACACGGTTGTATCCTCCGCGAGGTCTCCCACCCATAGTTCGGTCCCGTCCCACGGCATCCGGGGCTGGTCCCACGTGATCCAGGCGAGGCGAGTTCCGTCCGCGTTCGCTCGGGGCGCCGCGAAGAAGTCGTGCCCATCGGCGATCACCACGGGCTTTGTCGAGCCGTCGAGCGGGAGCACCACCAGCTCGTTGATCACACCGGTGTCCTCGTGACGCTCACGCACGCAGACACACCGATCGCCCGGAAGGAACCGTCCGTCCGCGTAGCGATGGCGCCCATCGGTGTCGGGCGTGATCGCTACCGGTTGCGCGGAGCCGGGATCTTGACGGTAGAGCCGTTGGTCGGCAAAGTTCGCGAACACCACCACCCCATCGCGGATCCAGTACGAACCTCCCCCGTACTCGTGCACTTTCGTGCGCACGTTGAATCCGTCGGGCGTGACGTCCTGCGGATCGGCGAACGGAGCGGCCCGAACCAGAACGACGCGCCCACCCTCGGAGGGCCGCTCCTCGGTCCACGTGACGACGCCTGCGTCGACATCGACCGCGGACAGCCAGCCGCGCCCCTGCGCGACCATCGCCGAGCTGATCGGCGAACGCCAGGTACCGAAGGGAGCGGCGATCCGAGCGCTCACCGCGTGCTCCGCGCGACGACTCGGTCGCCGCGACCGGTCACGTCGCCGCTCTCCCGACCACCACGCGCGTCACACCCATCCCGCCTTTGGTGCTCTTCACGTCCTGGAACCCCTCGGAACGCAGGATCGACGCGACCGAGCGGGCTCGGTCGGGAGCGATCTCGACACACACCCACCCGCTCTTGCAGAGCCAGTTCCACGCCTCGTCCGCCATGCGCTCCACGAACCCGAGGCCGTCATCGCTGTGGTCGGTCAGGGTGTGCACGGGCTCGAAGTTCTTGATCTCATCGGGCAGGTGGTCGAGTTCGTCCTCGGCCACGTACGGCGGATGCACCGTGATCACATCAACGATCCCGTGGAGTCTCGCCGGCAGCCCCGCGAACAGGTCTCCCACGACGAATTGCACCTCCAACCCGAGCTTGCGCGCATTGCGACGGCCCAGCTTGATCGCATCGGGAGCGAGATCGGTTCCCGTGACGTCCGCCCCGGACACGTCGTTGGCGATCGCCAGCGCGACCGCCCCGGAGCCGCACGCGAGATCGACCGCGACCGGGTCCCCCCGCAGTCGCAAGCGACGGATCGCCTGCTCGGCGAGGAACTCGGTGGAATCGCGAGGGACGAAGACGCCGGGTTTCGCATCCAGCCACAGCCCGAGGAACTCGCTCTCCCCGAGGATGTACGGGACCGGCTCACCGGTCGCACGCCGCGCGACGAACCGTTCGAACCGACGCGCCGCAGCGGGTGGGATCTCGTCGAGAGGCGAGGGCTCCTCATGATCCATCACCCACGTGAGGAGCTCCTCCGCTTCGATCTGATCCCGATCGGCCTGCCAATGGTCGAGCGAGTCCGACGCCTTAAGCGTCGAGACCGCCCGGTCGAGGAGTTCCTTCGCATTCACGGCGCGCATCCTAACCGCCCGGGCGGGAGCCCGATCGGGCTTTCCACCGACGTCGGTAGACTTGCCGCAGATGACCCGAAGCTCCACAGCCGAGAACGATCCGGCCGCCCCCAAGGACGGCGCGCCCGCGTCCACGCCGGGCCAGCAGGAGACGACGTCCGCGAAACGGGCGGGCGCGAAACCTGCCGGTGCCAACGCCGGTTCGCGTGTTCCCGAGGTCAAGCTGACCGCCGATCGCATCGTGGTCGAGCACCCCGATCGCGGAGAACGGACGTCTCGGGGCGGTCTGCTGATCCCGGCCACCGCTCAGCCGGCGCCGAAGCGCTGCGTGTGGGCCGAGGTCGCCCTTGTGGGACCCGAGGTCCGTGGGGTCCAGCAGGGCGATCGCATCCTCTTCCTTCCCCAGGCGGGGCTCGAGGTCGACCTCGAGGGCGAGGACTACCTGCTCCTGCGCGAACGCGACGTCCAGGCGGTCGCCCCGGCGCCCGAGCGGGATGGACGCGAACCGGGCCAATACCTCTAGACCCGGCCCGTCACCCCGCGAGGAGAGACAGACGGATGCGGCGAACGTCGTTGTCCCGGTTCGGATCCACGAGCACCACGCTTTGCCACGTGCCGAGCACCAATCGCCCGTCGTCAACGGCCAACACCAGCGCCGGCGACACGATCGCGGGCAGCACATGATCTCCGCCGTGACCCGCCGAGCCGTGCCGGTGGGCGTACCGATCGTCGCGCGGGAGCACCCGCTCGATCAGCTCCTCCAGATCCTCCTCGGAGCCGGCGCCGGTCTCAAGGAGCGCCAGCCCCGCGGTCGCGTGCGGGGCGAACACGTGCACCAGTCCTTCGCCGCCGTGCGCGGCTGCGAACCCTGCAACCTCCTTCGTGAGGTCGGTGACGACGCGGCCGCGGGTCGTCACCTCGAGATCGAGCGAATCCATGAAGCCCCCTCGCAGATCGTTCGACGGGGAGTGTTCCACGCTATGGGCACGCTCGGCCATCGCGGGGTCGGGTAGCGTTGCCGACGATCCGCTGAGCCCGAGGAGGGGACATGGCGCAACAGCTCCAGATCGATCCCGTGTGCGGGATGGAAGTCGACCCAAGTTCCGCGGCCGCGGTCTGGGAGTACCAGGGGGTCAGCTATGCGTTCTGCTCCCTCGGCTGCCTCGAGGATTTCAAGGAAGACCCCGACTCGTACCTCAGCTGACGCCAGCGATCGTCCAGGCCGAGTTAGCGGCCTCCTTCACCTGCGGACCGGGCTGTCTCGCGGGTCCACACGAAACGATGTAATGGTGTAATCTCCCAATATCGACCAAGTATCGACCGGAAGGTTGCCCATGAGCGCCAAGGAGCAGGAGCTGCGCGGTTGGTTCGCCGGCCGGATCCCCGACGGGTGGTTCACCGGCGCGCCCGACGTGGAGATCGACCGTGACGAGATCCTCGTCATCGGTCCGCTCTCCGAGCCCGCCCTGCCCGACGGGGCCGATCCCGACACCACGACGGCCGCGCTCGCCGCCCGGATCACGGGGTTCCGTGAGGACACCCGCGAACATCGGATGCGGATCGCTGACGAGGCACAGGGCAGGTTCGGACGCACCGTGTCGTGGGGAGCGAGCTGTGGCGATACGCAGCTGTTGTTCACGACGCTGTCCGTTCCGGCGATGACGCGCCTGCGGATGCCTCAGCGCAAGGTGCTCGATACCCTCGTCGAAGCCGGCGTGGCTCGGAGTCGGAGTCATGCACTTGCGTGGTGCGTTGGTCTCGTGGCCCAGCGGCAGGAGGAGTGGCTTGCCGATCTTCGGGAGGCGCTCACGCAGGTGCAGAAGGTGCGCTCGACGGGACCGACCGCCACCTAGCCGGACGAGTCGGCATCCGGGTCGCTCGACTCGAGCCCCATCCGGTACATCGAGCGCGCGCGAACCCGGTCGAAGAGCTCGACCTGCTCGACGCCGCGATCGGCAAGGTCGCGCCATGCCGTGGTGATCCAAGCTTCGGCCGACTCGGAATCCGCGAACCGCTCGGAGCGACCAACCTCGTCGCCGCTGTCATCCAGGTAAGTCCAGTCGTACATCCGCTCAACACCTCCACCAACCGAGCATCCCTCGGGCACCACTCGGCGCTCAGGCGCCTTCGGCGGAACCCTGCATCCGACGGACGGCGACGATCACGTTCACGGCACGCGTCACGAGCACACGCTCGCCCTTCGTCAGCGCGTCCGGCACGCTCTCCGAACCCAACCGCGCTGTTTCGGTGCTTCGATCGGGATAGCCCACGGTGACGTCGACGTAACCGACGCCGTGCACGTCCCACGGCTTGACCTCGAGCACCAATGCTTCCTGTTCCCCGAGCATGGCGCGCAGCCTACCGCACGCCTCTCGACGGATCGTGTAGGGCGGTCGGGGGATAGGAGCCGTGTTCAGCCTGCTAGGGTGCCCGCGTGCGGTCCACGTTTCCGAACCCGCTCAAGGTCCGACCGCCGGCCGCCGAGGCACTGAACATGGGGCCTCCGCAGTCTCCCCGGTTCCATCGACCCCTGCGCCGCGTCATGACCACGGCGGCGGTCGCGCTGGCATGTGCGCTGACGGTGGGGGCCACTCCGGTCGCTGCGCTCGCCGACCCGACCTACGACCTCACGGGCGGCGACGCAGGAGCCGGCGCTCCCGCCCCCGTATCGGTGACCGATCCGGACTCCGCTGCGCGCGCCACCGGCGTCAAGTGGGCGGACGTGGGCTCGCGACACTGGGCCAGGACCGCCATCGACTACGTCGGCAAGTACCGCAGCTGGATGCGCGACTACGCCAAACAGCGCAACGGCGAGACGCCCTTCAAACCCAACAAGATCGAACCGCGCAAGTTCTTCCTTCGTTCGGCCGTGCGCGCGTTCGCTCCGAACGAGAATCCGGACCCGGACATCCACTTCGACGATCTTCCAAAGTCCTCCAACTTCTGGGACTTCGCGAGCGTAGCCGTCAAGCTCGGCTGGATCGACAAGGTCGGCGGCAAGATCAAGCCGGACGACGGCGTTTCGATGCAGGTCGTGCACCGGGTCCTAACGCTCGCCCTGCACCTGCGAGGCCCGATCACCGGGATCGACGAACTCCGGACGAAGAACGGCATCCGATTCAAGACCTCTCCCTACACGGGTTCCACGATGATCGGGATGCGGATCGGCCTGCGCTTCAACCACGGCAACGAGCGCATGGACGTGACCCCGACGTCCAAACTTCCACGCTCAGAGGTTGCGTGGTCCCTGTACCGAGCGGCAACCGCTTCCTCATACACCCTGGATCAGATGGATCGCTACACGAGCCTCGAGTTGCCTGCGATGAACGAGCAGAAGGCGAAGATCGTCCAGTGGGGCCTGCGATACGCGGGCTATCCCTACGTGTGGGGCGGCGAATGGCCCAAGCGCGTCCGATCGGGCTACTGCTGCGGCGCCCAGCCGGTCGGCGGGTTCGATTGCTCCGGCATCACCTGGTGGGTGATCCGCAAGGCGGGCTACGGCTGGGATCCGACGCCGCCGCGCAACTATCGCGGATGGGATCTGCCGCAGCGTTCCTCACGTGACATGGCGTCGGCCGGCAAACGGATCGGTTGGAGGGGCAAGGAGGTCGGAGACCTGCTCTTCTACAGTGGCGGCGGGGGCACGGTCGACCACGTGGACGTGTACGCGGGCGGCGGCTGGGCGATCGATTCCTCCAGCAGCGCCGGCGGCGTCACCCTGATGTGGGTCGGCACCGGCTGGTACCGAGACCACTTCAAACACGCGCGCCGCGTGGTCAAGTAGCGATCACTTCCGAACGTTCGGCCCTTTGCGCGTCGAAACCACGCATCGAGTCACTCGGTTCGTCTAGGGCTGCGTGGTCTTCGTCAGCTCTGTTTCGAGCGCGCGGCGCTCCGCGTCGGTGAGCGGGCGTGAACGGCCGGCATCCGGGTCGCGGGGAACGATGACGGCCTCGGCCTGCGCGGACAACGTACCGTCCGCCGCCTTGCGGATCTCCTCGTTCGTCCGGATGCTCGACGTGCCGATCGACGAGAGCCGACAGGTCACGACGATCTCGCCATCCGTCTGGGTCAGCTGGGTGCGGAAATCGATCCCGACGTGCGCCAGGACGAAGTCCCAGGCGGGGGCAACCGGCCCGAGCACGCGTTCGGCCCAGGCGTCGCGACACTCCTCCAGGTAGTTCAGGTAGGTCGCGTTGTTCACATGGCCGTAGGCATCCATGTCGCTCCAGCGGATCCTGATGCGCTCCTCGTGCATACTGCCCCTCTCTCGGTGACCATGGCGCCGACCGGATCGGCGGTCAGGCGCCGATGTCACGAGGACCGTCCGCGGTCGTGTGCATGCTGCCCGACCGGAACCCCTCCAGGTCGACGGTGACGTAGCCGTACCCGAGCGCGCGGAACTCTGTGGCGATACGTTCCCGCACTCCGGGATCGGCGAGACGCGACACCGCCTCCCGGTCGACCTCGATCCGCGCCAACTCGCCGTGCACACGGACGCGACACTGCCGGAACCCGAGTTCCTTGAGGAGGCGCTCCGCTCGGCCCACGCGGGTAAGCTCGCCGACCGTAACCCGCTGACCGAATGCGATCCTCGACGACAGGCATGCGGACGCCGGCTTGTCCCATGTCGGGATGTCGAGCTCTCGCGCGGCCGTCCGCACGTCCCGCTTGGTGAACCCGCTCTCCACCAGCGGATGGCGAACCCCGTGCTCCTTCGCAGCGCGCAAGCCCGGCCGCACGTCCCCGAGGTCGTCGACGTTCGCTCCGGAGGCGACCACGGGCAGGCCCTCTTGTGCCGCCAGCTTCCCGAGCACGTCGTAGAGCTCCGTCTTGCAGTGGTAGCAGCGATCCGCGCCGTTCTCGACGTAGCCGGGGCGCATCAGCTCATCGGTGCGCACGGTTCGATGAACGATCCCGACCGACGATGCGATGCGCCGAGCGCCGTCCAGCTCGCCGGGAGCGAGGGACGCCGAGACGCCGGTGACCGCGAGGGCGCGCGGCCCCAACGCCCGTGCGGCGACCGCGGCCACGAGGGTCGAGTCGACTCCGCCCGAGAATGCGACCACCACCCCGTCCATCCGTTGCAGCAGCCCCTGCATGTCCGCGATCCGCCGCGACATCTCGGTCATCATGTGCGGATTCTCCCATCCGCCGGCACCTTGCCAACACAGCCCGGTCCCACCCGGAACCGAACACGCAACGGGGCCCCGGTCTCCCGGGGCCCCGTTGGTGGAGAGAGGGGGCTCCACCCCGCATTCGCAGCGGAGCCCTCCCTGGTTCGACGGATCAGAAGTCCATGCCGCCGCCGCCGTCGGGCATCGCGGGCGGCGCCTCCTTCTCGGGCTTCTCGGCCACCACGGCCTCGGTCGTGAGGAACAGTGCTCCGATCGAGGCGGCGTTCTGCAGCGCCGAGCGAGTCACCTTGGTGGGGTCGATCACGCCGAACTTCAGCATGTCCCCGTACTCCCCGGTTGCGGCATTCAGGCCCTGCCCGGGGTCGAGGGCGCGGATCTTCTCCACGATCACGCCGCCTTCCAGGCCGGCGTTGCGGGCGATCTGCTTAACCGGCTCCTCGAGCGCCTTGTGGATGATGCGCGCGCCCGTGGCTTCGTCGCCTTCGAGATCCAGCTTGTCCAGAGCGGCCTGCGCGTTCAGCAGCGCCACACCTCCGCCGGGGACGATGCCCTCTTCGACCGCTGCCTTCGTGGACTGCACAGCGTCCTCGATGCGGTGCTTCTTCTCCTTGAGCTCGACCTCCGTGGCCGCGCCGACCTTGATCACGGCGACGCCCCCGGACAGCTTCGCGAGACGCTCCTGCAGCTTCTCGCGGTCGTAGTCGGAGTCGGTCTTGTCGATCTCGGCCTTGATCTGGTTGACGCGACCGGTGATGTCCTTTTGCTTGCCGCCGCCTTCGACGATCGTCGTCTCGTCCTTGGTGACGACGACCTTTCGCGCGGTGCCGAGCAGGTCGACCGTGGTGTTCTCGAGCTTGAGACCGACCTCCTCGGAGATCACCTGTCCGCCCGTCAGGATCGCGATGTCCTGCAGCATCGCCTTGCGGCGGTCTCCGAACCCCGGCGCCTTGACCGCAACGCTGCGGAAAGTGCCGCGGATCTTGTTGACGACCAACGTAGCGAGGGCTTCTCCCTCGACGTCCTCGGCGATGATCACGAGCGGCTTGCCGGACTGGCTTACCTTCTCGAGCACCGGCAGCATGTCCTTGACCGCGGAGATCTTCGCGTTCGCGATAAGGATGTACGGATCGTCGAGCACGGCTTCCATCCGTTCGGGATCCGTCACGAAGTACGGCGAGATGAAGCCCTTGTCGAAGCGCATACCCTCGACCAGTTCGAGCTCCATGCCGAAGGTGTTGGATTCCTCGACCGTGATGACGCCGTCCTTGCCGACCTTGTCGACCGCCTCGGCGATCTGGCGACCGATCTCGTTGTCCGCGGCGGAGATCGCGCCGACGTTCGCGATCTCTTCCTTGCCCTCCACTTCCTTGGACAGGTTCTTGATCGCTTCGACCGCTCGTTCGGTCGCGAGCTCGATGCCGCGCTTGAGGGCGGTCGGGCTCGCGCCTGCTGCGACGTTTCGCAGACCCTCTTTGACGATCGCCTGCGCGAGCACGGTGGCCGTCGTCGTCCCGTCGCCGGCGACGTCGTCGGTCTTCTTCGCGACTTCCTTCACGAGCTCCGCGCCGACCTTCTCGAGCGGATCGTCGAGCTCGATCTCCTTCGCGATCGACACGCCGTCGTTCGTGATCGTCGGCGCGCCCCACTTCTTCTCCAGGACCACGTTGCGGCCCTTGGGACCCAACGTGATCTTTACGGCGTTCGCGAGCTGATCCATCCCGCTCTCGAGCGCACGCCGCGCGTCCTGGTCGTAAGAGATGATCTTGGCGGCCATGGGATTCCCCTCCTTGGCTGGTTCGACTGGTTCACAGGTCCGGCTCTCGACTGCTAGCACTCTCTAGCCTTGAGTGCTAAGGATTGTACCCGCAGGAGCGGGGTCTGTGGCAAGGCCCTGGGGGCCCGGCTGCGGTAGCGTCCTCAGGCCATGAGCGCCGTCGCACCCTCCGCCTCCGCCTGGGAACGCCGATTCACGGCCCCCACCCTGGGATTCCCCTCGTGGGCTGATATCGCGCCGAGCCGCCTGGCGTTCCTGTCCAACGAGAGCGGCATCTGGCAGGTCTGGGTCTGCGACCTCTCCGACGAGCGACGACGACGAGTAAGCGACGAGTCACTCGGCGTGGAATCGGTGCTCGTCGCCCCCGATGGTCGGATCGTGTGGTGGAGTGACGCGACCGGCGACGAGCGAGGCGCGTGGGTGGCGCTCGATCCGGACACCGACGTGGTCTCCCCATTGCTCGAGGGACTTCCCGCCGGATGGAGCACCGGGATCTCCTTCGCCGTCGACACCGTCGCGGTTGGCATCGGCACGCGGGAGGACTACCGCGTGTACGTCTCCGACGGCGACGGACCGCCGCGACTGCTGCACTCCGCGTCGTATCCATCGGGAGTTGGGCGCAACGACGTGGCGGGCACCGGCGGGCTCTCTGCCGACGGGAGCCTCGTGTGCATCCGGCACGCCGAGCACGGCGATGTGATCCATCAGGAACTCCGGGTGCTGGACGCCGCCGACGGCTCGGTCGTCGGAGAACTCGTGGATGCCGGATCCCAGGTGGATCCGGTCGCGTGGCATCCACGACCGGACGATCGCAGGCTCCTGTTCACCTCGGAGATCGGCCCGTTCGAGCGGCCGGGACTCTGGGACGTCGCCACCGGTGAACGACGCGACCTGGAGGTCGATCTCGAAGGCGCCGTGATCCCGCTCGGTTGGTGGCCCGACGGAACCTCGATCCTGGCTCGGCAGGAATTCGAAGGACAGGATCGACTCGTCCGGGTGAACCCATCGAACGGTACGGCCGAGGTCGTCGCCGACACCGGCGGGGAGATCCCCGAGGCCGCGGTCCGTCCCGACGGGCAGGTGTGGCTGTTGACCAGCGACAGCGTGCACCCCCCTCGTGTCGTCACCGCAGACGGGACAGATGTGCTCCGCGCGCCTGGTGAGCCCGCTCCGGCCGGGCGCGGATACCGGTCGTTCTGGGCGCGCAACCAACACGGGACGCCGATCCAGTCGTTCGTGGTGACTCCGGCGGGCGAAGGGCCCTTCCCGACCGTCGTCAGCGTGCACGGCGGTCCCGAGTGGCACGAGCGCAACCGCTTCGAGCCGGAGACCCAGGCGTTCGTAGACGCGGGCTTCGCGGTCGCGCTGGTGAACTATCGGGGATCCACCGGCTACGGCGTGGAGTTCCGTCGTGCGCTGGTGGGTGATCCTTGGCTCCCCGAGAGCGAGGACGTCGTTGCCACGCTCGACGCCTTGATCGCGGAGGGCATCGCCGATCCACAACGGGTCGCGTTCTCCGGCTGGTCATGGGGAGGATGCCTCGCGTGCCTCGACGCGGGGCTGTATCCGGACCGATGGCGAGCGGTCTTCGCGGGGATACCCTCGGGCGACTTCCGCGCCGCGCATGAAGCGGCGATGCCCGAGATCCAGGCCTACGATCTCGCGCTGTACGGAGGAGGTCCCGACGAACTCCCCGAGCGGTGGAGGGAGCGCGACCCGATGACCTTCGTAGATCGCGCGGTGGCGCCCGCCCTCGTGATCGCGGGCGAGAACGACCCACGATGCCCGCTCGAGAGCATCACTCCGTGGGTCGATGCGCTCCGTTCGCGAGGCGTCGAGGTCGAACTGCACATCTACGCGGCGGGCCACCATGCGAACGCCACCGCCCAGCAAGTCGAGCACATGGCGGCGATCCTCTCGTTCTTCGAACGACATGTGCTGCGGGACGCGTCAGACGTTCCAGGATGAGACGCGGTCGAACGGGACTTCCACGATCAGCGAACTCCCTTCTTCGACCGGCGCTTCGGATTCGTACTGCTCGAACTTGCCGTACAGCAGTCCGCGGTCGCGCTCGAATTCCGGTCCCGATTCGATGAACAGCACAGGGCCGTGGACGATCACCTGCTGCAGCTCAGACCACGTGTCGGAATAGACGTCGAAGGAGATCGCGACCCAGTCGTTGAAGCGCATGTTGCGCACCTTCTGTGTACCGATCTCCGTGGCGAACACCACCCGGTCGCCGTCGAGCACGGTCGAGATCGGCACAACATGGGGCATCCCGGTCGACTGCACAGTCGCCAGGTAGGCGACTGGCCGAGAGGCGACGAACGCCGATTGCGCAGGCGTGAGAAGCGGTGCGCGATTCACTCGTCCGCCCGAGTCCCCGACTCCACACCCTGCTCGATGTCGCGAAGGATCCCGGCGTTCTGCAGGGTCGTCACGTCCCCCAATGGATGCCCGCGCGCGACGTCGCGGAGCAGCCGGCGCATGATCTTGCCCGAGCGCGTCTTGGGCAGGTCGGGCGTGAAGATGATCCCGTGTGGGCGCGCGATCTTGCCGATCAGCGTCGCAACGTGCTCCCGAAGTTCCCTAGCAACCTCTTCGCTTCCCTCGAACTCCGACTTCAGCGTGACGTAGGCGACGATCGCCTCCCCGACCAGATCGTCCGGCCGCGATACGACCGCGGCCTCGGCGACCCGGGGATCGTCGACCAGCGCGCTCTCTATCTCGTAGGTGGAGAGCCGGTGCCCGGCGACGTTCATCACGTCGTCGATGCGACCCAGGAGCCAGAAGGAACCGTCCTCGTCCCGTTTCGCCCCGTCACCGGCTACGTAGACCTCGGGACCGTACGTTCCGAAGTAGGTCCGCTCGTAGCGTTCGTCGTCGCCCCAGATCGTCCTCGCGATCGCCGGCCAGGGATGCCGCAGCACGAGGTAGCCGCCACCTCCGGGCGGCACCGAGACTCCGGCCTCATCGACGACGTCGGCGCGGATGCCGGGGAACGGATCCGTGGCCGACCCGGGCTTGAGTGGCGTCACTCCGGGCAAAGGCGTGATCAGGATCGCGCCCGTTTCCGTCTGCCACCAGGTGTCGACGATCGGTGCCTTCTCGCCGCCGATGTACTTCCAGTACCAGATCCACGCCTCGGGGTTGATCGGCTCGCCCACCGATCCCAGCAACCGCAGCGACGAAAGATCGTGAGCCTGTGGGTATTTCGTCCCCCACTGCATGAACGCACGGATCGCGGTCGGCGCCGTGTACAGGATCGTCGCGCGGTATCGCTCGGCGATCGACCAGAGACGATCCTTGTCCGGGAAGTCGGGAGCGCCTTCGTACAGGATCCCGGTGGTGTGGTTGGCCAGCGGACCGTAGACGATGTAGCTATGGCCGGTCACCCACCCGATGTCGGCCGCGCACCAATACACGTCGTCCTCGTGGATGTCGAAGATCAGCTTGTGGGTCGTGGCGACCTGGGTGAGGTACCCGCCGGTGGTGTGCGCGATGCCCTTGGGCTTACCCGTCGTTCCGCTGGTGTAGAGGAGGAACAACAGGTCCTCGGCGTCCATCTGCTCGGGAACACATTCGGCCGGCTGGTCCGCGATCAGCTCGTGGTACCAGTGATCTCGGCCCGCAACGAAGGGATGCTCGCCGCCCGTGCGGCGCACGGTGATCACGTGTTCGATCGTCGGGCATCCCGCGAGCGCGTCCTCGGCGTTCTGCTTGAGCGGGACGATGGCTCCTCGACGCCACGCGCCGTCGGCGGTGATCAACACCTTCGCTTCAGCGTCGTTGATCCGCTCCTTGAGCGCCTCGGCAGAGAAGCCGCCGAAGACGACGGAGTGCGCGGCCCCGATCCGCGCGCACGCCAGCATCGCCACCGGAAGTTCGGGCACCATGCCGAGATAGATGTTCACCCGATCGCCCTTGCGTACACCGAGGGATCGCAGGGCGTTGGCGAACCGACAGACTTCCTCGTGCAGCTGCGCGTAGGTGATCGTGCGCGATTGGCCGTCGGGTTCTCCCTCCCAGTGGTAGGCGACCTTGTCACCGCCTCCGGCCTCGACGTGGCGGTCGAGGCAGTTGTAGGACACGTTGAGCGTGCCGCCCACGAACCACCGGACCCACGGCGGGGTCCACTCCATCGCGGCATCCCATCTGCGGAACCACGTGAGACGTTCAGCCTGCTCCTCCCAGAACGCGACCGGGTCGCGCTCGGCGCGCTCGTAGATCGACCGGTCGCTGATCAGCGCGCGCTCTTGGAAAGACTCCGATGGTTCGAAGACCCGCTTCTCGCTCAGGAGCGCGTCGATCGTCTTCTCCACGTCGGTCATCGAAGCCTCGCCGTCCCTCCGGGCTCTGCGGGTCCAGGTCTGCGGTGGAGCAGCATCGTAGCCTCGGCCCCGATCACGCGCGAGATGCCTCCCCAGGCACGGGCCGAACGTGCGACCCGCCGATCCCGCGGGTTGTGTTCTACGGCAACCCTCGTGCGTGAGTGGTGCTTGCATCCCGACGGGGGAGGGTGGAGCATCGAGCACGAGGTTGCCCACTCGGGCAGCCTCGAAGCATCTTCCGAGGGGGAAGGAGACCGACGTGGCCAAGTACGAGGCGTACTGCGTCAAGTGCCGCGAGAAGCGCGAGTTCGAAGGCACCGAGACCACGCTGAAGAACGGACGCAAGGCCGCGAAGGGCCAGTGCCCGGTGTGCGGCACCAACGTCATGCGGATCCTGGGCAAGTCCGGCTAGGACACCCACCCGACCCGGGTCCTGAGCGCAGGGCTCGGGTCGCGGATCCGGATCACAGTCGGATACCGGGACGGATCTACCCACCCCGTGGGGAGCACGGGGACGCCTCAGTTGAGACGCGAGAGCAGGTCCTCGGGTGCGAACACCGTCGGCCCGTTCGAGGCTCGATGCCTGGTCGCGAGGTCCGCGATGGTCGTTTCGTCGAATACCCGCTGGACGGCCATCGCCACATCGGCCCAGAACCCCTGCAGACCGCACCGGCTGTCCATGAAGCAGGTGTGGTCCTCCTCGCTGAGGCAGAACATCGGCACGGTCTGGCCTTCGATCGCCTCGGCCACCGCCGACATCCGGATGTCCTCGGGATCACGGGCGAGGCGACATCCACCCCCAGCGCCGCGGAAGCTCTCGACCAGCCCGGCCTTCGAGAGGGCTCCGAGCTGTTGTTCCAGGAACCGAAGTGGGATCTGCTGCGCGTCGGCGATCTCGCGTGCCGGCACGAGCTGCTTGCTCTCTCGCCGGTTCGTGAGCTCGATCAGGGCGCGGATCGCGTATTCGAGCTTCTGGGAAACCTTCAGCACGGGCTCTCGCCTCCGGTGTCAGCCTAGGGTGGGGTCTAGGGTCCGTCAATACGCTGACCAGGGCAGACGCCCCTCGGCAGGACGGCCGCAGGGGTTCTTTCTCCCTCGCGGGCACCCGATCGCGAGGCCATGACCCGAACGGACCTCCCCCGAACGGGTGAGGGTATCGAGCCGTTCGGCCCATCCCGGCCGCGCAGGACTGGCCCGATACCTGAACGACTGCTCCCTTCGCGAACAGGAGACTCCCCACGTGCGCATTTTGATCGTCGACGACGAACCGGACGTGCTGATGCTGTGTCGGGTGAACCTCGAGCACGCTGGGCACGAGGTGGCGGAGTGCGAAAACGGGACAGACGCCCTCGCCCGTGCCGCCGAGTGGCTCCCCGACCTCATCGTCCTCGACGTGATGCTGCCGGGACGCGACGGCTTCGCCGTCCTCGCTGAACTCCGCGAGCGGCCGGCCACCCGCGACGTCCCCGTCGTGATGCTGACCGCGAAGGTACAGCGCGAGGACCAGATCCGAGGGTGGAGTGCCGGTGCGAACGGCTACCTAACGAAACCGTTCTCGCCGATCGATCTGTCCGAAGCGATCGAGCAGATCGCTTCGATGAGCGTGGGTGAGCGTGCGGAGCATCGGAACCGGACGCTCGACACGCTCAGCTCGCGTCCCTGATCCAGTCCCGCCCGCCCCGGTCGACGGACCGCGTCCGGGGACTAGACTCGGCGCGTGCTCCCCACCGTCCCCGTTCAGCCCAAGCGGCTCGACGATTTCGCCCAGGATGCCGGCGAGGAGGCCGTCGAGCGGCTCCGCGCTGCCGCGGCCCCCCTGAAAGGAATGCGGCTGCTGATGCTCAACAGCACCGCGTACGGGGGCGGCGTGGCGGAGCTGTTGCAAACGCAGGTGGGATTGATGCACGACCTGGGGATCGAGGCAGTGTGGGCCGTGCTCGAGGGCGCCGACCCCTTCTTCGACGTCACCAAGACCGTCCACAACGGCCTGCAGGGAGCGGAGGTCGCCTGGACCCGTGGGATGGAGCGCACCTACTGGGACACGGCGCGGGAAAACGCCGAGCGCCTCGTCGGAGAGTCGTTCGACGTCTGGTTCATCCACGATCCGCAGCCGGCGGGGGTACGGCGGATTCTCGCCGAGCGGGGCAACGACGCCGGTATGTGGATCTGGCGTTGTCACATCGATCTGTCGAACCCGAACCCCGGCGTCTGGGGGTTCTTCGAGCCGATCGTGAACGGCTACGACGGAGCCGTGTTCACGATCGAGGACTTCGGTCAGCCGGGTCTCGTGGGTCCTCAGGTCGCCTTCATCCCGCCGTCGATCGATCCGACCTCGGCGAAGAACGTCGAGCTTCCGGCAGCGACCGTGCATGACGTACTGGGCGCCTACGGGATCGATCCGGATCGCCCGATCGTGTCGCAGGTTTCCCGATTCGATCCCTGGAAGGACCCGATCGGCGTGATCGACGCGTTCAGGATCGTGCGCGAGGAGATCCCGAACCTTCAGCTCGTGATGGCCGGGTCGATGGCGCACGACGACCCGGAGGGGATGCGGTATCTGGACATGACCGAGGAGCATCGTCACGGCGACCCGGACATCTACCTGCTCACCAACGTACAGATGGTCGGGAACACGGAGATCAACGCGTTTCAGCGAGCTTCGCGGGTGGGTATCCAGAAGTCGACGCGTGAGGGATTCGGACTCGTCGTCGCGGAGGCGATGTGGAAGCGCAAGCCGGTGGTCGGGGGAGACGTCGGGGGGATCCGTCTGCAGATCGAGAACGGAACGAACGGTTACCTGGTGGACTCGGTGCAGGAGTGCGCACAGCGCACGGTGGAGTTGTTGCGCGACCCCGACCGATGCGAGGCGATGGGCGAGGCGGCGCGGGCTCGCGTTCGCGAGTCGTTCCTGACCACCCGGGAGCTGGAGGATTACCTCCTACTGATCGGGAGCCTGCGCACATGAGTGACGTATCGGTGGACCGCGGCCCGATCGTGGTTGCGTCCAACCGAGGTCCGGTCACATTCGAGTCGGGCGACGACGGCGAACTGTCGTGGACGCGCGGAAGCGGCGGGCTCGTCACCGCGTTGACGGGCGCGCTCGAGGCCACGCACGGGGAATGGGTCTCGGCCGCGATGGGCGAGGGCGACTTGGCCGCGGCCCAGAGTGCCGGCGGCAAGCCGATCGACCTGGGGCCCGAGGGACTCGATCTGCGGATGCGCTACCTCGAGATCCCGCCGAAGGATTACGACGGGTACTACAACGGCATCGCGAACGGCGTTCTCTGGTTCGCGTTCCACTACCTATGGGACACGGTGCGCTCACCGACCTTCCACGAGGAGGTCTTCGATGCATGGGACGCCTACGTTCGCGTCAACCAGATGTTCGCCGACGCCCTAGCCGAAGATGCCACCGACGACACGACGTTCCTGATCCAGGACTACCACCTCGCGCTCGTCCCGAAGATGCTCCGGGAGTTGCGACCCGATGCGCTGATCACGCACTTCTCACACACGCCGTTCGCCGGACCGGGCTACATGCGGATCCTTCCCACGCGCGTGCGCGACCAGCTGCTCCACGGGATGCTCGGAGCGGACGTCCTGGGGTTCCAAGGACACGACTGGGCCGAAAGCTTCCTCAACTCCGCGCGATTGCTGCCGAGCGTTCGTGTCGACCTGACGCGCTCGCGGATCCGTGTCGACGGCCGGGAGGTCCTCGTCCGGGTCCACCCGGTGTCGGTGGATGCTGCGGCGCTGCGCCAGAGTGCCGCGACTCCCCAGGTGCGCAAGCGGCGGTCCGAGCTGGAGCGTTGGCGTGGTGACGCCAAGCTCCTTCTGCGGGTCGACCGGCTCGAGCTGTCCAAGAACATCCCCCGTGGGTTCCAGGCCTTCGAGCGAATGCTCGAACGCTTTCCCACCTGGCGTGGGCGTGTGAAGTTCCTCGCGATGCTGTCACCGTCGCGACAGGAGCTGCCCGAGTACCGCACGTACGGTGACGAGTGCCGGGAGGAAGCCGCTCGGATCAACGAGCGGTTCCGTACGCAGACGTGGACACCGATCGATGTCCGCATCCGGGAGGACTACGAGGGTGCCCTGGCTGCCTACTCGCTCTACGACGCGTTGCTCGTGAATCCTGTGTTCGACGGCATGAACTTGGTGGCGATGGAGGGCCCGCTGCTGAACCGGCGCCACGGCGCGCTGGCGCTCTCGCGCAACGCGGGTGCGTTCCACCGCTTGGGACGGTACGCGGTGCCGCTCAATCCCTTCGACCTCGAGGAGACGGCGGAAGCGATCCAGCTGGCTCTGACGATGCCGGAGCACGAGCGCGCCCGGCGCGCGCGGGGACTCTCCAGGTTGGTCCTGGCAAATCCACCGCAACGCTGGGTCTCCGATCAGCTGGCCGACCTCGAACGGGTCCGCCGGCGCCGGGCGGCCCGAGCCGCCGTCACCTAGACGAGCGAGCGAAGCAGTTCGACGAGACCCTCCGGCCCGTCGACGACGAGATCCGCGCGTTCGAGGAGCTCCGCAGGCGTCTCGGTGCCCCGAACAGCCACCTTTACCACGTGTGTGCCCGCCGTCGTCAGCTGGTCGAGGGTCGAGAAGGCGTCGAGATCCGCGACATCGTCGCCCGCGTAGAGCACTGCCTCGAGTCCGTGCGCTCCCACGATGTCCCGAACCGCTCCGCCCTTCAGCGGTCGGTCCGGTGGCACGAGCTCCAAGACCATCTTCCCCTCGATCAGGTGCATGCCGGCATCCGCGGCAACCGGCTCGAGTGCCACGACGAGAGCGCGACGCGCTCCGGCGGGATCCGACGTCTGCCGGTAGTGAACGGCGACCGACACTCGCTTGTCCTCCACCCACGCTTCGGGAACCACGGCCGCGGCGGTTTCGACGCGCGGGAGCAACGCGTGCGTCAGCTCCGGGGCGGCAGCCTCGAGTCCGTAGAGGCCGACATAGGCCAGACCCGGCACGTCGATCCTGGCGACCAACTCGTCCGAGGGACGACCGGAGACCAGTGCGACGAGGCGGTAGCGCGCTGCGAGCGCGGCGAGCACTTCGCGCGCTCCCCGGACGGGCGCGGCATCGTCGGGACGAGCGACGATCGGCGAGAGCGAACCGTCGAAGTCCAGGAGGACGCCCGCGCGATCGGATCGCTCGCGGAGCGGACCGAGCACGTCAGGACAGGTAGTCGGCGCCGACGAAGACTGCGACCTGGACGTCCTTGCTGATGTCGGTCGGAACTCCGCCGATCGAGACGCCCGGAGCCTTGGCGATCGGCTCGATCACCGCGTCGTCGACCTTGAGTACTCGCCGGGCGATGTATTCGGCGGCGGCCTGATCGGCCTCCTCGTCGTAGTAGAGGGCCGAGACGTCGAGCGATTCGTCGGAGTCTCCGGGCTGCATCGCCTGCTCCGAGTTCCAGGGACCCGAGGTGAGCTTCACGTCGACCTCGCCGGCCAGCCCATCCTCTGAGGTGGCGTTGAACACGGCGACGCGAAGGCCCGTGATGTCGGGATCCGTGTCTTGGGCCGTGCCCGTACCCCCGGTTTGACCGGTGTCGCCCGAGGGCTGCTCGGCCTTGTCCTTGTCCTTCTTCTCCTTGACGGGAGAGGGTGTTGGACTCGGGATCGAGGCCGCGACCTGCGGCGATTCGAAGGCGTTCCCCAGAAGAAGGATGCCCCCCACGATCAGCGCCGCGACGATCAGGAACCGAGACTGGTTGGCCATGCGGGCATCCTACCGGAGGGGGCCGATGAGGTCGTCAAGGGTGCGGAAGCGGGAGAACTCAGCGTTCGATGCCCAGGCGGCGGGCATAGCGCTTGCGGCGCCGCTCCTCGCGGAGCCTTCGTAAGCGTCGAACCAGCATCGGGTCGTGGCCCAGAGCCGCCGGAGTGTCGATGATCCGGTGAAGCAGTTGGTGGTAACGGGCGGCAGAGATACCGAACCGCTCACGGATGCGTGCTTCTTTGGGCCCGGGGTGTTTCCACCACTCGCGCTCGAAATCCAGGATGTCGCGCGAGCGCTCGTCGAGCGCCTCCGCGTCACCCCCCGCCTTCCCCGCGGGGACTACGCCGTTCACACCCGTAGGCTACCGGCGCACTCCTCCGGTGCAAGCACCCGGACCGACTCCAGCTGCGAGGGGCCTCGTTCGCGATCGTTCTCCCCGGCTCTGCGGCGGTGAGACAATCCGAGTGGCACACCGATCGACGGGGACCGATCGACGGGGGTTGAGGGTTGGAAGGCGCGAAGCCACGCGAGCCTGACGAGGCATCGTCGATCGACGGCGACGCGGCGGACGAACGCCGGGGGAGCGACGGTCGTCGCGAAGACGATCGCCGATCCGTCGCCCAGCTCAACATGCTCCACAGCCTCGCGGCGAAGCTGGGCCGGCTCAACGACGTCGAGCAGATCGGCGGGGCGATCACCACCGAACTCAGCACGATCATCGACTACCACAACTGCCGGATCTATCTGCTCCAGGACGACGGGGAGATCCTGTGGCCGATCGTGTTCCGGGGCCAGATCGGCGAGTACATCGACGAGACCTTCGAGGAGCTCGTCAGCCGTGTCGGGGAAGGCATCACCGGACGCGTCGCGGCCACGGGAGAGTCCCTGCTGATCGAGAACGCCCTGTGGCTGGAATGGGCCGTCACGATCGACGGCACCGACGACATCGACGAGTCGATGCTCGCCGTTCCGATGAAGATCGGCGACCGGGTCACCGGCGTGATCGTCCTGTCGAGTCTGGGCATCGGGGCGTTCGACGATGTGGACCGACGTCTGCTCGAGGTGCTCTCGTCGCACGCGGCGGTCGCGTTCGAGAACGCCAAGCTGCTCCAGTCCGAACGGGAGGCGGCCGAGATCTCCGCCGCGCTGCTCGCGCTCTCCCAGGACCTCACGCGCGTCCACGACTTGGAGGCCGTCCTGCAGACGGCGACCGACCGGGCTGCCGAACTGCTCCCGGGATGTCCCGTTTTCACCTATCTGCGGGACTCGGCGACCGGCGCCTTCCGGCTCTGTGCCGTGCACGGGTTCGACGTCGAGGAGGCGCGCGCGGCCGGAAGGTCCACCGATATCGACGCCGAGGACGCGGACCGACTGCTCGCTTCGGTGCGCGAACCGTTCGTGATCCCCAAGGAGGTGCTCGCCGAACTTCCCGAACGCTACCGCCTCGGCGACGGCGAACCGTTGGATGCACTGATCGCCCCTGTGCGGTTCGAGCCCGACGGTTTCGCGGCGTTCGCGATCGTCGCGCGCGATGCGGAGGCGAACTTCTCCGAGCGGGACAAGCGCTTGGCGCAAGGACTCGCCGATCTGACATCGCTGGCGCTGGGCAACGCACGACGGTTCAGCGAGCTCGAACGCTTCTACGAGCTCGTCGAGGGCATCGACGCCGTGTTCTGGGAGGCGGATCCTCGCTCGCTGAACCTGACGTTCGTGTCCGGCAGGGCGACCGAGCTCCTCCGCGATTCAGGGTCGTTGACGACCTGGGGAGACCACACGGTGGAGCGGGACCGCGGCCACGCGATCGCGGAACTGCGCGGGGCGATCCGCGACCGCACGGACGTCAGCATCGAGTACCGGATCCGCGAAGACGGTGAAGACGCCGTGTGGCTGCGAGATCTGGTGAGCGTCGTGCGCGACGCGACGGGCGCTCCGGAGCTCTTGCGCGGCATGATGGTCGACATCACGGAACGCAAGCGAGCGGAACAAGCGCTGCAGACCAGCGAACGGAAGTTCTCCGAAGCCTTCGAGCGAGAACGGGAGGCCGCCACCCGTCTGCGGGCGCTCGACGAGATGAAGAACACCTTCCTCGAGGCGGTGTCCCACGACCTGCGAACGCCGTTGACCTCGATCCTCGGCTCGGCGATCACGTTGGAGCGCACGGGAATGGATATGCCCGACGAGGACGCGCTCGATCTGGTGCATCGGATCGCGACGAACGCCCGCAAGCTCGAGCGGCTCCTCAGCGACCTGCTGGACCTCGACCGGTTGCAGCGAGGGATCATCGCACCCCAACGACGACCGACCGATGTCGGGGCGCTCGTCCGGCTGGCCTGTGGTCAGGCGGAGCTCCTCGGGGGTCGCGAGGTCGAGATCGATGCGGTGCCGGTGATCGCCTCGATCGACGCAGCCAAGGTGGAACGGATCGTCGAGAACCTGCTCGTGAACGCGGTCCGGCACACCCCGGCGGACGCGAAACTGTGGATCCATGTGAAGCCGTTCGCTTCTGGCGTGGAGATCGTCGTCGAGGACGACGGGCCGGGGGTTCCAGAGGAGGTCCGGGAGGCGATCTTCGAGCCGTTCCGACAGCTCCCGGGCGCGGCGGATCACTCGCCGGGGGTCGGGATCGGACTCTCCCTCGTCTCCCGCTTCGCGGAGCTACACGGCGGTCGGTCGTGGGTGGACGAACGGCCCGGCGGCGGAGCCGCCTTCCACGTGCTCCTGCCCGGCGCCTGACCCGCGACCCCGTGGCACCCAACCGGTGCACGACCCGGCCCAGACGGCGCAAACCGTGGATGAGCCGCGGCATCTAGGTCTTTGGTCGCGCCCGGATGGGGGACGTGGGCGTACCCCGGAACGGGTAATGGAAATACGACAGACGGACCCTGCTCCGAAGGCGGCCGATGTGCCGATGCTCAAGTAGCTAGTCAACCGGGCCGGGACACCCGGCGCCGGAGGGGAGACGAGGCAGGATGGCAGCAGCACGGATCGCAACGCAGGCGCCCACACCGTTGAGCCGCGACGGCATGTTCCGGACGATCGGCCCGCTGATCGGGACCGCCTACCTCGGATTGTGCTCGCTCGTTCTGCCGAACGCGACGGGGTCCGACGCAGACATGCTCCTCAAGGCCGCTACGCTGACGACGATCACGGTCGCCGCGATGCTCGTCGTCCCCTGGCAACGGCTCCCACGAGCGGTCCAGGTGGCACCGGCGCTGCTCTATGTGCTCGTCGCGCTCCTGATCCGGGAAGGCACCGGCGGCTCCGATTCGATCTTCGCCCAGCTGATCCTCGTGCCGATCCTGTGGCTCGCCGTCTACGGCAGCATGGGTGAAGTCGTCTTGGGGATCGGCACGATCGCGGGAGCGATGGCAGCGGCACTGCTGTTGACGCCGGACCCGCAGGGCACGGCAACCGGCACCCTGCTGCTCCTGGTGGTCGGAGCATGTGTCGGCATCGGTGTCCAACGACTGTTCTCCTTCCTCCGCAAACACGAGGATCAACTCGACCTGATGGCACGGACCGATCCACTCACCGGGGCCAGCAACCGGCGGGCATGGCAGGAGGAACTCGCGCAGGCGGTGGAGGCGAGTGAGGAGCGACACCAGCCCCTGTGCGCGGCGATGATCGACCTCGATCACTTCAAGGAGTTCAACGACGCTCGTGGTCACCAGGCCGGCGATCGGCTGCTGAAGGAGGTCACCGCCCGGTGGCGCAACCAGCTGCGCGACGGCGACATCCTCGCGCGGATCGGCGGAGACGAGTTCGCGATCTTGCTGCCCGGCTGCCCGATGGACGCCGCGCAGGGCATCATCCGGCGACTCGTGCAGGACCTCCCCTACGGCGCGACCTGTTCGACGGGACTCGCGGCTTGGAATCGGGACGAAGGCGGCGAAGATCTGGTACGCCGAGCGGACGAGGCGTTGTACTCGTCCAAGGACTCCGGGCGCAATCGCATCAGCGTCGCTTAACGCTCCGGACCGACTCGTGCACCACCACCTTTGAAGGATCGCCTTTCGCGCCCTGATCGACGCCTGTTCGCACCCGGGGGAACGACCAGGGGCGAAAGACGGTTGTGGGCCTCACAGCGCCCGGGTACGGTGTGCCATCCGCACCACCGGTTGCCTCAGAACCGCTCATGACCAGCGAGAACGATCCGATGGACACCTCCGATGACGAGTCCCCGACCGCGCTGTCCGCTCCCCCTGGGGATGACGGCGCCGTCGACGCCGCGGCGCCGGACGCGTCCCGGCGCGCCGGGAGGGCGTCCCGACGACCCCCGGTGAAGCGACCGTCGGATCCTCGGAGCCGTTCGACCCGAAGCCCGCTCACCATCGGCATCAAGGTGGTGACGTTCTTGGGCGCGCTGTTCCTGTTCATCCTCGCTCTGCAGCTGATGAAGACCGGCGCCAAGTCCGTCGGGCCGGAGATCCGCGGCAGCTTCGTGTTCGGCAACGGGGTGTCGACGCTCGGGCTCGGGTGGTTGTCGGCCTACGTGGTGCTGTCCGGCTCCCCCGTCGCCGCCACCTCGCTCACCTTGTTCAAAGGGGACCTGCTCACACCGTTGCAGACCTTCACGATGCTGTCGGGGTCGCGACTCGGGGCGTCGTTCATCGTGCTGCTCACGGGATTCCTCTACGCCGTGCGCAATCGCGGGCATAACAGGCATGAGTCGATCGGCATGGGCGTACTGGCGCTCTCCCTCACCGCGATCGTCTACCTGCCCGGCATGTTGCTCGGGTACTGGTTCTTGCGAAGCGGATCGCTCGATGCCATCAACTGGCACGCGTCGGAGGATCTCCTCGGCGTGGTCGACTACGTCTGGGGTCCGGTCGAGACCTTGCTCTACGACCTCGTTCCCAACGACCTGTGGCTGATGCTGCCGATCGGTCTCGGCGTGCTGCTCGTGTCGTTCAAGCTTCTCGACAACGTCCTTCCACAGGTCAGCGGCGACCAGCAGGCGCGGCGTCGTTCCGACTGGCTCAAGAAGCCCTGGCCGATGTTCCTGCTTGGGTGCCTCGTCGCGACACTCACGCTGTCGGTGTCGGTCGCACTCACCGTGCTTGTGCCGCTCGCGAGCAAGGGATACGTCAAGCGGAAGGAAGCGATCCCCTACATCATGGGCGCCAACATCACGACGCTCGCCGACACCCTCGTGGCGGCGATGCTGCTGGGGAGCGCGGTCGCGGTGCGGATCGTGCTTGCGGAGGCCATCGGGGTTTCGGTCATCACGCTGTTCTACCTCGCGTTCCTGTACAAGCCCGTCAGCAACGGCCTGATGCGGTTCGACGACTGGGTGGTGGACGCGAACACACGTCTGTGGATCTTCGTCGGCGTGCTGTTCTTCACGCCCGTGTTGTTGCTGTCCGCCGGGTTCATCTCGTAGCGAAGGCCGTTGGCCGAACGCACGCTGATCGTCGATGCCCGGATCGTGGACGGATCGGCGTCCACACACACTCGGATCTCGTTGCCGTCGTGGAGCCATGGACGCGGCGGGCGAACGGCAAAGTTGTGCGCCGCAGGTGGCCACGACGGAGTGAAGGGATCGAGCCGGCGGTCGGATTCGAACCGACGACCTAGCGATTACAAGTCGCTCGCGCTACCGGACTGCGCCACGCCGGCGT
>JBBDWR010000009.1:0-30051 GCA_040902745.1 Actinomycetota bacterium | reverse complement strand
AATCGCGGCTACGATGCGCCGACACATCCGGCCACGATGCACCGACACATCACATGGGGTGACCGAGGGGATTTGAACCCCCAACCCCCAGGATCACAACCTGGTGCTCTAACCTGATTGAGCTACGGCCACCATGTGCGAACCCGATTGTACCCGTGGGCGCACGCGGCCTCGCGGCGAGCGAGCGTGTCCGATCCGCTCTTGCGTCGGTGGGGTACCATAGGGCGTCGTCTGAATGGTCGTTCTAACGGAACGGCCCTGGTAGGGAGGCGAAATCATGGCAGTCAGGGAGACGATCGAGATCGACCTCGAGAAGGTCGACCAACTGATCTCCGAGGAGGAGGCCGCGCTCGAGCCCAAGCACCGAGCGTCGATCGAATACAAGAAGGTCGCGGCCGAGACCGTGGCCGGAGGCGTCGCCTCAAGCTGGCAGGATTCTCCTCCCCATGTGATCTACGCCGACCACGCCAAAGGCTCACGGCTGTGGGACATCGACGGCAACGAGTACATCGACTTCCACCTCGGCTACGGCGCGATGGTCGCCGGCCACGCCCACCCGAAGATCGTCGCCGCGATCCAGTCGCAGGCCGAACGGGGCACGCACTTCGCCCAGCCGAGCAAAGACCTGCACGTGATCGGTGAGAACCTGCGGGAACGGTTCGGACTGCCGCTGTGGCGCTTTTGCAACTCCGGGACCGAGGCAACGCTCGAGGCCGCGCGCCTGATGCGCTGCACGACCGGTCGAGACATCATCATCAAGATCGAGGGCACCTACCACGGGCACCACGACTCGCTGATGTTCTCCGTGATCCCCGATCCCGAGAAGATCGGACCGCGTGAGCATCCCGTGACCCTTGCGCAGGTGCCCGGCATCCCGCAGGCGTTCGCGGACCTGGTGCGCGTCGTTCCGTTCAACGACGTTGCCGAGGTCAAGCGGGCGTTGGATGAGAACGAGGGCAACGTAGCCGGCATGATCGTGGAGCCCGCGATGATGAACTGCGGCGTGATCCTGCCCGACGACGGCTACCTGCAGGCGATCAAAGACCTGTTGCACGCGCGCGGTGCGTTCCTCGCGTTCGACGAGGTCAAGACGGGAGCGACGATCTCCTACGGCGGCGCGGTCGAGGCGTTCGGGGTGACCCCCGACGTCGTGTGCCTAGCCAAGGCGATCGGCGGCGGCACCCCCTGCGGGGCGATCGGCGCCACGCAGGAGCTGTTCCAGATGGTGCTGGACGACGAGATGGACATGGCCGGCACCTTCAACGGCAACCCCCTCACGATGGCGGCCTCGCGAGCGACACTGCTCGACGTGCTCACCAAGGAGTCCTATGACCACCTGCGCGAGCTCGATCGCGGGATGAAGGACGGCTGCGGGGCCGCGATCGAGAAGTACGAGCTTCCGGCGTACGTCACCGGTGTCGGCGCAAAGGGTTCGGTGATCTACAGCCCGACGCCCGTACGGGAGTACCGAGACTCGATCGGTATCGACGAACGGATCACCTACCTCGCCTGGCTGGTGCAGCAGAACCGCGGGATCTTCAAGTCCCCCTGGTCCAAGCAGGAGACCTGGACGCTCTCGGTGCAGCACACGATCGACGACGTGAACCGGTACGTGGCCAACTTCGAGGAACTCGCCTCGATGCTCGCCAGCTGAGAGCGGGGTCCACTGGATCGGAGCCTCGCGTCCCCGGGCGCGCGCCGCGGTAGGCTGGTTTCGAACCCCCGTTCGAGCCCCCGAAGAGGAGCGATACCTCGTGTCCACCACCGAAGCCGTTCAGATCGACAGCGGTCTCATCGAGGAACTGACCAAGAAGGAGACCGCCGCGCTCGACGCGAAACACTCGCGCAGTCTTTCCTACCGTGAAGAGGCCAAGGTGCATCTTCCCGGCGGAGTGTCGTCCAGCTGGCAGTCCTGGCCTCCACACCCGATCTACGTGGACCGCGGCAAGGGGTCGAAGGTGTGGGACATCGACGGCAACGAGTACGTCGACTACCACAACGGGTACGGCGTGATGGTCATGGGCCACGCGCATCCCAAGATCGTCGAGGCCGTGCAGCGGCGGATCGAGCTCGGCTCACACTTCGCCCAACCCACCGAGGACGGACTGATCGTGGCCGAGAACCTCGCCGAACGCACGGGCCTGCCGTACTGGCGCTTCGGCAACTCCGGCACAGAGGCCACGCTCGATGCGGTGCGCATCATGCGGGCGAGCACCGGCCGCGACCTGATCGTGAAGGTCGAGGGCACCTACCACGGGCACCACGACTCCTTGATGGTGTCGGTGTTCCCCGACGCGGAGGACGCAGGCCCGATCGAGCACCCGGTATCGGTGCCGCAGTCCAAGGGGATCCCGAAGCCGTTCATCGACCTGGTGATCAACGTGCCGTTCAACGACGCCGGCGCGCTGGAGAAGGCGTTCGCCGAGCACCCCGGGCAGATCGCCGGGATGATCGTCGAGCCGGTCATGACCAACTGCGGCGTCGTCCTGCCCGACCCCGGGTACCTGCAGGCCCTCAAGGATCTCTGCCGCGCGAACGACGCGATGTTCGCCTACGACGAGGTCAAGACCGGGTTCACCGTGGCGTGGGGGGGCGCGATCGAAGCGTTCGGCGTGGTGCCCGACCTCGTCGCGTACGCGAAATCGCTCGGAGCCGGGCTGCCGTGCGGCGCGATCGGCGGCACCGAACAGGCGATGCGCATGGTGCTCGAGGGCGATCTCGACCAGGTCGGTACCTTCAACGGCAATCCGCTGACGATGGCCGCGGCCAAGGTCAACGTCACCGAGATCCTCACGAAGGACGCCTACGGTGAACTCGACCGGATCAACGGGATACTCGACGGGTGCAACGGCGTGATCGACCGACACGGGCTTCCCGCGAGCATGAAGATGCTCGGGGCGAAGGGGTCGATCGACTGGCGCAGCGAGCCGATCCACTCCTACCGTGATCTGTGGGAGATCGACGACCGGATCCCGCAGCTCGCGTGGCTGTGGCAGCTCAACCGCGGGGTCTTCAAGAGCCCTGGATCCAAGTGGGAGAGCTGGACGACCTCGATCGTGATGAGCGACGAGGACGCGCGTCGCTACGTCGACAACTTCGAGAGCCTCGCACAGGCGATCACTGCCTGAACGCGTGTGGAGCCGTCCCCGGCCTCAGGCGTCCGGGAGCCAGAACTCCACGGTCGTGCCAATGCCCGCCGAACTGTCGACGTGCAGCCAGCCCTTGGCCATCTCCGCCCGTTCGCGCATCGTCGCGATGCCGAGCGCACCTGTATCCTCGCCGAGTTGGTCGGTGCGGAAGCCATCACCATCGTCGATCACGCGTCCGCGCACCCCGTCATCGTGGTCCTCGAGCTCGACGGAGATCCGCGAGGCGCTCGCATGGCGCCGGGTGTTCGACAACGCCTCCTGGACGATCCGATAGGCGATCGTGCGTGTCGCGATCGAGGGGTCGTGGGTCAGCCGGTTGTCCACACCGATCCGTGGGTCCCCCTCTCGCGAGGTTGCGTCCGCGTACTGACGGATCGCGCTCGCGAGTCCATCGCGCTCCAGTGCGGGGGGCCGGAGTTCGAAGAGCAGAGCACGCATCCTGGTGATCGCTTCGATCACCGAGGTCTCGAGCTGGTCGACCAGGGGCGCGCCGTCGGTCCCCTCGAGGTGCGAGCGCAGCGTGAACAGTCGTAGCCCGACCGCGGTCATCTTCTGGATCGGTTCGTCGTGGATCGACGAGGCGATCCGCGCCCGTTCCTCCTCCTGCGCGGTCACCAATCTGCCGAGCAGCTTCGCGCGTTCGCGCTCGGCGTTGCGGCGCTCGGTCACGTCGATCAGCAGGCCCTGCCAGAACAGCGGGACGCCTTCCTCCTCGATCCGGTGGCATTCGTCGCGGATCCAGACGGTCTCACCGCCGGGTCGCACCACCCGGTATTCCAGCAGGAACGGCTCGCCGGTCGCGTCCGCTTTCTCGCCGGCCTCGAGGTAGCGGATGCGATCGTCCGGGTGAACGCTTTCGGCCCAGCGCTCTTCGTTGTGCATGAACTCTTCGGCCGGATAGCCGGTGATCTGCTCGATCTGAGGACTCACGTAGACCGGGCGGCCCGTGTGCAGATCCTCGATGTAAGCGCAGCCTGGGAGCCGTTCTACGAGCGCCCGGAACTGCGCCTCGGTGCGGCGCAGGGTCGACTCCATCAACTTGCGGTCGGTGATGTCGACCATCGAGCCGCGCCAGAACACTGGTTGGCCATCGTCGAGAACGATCACCGCCTCGTCGTGGATCCAGCGTGTACGGCCGTCCTTCGTCAGCACCCGGTACTCCGATGAGAAATAGCCGGTTTGATCCGACTCGTCGTTCTCTTGCATCACCCGCTCGAGATCGTCGGGGTGGACCAACTTCTCCCACAGGTGCGGATCGTCGAGCCATTCCTGTTCGGTGATGCCCAGCAGTGCCTCGGTCTGCGGGCTCACGTACAGCGATGTGCTCGCGCCGCGGAGGTCGTCGATATAGGTGATGACGGGGACGAGGTCGACCGACGGCCGGAATCCTTCGCGCACGGCGGTGCCGTACGTCTCCTGGTCCTGGATCCGCTCCTTCATGCTTGCCCCTCCGGTGCGCTCGGCCTCGGGCACGCGACCGACGAGCAGGCCCACCAGGCACGTGGGCCATGCCCTCCTCCTTATGGATGTCGGCGCAGCGACAGAGCACCTTGACCGGGGGGCTGTCGCAGGCCCGGGCGACTCGGGGTCACCCTCGGGCGTGAGGCCCTCTCAGCTGCCCGGATAGACTCACCGGGTCCGAGAGCCACGAACGGGGCCGGGACGAGGAAGGGGACCAGATGCCCGAGGGGATCTTGGAACGGCTCGCCGCAGGACCGGTGCTCGGCGACGGCGGCTATCTGTTGGAGCTGGAGAAGCGCGGGTACGTGCAAGCCGGTCCGTTCACCCCCGAGGTCGTGATCGAGAACCCGGACTCGCTGATCGAGCTGCATCGCGAGTTCCTCCGCGCGGGCGTGGACGTGCTCCAGACGATGACCTTCTACGCGAGCGACGACAAACTCGCGACCGTCGGCATGCAGGGCAAGGTCGACGACATCAATCGCAACGCGGTGCAGATCGCGCGAAAGGTAGCGGACGAAGGCGAGGCGCTCGTCGCCGGCAACCTCTCGCTGACCTGGGCGTACGAGCCCGCCGACCCGGCCAGTGCCGACCACGTTCGCCAGCTGTTCGACCGACAGCTCCAAGATCAGCAGGATGCCGGGGGGGTGGATTTCTGGATCGGCGAGACGTTCAGTTATCTGGGCGAGGCGTTGCTGTTCGTCGAGCGCGCGAAGGCGACGGGCCTTCCGGTGATGGTGACGATGAGCTTCGAGCAGGTCGATCCCAGGTCCTACGAGGGCGACACGCCGGAGGAGACCGCCGTTAAGCTCCGCGATGCGGGTGCGGACATCGTCGGGGTGAACTGTCTCAACGGTCCGGTGCAGCAGCTGCGCATCGCCAAGCGGATGCGCGCCGCAGTGGACACCCCGATCGCGACCCAGCCGGTCGCCTACGCCACGACCGACGACAAGCCGGACTTCACCTCGTTCGACAATTTCCCCTACGCGTTGGACCCGATGCAGGTCTCGCGCCACGAGATGGCCGAGTTCACTCGCGAGGCCGACGAGGCCGGGATCGGGTTCATCGGGTCGTGTTGCGGTGCGGTCGCCGGACACGTGCGGGCGATGGCCAAGGTGCTCGGCAAGCTTCCAGAGCGTGAGCGCGAGTGGAAGTCGGGCGGCAAGGCGATGTCGGCCTACGAGTACCACGACCACAACGAGACCGAGGTCTAGGCGGGCACCATGGCGGACCGGCGCGAGTACGAGCTTGCCGTCATCGGGCTCGGGGGGATCGGCAGCGGCGCCCTGTACTGGGCATCGCGCCGCCTCGGGCAGGACGTGCTGGGGATCGAGCGATTCGAGATCGGTCATGAGCGCGGCGCGTCACAGGATCACTCGCGGATCATCCGGCTCAGTTACCACGCACCCGAATACGTGCGGTTCGCGCAGGACTCCTACTCCGCCTGGGCGGCGCTCGAGGAGGACGCGGCGGAGCGGTTGATCGTGAAGACCGGCGGGCTCGACTTCTGGCCCGAAGGCTCGATCATCGCGATGGACGATTACACGAAGTCGCTCGACGCGTGCGGGATCGCCTACGAGGTGCTCGACTCGGCCGAGACGATGCGGCGGTGGCCACAGGTGCGGATCGCCGACGACGTCCGGGTGATGTACCAGGCAGACTCGGGAGTGGCGCCCGCCGCCAAGTGCAACGCCGCGCACATCCGGATGGCACGAGAGCACGGCGCGGCGATCATCGACCGCTCGCCGGTGTCGGCGATCCGCGAGGCCGGGGAGGACTTCGAGATCGATGCGGGAGAACGGACCTATCGCGCGCACCGGCTCGTGATCTGTGCCGACGCGTGGACCAACGATCTGCTGGAGCAGTTCGGTCACCGGGTCAACCTTACGGTCACCCAGGAGCAGGTCGTCTACTACGCCTCGGACGACCAGGCGTCGGTGCAGCCGGATCGGTTCCCGATCTGGATCTGGATGGACGAGCCGAGCTACTACGGTCTGCCGTCCTACGACGGATCCGGCGTGAAGATCGGCCAGGACGTCGGCGGGCACGAGGTCACCGGCGACACGCGCTCGTTCGATGCGGATCCCGCGTACACCGCGCGGCTGGACGCGTTCATGCAGGAGCATTTCCCTGACGCGTTCGGGCCGCACATCAAGATCAAGACCTGCCTCTACTCGATGCCGCCCGATCGCGAGTTCATTTTGGACTTCATCCCCGGGCGGGAACGCGCGGTCGTGGGGCAGGGCGCTGCGCACGCCTTCAAGTTCGCGAGCGTCTACGGCAAGAGTCTGGTGGAACTGGCGATCGATCAGAAGACCGAGTCCGACGTGAGCGCGTTCTCGATCGACCGCGAGATCCTCACGATGGACGATCCGCCCCGCTCGTTCATGGTCTGAACGATCAGGCAGACGGGTCGGTCGGGTGCTTGTCCCGGGGGCCGTCGTAGAGCACGCGGGGGCGGTACAGGCGGTTGTGGTCGTGCTGTTCGATCACGTGGGCGACCAGCCCGGCCGTCCGAGCGCACAAAAAGATCGGCGTGAACAGGTCGATCGGGATGTCCAGCAGGTACATCAGCAGCCCGATCGGCAGGTCGGCGTTCGGATACAGGCCTTTCTCGCGCTCCATCGTGGCCGCGCAGATCTCGTAGCTCCGCAGCAGGTCCGCCGCGTCGGGACGCCGGTTCCGCAGCCGCTCGAGATCCTCGATGAGCAGCACCGCTCGTGGGTCGGGACGGTGCATGTACACGCGGTGGCCGAAGCCCATGATGCGCTGCTGCCGTGCGAGCTTGTCGAGCACGTAGGCCTCGGCGACCGACGAACCTCCCTGCGAGGTGATCTCCGAGAACATCACCGCCGCCGCCTCGTTCGCACCGCCGTGCAGCGGACCCTTGAGCGAGGCGGTCGCGGCGACGATCGCGCCGTAGATGTCCGCGAGCGTGCTCGCGACAACGCGCGCGGTCAGCGACGAGTTCGCCAGTTCGTGTTCGGAGTAGCACGTGAGCACTCGGTCGAAGACCGCGACCGCGTCTTCGTCCGCCGCGGGCCCGGGGATCATGTGCAAAAAGTTCGCGACGAATCCGAGTTCCGGATCGGGCTGCACCAACTCGAGGGAGTTGGTCGCGCGGTAGCCGTTGACCGCGACGGCCGGGGCGCGCGCGAGGATCCGCGTCGCCTTCGCGAGGTTGGCCTCGTGGGACGTGTCGGCGAGCACCCGCGGGTCCTCGAACCCGGAGAGCGCGGACAGGCCGGTGCGTAGCGTGTCCATCGCGTCCATCCCGGGCGGGAGCGCACGGAACAGGGCCTCCATCCCCGGCGGGAGCGCGGCGTCGTCGCGAAGCTCGAGGTCGAAGGCAGTGCGCTGCTCGGCGGTGGGGAGATCCTCGTGCAACAACAGGTACGCGATGTCCGGATAGGCGACGGTGCGCGCGAGCTCGATCAGGTCGTAGCCGCGGACGATGATCTGCTCGGTGTTTAGGTCGAGGAAGGACACCTGGGTGTCGGTGGCGATCACACCTTCAAGGCCGGGAGAGAACCCTTCACGCTCGCTCATCCTTGTGATCCTCCACCGCGCTCGACGTCTTGCTCGGTGCGCGCCAGCTGAGTGTCCAATGCCGCGTAGTCGTCGTAGCCGACCAGTTCGTAGAGTTCCTCACGCGTGGCCATCCGGTCGATCCACGGCTGCTGTGTTCCCGTCGCCAGCAGGTCGGCGTAGAACTCGCCCGCCAGCTTCGTGAAGATCCGCGCCGCGGACACCGGGAACAGCACGAGCCGGAATCCGAGCTCTCCGAGACGCCCGGCCGGCAGCAGCGGACCCTTGCCGAACTCGGTCATGTTCGCCAGCAGCGGTCCGGGAACCTCTCGCGCGTATGTCGCGAACTCGTCTTCGGTCTCGAGCGCCTCGGGGAAGATCACGTCGGCCCCCGCCGCGCGGTACGCGAGCCCTCTGCGCACCGCCTCGTCGAATCCGTGGGAGGAGCGAGCGTCCGTTCGCGCGATCACGACGAGCTGCTGCGCGGAGGTGCGCGCGGCGGCGACCTTCTCGACGAACACCTCCTGCTCGACCACCTGCTTGCCGTCGAGGTGCCCGCAGCGCTTAGGATCGACCTGGTCTTCGATCTGGATCGCCGCGCATCGTGCACCTTCGAGTTCGCGCACGGTTCGCATCGTCATCAGGGCGGATCCGAATCCCGTGTCGGCGTCGACGATCAACGGGAGCCTCGTGACGCGGACGATCTGCCGGGCGGCCTTCGCCAGTTCGTCCAGGGTGATCAGGCCGAGATCGGGCATCCCCATCGAGGCGGAGAGCCCGGCCCCCGACAGGTAGATCGCCTCCGCCCCGCCCCGCTTGGCGAGCAGCCCCGACAGGCCATGGAAAACGCCCGGCACGACCACCGTGCGATCGCCTTCGAGCACCTCGCGAAGACGCTTAGCCGGGTGCACCCCGGGGTCGGGTGTAAGCCAGGTCATCGCTTGCCCTCCTCGATCCGGAGTTGTTCGAGCAAGTGGTCGAGCGTGGACGCCTCCTCGAGGTTCCACACGTGCTCGGCCACCAGGTCGGCACGCTCGTCTGACCAGTGCACATCGACGTTCGTTCGGAACTTGTGCGTGAGCTCTTGATCGGTCATCGGGTTCTTCGCGTGACCGCGCGGGTAGCGGACCTCGCGGACGTGCTCCAGCCCGTCGGAGGTGGTCACGGTGACGCGATTCGGGATGCCTTCGGGGTAGCCCGCGGTGAGCTCGTCGTCCTGCTCGACGGTCGTGCGGTGTTGGAGCAACTCTAACGTGGACGGGCGCCGGATCCTGTCGAGATCGAACGTCGCCATGGTGACCTCCCCGTCCTCGAGCGCGGCGCAGACGATGTATTGGATCGAGTGGTCGGCGGTCTCGCGCGTGTGGGGATCCCACTTCTCCGGATCCTTCGCGATGATCTCGTAACTCGTGGCGAACGTGTCGATCCGGATCGACACGATCTTGGACGTGTCGGGTCCGATCTCCCCACGCAGCTGCAGTGCGGCGTCGACGGCAGACTGGGCGTGGTACTCGACGGGCCAGAACTTGATGTAGGTGTCCAGCACCCTGGTGGGCGGCGCGCCGTCGCGCAGGCGCCACAACACTTCGTCCTCGATCCCGTCTCCTTGCAGCAGCTGCCACCAAAAGCCCATCTCGCCCTCGAAGGGCTCGTTGGGCCCGGTCATGCCGGCTTCTGCGAGCAACGCCGCGAAGATCGCGTTGCGGGTGGCGTTGGCCGCCGCGGCTCCCTTCCACATCGACAGCTCGCCGACGCGCGTCTGGCGCATCGCGGCGTGCGGCACGGTCGCGATCGAGATCGCGTGCTCGATCCGGTCGGCATCCAAGCCGAGAAGCCGTCCCGCCCCCGCGGCCGCACCGATCGCGAGGTAGTTCACGTGGTCCCACCCCTTCGCGCGCAGGCTCGCCGCGTCGCACAGGGTGACGGGGATCTCGTAGGCCACCGCGATCGCCGCCAGCAGTTCCTCGGTCGTACTGCCGCGAACCTCCGCGAGCGCGATCAGCGCCGCGATCACGTCGCTCGGATGGAGCGGTTCCTTGGAGAGGTAGGTGTCGTTGAAATCGAGGTAGCGCACGGCAACGCCGTTGGCGAATCCCGCGATCTCCGGGTTGGCGCGCTGCGAGGTTCCCCAGATCGTTGCTCCGTTCACATCCGGGAAGGCGCTCGCATAGGTGCGCGCCGCCAAGGGGGAGTCCTCGGTGAAGGCCGCGGTCGCGACCCCGATCGAATCGAGGATCCGGCGCTTGACCTCGTGCAGGGTGGTCTCGGGAACGGCCGCGACATCTGTCGTGGCCGCGTAGCGGGCGAACAACTGGCTGTAGCGGTCGGACATCGTCGCGTGGAGCTCCTTCGGTTCGATCGCGGCGGGTCGGTCCGAGCGCGGCCCCCCTCACCGTGGGGCGGAGCCTATCGGCTGGACGCCGTGGCGTCGGCCCGTCGCGCGGACCGTCCACCGGCGCAGGTAGCATGGGGCGATGACCGAACCCCTGGTGGGCGTGATCATGGGCTCCCGATCCGATTGGGAGACGATGCGGCACGCCGCGGAGACGCTCGAGGAGCTGCAGGTGCCGTTCGAGTCCCGCGTGGTGTCCGCCCACCGCACGCCGGACCTGCTCGCGGAGTACGCCGGGTCCGCACGAACTCGCGGGCTGCGCGCGATCGTCGCCGGCGCCGGCGGGGCGGCGCACCTGCCGGGTATGACGGCCTCCAAGACGATCCTTCCCGTGTTCGGCGTGCCCGTGGAGTCAAAGGCGCTCGGCGGCATGGACTCCTTGTTGTCGATCGTGCAGATGCCGGCCGGGGTTCCCGTCGGGACGCTGGCGATCGGCCGCGCCGGTGCGATCAACGCGGCGCTCTTGGCCGCCAGCGTGATCGCGCTGTCGGACGAGGACGTGCGCGATCGCCTCGCCACCTTCCGTGAGCGTCAGACCAACGACGTGCTCGCGCACCCGGACCCGTCCGAGGACGGGTAGGAGTCCGGGCCGCGTGCTCGTCGCCGTCGTCGGTGGGGGACAGCTCGGTCGCATGCTCGGACTCGCGGGGATCCCCCTCGGGCTCCGGTTCCGGTTTCTGGATCCCGATCCAGACGCCTCCGCGCGCGAGGTCGGCGAGTTGATCGTCGGCGAGTACGACGACGAGGACGGGCTCAAGCGGCTGGCGGACGGAGCCGACGTCGTCACCTACGAGTTCGAGAACGTTCCGGTCGATGCCGTCCGCGCGTTGGAGCGCTACGCACCCGTGCTCCCCAACCCGCGCGCGCTCGAGGTGACGCAGGATCGGCTCGCGGAGAAGACCCTGTTCGGCGTCGTGGGTATCCCGTTCCATGCATACCGACCGGTCGACTCTCTCGAGGAGTTGCGCGCGGCGATCGAGGAGGTCGGCACGCCCGCGCTCCTCAAGACCCGTCGGATGGGCTACGACGGCAAAGGCCAGTGCGAGTTGTTCGACCAGAGCCATGCCGCGGCAGCGTGGGAGGCGATCGATGGGGCGCCGTCGATCCTCGAGGCGCTCGTCGAATTCGATCGCGAGCTGTCGGTGATCGCCGTCCGAGATGATGACGGGCAGACCCGCTGCTACCCGCTCGTCGAGAACACGCACCGCGAAGGGATCCTGCGAACGTCCGTCGCTCCCGCCCCCGATGTCTCGCTCGATCTGAGGACGCAGGCGGAGCGATACGCGAACGCGATCCTCGACGAGCTCGACTACGTCGGTGTGCTCGCACTGGAGCTGTTCCAGGTCGGGGATCGGCTCCTCGCGAACGAGATCGCTCCGCGAGTGCACAACTCCGGGCATTGGAGCATCGAGGGGGCACAGACGAGCCAGTTCGAGAACCACCTGCGGGCGGTGCTCGGGTTTCCCCTCGGTTCGATCGCACCTCGGGGAGCGAGCGGGATGGTCAACCTGGTCGGCTCCGAACCGGACGCCGCGCCCGTCCTCGAGATTGCGGGAGCGCACCTGCACCGGTACGGGAAAGCGCCGCGTCCCGGTCGCAAGCTGGGTCACATCACGGTCATCGCCGACGACGCAGCCGCCCGGGACGAGCGATTGACGCAGATCGTCAGGCTCGTCGACCAGACGCCGGCTGAGGGGTAGGCTCGGAGCATGGCGTACGTGGAATGCCCCGACTGCCGCATGACCCAGCAGATCTCGGACGACGCAACCGACTATCAGTGCTTCACCTGCTTCGCGGACCATCGCTTCTTCCAGTGTCCGAACTGCGAAACCGCGCAGACGATCGCCAAGCGATGGACGAGCTTCACCTGCGCGAAATGCCGAGCCAAGGTGGATGTCCCCACCGTGATCGAGTTCTCGCACGCCACCAAGGCCAGCAAGACGACGATGGTCGGCGGTCCATACCCGCCGTAGGGCCACGAGGAGAGCGCATGCAGCCGCAGACGCAGAAGGTATCGCCCGGACCCATCGTGATGATCGTGGGGGCGGTCGTGATGGCGATCGGATCGGTGCTCCCGTGGGCGACGATCTCGATCCAAGCCGCGGAACGATCGATCGGCGGGCTCGACGGAGATGGCGTGATCACGGTGATCTGTGCGGTCCTAGTCGCGCTCGCGGCGCTCGTTTGGCTCACCGGCCGGGGGTGGGGACGCGTCCTCGGCTTCATCCTCGCGATCGTCGCCGGAGGCGTCGCCGTCTACGACCTGGTGAACATCACCGACACCGCGAGCGACCTGTCGGTGGTTCTCGAGGGATTCGCGGAGGTGTCCGCCGGCATCGGGATCTGGCTCGTCGTGGCGGGCGCGGTGATCGCGATCATCGGGGGATTCCTACCGGGAACCAAAGGGGCGCCGGTCGGCCCATCCCGCCCGCAACCGTCATCTGCCGCGCCCGCTCCCGCCGCGACCCCTCCTGCCGCGACCCCTCCTGCACCGCCGGCTTCTTCGGCTCCACCGCCGCCCCCGCCCCCACCGTAGGAACGGGGCGTCGTTAGACCGAGCGGCCTCCGTCCTGACACTTCGTCTCGCCCGTGTCGGCGACGACCCCGGAGGTCGTGTGGAACGACCAGGCGTAGCGACCGGCGCGGAGCGTGAGTTCGAGGACGCCCCTCGCCTCGATCCGACTTTCGCTCGTGAGCAGCGCCCGTGCGTCGAACGGGTACGTCTCGGCGCCGCCAGATCCCACGACGAACTGGCGAACCCCGTTGCGGTTCTTCGACCCCCCGAGCGAGAGGCGGGTGAACCGCTCGTAGTGGTGCTCGTGTCCGTTCAGCACCACGTCGACCCCCTCACGGTAGGCCGTCTGCCAGAACGGGTCCATGTCGGCATCGGACCCATGCTTCTCTCCGCTCGACCAACGGGGGTGGTGCCAGTACGCGAGGGTGCAACGAGCGGGATTGCGCTGCAAGTCACGCTCGAGCCAACGGATCTGGCGGCCCGCAGGCATGCCACCGGTCCTGGAATTTAATGCGACCAGGTGCCACGCGCCGAGATCGAACGAGTACCAGCCATCCGGTGGATTCGCGCGCTCACCGAAGTACTCGAAGTAGCCGGCGGCGTCTTGGGTCGCGTACTCGTGATTGCCCGTTGCCGGATACGTGATGGGCTTGAATCGCCCCCACGTCGGATCGTAGGAGGCTGCGAACCGGGAGACAGAGGCATCCGGGTACTGGTTGTCGCCGAGGGTGAGGACGGCGTCGGGAGCGAGGGAAAGAACGAGCTCGCTCGTCTGTAACGTGCCCGCGCAGGGATCCGGGCACGCGATGTCGCCGGCCGCAACCACGGTCGCGGGCCCCACCGTGGCCCGCGCCGCCGAGTTCTGGGTTGCCGCGCGGGACGCGCGTGTGGGACCGGCGGCAGCCGTGCATACCGCCAATAGGACGAGCGAGATGGTCGCGGCGATCGCAAATCGGGCCGTTCGGGCAGGGACTGCTTTGAAAGGCCGATGTTCCTCGACACCCACGTCCGTCACCCTAGCGCACCGCCGGGTCGAGCCACAGGTGCGGTCTTGCGACAAGACCGAGTATCCACAGGGGAATCGCGGTTGGGTAGTCTCCGGCCGTGAACGACGGCGATGGATACTTCGGCGAGCGGATCGCCGCGGACTACGATACGGCCGATACGGACATGTTCGATCCCGCGGTCGTCGATCCGGTCGTCGACGTTCTCGTCGAGGTAGCGGGGAGCGGACGTGCGCTCGAGCTCGGGATCGGGACGGGCCGGATCGCGCTCCCGCTCGCTCGGCGCGGAGTTTCGGTGCACGGGATCGAGCTGTCGAAGGCGATGGTCGCGAAGATGCGCGCGAAGTCTGGCGGCGACGACATCGATGTAACGATCGGGGACTTCGGGACGACCACGGTGGACGGGTCGTTCTCCCTCGTGTATCTCGTCTACGACACGATCATGAACCTGACGTCACAGGCGGCGCAGGTCGCGTGCTTCCGCAATGCTGCGGCACATCTCGAGCCGGGTGGGTGCTTCGTGATCGAGGTCATGATCCCGGAACTACGACGGCTCCCGCCCGGTGAAACCTTCCACGTTTTCCATGGGAGCGAGCTCTCGTGGGGGATAGACGAGTACGACGTCGCGACGCAGGGCCTCACGTCCCATCACCTCGAGATCGTGGACGGCAGACTCGAGCGTAGCTCCTTTCCGTTCCGGTACACGTGGCCCGCCGAGCTCGACCTGATGGCGGCACTTGCCGGGATGAAGCCGCGCGATCGGTGGAGCGGGTGGAAGCGCGAACCGTTCACCAACGACAGTCGCAAACACGTCTCGATCTGGGAGAAGCCCGTAGCCCAGGCGTGAGGACCGGCAACGCCACGTGATGTGCGTCGGGTCCACCACAGATCGTGTAGCCACCTCCGTAGGAAATGTGCCGGCGCCGGACAACCTTTCGCGAGGCTACGGGGTCTTGTCTTCGATGGTGAAGCGAAGAGGGTCGGGGTCTCGAGACGGCGCGATGGGTTCGGTCGAGACGGCAGACCCGCTGCGAGCAGCCTTCGAGGAGCACTATGCGCTCTTGCTCCGCTTGTCGATCCTGCTCTCGGGGGGCCGGGAGGCAGCCGAGGACATCGTGCAGGAGGCTTTCGTCCGGGTCGCCCACCGCATCGAGGACGTTCCCGCTGAGCGCCTGCGCGCCTACCTACGTCAGGTAGTCGTGAATCTGTGGCGCAACCAGCTGCGGAGGCTCGTTCGCGAGCGAGGTGCTCGGGCTCGAAGCTTGTTCGATGGGCAGACCGACGCTCCCGATCCGGCGGATTCGACCGCGCTCAGAGCGGCGGTGATGAAGTTGCCCGCTCAACAGCGTGCGTGCGTGGTTCTTCGCTACTACGAGGACCTGCCCGAGCGTGAGGTCGCCGCTTTGCTCAACTGCTCGATCGGAACGGTGAAGAGCCATACCAGTCGTGCCCTCGCGCGTCTGAAGAAGGAGTTCGACGATGAGGCTTGAGACGAGGATCCAAGACGCCTTGCGAGAGGGAGTCGCCGATGTGGCCAGCTCCGATGAAGCCTGGCGGTCGATCCAGGATCTGCTCCAGCAGAACGGACGCGCTTCGCGATGGAGGGGCCGAGGTGTTTCGGCTGCGGCGATCGCAGCGGTGTTTTTGGCGGCCCTGATCGCGATCCCTCTGTGGTTGCTGCTTCCGCTGGGAGAGGACTCCCCCCGGCGCGGGAGGTCGGGAACCGACCCGGGGGAGACCGTGGTGGAGGCCGAGGGTGTATCGATCGCACTCCCTGCCGGGTGGCACGGACGCGCAGACTCCCTCCGAGGCTACACGCGAAGGATCATCCAGGTAGCCACGTTCCCGCTTTCGCCTCTCACCGACGTCGGGGCTGTCGAAGCTCGGGAGCAGATCGGCTCGGGCGACGTGCTCATCGTCCTGGCTGAGTACATCCATGCTTCAGATGACCTCGCGGAGTCGTCGGGGTTGCCGGTCGTGCTCGGCCTCAAGGACTTCGAGAACGTGACACACGTCCCCAAGTGGCTCCCATCGCTTGCAGACGTCCCTGAAGAGCACGGTCTGGCTCGACGGTTCTTCCGCGTGTCGCCAACCTCGGACCCCGACCACGTTCCCGCCCGCTACTTCGACCTGCGCGTCGAGTTCGGCAGCCTCCCCGTGAGCCAAGCCACGCTCGACCGCGTGAACGGCGTGCTCGGTTCTCTCTCCGTGGGTGAGTGGGTGCCCGAGTCTGATGGGATCTGCCGATGGCACGAGATCGGGATGCTGGACCCGGACTGCCCGCAGGGGAACTGGCTTCGAGAGGTCTTGGCCGTCGCCGACTTCAAGATCACGGACGATGGCGGGACCTTCGTTGCTCGTTCGGAGGGCTCGGAGTTCTTCATCTGGGCCGAGGAGTTGAACGAGGTGCCCGAAGCACACCGGTCGTTGCTCGAGGATCGGGGGGTGTTCCCCAACAGGGAGAGCGTCGGCAGCGTCACCGTGTTCGGCAATGCACAGAGCTGGGAATGGAGCCCCGACCGGATGCACGTCTACATCGGCCAGGGTCCCTCCGGCGATTCGACGCTTCCGACACTTGAACAGCTCGTCCCGCTTGTTCACGCAAGCCTCGATGTGAACTATCCACCGACCGTGGAGGAGGGTCAGGACGTGACGGTCGCAGAACCTGCTGAGAGCTCCGAGCAGACGTCGTCGCTTGGGTTCGCAGCCGCAGGCGGTTGGTACACGTCGGCTTCGAGTATCGGCGCACGGCCGGACGAGCTGTCGGTGGCCTGGGCTGCGAACGTGCCCTTCGTCTCTGCGTCGGACACCTCGGGGTTCCCAACCGCAACGGTCCGCGCCCTCCCGCCGGATGGGATCGTCATCACAGCGGTGGAGCCCCGGGCGTATTCGGGGTCGGAGAAGTTCTCCCAGCTCCAGCAACCGCTTGCCCTTTCGCAGGGAACGTGCACGTCGACCAACTACGAGGGTCAGCCATCGGACAACGTCTCACGCTGTCTGATCGACGTGATGATGAAGGGTGAACTGCTCAACGTCGCGGTCTGGTTCGGAGTCAACAACCCGAGCGAAGACAAGATCGATGCGGCCAACCAGGAGTTGGAACGCCTGGAGATTCCGACACCGTAGCGAGCGCAAGGTGGCAGATGCCATCCGGCTGCCCTGGAGAGCGTGCTCGATCCATTTGCGCTCGCTACGATCGAGGAAGAGCCAGGCGGCAGCTTGGAATGCGGAGGCACCGCCGATACAGGCGACCTTACTCATCGATGTTGCAGACAACGCCGGATGACAAGGACACAACGTCCTTAGCGGCAGGGGAAGGTCTCGGTGGTGCCGCATTGCTCTCGGTCGACGAACGTTTGGAGCTGCGCAGGAGATACGAGGAGCTGGATGATCGCTCTCTTTGGGCTGGGTGGACATCCGTACGGTTGGCTCGGAGCACAGGCAGCCGATGGCTCCCTCGCGTAGAGTCGAACGTCCTCCCCCGTGCGCCCTTCGTACCAGGCCGCCGTCACGAACAACACCGCGCAGGTGTGGGTGTACGGGTCACATCGCCGCTCGCTCGGCAGTTCGTAGGGTGTCGCGAGGAGACCTGCTTCCGGCGGGTCCTGGATCTGGGAGGGCCGGAGGCCGATCTCCGAGGAGGGGCAGGGGGAGAGGCCGAAGAACCACTTGCTGCCGTACTTAGCGATGTACACGTTCGCGACTGCCTCCCCATCCCGGATGATGTAGCCATCCACCTGGAGGGGATCCCGCGGCAAGAAGGAGAGGTCCTCGATGCGATCGGTCGGCCGCATCCCCGGGATCGCTCGGTACAGCGCTTCGGGCAGCGGGTTTCCCTTCACGAAGAACGGCACCGCATCCACATACGGATATCCCGCGTCGCTGTCCAGGGGGTCGGGTGAGCAGTCGAGGCGCCAGGTCTCTGGTTCGAACCCGCCTGGGTCGGACACCTCGACGGACTGCGCTCCGCCTCCTGGTGTCCGGTGGTATCCGCAGAGGATCCGCATGGTCCCGGTGGGAGCGAGGATCTGGCTTCGGCGAACATCGGGGTACAGCGGCGAGGGGTAGAGGGACCTCTTCGCATTCTGGGGTTCGGGGAATACCGAGATGACCCCACCCGGCCTCAAGTCCTCGACCTCGATCACGAGCCCACGCTCCTGCAGAGCCACTTCGGGTGTGCGAACACGCGCGACTCCGTCTTTGCAGGAGAGCAGGACCTCATCCGGGAGTCCGCCCGTGTCGGATGGGAACGCCCTCCAAGCCATCAATCCGACCGCCGCGGTCGTCACCGCCGCCAGAAACGTAATCGCGACCACCTTCGATCGAGGTGATCTACTTGATGGGGGACCCGCGGTTGGTGACGTAGCTGTTTCTGGATTCACGATGGTGAACGTAGCCGTTGGACGGAATCGACGGAAGATGGCGTCACAGAACCACCACACGATGAGGCTTGGCGGCCGCCGCCCGGAGCTCGCCCACCAACGAGGTCGGAGGTCACCACTGCGCGGCGCATCGCCCAAGGCTGCCTCGCAAAGGATCGCCTTGACGACCCCGACCCCGTAACGGTACCCAGCGCCGTTACGCTGCGTAGGAGACCGTTGCGTACTCGAATCCCAGCTCGCCGCGGCTGAACCCCGTCACGAACACCGCATCCCCTGAGGGGTTCACCGCGAGGTCGAACGTTCGATCGGGTCCGTTGCCCGGGCCGTTGTACGTCTCGTCCCACAGCGGGGATCCCGTGCCCGCCTCGTAGGCAAGGGTGGAATAGTCGTCGAGGCTGGACGGGCTTCCGACGATTCCGGTGACGAATACGTCGACCCCGTCAGGGCTCGTCGCGATGGCCACGGCTCCATCGAAGCTGTCGTCCGGCCCGCCGTGTCGCTGCGTCCACCCGTCGGCGCCGGTCATCGCGTCGTAGGCAACCGTGGCGAAGTCCGCCCCCGTCGTATCTCCGTCGCTCTGCCCGGTCACATATACGTTCGCCCCTGCCGGATCCGCCGCGATCGCGTTGGCGAAGTCGGTGGCATGTCCTGGCCCGTCGTACCGCCTCGTCCACTGGCGGTCTCCAGTGGCGGTGTCATAGGCGATCGTGGTGTAGTTGGTGCTGTTCGTGGCTCCCGTGCCATTGCCCGTAACGAAGGTCCTCGTTCCGTCAGGACTCACCGTGATCGACCCGGCAACGTCGTCCTCGCCGGCCGGACCGCCGAACTTCTTCGTCCAGACGCGCGCGCCCGTCGTCGCGTCGTAGGCCTGGGTCAGGTAGTCCGAGTTGGATCCGGAACGCGTGATGAACCCGGCGACGAGCGCCATGCTCCCGTCCGGCGTGACGGTGACGGCGTTGCCTCCGTCCGAGCTCTGCCCGGCACGGTTGTAGCGCGCGACCCAGAGCCTGGTTCCACTCGCTGCGTCGAAGGCGAGCGTCGCCACGTCGGAGCCGGACGAAGCACCGATGCTCCGGCCCGTTACGAGTACTGCTGACCCGTCGGGGGTTACCGCCAGCCCGGTAAGGGCCTCGAGGGAATGTCCGGGCCCGTCGTAGCGACGCTTCCACAAGCGATCGCCGGTCGTCGCGTCGTGGGCGAGGACGGCGTAGTCGAGTCCTCCTGTTGCTCCGTTGCTCTCGCCGGCCACGAACACGGTAGTGCCATCTGGGCTTACGGCGAGCGAGGAAGCGAAATCATCCGTTCCGGCCGGGCCGTCGTAACGCTTCGTCCACAGGGTGGTTCCGTCGGCCGCGTCGTACGCGAGGGTCGCGAAGTCCGATCTGCTGGAGGGACCGTTGCTATCGCCGGTGACGAACACGGTGCCACCGTCGGGGCTGACCGCGACCTCTCGGGCGCCGTCGAACCTGTTGCCGGGACCGCCGTAACGTTCGACCCATCGTTCGGTGCCCGGAGTCCCCGTGGCGGTTCCTGCGATTGCGGCGGCGCCGGTCGACACGAGAACGATCAGCGCGAGCAACAGTGAGACGAGGTTCGCGCGCGGGGATCGATGGGGGGGAACGCGCACCTGAACTCCCAGCAAGGTCGTGGTCGAAAGCGCGGGATGCGCACCTTCGGTCGGACCCTACGGGGGGCCACGTCGGGGGGTCAAGAGATGAGCCTCGGTCGAAGGTCTCTAGTTTCCCGAGTCTCTGCCCGCTTGGCCACTTCGGGCTTGTCGAAGGAGCGGTCTTCCTCACACGGCGAACGTGCCCAGCGGCTACACGGTCACCGCTCGCATCGAGGCGGAAGGAACATCGACGGCTCTTGGATGGGCAGCTCGATCGACTCCTTGATCGTCCCGAGGGTCGCCTAGCTTCGTGCGAGGACGTTGAAGGTCGTAGTCAGGGACGAGTCTGCGCTGCCCGAAGCGGGGTGACGTCGGCGATCTCCCACGCCTCAGCGATCTTGCCGTCCCGAAGGTGGACGATCACGGCCTGGTCGATGCGGAAGCTTCGCCCTGAGCCCTCGATCCCGGCGAATCCGGAGGTGAGCGTGCCGGTGACGACGACTCGAGCCATCTCGACGGCTCCGTCCACCACGACCTCCTGCACGTCGTGGCGAATGTCAGGCATCGCTTCGCGGGCGTCTCTCCACACGACCTTCTCGTCCTCCGCGCTCGTCGTGGATAAACCAAGAGGTGCGTGCACGATCGAGTCGGCATGAAGCAGGTCGTCGAACGCGTCGATGTCGCCCGCATCGCCTGCGGCGAGCCACTGATACACGATGGTCTTCCGAGGATCCACCATCGGCCAAGATTGCATGCGTCCGTCGGACCTGTCCAGCTCGTTCCGCCCACGGTCCGCGAGCCGGGCGGATGGTGCACGTGCAAACGTGCGGTCGCTACGCTTGCGACGCCCTCCGAACTACCCGGCGTGCCGCGCTGTGACCCCTACGTCAAGCGTTGCGAAGTGCTTCACGTGAACGCACGCTGGTACGAGCTGCGAACGAGTCAGACGATCAAGCTCCAGCCGGAGGATCCGTCCGCGGCCTGCACGCCAGACCAGCCATTCGGCTGCCCTCCCAAGCTGAAGGATGTCGTCCTCCAGGTTCTCATGGCACCGAAGCACTATCAGTGGGAGACGGAACCCTCCGCATGACGCTGACCATTGTTAGGCTCGCGCGATGAAGAAGGTAGGCACGGACCCCGAGGGGTTCCTTCGTTCGCTGCCCGATGCGGTTCGCGACACGATGACCGAACTCGACCGGGTCATCACCTCGAGCCTGCCTGGTCGAAGCCGAGCGATCTGGGAAGGGCGCTTCTAGGGAGCTCTCCTGTCCTCACTTGTGCTCACGAAGAGCGGCTAACCCGGAGCTGACCGCGGTCTCGATTGAGTCCTTGGCATCTGGCTACCTTCGGGTTGCGCCGGTCATTGTCAGAGGGCGATACTGGCCCGCTCGGGAGGAGGACTCGTTGTCGAACGGAGCGGCACGCTGTCGGCACTCCCTTGGCTCCTAGCCTCACCCTTCCCAGCGGAGATAGAGCATGGTCGCGTCGTCGCGGAGGTCGCCCTGGGAGTGTTCGATGGCGGTGCGAGTGAGTCGTCGAACCACTTCGTGTGGTGAGGCGCCAGCGGTGTGCTCGCGCGCGAAGAGGTCTCGTAGCCGATCCTCGCCGAAGAACGTGCCGTCCGGCATGCGGCAATCGGTGACGCCATCGGTGTACAGCAGTACGCCGTCTCCAGGCTGAAGGTTGACTCGAGTGATGTCCCCGACGACGGGACCAAGGGCACCCATCCCGAGGGGCAGTCCCGGACTTACACTCGACTCGGACACGATCGCGCCATCGCGTACAACGATGGGCAGCGGATGCCCGCAGCTCATCCAGTCGAACGTGCCGAGCGTGGTGTCAAGTCGACCGAGGATCGCGGTCGCGAATGCAGGCTGAGCCGGGAAGATGGCGGCCGCCGCGTCTATCTGCGTGGCCAGGTTGGCGAGGTCGTCTCCTGCACGACGGCTATGGCGGTACGCACCGACCAGGAGGGCGGCCAGAACGGCGCTGTTCAGGCCGTGCCCGACCGTGTCGAGAATAGCGAGGTCGAGGATGCCCGCGTTGAAGGCGTAGTCGAAACAGTCGCCACCGACGTTATAGGCGGGTTCGAGCAGCCCAGCGATGGTCATCCCTGCGGCCGCCAAGGACAACGGCGGTAGCAGCGACCACTGCATCTCGGCTGCCAAGTCCATGTCGCGGCCGCGGCGCAACAGGTGCGTCAGATCGGTGTACTGGGCGCTGGCCAACAACAACGGAGCGGCCGCCCAGCCCAACTCGGTGACCAGGAACTCGATCTGGTCGTCCCATCGCGGCAGGGTCATAGCCAGCACGCCGAGTCGGTTCGATTGCTCGCTGACTGGCACCCAAACGTGCCACCCGTCCTCGTCCTCGGCGGCCACCACCGTCGAGGACGTGAAGGCACGGCCAGCCATCGACCCATCGAGCGAAACCACCTCCGACTTGCTCCCAGGCCTCGGGACGGCGAGATGTGGCGCCATGGAGACGTGCCCGTAGTCGATGAGAAACAGCGCAACGTCGCGACCGCCGATCCCGACGACAGCCGCAGCGAGAGTTTCGACAAGCTCATCTGGCTGCGCGGTCTGATGCGCGAGCAACAGTCGCGTCACGGGCCGATCCCGGGAATGCATGGCACCACCCCTCTCATCTCAGGCCCTACTCCAGCGATACTACGAAACCCCACCCGCACGGGCGGGGCATCGGGTCGTGAGCTCCTCGAGCTCGGGATCGAGATTCGCGCCTGCGTGCACACGGGCGAGTGCGAGCTGATCGATGGCAAGATCGGGGGCATCACAGTGTTTGATCGGAGCTCGGGTCGCCGCGACCGCAGGCGCATCCGAGGTGCGCGTTTCGCAGAGAGTGAAGGACTTGGTGGCCGGCTCCGGTCTGACCCTCGCGGACGCACGAACTGTAAGGGAGTCCCCGACCCCTGGCACCTCTACCGGGTGGTTGAAGTAGGTCGCTTGGTTTGATGCCCGATACGACGGGACACGCGAAGCGTGCGATTGGCGACGCCCAACGTCGTCGTGCCGACCTTGTCCGTAACACCACCACGGTCTGCGCACACCGCACCCTTCACTTGCGGCAGCGACCTGGTGGCCAAGACATTGTCGGGCCCGCTCCACCTGTTCCCTCAATGGGCGGTGGCCTAGAACCACAAGCGGGTTCGGAGCCTTCGCCCCGCAGTCCGCCGACTCGCGCGGGAAGGGGGCGCCTCGCTCGGGGGACCGTGCCCTCCAGGAGCGTGAGAGGGCCGTAAGGGTCGCTGGAGGCGGGGCATCAATGCCCGTTGGTCGACGTCGGTGCCGCGTGCCAGTCTCAGAAAAGCGGCCCCGCGGCCTGGGACGCATCGGGGCCGCGGCGACCACCCCTACCCATCGATCTTTGGAATCGTTCGTTTGAAGGCGAAGCTTTGCCGCTCGCGTGACGGCCACTCAGAGTTTGGCTGTCAACGTGGCTGTCGAATCGCGCTCCCCTGAGCTCTCTGCAACGACGGAGCCGTGGTGATAGTGGGTGAGCAGGAGTTTCGTTCGCGCGCCGGGCAGGATTCGAACCTGCGACCAACGGATTAGAAGTTCCGGAGCAGTCGTCCGTGGACGTCCATCAGCGTCCAGGAGTGCAGGCAGCGGAGTCGAGCGATTCCATGGACGTCCGCCAGCGTCCATGGACGTCCATCCCCTTGGCTGTCAAATGGCTGTCAAACGTGGGCCCTCCCTGGGCGACTTTCGGATGCGGGTTTTTCCCCGGTACCCCTCGTCATTACGGCAGGGCACTCGGCTCGCCTCAGCTGATCAGGTTGCATACGGCGACCACGGCTGGGCTCATCGATCGGAATCTCCGACGGTCGAGCGAGTGCCCCGAGCCTGCTTTCAGGTTTCGTCAGCCGCCTCAGCGCGTAACGGCCTTGGCGGTGGCCTCGAGCGAGAACGAGATCCCGGCGCCCTGGTACTCGTTGGCGTCAAGGCCCGCCTGCTGCGGCCACGCAATCGTCACATCGTAGGAAACCGAACTCCCTGGGGCGACGACCCGCGAGCCGATGACCGCCAGCTTCGAGAGCCGCCCTCGGTAGCTGCGCGAGCCATCCTCCGCGTCCAGCACGGTGACGACGAGCACGTCCTCGAGGGACCGGCGACCCTGGGGCCGGAGGTCGGTGATCGAAAGGTCGAAGGTCGCCGGAGTCGTTCCGGAGTTTCGAAGCTCCAGCGTCGAGCGCCGAGCGGGCATCCCCGGGGCCATGCCGCCGACGTCCATGGCCTGGCGCATCGGATCGGCGATCGATCCGTCTTCACTGACGATCGCGACTTGAAGTGACTCATGGCTGAACCCCGTGCCGGGCGCTGCGGTGGCGACCGTCGCAGCGCCGGCTGCCAGGCACCCGGCGACGATGACCAGCACCGTGATCGTGGCCCGGATCCGACGGTTCCTGCTCGGGCTGGTGGAGGTTCGGGGGCTCTCGCTCGTGTTCATGTTCTAGGTTTCGGTCCCGAACATCACGCCGCGATCCAGAGTGCATCAAGGTTGCGTCAAGTCTCATTTCCGCAGCGTAGAGTGGGTGCGGAAGACGTCGTCTGGTGCCGATTTGGCGCCGAGGAGCTATGTCGGAAGTCAGCCCCATCCGCATCCTCGTGGTCGAGGACAACCAGGCGAACGCGCTCCTCGCCTCACGGCAGCTCGAGAAGTTGGGGCTGGATGCCACCGTTGCCCCGAACCGTGAGGAGGCGCTGAAGCAGCTCGAGCAAGCGCCGGGGTTCGCGCTGGTCCTGATGGATCTGCACATCGGTGCGGACGACGGACTCGAGCTGGCCAAGGAGATCCGGCGTGCGGACGCTGGGTCGCGAGCTCGCCTTCCGATCATCGCGATGACCGCGAGCGCCACCGAGCGCGACAGGGACCTAGCAGCCGCGGCGGGCATGGATGGGTTCTTGTCCAAGCCGGTCCTGCTCGAGACGCTCGCGTACGAGCTCGGTTCGTGGATCCCGCTAGCACACGTTCCGGACCGCCAGCGCGCGGCTCCCAGCACGACCGGCGGAGGCTCGGATGCCCAGATCCTGGATCCCACGCTCATCGCCGACATGCGCAGAGAACTCGGAGAGTCGACCGCTCGACGTTTCGTCGAGACCTATGCGGGTGAGCTCCGCGGTCGCGTGACGGCGATCCGCGATGCGGTCATCGCGGACGACCCGCCGGCGATCGAGCGAGCCGCGCACGTCCTCCGCTCGCCCAGCGATGCGATCGGCCTGCGGGCCCTGGCCGGGCTCTGCGCACGACTCGAGGAACTCGCCCGGGGCCCGGCCGCGTCCGCGTCCGGGTTCGCGGAACTGCTCGGCGAGATCGAGGCCGTCGTGGTGCCGACCGAGCGGGCGCTCGACGACGTGCTGGGCGAGCTGGGATCATCGTCGGGCTGAGCGCTCGGCGTCCGACCGGTTCCCGGTCTCGGTTGCGCGTTCGTCGCCGCGCCCAACGAGGCGGTAGCCGACGCCCCGAACGGTACGGATGTACTTGGGATGGTCCGCCGAGTCGCCGAGCTTGCGGCGCAGGCTCGAGACATGGACGTCGACCACGTGGTCGTCCCCATACCAATCAGGGCCCCAGACGCGCTCGAGGAGTTGCCGCCGGCTCAAGACCAGTTTCGGGTTGGCGGTCAGCGCCTCGAGCAGGTCGAACTCGGTACGTGTCAGCTCGATCCTGTGATCGGCCACCAGCACCTCGCGGGCTGCGGGATCGACGACCAGGTCGCGGAGCCGCCGCAGCTGAGTCGTCCCCTCGGGTTCGCGCGGCCGGCGGAGCATCGCGTTCACCCGTGCGGTGAGCTCGCGCACGGAGAACGGCTTGGTCATGTAGTCATCGGCCCCCACGGAGAGCCCGATCAACTTGTCGACCTCGTCGTCGCGCCCGGTGAGCATCACGATGTAGGCGGCGCTGAAGGTTCGGATCTGCCGGCAAACTTCGACCCCGTCGAGCCCGGGAAGGCCCAGGTCGAGCACGATCACGTCGAAGCGCTCCGCCCGCTCGATCTCGATCGCCTCGGCGCCGTCCCCGATCGCGTGCACCCGGAACCCCGAACTCTCGAGCTGCGCGGTGATCAGCTCCCGGAACTCCGGGGAGTCCTCAACGACCAGCACCCGCACGCTCGCCGTGTCGATCGCTGCGTCGGCGGGAGTGCCGCTCATGAGGCGATGCCGCCCATCGGCACCTGTTCGAGCCGTTCACGGACGTGGAAGAAGGCGTCGACCGGGTCGGGGTCGAACTGCGAGCCGCGGACCGACGCGATCTCCTCCAGAGCACGCTCGACCGGCCAGGGGTCTTTGTACGGGCGCTTGTTCGTCAGGGCGTCGTAGGTGTCGGCGACGCTGGTGATCCGCGCGACCAGAGGAACCTGTGGGCCGGCGATGCCGGCGTATCCTTCGCCGTCCCAGCGCTCGTGGTGGTACACGGCGATGTCTTCGGCCATACGCAGCAGCGGCGAACGGCTGCCGGACAGGATCCGCGAGCCGATCGCCGTATGCTGCTTCACGACCTCGAACTCCTTGGCCGTGAGTCGAGCCGGCTTGAGCAGGATCGAGTCCGGTACGCCGATCTTCCCGATGTCGTGCAGTCCTGCGGCCAGTTCGAGCAATGCGACTGTGGGCTCGTCGAGTCCGAGCTCCCGGCCGATCGCCGCCGCCATCCGGCCGACCCGTTTGATGTGCTGACCGGTGTTGTCGTCGCGGTACTCCGCCGCGAGGGCGAGGCGCTGGAAGGTCTCGAGGTAGGACTCCTCCAGGTCGAGGGTCCGCGCTCGTACCATCGATTCGAGGTTCAGCTTGTCCCGCTTGAGCTGACGATGCAGGCGTCGAGTCTCGAGCATGTTGCCAACCCGGAGGAGGACCTCCTCGACGTCGAACGGCTTGGTGAGGAAATCCTTCGCGCCCAGGGAGAGGGCCCGGCGTTTCGCCTCGGCGCTCATGTCGGCGGTGAGCACCAGGATCGGGAGATAGGTATCGGCTGACAGGCTAACCCCGAGTGCTTCGAGGACGGCGAACCCGTCCATCGTGGGCATGTGCAGGTCCAGCAGGATCAGGTCCGGCTCGAAGGTGGCCATCCGGTCGGGGAGCTCCGCAGGGTCCGTGATGCCCTCGACGTGCTGGTACCCGGCACGAGCCAGGATCTGCTCGAGCAGCCGGACGTTGCTCGGCTGGTCATCGAGCACGATGATCTTCGGCGCTTCGTCGCCCTCCCTCGCTGGCGTGAACCTGCCGAGGGTGGCCGCCACCTCTGGATTGGCCTTCACCTGGCGTTTCGCCTCCTCGCTCGAGGCTGCGGGTGTCCCTTGGTTCCATTCGGCAGCAATGAGCCCGACCTTCAGTCCACGGATCCTCGGGTGTCTTGAGGGAATCTTGAAGCTGGCCGGAACCTCGCCTGAGGAATCGGGCCGAAGCCTGGGGTATGAACGCTTGCCGAATCGCACGCACTGGGCGGATCCGCCGGAACCCGTCGGACATGGAGGCGAAGGCTCGCACCGCGCATCTCGGCGACGAGCACGGGTTCACCCTCCTGGAGCTCGGGGTGAGCTTGCTGGTGATCGCGGTCCTCGTCACGATGTCGTTGGGGGCCTTCCGCGGCGCGGCTCGGGCAGGAGAGCTCTCATCGATCCGGCTCCGGGTCACGACGGCACTCAAGGCCGAGATGGCGATGCACGTCTCATCCGGTGTCTTCCTGGGAACCGCGACGGAGGTGCGGCGAGCGACCCTGACGAACGAGGAGCCCTCGCTCGACTGGGGATCGACCTCCGCCACGAACGACCAGGATGTGATCGCTCGGGCGGGCCGGCTCGTCGTTGCGGGCACCATGTACCGCCAAGCATGGGTGTGTCTGGAGGCGGTCAGCCCGGCGGGTGACCATGTCGCGGTTGCGAAGGTTGCCATCGGACCGGCCAGTGGCACGTACTACGGTCACGGCACCACCCGCTTGTGTCGCGGGCTGCGGTCCGTGACCGCTTGGCCCACGTCCTCGTGGTGAGGTCCGGAACACGGGTCAAGGAGCCCGGCGCCGGTGTCGATGGAGGAGTCATGGGTGCCTCCGGTTCCCCTCAGCCTGACCCCGGTGTCACGACCGGCGGCCTGCCGAACACGGTTCGTCGTGGCGCCGCGAGCCCACCGGCCGACTTCGAGTCCCTGTTCGAGTCGGTGCCGGGCTCCTATCTGGTGCTGGACCCGGAGCTGACGATCGTCGCCGTGAGTGACAACTACCTCGAAGCCACCATGACCGAACGCGAACGGATCCTGGGACGAGAGCTCTTCGAGGTCTTCCCCGACAACCCGGACGAGCCTGGTGCGACGGGTGTCGGGAACGTCCGCGCCTCTTTGGATCGTGTGCGACGCGATCTGGTCCAAGACGCGATGGCCGTGCAGAAGTACGACATCCAGCGATCGGAGTCGCAGGGCGGAGGATTCGAGGTCAGGTACTGGAGCCCGCTCAACTCTCCCGTCGTCGGACCGGACGGCAGACTCGTCTACATCATCCATCGCGTCGAGGACGTCACGGAGTTCGTACGTCTCAAGCACCTCGAGACCGAGCAAGAGGAACTCACCGCCGAGTTCCGGCTTCGGACCTCGCAGATGGAAGCGGAGATCTTCGCACGGTCGAAGGAGCTGCAGGATGCGAACGCCCGCCTGCGAGCGGCCGATGCGGCCAAGAACGAGTTCCTCTCCCGCATGAGCCACGAGTTGCGCACCCCGTTGAACGCGATCCTGGGGTTCGCGCAGCTGCTCGAGCTCGACGTCGAGACGGCCGATCAGCGAGAGAGCGTGGAACAGATCCTCCGCGGGGGACGTCATCTGCTGAGTCTCATCAACGAGGTGCTGGATCTGTCTCGCGTGGAATCGGGAACCCTGGCCCTGTCCCTCGAGCCGGTGGCGACCGCCGACATCCTCGCCGAAACCCGCAGCCTCGTCGGGACGCTCGCCGCGGCGAGAAAGATCGAGCTCTCCTCGCCGGTGCCGGATGCATGTCCCTTCCACGTTCGAGCCGACCGCCAACGCCTGACGCAGGCGTTGTTGAACCTCGCGGTCAACGCCGTGAACTACAACCGCCCGAGTGGCACGATCACGTTCTCATGCGAGCGGACGGAGCGGGGTTCCGTGCGGATCGGGGTCGCCGACACGGGTCAAGGCATCGCTCCTGAGGACCTCGATCGGCTCTTCACGCCGTTCGATCGCCTGGGCGCTGAGCAGACCGATGTCCAGGGAACCGGCATCGGCCTGGCCCTGTCGAAGCGACTGGTCGAACTGATGGGCGGGACCCTCACGGTGGAGAGCATCGTGGGCGAAGGCAGCATCTTCTTCATCGAACTGGAGGCGGCTGATGCGCCCTCCGTCGATCGCACGATCGAGCATGCGCGGGCCGCGCCCGCATCGGACGCTCCCGGGAGCCACACGGTGCTGTACGTCGAGGACAATCCATCCAATCTGCGCCTGATGGAGCGCATCCTAAGCGGACGCCCCGACATCGATCTCCTCACGACGACCGACGGAGACGAGGTCCTCGGGCTGGTGCGACGACACCGACCGGATCTCGTGTTCCTTGACCTGCATCTGCCCGGCTGCAATGGCGATGAGGTCCTTACCCGTCTCCGGGCACAGCCCGACACGGCAGACACACCGGTCGTCATGGTCAGCGCGGACGCCACGCAGGGTCAGATCACCCGCATGCTGGAGGCTGGCGCGCGTCACTACTTGACCAAGCCCATCGACGTGGCTGCACTCCTTCGGGTCCTGGACGAAACGCTCGCCACCACGCCCTAGGTGGGATCCGCGCGGCCTGCATGATTCGAACCAGCTACCGATGGATCAGGCGTTCCCGGATCTGTGGTCCGCAGGCGTCCACCTGACATCTGTGGAGTCACACCGCCCTCCCACCTGCGTCCATGGACATCTACGTCGTACGAGCGTCGCCAGCCAAACGGAATCTGACACCCAACTGACAGCCGAGCAGTCCATGTCGGCCATATTGCCGTCCCCCGCTCTCCCGCTTGGT
>JBBDWR010000008.1:128791-148836 GCA_040902745.1 Actinomycetota bacterium | reverse complement strand
TCCGCGAAGGTGGACGCACCGTGGGTGCCGGACGCGTCACGAAGATCCTGAAGTAGTTCATCAGAACACCGAGCACGGAGAGGAAGGAACGAGACAGGTGGCGGGACCGAAGATCCGCATCAAACTGCGGGCCTACGACCACCGCATGCTCGACGTCGCCGCGCGCGACATCGTCGAGCATGTGACGCGCACCGGCGCGAAGGTCGTCGGGCCGGTTCCCCTGCCCACCGAACGCTCGGTGTACACGGTGATCCGCGGGCCGCACAAGCACAAGGACTCGCGCGAGCACTTCCAGATGCTCACCCACAAGCGGCTGATCGACATCGTCGACGCCACGTCCAAGACGGTGCAGGAGCTTCAGCGCCTCAACCTCTCGGCCGGGGTCGACATCGAGGTGAAGCTCGGTGGTTGAGGTCAAGGGCGTCCTCGGGGAGAAGCTGGGGATGACCCAGATCTTCGAGGACACGCGCGCGATCCCGGTCACCGTGATCAAGGCGGGGCCGTGCTTCGTCACGCAGATCAAGACGGTCGACACCGACGGTTACGACGCCGTGCAGGTCGCGTTCGCCGCGCCCAAGCGCACGACCAAGCCGATGCAGGGACACTTCGACAAGGCGGGCACCGATCCTGCCCGCCACCTCGTCGAGATCCGCACCGACGACGCGTCCAGCTACACGCTCGGGCAGCAGATCTCGGTCGACATATTCCAGCCGGGCGAGCGCGCCGACGTCGTCGGAGTCAGCAAAGGCAAGGGGTTCGCCGGTCCGATGAAGCGCCACGGGTTCGCCGGTCTCAAGGCCAGCCACGGAACCCACAAGGTCCACCGGGCGCCCGGAGCGATCGGCGCCTGTGCCACGCCGTCGCGCGTGTTCAAAGGGATGCGGATGGCCGGCCATATGGGCCACGACCGAGTGACCGTGCTCAACCTCGAGATCGTGCAGGTCGACGCCGAGCGCAACCTGCTGCTGATCAAGGGCGCCGTTCCCGGCGCCGACGGCGGGCTCGTCCTGATCCGCTCGGCCGTCAAGGCCCCGGCGCAGCGGAAGGCGGTGTGACGGTGGCCAAGGTCGACGTGTTCGACTCCTCCGGCAAGAAGTCCGGCTCTGCCGAGCTTGCCGCCGACGTGTTCGAGGCCGACATCAGCGTGCCGTTGATGCACCAGGTGGTCGTCGCCGCGATGGCGTCGCAGCGCCGCGGCACGCACTCCACCAAGACCCGCGCGCAGGTCCGCGGCGGCGGCAAGAAGCCGTGGCGCCAGAAGGGCACCGGTCGCGCGCGACACGGGTCGATCCGCTCCCCGATCTGGGTGGGCGGCGGCGTGGCGCACGGCCCCCAGCCGCGCACCCACGACATGCGGGTGAACAAGAAGATGCGCAAGGGCGCGCTCCGATCCGCGCTGTCGGATGCCAACGCCAGCGGCAAACTCGTGATCGTCGACGGCCTGAGCTTCGACGAGCCCAAGACCAAGCGCGCGATCGAGTTCCTCGACGCCCTCGAGCTCGAGGGCAAGGTGCTCGTGGTGCTCTCCGAGCCGCATGAGGCCACGGAGAAGAGCTTCCGCAACCTCACGAGCGTGCGGGTTGCGTTCGCGGGCGGGCTGGGTGTGTGGGAGATCGTCAACGCCGACCGGGTGGTCTTCGCCAAGGACGCCCTGGACAAGGTCGCGAGCGGACTCGCGAAGACGACGCGCGCGGCGGCCTCGGCGGCCCAGGCTGCAGGAGGTGACGCCGCATGAAGACCGATCGCGACGTCGTGATCCGGCCGATCGTGTCGGAGAAGTCCTACGCGGGCATCGAGCAGAACACGTACACGTTCCTCGTCGATAAGCGCGCGAACAAGACCGAGATCAAGGAGGCGATCCAGCGAATCTGGAACGTCCGGGTGGTGTCGGTCAACACGCTGCGCCGCAGGGGCAAGGTCAAGCGCTACCGCTACACCGAGGGCAAGCGCCCCGACGAGAAGCGCGCGATCGTCACCCTCGCCGAGGGCGACGCGATCGAGATCTTCGAGACCGGATAGGGACGACATGGCTGTTCGCAAACACAAGCCGACGACACCGGGCCGCCGCGGGGGTAGCGTCAGCACGTTCGACGAGGTGACCCGGGCTACGCCCGAGAAGTCGCTGACCTCGAAGGGGCGCAACAAGGCCGGGCGCAACAACAAGGGTCGCATCACCACACGCCACCACGGCGGCGGCGCCAAGCGCACGTACCGGCAGATCGACTTCCGGCGGAACAAGGACGGCGTGCCGTCGAAGGTGGCGCACATCGAGTACGACCCGAACCGCTCCGCCCGGATCGCGTTGCTGCACTACGCCGACGGGGAGAAGCGCTACATCCTGGCTCCCCAGGGACTCAAGCAGGGCGATGCCGTGGAGTCCGGCGACAGCGCAGAGATCCGACCGGGCAACGCGCTTCCGCTGCGCAACATCCCGGTCGGCACGGTGATCCACGCGATCGAGATGAAGCCGGGCGGCGGCGCGAAGATGGCGCGATCGGCCGGCACCTCGGTGCAGCTGATGGCCAAAGAGGGCAAGTACGCCACGATCCGCCTTCCATCCGGAGAGACGCGCCGGGTCGAGGCCGCCTGCAAGGGCACGGTCGGCGTCGTCGGCAACGCCGAGCACGAGCTGATCCAGCTCGGCAAGGCGGGACGCGCTCGATGGAAGCGCAAGCGCCCGACGGTGCGCGGCGTGGCGATGAACCCGGTCGATCACCCGCTCGGCGGCGGCGAGGGCAAGTCCTCGGGCGGCCGGCACCCGGTCTCGCCGTGGGGACAGCCCGAAGGGCGCACCCGCAAGAAGAAGAAGCAGTCGAACAAGTACATCGTCCGACGTCGCGGGAAGGGGCGTGGCTGATGCCGCGGTCGGTGAAGAAGGGCCCGTTCGTCGACGACCACCTGATGATCAAGGTCGTCGATCTGAACAAGCGCAACGACAAGAAGGTCATCAAGACCTGGTCGCGTCGCAGCACGATCGTCCCCGACATGGTCGGGCACACGATCGCCGTGCACGACGGCCGCAAGCACGTTCCGGTCTACATCTCCGAGGCGATGGTGGGCCACAAGCTCGGGGAGTTCGCCCCGACACGCACGTTCCGCTCGCATGCGCGGAGCGAGAAGAGCACGGGTGTGAGGTAGGCACGAGATGGAAGCCAAAGCGTCGATGAACTACGTGCGGACCTCGCCGAAGAAACTTCGGCGGGTCGTCGACATGATCCGTGGGGTCCACGTCCAGGAAGCTCGACGGATCCTGCGGTTCTCCGCGCTGGGCGCTTCCGAGGATCTGAACAAGCTTCTCAACTCCGCGGTCGCAAACGCCGAGCAGCAGCCCGGCGTGCTCGGTGACAACCTGGTGATCGAGCGCGCGTGGGTCGACCAAGGTCCCACGCTGCGCCGGTATCGCCCCCGCGCCTACGGGCGCGCCACGCGGATCCGCAAGCGAACGTCGCACGTGACGATCGTCGTCAAGTCGGTAGGAGACGAGGTCTAGATGGGGAACAAGGTCAACCCGTACGGATTCCGCCTGGGGGTCATCTACCCCTGGAAGTCCAACTGGTACGCCAACAAGGACTACGCGACGTCGCTGCACGAGGACATCTGGATCCGCCAGCACATCCGCTCCCGCCTGTCGCGAGCCGGCATCTCCTCGATCGACATCGAACGTAAGGGCGATCAGATCTGGGTGTTCATCCGCACGGCGCGCCCGGGCATCGTGATCGGCCGTAAGGGCGCCGAGGTGGACCGGATCCGCAAGGACATCGAGCGCTACACGAAGAAGCGCGTGGACGTGAAGGTCGAGGACATGAACTCCGCCGCGAGCGAGTCTCGTCCGGAGACCGACGCCGCCTTGCTCGCGCAGGGCATCGCCGAGCAGCTCGTCGGCCGCGTGGCATTCCGCCGCGCGATGCGCCGGGGCGTGCAGACCGCGATGCGCGCCGGAGCTCTCGGCGTGCGGGTCCAGAGCGGCGGCCGTCTGGGTGGTACCGAGATGTCGCGCAGTGAGTGGTACCGGGAGGGACGGGTCCCCCTGCACACGCTGCGCGCGAAGATCGACTACGGCACCGCCAAGGCCAAGACCACCTCCGGCAGCGTCGGGGTCAAGGTCTGGGTCTACCACGGCGACGAGATCCCGCGATCCGAGCAGAAGACCGAGCGAGCCCGCGCACGAGCGCTCGCGCAGGTCAAGGCGACCCCGAGTCGCGCCGCGGTCGTCCCCAAGGCAGCCGAGGCCACCGCGGAGGCGGTCGTCGAGAAGAAGACCGACGACACGGTGGTCGAACAAGTCGTGGAGAAGGTCGAAGAGGTCGCACTCGATCCCATCACCGGCGCTCCCACGGGACTCACCGAGAAGACCACCGCCGTCGAAGCGGTCGTCGATCCCAAGACGGGCGAAGTCGCCGTCGAGGTGGAGGAGAAGACCGAGACGGTTCCCGACCCTTCCCAAGAGGCCGCGCGCACCGAGCTGCAGAAGGGCGGCGACGCCTGATGCTCGCTCCGAAGAAGGTCAAGCATCGCAAGCAGCACCGCGGCCGCCGCCGTGGCCGCGCCAAGGGCGGGACGGAGATCACCTTCGGTGACTACGGGCTCGTGGCCCTCGAGGCGGCGTGGATCACCAATCGGCAGATCGAGTCGGCGCGTGTCGCCATCACGCGGCACATCCGTCGAGGCGGCAAGGTGTGGATCAACATCTTCCCCGACAAGCCGTTCACGAAGAAGCCGGCGGAGACCCGGATGGGGTCGGGCAAGGGCAACCCGGAGGGCTGGGTCGCGGTCGTCAAGCCCGGCCGCGTGATGTTCGAGCTCGCGGGCGTTCCGGAGAACCTCGCGCGTTCGGCGATGCTGCGTGCCGCGCACAAGCTGCCGATCAAGACGAGGTTCATCAGCCGCGGGGGTTCGGAATGAAGGCGATCGAGCTCCGTGAGCTGGGCGAGGACCAGCTCGTCGAGCAGCTGGACAACGCCAAGGAGGAGCTGTTCAACCTCCGGTTCCAGCTCGCGACGGGTCAGCTCGACAACCCGGCGCGCATCCGCGAGGTCCGCCACGACGTAGCTCGCATCCTCACGGTTCTGAGCGAGCGCCACGGCAGGGGCCAGGGCCGCACGCCGGCGGCGGCCGACACGACGGGAGTTGACCAGTGAGTCAGGCGAGCGAGACGACCACCGAGCGCAGTCGGCGCAAGATCCGCAGCGGCACCGTCGTGTCCGACGCGATGGACAAGACGATCCTGGTTCGGATCGACAAGCAGTCGCTGCACCGGGTCTACAAGAAGACCGTGCGCCGCAGCAGCAAGCTGCAGGTACACGACGAGAACAACGACGCGCACGTGGGCGACACGGTGCGCGTGATGGAGACCAAACCGCTGTCCAAGACCAAGCGGTGGCGGCTCCTCGAGATCGTCGAGAGGGCGAAGTGATCCAGCAGGAGACCAGGTGCAAGGTTGCAGACAACTCCGGGGCCCGGGAGGTCCTGTGCATCCGCGTGCTCGGCGGCTCCGCTCGGCGCTACGCGGGGGTGGGCGACGTGATCGTCGGTTCGGTCAAGGACGCCCTGCCCGGCGGCTCGATCAAGAAGGGCGAGGTCGTCAAGGCCGTGGTCGTACGCACCGCGAAGGAGCGGCGCCGGCCCGACGGTAGCTACATCCGCTTCGACGATAACGCGGTCGTGCTGATCAACGACCAGCGCAACCCGCGCGGCACGCGCATCTTCGGACCCGTCGCGCGCGAGCTCCGCGAGAAGCGCTTCATGAAGATCATCTCGCTGGCCCCGGAGGTGCTCTGATGCCGAGGAGGACCCGGACCCGCACCGAGATCCGCAAGCACGACACCGTCATGGTGATGTCGGGCAAGGACCGCGGCCACGTCGGGCGCGTCGTCAACGTGTACCCCGAGCGCGGTCGCGTGCAGGTCGAAGGCGCGGCCGTGGCCAAGCGCCACACGCGTCCGACCCGTCAGAACCAGCAGGGCGGCATCCTCGACAAGGAGATGCCGATCGACGTCAGCAACGTGCAGGTCGTGTGCGGCTCGTGCGGCAAGCCCACGCGGATCGGTCACAAGATCGAGGGCGACACCAAGGTCCGGATCTGCCGCAAATGTGGAGCGGAACTGTGAGCAACTACGAGGCGCGACTCAAGCACCGCTACCGGGCCGAGCTTGTCCCCAAGTTGATGGCCGAGCAGGGCTATACGAACGTGATGCAGGTACCCCGGCTGTCCAAGATCATCGTGAACATGGGCGTGGGCGACTCCATCAAGGACGGTCGTATGCTGGAGGCCGCCGTCGAGGACCTGACGACGATCACCGGGCAGAAGCCGGTGGTCACCAAGGCGAAGAAGTCGATCGCCGGTTTCAAGCTCCGTCAGGGCCAGGCGATCGGCGCCAAGGTCACGCTTCGGGGCGACCGGATGTGGGAGTTCATCGACCGACTGGTGTCGATCGCCCTCCCGAGGATCCGCGACTTCCGGGGGCTCAACCCGAAGGCGTTCGACGGACACGGCAACTACACGATCGGCGTCACCGAGCAGTTGATCTTCCCGGAGGTCGAGTACGACAAGGTGGCGGCGGTGCGTGGCATGGACATCACGGTCGTGACGACGGCCGAGACCGACGACGAAGGACGAGCGCTGCTGCTCGCTCTGGGGATGCCCCTCGCGGGGGCCGACCCGGTGGCTGCGGCGTCCGAGGTGAGCTGAGATGGCAAAGACGGCACTGAAGAACAAGCAACAGCGACGGCAGAAGTTCCAGGTGCGTGAATACTCGCGCTGCCAGCGCTGCGGGCGTCCGCGCGCGGTTTTCCGTAAGTTTTTGCTCTGCCGGATCTGCTTCCGCGAGCTCGCGCATCTCGGAGAACTGCCGGGGGTGACGAAAGCCTCATGGTGACGACGAATCCGGTTCGCTCCGACGCGATCCCCGTGCTGAACACGAACGTCTCCGATCCGGTCGGCGACATGCTCACGCGGATCCGCAACGCCAACATCGCCTTCAAGGAGGAGCTCTTCCTGCCTGCCTCGAAGCAGAACGAGGCGATCTGCAACATCTTGCAAGAAGAGGGCTACATCACCGGGTTCAAGCGCGAAGGAGAAGGCGTTCGCCAGGTGTTGCGGGTCGGACTCAAGTACGGCAAGGACCGTACGCGCACGATCTCCGGTCTTCGTCGCGTGTCCAAGCCCGGACGGCGGGTGTACGCGAAGCACGACAACCTGCCGCGTGTGCTCGGCGGTCTCGGTGTCGCGATCCTCTCCACGTCGCAGGGCGTGATGACCGACCGCCAGGCCTCGCGCAAGCACATCGGCGGCGAGGTTCTCGCGGAGGTGTGGTGAGGCGATGAGTCGGATCGGCAAGCAGCCCGTGGAGATCCCGGATGGGGTCCAGGTGTCCGTCGCGTCCGACGGCCTGGTCACCGTCAAGGGTCCGCGCGGCGAGCTGACGCAGCGCTTCCATCCGCAGATGAAGGTGGAGGTCGACGGCGCCCAGGTTCGGGTCGAGCGTCCCAACGACGAGGGGTTCTTCCGCGGTTTGCACGGCCTGACGAGAACCCTGCTCGCGAACATGGTCGAGGGCGTCACCAGTGGTTTCGAGCGCAAGCTCGAGATCATCGGGGTCGGCTACCGCGCACAGCTCAAGGGCAAAGATCTGGAGATCGCCGCGGGCTACTCCCACCCGGTGAGCGTCCGCTGCCCCGAGCAGATCCAGTTCGAGTGCCCGACGCCGACGCAGATCGTCGTTCGCGGCAACGATAAGCAAGCCGTCGGAGAGATCGCCGCGAGGATCCGCAAGGTTCGCAAGCCCGAGCCGTACAAGGGCAAGGGGATCCGCTACGAGGGTGAATACGTCCGCAAGAAGGCAGGCAAGGCGGCCAAGGCGGGAGCTGCGTGATGGCCAAGTCGCGACGACGCGTCTCAGCGGTGCAGCGACGGCACATCCGGGTGCGCAAGAAGGTCTCGGGTACGGCCACGCGTCCGCGCCTGGCGGTGTTCCGGTCCAACCGGCACATCTACGCACAGTTGATCGACGACGTCGGCGGCAACACCTTGGCGCAGGCATCGGACCGCGAGGTCTCCGGCGTGGCCGGTAAGACCGACGTGGCAAAGGCGGTGGGCACGATGATCGCCCAGCGCGCCAAGCAACAGGGCATCGAGCAGGCGGTGTTCGACCGCGGCGGCCGGCTCTATCACGGCCGCGTGGCCGCCGTCGCCGACGGTGCCCGTGAGGAAGGACTGCAGATCTGATGCGACGCTACGACGCACAGGACAACAAGAGTCCCTACGAGGAGCGCGTGATCTCGATCAACCGCGTGGCCAAGGTCGTCAAGGGTGGCCGCCGGTTCTCCTTCGCCGCGCTCGTCGTCGTCGGTGACGGCGCCGGTCGTGTGGGCGTGGGCTACGGCAAGGCCAAGGAGGTACCCGCCGCGATCGCGAAGGGCGTCGAGCAGGCCCGCCGGACGATGTTCGAGGTGCCGATGATGGGCACCACGATCCCGCACAAGATCATCGGAGAGGACGGCGCCGGTGTGGTGCTGCTCAAGCCCGCCGCTCCGGGAACCGGCGTGATCGCCGGCGGTCCGGTGCGCGCGCTCGTGGAGTGCGCCGGTATCAAGGACATCCTGTCCAAGTCGCTGGGCTCGTCCAACCAGATCAACATCATCAAGGCGGCGGTTGCCGGCCTCAAGGGGCTGCGTCTGCCCGCGGATGTGGCGGCGCTGCGCGATCGCGACGTGCATGAGATCGCGCCCAAGCCGATGATCGAGGCGGTCGCCGACGCCCAGAAGAAGATGCAGGCGAAACGGGCCGAGGATCTGACGGAGGCATACGGTGGCAAAACTCAGCGTTAAGCAGGTGCGCAGCGTGATCGATCGTCCGCGCGACCAGAAGGACACGGTCCGCCGTCTCGGGCTGCACCGGATCAACGACACCGTGCTCAAAGAGGACCGTCCGGAGATCCGCGGGATGATCGCGAAGGTCTCCCATCTCGTCGAGGTCCAGGAGGTCGACGGATGAAGCTGCATCACCTCAAGCCCGCCGAGGGGTCAACGAAGAAGCGCACGCGCGCCGGCCGTGGTCGCGCGGCCGGCAAGGGAAAGACGGCGGGTCGTGGCACCAAGGGTTGGGGCGCTCGCCATCAGCCCAAGCTCGGGTTCGAAGGCGGCCAGATGCCGCTGGCACGCAGGGTGCCCAAGCTCCCCGGGTTCACCAATCCCAACCGGGTCGAGTACTCCGTGGTCAACGTCGAGGCGATCGGCAAGGTGTTCACCTCGGGTGAGGTAACGCCGGCGACGCTGCTCGAGCACGGCATGGTTCGCAAGGGTCGCAAGGTCAAGGTGCTCGGTCGCGGGGACCTTTCCACCGTCCTCACGGTCAAGGCGCATGCGTTCTCGCAGACCGCCAAGACCAAGATCGAACAGGCCGGAGGCACCGCCGAGCTGGTCGGCTAGTCCGCCCGGCGAAGGGGTACGATACGGGCCCACATGCTTGCCGCCTTCGTCAACGCGTTCAAGATCCCCGATCTTCGTAAGAAGATCCTCTTTACGCTCGCGATCATCGCGGTGTATCGGTTCGGTTCGCACGTCCCCGTTCCGCTCGTCGATCTCGACGCGGTCCAACGCCAGATCGAACAGAGTTCACAGGGCGGCAGCGGGTTCCTCGACTACATCAACCTGTTCTCCGGCGGTGCTCTCACCCGTATGGCCGTGTTCGCGCTCGGGATCATGCCGTACATCACCGCGTCGATCATCATGCAGCTGCTCACCGTCGTGATCCCCAAGCTGGAGCAGTGGCAGAAGGAAGGCGAATCCGGGACCAAGAAGATCAATCAGACCACACGCTACGTGACGATCGTCCTCGCCCTGTTGCAGTCCACCAGCCTGGTGTTCCTGTTCAACCGCAACGATCCCCAGAGCGGTCAGATCGACCTGTTCACCGCGCAACTGACTGCGCCCCGGATCGCCCTGATCGTGCTCACGCTGACAGCGGGCACGGCCCTGATCATGTGGATGGGCGAGTTGATCACCCAGCGGGGGATCGGCAACGGCATGTCGATCCTGATCTTCGCGTCCGTGATCTCGACCCTGCCGCAGGAGGGCGCGTCGATCCTTGCACAGGGGAGCACGGCGCAGTTCATCACCGTGATCGCGCTCGGTCTCGCGATGATCGTCGCCGTCGTCTACATCGAACAGGGGCAACGCCGGATCCCGGTGCAGTACGCGAAACGGGTCGTCGGTAGGCGGATGGCGTCCGGCGGCAGCACGTACATCCCCCTCAAGGTCAACCAGGCGGGCGTGATCCCGATCATCTTCGCCTCGTCGGTGCTGTATTTCCCCACGCTGCTCGCGAGCGCGATCGATGCGGCGTGGTTCCAGACGTTGGTGAACGACTATCTCAACAACCAGCGGAGCGTCGTGTACATGGCAATCTACGGTCTGATGGTCGTGTTCTTCGCCTACTTCTACACCGCGATCGCGTTCAACCCGGTCGACACGGCCGACAACCTGCGCAAGTTCGGCGGGTTCGTTCCGGGGATCCGTCCCGGACCGCCGACCGCGAAGTACCTGAACGACATCCTCGTGCGGATCACGCTTCCCGGAGCGCTGTTCCTGGCCGCCATCGCGTTGGTTCCGACGATCGTTCTCGCCGTGTGGGGCTTCCAGCAGTTCCCGTTCGGCGGTGCCTCGTTGCTGATCACCGTGGGCGTCGCGCTCGAGACGATGAAGCAGCTGGAGTCTCAGCTCCAGATGCACAACTACGAGGGCTTCCTGAAGTAACCATGCGACTCGTGCTCCTCGGACCGCCGGGTGCGGGGAAGGGAACCCAGGCCGCTCGGCTCGTGGACAAGCTCGGCATCGTCACGATCTCCACCGGCGATCTGCTTCGCGAGCACGTTGAGGAGGGCACCGCGCTCGGTCGGCGCGCTCGCGCGTACATGGACCGCGGGGAGTACGTCTCCGATGACGTCGTCGTCCAGATGGTGATGGACCGGCTCCGGGAGCCCGACGCCAAGGAGGGATTCATCCTTGACGGTTTCCCGCGCACGGTGCCGCAGGCCCAGGCCCTCGAGAACGCGCTCGCCGCGGTCGACGAACCGCTGTCGGCGGTGCTCAACTTCAAGATCGGGGATGAGATGGCCGTGAAGCGGATCTCCAACCGATGGACCTGTCCGAACTGCAAGCGGACCTACAACGAGGCGTTCAAGAAGCCCAAGAACGACAACCTGTGCGACGTGTGCGGACACGGGTTGGTCCGTCGCAAGGACGACGACGAGGTCACGGTCCGTCGCCGCCTGCAGATCTACTTCGACGAGACGCGCCCCCTGGAGTTCTTCTTCTGGGAGCGCGGCTTGCTCCGCGAGATCGACGCGGAGGCACCGGAGGAAGTCGTGACCGACCGGACCCTCGAGGCGATCTCCGATATCGTGGACCTGAACGGAGCGTCGTGATCTTCCGGCGCAGACGAGGGCAGATGATCGAATACAAGAACGCCGAAGAGCTGGACAAGATGCGGGTCGCCGGTCGGATCACCGGCGAGACCGTCGCGCTCGTGATGGAGGCCGTCGTGCCAGGCGCTTCCACGGCAGACCTCGATCGCGTGGCAGAGACCTTCATCCGCGATCAGGGTGCGACGCCGTCCTTCAAGGGGTACCGGGGGTTCCCCGCATCGATCTGTACATCGATCAATCAGGAGATCGTTCACGGGATCCCCGACCCGAAGCGCGTGTTGCACAACGGCGACCTGATCTCGCTGGACTTCGGGGCGATCTGGGAGGGTTTCCACGGCGACTCTGCGGTCACGGTGTTCGTCGGCGAGCCTTTGTCGGCGGAGGTGGAGAAGCTGGTCCGCTCGTGTGAGGAATCGCTGGACGCGGGGATCTCGCAGATCAAGCCGGGGGGCAGGCTCTCGGACATCGGACATGCGGTGCAGCAGGTCGCCGAGGGCGCCGGATTCTCGGTCGTCCGCGAATACGTCGGCCACGGGGTCGGTCGCAAGCTCCACGAGGATCCCCAGATCCCCAACTACGGCCCTGGCGGCCGGGGCATCGAACTCAAGCCAGGCTTGGTGATCGCGGTCGAGCCCATGGTGAACCTCGGCGGATGGGAGACCAAGGTGCTGGCCGACGACTGGACCGTGGTCACCGCCGACGGTTCGTTGTCAGCCCACTTCGAGCACACGATCGCCGTGACCGAAACCGGGCACGAGGTCCTGACAGCTCGTCCGTGAGCCGGAGCCGGTCAAGCTTTCGCCCTCGGAGAACCGATACCATGGGTACCGTGCGCCTCCGATCCCCCCGACGATCCTGGCTGGCCGCCCTGCTGGCCGGCACGCTCGCGCTGAGCCTTGAATCCGTCTCGCCCGCGGCGGGCGGGGATCTGACGGAGCTGTTGCCAAACATCGCCGCCCAGCCCGCTTTCAGCCTGGACGTGGTCAACAGCAACGGAACCAGGTACCTGCGCTTCTCCACTTCGACCCCGAACATCGGTACCGGTCCGCTCGAGATGGTGCCCCGCAAGAACGACTGCGACGGCGACGGGGATCGCAAGAACGACCGATCGGCGATGCAGTGGACGTTCCTCGATGTCGACGCCGACGGCGTCTTCGATCGCGGCATCGACGTCCAGTGGGAAAAGCGTCTGGCGGGGTGCTTCTTCTTCCATGCCGCCCACAACCACTGGCACTTCGAGGATTTCGCCAACTACCGGCTCACGAGACTGTCCGACGGCAAGGCCGTCGCGACGCGCACCAAGGTGGGGTTCTGCATGCTGGACTCTTTGCGCACCCACCCCGAGCTGCCGGGATCGCCCTCGAGCCGGTACTACGACAGCTGCCAGCCCACCGTGCACCAGGGGATATCGGTCGGCTGGGAAGACCTCTACAGCGCACAGCTCGAGGGACAGAACTTCGACATCGACGGAGTTGCCGACGGGAAGTACTGCGTCCGGATCAACATCGATCCGAACAACCATCTCGAGGAAACCTCCGACGACGACAACCGTTCGACCAAGGCCGTCCGGCTTGTCGGCATGAGCGTCACCCCGTTGTCGCGAACCTGCTGACGATCCCGTCAGGGGACTAGTCCGTCCGGACCCGCCCGTTGTTGTCTCGCGGTCGCGACCCCCGGGGTGTAGGTTGGCGCCGCGTTGAACGCGCGTCGTGCGGCTGTCATAGCGGTGACTGCCATGGTGTTGGTGGCGATCGCCGCCGCATCTCCCGCCGCTTTGGGCACCCCGGACGCGCTGCTCCCCGACCTGCAGCCGCTGCCGTCCACCGAGTTCCGTCTCAAGGAGTTCAGCAACGGCACCGTTCAGCTGCGGTTCTCGACCTGGATCGCGAACGCCGGCCCCGGCGCCTTGGAGCTGCTTCCCCGACTGCGCGATTGCGACGGCGATGGCGATCGCTCCAACGACCGGACGGCGATCCAGCGCGTGTACACAGACATCGATGCCGATGGCGTCTACACCCGGAAGATCGACCGGATCCGGGAGACGTTCCCTGTCGGTTGCTTCCGATTCCACGCGACCCACGACCACTGGCACTTCGTCGACTTCGCCCGCTACGAACTGCGATCGGTCGATGACGGCTCCCTCGTCTCGCACAACGGTAAGGTCGGCTTCTGCCTCGTGGACTCGGTCCGCAAGCTTCCCGCGACACCCGGAGCGCCTCCCGGCGGCTACTACGGAGCGTGCTCCGCGGACGCCGTCCAAGGGTTGTCCGCCGGGTGGGCCGACGTCTACCAGTACTCGCTCCCCGGTCAATCGCTCGAGGTGACCGGTGTCGGCCCGGGGGAGTACTGCGTCGTTACGACCGTCGACCCGGCCGCGAGGCTGCTGGAGATGTCCGCAGCGGACAACACCGGGCGCCAGCTGATCCGGATCAAGGCATCGGGGGATGTTGCGCGGCTAAGCACCCCTTGCTAGCTGGGACGATAGAGCCCGGGAGCGGCCTCGCGTGCCGCCCCGGTCCGTGCGTGACGCTGCCTGCGACCTGCACGTATACTTCCCGGGCGCTCCCGTCCGGGGGCGCTTTCGGCTCGCCCCACCGGCGGGTCGCCACGCCTGGACACGAGGATCATCCGGAGCAGATTGCCGAAGAAGGACGCGATCGAGGTCGAGGGCAAGGTCACCGAGCCGCTGCCCAACGCCATGTTCCGGGTCGAGCTCGAGAACGGGCACAACGTATTGGCACACATCTCGGGGAAGATGCGGATGCACTACATCCGGATCCTCCCGGGGGACCGGGTGCTGGTGGAGCTGTCGCCGTACGACCTGACGCGCGGCCGCATCATCTACCGGTACAAGTGAGCAGGGACGGGGTAGCGCGATGAAGGTTCGGCCGAGCGTCAAGAGGCTGTGCGACAAGTGCCGGGTGATCCGGCGGCGTGGCCGTGTCCAGGTGATCTGCTCGAACCCCCGACACAAGCAGCGGCAGGGCTAGGAGGCAGGCTGTGGCACGGATCGCAGGCGTCGACCTCCCGCGCGACAAGCGCGTGGAGATCGGTCTTCGCTACATCTACGGCATCGGCCCCACGCGGGCGTTCCAGATCGTGGACGGCACGGGTATCGACGCGTCGACCAAGGTCCGCGACCTGTCCGAAGAAGAGGTCGTCCGGATCCGCGACTTCATCGACCGCACGTTCAAGGTCGAGGGAGACCTGCGCCGCGACGTCGCTTCGGACATCAAGCGCAAGATCGAGATCGGGTGTTACCAGGGCATCCGCCACCGCCGTTCGCTCCCGGTGAACGGGCAGCGCACCCACACGAACGCGCGCACGCGCAAGGGTCCCAAGAAGGCGATCGCGGGCAAGAAGAAGACCCCGCGCAAGAAGTAGCTCGAGTTTCCGCGCGAGTGCGCGGTGCTCCCGACGAGGAGTTCGAATGGCGAAGCCTAAGGCGAAGAAGGCCCGCAAGAAAGAAAAGAAGAACGTCGTCCACGGTCAGGCGCACATCCAGTCGACGTTCAACAACACGATCGTCACGATCACCGACCTGCAGGGCAACACGCTCTCGTGGGCCAGCGCAGGCAACGTCGGGTTCAAGGGTTCTCGCAAGTCCACGCCGTTCGCGGCGCAGCTGGCGGCCGAGGCCGCTGCACGCCGCGCGCAGGAACACGGCCTGCAGAAGGTCGATGTGTTCGTGAAGGGTCCGGGATCGGGGCGCGAGACCGCGATCCGTTCACTGGCCGCCGCCGGCCTCGAGGTCGCGGGCATCCAGGACGTCACGCCGGTGCCGCACAACGGTTGCCGGCCCAAGAAGCGCCGGCGCGTCTAAGTGTCGGTACGAGCGCCCGACGGCCCCACGCCGAGGGCAGCGACCACCTTCGGGTGGAGCAATGAGGGCGGGGTAGGAGTGGATGATCCCCCGCCGGAGGAGGTAGGCAGCTTGTTCATCGTCACCAGGCCCCAGATCTCTGAGGACGTCGTTTCTCCCACGCGATCGAAGTTCACGATCGAGCCGCTCGAGCCCGGGTTCGGCTACACGATCGGCAACTCGCTTCGCCGAACCTTGCTCTCGTCGATCCCCGGTGCCGCCGTCTCGTCGGTGCGGATCGAGGGTGTGCTGCACGAGTTCACGACGATCCCGAAGGTCACCGAAGACGTCACCGACATCATCCTGAACCTCAAGGAGCTCGTGATCCGCTCGGAGACAGACGAGCCGGTCAACGTGTACCTCAAGGCCAAGGGGCCCAGCGAGGTCACCGCGGGGGACGTCGCACCGCCCGCCGGCGTAGAGATCCTCAACCCGGACATGCACATCGCCACGCTCGGCAAAGGCGCGAGCCTCGAGATGGAGATGGTGGTCGAACGCGGCGTCGGCTACGTGTCCGCGGAGAAGAACAAGAAGTCGCGCGACCCGATCGGCGTGATCCCCGTGGACTCGATCTACTCGCCGGTGCGCCGGGTGAGCTACGCGGTCGAGAACACCCGCGTCGAGCAGATGACCGACCGCGACAAGCTGATCCTCGACGTCGAGACCGACGGGTCGATCAGCCCGCGCGAGGCGCTCGCTTCGGCCGGCGGCACGCTGCTCGAACTCACGCAGCTGTTCGGCGATCTCGCCGAGGCCGACAGTGTGACGGTGGGCCCGGCCGAGGACGACTCGGCTCCCAGCGACTACCAGATCACGATCGAGGAGCTGAACCTGTCGGTGCGCTCCTACAACTGCCTCAAGCGCGAGGGCATCAACTCGGTCGGTGAGCTCGTCCAGAAGAGCGAGGCCGAGCTGATGGACATCCGCAACTTCGGGCAGAAGTCGATCGACGAGGTCAAGGAGAAGCTGATCGAGCTGGGCCTGGGGCTCCGGGAGGACTGAGCGCGATGCCCACCCCGAAGAAGGGAGCCCGGCTCGGCTCCGGTCCCGCACACCAGAAGCTGCTGTTGTCGGGGCTGGCGGGTCAGCTATTCATCCACGAGGGCATCACGACGACCGAGGCCAAGGCCAAGGCGTTGCGGCCGTACGCGGAAAAGCTGATCACGTTCGCCAAGCGCGGCGACCTGCAGGCGCGCCGGGAGGTACTCAAGGTGCTGCCCGACCGGGACATCGTCGCGCGGCTGTTCACCGACATCGGTCCGCGCTTCGCCGAGCGCAATGGCGGCTACACGCGCATCCTCAAGCTCGAGCAGCGCAAGGGCGACGGCGCCCGCATGGCGCGGATCGAACTCGTCGAAGCGGCCGAGTAGGCCGCCGACCCGCGGGGATCGGCATGGCTGAGCCGGCGCGGATCGTCCGGCTGTCGATCGCCTACGACGGCACCGACTTCCGAGGGTGGGCCCGTCAGCGTGGTTCGGTCCGCACCGTCCAAGGAGAGCTCGAGCAGGCGCTCGCCCGAGTGCTGCCTGCGCCCGTGTCGCTGTCGGTGGCGGGACGCACCGACGCCGGGGTTCACGCCTCCGGACAGGTCGCGTCCTTCCAACCGCCGGGCGATGCCGACCTGGACCTGACCGATCTGCGACGCAGGTGCAACGCGCAGGTCTCGCCCGAGATCGTCGTTCGAGAGGCCACGTGGGCTCCCGCCGGTTTCGATGCCCGGTTCTCGGCCACCGCTCGGGAGTACCGCTATCGGATCGATATCTCCGACGCTCCGGACCCCTTCTCCGCCCGAACCACTTGGCACCGCCGGGGCGACCTCTCCCTTCGCCGGATGCGGATGGCGGCTCGCTACCTGGAAGGCGAACACGACTTCGCCTCGTTCTGCCGAACACCACAAGCGGGCGGCTCGTCCGTGCGCGAAGTGGAGCGGGTGAGCGTCTCCCGGCAGGGAGCCGTCGTCCAGATCTTCGTGCGAGCGAACGCCTTCTGCCACCAGATGGTGCGGGCGTTGGCCGGTACCCTCGTCGGTGTGGGCGCCGGGCGGCTGGAGCCGGACGCTATTCCGGCGATCCTCGCGGCCCGCGATCGGTCGGCCGCCCCGCAGATCGCTCCGCCGCACGGCCTCACCCTCGAGCGCGTGGTCTTCGGTCGTCGATGAAGGGCTTCTCCGGGCACGCCCCCCTCGCCGGATCGGTCGGTTCCGGGGGCTCCCTCAGGCTCCTCCGCAGCTTTGACGCCCGGGCGTTCTCGCAGGTAGCATGGGGCGTCGGCCGGTCCCGGCCGGCATTTTGTTCGTCATGAAGACCTACTCTCCGAAGCCGAGCGACATCCAGCGCCGTTGGTATGTGATCGATGCCGACGGTGCGGTTCTCGGACGTCTGGCTTCGGAGGTCGCGAGCCTTTTGAAAGGCAAGCACAAGCCGATCTACGCTCCGCACGCCGACACCGGGGATCACGTGATCGTCCTGAACGCGAAGGGCATCCGGCTCACCGGCGGCAAGGAGAACAAGAAGATCGCCTACCGGCACTCCGGCTACCCCGGCGGTCTCACGGAGACGAGGTACGACACCCTGCTTGCCACCCGCCCCGCGTTCGCGATCGAGAAGGCCGTCAAGGGCATGCTCCCGAAGAACTCCCTCGGCCGGCAGATGCTGCGCAAGCTCACGGTGTACGAGGGTGGTGAGCACCCCCACGCGGCGCAGAAGCCCGAGACGATCTCGTTGGGACAGGTCCCCAAGTGGGACGGTCTCCCGGTGGCCGACACCACCAAGGCACCCGCGATCAAGCCGGCCAAGAAGCGCCCGGCCAAGGCACCATCCGACTCGGAGAACCCACAAGCCGAGCCGGCTGCAGCCAAGGCGAGTACCGCGAAGCGCTCCCCCAAGGAGAGCGCCGCGAAGAAGAGCGCCGCGAAGAAGAGCTCCGCGAAGAAGAGCTCTGCGAAGTCGCCCGCCAAGAAGAGCGCCGCGAAGAAGGCATCCACCACGAGGCGCACCACCAAGAAGCAAGGAGACGACTGAGTGGCCGCAACGATGACTACGGGACGCCGCAAGGAAGCCGTCGCCCGCGTCCGGCTCGTTCCGGGCACCGGCAATTTCGACCTCAACGGACGCCAGCTCGACGAGTACTTCGGCACCAGAGCCCACCGCATGATCGTCACCGAGCCGCTGCGCCATGTCGGCAAGGACAAGGAGTTCGACGTCATCGCCAAGATCCACGGCGGGGGCGTCAACGGGCAGGCCGGCGCATTGCGCCTGGGGATCGCCCGCGCGCTCCTCGAGATCGACCCCGAACTGCGCGGAGAACTCAAGAAGGAAGGCTTCTTGCGCCGCGACGCCCGCGAGAAGGAGCGTCGCAAGTACGGCCTGAAGAAGGCCCGCAAGGCGCCGCAGTACTCCAAGCGCTGATCCCGTAGTCGCGCCTGAACGGCCGGCGTCGGTTCGCTCCACGCTCATTTCCGGCTGCGGTTCGCCCCGCGCCGTCCCGTCTCGTCGGCGATCATTCTCGCTCCAGACATTGACGGATATCGATATATCTGCCAGGGTCACTTCTCGAGGCATCGATATCCATCGATACGAGTGCGAGCCGACGTGGGCTCGTCAAAAGGGGCAGCAACGCGGTGACCACCACGACCAAGATCGGAACCGAGCTGGCCTCGCCGGACACTTCTCCGGCGGCCTGCTGTTCTCCCCTGGCGAAGCCGGACATGGAATCTGAGGACGCCGCCGTCACGGCGGGTCTGTTCAAGGCCCTCTCAGACCCGAACCGCGTGCTCATCCTGAACCTGCTCGTGAACGGGGACGGACCCGTGTGTGTGTGCGACATCAACGTGCACGTCCCTCTGTCCCAGCCCACCGTGAGCCACCACCTGAAGAAGCTCGTGGCGGCCGGCCTGCTGACGCGCGAACAGCGCGGGGTGTGGGCCTTCTTCGACATCGACCGGCAAGCCCTCGCGCATCTGGGCGAGGTCTTCCGGCCGGGAAGGAGATCGTGATGGACGAAGTACGAGAGACCGTGCGCACCAAGTACGCCGAGGCTGCCGTTGCCGCCTCGAGCGGCGCCGACTCGGGATGCGGACCCGACGGGTGCGGGTGCGCTAGCGAGCTGGGCGACCCGACGGAGGGGTTCGGCCCCGGCCGGTACTCCACCCTCGAGCTCGGCGACCTGCCGAACGCCGCCGCGCGCGCCAGCATGGGATGTGGCAACCCGACCGCAGTCGCCGAGCTGGTCGAGGGGGACACCGTTCTCGACCTCGGTTCGGGCGGAGGGATCGATGTCCTGCTGTCTGCGAAGCGTGTCGGCGCGACGGGGCGTGCGATCGGGTTGGACATGACCGACGAGATGCTCGAACTGGCACAGCGCAACGCTCGCGAGGCGGGGGCGACCAACGTCGAGTTCCTGCGAGGAACGATCGAGGACGTGCCGTTGCCCGAGGCGAGCGTCGACGTGATCGTCTCGAACTGCGTGATCAACCTGTCGACCGACAAGACGAGTGTGCTGACGCAGATGTTCCGCGTGCTCAAGCCCGGTGGCCGCGTGGGCGTCAGCGACATCGTGGCGGCGAACCACCTGACGCCGCAGCAACGAGCCGAACGCGGTAGCTTCGTGGGCTGCATCGCCGGCGCATTGTCGATCGAGGAGTTCGAGCGCGGTTTGCACGATGCGGGGTTCGTCGACGTGCAGATCCAGGTCACACACGATGTCGCCGACGGGATGCACTCGGCGATCGTTCGTGCGGTCAAGCCGGCGACCAAGCCTGG
>JBBDWR010000008.1:0-128691 GCA_040902745.1 Actinomycetota bacterium | reverse complement strand
GGCCGTGCCTGGGGCCGTGCCTGGGGCCGTGCCTGGGGCCGTGCCTGGGGCCGTGCCTGGGGCCGTGAAGGAGTCTGTCGCGTGAGTCGCAAGCCGCAGGTGCTGTTCGTCTGCGTCCACAACGCGGGACGCAGCCAGATGGCAGCCGCGCTCCTGGAGCGGCACGCGGGCGACCGAGTCGACGTGCGATCGGCGGGCAGTGCTCCGTCCATCGAGATCAACCCCGCTGTGGCGCAGGCGATGCAGGAGATCGGCATCGATCTCGCGGGCCGGTCGCCGAAACTGCTCACGAACGAAGCGGTGGAAGCCTCGGACGTGGTGATCACGATGGGGTGCGGCGACGCCTGCCCGATCTTCCCCGGCAAGCGGTATCTCGATTGGGAGCTGGACGACCCGGCTGGCAGATCGCTCGAGGAGGTTCGTCCGATCCGCGACGAGATCGAGCGCCGTGTGCGCGCGCTGGCCGACGAGCTCTCGACCGCGGATGCGTGAGGGCGACCTCGGCCGGCGGCTGTTCGCGGAGGCCTTGGGCACCGGGTTCCTGCTGATCGCGATCGTCGGCTCGGGGATCATGGCCCAGCGCCTCACGGATGACGCCGGCGTGCAACTGCTGGCGAACGCGATCGTCACCGGCGCCGCACTCGCCGCGCTGATCTCGTTCCTCGGCCCGATCTCCGGCGCACACTTCAACCCGGTGGTGACGGGCGTCGACCGGGTACTCGGCGGACTGTCGACAGCCCTCGCGGTCGGCTATATCGCAGCACAGATCGTCGGCGCGACGCTCGGGACGATCGTCGCGAACCTGATGTTCTCTCTACCGGCGATCGAGCTGTCGCAGACGGTGCGTTCCGGGGGCGGGGTGTGGCTGGGGGAGGTCGTGGCGACCTTCGGCCTCGTGTCGCTGATCTTCATGATGGCCGGGACACGCAGGGAAGGGTCGATCCCGCTCGCGCTCGGCGGCTACGTGGCTGCCGCGATCTGGTTCACCTCCTCGGCCGGTTTGGCGAACCCTGCGGTGACGGTGGGCCGGATGTTGACCGACACGTTTACGGGCATCGCCCCCAGATCTGTTCCCGCATTCGTGGCGGCGCAGGCGATCGGCGCCGTGCTGGCGCCGGTCTCGGTGCTGGTGCTTCGCCCCGGCGTGCGAGACGCGGCGCCCGAGGTCGTCTTCGACGGATAGCCGCGACCGGATCCGTCCGCTCCCTCGATCGATCTCCCCGTTGTAGCCTTCCGCTCCACATGAGGGAACGGCTCTTCGGAACCGACGGCGTCCGCGGTCTCGCCGGCACCGATCTGACCAGGGAACTCGCGTTCGATCTCGGACGTGCCGCCGTTGCCGTGCTCGGTCGCCACGGGCAAGGACAGCCCACGGTCGTGGTCGGCCGCGATCCGCGTGAATCGGGCGGATGGCTCGAGGACGCGATCGGCGAGGGGATCCGAGCGGCCGGTGGTGACGTGATCCTGGCCGGCGTGGAGCCGACCCCGGCGATCGCCTACCTCACCACGTCGCTCGGGGCGTCCGCGGGCGTCGTGATCAGTGCCTCGCACAATCCGCCCGAATACAACGGGATCAAGTTCTTCGCGAGCACGGGGATGAAGCTTCCCGACGAGCAGGAGGACGAGATCGAGGCCGCGCTCGGCTCGGTGGTTCCCGCGGGGACCGAGCCGGGAAGCGTTCGCGCGATCGGACCGAGCGAGCAGACCTACCTCGACCACCTGGTCGATGCCGCCGATGCGCGCCTCGACGGGATGACCGTGGTGGTGGACTGCGCCAACGGTGCCGCCTTCATCGACGCGCCCGAGGTGCTGCGCCGTCTCGGCGCGACGGTGCACCCGATCAACGCTTCCCCGGACGGACACAACATCAATGCGAACTGCGGCGCGCTGCATCCGGACGTGGTCGCCGCGGAGGTGGTGCGGATCGGAGCCGACGCCGGTGTCGCACACGACGGCGACGCCGACCGCGCGTTGTTCGCCGACTCGGAGGGGAACGTGCTCACCGGGGATCAGGTGCTTGCCGCCTGTGCGATCGATCTGCACGAGCGAGGTGTGCTCACGAACGACATGGTCGTGGCGACGGTGATGTCCAACCTCGGGTTCTTCCGTGCGATGCAGACCGCCGGGATCGAGGCCGTTGCAGCCAAGGTGGGCGATCGCTACGTGCTCGAGGAGATGCACCGGACCGGTGCGGTGCTCGGCGGCGAGCAGTCCGGACACGTGATCTTCGCCGAGCACGCGACCACCGGCGACGGCCTGTTGACGGCGGTGCGATTCCTGGGCCTGTCCGCGCGAACGGGCGCGTCGATCACCCAACTGGGGGCGCGGATGCAGCGGTTCCCCCAGGTACTTATCAACGTCCTGGTCGCCGACCGGTCCGCCCTCGAGGGGCGTGGGGTGAGCGCGGCGGTGGAGTCGGCAGAGGCCGAGCTGGGGGACCGGGGACGGGTGCTCGTCCGCGCCTCCGGCACCGAGCCGCTCGTGCGGGTGATGGTCGAGGCGGAGACCGAGGACACCGCCCGGCGTCACGCCGAGATGATCGCCGCTCGCGTGCGTGAAGCGCGAGCCTGAGACCTTCCCCACCTGCGCATCTGCCGCTGGTACCCTCGACTTCTATGTGCGGCATCGTCGGCTACGTGGGTTCCGACGAGGCGCTCCCGATCATCCTCGAGGGCCTCCAGCGGCTCGAGTATCGCGGCTACGATTCTGCGGGCGTCGCGCTGGTCGAGAACGACCTCACCGTGATCAAGCGCGCGGGCAAGCTCTCAGAGCTCCGAGGTGCACTCGAAGGAGAGCCCCACGCGTCAACGATCGGGATGGGGCACACGCGCTGGGCCACCCACGGCGAGCCGAACGACGAGAACGCGCATCCGCACCTGGACTGCACGGGCCGCGTGGCGGTGATCCACAACGGGATCGTCGAGAACCACGGTGAACTCCGTCAGCGGCTCGAGAAGCAGGGTCACGCGTTCCGGTCTGCCACCGACACCGAGGTTGTCGCGCATCTGGTCGAGGACGAGCTCAAGGGAGGCGCCCCCACGATCGCCGACGCCGTCCGACGCACGCTGGCCCAGCTCGAAGGGGCCTATGCACTCGTCGCGCTGTGGCTCGACGAACCCGGGACGATCGTCGGCGCGAAGGTCAGCTCGCCGCTGATCGTGGGACTCGCCGACGGCGAGAACCTGCTTGCCTCCGACATCCCCGCCGTGTTGTCCCGCACGCGCACCGTCGTCCCTATCGAGGAAGGTCAGGTCGTCGACGTTCGCGCGGACGGCATCCGCATCACCGATTTCGACGGCAACGAGGTCGCGATCGAGCCGATAGAGATCGACTGGGACGTTGCACAGGCCCAGAAGGGCGGCTACGAGGACTTCATGCTCAAGGAGATCCACGAGCAGCCGCACGCGGTGCGCGACACCCTGGTCGGCCGGACCGATACCGCAGGGATGCTCGTCCTCGACGAGCTCCGGATCCCCGACGACGTGTTCCGCGAGGTCCACAAGGTGTTCGTGGTCGCGTGCGGAACGTCGTTCCACGCGGGCCTCGTTGCCAAGTACGCGATCGAGCACTGGACGCGGCTCCCCGTCGAGATCGAGATCGCCTCGGAGTTCCGCTACCGCGATCCCGTGCTGGACCCCACCACCCTCACGCTGGCCGTGAGCCAATCCGGCGAGACGATCGACACGCTCGAGGCGGTACGCCACGCGAAGGATCAGCGATCCCGCGTGCTCGCGATCACGAACACGGTGGGTTCGTCGATCGCTCGAGAGGCGGACGGCGTGTTGTACACACACGCGGGTCCCGAGATCGGCGTCGCGGCGTCCAAGACCTTCACGACCCAGATGGTCGCCTTGCACCTGACGGCGCTGTTCCTCGCCCAGGTGCGCTCGCCGTCGATGTTCCCGGAGGAGGTTGCCCGCGAGGTCGCACGGCTGCACGAGCTCCCGGAGCAGATCCAGCGAGCGCTGGAGCTCGATCCACAGGTGCACGAGCTTGCCGAGCGCTACCAGGATCGTGATGACATGTTGTTCATCGGACGCCACACCGGCGTTCCCGCAGCCCTGGAGGGCGCCCTCAAACTGAAGGAAACCAGCTACGTGCATGCGGAGGGGATCTCGGCGGGCGAACTCAAACACGGCACGATCGCCCTGATCGAACCCGGCTTCCCGGTCGTCGCGATCGCGACGCAGAGTCACGTCTACCGCAAGCTGCTGTCCAACATCGATGAGGTCAAAGCCCGCGGGGCCGAGGTGATCGCCGTCGCGTCCGAAGGGGATCGGGAGATCGAGGGTCACGCCGATCACGTCCTGTGGGTGCCGAAGACGCCCGAGCTCTACAGCCCGGTGGTGGTCTCGGTGCCGCTCCAGCTGTTCGCGTACCACGTCGCGAAGCTCCGGGGCTGCGACGTCGACCAGCCGCGCAACCTGGCGAAGACCGTCACGGTCGAGTAGTTGCCCCGGCGCCGGGAACCCCCACCGGCCGGTGCGCGCTAGGCTCCATCCGTGGAGATCGACGGGCTCGGGGTGGACATCTGCGAGATCGCCCGCATGGAGCGGGCGCTCGCGCGGCACCCCACGATGGCCGAGCGGGTGTTCACCGTGGAAGAACGTGCGTACTGCGACGCGAAGGCACGACCGGCGGAGAGCTACGCTGGCCGATTCGCCGCGCGGGAGGCGACGATCAAGGCGCTCGGCGGCTACCGCCAACGCCGCTGGCAGGATATCTCGGTGACCCGCCATCCCAGCGGGAAGCCGACGATCTCGCTCGCGGGCAACGCGAAGCGGCAGGCCGACGCGCTCGGGATCACCGATGTACTCGTCACGTTCACCCACGAGAAGACGAACGCGGTCGCGTTCGCGATCGCGGTGCGCGGATGAGACCGCTCCTCACGCCGGATCAAGCCCGGGCACTCGATGACGCCACGCAGGCGGCGGGAACGTCCGCATCGACCCTGATGGAGCGCGCCGGGAGTGCTCTGGCGCGGGGGGCGCTCGACCTGGCCGGCGGCGCCTACGGACGGCGAGCAGTGGCAGTGTGCGGGATCGGGAACAACGGGGGCGACGGGTTCGTCGCCGCCCGCCACCTCGCGCGGGCCGGCATGCGCGTCACCGCCGCCTACCCAGAGACTGCCGAGGGCTTCAGCGACGAGACCTCGCAGCAGATGCTCCGATTGCAAGACACCATCGCGCGGATCGAACCGTGGTCGGCAAGGACGCTGCGCGACCTCGATCGAGCGGACGTCGTCGTCGATGCGCTGTTCGGCACCGGGTTCCACGGCGTTCCGCGAGGTGTGCACGCCGAGATGATCGAGGCCGTCAACGATCGTGCCGCTCCGGTGGTCGCCGCGGACATGCCTTCGGGCGTGGACGGCGCGAGCGGCGCGGTCGATGGGGTAGCGGTCCGTGCGGAGGTGACGGTCGCGTTCGGAGCGGAGAAGGTCGGAACGGTGTTGCTCCCCGGCGCGGAGTACGCCGGGTTCGTGGAGATCGCCGACATCGGGTTTTCTGCCGAGATGGTCCCGTCCGATCTCGCGATCGTGGAACGCGAGGACCTCGCGGGTCTGCTGCCGGTGCGCGGCCCCGAGGCGAACAAGCGGTCATCCGGAGTCGTGCTCGTGATCGCGGGCTCGCGCGACATGACCGGCGCCCCGCAGCTCGTGGCCCGCGCGGCGGCGCGCACCGGCGCCGGTCTCGTGCAGGTCGCCGCTCCGGAGAGCGCGCTGCCGGCGATCCAGGCGGGACTGACCGAGGCGACGTTCCTGGGACTTCCGGAGACCGAGATCGGGACGGTGGCGCCGGGCGCCTTGGACGTTCTGAAGGAGCGGATCGGGGCGTCCGACGCGATCGTCCTGGGGCCCGGGGTCGGCCGGCACCCCGACACCTCGAGCGTCGTGCGCGACCTCGTTCGATCCCACGACGTGCCGATCGTCGTCGACGCGGACGCGCTCAACGCGTTCGAAGGACGAGCGGGCGGTCTCGCGTCGCGTGCCGCGCAGATCGTGATCACTCCGCACGCCGGTGAGGCCGAGCGCCTGTTGGGCATCCCGGCAGCCGAGATCGACGCTCACCGCATCCGCTTCGCCCGAGATCTTGCCGGTCGCGCCGGTGCTGTCACCCTGCTCAAGGGAAAGCCGACGGTGATCGCGTCCTCCAGCGATACTGCGATGATCGTCGATACCGGCACCCCCGCGCTGGCAACCGCCGGGACCGGCGACGTGCTGAGCGGCATGATCGGTGGACTACTCGCCCGCGGCGTCGGATCCCTCGATGCCGCATGCGCGGCGGCCTTCATCCATGGGATCGCGGGCCGGATCGCGTCCGAGGATCTCGGAGAGGGCGTCACGGCCGACGACGTGCTCGAGGCCCTGCCACGTGCGCGGGACGAGGTCGAGCGGCCGTGAGCGCACCGACCCGCTACCGGCCGACGCGCGTCGAGATCGATCTCGACGCGATCCGTCACAACGTGCGCACGATCGCACCCCGTGACGCGGAGGTGCTTGCGGTCGTCAAGGGCGACGCATACGGACACGGCGACGTCCCGGTGGCGCGCGCCGCGCTCGAGGCGGGGCGCCACCCGGCTCGGGGTGGCGCTCGTCGAGGAAGGCATCGCGGTGCGCGCCGCCGGCATCGATGCTCCCCTACTCGTGCTCTCGGAGTTCCCGCGGGGTGCCGAGGCGGATGCGCTGGCGCGCGCGCTCATCCCGACCCTGTGCACCCCCGAGGGACTGGCCGCGCTCGGTGACGCCGCGGACGCGATCGGACAGGGGCGCGACGAGATCGCCGTACACGTGAAGGTCGACACCGGGATGCACCGGATCGGTGTGTGGCCGCCCGAGGACCTGGCGCCGTTCGTGCGATCGGTGCGGGCCGCCGGATTCGTGGTCGAGGGCGTTTGGACCCACCTCGCGTGCGCCGAAGACGACGACGTCACCACGAAGGAACAGCTCCAGCGGTTCGAGGGCGCGGTCGCCTCGCTCGACGAGCGACCGCCCCTGCTGCACGCCGCGAACAGCGCGGCCACGATCCTGTACCCGGACAGCCACCTCGATCTCGTTCGGCCGGGGATCGCGATCTACGGGATCGAACCCGCTCCGGGTATCGGCGCCGATCTCGGATTGCGGCCTGCGCTCTCGTGGCATTCGGCGGTATCGATGGTCAAGCGCCTCCCCGCCGGCGAAGCGGTTTCTTACGGTCATCTGTATCGGCTCGACCGCGATGCCACGATCGCCACGGTGCCGGTCGGTTACGAGGACGGGTTCCCTCGTGCGCTCTCCTCCGTTGGGCAGGTGCTCGTCGGAGGCGTTCGGCGCCACGTCGCCGGGACGGTGACGATGGACCAGATCCTGCTCGACTGCGGGGACGACCCCGTACGGCCGGGCGATCCCGTCGTCGTGATCGGTCGGCAGGGTGACGAGGAGATCACGGCCGCCGAACTCGCCGAGCACGCAGGCTCGATCGCCTACGAGATCGTGACGGCGATCAGCGAACGGGTGCCCCGGGAGTACGTCGGATGATCACGCGGGTTGCGGGGATCCGCGTCGGCCATCACACCGACCTCGAGGGAGGTACCGGCTGCACGGTGATCCTTGCCCCCGACGGCACCGTCGGCTCGGGAGAGGTACGAGGTGGCGCGCCGGGAACGCGGGAGACCGATCTGCTGCGTCCCGGCATGCTCGTCCAGCAGGTCAACGCGGTGTTGCTCACGGGTGGGAGCGCCTTCGGTCTGGCGGCTGCGGACGGAGTGATGACCTGGCTCGCGGGCGGAGGAGTCGGCTTCGACAGCGGACTCGCTCGCGTTCCGATCGTTCCCGCGGCCGTGCTGTTCGACCTCGGGGTGGGCGACCCGTCCGCCCGGCCCGACGCGCACGACGGAGTGCGTGCCTGTGAGGAGGCGAGCGACGGCCCGTTCCGGGAGGGCACCGCCGGTGCCGGGACGGGAGCGACCGTGGCCAAGTTGTACGGCCACGAGTTCTCGATCAAGGGAGGGATCGGCTCGGTCGCCGAGGAGGGGCCGGACGGGCTCATCGTCGGCTCGTTGATCGCGGTCAACGCCGTCGGCGAGGTGCTGGACGAGGCGGGCGGCGTGCTGGCCGGGTCGCGGGCCCCGGTCGATGCCGCGCCCGGTGGTGACGACGGACCCGACACGCCCGAGGCCGCGGGGCCGCCGGCGACGCGGCCGTTGTTCCCCTGGGAGCCCGACGAGGCCGTGCCGGGCAACACCGTGATCGGGGTGATCGCGACCAACGCGCGTCTGTCGAAGGAGCGTGCCAACCTGCTCGCGATCGCCGGACACGAGGGGATCGCGCAGGCGGTTCGTCCTTCCCACACGCGATACGACGGCGATACGCTGTTCACCCTCGCCACCGGCGAGGTCGACGCCGAGCAACCGACGGTGGAGGCGCTCGCGGAGCGGGTCGTCGCCGAGGCGATCCGCCGCGCGGTCCGCGTCGCGACACCCTTGCACGGCGTGCCGTCTATCGGGGAAGGCGTCGCGTGAGCAGAACGCTGCAAGAAGCGGCCGCTGAGGCTGCCGGATGCACGAAGTGCCCCCTCGCCGAGACCCGGACACAGGTGGTCTACGGGGTGGGCGATCCGCACTCGGATCTGCTGTTCATCGGTGAGGGTCCCGGGTTTCACGAGGACAAGCAGGGCGAGCCGTTCGTCGGCGCAGCGGGGCAGTTGCTCAACCGCATGCTGGGTGAGATCGGGTATCGACGCGAGGACGTGTACATCGCGAACATCGTGAACTGCAGACCTCCCGGCAATCGCGACCCCCGTCCGGACGAGATCGAGGCGTGCACGCCCTGGCTGACCGAGCAGATCGCCCTGATCGATCCGCGGATCGTCGTGACGCTCGGGAACTTCGCCACGCGCTTCATCCTCGACACCAAGGCGTCGATCAGTCGCGTACGCGGGCAACGCTTCGCTTGGAACGGTCGAACGGTGATCCCGACGTTCCATCCCGCCGCGATCCTGCACGGAGGTGGAGAGCGGTCGTCGGCGTTCAAGGGGCTCCAGGCGGACTTCGCAGAGATCAAGGTCGCACTCGACGAACCGGTCGTGGTCCCCGAAGCCGCGCCCGCGGCTCCAACCGTGGGCGCGAACGAACAGGTGCCCGACTCGGAGCAGCTCGGCCTGTTCTGATGCGGATCGAGATCCATTCGGCGACCGCGCAGGACACCCGCGAGGTCGGAGAGGCGCTCGCGTCGCTGCTCCACGAGGGCGATGCGATCGCGCTCACGGGCGAGCTCGGCGCCGGCAAGACCACCTTCGTGCAAGGCCTGGCGCGCGGCTTGCAGATCGACGATCCGATCGTCTCGCCGACGTTCACCTTGATCCGCGAGTACCGCGGGCGGCTGCATCTCGTGCACGTCGACGTCTACCGGCTCGAGCGGGTGCAGGACGTGATCGATCTCGGCCTGGACGACGAGGTGAGCGATGGCGCGCTGCTCGTCGTCGAATGGGGCGATGCCGTGCAAGCCCTGTTGCCGCCCGATCACCTCACGATCGAGATGACCGTGCCGACAACCGACGTCGAGCGACGCCTGATCGTGCTCTCGGGCGACGGCCCGTCGTGGCACGCCCGATGGGAACGGCTCGAGAGCGCGCTCGTGCGGTGGGCGTCAGGGTCGGCGGCATGATCGTCCTGGCGATCGAGACGTCGACGCCCCAGTCCTCGGTGGCGATCGGAACCGAGTCAGAGATCCTCGCTCAGGTGTCGATCACCGGACGGACGCACCAGGAGTCGGTGTTCCCCGCGTTGGACCAGCTCCGGACCTGGTCGGGTGTGAACCTCGAGCAGCTGGGCGGCATCTCGGTCGGCCTCGGGCCGGGACTGTTCACCGGGCTGCGTGTGGGTGTACAGCCGCGAAGTCGCTCGCGCAGGTGTTGAAGCTGCCGATCATCGGGATCGTGTCCCTGGATGCTTTGGCTTTCTCGGTTCGACACTCGGCTCGCACGATCGTGGCGGTGATCGACGGCCGCCGCGGCGAGGTCTTCCACGGGACCTACCGGCCCGTACCCGGCGGCGTGATGCGCGAGGGCGCACTCGCGGTCTCCACGCCCCAGGGGCTGGCGGCGGACCTGCTCGCGACGGGGGACGAGGTGTTGCTCGTCGGGGATGGTGCCATCCTGTATCGCAAGGAGTTGTCGGAGGTGCTGGGCGCGCAGGCCGAACTGGCGTCCGAGCTGCGGATCCGTCCGCAAGCCTCGGTGCTGGTGGAGCTCGCGGCGCCGCGGTTCCTCCGCGAGGAGCACGACCGTCTGACCGACGTCGTCCCCGTCTACTTGAGGAAGTCGGATGCGGAGATCACTTGGGATCAGCGAACCCGAGGCGCCTCGGCTTGAGGTGGTTCGGATGCGGCGCCGCCACCTACGCGGCGTCATGGCGATCGAACGCCGCGTGTATCCACGTCCCTGGAGCCCGAACCTGTTCCTGAACGAGATGATGGAGACGACCAACCGCTGTTACCTCGTCGCCCGGTCCGATCGGCTGGTGGTCGGGTACGGGGGGTTGATCTCCTACGGGGACGAGGGCCACGTCACCAACATCGCGGTGGCGCCCGAGCAGCAGCGCCACAAGGTCGGGACCCGGCTGCTCTACGAGCTGGTCAAGGCGGGTGTAGAGCTGGGCGCGGAAGCCGTGTCGCTCGAGGTCCGCGTCTCGAACTGGGGAGCGCAGCGCCTGTACGGGGGGTTCGGGTTCCGTCCCGTGGGCATCCGCAAGAACTACTATCAGGAGATCAACGAGGACGCGTTGATCATGTGGGTCGACGACATCCGTACCCGTGACTACGCGGACCGATTGGAAGAGATCGGTTCATCGCTCCCGGAGGGCGTGCGTCCGTGAGGCGCGAGCGAGGGCTCCGGCCGGCGGCGGCCGGACATGAGACGCCGCGCGCGTGCTGACGCTCGGTATCGAAAGCTCGTGCGACGAGACCGCGGTGGCGGTCGTCGAGGACACCTTCACGGTGCGGTCGAACCTGATCGCGAGCCAGGTGGATCTGCACCGACGGTTCGGCGGAGTCGTGCCAGAACTCGCGTCGCGTGCACACGTCGAGGCGTTGACGCCGCTCACCGAGCAAGCACTTGTCGAGGCCGGAGTCAGTTTCGAGGACCTCGACGGCGTGGCCGTGACCGTCGGCCCGGGACTCGTCGGTGCCCTCCTCGTCGGGATCGCGGCGGCGAAGTCGATCGCGATCGCGACCCGGCTGCCGCTGATCGGCGTGAACCACCTGGAGGGGCACGTGTGGGCGAACTTCCTGGCGCACGGGTCGCCCGAGCCGCCGTACGTCGCGTTGATCGTCTCGGGGGGCCACACGATGATCGTTCACATGTCGTCGTCGCACCGCTACGAGGTGCTCGGTCAGACGGTGGACGACGCCGCCGGCGAAGCGTTCGACAAGGTCGCGCGTCTGCTGGGGCTGGGCTTCCCCGGGGGGCCGGCGATCGACGAACTGGCACGAGCGGGCGACCCGAACGCGGTGCGGTTCCCACGCGCCATGGCCGATTCGCTCGACTTCTCGATGTCGGGGCTCAAGACGGCTGTACTGCGTCACGTCAAGACCGAACAGGCCGCGGGGCGCGCGATCGACCCGGCGGATCTCGCTGCGTCCTTCCAGGAGGCGATCGTCGACGTCCAGGTCGACAAGACGGTTCGGGCTGCGACCGATCGCGGCGTTGCCACGATCCTGCTCGGCGGGGGTGTGGTCGCGAACACCCGCCTGCGAGAGCGGATGCTCTCCGGCGGTGCCGCAGCCGGTCTCCGGGTGTTGTTCCCGCCGATCGATCTGTGCACCGACAACGCCGCGATGATCGCGTGCGCCGGAGCCGACCTGCTGGCTCGCGGCGATCGCACAGCCCTCGACGTGGGCGCCGACCCCAACCTGAGGCTCGCCTCGTGACCGTCGGGGTGCCCGGCGGAACGCGCTGCGTGACACGGCGCCTCGCTTTAGCCAGGATAGGTCCGTGACCACGATCCTCGTGACCGGCGGCGCGGGGTTCATCGGCTCGCACCTGTCCGATCGACTCCTCGCCGAAGGCCACCGCGTGATCGCGGTGGACGACCTCACCACGGGCCGGATCGCGAACCTCGGCGAAGCGCGCGGCTACGGCAAGGAGTTCACGTTCTTCAACATGGACGTGCGCGCCGAGGGACTGCTGCCGATGTTCGAACGCCATCGCCCCGACTACGTGATGCACCTCGCGGCGCAGTCCGGGGTGCGGCCGTCGCTGACCGATCCCGTGACCGACGCACAGATCAACGTGATGGGTCTGCTCAACGTGCTGGAGTGCAGCGTCAAGGTCGGCGTCAAGAAAGTGATCTACGCCGCGAGCGGCGGCACCCTCTACGGCGACCCGCGACGGATCCCGGTCAAGGAGAGCGCCGCCCAGGGCTCGCGTCCGAGTTCGCCGTACGGCGTGAGCAAGAAGGTGGCGCTCGACTACCTCTCCTACTACCAGCGCTACCGAGGGCTCGAGCACACTGCCCTGGCGCTCGGCAACGTCTACGGACCCCGGCAGGACCCCCTCGGAGAGGCCGGGGTGGTCGCGATCTTCGCCTCGAAGCTGTTGGGCGGTGAGACCCCAACGGTGTTCGGAGACGGTAACCAGACCCGAGACTACGTGTTCATCGACGACACGGTGCACGCCTTTGCGCTCGCGATGGAGCGAGCCCCCGGCAAGCTCGTGAACATCGGAACCGCGCTGGAGACCACGGTGAACCATCTGTATCGGATGCTCGCCGACATCGTCGGCGTCTCCACGATGCCCCAGCAAGGCCCCCCACCGCCCGGGGAGATCCGCCGCGTAGCACTCGACAACGCCCTCGCGTCCCAGGCGCTCGGTTGGCGCCCCTGGACCCATCTCGAAGACGGCCTCGGGGAGACGGTCGCCTACCTGAAGGGGGTCTGACCGTGACCGGCGAGCCGGGGGCGCTCGATCGCCGTCTATCTGCGATCGTGGGTAGGCACGTCGACGTACATCGCGTTCCCGGCGTCGCCGCCTGCGTCGTCGCCGGCGACGAGACCGTCTGGTCGATCGGCCGCGGATTCGCGGAGCTGGAGCGGGGCACGGCGGTCGATGAGCGCACGGCGTTCCGGATCGGTTCGATCACCAAGACCCTCACGGCAACGGCGATCGTGCAGCTGCGCGACGAGGGAGGTCTGCACCTCGACGACCCGCTCGTCGCGCACGTGCCCGAGTTCGCGGCGGTGCGCAATCCCTGGGGACCGATCGAAAGCGTGACCCTCCGGCGCTTGCTGACGCACGAGGCGGGGCTCCCTCGGGAGGCGCCCGGGCTCGACTGGACGGCATCGACGTTCCCGACGACCGATCAGATCGTGGACGAGCTCGGCCGGGTCGAGCTCGTCGTGGCTCCGGACGCCCGCGCGAAGTACTCCAACCTCGGCTACCAGCTCCTCGGCGAGGTGATCGCTCGCGTGACCGGGGTCTCCTACCGGGCGTACGTGCGCCGGGAACTGTTGGAACCACTGGGGATGTACGACGCGGGGTTCGAAGGGGAGGTCGGATCGGCCGACCGGCTCGCGAGCGGGCACTACCCGCGGACGTTCTCCGACACGCCCCCGGTCGCTCCGGCCCGCATGAAGGGGACCGATGCAGAAGGTGGGCTGCTGGCGAGCGTCGCCGGTCTGGCCCCGTGGGCTTCGCTGCAGTTCCGAACGGGCGGGTCCGAACGCGGAGGCGCCCAGGTGCTCGCCGGTCCTTCGCTCGCCGAGATGCACCGGCCCCGCCGCTTGGTGGACGAGGGCTGGACGGAGGCGCAAGGTCTCGCGTGGTACTGCACCCGGACGCCCTCCGGCATCGTCGTGGGTCACACGGGCGGGACTTTCGGCTTCAAGAGCCGGCTCGTGTTCCACCCCGGTGCACGTCTGGCCGCGATCGTCCTGGCCAACGGCGAAGGTCCTGCCGGCTCGCTCGCTGTGGAACTACTGCAGGCCGCGATCGAGGAGTCCGGCCCTCACCGAGCGTGCGAGCCAGGATTGCCCGTCGCGCCGCCGGACCCGTACCGGGAGCTGCTCGGGCTCTACGCTTGGCAGGACCTCAGCGAGCCTGCGCGTGTCCAATGGCGGGAGGGGCAGCTCGAGATCGTCTGGAGCCCAAGCGACGTCCACGCGCTCGACCCGACGGACGATCCACTCACGTTCGTGATCCGCGACGGCTCCGAGGCGGGCGAGCCGTGCGCGTTCCGGCGCGGCACGGACGGCGAGATCGTCGGGCTTCGGATCGCCCGCTGGCAGCTCGTCCGCCTCGTGGCGGCCGAGTAGGGGAGCGCCCCGAGCTCGCGTTGACCCTTGGCACTCTGGTGGCTATCCTGTTAGCACTCAACCAAGGCGAGTGCTAACGGCCTCGCCGCCGAGAAGACCTGCAAGGAGGCACCAATGGCGGACTTCAACCTCAAGCCCCTCGAGGACCGGATCGTCGTCAAGCCCGGTGAGGGCGAGGAGACCACGGTCAGCGGCATCGTGATCCCCGACACGGCCAAGGAAAAGCCCCAGGAGGGCGCGGTCGTGGCTGTGGGCCCGGGCCGATTCGAGGACGGAACCCGCGTACCGCTCGATGTGTCCGTGGGCGACAAGGTCATCTACTCGAAGTACGGCGGCACCGAGGTCAAGGTCGAAGGCGAGGACTACTTGATCCTGTCCGCGCGCGACGTCCTCGCGATCCTTAACTAGCAACCGAAAAGGAGCCACCGCATGGCAGCCAAGCTTCTGAAGTTCAGCGAGGATTCCCGGCGCACGCTCGAGGCGGGGGTCAACAAGCTCGCCGACGCGGTCGCAATCACGCTGGGACCCAAGGGTCACAACGTCGTCCTCGACAAGAAGTGGGGTCCCCCCACGATCACGAACGACGGCGTCACGATCGCCAAGGAGATCGAGCTCGAGGACCCGTGGGAGAACATGGGTGCCCAGCTCGCCAAGGAAGTCGCCACGAAGACGGACGACGTCGCCGGTGACGGCACGACGACCGCAACCGTGCTCGCGCGTGCGATGGTGCACGCCGGGATGCGCAACGTCGCTGCGGGTGCCAACCCGATGGCCCTCAAGCGGGGCATCGAGAAGGCCGTCGTGGCTGCTGTCGAGGCGATCAAGCAGCAGGCCAAGGAGGTCGAGGGCCGCGACGAGATCGCGAACATCGGTGCGATCTCGGCCGCGAGCGAAGAGGTCGGCGAGGTATTGGCCGAGGCGCTCGACAAGGTCGGCAAGGACGGTGTGGTCACGGTCGAGGAGTCCAACACGTTCGGCATGGAGCTCGAGTTCGTCGAGGGCATGCAGTTCGACAAGGGCTACATCTCGCCGTATTTCGTCACCGACCAGGAGCGCATGGAGGCCGTCCTCGACGAGCCGTACATCCTGATCGTCAACAAGAAGATCTCGAGCGTGCAGGAGATGCTGCCGGTGCTCGAGAAGGTGATGCAGGCGGGCAAGCCGCTCGTGATCATCGCCGAGGACATCGAGGGCGAGGCGCTCGCCACGCTCGTGGTCAACAAGATCCGCGGCACGTTCAACGCGACCGCCGTCAAGGCCCCGGGCTTCGGCGACCGTCGCAAGGCGATGCTGCAGGACATCGCGACGCTCACCGGCGCGCAGGTGATCTCCGAGGAGGTCGGCTTGAAGTTGGAGAGCGCCGACCTCGAGCTGCTCGGGCGCGCCCGCAAGATCGTGGTCACGAAGGACGACACCACGATCGTCGAGGGCGGCGGCACCGACGACGAGGTCAAGGGCCGGATCGCGCAGATCAAAGGCGAGATCGAGAACACGGACTCGGACTGGGACAGCGAGAAGCTCCAGGAGCGCCTCGCCAAGCTGTCCGGCGGGGTGGCGATCGTTCGCGTCGGAGCTGCGACCGAGGTCGAGCTCAAGGAGAAGAAGCACCGGATCGAGGATGCCCTGCGCTCCACGCGTGCGGCGATCGAGGAGGGCATCGTTCCCGGCGGCGGCGTCACGCTGCTTCGGGTGGAGCCCGTGCTCGACAAGCTCGACCTGGAAGGCGACGAGGCCACGGGTGCGAAGATCGTGAAGACGGCCCTGTCCGAGCCCGCACGGGTGATCGCGGACAACGCCGGCTACGAAGGCGCCGTGATCGTCGGGCGCATCCGCAGCGAGGGTGACAGCGGTCAGGGGTTCAACGCCGCGACCGGCGAGTGGGTCGACATGGTCAAGGTCGGCATCATCGACCCGGCCAAGGTCACCCGTTCGGCCCTGCAGAACGCGGGATCGATCGCGGCCCTGGTGCTCACCACCGAGGCCTCGGTCGTCGAGAAGCCCGAGGACGAGGAGGCCGCAGCGGCAGCGGGCGGCGACGGGCACGGACACATGCACTGAGCGTCCACGCGACGCAGCGGTAGGTGCGAAGGGGGCCGGGCGACCGGCCCCTTTCCTCTGTCGCATGCCCGGCGAGTGTGTGGCTCGACAGGAACGATCCGCCGCGGGAAGCTGAGCGGATGATCGAGGATCTGCTGCGCGACTGGGACGGGGAGCATCTGTCGGCGCGCTTCGACCGGCCCACCGGCGCATGGCTGCTCGTCGGTGTCCACTCCACCCGGCTCGGCCCCGGGATGGGGGGAACGCGGATGAAGGTCTACGACTCCCTCGAGCGGGCGATCGACGACGTGCTCCGTTTGTCCTCGGCGATGACCGCCAAGAACGCGCTGGCCGGTCTGCCGTTCGGCGGGGGGAAGGCGGTACTGGCCGTGCCCTCCCTGCCGTCGGGAGCGCAGCGCCGCAAGTTGTTGGAACGGTACGGGGATCTGGTGTGTTCACTCGGCGGTTCGTACGTGACCGCATGCGACATGAACACGACCCCCGAGGATATGGACGTCGTCGCGGAGCGGAACGCACATACCCTCGGCCGTTCGTTGGGTAACGGCGGTTCCGGCAGCTCTGCGCCGGCAACCGCGGTCGGGGTGTTCCATGGGATCCGGGCGGGCCTCGAGCACGCCCTCGGTTCGCCCGACCTCTCGGGTCGTCGGGTGCTCGTTCAGGGAGTTGGGGCGGTGGGAGAGCACCTCGCCGAACTCCTGGGCGCCGAGGGCGCAGAGCTGCTCCTCTCGGACGTCCGCGCCGATCGTGCCGGCATCGTCGCCGATCGCATCGGGGGGAAGGTCGTCGCTTCCGAGGAAGCGTTGTCGACCCCATGCGACGTGTTTTCGCCGTGCGCGACGGGCGGGATCCTCGACGCTCGAACCGTGGAGACGTTGCGGTGCATGGTCGTCGCGGGAGCGGCGAACAATCAGCTGGACGCTCCCGACCTTGCGGGAAGGCTGAGAGCGCGCGGCGTGCTCTATGCGCCGGATTATGTGGTCAACGCGGGCGGGGTGTTGTCGCTCGCGGGGCGAGAGGTGCTCGGATGGAGCGAGGGCGTGCTCGCGGCTCGACTCGAGCGGATCGGCGACACCGTTCGAGAGGTGTTCGCCATATCGGAACGAGACGGGAGCACGACCGACGAGGCCGCCGCATCCCTGGTCGCTGCGCTCCTCGTGTAGCGCGCCTACTCCTCCGGTTCGATGTCCGGTGGTCGTTCGATCCCCGCCCGCGCCAGCGCCCAGAGCAGGACTGCCGCCAAGCCGGCGGACACGACGCTAAGGAGCCACCAGGAGGACGAGGACGCGCCTTCGGGAAGGCCGACGACGGCGGTCAGGACGGCCACGGTCGCCGCACCCGCGAAAACGACCACGAACGCCCACGACCACCACCATCGATCCAGGACGGACTGCCCGACAAGCACCATGACCAGCGCCAAGCCGATCGCTTCCACGCCGGCGATCCGCATCCAACCGCCATCGGGGGCAGGGGGCTGGTCGAGCAGATCGACGAAGACGACGCCCGGCGCGACGACGAGCACCAGACCCACCGCCGTGAGGACGGTCGCTTCCCAGTAGAGGACCCGCTTGAGGGCGTTCATCGGCGGGCATCCTACCTGCGTGGTCAGGTCCCGACCTGCGGTTTTGGTAGGCTACGCGCCGGTTCCCCGGGTGCTGCGAAGTCGACTCCCCGCGCACGCGCCGCCCCGTGTCCTGTGATGACTCCTAGCTACGAGGTGGATGCATGACGAACGACGTTCGGGTCGCCGTGATCGGGCTCGACTGCGGCACCCCGCAGCTCCTGTTCCGCGACCTCCTCGATGACATCCCCAATATCCGCAAGCTGATGGACGACGGGATGTACGGCGACCTCGCCAGCATCACCCCGCCGATCACGGTCCCCGCGTGGGCGTGCGCGATGACGGGCAAGACCCCCGGCCAGCTCGGGATCTACGGGTTCCGCAACCGCAAGGACCACACCTACGACGGTCTGTCGATCGCGACGTCGGACGCGATCAAGGAGCCGGCCGTATGGGACAAGCTCGGTGATGCCGGCAAGCGCTCGATGCTGATCGGCGTTCCGCCGAGCTTCCCGCCGCCCAAGGAGTTTCCCGGCTGGCGCGTCGGCTGCTTCTTGACGCCGCCGTCCGCGAAGTCGTGGGCCTACCCGCAAGAGGTGGAGGTCGAGATCGTCGAGGAACTCGGAGCGGACAACCCCTACATCTTCGACATCCCGAACTTCCGCCAGCAGGGGATGGACTTCGCGCTGCAAGAGGTGTTCGCGATGACGGAGCGACGCATCAAGGTCGCTCGTCGGATGATCCAGAACAAGCCGTGGGACTTCTTCATGCTCTGCGAGATCGCTCCTGACCGCCTGCACCACGTGTTCTGGCAGTACTACGATCCGCGCCACCCGCTGTACGAGGCGGGCAACAAGTACGAGACCGCGTTCCAGGACTACTACCGGTTCCTCGACCGCGAGCTCGGCACCCTGCTGGAGCTGATCCCCGACGACGCCGTCACGATGCTGATGAGCGATCACGGAGCGACGCCGATGATGGGCGGCCTGTGCTTCAACGACTGGTTGATCCAGGAGGGCTACCTCACGCTCAGCGAGACCCTCTCGGAGCCCACACCGATCTCGAAGGCGCCGATCGACTGGTCCAAGACGATCGCCTGGGGAGACGGTGGCTACTACGGGCGGTGCTTCCTCAACGTGAAGGGCCGCGAGCCCAACGGGACGATCGAGCCCACCGAGTACGAGAACGTCCGCGACGAGCTGATCCGTAAGCTCGAGGCGGCGCCGGGCCCGGACGGGCAACCGCTCGGCACCAGGGTGATGAAGCCGCAGGATGTCTACCCGGACGTCCGTGGCGTCGCACCCGATCTGATCGTGTACTTCGGCGACCTCGAATGGCGGTCCGTCGGATCGGTCGGCAACCCGAGCCTGTACACCTACGAGAACGACACCGGTCCCGACGGGGCCAACCACGATCGCACGGGCATCTTCGCGATGCGCGGCCTGCCGGGACAGCCGACCGGCAAGGTCGACGGGATGAACCTCGTCGATGTCGGTCCGACGATCCTGAAGCTATACGGCATCGACGCGCTCGAGGGCGCCGTTGGGAGGAGTTTCCTGTGACCGATCAGAAGGGGTTCACCGTCTGGTTCACCGGCCTGTCCGGCTCGGGGAAGTCGACGATCGCCGAGATGCTGTATCACGAGTTCGCGGCGCGGGGTCTCAAGACCGAGATCCTCGACGGCGACGTCGTGCGGCAGAACCTCTCCAAGGGTCTGGGATTCTCCAAGGAGGACCGCGACACCAACATCCGCCGGATCGCGTTCGTGGCCGACCTGCTGACCCGCAACGGTGTCGCGGCGATCTGCTGCCCGATCTCCCCGTACAAGGAGACCCGCGACGACGCCCGCGCGCAGATCGGGAACTTCGTGGAGGTCTATGTGCACGCGACGGTCGATGAGATCGCAGCCAACCGCGACCCAAAGGGCCTGTACAAGAAAGCGCTGGCGGGCGAGATCACCGGGTTCACCGGTGTGGACGACCCGTACGAGGTTCCGGAGAATCCCGAGCTCGTTGTCGACACGCTCACCGAGGAGCCCACCGACTCGCTGCAGAACGTTCTCAAGCGGGTCGCCGAGCTCGGCTACATCGAGGATGCGACGATCCAGGTCGAGGGCGATCGCAAGCACTCGGGTCTGACCGACCTGCGTACGACCGACTCGGGGCACGTCGCAGAGGGTAAGTAGCGGCGACGGATGAACGAGGCCGCGTCAGCCCGTTGACGAGCACCGTGCGCAGCGGCCTCGTCCCCGCGGGCGTGGTGCGCGGGGGCTGGTACCGTTCTCGTATGGAACGCTTCAACGCCTGCCCGAACCTGGGTGGGCGTTCTGCGTATCCGGGACCTGTAGCGGGCGAGGACCGGGGGAGACGCTGATGGAGTACGAGATCGGGATCGGCAAGACGGCGCGACGCGCCTACGGGTTCGACGAGGTGGCGATCGTGCCGAGCCGACGGACCCGCGACCCCGACGACGTCGACATCTCCTGGCAGATCGACGCGTACAAGTTCGAACTCCCGATGATGGCCTCGGCGATGGATGCCGCCGTCTCGCCGGCGACCGCGGTTCAGGTCGGCAAGCTCGGCGGGCTCGCCTGCCTCAACCTCGAGGGCCTGTGGACGCGCTACGAGGATCCCGAGTCGATCTATCAGGAGATCGCAGAGCTGCCCGACGAGAAGGCCACGCGCCGGATGCAGGAGCTCTACGCCGAGCCGATCAAGGAGGAGCTGATCGGCCGACGGATCCGCGAGATCAAGGACGGAGGTGTCACGAGCTGCGCCTCCATCACGCCGCAGCGGGTCGAAGCGTTCTCCAAGCTCGTGCTCGAGGCGGAGCTCGACATCCTCGTGATCCAGGGGACGGTGGTCTCTGCGGAGCACGTCTCCACGCAGACCGAGCCGCTCAACCTCAAGCAGTTCATCGCGACGTTCGACCTTCCCGTGATCGTCGGCGGCTGCGCGAGTTATTCCACGGCGCTGCACCTGATGCGCACCGGTGCGGTGGGCGTGCTCGTCGGGGTCGGACCGGGCAACGCGTGCACCTCGCGCGGGGTGCTGGGGATCGGCGTCCCGCAGGCGACAGCGATCGCCGACGCCGCCGCGGCGCGTCGCGAGCATCAGCACGAGACCGGCCGATACTGCCACGTGATCGCCGACGGTGGGATGCGCACCGGCGGAGACATCTCCAAAGCGATCGCCTGTGGCGCCGATGCCGTGATGATCGGTTCGCCGCTCACCCGGGCCTACGAGGCGCCCGGACGCGGCTACCACTGGGGGATGGCGACGTTCCATCCGACCCTCCCGCGTGGTGCCCGCGTGCAGACGAGGCAGGCCGCGAGTCTGGCCGAGATCCTTTCCGGACCCGCGCACGAGAACGACGGCACACTCAACCTGTTCGAGGCGCTGCGCACGTCGATGGCGACGACCGGCTACGCGAACGTGAAGGAGTTCCAGAAGGCGGAGCTCGTCGTCGCGCCGTCGATCAAGAGCGAGGGCAAGACCTACCAGACCAGCCAGAACGTGGGGATGGGCCACACGTCGTGAGCGCAGCTCGCGCCGCCGCTCGCGCCGACCACACATCCGATCCTCGCCCGGTCCTCGTCGTCGATCTGGGTGCACAGTACGCCCAGCTGATCGCGCGCCGTGTTCGGGAATGCCACGTGTACTCGGAGATCGTCGCGCACGACGCGACGGCCGAGCAGATCCGCGCGAAGCGACCGGCCGGGATCATCCTGTCGGGAGGCCCGGCGTCGGTGTACGAGGCCGGGGCACCACGCATCGACCCGGAACTGTTCCGACTCGGGGTTCCCGTGCTGGGCATCTGCTATGGCCACCAGTTGCTGGCGCAAGCGATGGGCGGCGAGGTGGAAGCAACGGGTGAACGCGAATACGGCGCCACCCGGATGCAGGTGACCGCGCCGGGCGTGCTGCTGGCCGATCTGGCTGAGGAGCAGACCGTGTGGATGAGCCACGGGGACGCCGTCACCCAGGCGCCGGATGGGTTCGCGGTGACGGCGCGCACCGAGCAGATCCCGATCGCCGCGATGGAGGATCCGGAGCGCGGCCTGTATGCGGTGCAGTTTCATCCGGAGGTCTCGCACACCGAGCGAGGCCTCGACGTGATGAAGCGCTTCCTCTACGAGGGGTGCGGCTTGCTGCCCGACTGGACGCCCACGAACATAATCGACGACGCCGTCGAGCGGATCCGCGACCAGGTCGGTGATGCCGAAGTTCTGTGCGCGCTGTCCGGCGGGGTCGATTCCAGCGTCGCAGCCCTGCTGGTACACCGGGCGATCGGGGATCAGCTCACGTGTGTGTTCGTCGATCACGGACTGAACCGCGAGGCGGAGCCCGAGCAGGTCGAGGAAACGTTCGCCCGTCACTTCCAGGTGCCGCTGGTCCACGTGAAGGCCGCGGATCGGTTCCTCGCCAAGCTCAGCGGCGTGACCGATCCTGAGACCAAGCGCAAGCGGATCGGTGAGGAGTTCATCCGCGTGTTCGAGGAGGTCGCCCGCGAGCACACGGGCGCGAAGTTCCTCGTGCAGGGCACACTGTACCCGGACGTGATCGAGAGCGGATCGAAGACCGCGGCCAACATCAAGAGCCACCACAACGTCGGTGGTCTCCCCGAAAACATGGATCTCGAGCTGATCGAGCCCCTACGCGACCTGTTCAAGGACGAGGTCCGCACCGTTGGGTCCGAACTCGGTCTGCCGGAGGAGATCGTGCAACGTCAGCCTTTCCCCGGTCCTGGCCTCGCCGTGCGGATCGTCGGGGAGGTGAACTCCGAGAACCTGACGATGGTGCGCGGAGCCGATCACATCGTGCGCGAGGAGATCCGGCGTGCCGGCTTCGAGGGCGATACGTGGCAGGCCTTCTGTGTGCTCCTCGCCGATGTCTCGTCGGTCGGGGTGATGGGTGACGGGCGCACCTACGAGCACCCCGTGGTCGTCCGCGCGGTGACGAGCGAGGACGCGATGACCGCCGACTGGGCCCGGCTGCCCGACGAGGTGCTCGATCGGATCGCGAGCCGCATCGTTCGCGAGGTTCCCGGTGTCAACCGGGTGGCCTACGACATCACGAGCAAGCCTCCCGGCACGATCGAGTGGGAGTGACCGAGAGAGCAGAAGGCGGACCGTCCGCCCGGGGACGGCCCGCTCACCGACCGTAGCTGGGGAAGCTCTGCCTGCCACGCAGGGGGAGCGCTTCAGGCGCTTCCGCGGGTTCGACGCTATGCGCGCGCGCAACCCCGGACAAGAGCCCACTCTGGTCATCTCGCCAGGTGGGTTGGGTTCACCCGGAGGATCGGACCCGTCGAAAGATGACCTACGGCGTCCCGGTGTCGACAGGCAGCCGGTTCGCTTCCACGATCAGGCGTTCGGTGCTGGAGAACAGCGGATGGCACGTCGTCAGTACGAGGGTCGGGCGCTCGGTTCGGTCGAGCACCGTGCCGGAGCCTAGGGCGGGGATCACGAAGACCCGCGTGACCTCATAGTCGAACCGTCCGTGTCTCGTGCGAAGCGTGATCGGGTCGCCGGGGTCCAGATCGTCGAGGTTCTGGAACGGATGCAGGAACGTCGTTCGGTGTCCGGCGATCCCGACGCGTCCGGTGTCCTGCCACGGCATCGCGGTTTCCACGTAGTGGCCCGGTCCCTTCTTCAGGGCCTCGGTGCCGGTGCCCTCCACGACGATCATGTCCAGATCGATCTTCGGGATCAGGATCTCCGCGACGGCGCTCCCTAGCGGCGGGTGGTTGCTCTCGGCCGTGGGTGGAACCACGACCGGCTCGTCGTCGAGCGACGAGACGAACCCCGAGCGGAGTTCCTCCTGTGCCCGTGCCGTTTCCAACCCGGTGCCGTATAGCACCCAGGTGACGTAGCCGCCGATGCCTGCGGCGAGGATCAGGCACACCGATCCCACGACTCGGAGCCAGAAGCCCGGCGGTCGAGCGGAGCGCCGAGCGGCCCTCGGTAGAGCTTGGGCGGTCGCGGACATGGTTCGCGGCTCCGATCGTCGGCCGCACACCGGGCGCGACCTGGGATGACGAGCGTACGAGTGCCGCCGCCTTCTCACAACGGTCGAAGGACCGATGCTCCCCGGGAAGTGGCGGACACCGGGGTATCGTCGCCGCGTGAGGCGGGCGAGAGGATGAGCGAGGAACCGGCACGCGACCCGACGCCCGGGTCCGGGCGGCTGTGGGCGCATCGCTGGCCGCCGCTGTCGTACTGGGCCAAGGTCACGGTCGTCGTCGGGCTGACGGTGTTCGTGCTCATGCGGATGCTCGACGCCGAGCGCGTGATCATCCTGGTTCTGGTGTCGTTGGTTTTGGCCGTGGGTCTGGATCCCGCGGTACGGGTGGTGACGGGACGTCTGCACGTGCGGCGAGGGATCGCCGTCCTCATCATCTTCGCGCTGGCCGTGGCGGCGTTCGTCGCGTTCGCGATGCTTGTGATCCCGCCGCTCGTGCGGCAGATCGACCAGCTGGCGCACAGCGTTCCGTCGATCGCGCGCGATCTCTCCTCGGGGGGAGGTCCGTTGGACGGGCTGCTCGGCAGCGCCAAGGTGCAGGAGGAGATCCGCTCGTTCGTCGACAAGATCCCATCGTTGATCTCCGGCTCGTTCGGTTCGATCCTCGGTGTCACCGGAAAGATCGCGGGGGCGCTGTTCAACGTGCTCACGATCGGGATCCTGACCGTCTACTTCATGCTCTCGCTGCCGACGATGCGATCGGGCGCGGCGCTGTTGTTCCAGCCCGCGTCTCGCGCCCAAGCCGAGCGGATCATGGACCGGTCGATCCAGCGGATCGGTGGCTACGTGTCGAGCATGGTGGTGCTGTCGGTGATCACCGCGGTCGTCACGGGGATCGTGCTCGAGCTCCTCGGGCTGCCGTACGCGATCCCCTTGGCGATCTGGGCGGGGATCGCGAGCGTGATCCCGATCGTCGGAGCATACGTCGGAGGGCTCCCGGCGGTGCTCGTCGCCTTCAGCTCCGGGGTCTTCGACGGTGTCGCCGCCTCCGCGTTCTTCATCCTGTGGCAACAGATGCGCGACTACGTGATCAGTCCCCGGATCCAGGGCGACAGCGTCGACCTGTCGGCGGCGGCGGTCGTCGTCGCCACGCTGATCGGCGGGAGCATCGAAGGGTTCCTGGGCATCTTGCTTGCGCTGCCGATCGCCGCCACCTTGAAGGTCGTGGTCAACGAGGTGTTCTTGGACCGGCGCCGCCGCGAGGCCGCGGTGCCCGATCCCGCGTCCGAAGAGGTCGCCGACACCGGTGATCCGCCTCCGGACGGCGCTCCCGCCGGCTGAAGGCCACGTCCGCGCCCGCGCGTAGGATGAGTGGGTGATCCCGGATACCCCCCAGCCGCCGCTCGCGGGCTTCGCCCCGGAGCACGCGGAAGGCCGACGAAGTCCGCTGCTCGAAGGGCTCAACGACGTCCAGGCCGAGGCGGTGCTCCACACGGAGGGTCCGGTGTTGATCGTCGCGGGTGCGGGCTCGGGCAAGACGCGCGCGCTCACTCATCGCATCTGCTATCTGGTCCAAGAAGAGCGCGTGTCGCCGTTCGCCCTGCTCGCGATCACCTTCACCAACAAGGCCGCCCGCGAGATGGCGCAGCGGGTGGAGGGCATGCTCGGCAGCCGCGTCACCAAGGGCATGTGGATGCTGACCTTCCACTCGGCCTGCGCCCGGATCCTGCGGCGCGAGCACGACCACCTGGGGCTGCCGTCGAGCTTCACGATCTACGACGACGGCGACACGGAACGATTGATCGCCGGGATCGCCAAGGGGCTCAACCTCGACCCCAAGCGTTTCGCGCCACGGGCGATCGCAGCATCGATCGGTCGCGCCAAGGACCAGGTGATGGACGCCCCGACGTACGCGCACGCCGCGGGCACGTTCTTCGAACAGGCCGTCGCGGAGGTCTACACCGAGTACGAGAAGCGCAAGCACGCGGCGGGAGCATTGGACTTCGACGACCTGATCGTGCAGGTCGTCCGGCTCTTCCGCGAGCACCCCGAGGTGCTCGAGCACTACCAGGAGCGCTTCCGCTACATCATGATCGACGAGTACCAGGACACCAATCGCGCCCAGTACGAGCTCGTGAACCTGCTCGCCGCCCGCTATCGCAACCTGTGCGTGGTGGGTGACGCCGACCAGGGGGTCTACAGCTGGCGGGGAGCCACGATCCAGAACCTGCTGGACTTCGAGCGCGACTACCCGGATGCGGCGGTGTTCTTGATGGAGCAGAACTACCGCTCCACGCAGAACATCCTCGCGGTTGCGAACGCACTGATCGAGCACAACGTGCAGCGCAAGCCGAAGAGCCTGTGGACCGAGATCCCGGGCGGAGATCTCGCGGTGCGCTACCTCGCCAACGACGAGCACGAGGAGGCCGCTTTCGTCGCCGAGGAGGTGGAGCGGCTCTGCAACGAAGAGGGCCACCGCTATCGCGACATCGCTGTCTTCTACCGGATCAACGCGCAGTCGCGGATCGTGGAGGACACGTTCCTGCGCGGTGGGATCCCGTACAAGGTTGTCGGAGGTGTCCGCTTCTACCAGCGGCGGGAGATCAAAGACGTGCTGGCGTACCTGCGGCTGCTCGTGAACCCGCAGGACGTCGTCTCCGCTCGCCGCGTGATCAACTCCCCCAAGCGGGGCATCGGTGACGCCACCGTCTCGGCGATCGAGTCGTTCGCGGCTGACGAGGACATCCCGTTCCTGGCTGCGTGTCGCCGTGTCGACGAGATCGCGACGCTGGGGGCGCGGGCCAAGGGAGCGGTCAGCGGGTTCGTCCGCATCATGGAAACGCTTTCCGATACTCACGACGGTGGTGCCGGACCCGCGCGCATGGTGGACGCGGCGACGGAGGACTCCGGCTACCTGTACGAACTCCAGGCCGATCGCACCGTGGAGGCGGAGGGGCGCATCGAGAACCTCCGCGAGCTCGTGGGCGTCGCCGCGGAGTTCGAGCAGCGCGATCCGGAGGGCGGACTGTGGGAGTTCCTCGAGTCGGTGTCGCTCGTCGGCGAGCAGGATGAATACGACGGCGACGCGTCCACGGTTACGCTGATGACGATGCACAACGCGAAAGGGTTGGAGTTCCCCGTCGTGTTCATCGTCGGGCTCGAGGACGGGGTGTTCCCGCACTACCGATCGATGGGCGACGGGAACAAGCTCGAGGAGGAGCGCCGGCTCGCCTACGTCGGGGTCACCCGCGCCCAGCAACGGCTCTACCTGTGCCATGCCTGGAGCCGCACCTTGTTCGGGCAGACCAGCTACAACCCACCGAGCCGATTCCTCGCCGAGATCCCCGAGAACCTGCTGGACCCGATCGAGTCGGAGAACATGGGCCGTACGTGGGGGCGGCGCGAGAGGGAACAACCCCGTGCCGAGACCCGCGGCGGTGGCATGAGCGGACTCGGCGGCGCGTTCAGCGCAGCGAAGGCGGTCTCCGCCGGGCGAGGGGTCGCGCAGCCGAAGCGGGACGAGATCGACGTCGAAGCAGGCGATACGGTCGTCCACGAGCGCTGGGGAGAGGGTGTCGTCCTCGACATCCAGGGCCGCGGCCAGGACATCCAAGCGACGGTCCGCTTCGACGAGGTGGGGGAGAAGCGCCTGCTACTCGCCTACGCGCCGATCAGCAGGAAGCCTTTGTAGCGTGCCGCGCTAAAAGCTGCGGAGGGCGAAGTACCCGGCGATCAGGATCAGAACACCCGCAACCAACGGGGCCACGACCCACGCGACCCCCATGCGACCGCGGAACGGCCCGAGCGTTCCCACCTTGGTGGTCTGCTTGAGTCCTGGTGGCCGGAACCGGATCTTCTTCACACTCATGGACCGAGTCTACGGGTGGGTGTGCGGTCCGACTCAGGAAGAAAGCCGGTCGAGAACGTTCCGCGTGATCTGTTCGACCACCTGGTCGCGGCCCTCGATGCCGCAAGCCCAGTCGGTGCACCCTGCGGTGAACACCGTGCCCGTGCGGGTGAAGGTCGAGATCGCGGCGTGGTTGTTGGTCACCCTATGCACGTGCTCGCGCCAGTCGTCGCCGAACAACGCCATCGCCACGTTCTCCAGCTCGCCGGGCTCGTGCGCGTAACGCGACGGCTGCTCGTCCTGGGCCCAGAGGCGAGCGGGTGCGGTGGCGAGGATCTCCAGGCCCTGGGGCGCACCGTCGGCATGCGTCGGCACCGGCAGACCGTCGCGCAGCTCGATCTCGCAGCCGTCGAGCTCGTAGGCCGCGATCGTGTCCGGGATGCCGATCGCGTCGCCGTAGCGCAGGTCGGTTCCCTCGAGGGCCCAGTGGTCTGGTCGCCAGGTCGTGAAGCCGCCCGACGCACGAGGAACACCGAGACCGTAGCGCGAGTAGCCGCCGCGGGTGAACGACAGGCCGGTGAGGTCGAACTCCGGGCGGCCGATGCGTCGGTCCGACCACACACCGGACAGCAAGCGCTCTTCGTCCGTGCCCGCAACGGGGTCGTCGTCGGCGCGGTACTTGTAGCAGGTCATCTCACGCCGCTCGTCGTCGAAGCGGACCTGCCAGAAGCAGGTGTTCCCGGTGAAGAAGGCGGCGTTGCCGCCCCCGGACACGAAGTCCTCGACGGTGTCGCGCATGCCCCACGACCAGTACTCGTCGTGGCCGACCGACAGGAACAGGCGATGGCCCTCCAGCACCTCGGGGTGCTGCTCCAGATCCAGGGAGACCGCGACGTCGACCGCGAACCCGTTCTCCTCCGCCCACGCCGTGAAGGGGCGCTCCCAGTTCCACCAGGCAGCGCCACCACTCCACACCGACAGCCCGTTGGGCTCGGCCCAGCCGAAGTACCAGCGCGCCTCGCGGTCGGGTTCGGGTTGCGCCTTTCGCCTCGCGGGTTCCGGCTTGTGCAGGAATCCGCGCGCGAGGGGGCGATCGAACGAGACCTGCGTGCCGCCCGTGTAGAGCGAGGGACCCCCCCAATCGTTGTACGCGCTGTACGTCGTGGTCCCGAGGACCAGCAGGATCGGCGCGGGCCGGTCGGCGTCGGGGCGAACCACGAAGAAGGCGTCGGCTCGCTCGGATCGGGCCGTCACGACCACGGAGTAGAAGCCCGATCGGTCGGGGGCCGTGAACGAGACCGTCGGGGACCATCGGCATCCGGACGCTGAGGCATCCTCGGGGGTGGGCTGATCGGTCGCTGCGATGCCTTCGAGCCGATGTGCCAGGACGGGTTCGGCGCCTTGTCGAGCGACCTCGAGGTCGACTTCGTCAGCGTCGGTGGAGATCCGCAGCTCGATCTGATCGCCGCCCTGATAGCTCTGCGGCCACACGTAGGCCTCGAGCATCAGTCGATCCCGTCCACATGTGCACGCATCGGCGCCGAGTCTAATAGGTGGGGGTGCACAGGCCGTTCGCTATGCTTCCGCCCGCCATGCCCCGGCGAACCCGCGTCATCGTCGCCAAGCCGGGCCTCGACGGGCACGACCGTGGGGCCAAGATCGTCGCGCGCGCCCTGCGTGACGGTGGGTTCGAGGTTGTCTATACCGGGCTGCACCAAACGCCGGAGCAGATCGCCGAGACCGCGATCCAGGAGGACGCCGACGCGGTCGGTCTGTCCAGTCACTCCGGGGCGCACATGACGCTGTTCCCGAAGGTTGTGCAGCAGCTGCGCCAGCGCGGTGGCGACGACATCGTCGTCTTCGGCGGCGGTGTGATCCCGGCCGAGGACATCCCGCAACTCGAGGCGGACGGGATCGAGAAGGTCTTCACTCCCGGCGCGCCGACCTCCGACATCGTGGACTGGCTGCGCGATCGCGTGGGCGACGTGGACAGACCAACGACGACCTGAGAGGGATCGATGGACCTCTACGAGCATCAGGGCAAGGAGCTGTTCGCGGCGCATCAGATCGCGGTCCCGCGAGGCATCGTTGCCGAGAGCGCGGACGAGGCGCGCGCCGCGGCCACCGAACTGGGCGGCAGGGGAGTCGTCAAGGTCCAGGTGCAGGTGGGTGGTCGCGGCAAGGCCGGTGGGGTCGTCGTCGCGAAGACGGCAGACGAGGTGGCCGATGCGGCCGAGGGCATGCTCGGGAAGGACTTCAAGGGTCTGCCCGTGACTCGAGTGCTGGTGGAAGAATTGCTCCCGATCGCCCAGGAGTTCTACACCTCGATCCTGCTCGATCGTTCCTCCAAGGACTACCTCGCGATGCTGACCGCCGAAGGGGGCGTGGACATCGAGACCCTCGCACACGAGCGACCCGACGCGATCCGTCGGGTGCACATCGACGCGATGCTCGGTATACGCGGATACCACGTGCGTCGCCTGACGGGGACCCTCCCGTCCGAGGCACGCGCAGGAGCCGGAGAGATCCTCACGAAGCTCTGGGAGGTGCTGCGCGCCACCGACGCCACGCTCGTCGAGGTGAATCCGCTGGTGCTGCTCTCCGACGGACGAGTAGTGGCGCTCGATGCGAAGGTCACCGTGGACGACAACGCGCTTGAGCGACAGCCCGAGATCGCGGCGCTCGCGTCCTCGTTCCCGGTGGATCCCGTCGAGGGGCGGGCCAAGGAGGCGGGGCTGCAGTACGTAAAGCTCGACGGTGAGGTCGGGATCATCGGCAACGGTGCCGGGCTCGTGATGTCGACCCTCGACGTCGTCCAGCAGGCGGGGGCCAGAGCCGCGAACTTCCTCGACATCGGCGGCGGCGCAAGCGCGGAGTCGATGGCAACCTCGCTCGAGGTGATCCTGTCCGACCCGAGCGTGAGATCGGTGCTGATCAACATCTTCGGCGGGATCACCCGCTGCGACCTCGTCGCGCAGGGCATCCTCGGAGCGCTGGAGAAGGTGGAGGCGACGGTCCCCTTGGTGGTTCGGCTCGACGGGACGAACGCCCAAGAGGGCCGGCGGATCCTGAGCGAGGCGGCCCACCCGAAGATCGTGCCGGCGGCGACGATGCTCGAAGCGGCACAGAAGGCGGCCGATCTCGCGAAGGTGGGGGCGTAGCGATGGCGATCCTGATCGACTCGAACACGAAGGTCGTGGTGCAGGGCATCACCGGTCGCGAGGGCACGTTCCACTCGCTGCGCAATCGCGACTACGGCACCCACGTGGTCGCAGGGGTCACTCCGGGCAAGGCGGGACAGGACGTGGATGGCATCCCGGTATTCGACACGGTGGCGGACGCCGTCGCCGAGACGGGGGCGAACACCTCGCTGATCTTCGTGCCACCGCGCTTCGCCGCCGAGGCGATCCGTGAGGCGGCCGACGCAGGCGTGCACGTGGTCGTCGCGATCACCGAAGGCATCCCGGTCGCCGACATGGCGCAGGTCGCGAGCTACCTCCGCGGGAAGGAGGCGGCGCTCGTCGGGCCGAACTGCCCGGGCCTGATCTCTCCCGGCGTGTCCAACGTGGGGATCATCCCGGGCGAGGTCTGCATGCCGGGACGCGTCGGACTCGTTTCTCGATCCGGCACACTCGTGTATCAGATCGTCAACGAACTCACCCAGCGCGGCATCGGGCAATCCACGTGCGTCGGGATGGGCGGCGATCCGGTGAACGGGATAGACCACATCGGTTCGCTTCGCCGGTTCCAAGACGACCCCGACACCGATCTGGTCGTGATGGTGGGCGAGATCGGCGGCGACGCGGAAGAGCGCGCGGCCGCCTACATCGCCGAACACATCGACAAGCCCGTCGTCGGCTACATCGCGGGCTTCACGGCGCCTCCCGGCAAACGGATGGGGCACGCGGGGGCGATCGTCACCGGATCCGCGGGGACCGCGAAGGCCAAGGCCGAGGCGCTGGAGGCCGTGGGCGTGCAGGTCGGGCGAACGCCGACCGAGGTCGCCGAGATGGTCGCGGCCACGGTGGGGTGAGTTCGCCGGGGCCCGGCCCGCGTCGGGTCCTCGGTGTGGTGCCTGGGCCCGCGAGAGAGGTCGTGGCGTTCGGCGCCCTGGCCGCGCTGGCGATCGCCACTGCGGGGCAGGCGGTCGCGTTCGCGGTGCTCCTGTTCGGCGGCCCGGGATCGGTCGGCGGTTCGCCCGCGATCGGCTGGCTGTACACCTGCACCTTCCTCCACGCCCCGCTCACACTCACGTCCGCCCCCGTAGCCCCGGCTGAGCCGCTGTCGGGCGGTGTCGCTTTCGCTCTGCTGACCGGCACCGCGTTCGCGGTGGTCGCCTGCGTGATCGCCGGGCGGGCGACCGCCCGCGCCGTCCCGAGCGGGATCGCCGCCCCGATCGCTGCCGGAGGCGCGGTCGGCATCGTGGTGACGGCGATCGTGGTAGCCGTCTCGGCGTTGGTCGCGGTCACCGTCGCGCTGCCGGCGAACCCGCTGCTCGGCGACGTAACCGTGCGGGCATCGCTGCCCGGGACGCTCGGCTGGACGGCGGTGATCACGTGCAGCTCGGGGGCGTGGGGTGGAGTGCTCGCGGTTCGCGAGCGCCTTGCAGCGACTCCCCGTGGATCCCGATCGCTCGCCGTTCTGGAAGGCGGGCTGCACATGTTCGTATGGTCCTTGGTGTTGGGCATCGTGGCGGTGGCGTTGCTCGCCGCGACGCGCCCCGACGCGAGCGCCGCCTACGTCCGGCGGGTCGGATCCTCCGGGGTGGGTCCGGCCGCCGCCGCGCTCGGTCATCATCTGTTGGCGTTGCCGAACCAATCCGTGTGGCTGCTCGTGCCGGCGATGGGCGGTTGCGACACGATCGAAGCCGGCGAAGCGACGATCGACGTTCTGTGCCCCGGGCGGGTCCCGCGATCGATCACGCTCGACCTCGTGACCCCGACGACCGGGTCCGCTCCCGAGATCGTGCGCGCGCCGTGGGAGTTCTCATTGTTTCTGGGGATCCCTGCGATCGCATGTGTCATGGGCGGGTTGCATGCGGCGCGCCGATCGGGAGTGCGTGGCGCGAAAGCACGCGTGCGTATCGGCGCTCTGGCCGCGATCCCATGGACGGTGCTGGTGGCGATCGCTGCAGAAGCCGCCTCCCTCTACGTCACGGGCGACCTGCTCGCGGGCGGAGGGTCCGTCCGCTACGGCCCACCGGTGTTGCCGGCCGCGTTGCTGGCGCTGTTGTGGGGGGTCGGCGCAGGCGCACTTGGCGGCGCGCTCGGCCCGCTCGTCGTTCGCCGCATCACCCCGGGGCGAGCGGAACAGGTCTGAGAGGATTTCCCACGCCGGGGGTTCAGCCGCCGATGCCCACCTCGACGCTGTTCGGCTCCCAGCCCGTGAAGTCCTGCCACGCCTGCCGCCATCCGTCATCGGTCCGCGGATACCGGCGAACGGGCTCGGAGAGTGCGTTGCGGTCCCAGATGCCGAAGAACTCCGCGCCGTAGCCCAGCAGGTACCGCTGTCCGGAATGTGTGTACTGAAGCGCCGCGGTGCCTTGCGAGGACCCGACACCCACCGTTTGGATCGGTGCGGTCGCCTCCGCGACCGGCTGCGCTACTGCGGGCGCGGCGGCCTGGACCGGAGCGGGCGCCGGCGTCGCCGCCGCGGTCGCCTGCACGGGCGCGTTGCTCGGCTCGATCGCGGCGTAGCGCTGCCACGCCTGCCGCCACCCGTCGTCGGAGCGATCGAAGCGCTCGATCGGCGTGTCCGGGCTCTGGCGGTCCCAGATACCGAAGGCCGACGTCGTGTAGCCGAGGACGTAGCGGTGTCCGGTGTGGGTGTAGGTGATCTCCTCGGCTGGGGTGCTCGCCCCGGCCGTGTCGGTGGGGGCGGACGTACCCGCGTCGGTGGCGCCGGCTGCTCCCGCACCCCACAAGGCCGTTCCCGAACCGGCCGCAGGAGCGCCGGTCTCGCTCGGCGTCGAGACGACATCGCCAAACGATGCGTCGGCGGACGCGCCTTCGGAAGCCGGCGTGGTGCCCGTATCGGAACTGTTCGGTCCGGCACTCCACGTGTCACCCAATCCGACGGCTGGTGGCGTGGGGCTCGCCTCGGACGCCGGGGTGACGCCGGGGGAGCTCGTGCCGGTGGCCGGATCCGCCGCGGCCGAATATCCAGCCGCAGGGCCGCCGGAGGACTGACCCTGGGGGACCGTCGCGGACAGATCGCTGTGGCAGTAGCGGCACAGGATCGCTTCGTCCTGGATCTCCTCTGCGCAGTAAGGGCACTTCTTCACGGTGGCTTCCTTCCCTCGAGGCGTACCCGGTGAGGCTACCCCAGCCGGGGCCGACGGGGCACACGGGCAGCTCGACCATCGCGGATCAGGATCGAGATCGCGCCGGCCAGGGCCACGGCTCCCCCCGCGATCGCGATCCACAGGCCGATCCAGGGTCGCGCGAACGTCGGCGGGCGGAGAAGGGCCATGATGGTGGCGGCGAGCCCCAGTCCCGCGAACCCGACCAGGGCCAGATCGAGCACTCCTGACATCCGTCCCGGACGGAACCTGCGGACGGCCCAGACGAGGGCGCCGATCAGGAACGCCACGGTGGCGCATCCCGCCCACGTGGCATTCCACGCGCCGAACCCACCCGACCCCCGGCCGAACCGTGTCCACGGGAGGAAGGTTGCGATCAGGGCGATCCCCAGCCCGATCCCGGTCCATCGCCCCGCCGGGTCGGGCGGCGGAGCCGGGATTGCCGATGGAGCGTGTCCGGCGACGTCGTCGGGAAGGCATTCTCCCCCGTACACGAGACCGCGCACCGGGATCGCGCACGCCAGACAGAGCGATCGGCCGCAGCCGTCGCACGTCGCCACCGACGCGCTCGTGGGATGCTCGGTGCAGCGGGCGGCGCCCTTCGCGGTCCGTTCATCGGTCGGCACGAGCTCATCGTACGGCGACGCCGCCGCCCTCCGACGTCCGGGCGAAGCCGCGGCCGCTCACACGCCTCGGACCGCCCGTTGACGCTCCGAGGCGCACCCGCCTAGCGTGGGCCGCCGTGGACGCCAGGGTTGCCGTGCTTGCCTCGGGTGGGGGAACGAACCTCCAAGCGCTGCTCGACGACCCCGTCGTGGGTCCCTGGATCGCGTTGGTGGTTTCGGATCGGGCGGATGCCGGAGCGCTGACGCGTGCTCGCGACCGCAGCGTCGAGGCGGTGCACATCGATCCCGGATCCGACGGTGATTTCGATCGGCGGCTCATGGAACTGCTGCGCGAGCACGCGATCGGATCGGTCGTCCTGGCGGGGTTCATGCGGGTCCTCGGGCCGGAGGTGGTCAGCTCGTATCGGGGCAGGATCCTCAACGTTCACCCGGCTTTGCTCCCCGCGTTCCCGGGAGCGCATGGGGTCGCGGAGGCACTCGCCTGGGGGGTGAAGGTGACGGGAGTCACCGTCCATCTGGTCGACGAGCGGATCGATCATGGACCCATCGTTGCCCAGGAGGCGGTCGAGGTCTCATCGGACGACGACTGGGACTCGCTGGAGGGGCGGATACACGAGGTGGAGCATCGGCTACTTCCGATGGCGGTCCGCGCCCTCGTGGAGGGCAGGCTGTCGGTCACGGAGCGACAAGTGCGGATCGGATGACGCGGAAGCCGCGCCGGATATCCGGCGGGACGAAGGGAGCACGGGGTGGGTGAGACGGATAGGCAGGTGCGGCCGGTCCGCAGGGCTCTCATCGCGGTCGCGGACAAGGGCGGGCTCGTGGGGCTGGCGCCCGCCCTGCACGAACTCGGGATCGCGATCGTGTCCTCCGGCGGAACCGCTGCGGCGATCCGCGAACTCGGCGTGCCGGTCACCCGGGTGGCGGATGTCACGGGATTCCCCGAGATGCTCGGAGGTCGGGTGAAGACGCTCCATCCCGGGGTGCATGGTGGGATCCTCGCCGATCGGCGTGACGCAGCGCACGTGCAACAGCTCGCGGAACACGGGATCGAGCCGATCGACCTGGTCGTGGTGAACCTCTACCCATTCCGTGAGACCGTCGCGTCGGGCGCGGCGTCCGACGAGATCGTGGAGAACATCGACATCGGCGGTCCGGCGATGGTGCGAGCGGCCGCCAAGAACTTCGAGTCGGTCGGTGTTGTCGTCAACCACGAACGGTACCCGTCGATCGTCGAGGAGCTTCGTCGAGAGGGAGGCCTCACTCGCGAGACCCGCGAGCGGCTCGCGGCCGAAGCCTTCGCGTACACCGCCGCGTACGACACCGCGATCGCCGGGTGGTTCGCGGACCGGCTCGCGGGCCAGGAGCTGCCCGCGACGCTCGGACTCGCGCTGACCAGACTGGACGATCTGCGCTACGGCGAGAACCCACACCAGCGAGCCGCGTTGTACGGGGAGGTCGCGGCCGAGGCCGACGGCCCGCTGGGGGGAGCCCAGGTGCTCCAGGGCAAGGCGATGTCGCTAAACAATTGGCTCGATGCGGAATCGGCAATGGGGCTCGTCGCCGAACTGCCCGTGCCGTCGTGCGTGATCGTGAAGCACAACAATCCGTGCGGCGCCGCGACCGCAGCATCACTCGCCGACGCGTACCAGCGTGCCTTCGCGTGCGACACGGTGTCGGCGTTCGGGGGCATCGTGGCGTTCAACGCACCGACGGATGCAGCGGCGGCCGAGGCGATGAGCGAGGTGTTCACGGAGGTCGTGATCGCCCCGTCGTTCGACGAGGGCGCGCTTGCCTCCTTCAGGTCGCGGGAGAAACTCCGGGTCGTGCGGGCCTCGGTGGCGGAACGCGGGGGGATCGAGGTGCGTCCGATCCACGGTGGTGCGCTCGTGCAGGAACGCGATGTCGTCGACGAGTCGCGTGCGCAGATGCACGTGGTGTCGGATCGCGAGCCGACCGACCAGGAGTGGAGCGACCTGCTGTTCGCGTGGATCGTTGCCGCTCGCGTCAAGTCCAACGCGATCGTGCTCGCGAAGGACGGCGCGACCGTCGGTGTTGGCGCCGGCCAGATGTCGCGGGTCGACGCGGCATGGATCGCCGTGCGCAAGGCGGAGGACCGCGCCGCCGGGGCTGCGATGGCCAGCGATGCGTTCTTTCCCTTCCCTGACGCGCTGCAGGTGTGCGCGGACGCGGGGGTGACGGCCGTGATCCACCCGGGCGGGTCGGTGCGCGACGAGGAGGTCCTCGCCGAGGCCGAGCGCAGGGGGATGGCCGTCGTCGTCACCGGTCGTCGGCACTTCCGGCACTGACCGCATCCGCGCCCGTTTGGTCGCAGGGCGCACCGGACCGGTAGGATTCCGCCTCGATGAGCGCCGCCATCCTGGACGGGAAAGCCGTCGCTGCCCAGATCCGGTCCGAGGTCGCCGAGCGCGTTCGGGAGCTGGCCGATCGTGGCGTCGTTCCCGGCCTCGCGGCCGTCCTCGTCGGAGACGACCAAGCTTCCCGGATCTACGTCGGGGCCAAGCACAAGGCGAGTGCCGACGTCGGGATCCGGTCCGAGCAGGTTGATCTTCCCGTCTTCGTGACCGAGGCGGAACTGTTGGCCACGATCCGTCGGCTGAATCGCGACCCCGAGATCCACGGGATCATCGTCCAGCTGCCCGTGCCCCAGCACCTCGACGAACTTCGGGTCCAGCAGACCGTGGATCCCGCGAAGGACGTCGACGGCCTTCATCCCACCAACGTCGGTCTCATGGTGCGAGGGGAGCCCTCGTACCCACCCGCCACGCCGTACGGCATCGTGGAGCTGCTGCTGCGCTCGGGGATCCCGCTGGAGGGAGCCGAGGTCTGCGTGGTGGGGTTCGGCGAGCTGGTGGGCGCTCCCCTGTCGATCATGCTCTCGCAGGACTCGATCCGCGGGAACGCGACGGTCACCACTACCCATGTCAAGACCCGTGACCTCGAGAGGCACACGCGCAACGCCGACATCCTCGTCGCGGCCGCGGGCGTCCCGGAGATGATCACCGGTGGGATGGTCAAGCCCGGCGCCACCGTCATCGACGTGGGTGTTCACCGAACCGACTCGGGCATCGTCGGGGACGTCCACTACGCGGACGTTGCCGAAGTCGCGGGGTACATCACCCCGGTGCCCGGGGGCGTCGGACCGATGACCGTCGCGATGCTGCTCGTCAACACCGTCACCGCTGCCGAGGCGGCGACGTTCCGCGTCTGAGCGCGGATCGCTCGTGACCGCCCGTCGGGATCTGCGGCGCCTGCCCGGCCGCCTGCCGCAGGTGTTGGCCTCGGGCAGGTTCGCGGTGACCGCCGAGATCGTTCCTCCGCGAGCGGGGGATGGACGAGCGATCGCGGAGCACGCGCGCGCGCTCGTCGGGTACGCGGACGCGGCGAACGTGACCGACAACCCGAGGGGATCCGCGCACATGAGCTCCGTTGCGGGCGCGGCGTTCGTCGCACGTTCGGGCATCGAGCCGATCCTGCAGATCACGGTCCGTGACCGGAACCGCCTCGCGCTGTCGGCCGATCTGCTCGGCGGGTGGGCCCTCGGCGCGCGCGGAGTGCTCGCGCTCTCGGGGGACCGGTTTACGACCGGGGACGAGCCCGATGCGGCGGAGGTACGCGACCTCAGCGTGCTCGAGCTCGTGAGCAGGACTCGGCGGTTGCGTGACGACGGGGTGCTCCCATCCGGAGCGACGGTCGACACGCCGCCGCGGTACCTGATCGGCGTCGCGGACGCACCGCTTGCCGATCCCTACGACCCCGGGCGGCTCGAAGAGAAGATCGAGGCAGGTGCCGACTTCGTGCAGACGCAGATCGCCTACGACCTCGAGGCGCTCTCCGACTGGGCGGATGTCGTCCGCGGACGCGGGCTCCTGGAGCGAGCCGCCCTGTTGGTCGGTCTCACGCCCCTGGCGAGCGCGAAGACCGCGCGGTTCATGAACGAGAAGCTCTACGGGGTCACCGTCCCCCAGGCGATGATCGACGAGCTCGACGCCGCGGGCCCCGATGCGCCGGACGTCGGGGTCGCACACGCCGTCGAGCTCGTCCAGGGTCTGCAGCAGATCGACGGCATCGCCGGGGTCCACCTCATGGGGATCGGTGCGGATGCGTCGATCCCGCGGGTCGTGGAAGGAGCCGGGCTGTTCCCCCGGATGCGCTGATCGAGATGGCCGATGAGATCGTCTCGGTCTACCGAACCGGGCAGCGCATCGAGCGGGCGCAGAGCACGAGCGGCGGTCAGACGGTCGTACCCGGACTCGGTCTCGTGCTCACGCTGGTGGTCGGCTCGTTCGTCTCCTGCTACTACCAGGCGGAGCTGAACCGGATGTGGGACCGGCGACCTCCCCCTTCACCCCCGCCGCCGTCGGTGGGAGGCGGGATGCCACCTCCGCCGCTTCCCGCCTGAGCGGGCTCAGGTGCGCTGTTCGATCGGCGTGTAGGTGCGATCGGCGGGACCGACGTACTCGGATCCGGGACGGATCACCTTGTTGTCCGCGTACTGCTCCCGCACGTGCGCCGTCCACCCGGCGGTGCGGGCCAGTGCGAAGATCGGGGTCATGAGGTCGGTCGGGATCCGCAAGGCGTTGTAGACGACCGCCGCGTAGAAGTCGACGTTGGGGTACAGGCCCCGCTCCTCGAGCGTGACCCGCTCGATCGCCTCCGCGACCTCGTACCAGCGCGTGCTGCCCGCTCGTTCCGCGCAGCTCGCCGCCAGCCCGCGTAGCGCGGTGGCGCGCGGGTCCATCGTGCGGTAGACGGCGTGGCCGAAGCCCATGATCTTCTGCTTGCGCGAGAGCCGATCCTTCACGTAGGCGTCTGCATTGGCCGGGTCGCCGACCTCCTCGAGCATCTTCATCGCCTCTTCGTTAGCCCCGCCGTGCAACGGGCCCTTGAGGGCCCCGATCGCGCCGGTGACCGCGGAGTGCAGATCGGACAGCGTGGAGGCGATGATCCGGGCGGTGAACGTCGAGGCGTTCATCGTGTGGTCCGCGTAGAGGATGAAGGTGGTGTCGAGCGCGTCGGCGGACTCCTGGTCGGGTTCCTCGCCGAGCAGCATCGTGAGGAAGTTGGCCGCGTGCGGCAGCTTCGGGTTGGGCGGGACGATCTCGTCGCCCTCGCGTGCTCGGTGGTACATCGCGATGAACGACGGGAACAGCGCCACGAGCCGCAGCGCTTTGCGGAGGTTGGCTTCTTCGGAGAAGTCCCAGCCGTCGGGATCGTAGGTCGATGCCGAGGAGACGCTGGTGCGCAGCATCGACATGGGAGAGTTCTGTTGCGCGAGGGTCGGCATCAGTTCGGTCTGGAAGCGGGAGGGCTCGCGCTCGTCAACGAGGAACTCGTTGAGCGCGTCGAGCTGCGTCTCGTTCGGGAGCTCGAGGTGGTGCAGGAGGTACACGACCTCCTCGAAGGTCGCGTGCTCGGCCAGATCGGCGATCTCGTACCCGACGTACCAGAGGCGTCCGTGCTCGCCGTCGATGTTCGAGATCCGCGTCTGAGCGGCGACGACCTCGCGCAGTCCTTTTTCTGCCACGTCCGAACTCCTCTTTCGCGCGGAGGCTGCCCGCGAAAACTGAACGAGCGTTCAAACCTTAGCAGGCCCGATCGGCGCGCCGGCAGCCGGCCTGCAGAGGTCGGGCAGAGCCTATCGCCGTGCCCGAACGACCGCTGTGGCAGGATGTCCGCCGCACCGCATCGCGCGCCCGGCGATCGCCGGTCGCGGCCCATCTTCGCATCGGCACGAACGGAAGGCACCGTGAGCACCGAGGTAACCCTGATCCCCGGGGACGGCACCGGTCCCGTCCTGGTCGAGTGCGCTAGGCGCGTGCTCGACGCCACGGGCGTGGGCGTCTCCTGGGATCTCCAGGAGGCCGGAAGGGGCACGTTCGAACGCGAGGGGGACCCGCTCCCGGAGCGGGTCCTGGACTCGCTGAGAACGACGAGCGTGGCGCTGAAGGGTCCGTTGTCCACCCCGGTGGAGGCTCCGTATCCCAATGTGAACCTCACCCTGCGCCAGGCGCTGGATCTGTACGCGGGAGTGCGGCCAAGTCGACTCTTCCCCGGGGTGCCGAGCCCCTATGAAGGCGTGGACGTGGTCGTGGTCCGGGAGATGACCGAGGGCATGTACACGGGCATCGAGTTCGAGGAGGGTGCGGCGACGACCAAGGAGCTGATCGAGTTCATCCGGGAAGAGACCGGTCGCACGATCCGCGATCGCTCCGGCATCTCGATCAAGCACATCTCCGTTCACGGGAGCGAGCGGATCACGCGGTTCGCGATGCGCTGGGCTGTTGCGCACGGGCGCTCGAAGGTCACGGCCGCGCACAAGGCGAACATCATGAAGTTCTCCGACGGGTTGTTCCTGGAGACCGCGCGCCGGGTTGCCCGCGACGAGTTCCCCGAGGTGCAGTTCGATGACCGGATCATCGACGCCTGCTGCATGCAGCTGGCGAGCGCACCGGAACGGTTCGACGTCCTGGTGCTTCCGAACATGTACGGGGACATCGTGGCCGATCTTTGCGCCGGATTGATCGGCGGGCTCGGCCTCGCTCCTGGGGGAACCTTCGGTGAGGACGTCGCCGTCTTCGAGGCCGTGCACGGCACCGGTCCCCGTATCAAAGATCCGCGACGAGCCGATCCGTCGGCCCTGATCCTTTCCGGGGCCATGCTGTTGCGACACGTTGGGGAACCCGAGGCGGCCGACGCCGTCGAGCGGGCCGTCGCCGCGGTCCTGGCGGACGGCTCCGCCGTCACCTACGACCTGCGTCCGCGACCGGGCGACCCCGCGGCGAGCGCCTCGGAGATGACCGACGCGGTGGTCGGGCGCCTGACGGCCTGAGCGCCGGACGGCCTGAGCGCCGGACGTGTCCTCGCCTCCGCCGGGGCGAGTGCGTGCGGTGCCGATAGGATTGAGTGTCGTTCAGCCCGTTCACCATCAGTCGGTCCACCTCAGGTCAGGAGCGAGCACACATGAAGGTCACGGTCGTCGGGAGCGGGTTCGTGGGCCAGACCACTGCCATGCGGATCGTTGAGAAGGGCCTTGCCGAGGTCTGTTTGATCGACATCGTGGAGGGTCTGCCACAAGGTCTTGCCCTCGACATCAAGGAATCATCACCGGTAGAGCGCTTCGAGCCTCGCATCGTGGGGACGAACGACTACGCGGACACCGCGGGCTCGGACATCGTGGTGATCACCGCCGGATTCCCCCGCCAGCCGGGGATGAGCCGGATGGACCTGCTCGGCAAGAACGCGGAGATCATACGCAGCGTCGTCTCGCAGGCGGCTCCCGGGTCGCCGGGTGCGATCCTGATCGTGGTGTCCAATCCGCTCGACGAGATGACGTTCCTCGCTTCGCAGGTATCCGGGTTCCCGAAGGAGCGGGTGATCGGCATGGCGGGTGTGCTCGACTCCGCGCGGCTGCGGTACTTCATCGCCGAGGAGCTCGGCGTGTCGCCGCTCGTCGTGGAGGCCATGACCCTCGGATCCCACGGCGACGCGATGGTCGCACTGCCGCGTCAGGCCACGGTGGACGGCAGGCCCCTGCCCGAATTCGTGGACGAGGCGACCCTCGAGCGGCTGTTCCAACGTACGCGCGACGGCGGTGCCGAGATCGTCGCCCTGCTGAAGAAGGGGAGCGCGTATTACGCGCCGAGCGCGTCCGTCGTCGCGATGGTCAAGGCGATCGCCGAGGACGCAGACGAGGTGCTGCCGATCTGCGCCTGGACCACCGGCCAATACGGCATCTCGGACGTCTACCTGGGCGTTCCCGCCCGCCTCGGCCCGGCCGGTCTCAAGGAGATCGTGGAGTTGGACCTCAACGACGACGAGCTGGCGAAGCTCCGCGGGGCCGCGGAAGGAATCCGCGCGAAGTGCGAGGACCTGGCCAAACTGTAGAGCCGGTCGGCCCACAGCAGCCGGTTCACCCAGGATCCCGCGCTGCGGGACAAGGCTCGTCGACCAACACCGAGCCGTCCGGCCGGCGGAACACCGGTTGGCCCTCGACCAGCTCCAGTCCGAACCCGCCGGGTTGATGGATCGAGCGGTGATGGCGCCGGCACAGCAACAGCAGGTTTCCCACCGCGGTCGGACCCCCGTCGGCCCAGTGACGGACGTGATGCGCGTCGCACCAGGAGTGCGGCCGGTCACACCCGGGGAAGCGGCAGTGTCGATCACGAGCCACGACCGCCTTGCGCATGGAGGCAGAAACGACCGGTGTGCGCCGCCCGACATCGAGCGGCTCCGAGCGACCCGCCATCACGACCCTCGTGACGGAGGCGTCGCAGATCAAGCGTCGCACGACGTGTCCGCCCACCGGGCCGGTGTGATCGAGCTCGCCGATCACCGAGCCACTCGGGAGTGCGGTGGCGTCGACGGTCATCGTCACGTGCGGGCGTTCACCGGCGACCTCGGCACGATCGCCCCGGTCCAGGTGCGCGCGACAGATCTCGCCCAGGGCGTCGGCCCTACGTTGGGCAGGAGTGCGCTCGTCGGGGGCAGCGGACCTTGCCTCGCTGTCCAACACCGAAGTGAGCGCAGTAAGCACACTTTCTCCGGTTTCGGGGTCGAGGTCGCCGTCGATGCGAACCATCCCGTCCAAGGTGGGTGAGGCGTGGAGTCGTCTGCGAGCGATCCGACGCTCGTGTGCATCGGGCATGCGCTGCTGCTCGGCCCGTTCCCGCCAGAACGACGTCGCCCGGTTGAGGTCTCGTATCGAGAGGGTGCGAGCGGCCTCAACCAGCGTCGCCTCCGAAGTGAGGAAAGCTTCGGGCTCCGCGAGTTGTGCGATGGCTAGCATCCGTGCGCCCGATAGCGACACGTCACCCTCTTGGACCGCGCGAACCGTCAGCGGCATCGCGCCGAGCGATCGTGCCGTTCGCAACGAAGCCTGCGCGTGTGCAACCGGTGTGCGGAAGGTGGCCGCGAGCCACGTGGCTGCGGACACGTGTCCCTCGCGCTGGTGGATCCCGCGGCGCTCGAGGTCGGCGAGTCTGCGTAGGCGCTCCAACTCGAGTTGGTCGATGGCCAGCTGCAGTTCGCTGAAGGACTCCTCGGCCGCCGCATCGGGCAGATCCGCGATCTTCTCTTCACGCAGCGCGAGGACGATCGCCGACGCACTCGCTGCTGCCCCCTTCGCTGTTCGTACCGAACACATTTCGCCAATCTAGCGCGGGGGTACGACATCCTCGTGCGCCGGATCGGGCTGGACCACAACGCAAAACGTGATGCACGTCACTGCGTCGAACGGGTGGCCCGTAGAGCGCGGTGGCGAAAAGTGCCCGCCGTTCGCTGTTCGCCGTTCGCCTAGACGTTGCGGGACGCGTCGGCGCCAGGCTCGGAGCCGTCGTCGGCCTCGGGTCCCACCGGAGGCGGCAACGGCGCCTTCACGGCCCACACGAACCCGAGCACCCCACCGGCCGCAGCGATAGCACTGCCGGCGATCGTGAGGTAGATCCCGATCTCCGCTTGGACGATGACCGGGTTGTTGCGCACGATGTCGTCGAATGCCTCGTCGGGCAGATTGGCCTCGTTCTCGTCGAAGGTGATCTCGGCGCCGGGGAGCCCGAGTTGGTCGTCCTTGTCGATCAACGTCCATGCGGTCAGCCCCAAGGCTGCCAGGGAGACGACGATCATCGTGATCGCCCACGCCTTGCGGCCCGCGTGGGTGATCGCTCCCCGGAGGGCCGGGATACCGATCAGGACGACGATCGCGGCGCCGAGCGCGACCTTGCCGACCCACACATCGATCCCGCGGACGTCGGCATCGCCCCCGAACGAGACCGTTGCCCACGACAGCAGGGATCCCACCCCCAGTAGGGTTCCACCCAGGATCGTGACGAGGAACCCCCACAGCCGTAGCGGGCTGGGACGGGGCCGGAATCCCTCGCCGGGCAATGGCGCGTCGGGCTCGTTGCTCTCCGTCTGCCTCACGTCCGCCATCCTGGCACCGGGATGACCGCCAGCCAAGCACCCTGAGCGCCGGACCACCCGCCGCAGCCATCCGAGCTCAGCTCAGTCCCGCCATCCCCAGCGACTCGGCGATCGCCTCGGCCAGCTCCATCGTCGTTGCGGTTCCGCCGAGGTCCGGTGTCCGAATCCTGCCCTCTTCGAGGACGTGATCGACGGCCCGCTCGACGTTGACGCCCGCCGTCATCTCGCCGAGGTGGCGAAGCAGCATGGCGCCCGAGAGGATCATCGCGATCGGATTCGCCACTCCCTGCCCGGCGATGTCGGGCGCGCTCCCGTGCACCGCCTCGAACACCGCGTACTCCCATCCGATGTTGCCGCCGGGCGCGAGTCCGAGTCCCCCGACCAGCCCTGCGCCGAGATCGGAGAGGATGTCGCCGTAGAGGTTGGGCAACAACAGAACGTCGAGATCCTGCGGTCGTCGCGTGAGCCGCATCGACAGGGCGTCGATCTGCGCCTCGCGGTACTCCACGTCGTAGTGGTTCGCGGCCTCCTCGCGCGCCGTTTCGAGGAACAATCCGTCGGAGAACCGCATGATGTTCGCCTTGTGGCCGACCGTCACGAGCGTGCGGCCGTTCCAGCGCGCGTAGTCGAACGCGAAGTACACGATGCGACGCGTTCCCTCGACCGAGATCGGCTTGACCGTCACTCCTGCGTCCGAGGGGATCTCGCCGTACCCGCGCGCATGCCCTCCCTCCGTGGCGCGAGCTCGGAGACCTTGGCGCGCAAGTGTTCGAGCGACTCGGTCCCGAGTTCGAACTCGATGCCTTGGTAGAGATCTTCGGTGTTCTCCCGGATCACGACCAGGTCGACCCCACGATGTCGCGTCGGCACGCCGGGGAGGCTCCGCGACGGGCGGACCGCCGCGAACAGGTCCAGTTCCTGGCGCAGTGCGACGTTCACGCTGCGGAATCCTGTGCCCACCGGCGTGGTGATCGGTCCCTTGAGGGCGACGTGGGTGTCGCGGATCGCCTCGAGGGTGGAGTGGGGGAGGGTGTCGCCGTGCAGGTCCAACGCGCCCGCGCCCGCATCGGCGGGCTCCCATTCGATGCCGACGTGGGTCGCGTCGATCACGACGCGCGCCGCCTCCGACACCTCGGGCCCGATCCCGTCGCCGGAGATCAACGTCACGCGATGCGCCATGCGACCTTCCCCCGCACCTCGCGGGCTCCCGTGGGGCTCAGAACCGCTCGAACAGGATCGAGCGCTTGACCTCTTGGATCGCCTGCGTGACCTTGATGCCGCGGGGACACGCGTCGGTGCAGTTGAAGGTGGTCCGGCAGCGGAACACACCGGTCTTCTCCGAGAGCACCTTCAGCCGTTCTTCGCCCGCCTCGTCGCGGCTGTCGTAGATGAAACGGTGCGCGTTAACGATCGCCGCCGGACCGATGTACTCCTCGTCGCCCCAGAAGATCGGACAGCTTGTGGTGCAGGCGGCGCACAGGATGCACTTGGTGGTGTCGTCGTAGCGCGCCCGCTCCTCGGGGCTCTGCAGCCGTTCGGCGCCGGGTTCGCCGGAGTCGTTGACCAGATAGGGGAGCACGCTCTTGTACCCGTTGAAGAACGGCTCCATGTCCACGATCAGGTCCTTGAGCACCTGCATCCCGCGGATCGGCTCGATTGTGACCTTCGGCGCGACGTCCATCACGAGCACCTTGCAGGCCAGCGCGTTGGACCCGTTGATCAACATCGCGTCGGAGCCGCAGATCCCGTGCGCGCACGAGCGGCGCAACGCGAGCGTGCCGTCGTGATGCCATTTCACCTCGTGCAGTGCGTCCAGCAGACGATCGGTCCCAAGCGCCTCGATCGTGAACTCGTCCCACCACGACTCGTCGGACACCTCCGGGTTGAAACGTCGGATCCGCAGCGTCAGCTCGAGCCTTCCCGTGCCGCGCCCGTCAGAACCTTCGAGAACCTCGCCCAGGCCGAGACGGTCCGTGGTCGGTTCCGCGGCCATCAGTACTTCCTCTCCATGGGGACGTAGGGTCCCATCTTCACGGGCTTGTATCCGAGGGTGATCGAGCCGTCTTCCGCCCGGGTCGCGAGGGTGTGTTTCAGCCAGTTCGCGTCGTCTCGCAGGGGATGGTCCTCCCGGTAGTGGCCGCCGCGGCTCTCGTCGCGCACGAGGGCACTCGCGACGAGAGCCTGAGCGCAGTCGAGCAGGAACCCGACCTCGACCGTCTCCATCAGATCGGTGTTGAACACCGCGCCCTTGTCGTCGATCGCGACCCGGTCGTACCGCTCGCGGAGACCGCCGACGATGTCGAGCATCTTGCGCAGCCCGTCCTCGCTGCGCACGACGAACGCGAGATCGAACATGCTGTCCTGCAGTTCGCTGCGGATGTCGGCGGCGTTGTCGCCTTCGGTGCGGGTGAGGATGCCGTCGAGCAGATCGAGGGTGGGCACGGCGGGCGATTCGGGCACCTGGGGAAGCTCAGTCTCGGCGGAGAACTCGGCCATGTGCCGTCCGCCGCGCTTACCGAACACGACGATGTCGAGCAGGGAGTTGGTCCCGAGGCGGTTCGCCCCGTGCACGCTCACGCAGGCGCACTCACCCGCCGCGTACAGACCCGGGACCACCCTCTCGTCCTCGCCGACGACGACCTGGCCATCCACGTTGGTGGGGATGCCGCCCATCGCGTAATGCGCCGTCGGTTGGATCGGCACCGGCTCCCGTGTCGGTTCGACCCTCAGGTACACGCGCGCGAACTCGGTGACGTCGGGCAGCTTCTCCTCGATCACCTCTGGGGGGAGATGACGTACGTCCAGATAGACGGCGTCGCGGTTCGGACCGACCCCGCGACCCTCCTTGATCTCCTGGTAGATCGCGCGAGAGACCATGTCGCGGGGTGCGAGATCCTTCACCGTGGGGGCGTAGCGCTCCATGAAGCGTTCGCCGTCGCCATTGAGTAGGATCCCGCCCTCGCCGCGCACTGCCTCGGAGAGCAGGATCCCCATCGAGTACACACCGGTGGGATGGAACTGGAAGAACTCCATGTCCTCCAGGGGCAGGCCCCGTCGGAACACCACCGCCGGCCCGTCGCCCGTCAATGCGTGCGCGTTGGAGCTGATCTTGAACATGCGACCGTAGCCGCCGGTCGCGAACAGCACCGACTTGGCGCGGAATACGTGGATCTCACCGGTGGCCAACTCGTAGGCGACCACGCCTGCGGTCCTACCGTCATCGGTCATCAGCAGGTCGAGGACGTAGAACTCGTTGAAGAAGCGAACGTCGCGCTTCACGCATTGTTGGTAGAGCGTCTGCAGGATCATGTGACCCGTGCGGTCAGCCGCGTAGCACGCGCGCATCACGGCCGCTTCACCGTGGTTGCGGGTGTGGCCACCGAACCGGCGCTGGGCGATCTTGCCCTCGGAGGTGCGGTTGAACGGCAACCCCCAGTGCTCCAGCTCGTAGATCGCGTCGATCGCTTCCTGCGTCATGATCTGGGCCGCGGGCTGGTCGACGAGGTAGTCGCCTCCCTTGACCGTGTCGAAGGCGTGCCACTCGGGCGAGTCCTCTTCCATGTTCGCGAGCGCCGCGCAGACCCCGCCCTGCGCCGCTCCCGTGTGCGAGCGCGTGGGGTAGAGCTTGGAGATCACGGCGGTGCGGACGTTGCCCGACGCCTCGATCGCGGCGCGAAGACCGGCCCCGCCGGCGCCGACGATCACCGCATCGTAGGTGTGGGTCGTGGTCACGTAGCCGTCACGATCCGAAGATGCTTGCCGGGTCGAAGGTGAGGACGACGACGCTGCCGAGCACGAAGAGTGCGAAGCCGAGGACGTAGAAGACCATGTTGACCGCGAAGCGCCACTGTGGCCATTTCACGTAGTCCTGGACGATCACTCGCAACCCGTTGATGCCGTGCACCAACGCGAGCGAGAGCAGCATCCAGTCCCAGACGCGCCAGAAGGGAGTGGACCAGCGCTCCGCGACGAACCGCGAGTCGACGCGGTCGATGCCTTCCTCCAGCACCGTCATGATCAACACGTGGCCTACGGCGAGTAACACCAGGACCAGGCCCGAGATGCGCATGAAGAGCCACGACCACAGCTCGAACCCGCCGGCGGGGCGATCCCGGCCGGAGACGTGGCCGTAGCCCGATCCGTCCCCGTGGGAAGAGGGCGCAGGCGAGGACGAGGGACGGACCTGGGTCGTCGCCATCAGACGAACAGCTCGATCGCCTGTTTGGCCATGATGTAGCTGATCGGCGCCATCGCGAGCAGGAACAACGTGAGCGTTCCGAAGAACAGCGGCTTGTCGTAGCGCGTCGCTTTGGGCCAGAAGTCGATCGCGATGATCCGTAGACCGTTGAGCGCATGGAACATCACGAAGCCGACGAGCCCGAGTTCGATCAGCCGCACGACGGGGTTGTGGTAGACGGACGTGACGCGGTCGTAGGCCTCGGCGCCCCAGCCGATCATCGCCGTGTCGACGATGTGCGCGAACAAGAAGAGGATCAGCCCGACACCCGTGGCGCGATGGGCGATCCAGGCCCACTGCCCGTGGCCGCCCCGGTACATCGTCCCGAGGTCGGATCCCTTCTTGCCTAGGCGTGTTGCCATGTCTTCCTCAAGGGTAGCGCTGTCCGTTCGCTCCGACGGGGGCCGAACCGGTGCGTCGGCCGCGCGGAGTCTACTCCGAACCGGCAGGAGCTGACCCAGGCCCGCTCATGCCGTTCGGAGGGCGACGAGCACGCCGTCGCGGGTGGGGATCACCGTCGTCAGGTAGCGCTCGTCGGACGTCACCGACGTGTTGTGTCGGCGGATCGCCTCGGTGACGTCGTCGTCCGGTGCGACGTCCGTGACCCGTCCGGACCACAACACGTTGTCGCACACGTACAGACCTCCAACCCGGATCCGATCGCGAGCGGTCTCCCAGGCCTCGGGGTAGCCCTGCTTGTCGATGTCGCAGTACACAACATCGAACTCGCCGTCGAGTCCGCGCAGCGTTGTCGCGGCATCGCCGACGTGGAAGCGAACCGGGCCGTCGAGACCCGCCCTGGCGAGGTACGCGATGGCCTCGCGCTCGTTCTCGGGGTCGCCGTCGGTCAGGTGCAGTTCCCCCTCGGGGCCCACGGCGCGAGCGTGCCAGTAGCCGGAGTAGCCGAAGCCGGATCCGAGCTCGACGACCCGACGGGCGCCGATCGACCGGGCCAGCAGCTCGAGCGTGACGCCGACCGTGCGGCCGACGATGGGGAACCCGCGCTCGGCGCCCTCCCGCTCCATCTCGAGGAGCACGTCTTCGTCGTGGCGGTCGAGCAGCCCGCGGACGTAGCGCTCGACAGCGGGATCGACGATGTCCATCGGGGAATGCTAGCCCGCCGGCGTTCGACCCGGGCGTCCGGGGTCAGGCGCCGGCGGCGACCGGTTCACCGGCGCCGACCGCGGTGATCCACCACCCGTCGCGATCGACCGATTGGTGGACCCGCCAGCGAGGGTCGTGCTCAGGGAAGTCCGCACGCAGGTGACCTCCGCGGCTCTCCTCCCGGCGCAGCGCGGCCTGGGCAAGCAGCCAGGCCACGAGCGTCGCGGCGCGGTGCCCGTCCCGCGATCCGGCGGCGGCGACTCGCGCGAGACACGCGCGCAGCCCCTCGCCCGAGCGCTCGACCCCGAGCAGCTCGTCGGCGATGCCGCGCAGATACTCCAGCGGCGTGCCCATCGAGGGCGGGGCACCGGCCAACGCCCAACGCCGGGGCGGCGTGTCGAACGATGCCGGGCCCTCGGGAGCCACGGCTGCGCGTCCCCCGAACACGAGCGCTTCCGCGAGTGAGTTGGACGCGAGCCGATTCGCGCCGTGGACACCGGTGCAGGCGACCTCCCCGCAGGCAAGCAGTCCGGGGACGGTCGAGCGGGCCCAGACGTCGGTGCGTACCCCGCCCGTGAAGTAGTGGGGCGCGGGCGAGACCGGTACGGGCGCGGCAGCGAGATCGAGTCCCGCCGCCCGGCAGGCGGCGACGGCCGTCGGGAACCGTCGCTCGAGATCGGCGACCCGCGTCGCGTCGAGCCGAACGGGAGCACCCTGTTCCCTCTGCATCCGATGGAGCGCCCGGGAGACCACGTCGCGGGGAGCGAGTGATCCGCGAGGGTCGATCCGCTCCATGAACTGGTGGTCCTGCGCATCGACGAGCACCGCTCCCTCGCCCCGCAGCGCCTCGGTCAGCAGTCGGGCGGGCTGGCCCGGCACATCGAGCGCGGTCGGGTGGAACTGGACGAACTCCATATCCCCGAGCGTGGCGCCGGCGTCCCAAGCCATCGCGATGCCTTCACCGGTTGCCAGGTCGGGACCCGTGCGGCGACCGAACAGACCGCAGGCGCCGCCTGTGGCGAGTACGAGGCGATCGCCGCGCAGCTCGGTGCCGTTCTCTAAGACCACGCCGGCCGCGATGCTGCCGTCGAGCAGCACCGAGCGCGCGGATCCGCTCGTCCGATCGATCCGCGGGTCGGCAGCCGCCCGATCCGCCAGGAACGTGAGCAATACCCGTCCCGACGCGTCGCCACCAGCGTGCAGAACTCGCCGCGCGCCGTGGCCGCCCTCGAGTCCGGGAGCACCGCCGTCGTCGAAGGGCATGCCGAGCTTGGTGAGTTCCTCGATCACCGCGGGCGCTTCGCCGGTGAGCACCGCCACCGCTTCCGGGTCGCACAGCCCGTCGCCCGCCGCCAACGTGTCGGTGGCGTGCTTCGCCGGATCGTCGCCCGGTGCTACGGCCGCCGCGATACCGCCCTGCGCCCAGTTCGTCGCGCTGCGGGAGCGGTCCCCGGGCGCGAGCACCGTCACGGGTCCGCGTTCGGCGGCGCGGATAGCGCACCACAGGCCTGCGGCGCCCGCCCCCACGACGACCGTGCGCACGCTAGGGAGCCGCCGCGCCGGACGCGCCGTTCGAGATCGTTCCGGCCGACGGCGCGCCGGGACCGAGTTCGATCATCCGCTCCACCGCGCGTCGCGCGCGGCGGGCGATGTCCTCCGGCACGTCGATCTCGAACACCCCGTCGCGCAATGCGACGTAGAGCCGTTCGGGAGTGATCGTCTTCATGTACTTGCAGACGGCCGTCTCGTCGACCGGCTCGAACGCCTTGTCGGGATTGCCCTTGCGGAGCTGATGCAGGATGCCCGTCTCGGTCGCGATCAGGAACCGGCCGGCGTCGGAGGTTCTCGCCTCGGCCACCATCCCCCCCGTGGACAGCACCTTCGTGCGATCCGCCGGCAGATCGCCCTCGGACAGCTGCCAGAGCACCTGCGTCGTACAGCCGCATTCCGGGTGCACGAGCAACTCGGTGTCGGGATCCGCGGCGACCTTGTCTCGCAACCCGCTGGGGTCGATCCCGGCGTGCACGTGACATTCGCCCATCCAGATCTCCATGTCCCGGCCCGTCTCGCGTTCGACATGTGCGCCGAGGAACATGTCTGGCAGGAACAGGATCGTCTTGCCGGCCGGGATCGAGTTGACGACGTCTGCGGCGTTGGACGACGTGCAACAGATGTCGGATTCCGCCTTCACGGCCGCGGTGGTGTTGACGTACGCGACGACGACGGCGCCGGGGTGCTCGGCCTTCCAGGCGCGGAGCTGGTCGGCGGTGATCGTGTCGGAGAGGGAACAGCCCGCCCCGAGATCGGGCAGCAGCACGGTCTTGCCGGGAGAGAGGATCTTGGCCGTCTCGGCCATGAAGTGCACCCCGCAGAACACGATCGTCTCCGCCCCGGTGTCGGCGGCGGTACGCGAGAGGGCGAGCGAGTCCCCGACGAAGTCGGCCACGTCCTGGATCCACGGGACCTGATAGTTGTGGGCGAGCACCACGGCGTTGCGTTCGGTGGCGAGCCGGTGCACCTCGGTCGACCATGCGTCGAAACCGCGTTGGACGAGGGCACGTCCTTCCGCGTCGGGAGGAGCGGTCGCGACACCCATCTCCACGGGCTCAGCCATCGACGGACGTCACTTCCATGGACAGGTCGAGGGATGGCGCAGAATGTGTCAGCGCTCCGACCGACACGATCCGCGCGCCGGCCTCGACGAGGGCGCCAACGGACTCCAGCGTGACGCCGCCCGAGACCTCGAGGCGTTGCGGATCACCCACGCGGGCCACCGCCTCGCGGACGAGGTCCGGTCCGGGGTTGTCGAGCAGGATGCGCTCCGCGCCGGTCGCCAGCGCTTCGTCCAGCTGCTCCAGCGTTTCGACCTCGACCTCGATCGGCGGCGCCTGGGCGTCGCCGGCCCGCGCGGCGGCGACCGCCCGAGTGATGCCGCCCGCGACCCGCAGGTGGTTGTCCTTGATCAGTATCGCGTCGGTGAGTGAGGCCCGATGCAGAAAGCCCCCACCTGCCGCGACGGCCGAACGCTCGAGGTGGCGAAGCCCGGGGAGGGTCTTGCGCGTGCACAGCACCGTCGCCGGGGCCGCGGCATCGACGAACCGCCGCGTCAGGGTGGCGACGCCGGACAGGTGTGCGAGCAGATTGATCGCGGTCCGCTCGGCCCGGAGTACGGTTCGCGCCGAACCCCGGACGACGAGGACGACCTCCCCCGGGCGCACCGGTGACCCGTCGGTCAGCTTGCGATCGATCGAGAGCTCGGTACCGTCCTGTGCGGCCGCGAGGTCGAAGACCGTCACCGTCGCGTCGACGCCCGCGAGCACGCCGTCGGCTTTCGCCCGAAGCTCCGCGGTGCACCGCGCCTCGACCGGGATCGTGCGTTCAGTCGTCAGGTCGCCCCCCGGCGCGTCCTCGTCGAGCGCCCGTTCTGCGAGGGCCTCTGTCGGGTCGGCGGGTGTGGTCATCGGGGTAGGCTTTGCCCCTCGTGGCTCAGGTCGCGTGTTCACGGATCGCAGGTACGCAGGAATCATAGGCGATAGCCACGGTGAGCCCGGTGACGCACGCTCCTACGGGAGCGGTCGCGACCGGCGATCGAGGACGACTGGCGCTCTCGAGGAGTGGAACGCATGGGCGAGGACCGACGCAGCACCGATTCGGGCATCGAGGTTCGCCCCGTCTATCGTCCCGCCGACCTCGCGGGGTTCGACGCCGCCCGCGATCTCGGGGAACCGGGCGAGCTCCCGTTCACGCGCGGCGTGTATCCGACGATGTACCGGGGCCGGCTGTGGACGATGCGCCAGTACGCCGGCATGTCCACGGCCGAGGAGACGAACGCGCGCTTCCGCTACCTGCTTGAGCACGGGCAGACCGGTCTGTCGACCGCCTTCGATCTGCCGACCCAGATGGGTTACGACTCCGATCACCCGCGAGCGGAGGGCGAAGTCGGCAAGACCGGTGTTGCGATCGATTCGGTCGAGGACATCAAGCGCCTGTTCGACGGCATCCCGATGGGCGAGGTCTCGACCTCGATGACGATCAACGCGACGGCGGCGATCTTGCTGCTGCTCTACGAGCTGGCCGCCGAGGAACAGGGCGTGCCGAGCGAACGGCTCAGCGGCACCGTCCAGAACGACCTGTTGAAGGAGTACGCGGCGCGGGGGACCTACATCTACCCGCCGCGACCGTCGATGCGGATCATCACCGACCTGTTCGCCTACTGCGCCGAGCGCATCCCGCGGTGGAACACGATCTCGATCAGCGGCTACCACATGCGCGAGGCCGGCTCGACGGCGGCGCAGGAGATCGCGTTCACGCTCGCCGACGGGATCGCGTACGTGCAGGCGGCGATCGACGCGGGTCTGCGCGTCGACGACTTCGCGCCGCGGTTGTCCTTCTTCTTCGCGTGCCACATGAACTTCTTCGAGGAGGTCGCGAAGTTCCGCGCGGCACGGCGGCTCTGGGGATCGATGATGACCGATCGGTTCGGGGCGAAGGATCCGCGCAGCGCGATGCTCCGCTTCCACACGCAGACCGGCGGCGCCACGCTGACCGCACAGCAACCCGAGAACAACATCGTCCGAACCACGCTCGAGGCGTTGTCGGCCGTACTCGGAGGGACGCAGTCGCTGCACACGAACGCGTTCGATGAAGCGCTCGCGTTGCCCACCGAGCACTCGGCGACGATCGCGCTGCGGACCCAACAGGTGATCGGGTTCGAGTCGGGCGTCGTGGACACCGCGGATCCTCTGGCCGGTTCCTACTTCGTGGAGTCGCTCACCGATGAGCTCCAGTCCCATGCCCAGGGCTACCTCGACCGGATCGACGCGATGGGAGGGGCTGTCGCGGCGATCGAGTCGGGCTTCTACCAGGACGAGATCCACGAGGCCGCGTTCGCGATCCAACGTGCGATCGAGAGTGGCGACCGCGTCGTGGTGGGCGTGAACCGTTTCGAACACGACGGCGACCGGGCGCTCGAACTGCAGAAGATCTCCGAGCGCGAGACGCAGGGACAGATCGACCGCGTTCGCGAACTCCGGCGCAACAGGGATGCCGAAGCCGTGGTCCGAACGCTCGCCGAGGTGCGTAGCGCCGCCGACGGCTCGGCGAACCTGCTCGTCCCCATGAAAGAGGCGCTGCGGGCGCGCGCCACCCTCGGCGAGGTCTCGGACGTGCTTCGTGAGGCGTTCGGCGTGTACCGACCCGACCGCTGACGGGCGACACGACGGCTAAGCTACGCGACGTGGACATCGGCCTGATCGGCGGTACGGGCAAGGAGGGCTTCGGGCTCGCTCTGCGGCTCGCGGCCGCCGGCCATCGGATCGTGATCGGGTCTCGCGACGCCCAGCGCGGCGCCGATGCGGCCACGAAGGTCATCGCGACGCTGGGTGGAGATCCGATGGTCGAGGGGACCGTGAACGAGGACGCTGCGGCCGACACCGAGGCGATCGTGGTGACCGTTCCGTTCGCCGGCCAGGCCGAGATCTACCGCTCGATCAAGGACCGCGTGCGCGCCGGGGCGGTGGTGATCGATGCGACAAGCCCGCTCGCGACGGCGGTCGGGGGAAGACCCTGGCAGGTCGTTCGACCCTGGCACGGATCCGCAGCCGAGCAAGCGGCGGCGATCCTCCCCGACGAAGCGCGGGTGGTGGCAGCCTTCCACACGATCTCCGCCGGTGCGCTGACGGATCTGGAGCACCCGATCGACTGTGACGTCTTCGTGTGCGGCAACGATCCTGAGGCCAAGCTGCTCGCCGGGGGTTTGATCGAACAGATCCCGGACCTTCGCTGGGTCGACAGCGGCGTGTTGTCCTCCGCACGCATCGCCGAGACGCTCACCGCTCTGCTCGTTTCCGTGAACCGTTCCTACGGGCTGGGCGACGCCGGGTTCCGAGTCACCGGGCGTCCGTCGTGGGGCCGTCCGGCCGGATAGCGCGCTCGCTCGTGCTAGGTGGGCGCGGTGCCCGCCCGGGCCGGCCCAGGCACGGTATCGTCCACGCCGGGGGGCGACCCGTCCCCGGGATCCGTCTCGCGTCGGCCACCGGGGGTCGGAAGCAGAGCCAGTCCGACCGCTGCGCCCACGAGCATGACCCCGCCGGCGATCGCAAGCACGTCTTGCACCACGAGCACCGCCCCCACACCGGCGGCCAGGAGTGCACCGGCGACGTACGAGCCGTCCGCGACCGCCTCGGTGACCGCGAACACGCGCCCCCGGAAGGCGTCGGGCGTGCGCTCCTGTAACAGGGTCTCGTAGGACACGTTGCCGAGCGCATTCGCCCATCCGGCGACGAACCAGGCGAGGAGCACCGTCGAGAAGTCCTCGGTGCGCGACACGACCAGTACCATCACACCGACGATCGCGATCGCGATCGGGAGCAGCCGTTCGCGAGCCCACCGCCGGGCGAGTCCCGGTGCGGTCACCGATCCGAGTAGCATCCCCAGCCCCCATGACGCCGTGATGAGGCCGAAGATCCGGCTCCCGGCTCCCAGCGCGTCACCGTCCGCCAGCACATCCCGGACGAACAACGGTTCCAGCGGCGTCTTCGTCGCCGCGCCCAGCGAGACGAGACCGACGACGACGAGGATCGCGCGCGCCAAGCGGTTCGAGGCCACGTAGCGGAAGCCCTCTCGCAGGTCACGCAGTCCCGATCCGGCTACGGCGCGTACCCGGGGACTGCGTGCGATCGAGACGGAGGCGATCAGTCCGGCCGACAGCAGGAACGAGCCCGCGTTGATCCCGAAGACCGTGTCGGGCGACAGGCGCGAGATCAGGTAGCCGCCCAACGCGGGCCCGGCGACGACCGCGACATGCAGCGTCGCGCTGACCAACGATTGTGCCGCGACGACCTGGTGTTTCTCTACGACGTTGGGGACCGAGGCGAGCAAAGCCGGCTGGAAGAGCGATCCGAATACTCCCAGCAACACGGCGACCGCGTAGAAGTGCGGCACGCTCGGCTCACCGACCAGCAGCAACGAGGCGATCGCGATCCCTCGGCCCACGTCAGAGGCGACCATGAGCGCGCGCCGCGATCGGCGGTCGACGAGCGGTCCCGCGAACAGCGCGCCGAAGATCGCCGAAGGCACGTATTGCACGATCAGCAGCGTCGCGAGGATCGCGACGCCACTGCGACCCTCTGCCCGGTCCGCCAACAGGAGGGCGACGGACAGGGAATAGACCCAGTCCCCGAGGTTGGAGACGAGCTGTGCCCCCCAGAGCCGGACGAACCCGGCGTTGCGTAGCACCGGCCCGAACTCCCGGCCGCCTGCCGGCACGAGACGGGAGCCCGTGATGCGGTGGATCGTGACGACGGCTCCCAGCACGATCAGCAGGTCTCCGACACTGAACACGTTCGCGAACGGCAGGGAAGCGGGCAGCGCGAAGACGTCCCCCAGCACCAAGAGGTTGGGGTCGCGCAATGCCGCGGAGTTCTCGAACACGGTCCCGCTGTCGATCGGGAGCCCTGCGGTCGCGAGCGCGTGAGGCGCGGCGGGCATCACCCCACCGTTGGCGGTGATCGCGATCAGGTTGGCCGCTGCGCCCAGGGCGATCAACCACATCCCGGGGATCGAACGGTTCCGGTACAGGAACGCGAAGGCCAGCGCGTACGAGCCGAAGTGGGCAGCCGCCCGCAGGGGCGTCTGGTCACCGTCGGCGGCGAACAACGCGATCTGCAAACCCAGAGCCAGCAACAACAGCCAGGGTTGCGAGAAGCGCAGGCTCGCCAGCTTCCGCAGCTGTCCCCCGAACAGCGGGACGGCAAGTATCGCCACGGCGAACGAGACCGTCAGCATCGGTCCGCGTGCGGTAGGAGTGGTCGCATCTCTGTGGGGGTATCGACGTTCCTCCCCGGTGCCTGAATCGGGGGACCCGGAGGCGTGTGAGGAGGTGCGCAGCGACGCGCGAGCTTTGACGGCGGCGTCTCGTGGCGAAAGCCCTAGGTCGGAGGGGCCAAGGGAATATCCGGCGGCGCGAGATCCGAAGGCGTCGAACGCCGGATGCTTCGTAGGACGCAACCGCCTACCGTGCAGTTGTGGTTCCCGGCGGCGGGTCGTTCGGCCCTCAAGGCGGCGGCACGGGGAGCCGATGTCTTTATCGGATTGCGGCACTCACCGGACATCGGCTCGCGGCCCGTACTCCGAGATCCCCATGGGAGATCGAAGGTCGCGGAGGAGGTGGGAAGATTGAAGGCTCGATTGATCCGCTGGTTCTACACCGTGGCGACGCTCGCCGGTCTAGTGATGGTCATGACCGCGGGTAGGAAGTGGAAGGTTCCTCAATAGTCCCGACTCCGGGAGCGACGGTGACGGTTGACGATGGCCAGCGAAGCTCACCGCTCCCTCCCGCTCGACCGCGATCTCACCGATCCCGGCGATCGACCGCTGCGGCGACTCGGCGATAACTCCGCCGTCCGCGCCTACGTCATCACGGTCTCGGTCCTCGGGCTCGGCCTGCTCGGTCTCCTGATCGCCCGCGAGGGTTCGCTGCTCGGTCGTGGCCCGTACGGCACGGCCGGGTTCTGGTGGATCTCCGCCTTCGTCGTCGCCGCTGAGCTGTTTCCGATCAGCGTCCAACGCGGCTCCGAGGTCGACGAGATCACCACCTCGACCACGTTCGCCTTCGCGCTCGCGATGGCCTACGGCCCCGGTCCGGCAGCCCTGTCCCTGGCGGTCGCCTCGGTGATCGGCGATGTCGCCCGGCGAAAGCCGCCGTGGAAGGTCGCCTTCAACGTCGCCCAGTACACCCTGTCGATCTCCGCCGCCGCCTTCGCGTACGAGGCGCTCTCCACAGGTCCGCCGACCACATGGCGCGATCTCCCGGCGATCATCGCCGGAGCGAGCGCTTTCTTCGTCGTCAACACGATCCTGCCGGGCATCGGGGTCGCGCTCTCGCAAGGGGAGCGGCTCGGTCACCGCATCGTGCGGGACTTCGTCTTCCAGTCCTACACTGCACCGGCGCTGCTCGCCCTGTCGCCGATCGTCCTGTTCGCGGCGGATCGCAGTCTCGCGTTCGTCCCGCTGCTCGTGATCCCGATCCTCGCGGTCCACTGGGGGGCGACCAAGGCGCTCGAGAACGTCCGGCTCGTGGAGCGGCTGCAAGCCAACCTCGAGCGGATGACCGAGCTGAACCACATGAAGGACGACTTCGTGGCCGTCGTGTCCCACGAGCTGCGCACACCCTTGACGTCGATCCAGGGGTACATCAAGACCCTCCTGCAGCTAGCCGACGACGTCGAGCCCGATCAGCGGGAGACCTTCCTGCGCGCGGCGGATCGTCAGAGCGACCGCCTGGGACGGCTGATCGTCAGAGCGACCGCCTGGGACGGCTGATCGAGCAGACGCTGATCGTCGCCCGCCTCGAGAGCCACGTCGAACCGATCGTGGTGTCGGACGTCTCACTACCCGACGTCGTCGCGGCCGCGGTACAGGAGCTGCAGTCCCTCGCCCACGGCCACGCGTTCGACGTCCGGATCGCGACCGAGGACGGGACGGTGCGCACCGACGAGGACAAGGTGCACCAGATCGTCTCGAACCTCCTGGAGAACGGGGTGAAGTATTCCCCCCCGGACACGCGGATCACCGTCCGGGTCGAGGACGGGATCCAGGGCGTCTTGATCGCGGTGGAGGACGAAGGACCGGGGATCGCGCCGGAGCAGCGTGAGCGCGTCTTCGATCGCTTCTATCAGGTGGATCAGTCCGCCACGCGCAAGGTGGGCGGGACGGGACTCGGGCTGTACATCTGCCGCAAGCTTGCCGAGGAGATCGGCGCCCGTCTGTGGCTGGAGCCCTCCGAGACCCGAGGATCGATGTTCTGCCTGTTCGTCCCCCGGACACCGCGTGGAGGACGCATCAAGGGCGGCCCCGAGGAACCGGGTCAGTCGATGACGGCCACCGTCTGACCCGTCTGGACGACCTGTCCGGGCTCGATCGGGAGTTCGGAGACGGCTCCCTCGCGTTGCGCGACGATCGAGTTCTCCATCTTCATGGCCTCGAGGATGCACACGACGTCACCCGCCTCGACCTGCTGACCGGGTTCGACGAGCACCCGCAGGATCGTGCCCTGCATCGGGGCCGCGATCACCCCGTGCACGTGCTCGCCGTGGTGGGTCTCGTGGGCGGCGGGGGGTCGGGGCGGCATCGCGCGGCGCTCGTCGAAGATCCGTACGGGCACCCGCCGGCCGTCGACCTCGAGCAGGACGTCGGTCGGGTTGGGAGCGCCGTGCTCGGCGAGCGCGGCGCTCAGATCGCTCTGGGGAGCGAGCGCCGCGTCGCCGAGGACCTTCTCGAGCCACGTCGTCGTGTGCGTGCCGGCGATGAACTCCTTGGACTCCAGCACCCACGTGTGTAGGGGGATCGTCGTGGGGACGCCCTCCACTTGGAACTCCCCGAGGGCCCGGAGCATGCGGCGCCTTGCCCGCTCGCGGTCCTCGGCGAGCACGATGAGCTTGGCGAACATCGAGTCGTAGTCGCCCGAGACCTCCTGCCCTTCAGCGATGCCGGAGTCGACCCGAACGAAGGGTCCCGAGGGCTCCCGGTAGGTATGCACGCGGCCCGGGCCGGGCAGGAAGTTGCGCGAGGGGTCCTCGGCGTTGATCCGGCACTCGATCGCGTGTCCCCGTGATGTCGGCGCCAGATCGATCTTATCGCCGAGCGCGACGGCGATCTGGAGTGCAACCAGGTCGACGCCCGTGACCATCTCCGTCACGGTGTGCTCGACCTGCAGGCGCGTGTTCATCTCGAGGAAGTAGAAGGAGCCCTCCTCGTCCACGATGCATTCCACCGTGCCCGCACCGACGTAGTCCGCCTCCTTCGCGAGCGCGAGGGCCGCTTCGCCCAGTCGCGTGCGGAGGTCCCCGTCCACGGCGGGGGAGGGCGTCTCCTCGATCAGCTTCTGGTGCCTGCGCTGCACCGAGCAGTCGCGCTCCCCGAGGAACGACGCGTTGCCGTGCGTGTCGCAGAGGATCTGCGCCTCGACGTGATGTGCGTTGTCGATGTAGCGCTCGAGGAACACCTCCGGCCGCCCGAAGTAGGCCTGCGCCTCCCTGGCGGCGCGCTTGAGCGCCTCCTCCAGGCGGTCCGGGCTGCGGACGACGTGCATCCCTCGCCCGCCACCGCCGAAGGCCGCCTTCACCAACAACGGGAACCCGATCTCGTCGGCGAACCTGGCGGCGTCGGCGATGTCGATCGGGTCGGGCGTTCCCGGCACGATCGGCACGCCGACCCGCTCTGCGGTCTGGCGCGCCGCCGCCTTGTCTCCCATCGTCTCGATCGCCTTCGGGGACGGTCCGATGAAGGTGGCGCCGAACTCCTGCACCGCGGAAGCGAAGTGCGACCGCTCGGCAAGGAAGCCGTACCCGGGATGGACCATCGTCGCCTTGCCGCGGCGCGCAGCGTCGAGGATGGCTCCGATCGAAAGGTAGGAGTCCGCCGCGAGCGGGGGCCCGATCCGGTACGCGCTGTCCGCGAGCTGCACGTGGAGCGCGTCGCGATCCGCGTCCGAATAGACGGCGATCGAGTGCAATCCCAGCTCGCGGCAGGTGCGGATGATGCGCACCGCGATCTCGCCACGATTGGCGATCAGGATCCTCGGCTTGGCCACCCGTTCTCCGTCCTGCGATGCTGCTGCACGTCCGCCGGAGAAAGGCCCGTGAGCTTGGAGATGCTCTCGCACGACGCGCTCGCCGACGTCTGGGCCCGTGCGGGGCTCGATGCCCCGATCCGGTTCGATGAGGTTACCGGGTCCACGAACGCGGCGGCCGCCGAACTCGCGCGGGTGGGTGCGCCCGAATGGACCGTCGTGGCGGCGGGGCACCAGACCGCCGGTCGGGGACGGCTGGGGCGCGGGTGGGTCGACCGTCCGGGTGCCGCGTTGTTGTGCTCCATCGTCCTGCGTCCGCCGATCGGACCCGAGGCAGCGGGGGCGGTGCCGTTGCTCGTGGGAACGGCGCTGGCCGAGGCGATCGCGGACACCGCAGAGGCGGCAGCCGGCTGCAAGTGGCCGAACGACGTGCTGGTCGACGGCCGCAAGGCGGCGGGGGTGCTCGCCGAAGGAGCGGTGCACGATGACAGGATCGCGTTCGTGGTGGTCGGGATCGGCGTGAACCTCGGAGAGCCGCCGTTGCCGGATGTGGGTTCGGTGCGCGGGGTGGGGGCACCCGAGCTCCTCGGCGCGTTCCTCGATGCGTTCGTTCCGCGCTATCGTCCGGCCGCCGAGACCTTCGCCCAGGACGTCGTGGACGCGTATCGGCCCTGGTGCGTCACCCTCGGACGCCGGGTCCGAGCGACCACGACGACCGGGAAGAGCGTCGAAGGCGAGGCGGTGGATCTGGACGCGAACGGAGGGCTGCTCGTGGACACGGGTGCAGAAGTTGTGACGGTCTCCTTCGGGGAGGTCGAGCACCTGCGTCCCGCGCGCTGATCGGGGCCTGGCGCTCCCGACGCTTGCCGGGGGCCTCGGTGCCGGGGTAGCGTCCGGCCGTGGCCTTCCCGAGACGTCTGCTGGTCGACAACGAGGAGCTGGTGCTCGACCTGCGTCCGCATTGGATCGAGCTCGTCGGGCCCTCTGTGGTGATCGTGCTGATCGCGATCGGATGGATCATCGCGCTGCCGAGGATGCCGGAGGGAAGTTCCGGCACATGGTTGCGGTGGGGGCTGGTCGCGGCCGGCTCGATCGTGATCATCGTCTACTCCGTCAGGCGCATCGTGGACTGGCTCACCGACAACTTCTGCGTCACGAGCGACCGCGTGATCCATCGACACGGATTGATCGCGAAGCGCTCGATGGAGATCCCGCTCGAGCACATCAACGACGTGCGCTTCGAACAGAAGATCTGGGAACGCGTGATCGGCGCCGGCACGCTCGTGATCCACTCGGCGAGTGAGTCCGGGCGCCAGGAGTTCGCCAACGTGCGCAACCCCGAGCACGTCCAGAAGACGATCTATCACGAGGGCGAGAAGAACCAGCAGCGGATGCGCGGCGGTGGATTCCAAGCTTCCCAGGCGCCCACCGTCACGAGCGAGCTCCACCGCCTGGCGGATCTGCGCGACCGCGGCGTGCTCACCCAGGAGGAGTTCGAGGCGCAGAAGGCCAGGATCCTCGGTCAGGGTTCCGCGGGAACGTCTCCACCACCCATATGATCGTCGGGCTCGACCACGTCTACTACTGGACCGCGGACATGGATGTCGCGGTCGTCTTCTATCGCGACGTTCTCGGGCTCGAGCTCCGACGGCGAGACGGCGACGCCTGGGCCGAGTTCGAGGCGGGCGACGTGCGCTTTGCCCTCCACGGCGGCCGGGGAGCGGGGATCCCGACGGGAGGGACCGCCGTCTTCCGCGTCGAGGATCTGGACGTCGCTCGCTTCACCGTCGAGGAGCGAGGCGTCCGGGTCGAGGGCACCGGCGAGGTCGAGGGTCTGGCCCGGTTCGTCACGCTGCGTGATCCCGACGGGAACGTTCTGCAGTTGATCGAGTACCGCCGCGACGCCTCCTGACTGCCCCGCGTCGGTCACGTCCGTATGCTTGCCCGAATGGATCCGAGCACATGCGAGCGGTGCGGCCACGCCCTGCCCGAAGGGGCGCGCTTCTGCCCGAACTGCGGCCAACCCGTCGGGCTGGCAGAGGTCGGTGAGCGCAAGGTCGTCACCGTGGTCTTCGTCGACCTCGTCGGATCCACTCGCCTGTCGGCGACGCTCGACCCCGAGCGCTTCCGCATCGTGCTTGCGACCTTCTATCAGGTGGTCGTCGACGAGGTCGCCAAGCTCGGGGGACGCCTGTCGAACTTCGCCGGAGACGCGGTTGTGGCGGTGTTCGGCATCCCACAAGCGCGGGACGACGACGCCCTCCGCGGGGTGCGCGCCGCGCTGCGGATCACCGATCGTGTCGCGGCGCTCTCCGGAGAGCTCGCGCTTCCGGAGCCACTCGCCGTCCGGATCGGTGTCAATACCGGCAACGTCGCGGTCGGCGCGAATCCCGCGGACGAAGGGGTCGTGATCGGGGCCGAGGTGCACCTGACGGCTCGACTGCAGCAGCACGCGCGGCCGGGGGAGATCCTGGTCGGCGAGACCACCTGGCTGCTGACTCGGGACCTCGTGCAGTACGGCCCCGAGCGGAAGATCGAAGCGAAGGGGTTCGAGGAAGCGATCGTCGCGTGGCCGGCGATCGGCTTGGCCCGCGGGGCGACGCGCCGGCGGATCCCGATGGTGAACCGGCAGCGAGAGCTCGCCTTGCTATCGGACACCTACGAGCGCGTCGTGGAACGGGGGCGCGCCCACCTGGTCACCCTGCTCGGTGAACCGGGGATCGGCAAGAGTCGCGTCGTCGAGGAGTTCCTGGCGGGTCTGCCCGAAACGGTCAAGGTCCTGCGAGGAGGCTCGAGTGCGTTCGAGGAGGACGCGACCTTCGCGCCGATCGCCCAGATGGTCTTCGGCGAGCTGGGTATCGAGCCGAGCACCACCGACGAGGTGATCCGGGCTCGTCTCGAAGAGGTCCTCGGCGATCTGGTGCCCGGCGGTCGGGAGCAGAGCCGGACACAGGTCGTCGACCGGCTCGGTCTGGCGCTGGGTTTGGGCGACGAATCCGGGGAGGAGCGGCGCTACCGCAGCGGCGAGATCCGGGCCGGGTTCCACGCACTGCTGGACGGTCTCACCGCTCGGGCGCCCGTGGTCCTGGTGTTCGACGACCTCCACCTGGCCAGGGAGACGCTGCTGGAGACGGTGGAGCTGCTGGTCAAGGAGGCGAGGAAGATCCCTTTGCTCGTGCTCGGAGTCGGACGATGGGAGCTGCTTGATCTGCGCCCGAACTGGGCTGGGGGGCTCGGGGATGCCGTGACCCTGTGGGTGGAACCGCTGTCGGTCGGGCACGCGACCCAGCTCGCCCTCGAAGCAGGCGAGGGATTCTCGGACGACGAAGCCGAGCGGATCGCGCTGCACGCGGGTGGTAATCCGTTCTTCATCGTCGAGACGACTGCGATGTTGCGCTACGAGGGCGAGAACCTGCCGCCGAGCGGAGGACCGCCCCCCCGGCTGCTCCCCGCGACCGTGCAGGCGGTGGTCGCCGCCCGTATCGACCACCTGCCGCCCGAGGCGCGTGCGGTGATCCGCCCGGCGTCGATCTTTTCCCGGTCCTCGTTCGCTCTCGACGAGCTTGAGCTGATCGCCTCGCCCACCCCCGAGGTGATGGACATCCTGGAGGACGAGGAGATCCTCGTGCGCGACGACGATCGCCCGAACGTCTGGCGTTTCCGGCACGACCTGTTGCGCGACGTCGCCTACGAGAGCCTTGCCAAACGCGAGCGACAGCGCCTGCACTTACGGCTCGCGAATCGACTCGCCGAGCCCGAGCGCGCCGACAGGTACCCGCGGACCGCCGCGTACCACCTCGAGCAGGCTGCGCGCAACGCGCTCGACCTGAACCCGAGTGATCGCACGCTCGCGGAGCGAGCCGTGCGCGCACTCGCTCACGCCGGGGATCTCGCGCGTCGCCAGCTCGAGTCCTGGGCGGCGGTGGACCTGTACGACCGTGCGCTTGCACTTGCAGGCCCGGAGAGCGGCTGGGGCGAACGCGAGGCGTGGATCCTGTCGCTTCGGGGCGAGTCGCAGTACTGGCTCGGGGAGTTCCCCTCCGCGGAGGACTCGTTGCTGCGGGCCCTCGAGCTCGATCCCAACAGCGTGCTGATCCGCGCCCACGCGTCGCGCTACCTCGCCGACATCTCCCTCACGATCCGAGGCGATCGCGAGAAGGCCGCCGACCTGTTCGAGGCGTCGCTGTCCGCATCGCGTGAGCTGGGCAACCCTGCGGTGCTCGCCCGGACCCTGCTGATGGCCGGGTGGGTGCCCTATTGGGGGAACGACCTCGAGCCCGCAAGGGGGATGTTCGAGGAGGCGTTGGAGGTCGCGCGATCCAATCCGCAGACGGACGCGTGGGCCGAGGCCCGGGCGCTCGTCGGGTTGTCATCGATCACCTCACCCGTCGGCGACGAACGGGAGTCGCTGCGGCTCGGCCTCGAGGCGCTGGAGATCGGGCGCGCGAGCAACGACGGGTTCACGACCGCCGTCGCCCACGCGAACGTGGGCAACTCGCTGCGCCGGCAGTGGAAGCTCGACGAGGCGATGGAGCACACGGAGGAGGCGATCCGTGCGTACCGTGAGCTCGGCGCGCGCTGGGAACTCGCGAGCGCGCTGGGCGACCGGGGCATCCTCTATCGCCTGCTGCGCCGCCCCGGAGAAGGGGAGTCGGATCTGCGTGAGGCCTACCGGATCTGTCGAGAGCTCGGCGATCAGGCGTTGATCTCGTGGACGGCAGCCGAGCTGGCGCGCGTGCTGATCGCGAAGGGCGACGCCGCCGAGGGTCGCCGCGTGCTCGAGGACCCTCACGCACGCATCGCGGTGCACGATCCCGGCTCCGCGGCGTCGGTGGTGGGGGCCGAGAGCCTGCTCGCGCTCTCAGAAGGGGACACGGAGACGGCGCTCGGCAAGGCGGTCGAGGCGCTCGAGGTGGAACGGTCGCAGGGCTGGCCGAATCCCGTCGATTCCCAGATCGTCTGGATCGCCGAGCTGTTCGGACCCGAGGCCGCAGGGGGTGGATCGGCCGTCGAGCGTGCTCGCGAGGCGCTGCAGCGCAACCACTGGGTCCAGGCACTCGAGGAACCGCGGTTGGTTGCCGAAGCTCTTTGATGAGATGGTTGTACCGCGTTTCACCGAGGGTAGGCTGGGCCGCCCCGGCACCGAAAACCCTATGCGACTTCCCCGACGCCCCCGCCCGTTCACGGGCCACGACCGCGCACTCGTGCGCGCCCCGGCTCTGCGCGCCGCCCTCTCGGCGGTGCTCGTCGGTCTGGTCGTACTGGTCGCGCCCGCCCAGCCGGCCGTCTCCGACGACAAGGTCACCAAGCAGGAACTGGCTGGCGCGAAGAGCGATCTCGCGCGCATCGACGATGCGATCTCCGCGAAGCAGCGCGAACTCGACGGCCTGCAAGCCCAGAGCGACCAGTTGGCGTTCGAGCTGGATGCCGCCAACGGTGAGCTCGCGAACGCCAAAGCGCAGCTGCTAGAGATCCAGGCCAAGCTGGACGAGGTGAAGGCGCAGTACGAGGAGCGCGTCACCATGCTCGAAGACCGGGCACGCGAAGCGTTCATGGCCGGGGCCGGTTCAACGGTGGACTTCCTCTTGGGAGCGTCCTCGATCAGCGACCTATCCGATCGGGCCGAATACGTCGACCAGATCACGGCCGCCGATTCCGACATCGCGGCGGAGGTGGGAGCCCTCCGCGACCTGCTCGCCGATCGGGAGAAGGAGCTGCAGAAGCTCGAGGCCGAGAGGGAACGAGCGGTCGCCAAGCTTGCGGATCGCCAGGCCCAGATGCAGGAGCAGTTCGACGCCCAGCAGGCGCTGCTGGATCAGATCCAGGCCGAGAAGGCCAAGCAGGAGCAGATCGTCTCCAAGCTCGGCAAGCAGTACCGCGAGCAACTCCTCGCACAGTCCGGGTATTCGGGAACGATAGGCAACGGCGTGCTGCAGGCTTGTCCCGTGGACGCGCCGATGAGCTTCGGCGACTCGTTCGGGGCGCCTCGGTACACGGGCGGATACCACCCCCACGCCGGCAACGACATCTTCGCTCCGATGGGCACACCGATCCGCGCGACCTTCCCCGGAACCGCGTCGGTTGCCTCCAACACGATCGGCGGTCTGTCGGTCAAGGTGACCGGCGCCTCCGGCTACACCTACAACGCGCACCTGTCCGCCCTCGGGACGATCGGAGCCGTCCAGGCGGGCGACATCATCGGCTACGTCGGGGACAGCGGAAATGCGGCGGGCACCTCGCCACACAATCACTTCGAGTATCATCCGAACGCGATCCCGGCCAACTGGCCGAAGAGCGCCTACGGATACGCCGTGGTGGGCGACGCGATCAACCCGTACCCGTTGCTCTCAGCGGTCTGCTAGCTAGCGACCTCCGCGGCCCGGCGAAGATCGAGCGGCGCGCACGCGCAGGAATATCCCCGCCCCCAGCAGCAGGACGCTGAGGGCCCCGATCCCGACGATCAGCAGGGTGTTCGACGAGCCGCCGCCGGTGTCCGGGGCCGGTGGAGGCTTCGGCCTTCCGGCCGCGAGCAGGTAGCCGGGTGCATCGATCACGGCTTCCACCTGTGCGAGCTGCGGTGCGTCGCGCGACGCGAGTGTCTCCCACGAGCGGCCATCGGGGGAGAAGAGCATCTCGTGACCCTCGCTGTGGATCGTGGGAAGCGAGGGATACACGAGGATCGCGGTCGCCTCGGCCCCGAACCGACGGACCGGACCACCCGGGTCGTAGGCCGCGCGGATCCGGTAGACGTTGCCGGCCGCGGCGAGACCCTCGGGTACCGGCGCGTGGTCCGCGGGGTCGAGTGGATCGATCGCGACCGTCGCCCGCTGGGCCCCGGGCCGGGCGGGGATCATCGCGCGAACGGTCACCAGCGTCACCTGCAGATCTCTCGTGGCGAGCACGTCCGCCGCGGACCCGTCCGGTCCGAGCGGCAGGCCGAAGGTGCCGAAGGTCGGGGACTGGTTCGAGTTCTCGAGCAGGGGCGGGGGGTCGACCCACCGGTAGGGGATCGCCGGTCCCACACCGTCGAGCAGCGGGCGCCGGGCGAGGGGAGAGAGCGAGCCCGACAGCGCGGCGCCCGCGACGTACAGGCCGATCGCGGCGACCGCCGAAACGCCGAGCCACACCGGCAGACGCTTGGACCTCATGCGCTCGGCAAGAGCGACGGATCGACCTCGTCCGTGGCGTAGACCTGTGGCCAGACGACGACGTGCAGCGCCGGGTCGACCCACTGCCAGACGACGCTGGCCGCGCGCAGGTTCGTCCCGGCGTTGGCGGTTCCCGGATCGCCGAACTCGAGTCCGCTCCCGTTCGGGAGGCTCCCGCGGGGCAAGCTGGCTGATCGCGCCGCCGCGCCGACCTCCTCGGGCGAGAGTCCCTCGGAGCGGGGCAAGACCTCGTCAAACAGCGCCCATGCACCGGAGAACCCGGTGAGGGCGGGGGCGCTCATCGCCTCGCCGTATCGCTCGCGGTACGCGTCGGACGCCCGCTCGAGCAGGGCCCGGCCGGATGCGGTGAGGCTCTGGGGATCGAGTGCCTGCGCGTCGGGCTTGTCCGAGGCGAACGTGCCGATGGCGTCCTTGCCGAGCGCCGCGCCGAACTCCGGCATGCAATAGCTGGATGAGGTGCCGATCGCAGCGAGCAACGGCATGCGCTGCCGCGCGATCTGCCGCTGGATCGCGACCCCGTCGACGATGTAGGCCGAGACGAACACGACGTCGGGCCGGGCGCGAGCGACGCGACGCACCAGGGCAGTGGCGTCGAGCGTTGTCGCGTCGTACGGGAAGCGGCCGGCGAGATGCAGTCCGCGACGGCGCAGCTCCTCGGTCGCCCCGTGCGCGACGGCCCGTCCGTAGACGTCGTCGACGTTCACCACGGCGAACCGCAGGTCGCGGGGATCGCGGCCGACATCGGGAGCGAGTTCGTCGGCGACGAATCGGATCGCCGCTCCGCCCAGGACTGCGCCGTCGGCCGGAACCCGGAATACCAGTTCCCCGGCGCCACGTCCGGTCATCTGTCCGACGGCCCCTGTCTCCCAGAACAGCATGCCGCGCCGCGCGGCCGTATCGGCGGCGGGAAGCGAGATCGTGCTGCCGTAGCTGCCGACCACGAGCTCGACACCCGCGTCGTCGAGCTGTGCGATCGCGGCGCTCGCGCCGTCGGAGCTCGGAACGTCGATCGCGTCGAGCGCGATCGCGCGACCCCGGACGCCTCCGTCGGCGTTCACGAACTCGGCTGCCAGGCGCACGCCGCGGAACTCCTCGATGCCCCCGGGACCCTGCGCTCCGTTGAGTGGGTAGATCGCGCCGATCCGGATCGGGTCGGACCCCGTGGTGCATGCGGCAGCGATCCCGGCGGCGAGCGCCAACCCGGCCACCACCGTCCCGACGGCGCGGGCCCGTCTCAAGCGAGCACCGCCAGCAGGTTCGCCGTCACGTGCGTCGTGGCAGGCACCGTCCAGGTGCCCGACGCCCATCGTTGCCAGGACAACAGCAGGCCGGCCCCGAGGTCGAGAGGGATCGCCGCCGTGCCGTACAGCGGCACGTGGATCGCGGCGAACAGCGCGGCCGAGACCAGCACGGCCAGTGGGACGGCGGCTCGTCCGGGTACCCAGCGCTCGATCGCGCCGTACATCACCCGGCGGAAGAAGGCTTCCTCCGCGACGGCGGCGAGTACGACTAGGGGGACGGCCCACTGCAGCGCCGGGAGGGGAACGTTCATCGGGAGGAGCGCCGCGCCGAGTCCGAGCGCTCCGAAGCCGGCGACCAGTGCGATCGCGACGCCGATCGGGCGCGGGCGATCGGTCCCCTTCACCAGCAACGAACCGCCGAGCATCACGCCGAAGATCGCCACCGTGATCGGCAGCCGGAGCGAGCCGGCGCCGAGAACCCCGGCGCGAGCGGCGAGCAAGAGCATCCCTGCGCCGATCGCAAGTACGGTCGCGATCGCATCGGCAGATCGGCGTGACGGGGCGAACGCGATCGAGGTGCTCACTTCGCGGTGAAGGTCACGTCGGCGACGACCCGGGGGTCGAACGGGGCATGATCTGAGGCGACGAACTCGATGCGCAGCAGGTGGTCCCCGGGGCTCACGTCGGTGAGCGTACCCCGAAGATCCGAGGTCATGTCGAGCAGTTGGTCGTCCAACAGCACGTGGAGGTGGCCCTCGTCGGGTTGCAGGTCGGTGCTCGCCGACGGCACGAGCTCCGCACCGGTCAGCGCCACGCGCATCGGGACGTTGCCCGCCTTCACGACCTCGCCGTTCGTCGGCGAGAGCACCTGCAGTTCCGCGGTGCTTGCCGGCCGCGGGACCACCGAGAGCGAGGGCGACGGGGCCGGGGGGTCGCCTCCGCTGTCCGACCCGCACGCAGCCAAGAGCAGCAGCACGGCGCCCAGAGCAGAAGCACGGGTGCGGCGATCGAACCTCACGCGGCGATCTCCTGGTCGAACGTTGCCTGCAGCGGGGTGCCCGATTTCGGCGCCGCCTCGATCGTGAACCGCCACGAGCCTACGTCGAGTTCGACCGGGGAGACGAAGTGCCCCACGGACAGGCGGGTCGCATCGAGCTCGTCGGGGATCCCGGCGGGTGTCCGAGCCTGCACCGAGATCGACGTCAGTGGCAGTTCCGATCCGTTGGCACCGTAAGCGGTGATGTGCAGCTGGGAGGCACCCGGTCGGTCGGGGTCCACGTAGACCTGCAGGGATCTGGCGTCCGCGAACGTGATCGTGACGATATCGGGCAGCCCGTTCGTTCCCTGCGTCACCGTGACATCGGGAGGCGGTTCCGCGAGCTCGAACGTCAGGGGGATCTCGGTCGACGTCGTGGCTCGTTCGACGGTGAGCAGGCCGTCCCATCTCCCCGCGAGGCCGAGCGAGGTCGTCGTTGCGCTCCATCGCCCGCCGCCGGATGTGAACTCGACGGTTTCGGCAGGCAGGTCCGACCTGGACGGGAGATCGACGCGCAGCGACACGCGCCGCGCGTCGATCGTCGAACCCGTGTCGTAGTCGGCGAGGACGAGCTCGAGCAGGTTGGGCCCGGGCCGGCCCGGCGTGATCGTGAGCCGTGCCCGGGTGGTCGTGCCGAAGTCGTTGCCGGAGACGACGACCTGCTCGACGGCGGGTGCGGACTCCACCTCGTAGGGGGGCGGAAGCCCGGCGAGCACACCGGTGACGCCGAACACGCCGGCGGCGATCACGATCTCTACGACCACGGAACGGAGCACACCGGCGCTGGCGGACCGATCCAGACGCGGGATGCGGACGAAGTGGTTCCACGCGGCGATCGCGACGAGTCCGGTGAACAACGCCATCTTGTAGGCAAGCGCCGTGCCCCAGCCGGTCGCGAGCAGGTGCAGGTACTCACCCCAGCCACCGAGCAGATCGACCGATCGGAGCACCCCGGTGACCAGCACGACTGCGAGCGCCACCGTCGCCAAGTGGGAGAAGCGCCGGATCGCGCCGGTTCGTGCCTCGGGGCTTGCTCCCCTGCAGCCGACCGCCAGCCACACGAGACCCCCGATCCACACACCGACCGCGACCACGTGCAGCCACTGCACAGCGACCGCGATCGCTCGCCCCGACTCGGCCGCAGCGGCGTGCCCACCCAGCGTGTGGAACAGCAGCGCGACGGCGGCCGCGGCCCCGACGATCGCCATCGCGGTGTTCGTGCGGCGCCGGGACGCCACCAACGCGGCTGCCCCGGTCACGGCCACGGCGATCGCCTGCCGCGTGAACGGTCCGCCGGTCGACGATGCCAGCAGGTCCCCGACCGGTACGTCTGCCGCCCTCGCCGCGGCGATCGGAAGAACGACCGCGCCGGCCGCGGCGAAGGCCCAGGTGATCGCGAACGTCGGACCCACCCCCCGGATCGCGCCACGGAAGACGACGAACCACGATGTGGCGGTGGCGAGGAGGATCGCGAGGCCCCAATACAGGATCCAGCGCCCCGCGACCGCCGTCGGACTGGGCGTCGGATACGACTCCTGCTCGGCCGACGGCGTGGTGTCGGGTGCGACACCGACGCCGAAGGAGATCGCGTTGGTCGACGAGTGGCCGTCGACCGCCGACACGACGGAGTAGGAGATCTTGTAGGAGCCGTCGCTCACGGCGCGCAACCCGAGCACGATCGTGCGTTCGTTCGCGCCGGCCAGGGCGGGTCCGGCGGCGACCGACCCGCCGCTGCCGTCGACGACCTGGAACCGCGAAAGCGAAAGATCCGGTGCCTCGGTGAAGCGCAGAACCACCTCACTCGGGGCTTCGTCGAGGATCGCGCCCTGCTCGGGTGTCGAGGAATCCAATGCCGCGTGCGCGGCCGCCGGTCCGACGCAGACCACCAGGGTTCCGAGCGCGACGAGCGCGGGGACGAGCAGCCGGAGAACGGTTCGCGTGCAGCTCACGCGGTCACCTCGAAGGACGTCTCGGCTCGGACACGTGGATCGAAGGGGAAATGATCGGTCGCAACGAACTCGACCTCGAGGAGATGCTCTCCGGTATCGAGGTCCCCAGGGAGCTCCAGCGGCGCGTTCGGGCCATAGGTCATCGACAGTAGACGGCCATCGAGGGTCAGGTGGATGTGTCCCTCATCGGGGGTGATCGCCGACGAGGACTCCTGCACCACCCGTCCGCCGCGCAGGTCAAGGCGCACCGGGATCGGCGCGCCCTGCAAAACCCGCTCCTGCATCGTGGGTTCGTCGATCCCGAGGCTTGCCGTCGAAGCCGGCCGGTTCGCGAGATCGATCGACGGCGTGTCAAGGACCGCGCGGGGAACGGTGAGCGCCACGACGACGAGCGCCGGCGCACCCACGACGAGCGCCCAGGCCGCGCCGGAAGGCAAGCGATGGAAACCGCGCTTGCGGAGCCGGCTCCACCCGACCCAGCCGACCCACAACGCGACGAACACGATCGCCGTCGAGACGACCTCGTCGGCCCCCCCAGCATGCGCGAGCAAGGCACCCGCGATCGGGGAGGGTCCGACGACGGTCATCCGGTCGCTCCCCTCAGTTCTTCCTACGCCGGGTGAGCGCAACTCCGGCAAGGATCAGTCCGGCCGCGCCGACGATGATCCCGATCATGCCGACGGTCCGGGCCGAGGAAGCGTCGTCCTGGGCCGTGGCGACCTGGGCCTCGAGCCGGGTGTTCTCTCGGTCTGTCTTCTCCGCCAGCTCACCGGTGCTCGGATCCTGGACGGGGAAGCTCGCAGCCGAGGTGTCCACGACATCGCTGAAGGTGTCGGGGCCCGACGTGAACTCCTCGTCGACCTTCTCGCCCTCCATCGTGCCGAAGACCCGGAACGTGTACTGGCCGGATCGGCTCGGGACGAACCAGGCTCGATAGTCTCCCTGTTCGCCGAACACTCCCGGGACGAAGTTCGGTTCGAACTCGTACGTCTCGGATGTCTCGCCCAAGGTCACCTCCGCCTGGAGCTTGCCCTCGATCTCGTTCACCGGTTCGCCGTCGTGGTGCGAGATCACCATCTGCACGCTGTTCGGGAATCCCGAGTAGGCGGGTTCGGTGCCGAATCCGACCACGAACTCGTGGTCGCCGATGCCACGATCCTCGTGTGCCCAAGCGGGCGTTGGAAGGATCGTCATGGTCGCTACCGCCAAGGCGGTCGCGCCGACGATGGTGGCCATGCAGCTGAGTTTGGTCCGCATGCGATCACTCCTTGTCGCGTTGCTCGCTCTCTAGAAGGGGCCGGCGTCGATCGACCCGGCCACGTGCACCTAGCGAGTCAACGCGGGAGGTCCGCGAACACCGGCAGCGCCGGTGAGCATCTCGCGAACCCCGCAGAGTGCCGGGCCGTCGCGGCCGACGATCGACGCCGTGGCGGGTGGCGTCTGCGCGCACATCGCGGCGATCGCGACGGCGGTGGCACGATGGAGCCATCGCAGGACGAAGGCGCCGATCAACGCGGTGCCGGCCAGAGCGAGCACCCCGATCGGAAGCAGGCCCGCCCCGAGCAGATCGTTCAACGGTGCGTGCGCGGCGAACCGTTCGCCGACCTCCATCGAGGTGAACACCGCGAGCTGGATCACGTAGAGCTTGGCGGCCAGTGGAGCCAGGTCGTCGGTGTCGGGGGCACGGAACGGTCCGGCCGACAAGAGCCGCAGGGCGAGCGTGAGGACCCCGGCTAGGGTCAGAGCGAGCACGATCTTGCCTGCGAACGGGAGGTAGTCGTGCCCGGTCTGCACGAGCGCCGCATGCCGCTGGTCGGTCGCGGGATGGGCGAGCAGGTAGGTGAGTTGATGCCCCGCGAGAACGCCGGCCGCGGCGGCGGCGAAGGTGGGGATGCCCCGCAGGGGTCGGTGCGACTGCATGTCGGCTCTCTGACCTCCGGGACGTTCGGGCGGGACGTTCGGGCGGGGCGGCGGCCGCCGGGGCTCGGCGCTTCGGATGTGCATTCGACCTGCGAACCTGCATGGATTGTACGCTGGCCCGCCGACGGAACCCAAAGGTCAGCTCCAGGGGCAGAGCGGCGGGGCCGGCAGGGGAATGATCGGTCAAAGGGATCCCAAGAGGAGCGATGCCAGGTGGACGCGAAGGATGTTTCCCGGATCGGCATCGTGGGGGCCGGGACGATGGGATCGGGCATCGCCGAAGTGGCGGCCCGAGCGGGGATCCGGGCGGTCTTCCTCGAGGCGACCGAGGAGCTCGTCGCGCGCGGCAGCGAGCGCATCGCTTCCTCGTTGCACCGCGCCGAGGAGAAGGGAAAGATCGATCCGGCCGCGCGCGACGCGGCGATCTCGCGAGTGACCGGTGTGACCGATATCGGCGATCTCGCCGAGGTCGATCTCGTGATCGAGGCCGCAACAGAGGCTCGCGAGGCCAAACTCGACATCTTCCGACGGCTCGATGCGACCGTGCGTCCCGACGTCGTTCTCGCTTCGAACACGTCCTCGATCCCGATCTCGGAACTCGCCGCCGCCACGGGTCGTCCCTCATCGGTGATCGGCATGCACTTCTTCAACCCTCCTCCCGCGATGAAGCTGCTCGAGCTGATCCCCGCGGAGGCCACCTCGGAGCAGACCTACACGTTCGCACTCGGCGTGGGAGAGCGCCTGGGCAAAACCTGTGTGCGAAGCGCTGATCGCGCGGGCTTCATCGTGAACCGCTTGCTGATCCCGTATCTGAACGACGCGGCGCAGGCGTTGGACGAGCAGGTCGCGACCCGAGAGGACATCGACACGGCGATCACCCTCGGCCTCGGACATCCGATGGGTCCTCTCGCGCTCACCGACCTGATCGGGATCGACGTCGTCGTCGCGATCTGCGAAGTCCTCGAGCGCGAGTTCGACGATCCTCGCTACGCGCCGGCGCCGATCCTGCGGCGCATGGTGGATCAGGGCCTGCTCGGCAGGAAGACCGGCCGCGGGTTCTACGGTGGCGGCTGACCGCGATCGCGATCGCGGTCGCGGTCGTGCGCCTCGTGGCGCAGACGTTCCTCGATGATCTCCTCCGACGCGTCGACCGCTGCCGGTGCGCGCGTGACCGCGAGCACGAACTCGTCACGGCTGAGCGAGAACAGCTCCGCATCGCTTCTCGCGGTAACCGTCGCCGTTCGGGGTACGTTGCGCAGCAGCGCGATCTCGCCGAAGTGGTCGCCCGGACCGAGCACACCGATCTCGAGCCCACCCTTGGACACGGTCAGCTCGCCCTCGTCCACGACGTAGAAGCGGTCGCCGGGATCGCCCTCCCGGATCGGGGTTTCGCCCGCCCCGATGGACACCGGCTCCAACTGCAGGGCCAAGCCTTCGAGCACCGGTCCGGGAAGGCCCGCGAAGACGCGAAGGGGTCGGAGCAGCGCCAGCTCCCGGATGGGAACCACCGCGACGGCGTCGGCCCTGGCGAGGCCGCGCCAGGAGAGCAGGCCCAGCACCGGCATCAGGGCGCCGAACGCGACGAGCGACCCCGTCGTCCCCAACGAGCGGAGCAGCGGGGGCGCGAGTGCCGACCCGAGTCCGAGTCCCGCCATGACCAGACCTTCCTGGACGCCGAACACACGGGTGAGTACCTCATCGGGAACGATGCGCTGGAGCAAGGTTCTGCCCGCGACGTCCATCAGCGTTCTCCCGAGGCCGACGACGGTCAGCAGCGCGACCGCGACGACCAAGAGGGGTGAGAAACCCAGTAGCAGGAACGGGATGCCCCAGAGCACCATCCCGAGCAGCATCGCCGGAGCGAGGCGTCGCCGCCCGACCAGTGAGACCGCGACGATGGCGCCGATGATTCCCCCGGCGCCGAGCGCGGAGTTCATCAGTCCCACGCCGGAATCGCCCGCGTCCAGGGTCTCGAACGCGAGCACCACGATGAGGATGTCCAGCGCTCCCCACGTGATCGTGTGCGCCGATGCGAGACCGACGAGCAGGCGAGGCGCCGGGGCCGAGGAGAGTTCGGCGAATCCCCGTGCGGAAGCGCGGACGAGTCCCTCTGCGGATCTCTGGTGACCCCGCCCCGTCGATCCCCGTTCCCTCCGGTCCGACGGGCGGCGTTCGGTGCGCACCCGGACGCGCGCCACGAGCGACGCGGAGACGAGCAGCAAGCCGGCCGTGCCGAGGAACACGACATGGGGACCCCACAGGACGAGCAGCACGCCGGCCAGCGCCGGCGCGACGAGGACGGAGACGCCCTCGATCGTGCTGCCCGATACGTTGGCGGCGACGAGCTCCTCCGGGGTCGAGGTCAGCAGCGGAAGCAACGCGCCTTGGGTCGGGCGGATCAGTGTGATCGAGGCCGCCGCGATGGCTGCGCTCGCATAGACCACTGGCACGGGCGCGTCCACGAGCAGCGCGAAGCCGGTCGCTCCCATCGCGAAGGCCTGGATGAGGTACCAGAGCAACAGCACGCGTTCACGACGCCCTCGGTCTCCGGCGACCGCCGCGAAGGGGGCCACCAGCGCGGCGGGCACGAGCTGGATCACTGCGACGAACCCGACCGCGGCCGAGCCGCCGACGTCGTAGGCGTACACGAGGATCGCGACCCACGTTGCGAACTCGGCCGTGCAGAAACCGATCGAGGCGAGCTGCACCCGGCGCAGATCCGGGTTCGCAACCACGCGACGCAAGGCGGAGATCGTCCCGGAGCTTCCCGACTCGCTCCGGTCCGGGTCGCCCGTCATCCGTCGGTCAGCGATCGCGGCGGCGCTTCGCGACCAGACCCGCGAGGTAGCCCGCCATCTTCGCCGCGTCGATGAACGCCATCAGCGCGGGGACGGCAGCGGCCGCCGCGGCCCGATCCTTCGAGTCGGTGAAGCGGGACGTCGCCCGCGCGATCGGCCTGGCCACGTATGCCGCCCCTGCCAGGGCGGCGAGCACGATCACCCATCGGCGGCGAGAGGCGAGTGCCACGAGAGCTCCGGCATACACGACGTAGCGCAGCGCGTGTCGCTCCGGGTACATCCCCGCGATCGCGTCGCCTCGCGCGTAGCGGAAATACTGTCGCCAGGTCGCCGGCAGTCCCCGCCGGAGTCGCCAGTGCGCGACGGCGTCCGGAACGTAGCGCATGTCGAGTTCCATCTCGCGCCACTGGTGGTCGACGAGCATGTCCTCGCCGATGTCGAGCCACTCCGGGTACCCACCTGCTCCTTCGATCGCCGCACGCGTGTAGGCAACCGACCGAGCCGACGGCATGAAGGTGTCCGGATCGACGTCTGCGGGATCGGGAAGGTTCAGCGAGGCCATGCACTCCTGGAAGAAGGACTCGGTGATCGGCCGATACGCTCCCATCGCGACGTCGGCGCCCGCCTGGATCGCGCCGACGAGGTGTTCGAGCCAGCCGGGTTCGAGCACGCAATCGGCATCGGAAACGACGAGCACGTCGTGGGTGGCCGCGGCGATCGCGATGTTGCGTCCTCGGGAGATGTTGGCCCCGGGTTCCTCGATCAGCACGATGTCGTTCGCTCGCTGCAGCAGCTCCCGTGTCCCGTCGGTGGAGCCACCGTCGACGACGACGACCTCGTCTGGCGGGCGTGTCTGCACGCGAACCGACGCGAGGAACTCCTCCACGTGTTCGGCGGAGTCCTTGACCGTCGTGATCAGCGATACCTTTTGGGCAGGGCGGCCGGCACCGGCGCGGCCGACCCCTGCGCCACCGACGGATCCCGAGCTTTCGGACATCCCCTATCCCTCGATCGTCTTCTCGTAGACCTGCAGGGTACGCCGGGCCGTCTCGTCCCAGGTGTAGCGTCGCGCTCGCTCGCGCCCCCGAGTTGAGAGGTCATCAGCCAGGGACTCCTGCGTAAGTACCCGCTCTAGCGCGTCGGCGAGTTCGGTGACCGAGCGTGGGTCGACGGCGATGCCCGCGTCGCCGAGCACCTCCGGCACGCTCGACACGTTGGAGGCGATCGTCGGGACCCCTCGAGCCATCGCCTCGAGCACGGGGAGGCCGAAGCCTTCGTAGAGCGAGGGGTAGACGAAGGCACCAGCGCCCCGGTAGAGCGCGTCGAGGTCGTGGGCCGGGATCGCTCCGGTCAGGACGATGTCGCCCGGGCCGTCGAGCGCCAGTTCGCGAAGGAGGGCTGCCGGCTGCCACCCCATCGGCCCCGCAAGCACGAGCGTGTGCGGCAGACCCCCGCCCGCGACACGCCGGTACGCGCGCACGAGGGGAACGAGATTCTTGCGCGGCTCGAGCGTCCCGACGAACAGGACGTACGGTGCCGCGACCTTCAACCGGTCGCGCGCTTCCTTCGGATCCGTGTCCGAGGATCGCAACGCGGCAGCCAGCGGGACAACGTGGATCCGATCCGGCCGCACGTTGGTGCGCGAGACGAGATCCTCGGCGGTGTTGCGCGACGGCGTGAGGATCGCGTCCGCCCGCCGGATCGCCGCGCGCAGGCCGAGTCGATACAGCAGCCGTGACTGGCGCGGGAAGAGTTCGGGGAAGTGTTCGAACGCAAGATCGTGGATCGTCACGACGAGTTTCTGTCGCGCCCCGACCGGTGGGATCGCGGAAGGGTTCGTCGCGTGGACGACGTCCGTGCCGCGAAGTCCGACCGGCAGCGGTGGCCGGCCGAACAGATCCCAGCGCGGGTAGAGCGTGCGGATCTCGTGCGGCAGCTCCTCGACCCAGTGCTCGCGCAGCCATCGCTCCGGCGCGCCCGCGGAGGGGAAGCGCGAATGGAACAGTCGCAGGTCGAGCGAGGGATCCTGGCGCGACAATGCGGGTGCGAGCTCCCGGACGTAGGTACCGATGCCGCCCGGCGTCTTGAAGAACAGCTGATCGATGTGGAACGCGACCGAGGTCACGAGTGGCCGCCTATCGGACGTCCGAGCGGCCCCACAGCGACACGCTGCCGCGGCGTGCGAACGGCGCGCGCGTGGGGGCTCCCCAGGGGGCGTCCATCATGCGGCGCGCCTGGAGCGCACCTTGCCCCGTCTGCTCGAGGCGGCCGGCGAGCGTCCATGCCGGTGGCCGCCGGGCCTCGCCGTGGAAGTACCGCTCGAGTGCCGCGATCACCGCGCGCTCCTCGTCGGGCTCCAGCGTGGGGGGTGTCTCGTACCGGGCCGACCGACGGTCGCCCTCGGGAGCCCCGTTCGCGCGACCGGGCTCGCGTTCGCTCATCGGGCGCTCACAGCGGGATGTTCCCGTGTTTGCGGGCTGGGACGGACTCACGCTTCGTGGACAGCATCCGGAAGGCCTTGATCAAGCGGGGACGCGTCTCGGTCGGCTCGATCACGTCGTCGATCGAGCCGCGCTCGGCGGCCGCGTACGGTGTCGCGAAGGTGCGCTGGTACTGCGCGATCAGCTCGGCTCGGCGGACCTGCGGATCGTCGGCCTTCTCGATCTCCTTGCGGAACACGATGTTCACAGCCCCGTCGGGTCCCATGACCGCGATCTCCGCGCTCGGCCACGCGAAGGCGAGGTCGCCGCGCATCCCCTTGGAGTTCATCACGACGTACGCGCCGCCGTAGGCCTTGCGGGTGATCACCGTGATCCGCGGCACGGTGGCTTCGGCATAGGCGTACGCGAGTTTCGCACCGTGACGGATGATGCCACCGTACTCTTGACTCGCTCCGGGAAGGAACCCGGGCGTGTCCTCGATCGTCAGCAACGGCACGTTGAACGCGTCGCAGAAGCGGATGAATCTGGACGCCTTCTCCGAGGAGTCGATGTCCAGCGTCCCGGCGAGGACCTTCGGCTGGTTCGCGACCACACCGATCGTGCGCCCGTCGAGGCGCGCGAGCCCCGTGAGGACATTCATCGCCCACAGTGGGAACACCTCCAGGAGGTCTCCGTCGTCCACGAGGATCCGGATCACCTCGTGCATGTCGTAGGGCGCTCGTGACGAGTCCGGGATGATGTGGTTCAGCGCCTCGCCCCGGCGTTCGGGGTCGTCGGTCGAGGCGTACGCCGGGGGATCCTCGAGGTTGTTGGCCGGCAGGTACGACAGCAGGTAGCGAACCTGCGCGAGGCAGTCCTCTTCGTCTTGCGCGACGAACGATGCGATGCCCGAGCGAGCTGCGTGCGTCATCGCGCCACCGAGTTCCTCGAAGGAGACCTCTTCTCCCGTGACGGTCTTGATCACCTCGGGGCCGGTGATGAACATATGGGAGGTCTCTTTCACCATGAAGATGAAGTCGGTGATCGCGGGGGAGTACACGGCCCCGCCGGCGCACGGGCCCATGATCACGCTGATCTGTGGGATCACGCCCGACGCGCGTACGTTGCGCTCGAAGATCGTTCCGTAGCCGTCGAGCGACGCAGCGCCCTCCTGGATCCGGGCGCCTCCCGAGTCGTTGATCTGCACGAAGGGGACCCCCGTCGACATCGCGAGATCCTGCGCCTTGCAGATCTTCGACGCGTGACGTTCTCCGAGCGAGCCGCCCATCACGGTGAAGTCCTGCGACGTGACGACGACGCGGCGCCCATCCACGGTTCCGAAGCCGGTGACGACTCCGTCCCCGTCGGGTCGCTTCCGGTCCATACCGAAGTCGTGTGCCCGGTGCTTCGCGAAGGTCTCGAGCTCGGTGAAGGAGTCCTTGTCGAGCAGCAGGTCGATCCGCTCGCGGGCGGTGAGCTTGCCGCGGTCGTGCTGCTTGCGGGCGGCGTCCTTCCCGCCGGGCGAGAGCGCGGCCTCACGGCGCACCCGCAGCTCCTCGATCCGCTCTCGAACGCTGGGGATCGGAACCTCCGGGGCCTGCAGTAGCTCCTCCTGCTTGCGACCTTCGCCTCGGGGGAGCTCCTCATCGGTGGTGGCCATGGCTCCGGAGTCTAGCGTTCGCCGGCCCGGCGGGAACGCCGTGCCAAGATGCGCACATGACCATGGTGCATCTGCGGATCGTGAGCCCCTCCGCGCGGACGGAACAGGTCCTGGTGGCCCTCGCCGGCGTCCGACAGGTTCAGCACGTCGCCTGCATGCCCGAGGTGGTCCTCGAGCCGCGCGGCGACCTCGTCACGGCGCTCGTGCACCACGACGCCACCGACGAGTTGGTCGTGGCGCTGCAGCGGATCGGTCCGTGGACCGACGGGATGATCTCCTTCACGGACATCGACCTCACCCTGGTCGACCCCCGGATCGAGAGCGACGGCGATGACGACTGGGACGTGGAAGCCGACGTCGTGGTGCTCGAACAGATCAAGCAGCGGGCCCATAACGACGCCCAGGGATCGTGGAACTACGTCTTGACGATGGTGGCCGCGGGTGTGATCGCGGCCGTGGGTGTGCTGACCGACCAACCCGTCCTGATCGTGGGAGCGATGGCGGTAAGTCCGGATCTGTCCCGGGTCACGGCGGTGAACGTCGGTGTCGTCACGGGCGATGTGGCGCTCGCCGCACGAGCCCTCCGAACATTGGTGCTCGGTCTGCTCGTGGCCAGCGTCGCGAGCGCACTCGTCTCCTCCGGCTCGCGTGTCGGCGAGTTGGTCCCCGCGACGTTCTCCCTCGAGGGACTCCAGCGCGTTGCGTTCGTCACCAGTCCGGACGTCTTCTCGGTGATCGTTGCGATCGCCGCGGGCGTCGCCGGCATGCTCGCCTTCGAGAACACGAAGTCCGGAGCCGCCGTCGGTGTCGCGATCTCGGTGACCACGATCCCGGCCGCGGCGGCGATCGGCGTCGCGGTCACCCTCACGAACACGACCGAGGCGCTGGGGGCTGCGGCGCAGCTCGGAGTGAACGTCGCGTGCCTCGTGATCGCAGGCAGCGCCACGCTCGCGGGGCAGCGCGCCGTTCGACGCCGGCGCCTGGCGTCACCGGGCTGAGAACACCCAGTGGTCAGGAGATAGCGCAGCCACGGCCGCGCCAGGGATCCCAGCCGTCCCGTCCGCCTCGATGCACCATCCGGATCGTGACGATCGCAGCGGTGCGGCCGTGGAGGGCGCTCCGGTCGAGCTGCCACTCCGGCAGGGTGAACGCGTCGTAGCGCCCCGGCCAGTAGCGCTTGGCGTGCTGGTACAGCCCGAGGTACTTGCCGTCCGGGGATGTGGCCTTCGGGATCAGGCCGCTCTCGCGGCGCGCGATACAGATCGCCTTCTTCGTGCCGCCACGAACCGACCAATGCGCGACGGCACACCGGATCAGCCGCTTTGAGAACTTTTGTACGGACTCGGAGTTTTCGCGAGCGAGCGGACACGGGCCCGGAAGGGAGGCGTCGCCGACGTCACCTGATGGCATCGCGTGCGCGGGCGCAGCCAACGTCAGGAGCAGCGCGATCGCGACGGCCATGGAGGGGCGGCCCGGGCGGGCGCGTCGAGCGTCGGATGAGATGGGTGTCGTCATCATGGGCGAGTGGTGGTTCCCGGACGGCGAGCGACCGTCGACGCTCGTCCGGATGGGGAAGGGCCGACGGCCGGGGTCACCCTAGCGAGGTGTCTGCGGCCCGTCCACCGCTCGACGTGTCGGTGCCCATGGCTAGCATCGAGCCGTGCCGACTCCCATACCCGTCGCGCTCACCGACGTCCAGACGAACACGCTGACCGATCTCGTGCGGGCTCGCCGGCGCTCCGAGGTCGGGTCCGCGAGGGTGCTCGCCGAACGGCTCGAAGCCGCGCTCGCTCGATCCGGGCTTCGCGATCCGATCGTCCTCACCAAAGCGCGGCTGACCGATGCGGGCAGGTGCGAAGGGCGATTCGACGCAGCGCTGCGGCGCGAGGGACCGCCGTTCGAGCACTCGAGTAAGACGGCAGGGGGCCTGCTGCTCCACAAGGCGGTGGAGCTCGACGTCGGCGGTCGCATCGAACGCGACGCACATGAGCTCGTGGAGATCGCCGCGGGCCGTCTCGCCGACGACGACCGCGCGTTCTCCGGGTACTGGCACGGTCTCGACGATATCGATCGCGATCAACTCCTGATGCGGGCGATGACCGCTCTCGTGCTGTTCCGCGAGACGTTCCCGCCGCTGCGGCACATGCGCGCTCGGCTCGCGCCGATGACGGAGTGGCGGCTGCGCGCAGAGCTCGCCGAAGCAGCACTCATCCTCGACGGCCGGATCGACCTGTCGCTGGGCCGTCCTTCGGACGACGACGGACGCCTGCTGTTGGATATCAAAGGCGAGGGCGCCTGGCCCGAGCATGCGGAGGATCTCCGCTTCTACGCGCTCGTGCACCTGCTCCGCTTCGGGGTGGCACCGTCGCGGGTTGCCAGCGTGTTCCTCGCGTCCGGCACCTGGCAGGTCGAAGACGTCACCGACCGCACCATCAGCCGCGCGGCCGACCGGATCGAGGCCGCCCTCGCCGTCGCGGGACGGCTCGCCGCCGGGGAGCAGCCCGTATTGCGACCCGGTCGGTACTGCGCGTGGTGCCCCCGCGCAGCGTCGTGTCCCGCATCCGCGTCGGCCTCATGATCCGTTCGGTCGAGCCTCACTCGACCGATGGTCGCCCCCGCGGAGCCGCGGGTATCGTCGTGGTCGCTTCGAACGACGTCCATCCGGCCACGGCGAGTCCGGGCCGAGCACAGGGGTGAGAGTCATGGGGAAGGATCTGTACGAGATCGGCGAGTTGCCTCCGATCGGCGAGGTGCCGGCGCAGATGCATGCACAGCTCGTGCGGCCAGATCGCTACGGCGAGCCGGAGAAGGCGATCCAAGATGAAGTGATCGACGTTCCGGAACTCGGGCCTCACGACGCGCTCGTGATGGTCATGGCCGCCGGCGTGAACTTCAACAACGTGTGGGCCGCGCGCGGGGTCCCCGTCGACGTGACGAAGACCCAGGCCAAGTGGGATGAGCCGACCGACTTCCACATCGTCGGATCCGATGCCAGCGGGATCGTCTACGCGGTCGGCTCTCAGGTCAGCAACGTTGCGGTGGGCGACCGCGTCATCGTGCACGCGGGCCAATGGAACCACGACGATCCGTGGGTCGCGCAGGGCAACGATCCCGGCCTGGCTCCCAGCTTCCGCGTGTGGGGCTACGACACGTGCTGGGGTTCGTTCTCGCAGTTCGCCAAGGTCCAGGCCCATCAGTGCCTGCCCAAAGCCGATTCGCTGACCTGGGAGGAGGCCGCGGCCCCGACCCTGACCGGCGCGACTGCCTACCGGATGCTCTTCGGGTGGCCGCCGCACACGGTTGGTCCCGACGATGTCGTCCTGGTCTGGGGCGGCTCGGGTGGGTTGGGTTCGATGGGCGTGCAGCTCGTGACGAACGCGGGCGGCAAGGCGGTGGCGGTGGTCTCGTCTCCGCAGAAGGGCGAGTTCGCCAAACAACTCGGCGCGGTCGGCTACGTCAACCGCAAGGACTTCTCCCACTGGGGAGTCCCGCCGGCCTGGGACAGCCCGGAGTGGAAGGATTGGTTCGGTGGCGCCAAGGCGTTCGGCAAGGCGATCTGGGAGGTGCTCGGCGAGCGCCGCAACCCGAGGATCGTGTTCGACCACCCCGGACAGGACACGATCCCGACGTCGATCTTCGTCGCCGATCAGGGGGGAATGGTGGTGATCTGCGCCGGCACGACCGGATACGACACGATGGTGGACGTGCGCTACCTGTGGTTTCAGCAGAAGCGTTATCAGGGCTCCCACCTGTTCAACGACGAGCAGGCAGCCGCGTTCAACGATCTCGTACGTGCGGGGAAGATCCGGACGACGCTAGGTGCGACCTATCCCTACGACCAAGCCGGCCACGTCCATCAGCTGATGGGGGACGGCAAACTTCCCGAAGGGAACGTCTCGGTGCTGATCAACGCCCCGGCTGAGGGCTCCACGGATCTTCCGTAGAGGCCTCCTGCACGAGTTCGACGAGCACGCCTCCGAAACTCTTCGGGTGGACGAACGCGATCGTCGTGCCTCGCGATCCCGGGCGAGGCCGTTCGTCGACCAAGCGGGCTCCGCGGGTCCGGAGCTGCTCGATCGCGTCGGCGACGTCGTCGACACGGTAGGCAACATGATGCACACCGGGCCCATGGGTCTGTAGGAACCGCCCGACCGGAGTATCCGGCCCCATCGCGCCGAGGAGCTGGATGTAGGAGGAGCCGACCGCGAAGAGGACCTCCTCGACCCCCTGGTCGACGACGCGTTCCCGATGGGCGGGCTCGATCGCGAACGAGGATCGATACAGCTCGACGGCGGTCTCGAGATCCGCGACGGCGATGCCCACGTGGTCCAGGTCGGTCAGCACCGGCTCACCCCTTCGCGCGGCCCCGGCGCTTCACGGTCACGGGCTGCATCCGCGCGATCAGGCCGTGTGCCTCGGTGACGTGATACGCCGGCAGGGCCAGGGCGCGCACGACGGCCGCGACTCCCTGCGCACGCAGGTCCGCTTCCGCCTTGGACTCCGGCGTGGGAGCGTCGAGCACGTAGAACTCCGCGAGCTCGAGGAATTGCTTGAGGCTGGGCACGAGTCCGCCTCTCTCGTAGGCATAGATCGTCTGGCGGGCCGCAGGACACCCCTTGGTGGCCGCCGCCTTCTCCACCGAGCGGAATCCGGCCGCGCGTCGCAGGTCGCGCAGCAATCCCCCGAGGATCTTGCGGTCCTCGGCGCTGACCGGGGGCTGCTTCTTTCGTGCCACGGGCGAACTCCTCACGGCTGCAGAGGTTCCCGGGGGGAGCCACCACCGGGCGGGGGACGTGGGGCTACGGTACAGACCGCGGGAGGGATCTCGGCGGAGATCCGCCGAAATCGTTGGTCGGCAGGGGGTATCGGGCGTCCGAAGAGACGGGCGGTGACGGGCGCCTCCTTGGGGTCGGGAGTCATGGGGCCGAAGGGTCCCTTCGACCCCGCCGAAGGGCCGATGCGCGTATCCCCCGTGCTCCGTACGATTGCCTCGCCGAGGACTAGACACGATGCGGTGGGCCCAGAGGCTCGCGCAGAGGGAATGCCCGCCATGAGCGACACGAACGAGTCAACCGCCGAGGTGGTGCTCGAGCAGGATTCTCTGCTTCGGGCGGGTCGCGCGGACGTCTTCAAGGTTCGGGACAAGACCCGCCGTCGCCGGATCATCCGTCTCGTGGTCCTGCTGCTCATCGTCGACGGCTACCTCTGGTGGCGATTCGCGAGCTACCCAGCGGATCAACGAGACTTCGCGTTCCCGAGCCTCGGCCCCGACGCGTGGCTGTTCCTGCCGATGTTCCTGCTCTTCGGCGCGATCGCGCTCACGGCCGCCCTGCCACTGTTTAATGGTCGGTCGCCGCATCTGTTCGTGCGGCCCGAACAGATCGAAGCGGGTATCGACGACGTCCGCGGGCTCGATCTGCAGGTCGACGAGGTGCGGCGGTCGCTCGACGTGTTCATGGGGTATGCCACCTTCCGAGGAGAACTCGGCGGGAACCCGCGCCGCGGGATCCTGTTCGAGGGGCCCCCGGGCACCGGCAAGACCTACCTGGCCAAAGCGATGGCGAAGCAGGCCGGTGTGCCCTTCCTCTTCATCTCGGCACCGGCGTTCCAGTCGATGTGGTTCGGGATGACCGCCCGGCGGATCCGCTCCTACTTCAAGGCGTTGCGCAAGGTTGCTTTGAAGGAAGGGGGCGCGATCGGCTTCATCGAGGAGATCGATGCGATCGGCGGTTCGCGCGGCGGCCTGTCCTCCGCGACGCCCGGGGGCTCGGCCCTGCAGCGGACGATCTCGGCGATGGGCATGAACGGCGGCGACTCGGGCATGGTGAACGAACTCCTGATCCAGATGCAATCCTTCGACCAGCCTCCGATGCGCCAGCGGATGCGCACCGGACTGATCGAGTGGGTCAACGGCTACCTGCCGCCGGAACGGCGGATCGCGTCCTCGCGTCCGGCGTACAACAACATCCTGTTGATCGCGGCGACCAACCGGGCGGATTCCCTGGACCCGGCCCTGATGCGCCCGGGACGGTTCGACAGGCGTCTGTACTTCGACGTGCCGACGAAGACGGAGCGCCGCGAACTGATCGACTACTTCCTCGACCGCAAGACCCATCACGAGCAGCTCGACAGCGACGAGACTCGAGAGAAGCTGGCGCACGACACCCTCGGATATACGCCGGTGATGATCGAGCATCTCTTCGACGAGGCGCTGCTGGTCGCCCTGCGTCAGGGACGTCGCCGGATGAATACCGCGGACGTGTACGACGCCAAGCTCACGGACGAGGTGGGTATCAAGCAGCCGGTGACCTACACCGACGGAGATCGCGCGTCTGTCGCCACGCATGAATCGGGGCACGCAGCCGTGGCCTACTTCCTCGGGAAGGGGCGTCGCTTGGAGGTGCTGTCGATCATCAAACGACGCCAGAGCCTGGGACTGCTCGCGCACGGCGATCAAGAGGAGCGCTTCACCCGCTCGCGCTCGGAACTGGAGAGCGCGATCGCGATCGCGCTCGGCGGACTCGTCTCCGAGGAGTTGTTCCTCGGAGAGTCGGGCACCGGTCCGGCAGCCGATCTCTCGGGCGCCACGGAACTCGCCGCGAAGATGGTGGGCGCCCTCGGGATGGCCGGGTCGCTGATCTCCTACGAGGCGATCACCAACGGTCCGCTCTCGAGCGCGAACCTGGTAGCCAAGGTGCTCGGGGACGGTGACGGCAGGCAGCGAGTGGAGGACATCCTCACCCAGCAGAAGGCGCGTGTTGCCGCGCTGCTCGACGAGAACAGCGACGTGGTCATGGCCCTGCGCGATGCCTTGCTCGACGAAGACGAGTTGATCGGCGACGAGATCTCGTCGGTGATCGAGAAGGCGCTCACGAACCGCAACTGATCCGACGCAGTGGCACGCGCCGCCGTCAGCGCAACCCGGCCTTACGCGCCAGCCGATCGCCCAGGTCGACGACGAGGCCGATCGTGATGTCCAGATCGGCTTGCGTGGTCATCGGGTTCATGAATCCGGCCCGCAAGAACGTTCGCTCTCGCAGCGTGGTCGTGGACATCCACGCCTCGCCGGTTGCAGCGAGCGCCTGTTGCAGCCGGTCCTGATGCCCATCGAGTGCTTCCGGGTCCAAGCCTGCGGCGTGCGCAGCGCCGCCCGGGAGATGGCGCAGACACACGATCGAGAGCTCGGGATCGGCGGGTACGGCTTCGAGCTGCTCATGTTCCCCGCAGCTGCGGGCGAACGACGCGGCGAGATCGTCGGTGATCTCGATCAGGCGGCCCAGGCCCCGGGTGCCGAGGTGCTTCCACGACAGCCAGAGCTTCAAACCGCGGAATCGTCGCGTTCCCTCGAAGGAGTGCTGGTACCAGTTGAGGGGTTCTTCCTGCGGCGAGGAACTCCGGTAGTACTCGGGAGCGTCGTGGAAGGTCGCGACCAGATCCTCGCGACGGCGGACGACCAGACCGCCGATATCGTAGGCCTGGAAGAACCACTTGTGCGGGTCGACCGTGACCGAATCCGCCCGCCCGAGGTGGGGAACCCGAGCGGCGTCGCGCTCGGACAACAGCGCGGCTCCTCCGTACGCCGCGTCGACATGAAGCCAGCACTCCTCGCGTTCGGCGATGTCCGCGAGTGCTCCCGTGTCGTCGACCGATCCGGTGTTCGTCGAGCCCGCGACCGGCGCGATGGCGAGGGGTAGCAACCCCGCCGCGCGATCCGCGGAGATCGCCTCCGCGACGTGCTCGCCTTGCAGGCGGAACCGTTCGTCCGAGCGCACCACCCGCAGCGTGTCGCGCGGGAACCCGAGCACCGAGAGCGCGCGCCCGATCGAGAAGTGCGCCTGATCGGAGACGTAGACGCGCACTCCCTCGAGGTCGCGGCCGCGCGGCGGCCGGCTCAGGTTCCGCAGCCGCCGAAGGTGGACGTCGCGGGCGATCGTCATCGCCATCACGTTCGCCATCACCCCTCCGGAGGTCAGCACGCCCCAGCCCGCGGCGTCGAATCCGACCAACTCGCGTAGCCATGAGGTGACTTCCTCTTCGACGAACGCGGCGACGGGGCCGGCGTGCCACACGTCCACGCCTTGGTGCGCCCACTGCGACAGCACCTCTCCGGCGATCGACGATGGCAGCGGCGGGGCCGTGAAGTAGCTGAAGGACCTAGGGTGCTGCGCGTTGTACATCGCCGGCGCGATCCGTTCGCGGAACTCCGCGATCAACGCGGTCGACGGGGTCGGATTATCGGGCGCCGACGCCGGGCGGAGTGTCGACCCGAAGTAGCGCTGCCGAGCCTCGGGGTAGGAGTCCGGGCCCACCGGCCGTCGCATCGCCTCGTCGTAGAGGAAATCGAGTGCGGCTTCCCACGTGGCGGAACCCAGCTCGGAGAGTGCTTCGCGCGCCTCACCGTCGCGGTAGTCGAGCAGCTCCGGCTCGGGGTGCCAAGAGAACCGCCGGTCGTCCGCGTCGCTCACGAGGCGAGGGTAGCAGCGCGTCCGATCGCACTCGCTCGTAGACTGGGTGGATGCAGACCAGATCCGTGATCGTCGCGGGCGCGCGGACGCCGATCGGGCGGTTCCGCGGCGCCCTCTCCTCGTTCACCGCGATGGATCTCGGCGGTCGCGCGATCCGCTCGGCGCTCGAACGAGCCGGCGTGGCCCCGGAGCAGGTCGACTACGTGCTGATGGGGCATGTGTTGCAGGCGGCGCAGGGACAGATCACGTCTCGGCAGGCTGCGATCGCCGCGGGGATCGGTAGTGAGGTGCCGTCCGTCACGATCAACAAGGTGTGTCCCTCCGGGATGACCGCGATCGCGATGGCCGATCAGGCGATCCGCGCGGGGGAGATCGACATCGCCGTCGCCGGAGGCATGGAGTCGATGTCCAACGCTCCCTACGCGCTGCCCAAGGCGCGCGACGGCGAACGGCTGGGGGACGCGCAACTCATCGACACGATGCTGCTCGACGGTCTCACCTCGCCCTTCACCCAACTGTCGATGGGGGAGGACACCGACGGCGTGAACGCTGAGCTGGGGATCTCTCGCGAGGAGCAGGACACGTGGGCCGCGCGCAGTCACACCCGAGCGCACGACGCGTGGGAAGCGGGGCGTTTGGAGAACGAGATCTTGGAGGTCGAGGTCGTGCAGCGCAAGGGCGATCCGGTCCGGCTCGCGCGCGACGAGGGGATCCGTCCCGAGACGACGTCCGAGGTGCTCGGCGGACTGCGAGCGGCGTTCTCCGAGACGGGAACCGTCACCGCGGGCAACGCCTCGCAGGTTTCGGACGGGGCCGCAGCGACCGTCGTGATGAGCTCGAGGAAGGCCGAGGAGCTCGGGATCGAGCCGATCGCGGAGATCGTCGCGTACGGCATGGCCGCGGAGCGATTCCCCTACCTGCACACCGTCCCGGCGCTGGCGCTGCAGCGTGCCCTGAAGAAGGCGGAACTCGACGCCGCCGATCTGGAAGTGATCGAGATCAACGAGGCGTTCGCGGCCGTCGCCGTGCACTCCACACGCATGCTCGGTGTCGACGAGAGTCTCGTGAACCCCAACGGAGGGGCGGTCGCCGTCGGACATCCGATCGGTGCCAGCGGCGCGCGTCTGGTGCTGACCCTCGCGCATGAACTCGCTCGGCGTGGTGCGACCTACGGGGGCGCGGCGATCTGTGGCGGGGGCGGCCAGGGCGACGCGCTCGTGCTCCGGCGTCCGTAGGTCCGTCCTCGGTTCGGACCTGTGTTCCGCGAACCGGCCCCCTCGACACGGTCGGCCGGGCCGGATCAGCGGCTACGACGCGGGCAAGCCGTGGTGCGACGGATCGGGGAGCATGATCGTCACGTCGTCCCCCTCGGCACCCGGAGCTGCGTCCGCGGCGTGATCGGGGAGGAACACGCGGAACGCGGAGCCGCCACCCTGGCGCCCCTCGACGATGGCCCACCCGCCGTGCACATCGGCGAAGCGGGCGACCACCGGACTCATGTTCGCGTCGGAGGACGGTTCGTCGTCCTCGACACTGATCAGCGCGCCGTCGTCCGATCGCTCGACCCGGACGACGATCGGCTCGCTCGCCTTCGTGCGTTCGACCGCGCCGTTGAGCAAGCCGGAGACGATCTCCTCGACCCGGATCGGATCCACCGTCACCTCGACGGGCTCCGCGTGCACCTGGACGGGATGCTCGGCGGGGTCGATCCCCGCCTCCTCCACGACCCGCCGGACGAGCTCGTTCAGGTCCGTGTGCCGATACGCGAGATGGATATCACCGCGCGCGAGCCGATCGGCGTCGAGCAAGTCGGTGACCACCTGCTCGAGCTTTCGGGCGTGTGTGGAGAGCTTGTCGACGCGCGCAGCGGCCTCCGACCCCGGCTGCGTCTCCACGGCCAGGAGGAGACCGCGGATCGCCGCGAGCGAGGTCCGCGCATCGAGGGAGAGCTGCTGGCGGAACGGCGCGGCTGCCCGACGATCCTCCAGCGGGACCTCCGCCTGCTCCCCGTTGGCGCGCAGGTGCCGGAGTGCGTCCTGGAGCTTCTCCCTGCGCTGCGTCGATTCGAGCTCTTGGATCCGTTCGGTGGCGGCGCCGAGATCTCGCTCGGCCGCGCGAGCGCGCTCCTGCAGCAAACCGAGCTGGTCCGAGGTGTGATGCAGGCGCTCCTGCAGCTCTCGGAGAGCTTCGTCGTTCTGGGTCGCGACATCGCCGTCTGCGCCCGTAGGGGTGTCCGCGCGCTCCTGCCGGTCGGCAAGGACCCGTTCGTGGAGGTCTTCGAGCTCCCGCTCGGCCGTGCCGGCGCGGTCCGTTGCTTCGAGCGCGGTGTGCTCGGCCGTGGCGGAACGTCCTTCGGCCATGATGGCGCGTTGCTCGGCCTGCGCGGCCCGCCGCTCGGCCGCCACCCGCGCGGCGTCTGCCTGAGCCACCTGGGCCGTGAGCTGCGGGTCGACGCCTTCGGAGCGCTCGGCTGCCGCAAGCATGCGCTGGGTCTGCGCTCGTGCCGTCTCCGAGTCGGCGGCGCGGCGCTCGAGTTTGATCGCGTGCCGCTCGAGATCGGCCCGCGCGGCCTCGGTCTGGGCCAGTTGTCGTTCGAGCTCTGTTTCGTGTGGGTTGTCTGCGGCCGTGTCCTGGCCTGCGGCTTCGTCCGCCGCGACCAGCGCTCGCTCGAGACGTCCGGTCGCCGCGTCGCGCTCCGACTCGACGAAGCGAAGCCGTTCGCGGAGATCCTCGAGCTCTGCATCGGTCTGCAGCGGGCCCGTGGGTTCGGCGGTCGCCGCTTGTTTGCGCACCTGATCCAACTCGACGTGCACGGCCGCGAGCCGCCGGTTGGTCTGTTCCGCGATCTGCTCGGCGTGTGCGGCGCGGGACCGGGCCGCCTCCAGTGCATCGCTGTCCGGGGCGGAGACGGGTTCCTCGATGAACGAAGTTCCTGTTGCCGCGGCGGCCGGCGTCTTCGGAATCCCACGCGCTGACGCGCCGCGGAAACCGAGGGCCACCAGCGCCAGCGATCCCAAGCAGAGGAGCGCGCACACGATGGTCCCGATCCGCCATGGGCGACTGGCCGCGGCCCACAGGGTCTCGTACGGCTGTTGGAGCTCAGCGACCCCGAGGACGGGACCGCCGGCCTCGAGCCGGAGGGGGACGAAGACGCGGAACGCGGAGGATCCGACGACGCTTTCCCGTCCCTGCCTGATCACGCGCGCGAGTCGATCGCGTTCACTCGTCTCACGGGTTCCGACGTCCGCACGGTCGGTGCTGAAGACGACGGTAGCCTCAGGAGAGAACAAGCGCACGACGTCGGTCGGCCCGGCGGAGAGGAGCCGCTTGGTCACGAGCGCGTCCAGCGCCTCGAAGCGCGGACCTGTGACCTGCTGAGCCAGATCGGACGGCGTGAGCTCCGGCACGAGGATCTCCTGTACGGCGCGTTGCGCCGAGGCGGCGGCGGAGATCTCCGCGCTCTCCCGAGCATTGCTCGCGAGCACGAGGGTGACGATCACGCCCGTGAAGAAGAGGGCCGACGACGCGATCCACAGGGGCCGCTGGTTGCGGACCTCGATCCCGAACATCATTTCCCCCTCCGGAACTCGAGACTTCTCCTGCGGTATCGGCCGAGGGGGCACTCGGTCTTGAGTCGGCCGTACGGCCGATAGTCCGTCGTGAGTGGTCATTCCGGGTCGCTCACATGCCGCCGGGCGGGCGTCGTGGCAGGTGGGCGCCCTCGGCCCCCGGCCGATGCCCGGTGGGAAGCGGGCCCGTCGGAGCGGGCCGGTATCCTTCGGCGCATGCTGGCTTTGCGCGTCGACCCGTGGGCGCCCGATCACGGGATGGGTTTCGAGGCCGCCGCGATCGACGAGCCGCCGGCCACCGCCGATCCGGAGGTCGAGACCACCGACTGGTCGGAGCCGATCGTCCCGGCGCAGGGCCCCAGGGGTCCGGTGAGTTTCGTCGACGGCGTTCGACGCGTCGAACTTCGTCTGCTCGCGTACGCGCCCGACGGCACCCCCGGCCGCGGCTTGTTCGGGTCGTTCGCCGTCGGTGCGGTTCACTGCGACGCACGCGCGTCCTTCGGTGAGGAGCACGAGATCGGGCGAGTGTTGGTCGTCGGATCCGGTCTTCGACCCGATCCGGTCGAGGTCGCGCTGGGCGGCACCCGCTTGCGCTATCGACCCGCGACCGAGGCGGGAGACGATCCCGATCTCCCCCTGCTCGGTCTGCAGAAGATCATGCAAGCCCACGAGGAGCGGCTCGCAGAGCGGCTCGCGGCGGTGGAGGGCCGGTTCGTCCTGGCCGACGGGCGTCTCGGCTTTCTCTCTCCCTCCGCGAGTCCGGTGGTCGGGGTGGTCAAGCGCTTCGCCCGCGCCTACCTCGAACCGTCGCGCGACGCGCTGCTCGGGCTGCTCGGCCCGGGAGAGCGCACGCCGCTGTTCTTGCTGTCGGATCCCACCGCGGGTCACGATCGATTCTCCTGGTACGTGCGCTTGGTCGCGTTGCGACCGCCGTGGCACGATCACGCCGGCATCGTCCGATGCGAGGTTCGTGCAGGCGTTGGGCTCGAGGCCGCGCGCCGGCTGGCCGACGAGGTGACCGCGTTCCTGCCGGGATTCGCCGGCCGTCCGAGCGATCCGCGGTTCCCCCAGAACCTGGCGCCGGTGGCGTCGCTCGAGTCGTGGCTGCAGCACCGGATGGGGAGCCGGGCTCTGGTCCGGCGAACGCTGACCGCCTGGCTCACCGAGCAGGGGGCGGCATGATCCCTCGGGACGACCAGGTGAGCGAGCAGGTCGGCATGGTTCTCGGCACGGAGGACTCGACCCCGCTGACTTTCTGGGTGGGGGTCGAAAGCGAGTCCTACCTGCAGCTCGACGATGCGGTGCTCGTGACGTCTCCTGTTCCGGGCCGCGAGTCGGTGCGCATCACCGGCATCGTTCAGGAGGTCCGGGCTCGGCACGAAGGCGCGACGTTCGACACAGATGTGTTCCTCGTCGACCGGGGCGTGCTTCCCGTCGACACCGCGGTCGCCGCCGAGGTCGTCGCCACAAGGTTCGAGCCCGAGATCTTCGTTCCGCCGATGCCGGGCCTGGCCGCGTTCCGGGCACGCGGTGCCGACCGGGACGAGGCGATGTACTTCGACCAGATGCAGCGCCGTCTCCCCGGCGGGCTCACGAGGGACGGCGAGCCGATCTACCTCGATCTCGACTTCCTCGACGGTTCGCGCGGCGCGCACGTGAACATCTCCGGCATCTCCGGTATCGCGACCAAGACGACCTATGCGCTGTTCCTGCTCTATGCCCTTTTCCACGGGGAGGTCCTCGGCGGATACGCGCCCAACACCAAGGCGATCGTGTTCAACGTCAAGGGTGAGGACCTGATGTGGCTCGACCGCCCCAACGCCGATCTCACCGACGAGGCCCGGGCGGACTACGCGCGGCTCGGGTTGCCCGCGGGACCGTTCGAGAGTGTCGGTCTCTGGGCGCCCGTACGGCGCGACGCCGGCGGACAGGCGATCCCGCATGTCGAGTCCCGCCAGCAGGGCGTGACCGCGTACTACTGGACCGTCCGGGAGTTCGTGCGCGAGAGATTCCTTCGTTTCATGTTCGCGGAGTCGGACGACGAGCGTTCGCAGATCGCCGATCTGGTGGCGCGCGTCGAATCGTTCCTCGACCGAGAGTGTGAGGACGACCCAGAGCACGATGCCACCGTGGTGTTCGGCGGCTATCCCGTGCACGACTTCGAGCAACTCTGCGAACTGATCCGCACCGAACTCGAGGACGAAGCGTCCGATTGGCGCGGACGCCTCTCGGACGCGACGGTTGCGGCGTTCATCCGCCGCCTCGACGCCTCCCGATTCCGCATCGGACACTTGATCCGCGGGCGCGACGCCGAGGACCCCGCGCGCCATCGGATCGACTGGGAGGGCACGCAGGTCACCGTCGTCGACATCCACAACCTGCACGACAAGGCCAAGCGGTTCGTCACGGGCGTCGTGATCAAACGGTTGTTCGAGGACAAGGAGCGGATGGGTCGTCGCGAGCCCCTCGCGTTCCTCGTGCTCGACGAGCTCAACCGGTACGCGCCGCGCGATGGCTGGAGTCCGATCAAGGAGGTGCTGCTCGACGTCGCCGAGCGCGGACGGTCGCTCGGGATGATCCTGATCGGAGCCGAACAGACGGCGAGCGAGGTCGAACGCCGCGTGATCGCGAACTCGGCGTTCCGCGTCGTCGGGCGACTCGACACCGCCGAATCCCAGCGCAGCGAGTACGGTTTCCTGCCGGCGGTCACCCGGGCGCGCGCATCGATCCTCAAGCCCGGCTCGATGATCCTGCAGCAGCCGCACGTTCCCGTGCCGCTGCAGATCCGCTTCCCGTTCCCTGCGTGGGCGACGCGCGCCGACGAGGCGACAGCACCCGGCGACGCGGACCCGTTCGCGACGTTCGAGGGAGACTAGCCACGTGCGGCTGCTCCACACCGCCGACTGGCACGTGGGCAAGTCGATCCGGGGGCGCTCGCGGCTCGACGACGAGTTCGCGCCCGTGCTGGACGAGGTCGTCGGCATCGCCGAACAGGAAGGCGTCGATGCGGTCCTGCTCGCCGGGGACGTCTACGAACAGCGCGCGCCCGCGCCCGAGGCGGACGCGCTCGTGTTCGAGACCTTGGTCCGGTTGCACGAGCTCCAGATCCCGGTGGTGATGATCCCTGGCAACCACGATTCCGCCGTCCGCTTCGCGGCTCTGGGCACGCTGCTGCGCGCGATCGGGGTGACCGTCGTTGCCCGCGTCGCGCCGCCTACCGCCGGCGGCATCGTCGAGGTCGGGGCTCGCGATGGATCGCACGCGGCTCTCGTGGCATGTGTTCCGTTCGTCCCCGAGCGACGGTTCGGGGACGCGGCCGCGCTGTTCGACGCGACCGAGAGCTGGTACCAGAGCTACGCCGAGGGTATGGGTCAGATCCTGGGGGCCATGGCGAGAGCGTTCCGTGACGATCGAGTCAACGTCGTCCTCGGGCACCTGTTCACCGACGGCGCGTTGCTCGGCGGCGGTGAGCGCGAGATCACGACCGGCATGGCGTACGCGATCTCGCCCGGGCGGCTCCCGGGTACGGCGAACTACGTCGCGCTCGGCCACGTGCACAGGCCGCAAGCGGTTCGGGGCGCGCCCGCGCTCACGCGGTACGCAGGGTCGCTGCTGCAGCTGGACTTCGGCGAGGCACAGCAGTCCAAGTCCGTGACGATCGTCGACGCCGAGCCGGGCAAGCCGGCCGCGACCAGCGTGGTGGAGCTGTCCGCGGGCCGGGAGCTGCTCGATGTCCGGGGAACCCTCGACGAGGTCCTGCAGCGGGCGGGCGAGGCGCCCGACGCGTACCTGCGGGTGTTCGTCGTGGTCGACGGTCCCGTCCCGGGGATCGCCGACCGGATCCGGCAGGTGGCGCCGAACGCCCTCGACGTCCACCTCGAGTATGAGCGCGACGAGGTCGGACCCCACGAGGGCGCACCGCTGTCGGCGCTCGCACCCCGAGAACAGTTCGTGTCCTCCTACACCGCCTACCATGGCGTCGCCCCCGACGTATCGATCCTCGAGGCCTTCGACGAGGTCGCAACGTCGGAGATGGAGACCTCGTGAGGCCGATCCGCCTCGAGCTCAAGGGATTCACGTCCTTCCGCGACGAGGCCGCGATCGACTTCACCGACCTCGACCTGTTCGCGATCGTGGGCCCGACGGGATCGGGCAAGTCCTCGCTCCTGGACGCGATCACGTACGCGCTGTACGGCGAGGTCGCCCGGATCGACGGCCGCCGCGGTTCGATCAAGGAGATGGTCAGCCAGGGTCAGCCGAGGATGGCGGCGACGCTCGAGTTCTCCACCGGCGAAGATCGACTGCGGATCACACGAACGACGAGCGCCGCGAAGAGCGGGCAGACCAAGGTCTTGCTCGAACGGTTCGACGGCGAGGACTGGCGCCAGGCGGGAGAGGGTGCCGACCGGGTGCGCGAGGCGAACGCGGCTGTCATCAGCGCGATCGGCCTCGACTGGGAGGGATTCACCCGCGCCGTGCTGCTCCCGCAGGGACGGTTCGCCGAGTTCCTCGTCGGCGACGCCAGCAAGCGCCGGGACCTGCTCACCGAGCTGCTCGGGCTCGGTCTGTTCGAACGGCTGCGCAAACGCGCGGGCGAGCTCAAGACGCAGGCCTCCTACCAGGCCGACGCGAAGGAGGATCTCCTTGCTGGCGAGTACGCGGACGTCGGCGAAGACGCCGCTCGTATCGCGGCCGACGCCGCGAGAGCCGCGGCCGCTCGTGAGGCGGCGTTGTCCGACGCGTTGGGTCGTGTCCGCGACCTCCTCGCCGCGGGTCAGCGGGCCGCCGCGGAACTCCGGGAGCTGTCGGCGATCGCCGACGATCTGAAGGCGCGAGCGGACGTCGCCGCGAGCGTGGTCGATGGGCTGGCGTCGATCGCCGAGGACTTGGCCGAGGCGGACACCGTCCGCGATGTGGCGGTCGCCGACGAAACCCGGCTAGGCTCGGCGACCGTCGCAGCCCGCGATGCCCTCGAAGGTGCCGAAGCACAGTGGGGGAGTGCTCCCGATCTGGCTTCGCTGCGTACGAACGCCGAACAACTCCGTGCCCTCCGCTCGCAACTCGCCGACGAGGCAGCGAGTCTGGTGGCACTCGAGTCTTCGATCCCGTCCCTTCGGGATGGGGCGTCGGCAGCTGAGAAAGACGCGGAACGCGCGCGAACGCAGGTGGATCGGGCGGAGGGGGCCGCGCGCGAAGCCCGCGACGCGCTCGAGCGAACACGCCACGTGAACCTCGTCGCGGCGGTGAGTTCGCAGGTCGAGATCGGCGCGTCGTGTCCCGTGTGCGGAGCCGAGGTGCACGAACTCGCGGCGACGCAGGGATCCGACGACGTCGACGCGGCGCAGCGCGCCGTGGCCGACGCCGACGCGGTCGTTCGAAAGGCGGGCGAGCAGCTCCACGAGGCCGAACGTCTCCGCGACGCTTCCGTCGACCAGGTTCGCCGCGCGACCGAGGAACTCGCGTCGCGCACCGCACGATCCGTGGAGCAACAGAGGGAAGCGAACGACGCATGGGCGACGCTGGTCGAGGGCCTGGGAGTGGATGGCGACCCGATCGCCGAACTGAACCGCCGGCTCGCAGAACTGCAGCGGATGGCGACAGCAGCGCGCGACGCCGACGCTTCCGCCCGCACTGCGGAGCGTGCTCGCATCGACGCGGAGAAGGCCCACGCCGCGTTGACGGGAAGGGTGACAGAGCTCCGAGCGTCACTGTCGGGGGTGCCGATCGCAGCGCTCGTCGCTCGCGCACAGGCGCTGGGGGCGGGCGATCTCGACCTCGCGCAGATCCCGGAGTCGGCGGATCTTCCCGAGGATTCGGTCGAACTGGCCAGCAGCGCCGTCACCCTGCACGACGCTCTCGGAGCGTCGGCGACCGATGTTCGGACGCTGGTGCAGCGCCGCAGCGCTTCAGAAGAGGAGCTGCTCTCTCAGGCGCGGGATGCCCTCTCGGGCGTTGCTCTTCCCGGGCTCGACGCCGCCGCCGAACGCGGGCTTGCGGCCCTCGCCGAGCAGGTCGAGGGTGCTGCCAAGGCGGCGGTGGCCGAAGCGAGGTCGGCGGCGGATCGCGCGGAGACGATCGCCCAGCGGCTGCTCGCTTCGCGTGCGATGCGCGAGGAGGTCGGCGTGCTCCGTGAGCGAGCCGCGCGTTTCGGCGCACTGGCGCAGGACCTGCGGGCCGATCGGATCGTGGAGTTCCTGCAGGCCGAGGCTCTGCAGATGCTCGCCTCCGGAGCATCTGAGCGGCTCGAAACCCTGTCCGACGGACGGTTCCGTCTCGCCCACGATCAAGACGAGTTCTTCGTGGTGGACACCTGGAACGGGGAGGAGATGCGCAGTGCCCGCACGCTCTCGGGAGGGGAGACCTTCCTCGCTTCGCTCGCCCTCGCCCTCGCGCTATCCGATCAGGTGCGATCGCTCGCCGTGTCCGACCGCGCCCCGCTCGAGAGTCTGTTCCTGGATGAGGGATTCGGCACCCTCGATCCCGATTCGCTCGAGACGGTTGTCGGCGCGATCGAGCAGCTCGGAGGCGACGGGAGGCTGGTCGGCGTGATCACTCACGTGCAGGAACTCGCGATCCGTCTGCCCACGCGCATCGAGGTGCAGAAGTCCCCTCGGGGAAGCACGGTCCAGGTCCGCACCTAGCCGCCAACCTCAGTGCCGTCGCAGGCTATCGAGCACCTCGTCGACGATGCGATCGGCCCAGAACGCGCGACGCTCGTGCTGTTCGACGATTACGATACGGAGCGTTCCGCGAGGATCGCGGGGGAGGGCGACCACATCTCGGCGCCCATCTGTCGACTCCCGGTTCCTCGCAGAGCGTTGCGGCGACCCGGCTCGCAACGACCGGCAACCGACGACCACGTACCGAAAGGAACCGAGACCACTATGCCCAGCGACCTCACGGGGGCCAGAACGCGGCTGGAAACCGCCGACGGTCCCTTCGACCGATACTCTCTGCCGTGGCTCGCGGACCAGACCGGCGCCGATGTCGGCCAACTGCCGCACACCGTACGGATCATCCTGGAGAACCTGCTGCGGCGCGCCGGAACGCGCGACGTCACCGACGAGGACGTCCGGGCGCTCGCCGCCTGGCCCGGGCCCGCCACCGACATCGCGTTCATGCCGGCGCGAGTGCTGATGCAGGACTTCACCGGGGTCCCGGCCGTGGTCGACCTCGCTGCGATCCGTTCGGCGGTCGCCCGTGCGGGCGGCGATCCGCATCGGGTGAATCCCCTCGTTCCCGTCGACCTCGTGATCGATCACTCGGTGCAGGTCGACCGCTTCCGCAGCGAGGATGCCTACGCTGCCAACATCGATTGGGAGTATCGCCGCAACGCTGAGCGCTACACGCTGCTGCGCTGGTCGCAGCAAGCGTTCGACGACCTTCGGGTCGTGCCACCGGGCGCCGGGATCTGCCACCAGGTCAACCTCGAGCATCTCGGCCGTGTGGTGCAGGTCCGCGAGGGCGTCGCCGCGCCCGACACGCTGGTCGGAACCGACTCGCACACCACGATGGTCAACGGCCTCGGCATCCTCGGTTGGGGGGTCGGCGGGATCGAGGCGGAGGCCGCGATGCTCGGGCAGCCGATGTTCCTTCCCCAGCCGGTGGTCGTCGGCGTTCGGGTGGCGGGAGCACTCCCGGCGGGGACCACGGCGACCGATCTGGTGCTCACGCTCACGCAGATGCTGCGCGCCCACGGCGTCGTCGGGAAGTTCGTCGAGTTCTTCGGCGACGGCCTGTCGAGCCTGCAGCTCGCCGACCGGGCGACCCTCGCCAACATGTGCCCGGAGTACGGCGCGACGGCGGCGTTCTTCCCGGTCGACGACGTGACTCTCGGGTATCTGCGGTTCACGGGTCGGGGGGATGCGGCCGATCTCACCGACCGCTATACCAAGGAGCAGGGACTCTTCCGCCGCGACGGCGATCGCGAGCCGAACTTCTCCGAGGTTCTCGATCTCGAACTCGCGAGCGTGGAGCCGTCGATGGCGGGGCCGCGCCGTCCGCAGGACCGTGTGTCGCTTTCCGGCGTGTGGGATTCGTTCGTCGAGGCCTATCACGACCACCTGGAACCGGGTCCCAAGCCGACGGAGCTCGGAAGGTTCGTCGCCGAAGGGGGGCAGCCGGAACCCGAGCGGCCACCGCCGGGAGGCGACGTGGACCTGGCCGACGCCGCGGGCGAGATGACGATCGGCCACGGGTCGGTGGTGATCGCGGCGATCACTAGCTGCACGAACACGTCGAACCCGTCGGTGATGCTCGCCGCCGGGCTGCTCGCGAAGAAGGCGGTCGAGGTGGGACTGGCCACGAAGCCGTGGGTCAAGACCAGCCTCGCCCCCGGTTCGCGTGTCGTTACCGACTACCTCGATGCCGCAGGCCTCACGCCGTACCTGGACAAGCTCGGTTTCGGTCTGGTCGGCTACGGCTGCACGACCTGCATCGGGAACTCGGGTCCGCTGCCGGACGAGGTCGCGAAGCAGATCGAGGAGCGCGACCTCACGGTTGCAGCGGTGCTTTCGGGCAACAGGAACTTCGAAGGGCGGATCCACGCGCTGGTGCGCGCGAGCTACCTCGCCTCCCCACCATTGTGCGTCGCGTACGCGCTCGCCGGACGCGTCGACCTCGATCTCACCCAGGAACCGCTGGGGCACGCGGCCGACGGCGCTCCGGTGTTGCTCGCCGACCTGTGGCCGTCACCAGAGGAGGTCGCCGACGCGGTCGCCGCCGCCGTCACCGAGGAGCAATTCCGGTCGGAGTACGCGCGGATCTTCGCCGGCGACGAGCGATGGAACGGCCTGGACGCCCCAGCCGGAGCGATGTACGCATGGGATCGAGGGTCCACCTACGTCCAGGAACCCCCGTTCTTCTCCGACCTCGACACCGAGATGGTCGAACCGGGTGATGTCGTCGACGCCCGAGTGTTGGTGAAGGTCGGGGACTCGGTGACCACCGACCACATCTCGCCGGCGGGTGCGATCAAGCCCGATTCGCCGGCCGGCCGGTACCTGCTCGAGAAGGGTGTCGCGCAGGCCGACTTCAACTCCTACGGCTCGCGTCGCGGCAACCACGAGGTGATGCTTCGAGGCACCTTCGCGAACGTCCGCTTGCGCAACGACCTCGCCCCCGACACGGAGGGCCCATGGACCACACACTTTCCGGATGGCGAACGCACCACGATCTACGACGCGGCGGAGCGCTACCGGTCCGAGGGGGTTGTGCTCGTCGTGCTTGCGGGCAAGGAATACGGATCTGGATCCTCGCGCGACTGGGCGGCGAAGGGGCCGGCGCTGCTGGGCGTTCGGGTGGTGATCGCCGAGAGCTACGAACGGATCCACCGCAGCAACCTGGTCGGCATGGGGATCCTTCCCTTGCAGTACCGCCAGACAGAGTCGGCTGCTTCCCTCGGCCTCGACGGCAGTGAGACCTATACGGTCCGCGGTCTGTCCGAAGGAGTGTCCCCCGCCCAACAGGTCGAGGTGACGGCGGTCCGCGGCGATGGGGGAGCCGTCACGTTCACGACGACCGCCCGGATCGATCAGCCGGCAGAGGTCGAGTACTACCGCAACGGCGGCGTGCTCCGGACGGTTGTTCGCCAGCTCCTGGAAGGTTCCTGACCCCCGAGGCGCCGGCAACCGACTCAGAACAGGCCGAAGTTGGTCACGAAGGCCGCTCGCAGGTCATCGCCGAGGTCCAGGTCGAGCACGACCTCCCGTGGCCCGCCCGTCACGCGGAACACGAGCACGCCCTGCACCGACCCGCCGGGGGCAACGGCGATCGGACGGGTCAGGTCGACGTCGTCGTAGCCGAACGAGCCCGCGTCGCTCGAGCGCTCCCGCCTCGACGGCGCCCGCTCGGGCCGGAATCTTCCGTCGAGTTCATCGGTGAGTAGGGCATCGGCCTCGGGCACGCCGCGCCAGGTGCTCTCGCCCGCGTTCTCCACGGTCAAGTACATCCAGAAGGTGCGATCCGGGCCATCGAATACGGGATCGAAGGCTGTCGTCTCGAGGGTCACGACGAGGTCGTTCGCGCCGCCGGTGAGCTCCACCGGTTGCTCGAGCGGGGCTGGCGAATCAGGCCGAGGCGGGACCGGCGACGGCGTCCAGGTGAAGCGGGGCGCCGGCGTCGGTGTCCCATCCACGGTATCCGTGGCGGGACCGGGCGCCGGTGGCGCGTCGTCGGTGCAGCCGGAGATCGCGAGAACGAGGAGTCCGGCCAGCGCCGTCCGGGCCGTGCGTCGAAGGGTGTGCGAACGAGTCGGCATCTGCGGTCCGGGGTCGAGGGGCGGGTGCAGTCTAGCGAGAACCGGGCTCGGGACCTGGAGCTCCGCAGCCCGCGACCGCGACCGCGACCGTGCCTCGTGAGGCGCGAGGGTGCTGGCGACGGCGGTATCCTCGGGCGGCCACCTCACCGACGAGGGTCGTGGCGACGGACCAGGGGGCACCGATGGGATCCACCGCAAGCAGCCAGGTCACCTCGCGGGTGAACGACGCCGGCTTGGACGGTCGCTCGTGACCGGCAGGGACGACCTCGGCGCGGGCAGGATCCTCGTCGGCACCGACGGTTCGGAGCGCGCAGCCGTGGCCGTGGCGCAAGGAGCTCGGATCGCCTCGTGCACCGGTTCGCAACTCGACCTGCTCTTCGTGATCGACCCGGGACGCCCGTACGAAGGCGAGGTCGAGGAGGAAGCCCTCCAGGTGCTCGCCGACACCGCCGAGCTCGCGCGAGGCTTCGGTGTCGAGGCAACCACTTCCGTCGTCGCCGGCGAGCCGGCGCATGTCCTCGTGCAAGAGGCGGCGGAACATGAAGTCGAACTGATCTGCGTGGGTGCCGATGCTGGGCTGCTCGATCGCCCGTTGAAGATCGGCAAGGTTGCGACGCACGTGGTCCAAGAGGCGAGCAGTTCCGTACTCGTGGCGCGTCCTGTTCCCGAGGGATTCCCTGCCCGGATCGTCTGTGGGGTCGACGGGTCCGATGCCTCGACCAACACGGCGTCGATCGCCGCGCAGTTGGCGGTGGCTTCGGGGGCCGAGTTACGGATCCTGCACGTGATCCCGGTGTTCCGCGGCAAGGGAGAAGAGTGGACTGTCGATCCCGCCGTGGACGAGATCCCCGAAGAGCTGACGGGATCGGTCGAGATCGCACGTGCCGCAGGCGTCGAGCCACTCCTGGAGATGGCGATGGGTCGGCCTGAGAGCGCGCTCGTGAAGGTGGCCGAACGCGACGGTGCCGATCTGCTCGTGATCGGCCACCGTGGCATCTCGGGGATGACCCGGATGCTGCTCGGCAGCGTCAGCGCCCACGTCACCTCGCACGCGCGGTGTTCGGTGTTCGTCGTCCGGCCGGAGGACGCCGGAACGATCGACGGCGACGACGGCTGACGCAGAACGCGCCGGAAGGTTGCTCTACGCGAGATCCGCGACGGCGATCGGCTCGCTCGTGGGGGCCAGGGAACACCCTTCGGGCTCCACGGTGACGGCCATCGTGTCGGTCGTTCCGAGTTCCGCGTCGACCAATTCGACGATCGATCCGTCCGGTCCCGGTCGCAGACAAGGCCCGGGCGTCGGGGTATCACCCTCGATCATCCAGACCTCATAGACCTTGCCCGGTCCGGGCGAGGGCAGTCCCGTCCCGAGGATCAGCACGCCGGGTTCACCCGGTTCGAAGGCGACCGCCAGCTCACCTTCCTGCGAGTCGAAGGAAACGACCCTGGCGGCAGACAGATCGAGCGGGGTGTCTTCACCCAGGTTCGCGCCGATCACCCATCCGCCCGCGAACAGCACGAACGCCGCCGCGACCGCCGCGACGCCGCGTGCCACACCCGCGCGGCGCGCCGAACGGGCCGCGCGCCGCTCATCGAGTGCAGCCGGCGAGCGCGACTGTTCGCTCGGGGGAGCGGCGCTCGTCGCTGCCGGACCGTCGTCGACCAGGGTTCGTCGGAGGATCTCGTCCTCCATCTCGGCGCGGACCGGCGCGGGGGCGAGCGCGAACGCCAGGCGCCCGGCGATCTCGTCGTACTCGTCCATGAGTCGGCGACAATCGATGCAGTCGGGACCGTGTTCCGCCGATTCCCGCTCGAGTGCACGCGCGTCCTCGGGATCGATCCCCCCGAGTGCGCGGGCCGCGATCAACTCCTCGATCCGATCGTGATCGATCATCGTTCCATCCCCACCAGCGTCGTGCGCATGCGACGCATGCCGAGCAAGGTACGTGACTTGACCGTTCCGAGCGGCACCGACAGCCGTTCGGAGATCTGCGACTGAGACATGCCACCGAAGTACATCAGCTCGAGGATCTGTCGCTGCTCGGTGGGCAGTTCCGCGAGAGCGCTGCGGACGACCTTGCGCTCCTCGGGAAGGCCGATCTCTTCGGGGACGGTGACGCCGGGGTCGTCGTCGAGGTCGATCGCGTCCGGGATCGCCTCGGCGGCCCGGCGCCGCTGCGCCTCCTCGCGTCGCACGACGTCGACCGACCGGTGATGGATCATGCCCATCAGCCAGCTCTTGACCGATCCCCGGTCGGGATCGTGCGCGGTCGGATTGCGCCACACGGCTAGGAACACCTCCTGAACGATCTCTTCGGCGAGGAACTGCTGGCGCACGATCCGCTGTGCCAGCGCCTGAGCCGTGGGCGCGTATCGGCGGAACAAACCCCGGAACGCGTCCTTGTCGCCCCGGCGCATCGCCCGGACAAGATCCGCGTCTCGTAGTTCCGCAGGGTCAGGCGGCACCGTCGCCTCCCTCGCGGGCTCGGAGCGCGCGCGTCGCTGCGTGACGAGCGGGCCATCCGTCATCATCCGTCCATCCGTCTGCCATGGGTTCGCACCACCACAGCGTGCGGATCACCGCGCGTGCTCGATTACGCGGGTCAGAGCGGGTTTCGGATCGGTCCATCACGAGACCTGACGATATCGGGCCGCGACCCTACCGAAGGGTTCGGGGGGAGGCAATGCCGAGGATCGGGGTCGGCTCAGCTCGGCGCGGCTGTTCCCGGTCCCTGATCCCGCATCCCTGTGGCTGCTTCCTCCAGCACCTGATCGAGCGAGCGTCGGTTGCCCGGCTCGTACGCGGCGGTGCCGATCGCGAGCGACAGAGGGACGGGGCGGTCGCTTCGGGCGTTGTGTTCCGCGAGTCCCTCGACGATCCGAGATAGGACGGCGGCTTCGGCCCCCGTCGCGTTGCCGGCGAGCAGGACGCAGAACCCCTCATCCAATCTCGCGCTGAGATCGGCTTCACGAGTGGCTCCGCGGATCACCTCCGCGACTTCGACGAGCAGCTCCGCGCTCGCCTCGCCCGGTGGCGTCAGGCGCAAAAAGACGAGCGTGACCGGCACACGGGTGCGATCGGACAGCCGGAAGCGGTACTCAGCCAGTGGCTCCAACCCCGTCCGGTTCAGCAAACCGGTCAGCTCGTCGGACGTCGCCGGATCCGGAGTCTCCCGAGTCTTCGCTTCGGTCATGGTCGTGGACTCGCTCCCCGGTTCACGGCAAAGATGTCGGACGCGGATGCCCCGGCACGAGTGGCGCGGGCGCACCGCCCGGCGTTGATTGTCGACCGCGCGGCCCTCAGCGGCAAGCATCATGGGGTCGTCACATGATCATCACCGGCCCGCCCTAGGGGCCACATAGGCGTCCCGGTACGCTGTGGCACATGGCAGGAGGCAGGCTCACTCCCGGAGGTCGGTTCGTGCGTACGTTGCTCGCGCTGACGGCCGTGATCGCGGTGCTGGTCGCGCTTGGCGGTGGCATCGGCATCGGCACCTACGTCTGGGCCGATCGCCAGGTGTCCCGGATCGATCAGCTCGACCTCGCCAACGAGGACACCGGCGAGAGCGAACAGGTGATCCAGGGCAAGTGCGACGAACGTTCCTGCAACTACCTCCTCCTCGGCAGCGACGACCGGACCGGGTTATCCGAGGAAGACCAGATCAAGTTCGGAACCCAGGCACAGATCGGCGGCAAGCAGCGCGCAGACACGATCATCCTCGTGCACACCGAGCCCGATCAAGAGAAGGCGACGATCCTCAGTTTCCCCCGAGACCTCTGGGTCGACATCCCCGACCGCGGCGAGGGCAAGATCAATTCGGCGTTCGAAGGTGGCATCGATAACGAAGGCGCGGCACGCGTAGCCAAGACGATCACCGATCTCACGGGACTGCGCGTCAACCACGTCATGTACGTGAACCTGGCAGGGTTCCAGAACCTCGTCGACGCGGTCGATGGCGTCGACATGTGCTTCCCCTTCGACATGTACGACGAACTCGCCGGCCTCGACCTCAAGGCCGGATGCCACAGACTGGACGGCGCGACCGCCCTGGCGGTCGTGCGCACGAGGCATCTCGAAGGCGATTGCATCCCCGACTTCGCCCGCATCAGCCGACAGCAACAGTTCTTCCGTGCGCTGATGGCCAAGTTGCTGTCGCCGGGTCAGGTGAGCAACCTTCCCGGCCTCGTACAGTCCGCGGCGAAGAACCTGTGGATCGACGAGGGCCTGACGCCCGCCGATCTGGGCTACCTCGCGAGCCAACTGAAGGGGATCTCCACGGGGCAAGCGGACTTCCGCGCGGTTCCCGGAGACATCGCGACCCGATATCAGGATGGCATCGCGCTCTCCGTCGTCACGGTGACCCCGACGGCACGCGAGATGTTCCGGGCGCTACGCGAGGGACGGCCGCTCGGGGACATCGGCAAGGAGCTGACCGAGACGCAGCTCTCGCCTGCCAACGTTCCGTCCGCTGTCTACGACAAGGCCTCCGGCGGGGGCGCGCAGGCGACCCTCGACATCCTCACGAAGAGCGGGTTCGACGCCGACCCGGTCCTTCGCAACGCCGCCGCGTTGCAGACCGACGTGACGGGATCGGCGATCCTGTACGAGAAGGGGAGCGAGGCGGGGCGCGACGTCACGGCGACCTACCTGCCGAACCTGAAGCAGGTGCAGGTCCCGGGCGGCTCCCTCGGCGAGCTCGACGTGGCCGTCGTGATCACCGATGCCTACGAGCCCGCGGAGCCCGGCGATGACGGCGGCACGGCCCCGGTCGAGGAGTGTTGATGCGCGCTCTCGTGCTCTCGGGCGGGGAAGGCTCGCGTCTGCGGCCGATCACCCACACGCAGGCCAAGCAGCTGATCCCGATCGCGAACACGCCGATCCTGTTCCACGCGCTGGAGGCGATCCGCGATGCCGGTATCACGCAGGTCGGCATCATCGTCGGAGCCACTGCGGCCGAGGTCGAGTCGGCGGTGGGCGACGGCTCTCGCTGGGGTCTCGACGTCACCTACATCCCGCAGACCGCGCCGCTGGGGCTTGCTCATGCGGTGCTCACCGCAGAAGCGTTCGTCCGCGGCGAGCCGTTCTTGATGTACCTGGGCGACAACGTCCTGCTCGAAGGCCTGGCCGGGTTCGCGCGCAACTTCGAGGAGCATCGACCCGATGCGCAGATCTTCCTCGCCCGCGTGCCGGAGCCGGAGCGCTTCGGTGTTGCGGTACTCGAGGGGGATCGCGTCACGAGGCTCGTCGAGAAGCCCACGGAGCACATCTCCGATCTCGCGCTCGTCGGCGTGTACCTGTTCGACGACTCGATCCTCGACGCGGCCAAGGCGATCCAGCCGAGCGGGCGAGGCGAGCTGGAGATCACCGATGCGATCCAGTACCTGATCGACACCGGCAAGACGGTGCGCGCGGAGATGGTCTCCGGCTGGTGGAAGGACACCGGCAAGCCGGAGGACCTGCTGGAAGCGAACCGCATCATGCTCGAGAGACAAGAGCCATCGATCGCGGGACAGGTGGACGAGGGCTCGACGGTGACCGGCAACGTCGTCGTCCGCGCGGGTGCGAAGGTGCTGCGCTCGCAGGTGCACGGTCCCGTGGTGATCGGGGAGGGGACGGTCGTCGAGGACGCGACGCTCGGTCCCAACGTCTCGGTCGCCGACGGGTGCCGGATCAGCGGGAGCCACATCGAGGACTCGATCGTGCTCAGCGGATGCACGATCCGCGACGTCCGTGGACTCACGGGCTCGATCCTCGGCAAAGGGGTCGACGTGTGCCACGCGGGCGACGGTGGCATGCACCGGCTGATCGTCGGCGATCAGAGCCGGGTCGAGCTCGACTAGCCGGATCGGCGCTGCGGCGTCGCCGGGCGCGCGCGGGGTAGGCTGCTGCCCCCATGCGAGTCGCGATCGACGCACGACCAGCCCTGGACGCGCGCAAGACCGGCGTCGGGTACTACGCACACCACCTGATCGGCGCGCTCCCTCAGGCGGATCCCCAGACGCGCTACATCGCGTGGTACCTGCACGCGAAGGGGGTGGTGCGTCCGCAACGATTCTTCGCCGACGTGGATGCCCCAAACCTCGAGGAGAAGGCCACACCCTTCCCCGCCCGCGTGTTCGAGCCGATCGCTTCCCGGCTGGGTATTCCGAAGCTCGAGTGGTTCTGTGACTTCGATCTGCTGTTCGCCACCAACTTCCTTCCCCCGGCGACCGGAAGCCGCGGCGTCGTGCTGATGGTGCACGACCTGGCGTTCCAATTGTTCCCCGAGACGGCCCCACAGGCCGACGACCGCTGGCGGCGCCGGTTCCGCAGGTGGCTCGACGACGCCGCGAGGCTGATCGTGCCTTCCGCGGCGACCCGCAGCGATCTGATCGATCTCTTCGGGGTCGATCCGAGCCGCGTCGACGTCGTGCACCATGGGGTCGACGCCGACGCTTTCCGTCCCGCGCCGGATCGCGCGGTCGCGCAGGCGCGCACACGGTTCGGGATCGATGGTCCGTACCTGTTCTTCGTCGGCGGGATCGAACCCCGAAAGAACCTGGCGACGCTCGTGCGCGCGTTCGCGAGCCTGGGCGAAGGCGCGTCCTTGGTGCTCGCCGGGGGTCCGGTGCGGTGGTTCCCGAAAGCGACGCACAACCTGGATGCGCAGATCGCCGCGTTGCCCGAGGGGGTTCGCTCACGGATCGTGCGGACGGGATACATCAGCGACGCCGATAAGCTCGCCCTGCTGACGGGAGCGACCGCGTTCGTCTATCCCTCCCGCTACGAAGGCTTCGGCATGCCGCTGCTCGAGGCGATGGCGTGTGGCGTCCCCGTCCTCACCTCCGAGGTGTCCTCCCTGCCCGAGGTGGCGGGTGATGCGGCGATGCTCGTGGACCCCGACGACGCGGAGGGTCTCGCCGCGGGGATGCGTGAACTCCTCGACGACGGGGACCTCGCGAACCGCCTTTCGGCGTCGGGCCTCGTGCGCGCGGCGGAGTTCACGTGGATGAAGGCGGCCAAAGAGACGGCCGCGACCTTCCGTCGCGCGGGCGAAGGCATCGGCGTCGTGTGAGGACCCGTCCCGGCTAGACTGAGGCCCTCTCAGCTCCGGCGAAACGCGGGGCGACGGCGGAGGCATACATGAGCGAAGCACCCTCACGCGTCTTGGCACACGTTCTGGTCACGGGCGGCGCAGGTTTCATCGGATCGCATCTGGTCGACGCGCTCCTCGCCCGTCCCGACACGCGGGTCACGGTCCTCGACGCGCTGACGTACGCCGGATCGATGACCAACCTCACGCAGCATGATGAGGAACCGCGCATGCGGTTCGTGCACGGCGACGTCGCGGATCCACAGGTCGTGGGCCCGCTCGTGGCCGAAGCCGATCGTGTGTTGCATGCCGCTGCGGAGAGCCACGTGGATCGCAGCATCACGGGGCCAGCGGCGTTCGTACAGACCAATGTCGTCGGGACCCAGGTGCTGCTCGAGGCATGCCGGACAACGGGCGTGCCGATGTTGATGGTCTCCACCGACGAGGTCTACGGGGCCGGAGCCAACGACGACAGTCTCTTCGACGAGGACGCCCCGTTGGCTCCTCGCAGCCCGTACGCGGCGAGCAAGGCGGCCGCGGATCTGCTCTGTCGCGCCTACCACGTGACCTATGCGGCTGCGGTCACGGTCGTGCGAGGGACGAATGCCTTCGGACCCCGGCAGAATCCCGAGAAGGCGATCCCGACGTACGCGACGGCGGCCCTCGACGGGCGGCCGTTGCCCGTCTACGGCGAGGGGAAACAGCGCCGGGAGTGGCTGTTCGTGACCGACTGGGCGGCGGGATGTCTGGCCGCGATGGATCGCGGGGAACCCGGCGTGGTCTACAACATCGGGGCGGGACTGGAGCTGAGCAATCTGGAACTCGCCCGCCGGATCTGCGCGCTCGCCGATGCCGATCCGTCGCTGATCTCGTTCGTCGACGAGCGGCCCGGCCATGATTTCCGCTACGGCGTTCGGGCGGATCGGCTGCGCGCGCTCGGGTGGAGTCCCGAGGTCGGCTTCGACGACGGTCTGCGGCGGACGGTCGAGTGGTACTCCACCAACCGGCAGTGGGCCTCATCGATGCGCGAAGCCGCGGGTCCGTGAGACTGCTCGTCACCGGCGCCGGGGGCGGGCTCGGTCGTGCATTCAAAGAGCAGGTCGCATCCCATCACGACGTGCACGGCCTGGGGCACGACGAGTTGGATATCGGCGACCACGCCGCGGTACGAGCGGTCGTCGGAGAACTCGCTCCCGATGTCGTCTTGAACTTCGCGGCGTTCACGCAGGTGGACGACTGCGAGTCCGACCCCGATCGTTGCTACCGCGACAACGCGCTGGGCCCGCACAACGTCGCTCTGGCCGCGCGGACCCAAGGGGCGATCATCGTGCACGTGTCGACCGACTACGTCTTCGACGGGAACAAGGGGGCCCCATACGACGAGGTCGACACCCCGGCGCCACTGTCGGTGTACGCGCGAGCCAAACTCGCGGGGGAGCAGCTCGTCCGGCGAACCCTCGCCGAACATTTCGTCCTGCGAACCGGCTTCGTCTTCGGCTCAGGAGGCGACTTCCTCACCGGGCAGCTTCGCAAGCTGGTGGCGGGAGAGGAGGCGGGCGGTCTAGCGGACCGCGTCGGCAGCCCGACGTATGTCCGCCATCTGTCGGATCGCATCCTGCCTCTCGTGCTGACCGGACGCTTCGGTACCTATCATCTCGGTGGGCCTGAGCCGACGACGTGGTTCGACGTCCTTCGTCGGGCCAAGCGCCTGGCGAAGCTTCCGGGAGGCGTGGCGGCCCAACGGGCCGACGAACTCGGTCTGGCGGCTCCGCGACCGCGGGACTCCTCACTCACCAGCCTGTACACGCGCGAGCTCGGGATCGAGCCGATGCCACCGCTGGACGACGCGATCTCCGATCTCCTGCGTCGCCTCGTCTAGCCGGAGGGGGCCGGTATCCTTTGCGGGCCCCGATGACGACCCTGCCGATCCATCCCCGTGCCCTCGTTGCCGCCGCAGCCCTGCTCGTTCTGTGCGCGGTCGTCGCGGCGATCGCCTCGGTCGGTGCCGCCGAAGCCCAGTCAACGCCGGTGAGTGAGCCAGACCCCGGTCGCGTATCGGCGCCTTTGCCAGCCGCGGCGGACGTCGACGCGATCGACACCAAGTGGCCGATCAAACACGTCGTGTTCCTGATCAAGGAGAACCGCAGCTTCGACCACCTGTTCGGCGCGTTCCCCGGCGCTCGCGGGGTGCGGTTCGGCAACGACCACGGCGAACGGCGTCCGTTGACGCCTGCCGAGGATCAGCGGGCTCACGACCTGCCGCACTGCTACAACTGCAATGTCGCATCGATCAACGACGGCAAGATGGATGGCTTCAACCAGTCGGAGTACGCCGACCGCTATGCCTTCACGCGGTTCAGCCGCGCGACGATGCCGAACTACTGGAGGATGGCCGAGGACTACGTGCTCTCCGACAACTTCTTCGCCTCGCACATCGGGCCCTCGTTCCCCAACCACCTCTATACGATCGCCGGGCAGTCCGGTGGCGCGCTCGACAACGCCTGGCAGCCGTTCGAGTCGCTGCGGCGGATGCAGGAGCAGGGCTTCGCCAAGTCATGGGGATGCGACATCGCCGAACCGGGCTCCTACGTCGAGGTCGTCGGCCCCGAGGGCGAGCTAGTCAAGGTCGACCCGTGTTTCGACTTCACCACTCTCGGTGATCTGCTGCGCAAGAAGCAGATCCCTTGGTCCTACTACGCGGCCACGAACACCCAGCTCGGATACATCTGGAGCGCCTATTCGGCGATCGAGCGCTACCGCAACGATCCGCAGCTGTGGCAGCGCTACAACCGTCCCGTGGACGACATCGTGCGCGACATCGAGCAGGATCGGCTCCCTGCCGTCACGTGGATCACCCCACGCTTCGAACTCTCCGAACACCCCGAGTACAACTTCTGCCACGGGGAGAACTGGACCACCGAGGTCGTCAACGCGATCATGGCTTCGCCGATGTGGAAGAGCACCGCGATCTTCGTCACGTGGGACGACTTCGGCGGGTTCTACGATCACGTCGCCCCGAAGCGCGTGGACCGGTTCGGATACGGGATCCGGGTCCCCACGCTGACGATCTCCCCCTACGCCGAGCAGGGCGCGATCGATCACCGGCTCGCGGAGTTCTCCAGCATCCTGCGGTTCATCGAAGACAACTGGGGGTTGCGCCAACTCACCCAGCGTGACCGGTGGGCGTCCAACATGGCCTACAACTTCGACTTCACCCAGCAGCCCCGCGAACCGACCCCGCTGCCCCTGCGCGACGATTGCAAGGGGGCGACCTGGGCGCCCCCCCCCCCCGACCCCGCGTGAGCCCCGGTAACGAACGGACGACGACGGCGCGCCGCGCGGTTCGCGCAGGTGCGGATGCTACGCTCCTGACGCCGATGAGCAGCGCAGATACCCCGAAGACCGACACGACGGACGCCGCCCGCGAAGCGCTGCTGCGCGAGCTGTACTGGGCACAGGACGCTACGCCGCTCGGTCGGTTGGACACGCAACGGGTGCGAGACGCCCTGCACGACTTCTCCGCGCTGATGCGCGCCGACGAGCAGGAGGTCATCCCGCGTGGTGAGCCGAACCTCGCGTCGGTCTCGCGATGGCGCCGGCAGTTGAAGCTGCGGGTGTTCCGGTTCCTGCGCCCCGTGAGCTGGCGCTACGACCGGCTGCTGGCAGACCACGCCGAACTGACAACACAACTCGCCGAACGACTCCAGGCGGCCGAAGCCGAAGTTGTCCAGCTCCGCGCCGAGGTCGAGCGGCGCGAGGCGGACGGCGCCGCCTCCGCGCGCACCGATCGGGATCGGGGAGCGAGTCGCTGATGCGGGTCGCGGTCGTCCATCCCCAGACCCCGTTCGTCCGTGGCGGCGCGGAGACCCATACCGAGGCGCTCGTGCGGGCCCTCGGCGAGGCGGGTCACGAGGCGGAAGAAGTCTCGGTCGCGGGCAAGTGGTACCCGGCGAGCGAACTCGCCCATCACATGGCGGTGTGGCGCTCGCTGGATCTGTCCGAGTCCAACGGACTCAAGATCGACGCGGTGATCGCGCTGAAGTTCCCCTCCTACCTGATCAAGCACGAACGCAAGATCGTGTGGCTGATCCACCAACATCGGTCCGCGTACGAGCTGTGGGACCACCCGGAGTTCGCCGATCTTTCGCGGCAGGCCGAAGGACCGAGGGTGCGCGACATGATCTGGCAGGCCGATCGCATCGCGCTCGGCGAGGCGAAGCGGGTGTTCACCAACGCGCGCAACACGGCGGACCGGCTCTGGAACGCGCTGCGGATGGGCTCCGAGCCGCTCTACCATCCGTCGCCGATCGCCGAAGCTCTGCTGGGGATGGCACCGGGCGACTACGGCGACTATCTCGTGTTCCCGAGCCGTTTCGAGCCCCTGAAGCGTCAATCACTCGTGATCGAGGGGATGCGCCACTCGACCAGCGGCGTCAAGCTGGTGCTGGTGGGGCGCGGGCCGGACGAGGCGATGCTGCGCAAGAAGGCAGACGACCTCGGTGTCTCCGATCGGGTGCGGTTCGAGGTCGGGCCGCCCGACGAACGGCTCCACGAGCTGTTCCTCGGCGCATTGGGCGTGTACTTCGGGCCCTACGACGAGGACTACGGTTACGTGACGATCGAAGGATTCGCGGCGTCGCGACCGGTGATCACGCTTACCGACGCCGGGGGGCCGCTCGAGTTCGTCACGGACGGCGAGACGGGCTTGGTCAGCGAACCCGATCCGCGATCGATCGGCGCGGCGATCGATCGGCTCGCGGCCGACCGCGATCTCGCTCCGCGTTTCGGCGCTGCCGGCAACGCGCTCGTGCGCGAGAAGGTTCCGACCTGGCCGGAGGTCGTCACCCGGCTCCTCGACTGATGGGAGCCGTCCGCTCCTCGCTCGGTCGCGCGCGCAAGCGGTACCGGCAGCGCCGCGTCTGGGATGCCCGGATGCACCCGAGACTCGGGTTCTTCTCCCCACTGCCCCCCGCACCAACCGGCATCGCTACCTATTCCGCCGCCGTGCTCGCCGGGCTCGAGCGGGTCGGGTTCACGCAGCGCCACGACATGGACATCGTGTGGCCGATCGAGCCCAAGCATGAGGGGCTCGTGCCGTGGTATCGACTGGGGATCTACCAGCTCGGCAACAACGTCGAGTTCCACCGCGACATCTATCGGTACGCGTGTCAGGCGCCCGGTCTCGTCGTGCTCCACGACCTCGCCCTGGACGATTTCGTCCGCGGCATGGTCGTCGCCGGGGATCCGCTGGGGTTCGTCGCCGAGCGCGAGGCCGCGTTGCTGCGGCCCCGGCTCCACTCGCCCGATGTGCTGCGCAACGAACCGCTGCGCGATCCATGGTGCGGCCACGTCGTCCGGCGCGCCCGTGGCATCGTCGTGCACTCCGCGTTCTGCAAGCGGTACCTGGAGGAGATCGGGTGTCGCACGCCGATCACCGTGGTCCCGCATCCTGTTGTGGAGTCGCCTGCTGCGATGCAGCGGGCCGAGGGGATCGCCGCCGGATTGCGCGCGCCGCTCGAGTCGGCGGGCGCGCGCACGGTGATCGGGGCGCTGGGCGACCTCAACGAGGCGAAGCAGCTCGGTGCGGTGATCGCCGCCGTCGCGACGTTGGATCCGAGTGTGCATCTCGCACTCGTCGGCCGGTCGATCACGGGCTACGACGTGCAGGAGCTGGTGCAGCGCTCGGGCATCGCCGACCGGATCGTGGTGGCGCCCGACGTGAGCGACGATGACTTCCGAGGCTGGCTGCGGGCGAGCGATGTCGTCGTGGATCTGCGCTTCCCCCACCGCGGCGAGGTGAGCGGCACGCTCGCGAGGGCGATGCAGGCGGGACGTCCCGCCGTGGTCAGTGCGACCGGGACCTACCTCGACGTTCCCGACGCGTTCGTCGCACGGGTCGCGCCGGGTCCTCCCGATGTCGACGAACTCGCGGCCGTGCTCGGGGAGCTGACGCGCGATGAGCATCGGCGCCGCAGCATGGGAGCGGCCGCGGCCGACCACATGCGCGCCCTCGCCGAGGGGGAGGCGACCGCGCGCGGCTACCAAGACGCGATCGAGGCCACCCTCGAGCTCACGGGGGATCCGGCCCGGGTCGCCATGGCTCGCTGGGGTGGGGCGCTCGCCGACGTCGGCGTGGACGACGACCTCGTTCGGGACGAGGGGTTCGGGGTGTCCTACGCGGAGGCGCTCGAGGAATTCACGCGAACGCCATAGCGCCCGGGCCGGCCGCGCCGGTCCGATTGCTAGACTCGCCCGGATGCCCGCTCACCAGCGGGTTCCTCCCGGCCGTCGCGTCTGATCCGGCCGGGAAACACCGGCGGAGGAGGGCACCCCCTATCGGGACCGCAGACCTGGTCGAACGGACCTCTGAATCTCCGCACCTGCGGCTGGGACGGCTGCGGGAACTCGCGGACTACCGCGAGATCCTGCTGAACCTGATCCGCAAGGAGCTCAAGGTCAAGTACACGGCCTCCGTGCTCGGCGCGGTCTGGTCGCTGCTCAACCCTGTCGTGTTCCTGGGCGTCTTCTCCTTCGTCGGCGTGATGCTCGGCAACACGATGCCCAATTTCCCCGTCTACCTGTTGTCGGGACTGCTGGCTTGGAACGTGCTGTCGACCTCGCTGCAGACGGGTTCGACGTCGGTGATCGACAACGCGAACCTCGTGAAGAAGGTCTACTTCCCGCGGGAGATCCTGCCCCTCTCGTCGATCGGCGTGGCCCTCGTCGACTACGTCCTGCAGACCGTTGTGCTCCTGCTGTTCATGCTCGCGACGGGCACGGGGCTGTCCTGGCCGGCGGTCGCGCTGTTGCCGCTGGCGATCGTGACCCTGATCGTGTTCACCACGGGCATCACGATGTGGGCGTCGGCGCTGAACGTGCGCTACCGCGACGTGCAGCACCTGATCGGGATCGGGTTGCTCGTGTGGTTCTGGCTGACGCCGATCGTCTACTCGAGCGGGTTCGTTCAGCAGAAGCTGCAGGGTTCCTCGGTGCTCGACGGCCGGTCGTTCTGGCTGTACGTGCTCAACCCGATGGCGATCGTGATCCAGGGGTTCCAGCGCGCGCTATACGGCGATCCCGCCCCGGTCGTCGACGGCGTCCGCCAGCAGGTGTTGTTCGACTGGAGCGTGTCCGAAGTCGCCCTCGCGCTGCTGGTCGTGCTCACGGCCGCTTCCGTGCTGCTCTGGTTCACCTGGCGGTTGTTCTTCCGGATGTCCGGTGACTTCGCGGAGGAGCTGTGAGGCGATGACCGCTGTGGCGATCCAGGTGGACGGCGTCAGCAAGCGCTTCCGCTTGTACAAGGAGAAGCCCTCGTCCCTCAAGGCGCGGGTGTTGTCCTCGCACTCGCGGGCCCAGGACTTCTGGGCGTTGCGCGATGTGTCCTTCGACATCCAAGAAGGGGAATCCCTCGGGCTGATCGGCCACAACGGATCGGGGAAGACCACCCTGCTCAAGGTCATCGCCGGCATCCTGCGTCCGTCCGCCGGGGTCGTCCGCCAGCGCGGGCGGCTCGCGGCGCTGCTCGAGCTCGGAGCCGGGTTCCATCCCGAACTCACCGGGGAGGAGAACGTCTACCTGAACGCCTCGTTCCTCGGGTTGACGCGCAAGGACACCGATCTCGTGTACCGCGACATCGTGGAGTTCGCCGAGCTGGCGGACTTCATGCAGACGCAGGTGAAGTTCTACTCCTCCGGCATGCTGGTCAGGCTCGGGTTCGCCGTAGCCGTCCACGTGGATCCGGAGGTGCTCCTGATCGACGAGGTGCTCGCGGTGGGGGACGAGGCGTTCCAGCAGCGCTGTCTCGATCGCGTGCGTCGCTTCCAACGGGACGGGCGGACGATCATCCTCGTCACGCACGCGCTCGACACGGTACGGGCGATCTGCGACCGCGCGGTGATGCTCGACCACGGCAACGTGCATGCGATGGGTACACCCGACGAGGTCGTCCACGAGATGCGCTACGTGCTCCTCTCGCGCGATCCGAACTTCGTCCCGGAGCACGGCTCCCGTCAGGTCGAGGTCTCGTCCGTACAGCTGATCCGTCAGGACGGTTCGACCGAGGGGGCCTTCGCACCGGAGGAAGATCTCCTCGTCGAGGTCGAGGTCCGGGCCAACTCGCCGGTCGACGACCTGGACGCGTCGATGGCGATCCATGACGGGACCAACCTGATGCGCGCGATCGGGCGAACCTCCGAGGCCGGTATCGACCTCGGCAGGATCGAGGGCAAGCGCCGGTTGCGCTTCCGCGTGCCGGACCTGCCGTTCGAGGCCGGGCGGTACTGGGTCACGGTCGGCCTCGAATCTGCCGCCACCCACGAGGCCTACCATGTCCAGACGCAGCGCTACTGGTTCGAGGTCGTCGAGTCGCAGCAGCGACGCGAGGAGATGGTGGCCCGGGTCGAGGTCGAGGCGGAGGACCTCTGAGGCGTATGGCTCGAACCCGCTCCGATACCGAGATCGCGCGCGTCCCCGACGCGCTGCCCACCGATGACGACAAGAGAGGGAACCGTCTGATGCTGATCGCTCTGATCCTCGTATCCGTGACGCTCGCCGCCGTCGCGCAGCTCACGCTGAAACACGGCATGAACCAGGTCACGGAGAGCACCGGCGCGCTCGCCTTCGACTCCGGGCACGTCCGCGAAGTCGTCACCACCCCGGCGGTGTGGCTCGGTCTGGTTCTGTTCGGGATCTCGGCGGTCGTGTGGCTCGCAGTGCTCTCGCGCACGTCGTTGTCGTTCGCTTACCCGTTCGCTGCCTTGACCTATGTCCTGATCCTGCTCTTCGACCGGTTCGTCTTGCATGACGAGGTTCCGGGACTGCGCTGGATCGGCGTCGCGGCGATCGCGCTCGGTATCTTCCTCGTCTCCCAGACGCCCCACGACTGACGGACGGTGACGACCTCGATGTCCTCCCGTCCACGAAGCGCCGCGTCGCAGGAGCCGTTGTCCTCGGATGCCGTCGATCTCGATCTCTCTGTCGTCATCGTCAACTACAACGCGGGCGACTACCTCCTCCGCTGTATCGAGACGCTCCTCGCGAGAACCGGCGGGCTGCGCACGGAGCTGCTGGTCATCGACAATGCCTCACGTGACGGGAGCGCCCAACGGGCCGCCGAACGGTTCCCCGAGGTGCGCCTGATCGCCAACCCGGACAACCTAGGGCTCTCCGTCGCGTGGAACCAGGGGATCCGCGAGACCACGGCACCCTGGGTGTTCCTGCCGAACCCCGACGTGGAGCTGTGGGAGGGCACGCTCGCCGACCTGGTCGCGGCGGGGCAGGCCCGGCCGGACGCCGCCGTCGTCGGACCGCTCGTGCGCGACCCGGACGGGACCATGTACGCCAGTGGCCGCAAGGTCCCGAGCGTGGCCGAAGCGCTCGGTCACGCGTTCCTCGGGCCGTTCGCTCCCGGTAATCGGTATTCGCGCGCGTATCGGATGACCGACTGGGACCGAAACGCCTCGCGAGAAGTCGACTGGGTCTCCGGATCGTGCATGCTGGTTCGCCGCACGGCCGTCGAGGAGGTCGGGTTGTTCGACGAATCGTTTTTCCTCTATGCGGAGGAGCTCGACCTCACGACCCGACTTCGCGATGCGGGTTGGAAGATCGTGTTCACTCCGACCGTCGAGGTCTTGCACGCGGGGGGCGTTTCGACGGGGCGTTCGAGAAGGACGCACCTGATGCACTCGCAGAGCATCTATCGCTACTACGCGAAGCACCGAGCCGATGGGTGGCGACGCGCGACGTTGCCGCTTGCGTGGACCGCCCTGCGTGCTCGCGCGGAGATCGTGTCGCTGCGAGACCGGATGGCGCGATGAAGGCGGTCGTGCTGGTCGGGGGGGAGGGCACACGGTTGCGTCCGTTGACCGAGACGATCCCCAAGCCCCTGATCAACATCGTGGATCGACCGCAGCTAGACCACGTGCTGGATCACCTGGCGAGGCACGGCGTCGAGGAGGTGGTCCTGTCGAGTCCGTACCTCGAGGCGACCTTCCACCCCTTCATCACGGCACGGGGCGAGCGGATGCCCAAGGTCTCATGGATCACGGAGGAGGCGCCGCTCGGAACGGGCGGAGCGATCGTCAACGCGCTCGAGCACCTCGGCGATGCGCCCTTCTTCGCGCTCAACGGGGACATCCTCACCGATCTCGACCTGACCGCGATGCTTGCCGTCCACCGCGATCGGTCGGCGAGCGCCACGATCGCACTCACGCATGTACAGGACGCCCGTCCCTTCGGACTCGTTCCGACGGCCGAAGACGGGCGCGTGATCGAGTTCCGGGAGAAGCCGGCGGAACTGGCCCCCGGCGACGTGAACGCCGGCACCTATGTTCTCGATCCCGGCGCGCTGGCGGGTTGTCCGGTCGGACAGGCTGTCTCGATCGAGCGGGAGATCTTCCCGGCGTTGATCGCCGACGGCAAGCCCGTGTACGGATTCCGATCCGACGCATACTGGCTCGACCTCGGGACTCCGGAGAAGTACCTGCAGGCGCACGCCGACATCCTCGAGGGTGAGCTCGACGGACTCACCTACCCGGCGCCGTGGATCGCGGAGACTGCCGAGGTGGACCTGCGCGCGCACCTCGGGAAGTGGGTGGCGGTGGGGGAGGGAGCGTCGGTCGCCGAGGACGCGGAGATCGACGACTCGGTGCTGCTCCCCGGCGCGGTCGTCGAGGCGGGTGCGCGCGTCGTGGGGTCGATCCTCGGTCCGGGCGCGCGTGTTCGCGAAGGCGCCGGCCTGATCGACGGCGTCCTCGGTGAGGGAGCAGAGGTGCCTGAGGGCATGCAGATCGAGGGAGCACGCGTCTCTGCCGGTCAGATCGCCACCGACGACGAGGAGTAGTCCGGCGACGATCTTTCCTGCGATCAGAGCCCGGTCGGGGGCTCCGGGGCGTTCGATGTTCCTCGATAGGCAGTGACGAATCCTTGCGCGGCGGTCGTTGCCTGGTCCGGGGTGATCTGCGCCGGACAGGTCCACAGGGTGTTCCACGCGGTCATCGCGAATGCCGTGTCACCGGGCAGGTCCGGGTACGGCGCTAGGTACACGAGCTGTTCGGACTCCGCGATCCGACCTAGCCGATCCACGACCTCGCTCGGGAGCGCTGCGAGCCCGTCGGGCCGGTAGTACAAGATCACGTACGCGTGCTCGAGGTTGTGCACGGCCTTTGACTCGTTCAAGGGCTCGGTGAACACGCCGCGCTCCTCCGGCATCGGCGTGGGGTCGTGCGGGCCCGAGGTCGCGGGCCGATCCGCATAAGTGTAGGGAGGTTGGTGGTTCCCCCCGGGCGCGTCGCCCGCCGGGGTCTGGATGTCGCCGCAGCCGCCGGCTCGGCCCGCCTCCAAAGCTGCGGCGGACACCGGTTGTGCCGTCTCCGCCCGGAAAAACCAGAACAGCGTCCCCAGGCTCACCGCGGAGATCACGACCAGCACGGCGGTTCGGCGCAGCAGTGCGATCCGCTGCATGCGCCGGGCCTGCTCTTCGCGACGGCGGCGGGCTTCTTCCTTGCGCCGGCGCTTCTGGTTCGAACGAGCGCCGTCTTCGCCGGGGCCGGGACTCCCGGGTGCTGTGTCGCTGGCTGCACCGTTCTCCCCGGGCCCCGCTGCCGGGGCGCGGGGCCGCTTCCTGCGCTTCTTGCTCTTCGCCATGGACGCCGCGTCACATCGAGCTGAGGGGTTCGGGCGCCTCGCCCTTGTAGTTCTCCGCGTTCGCCTGGGTCGCGCGGAAGTCGTTGACGAACCCGTATGACGCGGCGAGGTTGGCGCTCTCGCACTCCTGCACGTAGTGCCAGGCGACGAGGGACATCTCGACGCCCGGGGGGAGCTGTCCGGCCGCTCCCTCGTCGGGGTAGTCGTACGGCGCGACGATCATCTTCTCCCCGTTGGCCTCTTCCCCGTAGAACGACGTCATCTTCGCCAGCTCGGGGCCCGTCGCGTCGGGCGAGTGCCAGATCGCCACCCCGCCGTGCTCGAGTGAGTGGATCACCTGGTCGAGGGGTGGCGGCGTGTCGTACACGCCGGCGGACAGGGGTACGGCATTGTGCGGTCCCGACGCGGGAGGTGCGGACGGGTAGGCCGACAGCGGGGGCATCTGCGCCACCCCGCCACCTCCCACGTGCGTTCGATCCTGGGCGGCGGGATCGAACTCGCCGACGTTGCGCGCCTGCCCGCAGTCCGCCTGCTCTGCACCGGCCGGAGCCTCGGCCAGCAGGGTTCGGGCGGTGGGCACGTCGACCTCCTCGGGGCGGGTGAGCACGACGGCCACCACGATCGCGGCCAGGGCCACGGCTCCGACGCCGATCATGAGGGCCCGGGTGCGCTTGCGGCTGGCCAGCTTCTGCTGGAGTTGTTCGCGCTCGATGCGCGCCTGCTCCTTACGTTCCGCCTTCGTGGGTCGGTGCCCGCCCGGAGAAACCTTGTCGCTCACGCTCGTTCCTCTCGTGTTGGTCGTTTCGCATCGTCTGGCCGTAGGGAATCGTCCGGCCCGCAGGCTGCGGGTGCGGTGCGCCCAGGATAGCGGTCGAAGCCCCCGACGCAGCCGCCCCTCGGACGCCCTTCGCTCAGTCCACGTCCCGCAGGTGCTCGTCCAGAGGGAGTGACGGTCGCTGCGGGACGCTCGTCGCCGGCGGTCGGCCGGCCGCGACGGTTCCCAGAGGCAGCCATCGCTCGTCCAGGCCGATCGCCGCGCGCGCCTCTTCGCGACAGAAGATCGATGAGGATATCCAGGACGAGGCGAGCCCCTGCGCATGCAGCGCGAGCAGGAGGTTCTGGATCGCCGCGCCGCCGGAGAGCAGGAACATGTCGCGCTCGGCCCGCGTTCGCTCCTCGTCCGGATAGTCGTGAGATCCCCCTAGCTGCAGAGCGGGCACCACGAGCACCGGCGCGGCGCCGAGAACGGCGTCGCTGGCAGCGATCCGCCGGTCGATCGTCTCCACTTCCGTACCGTCGCGCTCCAGGTCTGCCCGCCACGCACGCGCCATCGCCTCGAGGTAGCGATGCTTCGCCGCGGCCGACCAGAGCGCGACGAACGTCCACGGTTTCGTGTGATGCGGCGCCGGCGCCGTGCACGCTGCGCGGACCGCCGCGCGCACGGCCTCCCGCTCGACCGGGCCCGGACCGAACGCCCGGATCGTCCGGCGGGCAGAGATCGCGGTGAGTGGGGTCTCCCGGAACAGGTCTTCCTCCGAGGGCCGCACCAGGTCGGAGGCGCGTCCCGCTGGGCTGCCCAGCGGCGCCCCACGCACCAGCGCCGCGGGGATCCCTCCAGCCTTCGGCATCACCAATCCGCTCGCCGCGGCGACCTCGTCGGCGAGCGCGACGACGGTGGCGTCGAGTGTGCGTCCGTGGTGATCGGGTTCGCCGCGAAGGTCGACCAGTGCCGCCAACCCCGCGCAGCCGATCGCCACGTTGACCACGCCCGTGCGCCACGCACGCCCGAACGTGTCGGTGATGACCACGGCGAGGTCCGCCGCGAGTCGCGCGGAAAGCCCGGCGCGCAGCTGTTCCGCGGATCCGTCGGGGTCGACCGGAAGCAACGACAAAGCTCCATCGGGAACGTTGGATGCATCGACACCGGCATTCGCGCAGACGAACCCGTGGGCGGTCTCGGCGATGATGAGCTCCCCTTTGCTGGCCACCACGCGTTCGGTCTCCCGGGCGATCCACGCTGCTCGACCGATCGGTTGCTCGGGAACCACGCGGTTCTCCGCCTTCGAGACGACCTTCTGAGTCACGGCGATCACGTCCCCGTCCCGGACGCCGATCCGCTCGAGCGGCGTCGCGAGCAGGGAGACGAGATCGTCCCCGGGGCGGACCTCCGGGACCCCAGGAACAGGGAGGATCTCGACCGTCACCCGACTACCCGCAGGAGGTCGAGCGCCGAGACGGCGAGAGCGCGGGCGACCTCGTCGTCCACCATCACGGAATCGGTGACTGCGACCCGAACGTCGAGGGCGTCGGCGATCACGGCCGCCGAAGATGCATCGCGTCGATCGATCACCCACCCCGCGAGCAGTCCGTCGTAGGCACGGGCGGCTCCCAGAGCGGAGACTTCGAGCCCGGCAGCGGGCATCAGGAGATCGGCCATGCCCCCAAGCGGAGCTCCCCCGATGATCGGCGATACCCCTGCGACGACATCTCGACGTCGCTGCAGGGCGTTCCGGTAGCCCGGGATCGCCAGGATCGGCCCGATCGATGCGACCGGGTTGGATGGGCACAGCAGCACGGCGTCGGCGCCCGCGATCGCGTCGAGCGCATCCGGGAGCGCCGAGGCGCGATCGGAGCCGACGTAACGGATCTGTTTCACGGAGTCGCGAGCACCCCGCCGTACCCAGTACTCCTGGAAGTGCAGGTCGAGGGCCGTCCCGTACGGATCCACGACGTCGATCCGCGTGGTCACCGGATCGTCACTCATCGGCAGGATCCGCTCCGTCAGGCCGAAGTGGTCGCGGGCGAGAACCCCGGTCGTCCCGGAGAGGCTCGCGCCGCCGCGCAGCAGTTGGCTGCGCACCAGATGGGTGGCGAGATCGCGGTCGCCGAGATTGAACCAGGCGTCCACGCCCATCGAGCGCAACTGCTCCACCGCGTTGAAGGTCTCATCGGCCCGGCCCCACCCGCGCTCTCGGTCCATCGATCCACTCAGCCAGTAGCAGACCGAGTCCAGGTCGGGGGACACATGTAAGCCGTGCAGCTCGATGTCGTCGCCGGTGTTCACGATCACGGTGACGCGATCCGAACGCTCCCGTGCCACGGCGTGCAGCCCACGGAGGAACTTGCCGGCACCGACTCCCCCCGCGAGCGCGACGATCTCCATAGGCGACAAGGGTAGTAGGCTCGGCCGCGATGGCCGGAGCCACCGACCCCCAACTTCGCCGAGCGCTGGCCCGCGCCGAGGATGGCAAGACGCTCACCGCGGCGGAGGTCGCCTCCCTGTTGGAGGCTCGCGGCGCGCAGCTGGACCGGGTGCTCACCCTCGCGACCAGGCTGCGAGCCCTCGGGGACGGCGAGCGGATCACCTACTCCCGCAAGGTGTTCGTGCCGCTCACGATGCTGTGTCGCGACCACTGCCACTACTGCACGTTCGCCAAGCCGCCCGCCAAGCTCGATGCGCCTTTCCTCTCTCCCGAGGAGGCCGTCCGGATCGCGCAGGGGGGTCGCCGGCTCGGTTGCAAGGAGGCGCTGTTCACGCTCGGTGACCGCCCGGAGGACCGCTACCCGGTCGCCGCACAGTGGCTCTCCGAGCGTGGGTACTCCTCTACATTGGACTACGTGCGGGCGGTCGCGATCCGGGTCCTCGAGGAGACCGGGCTGCTGCCGCACCTCAACCCCGGGGTGATGAGCTACGAGGAGATGGCGAGGCTTCGCCATGTGAGCGCCTCGATGGGGATCATGCTCGAGACGTCCTCCGTCCGCCTCACGCAGCGGGGCGAGGCGCACTTCAACTCTCCGGACAAGGTGCCCGCCGTACGTCTGCGGACGATCGAGGATGCCGGGCGGCTGGGAGTCCCGTTCACGACCGGCGTGCTCGTGGGCATCGGCGAAACGGTTGCGGAGCGCGCCGACTCGCTCCTGCAGATCCGCGGAGTCCATCGCCGGTACGGCCACATCCAGGAGGTCATCGTCCAGAATTTCCGTGCCAAGCTGGGCACGGCGATGCATGCGGCGTCGGAGCCGGACGATGAGGAGTTCCTGGCCGCGGTCGCCACGGCGCGCATCGTGTTCGGCCCCCGGATGCACGTGCAGGCTCCTCCGAACCTTTCCGACCCCGGGCAGCGCCTACGCCTGCTCGATGCCGGGATCGACGACTGGGGCGGGGTCTCGCCCCTCACCCCGGACCACGTCAATCCCGAGCGTCCGTGGCCGGCGATCGAAGCGCTTCGGGCGACGACCGCCGCCCGGGGCCTCGAACTGCGAGAGCGCCTGGCGATCTACCCGGAGTTCGCGGCCCGCCCGGACCCGTTCCTGGCCGCGAAGATGCGTGCACCGGTCCGGGCGCTGCTCGCCGAGGACGGCCTCGCCCGGGAAGGGCAGGTGCCCGAGCCGATCCCCTGGCAGGACCCGGACGTCCGATGGAAGCCGCGGGAGATCGCCCTGACCTTCACCAAGGCCGCCGACGCGGGCCTGCGGTCGGACGCGCAGGTCGTCTACGGCGACCTGGAGGTCGACGATACCGACCGATTGTGGAAAACCCGTGCCTGGAACGAGGAGAAGGTGCCTGTAGAGCGCCTGGACCGGCAGATCCGGGAGGCGCTGCGGTTGGCGGCATCGCACCGGGAGCTGCGCGACGAGCACGCCCTCGCGCTGTTCCGGGCCGAGGGTCCGGCACTCGACGCGCTGGCTGAAGTGGCCGATGACCTGCGGAAACAGGCTGTCGGCGACGAGATCACCTACGTCGTCAACCGGAACATCAACTTCACGAACGTGTGCTACGTGGGCTGCCGTTTCTGCGCCTTCGCCCAGCGGGAGGCCGATCCGGAGGCCTACACGCTGACCCTGGACGAGGTGGCCGACCGTGCACAGCAAGCATGGGAATCCGGTGCGACGGAGATCTGCATGCAAGGAGGTATCCACCCCGATCTTCCGGGGACGTTCTATCTGGACGTCCTCGATGCGGTGCGCGAACGTGTTCCCGGCATCCACATCCACGCCTTCAGTCCGATGGAGATCCTCAACGGTGCGACGAAACTCGGCGTGTCGTTCGAAGCGTTCCTCACCGAGTGTCGAGCGCACGGACTCGACTCGATCCCCGGCACGGCGGCCGAGATCCTCGACGACGACGTCCGCTGGGTGTTGACCAAGGGCAAGCTGCCCGCGGACACGTGGGAGGAGATCGTGACGACGGCACACACCGTCGGACTGCGTTCGTCCTCGACGATCATGTACGGACACGTCGATGCGCCGCCGCACTGGGTCGCGCATCTGCGCCGGATCGCGCGCATCCAAGATGCAACGGGCGGATTCACGGAGTTCGTTCCGTTGCCGTTCGTGCATCAGAACGCGCCCATATATCTTGCAGGCAAAGCGAAACCGGGCTCGTCGTTCGAGGAAGATCGGCGTATGCACGCGATCGCGCGCATCCTGCTCGACGGGAAGATCGACAACGTGCAGGTGTCGTGGGTCAAGCTCGGCGTCGACGCGTGCGCCGCTTTGCTGCAGGGCGGCGCGAATGACTTCGGCGGAACGCTCATGGAAGAGACGATCAGCCGCATGGCGGGAGCGCCATGGGGCATCCGGATGGAGGTCGACGAGTTCCGCGACGCGATCCGAGCGATCGGCCGCGTACCCCTCGAACGCACCACGACGTACGGCCGTGTGCGTCGTTCACGCGCAGCGATCGCCTAGTTCCGTCAGTCTTCTTGACTATGTTCGTCAAGTACTTGACTATGCATTTGTGGCGCATTTTTCGGTCGGAAGCCCTTGCATCCGCGCAAACGCGTGACCACGATGCTTGATGGAGCGCAGATCGTGATCGAAAAAGTCTCGTCTCAGGACTTGTCAGGAAGGTGGGAATTCGCTCAGAATCACATGCGTGTGATTCTGGGGGGAGAGAGCGGTGCATCACTACATCCCATGGCAAGAGCGGGCGAGGTGTCGAGATTACGACCCCGAGATCTTCTTCCCCGAGAAGGGAGGCTCATCGAGGGAGGCCAAG
>JBBDWR010000007.1:0-39730 GCA_040902745.1 Actinomycetota bacterium | reverse complement strand
AGGCTATCCCGAGGTCACCCTCGAGATCTCACTGCTCGGTCACCCTGACACTGAGCGAACCCTAACATCGGTGTCTGACAGCACGGAAGGCCTGCTGGTAGCCTCCACCAAGCCGCAGACAGCAGGGGCGCAAACCGCACCGAACCGCACCAAAGCGCGTAATCCCTCCGGGGTACCTGCCGAGGTCACCGAACCGCAGACCGCTCGACCGCCACGTCCGGGTCGCGCCGCACGCCGTTCGCCCTCGCTGCTTGCGGGGGCGATTTTTTCATGCAGGAGGCCCGATGGCGAAACCGGAGAAGGTCGAGAGGGTTGCGGTACTCCAGAAGCGGATCGAGGGCGCCGAGGCCCTCCTGCTCGCGGACTACCGCGGACTCACCGTGAGCGACACGAAGGAACTTCGCGAGGGCCTGTCCGAGGCCGACGCGTCGTTCTCCGTGGTCAAGAACACGCTGTTCAAGCGCGCGGCCGACCAGGCGGGCCTGCAGATCGAGTCGATGCTGACCGGCCCGACCGCGGCGGTGTTCGTGTCGGGCGATGCCGTCCTCGCGGCCAAGCGTCTCGCCGAGGCCGCGAAGAAGTTCGAGACGCTGCAGATAAAGGGCGGCTTCATGGACGGCAAGCTGCTGTCCGCCGACGAAGCTGCCGCGCTCGCGAAGCTGCGCTCGCGCGAAGAGATGCTCTCCCAGCTCGCCGGCATGATGCAGGCCGATCTGTCCCGCGCCGCGTCGATGTTCCAGGCGCTCCAGAGCAAGTTCCTCGGGCTGCTCGATGCGTTCAAGGAGAAGAAGCCGGCTGCCGTCGAGGAGCCGACGCCGCCCGAACCGGACGCGGCCCCCGAGGCTGAAGCAGCCCCCGAGGCTGAGCCGGCACCCGAAGCAGCAACTGACGCAGCACCCGAAGCACCCGAAGCAGCATCCGAAGCACCCCAAGAGGGGAAGGAGTGAGCGAGATGGCCAAGGTGACCAGCGACGATCTGCTCGGCGCGTTCAAGGAGATGACGCTGCTCGAGCTATCCGAGTTCATCAAGCAGTTCGAAGACACGTTCGACGTGCAGGCCGCAGCGGCCGCGCCGGTCATGATGGCTGCGCCCGGAGGCGGAGACGCTGGTCCGGCGGCGGAGGAGAAGAGCACCTTCGACGTCGTGCTGACCGGCGCCGGCGACAAGAAGATCCAGGTGATAAAGGAGGTGCGCGCGCTCACGTCCCTCGGCCTCAAGGAGGCCAAAGATCTCGTGGACAACGCTCCCAAGCCGGTGCTCGAGGGTGTCGACAAGGACGCCTCCGACAAGGCGAAGGAGGCCCTCGAGGGGGCCGGCGCGTCCGTCGAGGTCAAGTAACGAGCGGCAAAGCGCGCGTCCGGACGCAGCATCTGCCGATCGCGCCCGGCATCCGCCGAGACGGCAACTGCATAGGTTGGATGCGAGGGATTGCCCCACAACGCACCGCGGCCGAAATCGATGTCCTCGGCAGCAACCGACGACTAATGACGGTTCCGCCGGGACGGGTGCGGGTGCTATCGTTGCCGCGCTTTCACGTCGTACCCCAATACAACCCCTTTGGAGGAGCCAGTGACACCCAGGAAGGACGGCAAGAACTTCGGACAGCGCCTTCGCGAGGCCCGGATCAACGCGGGCCTTAGCCAGTCCGAACTCGAAGAGATCTCGGGCATCCCCAAGGCGCGGCTCTCGCGCTACGAGAACGGGCACGTCGCGCCCTCGATACAAACCCTCGAGCGTCTGTCGAGTGCCCTCAAGGTGTCCGAGGCGTCGCTGCTCGGAGACGAGCGCGCAGTACTGGAGGCCTTCTTCGCCCGGTTGCAGCAACGCGGCATCGACATCGACTCCCCTGAGCAGGGCGCCAAGATGGCCGATGCCCTCGCCGACATGCTGATCGCGGCCAAGTCCGCGCAGGAGCGTGGCACCAAGGCGGACGAGGCGATCCCGGCGGCGTCGATGGCCGTCGTGGGCGCGTTCCTCGGCGAGAACTAGGCACCGGCTCCGCACGATGCGGGCGCTCGTTACCGGAGCGGGCGGGTTCATCGGATCCCACCTCGCAGCTCGCCTGTTGGCGGATGGGCACCACGTGGTCGGATTCGACGATCTGTCCGACGGTTCGCATAGCAACCTGGACCGAGCCGGCGGCCTCGACTTCGTGCAGGGCGATCTGCGCGATGCCGACGCGGTCGCGAACGCGGCGCGTGGGTGCCGCGCGATCTTTCACCAGGGAGCCAAGCGGTCGGTGCCGCGATCGATCGAGCAACCGGTGCTCACCACCGAGGTCAACGTCACCGGCACCCTGAACGTGCTTCAGGCCGCACGCGCCGAGGGCGCGCGCGTCGTGTTCGCGTCGTCATCGTCCGTGTACGGGGACCAGGATCGGTTCCCCCACGTGGAGTCGATGGACCCGCGGCCGAAGAGTCCCTACGCGGCCAGCAAGCTCGCGGGCGAGGCGTATTGCCGGGCATGGTGGTTGTCGATGGGCGTTCCCACGATCTCGCTGCGCTACTTCAACGTCTACGGCCCGGGGCAGGATCCCGCCAGCGAATACGCGGCCGTCGTGCCCCGGTTCATCACGGCCTGCCTGAGCGAAACCCGCCCGGTGATCCACGGCGACGGGGAACAGGCCCGCGATTTCACCTACATCGACGACGTCGTTGCGGCGAACCTGCGCGCGATCGAGGCGCCGGGCGACGCCCTCGGGCGCGCGTTCAACGTCGGCGGAGGCGGGACCCCGACCAGCGTGAACCGGCTGCTCGAGCTGATCGCGGAGCTGACAGGCGCCCGCCCCGATCCGATCCGCGAGGAGGCCCGAGCCGGCGATGTGCGGATCACCGACGCCGATGTCTCACTTGCGGGGGAGCTGCTCGGCTATCGCCCGGCGGTTGAAATCGAAGAGGGACTGCGCCGGACGGTCGACTCGCTGCGAACCTGACTCCGGTCGCCGGGCCGGATCAGGTCCACATCTCGGCGTCGGAGCGGCTCCCGGTTCTGCCGTTGCCCGCCTTCTCGCGCGGTTCGTGCTCCTGCCGGTAGTCGTAGGCGTAATACGAGCGGTAGTAGCTCGGGTAGTACTTGGCGGTCGAGGGGTCGAAGTTGTTGAACACGCCCCCGACGATGTTGGCGCCGACCTGCTCGAGCTGTTCGCGGATGTGTCCCGCCGCACTTCTGCTCGTGGTCGCCGCGTCGGCCACGATCACGGCCCCGTCGCTGCGGGGAGCCAGGATCAAGGCATCCGACACGGCCAGCACCGGGGCGCTGTCGATCACGATGAAGTCGGCGGTGCGCAGGTCCTCCATGAATCGTTCCATCTCCTCGGAGCCGAGCATCTCCGCCGGGTTGGCCGGGATCGGCCCGCTGGGGATCACCCGCAACGTGTCCAGGCCGGGAACACGCTGGGCCGCCTGCCCCACGCTGGTCTGTCCGCTTAACACCGTGGTGATCCCGAGTTCGTTGCCGACCCCGAAGAAACGGTGCACCCGAGGTTTGCGCAGGTCGGCGCCGACGAGAACCACACGCTTGCCGGTCTGCGCGAGCGTGACGGCCAGATTGGAACTCGTGGTCGTCTTTCCCTCCCCGAGGCTCGCGCTGGTGACCAGCACGCTCTTGAACGCACCCCCGCGGGCCATGAACTGCAGGTTGGTGCGGATCGTTCGATATGCCTCGGCGGGACCCCCCTTGGTCTGGGACAGCGCGGGCAGGTAGGCCTCGTCTTTGCGCTTCCACCCGGGGACGGCCGGAACGACGCCGAGGACCGGAGCGCCGATCTGCTGCTCGAAGTCCTCGCGGCCGGCGAGCCGATCGTCCAGCCGCTCCCGCACGAAGGCGAACCCGACCCCCAGCGCGAGCCCGACGATCAGCGCGAGCACACCGTTGCGCAAGTGATTGGGGCTCGACGGCGATGTCGGGAGCTGCGCGGGGGCGATCACGTCGCCGGCATCGACCCCCTGAGCGAGCAGCGGTGTGAGCTGGGCGCGCAGGATGTCCAGCTCCCGGTTCAACTGGTCCATCTCGGCCTGGGTGGTCAGGGCCTCGGTCGAGCCCTTCTTCGCGTCGTCCAGCTCCTTGCGGGCGGCATTGAGCTGGCCCTCCTGCTCGTTGATGCGCTGTTGGTACCCCTGCGCGGCGGTCGCCGCGTCCTTGATCGCCTGCTCCTGGCGGTACTCGAGGTAGGCCGTCGCGATCGCCTGCGCTCCCGCTTGAGCGCGTACCGGATCGGGATCCGAGAACGTGATGTCGAGGAACTGCGTGTTCGTCGGCACGGTCACGTCGGTCGCGTTCTGGAGTTCGGCGGCATCGAAATCGCCCAGCTCCTCGGCCGCGACGTTGGCGACTGCGCTCGCTTCGGCGATGCCCCGCTCGGTGTCCATGCTGATCAGCGACGCCGCGGGCACGCCCGAGATCGCTTGGTTCGAGTTGGTCGGTTTGACCAGCACCTGCGCCGTGGAGTCGTAGATCGGCGTTTGGCGGAACGACAGGAACAGCGCCGTGATGACCGTCACCCCCGTGATCAGCGCGATCGCGACACGATGGCCCCGCAAGACGGCGAGGAGCTCTCGAAGATCGCTGGTCGCGGGTGGTCGCTGGGTCGGTTCCTGCACGTCGCCTCCGGAGGTCGAGTCTAGCTCGCGGGTGGTGTCTCGGGGCGCACCGACTGGGCCTCTTCGCCCATGGCGCCCGGCACAACACCTTCCATCCGCAGAAAGAGCGTCCAGGCCACCAGGGCCGATGCGGCGGTGATCAGGGAGGCTCCCAGCACGATGCCGTCGGCCGAGCGGTACAGCACGAACGCGAGCGAGCAGCACACGAGCTGGGTGGCGAACGCGGTCAGCGCCACGGCGCGCGGAGAGAAACCGCGAGCCGACAGCCGGTGGGCCGCGTGATCGGTGCCACCCTTGTAGACGGGGCGCCCGTCGCGCGAGCGTGCCGCGATCACCAGCAGCATGTCGAACAGTGGGATCGCGAGCAGCAGGGCGGGGATCACCGCGCGAACGAGTTCGTCCGGTCCCACGAGGTCGAGCTTGAGACCGAGGGCGGCGAGCAAGAACCCGATCATCAGCGACCCGGCGTCCCCAAGGAAGATGCGCGCCGGCGGGAAGTTGTAGCGAAGGAACCCGAAGCTTGCGCCGGCCACGCCCAAGGCGAGGGATCCCACGAGGTAGTCACCCTCGCTCGCGGCGATCGCGAAGAACCCGAGTCCGGAGATCGCGGCCACCCCGGGGGCGATGCCGTCCATGTTGTCCAGCAGGTTGAAGGCGTTGGTGACCGCGACGACCCATGCCACCGTGAGCACCGCGTCGAGCGCCTCCACGCCGAAGAACCCTGCGCGCACGCCTGCGAACCACAGGGCGAGACCGGCGCCGACCTCCACGATCACCTTGACGACCGGTCCGACGTTGCGCACGTCGTCGATCAGTCCGAGTCCGCCGAGCACCAGGCCCGCCAGCAGGATCGTCACGATCTCCGCGCTGATCCCGGTGGTGATCGCTCCCGTGATGACCAGGCCCCCGGCGATCGCGAGCCCTCCGAGGTAGGGGATGGCCTGGCTGTTGAACCGGTCGTCCCGCGGGTGGGAGATCGTCCCCGTACGGTGGGCCACGCGGCCCGCCACCGGCGTCAGCAACAGGGCGCCGAGGAACGTCACGCCGAACGCGAGCACGTAGCGGAGTTCGTCGCTCATGCCGTCCGATCGATGCCGAGGTCGCTCACCTGCGCGCGTCCGCGCTCGAACGTCACGACGTCGTCCAGGATCATGTCCAGCGACCGCGTCGGTTCCCATCCGGTCAGCGCCCGGATGCGGGAGATGTCGGGAACACGACGCTGCATGTCCTCGAATCCTTCCTCGTACGCCTCGTCGTAGGGCACGTGCACGACCCCGGAACGCGACCGTGTGGCGGCGATCACGCGCCCGGCGAGCTCGTTCATCGACAGTTCCTGGTCGGCGCCGACGTTGAACACCTCACCGACAGCTCCGGGGTGTCCGAGCAGGCCCAACAGCGCGTCGACGGTGTCCGACACGTGACAGAAGCAGCGGCGCTGTTCGCCGTCCCCGTACACGGTGAGGTCCTCGCCGGCGAGGGCCTGGCGGACGAATCCCGGGACGACCATGCCGTACTCGCCCGTCTGGCGCGGCCCGACACAGTTGAAGAGCCGGACCACGATCGTCGGCAGCTCGCGTTCGCGCCAATACGCGTTCGCGAGGATCTCGTCGACCGCCTTCGCTGTGCTGTAGGACCAGCGCGACTTGTACGGCGAACCTAGGATGCGGTCGGCGTCCTCGTGCAGGGGACCGGTGGTGTTCTTCCCGTAGATCTCCGAGGTCGAGGTGATCAAGACTTTGCTGCCCGCTCGCGCCGCGGCGTCCAAAACGATCTCCGTTCCCCGGATGTTGGTGATCAGCGACTCGAGCGGTCGATCGACGATCAGCTTGACGCCGACGGCCGCCGCGAGGTGCACGATGACGTCGACCTGGCCGGCCAGCATCGACAACAATGGATGATCGAGGATCGTCCCGTGGCGGAACGTGTAGTTGGGATGTTCGAGCAGGTGGCGAACGTTGTCGGCAGTTCCCGTCGACTCGTCGTCCAGCGCGATCACGACGTCGCCGCGACCGATCAGTGCGTCAGACAGGTGCGAGCCGATGAAACCGGCACCGCCGGTGATCAGGTATCGCAATGCGAGATCCTCAAGGGTCGGGAAGGTGAGTAGCGGGTTTCCCGGGAATCTAACCCCTCGAAACGACCTCTTCCAGCAGGGATCGATAGGAATCGGTGGCTTTGGGTCGGTCATATAGGTGATTGAAGGCTTCGCGGCCGTGCGCTCCCATCTCGGAGAGGGGGCCCGTGCGAGCCCGCCGGATCGCGTCCGCCAACGATCGCGGGTCGTCGGGTTCGGCGCGCAATCCGCAGCCGTATTCGTGCGCGACGAGGGCGGGTTCGGTGTCCGGATCGATCGCTGCGACGTAGGGCTTTCCGGCGGCCATGATCCCGTAGAGCTTGCTCGGGACGATGTAGCCGCCGAGGCCTCGCTGTAAGCCGATCAGGTGAATATCGGCTGCGCCGAGCGAGTCGGTGAGATCCGCCTTCGGCTGATAGGGCAAGAACCGCACGTTGCCCAAACGAGCCGTCGCGACGCGCGTCTCCAGCGCCGCGCGCGCCGCTCCGTCACCGACGATCGCGAACACGATCTGTTCGTCGTCGCGCAGGACCTCCGCCGCGCCGATCACCGCATCGAGCCCTTGCGAGAGCCCGACGTTGCCAGAGTGCATCACGACGAAGCGGTCGTTCCATCCCTCGCGCGCGCGCAGCGCCGAAAGGCCCACGAGAGGTCGGATCGCCGAGCCGTCGGCCCAATTGGGGATCACCTCGATCGACGACGGAGGGCAGCCGAGAGAGAGCAGTCGTTGGCGCATGTCGCGACCGATCGCGACGACGCGCGCCGCCGACGCGCGCAGGCGCTTGTTGGTCGAACGGAGCCCCGCCTCGACGACCCGGTTCCGCAGCCTTCCGAGGGCAACCGCGACCTCGGGGAACACGTCCTGGTTCACGTAGACGAACGGGACCCGGCGCGCCCGACTCGCCACCATCGCAGCCGCCGCAACCACGGGTGGGTCGGTCATCGTCAGCACCACGTCGGGTCGCTCGGCGCGCATCGCGCCGACGATGCACGAGGTGAGGTACGTGCCGTAGTTCGCGAGCCTTCCCGGCATGTGGGATCGGTGGAACGAGGTCGACCAGGTGCGCAGCACGCGCATGCGGCCGTGACGTTCCCGGCTCACCAATCCCCGGCGCCGGTCGACCTCGCTGGGGTTGTACGACGGGCGACCGGCGACCACCGTGACCTCGTGGTGTTCGGCCAGGTCCTCGCACAGCTCCGTCAGCAGCTGGCTCGTCGATGCCGTGTCGGGCCAGAAGTACTGGTTAACGACGAGGATCTTCACCCGGCGCGCTGCTCCCCGTACCACTCGACGGTGCGCCGCAGCCCGTCGTCGAGACCTACCTCGGCACGGAATCCGAACGACTGCTCGGCGCGGGAGATGTCCAGTCGCCGCCGCGGCTGCCCGTCGGGCTTGGAGTTATCCCAGGCGATCTCACCCTGGTAGCCCACGAGCTTCGCGACCTTCTCCGCCAGATCGCGGATCGAGATCTCCTCACCCGACCCGAGGTTGACGGGATCGGCTCTTTCGTACGACTCGGTGGCGAGCCGGATCGCCCGTGCAGCGTCGTCGACGAACAGGAACTCGCGGGTCGGCGTCCCCGTTCCCCAGTTGGTGACGCGCTGGGTCCCTGCGTCCCGCGCCTCGGTGTAGCGGCGGATCAATGCCGGGATCACATGGGAGGTCTCGGGGTCGAAGTTGTCGCCGGGGCCGTAGAGGTTCACGGGGATCAGGTAGATCGCGTCGAACCCGTACTCCTGGCGATAGGCTTGCGCCTGGACCAGCAGCATCTTCTTGGCGAGTCCGTACGGCGCGTTGGTCTCCTCCGGATAGCCGTCCCACAGGTCGTCTTCGCGGAACGGCACCGGCGTGTGCTTGGGGTAGGAACAGACGGTTCCGACCTGGACGAACTTCTCGACGCCCGCGCGCCGCGCCTGCTCCATCAGCTCGATCCCCATGATCGCGTTCTCGTAGAAGAACCGTCCCGGATGCTCGCGGTTCGGACCGATCCCGCCGACGACGGCGGCAAGGTGGACGACGACATCGGGACGGTGCTCGTGCAAGACGCCTCGGATCTGGTTGGTGTCCCGCAGGTCGGCGTCGGCCGACCCGAGGGCGACGACCGTCGCTTCCCGATCGCTTGCGGTCAGCTCGCGGACCACGCGTTGCCCGAGGAACCCCGAACCTCCGGTGACGAGGATGCGTTCGGCGGACACGCTCAGCGCTCGATGCGCGGCGCGAACGGGCTCGTGCTCACCAGTCCACCTTCCCGCTCCAACGTTCGGGGTTGGCCGCGTACCACGCGATCGTCTCGGCGATGCCCGCGTCCCACGACCACGTCGGCTCCCACCCGGTCTCCTGATGCAACTTCTCGTAGCCGACCCGCAGAGCCAGCACGTCGCTCTGACCGGGACGTGTGCGCTCGGGATCGGTCACGATCTGCCGCTCCGGCCAGAACCCTTGCTCGTGCCCGACCTTGAGGATGCGCTCGGCCCAGTCGCCGATCGTGGTGTTGGTCCCCTGCCCATAGCAGTAGACCTCGCCGGCCTTGCCCTTGGTCGCGACGGCGACGTGTCCGCGGACCCCGTCGATGCAGTAGCAGAAGTCCCGCATCGTATCGAGCGTGCCGAGCCGCACCTCATCGAGCGAGAGGGCTTGCGTGATGATCGTTCCGGTCACGTACCGGGGGTTCTGACGCGGTCCGTAGTTGTTGAACATCCGCGTGACGACGGTCGGGATGCCGTACGCGTCGAAGTAGTTCAGCGTCAAGAAGTCGGCCGCGACTTTACTGGTCGCGTAGATGCTCTTGGGGTTCAGTGGAGACCACTCCGCGAAGACCGGCCTGCCGTGCTCGTCGAAGCGGTGCGTGTCACGGATCTCGTCCGCGACGTTGCCGTACTCCTCGGACGTTCCGGCGGTGTCGAACATCCGGATCTCGAGATCGAGATCAACGATCGATTGCAGCAGAGCGAGGGTACCGATGAAGTTGACGGTCGCGGTCTCGAACGGACGTGTCCACGATTCGCCCACGTGCGCCTGCGCGGCCAGGTGGAAGATCAACGGCCGGGTCCCCCGCAGATCGGCGAGTGCTCGTCGCACCGCGTGCGAGTCGATGATGTCGAGTTCGTGGATCACGAGCCGGTGCGCGAGATGCGCGATGTTGTTGAGCCGCCCGCTCGACGTCGCGCGCACGATCGCGTGGACATCGGCACCCGCCTCGAGGAGCGCTTCAACCAGGTGCGAGCCCATGAACCCGTCCGCCCCGGTGACGACACACGTCGCGCCGTCGAGCTCCTGGCGGAGCTCCGGCTCGAGAATCGTCGAAGTTCGCTGGTCGGATGCGTCCACTGAGCGTGCCCGGCTCCGTTAGCCAGGTGTTGGTGAGTATATGGTGAGCCCGTGCGCCGACGGCCCCTTTCCATTTGATCCTGCGCAACCGGATGCCGAATCCCGAGCCGAGCGACCAGCCCGATCTCAAGAGCGCGTACGACGCTCAGTACCTGCACGGACGCTATTCACGAACTGCTCGGTCTGCAGACGACGGTCACCCGAGGTACTCGGTGGTGGCGGAGTTCGTCGACGGGTACTCGATACGCGACGCTCGGTGCCTCGAAGTCGGATGCGGCAAGGGCGGGCTTTCGGAGGTCGTTGAAGACTATGTGGGTGTCGACCTCTCGGAGGTGGCGGGTAGGGACATTCGCAAACCCTTCGTCGCTGCCTCGGCGACGGACCTGCCATTTCGCAGCGATGCCTTCGATGCTGCCTGGACCGTGACCACACTCGAGCATGTTCCTGATCCGGGACGGGCGCTCGAGGAACTACGACGGGTGGTGCAAGGCGGAGGCCTCCTCTACATCGCCCCCGCGTGGTTCTGCCGCACGTGGGCGGCTCGCGGCTACGCGGTGCGCCCGTACTCCGATTTCGGGTTGGGTGGAAAGCTCGTCAAGGCCTCCGTCCCTATTCGGAACTCGCTGGTGTGGCGCCTGCCGGGAGTGGTTCTGCGACGTGTTCTGCGGCTCCTCGTTCGCTCCACCGGGCGACGCTCAGCTCGCACGCTGTCGTTCCGCCGGCTCGTTCCCTCCTACGACGTCGTGTGGACGTCCGACTCGGATGCGGTGGCGTCGATCGACCCCTTCGATGTGATCCTTTGGTTCCGGGACCGCGGCGACGCAGTGTTGTCTCATCCGTCCCTCTGGCGCGCCTTCCGGATGCGAACGGGTGCGATCGTGGTGCAAGTTCGCGGAGCGAGCTGAACCGGATGTCGGCAACCCGCGTCACCCTGGTCATGAACACCGTGGCTCCCTATCGGATCCCGGTCTTCGAGTCCCTCGCGTCGCGGGAGGAGATCGATCTCACAGTGGTTTTCGGATCCGAAGGGCTCGGTCATCGCCACTGGGACGTCGATCTGTCGGCAACCTCGTTTTCGTACCGGGTGCTCCGCAGCGCGGGAATGCACGTTGCCGACAGGGATTGGAGTCCCAGGATCAGCCCCGCCCTCGTCCCGGTCGTGCGGCGCACACAACCGAACGCGATCGTTGTCGGTGGATACGCCTCGCCTGACGACTGGGCCCTGTGGGCCTACGCGCGCTCCTGCCGGCTCCCGCTCACGTTGTGGTTCGGGAGCACGGCCTATTCGGAGCGCGCCTCGGCCCAGGGTGTGGCGCGATTGAAGCGCCGGTTCATCAACGGTGTCGATTCCTTCGTGACGTATGGCTCGCTCGCCGCGGAGCACCTCAGGGCGCGAGGAGTTCCGGCGTCGCGCATCGTGGTGGGATGCAATGTTGGGGACACGCCGTTCTTCTCGAGTCGAACCGAGGCGACGCGTGCCGATCGGCAACCCGGCGACCCGGTGCGCTTCGTGTTCGTGGGGCAACTGATCGAACGCAAGGGAGTGTCCGAAGCCCTCCAGGCGTTCGAGTCGGCGTCGCTCGATAGGGCGGAGCTCCATGTTGTTGGCACGGGTCCTCTGCGTTCGATGGTGGATGCCGCGGCGGCACGCGGTGTCCCGATCGTCGCGCACGGACATCTCGACTCTCAGCAGGTTGCGGAGATATATGCGCGATCCGACGTGATGCTCATCCCTTCACGCCGAGAGGTGTTCTCGATCGTGACGAGCGAGGCCTTGGCTAGCGGACTCTTCACGATCACCTCGCCCTGGAACGGAGCAGCGCCCGATCTGATCACGGATGGAGTGACCGGCCTCGTCGTGGACCCGGCCGACGGGGATGCTCTCCGGGAAGCGGTACAACGCGCGGACGCGAGCATCCGAACAGGGGCGACGAGCGCTGAGGCTATCGCACGCTCCGTCGCCGATCGCACGCCCGCAGCGTATGCGGGTGCCATCGCCAAGGCGATCGGGATCGCTCAGCGGGCGCGATCTGGCGATTCATAGCAACTGCAGCGTTTCGAGGATGCAGCGCGTGGCGCTGAGCCAGTCGCGCTCGCCCAACTCTCGCCGTCCTCGTGAAACCAGATCGGCGCGAGCGTCGTCATCCGTCGCGAGGGTCCCGAGTATCCCGGAGAGGGCCACGACGTCACCTGGGGTGTAGTACTCGGCTCCGTCCCCGGCCGTGTCTCGCAGGTTCGGCACGTCCGCCAGCACGAGAGGGGACCCGGCGGCGATCGCCTCGACGGGCACCCTGCTCGTGTTCTCGACCCGAGAGCACAGCACGGTAGCGATGGCCTCCTTCATGAGGGCGAGTGTTTGATCGTGGGGCACGGCCCCGAGGAATCTGACGGGAGCTTCGAGCCGTCGCGCGACGTCGCGCAAGCGCTCGCGATACCGCCTGTCCATGGGGGAGCCGACAACGAGGAGTTCACACGCCACCCCGGCGGTTCGGAGCGGGGCCACAGCGCGGATCGCGTCCTCGACCGCCTTGTAGGGGTAGAGATCGCCGACGACGACCGCGAACGGTTTCATCGGCCGGTCGTCCAGGCGCGCTGCAGCTCGAGCGAGTACCCCGGGCGGTGGAGGGGCCATGGGGATCAGCGTGGTTCGCGAAGGATCTAGGTCCGAACCGAGAAGTTGCCCTGCCTGACGCGAGAGCAAGAAGACACGATCGGCGCGGTGAACGCTCGCCAGCGTCATCCGCCGCAGCACGTCGTTCCGCGCTCGCTGGTATGCAGAACCCGTCGAGATCACCTGGGGTTCGAACGGACCGATATTGCCGACGATGACCGCCCGCTGAATGCCGTCTGGGGCTCCGGAGCCAAGTGGCAGCACGTTGAACGGCGACAGCACCCAGTCCGGCCGGTACGCGCGGAGGTGTCGTGGCAGCAGTGCTTGTTGCCACAGGAGCCGAAGCGGTACAGACCGCCAATGAGCCGGGATCCGGAAGTAGTCGAACGACTCCGTGGGCGCTGGCAGGTCCCGAGCCATGGCTTCAGCCACGACCATGGTGGTGCGAAGATCCGGGGCCAACGCGTCGATCGTGGCTCGCAGCTCACGGGTTCGGCTCGCCCCCCCACCCATCCTGGCGGGAGAGGCGTCGATCACAAGGCGCGAGCCCTTCACGCGTTCGTCCGCAGCCACTCCAAGGTCCGCTCGATCCCCTCGCGGAGGTCGACACGCGGTCGCCAATGCAGTCGACGCCGCGCCGATGAGGCGTCGACCTCTGCGCCCATCCCGTCTCCTGCCCTCGGTGGCCGGCGGTCGACCCGCCGCGGCACTCCGGCGACGGTCGCAACGACCCGCGTGAGCTCGTTGACCGTCGTGGTTGTGCCGGAAGCGAGGTGGAACGTACCCGCGACGTCGGAGCCGAGCGCGGCGATGACGGCCGCACAGATGTCATCCACATGGATGAAGTCGCGGCGCTGTCTGCCGTTCCCGTACACGACGAAGGGTTGGTCGTCGAGTGCGGCTCGAAGGTAGATCGGGATCACGCTGCGCTTGCGAGAGCAGAACGGTCCGTAGACGTTCGAGAATCGGAATGCGATCGAGTTGACGTCGAACGCGTTGGTGAATGCCTGCGCTGCGACCTCAGAGAAGGCCTTCGATGCACCGTAGGGTGAGAGCACGGAGGGAGCGACATCCTCGCGAAGGGTTCCGCGAGCACCTCCAAGCACCGCGCCTGAGGACGCCACGATAACGCGCGGTGTTCCCGAGCGCCTGGCTGCATCCAACACGTTGAAGGTGCCAGTTACGTTGATGTCGAAGTCGGAGCGTGGATTCTCGATCGATGGACCGACACCGGCCTGAGCGGCGAGATGGATGATCGCGTCGGTGCCACGCGCGCCGCGGAGCGCCGCTTCGGCATCTACGACCGAACCCTCAATCATCTTAGGTTTCGGGCGTACGTCGCGCAGATGGTCAAGAGAACCGGAGGAGAAGTTATCCAGTATCCGGACCGTGTGCCCTTGGACGGTCAGAGATCGGACCAAGCTCGCACCGATGAATCCTGCACCGCCAGTGACGAGAATCTTATCCACGAGGACGCAGCATATATCGCCCGATGAGCGTGATCGGGCGGATCAGCCAACCAGATGCGAGCCGCCGCCGTTCTTCGGTGGCAGACTCCTCACGACGGAACACGTTCCCGTCTTTGCATGGACGATCCCACACGAGACCCCGACGGTTCTTCCTCCGCTCCGGTCGACGAGCCTATCGACCCCGTGGTCCCTCTGTCGGTCACTGACCTCTTCCGCCGGCTCCTCATGCAGTCCGGATGGCTGCTCAGCGGGGCGAGCATCGGGCTGGCGTTGACCTTCGTACAGGGGATCATCGTCGCGCGGCTGCTCGGTCCATCCGACCTCGGTGTGCTGGCGGTGATCGTCACCTTCGTGATGGTCGTCGGTCAGGTAGCCGACTCTCGCGCGTGGGAATCGGCGATCAGATATGTCGCTGAATTTCGGAGCAAAGGCGACTTTCAGCGAGCGACCGCGATGGTCCGTCTGAGCCTTTCGGTCGACACGGCCACCGCCTTCCTTGCGTTCGTCATCGTTCTGGTCTTCGCAGGTCTTGCGGTCCGAGTGTTCCTCGACGACGCGGTCGAGCCCGGACTTGTCCGCTTGTACGCCGTCACCCTTCTCGTGCTGATCCCGATCGGAACCGGCAGCGCACTGGTTCGTCTCGCCGGACGAGTGAGATGGCTCGGCTACCAGTCCGTGGTCCAATCCTCAGTGCGCCTCATCGGCGTGATCATCGTCGCCGTCGCGGGCGGGGGGTTGCCAGGCGTCCTAATCGCCTACATCTGCTCCTCGTTGGCCGCATCGGTCGTGGTTGTCGCGATGGCGGTCAAGACATGGCCGGAGCTGGGACTCGGTCGCCTTCTGAGCAGCAGGATCGCTGATCTACGTGGCCATCGGCGCCGCATCGGTAGGTTCCTGGCAGTGACCAATGCGAGCGCTTTGTTCAAGCTGGCTCAGCGCAACGTGGACGTGCTGCTGGTTGGTGCGCAACTCGGCACTGCTCCCGTCGGTCTCTTGCGAGTCGCTCGCTCAACGACGGATCTGATCGGTTTTCCGGTGGGCCCTGTTTACACGTCGATGTACCCGGAGTTCGTCCACCTCTGGCACGCGGACAAGAAAGCCGACCTTCGACGACTTGCAGAGCGGGTATCGGGGCTCCTGACGATAGTGGCGGTCCTAGGAGTGCTGGTCGTGTTCGTGCTCGGCGAACCCCTGCTCAGACTCACGGTCGGGGAGCAGTTCCTCGGTGCCCTGCCCACGATGCGATGGCTGGCGGTGGGCGTCGGCATTGCGGTTGCTACCAACGCTGTGCACCCCGTCCTTCTCGCGGCGAACCGGGCGGGGACATCACTACTCGCCACCGGTTTCGCAACAACCGTGCAGATGGTGGTGCTGGTCCTGCTCATCGGATCGTTCGGGGTCGAGGCTGCCGGCATTGCGTACACCGCGTTCTACGCTGCTTGGGTCATGATCGCGATCCCCGCAGCGTGGAAGGAGCTCCGGTGACAGCCGCAGATCTGTGGGACGACCCTGAGAAGGACTACCGGACGCGATATCAGCTGCCGACGCAATTCATCTGGCGAGAAGAGGATTGGGCGCGGATCGATTTCGACAGCTACATGTCGATGGTTCGATCGATGCTTCCCTCTCCGCCGGCCACCATCCTTGATGTCGGTTGCGGTCCGGGGATGGGAGCGGCCCGCCTGATCGACAGTGGGTTCGAAGTCCATGGGATCGACTACAGCGAGCGGGCGATCGGATTCGCTCATACGCTCGTTCCTCTGGGGCGATTCGTCGTCGGAGATATCCGGCGACTCGGTGATGTCGCCGGGTTGGAGGAGCACTATGACGCCGCCATCTGTGTCGAGGTGCTCGAACACGTACCACCCGAGTTCCGATCGGATGTGCTCCGGGGGATCGCCGGGAGGCTTCTCCCAGGTGGCAGGGTCGTCTTGTCGACGCCAACCGACCGCATGCACACCAATCGCTGGGACTATCCGCGAGCAACCGAGCAGCAGCTGCGGGATGCGCTCGTTGCCGCTGGGTTCGAGATCGAACGCGTCGCGTATCAGCACGCGATGTCGATGCTCATGGATCCGCGGTTCTGGCGCTTGATCTCGAATCGATACGTCGACCTCGTGGGCCTTCGACGCGTCATCCGTCGACTCGTCCTGCGCCGGCCCGCGTCGGTAGGTGCCGAGAGTGACGCAGGCCGGTTGATCGTCGTGGCCGCGCGGTCGGCAACCTGATGTGTGGCATCACGGGGATCGTTCGGATCGACGACCCCACTCGGACCTTGGAACGGATGACCTCGGTGCTTGCACACCGGGGGCCTGACGACGAGGGAGTCCGTACTTGGGACGATGATCGCGTCGGTCTCGGTCATCGGCGCCTGTCCATCATCGATCTCTCACCGGCTGGTAGGAATCCGTTGACAAACGAGACCGACGATGTGTGGATCACGTTCAACGGAGAGATCTACAACTATGTGGAACTGCGCCGGGAACTGATCGCCGCGGGTCACCGATTCCGTTCCGACACTGACACCGAGGTCGTCGTCCATGCCTACGAGGAGTGGGGTGATGCACACGTTGACAGGCTCCGCGGGATGTTCGCGTACGCCGTCTACGATCGTAGAGGGGATGGATTCCGCCTCCTCCTCACCCGTGATCGCCTGGGAATCAAGCCGCTGTTCTACGCGCATGAAGGTGATCGACTCGCGTTTGCCTCTGAACCCAAGTCCCTGCTGCTGGTCCCCGGCATGGTGGGTGTGCCCGACCGGTCGGCACTCTTCGACTATCTAACGTACGGATACGTGCCTGCTCCCCGGTCGGCCTGGACCGGGATCAAGAAGCTCGAACCGGGACACCAACTCGTGCTCGAACGCGGGCGGGTCACTCGACGTCGGTACTGGGCAGCGAAGGGCACCGAGCAACCACTCGACCTTGTGGCAGCAGAGATGGTGAGGACCGAGATCGGGCGAGCCGTCGCGGAGAATCTGACAGCGGACGTCGAGGTGGGCGTGTTTCTGAGCGGTGGCATCGATTCCAGCAGTGTTGTTGCCTCGGTCCCGTCGGATGTGGTTGTCCCGACGTTCTCGATCGGCTTCGACGTCGCGGTCTTCGACGAGACCGAGTACGCACGCCTCGTCGCGAAGACGTTCGGTCACCTGAACCACGAGCGGGTGGTCGTGTCCTCGGACGTCGAGGCAGCCGTCGGGATGGTATCCGACATGTACGACGAGCCGTTCGCGGATGGTTCGGCTCTGCCCACCTCCAGCGTTTCGGCGCTCGCGAGAGAACACGTGAAGGTGGCGTTGTCCGGGGACGGGGGAGACGAAGTCTTTGGGGGCTACGCCCGCTACGGCGCGTGGGCTCGTCGGAGCCGGCTCGATTTCCTTCCGACTTCGATGCGGCGATCGCTCGGGAGCGCCCTTACCTCTGTGCCGGCCCTAGATCGGCATACCTGGTTCTCCGACATCGGAGTCGACCCGATCTCTCGATTCGGCCGCTTGATCGAACTGTTCACTCCACTCGAAAAGCGACGGATGCTCGGGGCGGACTGGGCGGAGGAGTTTCGGGACTACGACGACTACTGGCGGATACGATCGTCGTGGAAGGACGACCTCGATCCGATCACGCGCTTGCAAGTCGTCGACCTCGAGACGTACTTGCCTGATGACATCCTCACCAAGGTGGATCGCGCGAGCATGGCTGTTGGCCTCGAGGTGAGACCCCCTCTCCTCGATCACATCCTGGTTGAAAAGGTGCTCGGTCTGCCTCCTAAGACAAGGGTGCCCGGAGGAGAGCCAAAGGGCCTGCTGAAACGCGCGATGAGAGGAACACTTCCGAGTGAGGTGCTGGATCGTCCCAAGCGCGGTTTCAGCGCCCCGTGGAACGAATGGAGCGATCGCTTTGGTCCTTGGGCGCTTGAAAGACTGCGGACGGGCGCAGCAGTCGATCACGGGCTGTTGCGATCGGACTTCGATGCTGGCGGGCGGCGCGGTGGGGCGAAACTGTGGGCACTGCTGCTGCTCGACCGATTCGCGGAGCGCCTGTGAGGACCCGAAAGGATCAAGAGCTACGCCTGCTCCTCGTGCCGGGCAAGGATTACCCCACTGACCATGCGATGCTCGAGACGATCTACGCCAAGATCCTCCCGCAGCAGGGGGTGTCCGTGACCTGGATCATGCGCGCACACGTCGATGCGCTCCCCCGTGAGAGCTGGCATGAAAGTACGGTCGTCACCGTGCCCACTCACCGCGTGGGGGAGCAGACGATCCCCGTGAACAGATGGCTCGCATGGTTCCGCCTGCTCGCAGGGATGTCCCGCGAGTCCCGGAAACTGCGACCCGACGTGGTCCAGGTGCGGAATTCCGTTACCGCCGGATTGATGGCGTGGTGGCTTCGACGGCGGGACGGATCGTCGTTCGTCTACCAAGTGTCGTTCCCGGTGCCGGAATCGCTGGCTCGGGCCGCCAGACAAGGGAGGACAAGGTTGCCTCTCCTGCGCGCCGCGCAAGCGCGGGCCCAACTATGGCTCCGCGCCCGACTCCTGCGACGAGCGGACCTCGTGCTCGCGATCAGCGATGAGATGCGCGATCGGTTCATCGCCGCCGGCACTGATCCCCAGAAGGTGATGTCGTTTCCACTCGGCAGCGATCTGCCGATCTCGCCACCCGGCACGACCCTTCGAAGACGCCGACAGGAACTCGGAGTGGGCGAGGATCCACTCGTCCTCTATTTCGGAACGATCGCTCCAGACAGACAACTCGGATTCCTTCTCGACGTTGCCGCGCTCGTGCGTCCCCGGTTCCCGGCTGCTCGTTGGATCTTGATCGGCCCAGCTTCTGAGGGGGAGGACGAGAGATTGCGCGTTGAGATCGCTGCTCGAGACCTGGGAGAGGAGATCCGGGTCTTGCCGAGGATCGCTCGCACCGATCTCACCACAACCATCGCCGCCGCTGACGTAGTGGTCTCTCCGATCCCTATGGATCCGTTGTTCATCATCAGCTCCCCGACAAAAACCGTCGAAGCGTTGGCACAGGCCCGACCTGTGGTCGGGACACCGATCCCCGATCAAGCGGCGTTGATCCGCGAGAGCGGTGGGGGAGTCGTCGCGCCCTTCGACCCTGCACCATTCGCGATTGCCGTGTGCGACCTTCTGGAGAACCCGAGCGGTGCGACGGAGATGGGAGGGAACGGTCAGCGATACGTGATCGAGCATCGCTCCTACGCTCGCCTTGCCTCGAGCGTCCTCGATCGCTACCGACAGATCGCACGATCCTCCGGAGGTAGTGGTGGCTGATCCCCGAGCGGCCAGCGTTCCGCATCAGCTGGTGGTGATCGGCGGTTCGACCGTGCTGCGAGGCGCTGATGGCCGGTGGCGAACCAAGAGAGTCGTGGCTCTGTACCTCCATGAACTCGCACGGATCTACGGGGGATGTACCTGGCTGTGTGTCGTCAAGCAGGATCTCCCGGTGTCCGGAGTGATCGATGAGAAATTGGTGCGCGTCGTGCCCTTGTCGTCCTCCAGACTGGGCGTGCTCTCGAACTGGATCCGAGTCCTACGGGCCGTCCCACGCGGCGCTGACGTGCTCGGGTATGCCTCGGCGCTGTTGCGACTCAGACCAATCGTCCCGATCATCCGATCTCGGGCGCGCAGGATGGCCGTGTATCTCGCGGGTGACTACCAGCAGCAGATCGGCGCCGCGGGTCGGGTCCGAGCCGGGCTCTACCGGACCGGTTTCGAGGGACCGATGCGGCGCGCCGACGTTGTGATCGCGCGTGGGCGACGGCTCGCGGAACTTGCTCGCACGCTGAACAGCACTGTGGTCGAGACGGTGCCGATCGCGAACCTCGACCTCGAGCGAGCGAACCCCGACGAGGATGAGAGGTCCGGGGTCGTCCTGTACGTGGGCAAGTTGCTCATGAGCAAAGGCGTCGGAGACCTGATCGATGCGATGGCAGAACTGCAAACACGCGAGGGCGGGGGGCTCACACTCGAGATCGTGGGGGACGGTTCGGACGCGGGAGAATTCGTGAAGCAGGTTCGGCGGCTCGGGCTGGGTGATCGGGTCAGTTTTCTCGGCTGGATCGAGAATCCGGTGGATCTCGCCGAGCGCATCCGCAGAGCGGAGGTGGTCGTCGTTCCCTCCTCGAGCCACCCGGAAGGGGTGCCGCGGATCATCGATGAGGCGCTCGTTCTTGCTCGTCCAGTGGTTGCCACGAAGGTGGGTGGCGTCCCTGAGGAGTTCATTTCAGGCGAGGTGGTGATGGTGGGACCGGGACGTCCGCTCGATCTTGCAGCGGCTGTCCGGCGCCTCGTTGTCGACGAGAAGTTCCGTCAAGCCACTCGCCTGGCCGGGCAACAACGTGCGAGTCGATGGACAGATGAGGGCTCTCCCGCGCAACAGCACGCGCGGGTCCTCAGCGGCCCCGCGCCGACATGAAGGCTCAGACCGCGCGCGAGGGGCTGACGAGTTCCACCAGGCCAAGCGTGTCCCCCGCAAGAGCGGCGCTGATCAGCGCCGCTCTTGTATGCGTGGCCGCGCAGGCGTGGGTCTTGATCCGAGTAGACGCGACAGGAACCGAAGCCCTTACGTGGCAGATCGGGCCTCTTCTCCTTGCCGTGTCGGTCGCGTGGCTAGCGTTCCGCCGATCGCCTTACCTCCCCGAGGCGATCGCCATCGTGGCGATCGCCTTCTCATTGCGCGCACTCCTCGGCATCTTCATGTACACGGAGGTCTTGTCCGGCCGCGGATTCGGCGGGCTGTTCGTCAAGGATGATCGGTACTTCTTCGATGTGGGATCGCAGTTGGCCGAGCACTGGAGGCTTGGTTCGACTCCACCCATCGTCGACATCGCAACGCAGCCGGGGCATGTGTACTTGCACGCGGTGGTCATCGCGGTGCTGGGCGCCGATCCACGGAACGTCGCAGTCGTCGGTGCCCTTATCGGCGCCGCAACCGCGCTCGTGCTTGTACCAGTCGCCTCTCCCTTTCTCCCGGGCCGCTGGGCATTGGTGCCCGCTGTTCTCTTTTCCATCTTGCCTCACCAGCTCTACCTTGCCGGCTCCAACCAGCGTGACGTCGTCATCACGTTCTTGATCGTTTGCGTGGCGGCAATCCTCCTTGTAGTTCAGCGACGCCGCCCGGGTCCTGGGGAAGTGGTCAGAGCCTCGATCTCGATCGTGGCGCTTGGCGCTCTCGTTGCCTTCTGGCGACTTCCCAGTGCACTCATGTTGGCGTTGCTCGTTGTTGCTTGGGTCGTTCTTGCTGCTCCCACACCCCGCAGTCGTTGGTTGCCCATGCTCGCCTTGATGGGTGTGATGCTTGTCACTCTTGGGTTTCTTGCGCCCGATGACGCGATCAGCCAAGGACCTGCCGAACTGTTTGCGAATATCGACCAGGCGTACGGAGAACAGATCGGGACCGCGGAGACATTCGGCATCTTCGGCGGGGAGCGGGGTGCTGCTCGACTGATGTTCCTTCCCGTCACTCTCCCACTGAGTCTTGTGTTCGGGTTCGTTCCCTACCGTGGGGCTGCGAATAGTGACTTCAACTCTCTGGGCTTCCTCTACCTGTGGTATCCGCTTCTGCTGCCCATGGCGATCGGTGCGCTACCCCTTATCCGCCGGTGGGGCCGCGAGGGCGTCGTGATCTGGGGAGGTGCTCTTCTCTTCCTTCTTCTATCGGCCGCGAGTTTCTACGGGCTCGTGCCGAGATTCAGGGCGTCGGCTGAGCCGCTTCTTCTCGTGATCGTCGGGATCGGGCTATTCCGCAGCCGGCATCTACTCCCCGTCTACGTGCCCGCGATCCTGGTGCTGTGCATCTGCGTGAATGTTCTGGTCTGGGATCCTCCACTGTTGCCGGTTCTTGGAGCCGGGATCGCGGCGTCAATCGCCGCGGTTAGCCTGGCTCTAGGAGCGCAAGCGATGCTTCGTTCAAGGGGAGTGCGGGCGCCACCCCGATCATGATGGCGTCACGCTGAGTGAATGCCACAGGCACATCGTTTCGGTTCGCTCGTCGCACGTGCGAGAGTGAACGCACGAGGCGGTCGGACGTAGTCGGGAGATCGTGTTGAGGATCGGGGTCATCGGCGCAGGACACGTCGGCTTGGTTACCGGCGTTGCCATGGCGAGCCTGGGTCACGAGGTCGTTGTGAGCGATGCCGACGAGACGAAAGTCGAGTCGATGCGCACCGGCACGCCGCCCTTCTTCGAAGCCGGTCTCAGTGCACTCATGCGAACCCAGATCGAGCAGCGCCGTGTGAGCTTCTCGGTCAGCTCTCGGGAGTCCGTTGCGGGTGCCGCGATTGTGTTCATCTGCGTGGGACGGCCTTCGGATGGGATAAGCGACACGAGCCTGAGTGCTGTCGAGGAAGTTGCTCGTGAGGTGGCGTCTGAAGCGTCTGACGGAGTCGTTGTCGCGGAGAAGTCCACAGTCCCGCCAGGAACGGCCGACCGCCTTCGCACGACGATCGAGCGGGAGCGCCCTGAGTTGCGATTCTCCGTCGTGTCCAACCCGGAGTTTCTGCGAGAGGGTCATGCCATCGACGACACGCTTCGACCCACGAGGGTCGTCATCGGTGCCGACGACGAACACGGTCGCGAGATCATGGAGGAGCTTTACGCGCCGATCGTGCAGGGTGGATCGCCGATTATCGTTACCGATGTCCGCAGCGCGGAACTCGCAAAGTTGGCTTCGAACGCCTTCCTTGCAACGAAGATCTCTTTCGCGAACGCCCTTGCTCGGGTTGCGGAGCTCTCCGGCGCCGATGTCGAACACGTTGCCGATGTCATGGGATCAGACCCCCGGATCGGCCGAGCATTCTTGGGCGCGGGGTTGGGCTACGGCGGATACTGCCTGCCAAAGGACGTCGTCAGCCTCGAGCGCTTCTCGGAGCGCCACGGTTACACGTTTTCGATTCTCGAGGTCACGAGTCGCGTCAACGAGGAAGCGGTCGCACATGTGACCGACAAGGTGCGGGAGGCGATGTGGAACCTCGAAGGCAAGCGCATCGGCCTCCTTGGACTTGCCTTCAAGTCGGAGACCGACGACGTGCGCGCGTCGCCGGCGCTCGAGCTCGCTCGCAGACTCATCGCGGAGAAGGCCTCCGTCGTGGCCCACGACCCGATGGCGTCCGATCGCGCGCGAGCGGAGATGCCCGATCTCGAAACGGTGGATGACCCCTACGCTGCCGCAAGTGGCGCCAACTGCGTCGTGATCTGTACGGATTGGGACGAGTATCGGGGCCTAGACCTCAACCGACTCCGGGTGGAGATGGCATATCCGATCGTTGTCGATGGTCGCAACGTGTTCGATCCCGATGAGATGCGGACCGCAGGGATCAGCTACTTCTCGATCGGGCGCCCGTCGATCGAGACCTAGCCGCTAACCGCTTCTACGTTCGAACGGCACGACGAATCGATCAACGGTCTCATCATCGATGGTCAAGGACGAGGGAGTCAGACTCGGTTGTGGCAGGGCGACGAAGCCCGAAGCGGTATCGATCTCGAACGTCACGCGGCCCGAATCGGACTTCCCCGCCGGGGCGTAGAGGACGTTCGTCGCTACCGGGTGGCCGAACTCCTCTCCAACGTCGCCGATCAGCGCGCCGCCTTCGGTCGTGATGTTGCGTGCACCGATCGGCAGGTACACGTTGACCGCCGCGGAGTACGCACCGAGCGGGTAGCCGTCACCCTCGAAGCCGTACAGGATGCTTTCCGGCTCCCCGCTGGGCGCGGTGTTCTCAAGCTTCGTCGTGATCGTGACGCGAGTCGTGCCGGCTTCCGTCTGCTCGGTGGTGACGTCGACCGCGGTCTCGGCCCAATAGCCGGTGCGGCTCGCGACCTGTCCTTCCCACGTGACCATGATCGGGATCTGACCTCCCTCGGGGGGAAGCTCCACGGCACCGGACGCGCCGAGGTCGCGTAGCCACTGCTGCTCATCGGGATCCTCGACGTAGACCTGCAGGTGCCGCTCGCTGGTTGCCGCGCTCAGCGCGCCGCCGAACTCCACGGGAGCGATCGGGCGCTCCAGCATCGCCTGCCACAGGGCGGTGCCGATGCCCGCCTGCCACGCGTCGGACTCGGCCTGGTCGGTCGTGCGGAACGTTTCCGCGTTGAGGATCCGGTTCACGTTCTTCGCGGTGATCTCCTCCGGCCATGCTGGCGTCGAGACCGGGCCCATCGCCTCGAGCAGGTGCTGCAGCCACACGGAGTCCGCCCCGATCACCCCGTCCAGCGGCGCGCGTCCGCTCTCGGTCCACATCTGCATCCACATCTGCGCCGCGGTGGGCCAGTCGGGTGAGTAGGTCGTCGAGATGAAGTCGGTCAGTCCGCCGTAGCGCGCATAGCGAGCGGTCACGTCCTCCGGGGCCTCGACGGGCGGAACCGTTCCCAGGCTCGAGGTCGGGGCCAGCTCCTGCAACTCGATCAAGCCGCGGTCTACGTGCAGCAGTCCGTAGGAGCCCGGATACCCGCCCGATCCTCGCGGGTCCGACAGGTTCATCATGACGAGCGCATAGGTGCGTTCCTCTTCGGCTCCTAGGAACGGCGGCAGCAACTCCGTGAGCAGGTGCGCGCGCTCGGCGAGCCGCGCGCGATCGCCCACGGTTGCCTGCGCCGCCTCGAGCGCGTTGCCGACGGGTGAGAGCAGACCCTCGCTCGAGAGGGGAGCGACGATCCGATCGGCTTCCGACAGCGCGGCTGCGGCGCGGCCGAGCGTGGGCGCGGCCGTCTGCAGCACGTCGAGATCGAAGCTGCCGCCGCGCTCGAAACCGGGCAACGTGCGGCCGTTCCACCCGATCTCGTCGGCCGCGACCGCGAGGCTCTCACCGGCCTGGGCCGAGAGGTCCGCGGCCCGCCCCAACGTCCGGACGGCGTCCAGGTCGTCGTTGATGAAGGGGAGCACGCCGGCGATCCGCGGCACGGGGTGGTCGGCCGCCCCGACCGCGCGCCGGGCTGCGGTCTGGGCGGAGGCGAACGAAGCCTGTGCACCGGTGACGTCGCCCGCCTGCAGCTGCGTGGCACCGGTCTCCAAGGCATTGCGCGCGGCGTCCAGTTCCCGGTACAGGGTGAAGCCCGCGTACGAGGCGTCCAAGAACCCCAGCAGCCCGAGGATGCCCACACCCAGGAGGATCCAGCGTCCGATCCGGGGACGAGGCGGCCAGGTCTGCGGTTCGGACATGTGTTCGCACGCTACCCCGGGGTCGGGGCCCACGCACGCGCCGACCCGCGATCCGCGCAGCAACAGACACGATTCCCCCAGGTGGGGGACCATCAGATGGTTCCAGCGGGCCGTTGCTACGGTCCCGTTGCGCCCTTAGGGTATGCGGAGTCCGTCCCGATATACCAGCTACGTCGATGTGATCCCCGAACCGGGGGTCTGGGGGGTTCTCGAATCATGATCGGACGCTCGATCCGCGCCAAAGCAGCCGCCGTCGTGATCGTCGGCACGCTGGTACTGGGGGGCACCGAAGCCGCTTTCGCCAACTTCAACGCCGGCACACGCCTGTCGATCAGCAAGCGGCCCAACGGCAAGGTCAAGAGGGGCACGCGGGTCAAGTTCACCGGCTCGCTCAAGTCCTCCCGCAGGTTCTGCGAGTCTCGCCAGCGCGTCGTGCTGATGCGCAAGAACCGCGTGGTCGGAGGCGACAAGACGACGTCGCGCGGGCAGTACAGGATCCGCGAGAAGGTCAAGCGGTCGGGCCGCTATCGCGTCCGTTTCAACGGCGTCTCGCGGGGTACCCACCCCAACATCAAGACGTGCCGCGCTTCCAGCTCCAAGTCGGTTCGCGTTCGCACCACACGTCGCTAGCCGACGCAAGGTCCAGACGATCCTGCAGACGGGCGCCCTTCGGGGCGCCCGGCGCCCGGCCGAGTAGGCTCGGCGGCGCATGCAGATCGAGCGAGAGGACGTTGGCCTTGCCGGGGCGGTGCTCGTGCGCCCTCCTCGCTTCGACGACCTGCGCGGGTCGTTCACCGAGACGTTCCGCCAGGATTGGATGCCCCGCGCCGATGTGATGGTGCAGGGCAACCTGTCGCGCTCGGCCCCGCGGGTCTTCCGGGGCCTGCACTTCCATCGCGATCAGGCGGACTTCTGGGTCGTGGTGGCCGGTTCGGTGACCGTCGCCCTGTACGACCTGCGCGAAGGATCTCCCACCCAGCGCTCGTCGGTCACGTTGGGCCTGGCCGAGGACCAGCCCGCCGGCCTCTATATCCCTCCCGGCATCGCCCACGGGTTCTACTCGGCAACCGGGTGCACCCTGAGCTATCTCGTCGACCGCTACTTCACGGGCGAGGACGAACACGGGATCGCCTGGGACGACCCGGACCTCGGTATCGACTGGCCGTTCGTCGATCCGGTCCTGTCCGAGCGCGACCGGTCGAACCCCCCTCTGGCCGACGCCCTGGCCGACCCGCCCCCGTTCCGCTAGGCCGCCCCCTCCACGCAACATCTGTCGTCAACGAGCTGACCGCTCCCGCCCCCAAGGGGGGAGGGTTGACCCCCGGCCGAGGGAGACGTACCCTCTTGCATCGGCTCCTCCCCGGGGCCTGCAGGCACGGCAGTTGACTGTGCCTGCTTCCGTGCGTACACTGCTCGTTTGCCGTGCCGTATCCCTGCGTGGGCTTCCATCTGGCCGTGGTCTGAGCTCCGCACGCCTGACATTCCCTGGGGGGGATAGTCCTTGCCTGAGTCGCTGGTTCCGGTCCGTGACCGCGTCAGTTTCGCAAAGATCGATGAGGTTCTTCCGCTTCCCGACCTCGTCGGCATCCAGAGGAAGTCCTTCGATTGGCTCCTGAGTGAGGGCCTCAAGGAAGTCCTCGAAGAGGTCTCACCCGTCGAGGACTTCACCGAACAGTTCCAGTTGAGCTTCCGCAATCACCAGTTCAAGGACACCAAGCACTCAGAAGAGGAGTGCCGCGACAAGGACATCACCTTCTCCGCGCCCCTGTTCGTCGAGGCCGAGTTCGTCAACAAAGGCACCGGCGAGATCAAGGAGCAGGAGGTCTTCATGGGGGACTTCCCGATCATGACCGAGCGGGGAACCTTCATCATCAACGGCACCGAGCGCGTCGTCGTGTCCCAGCTGGTCCGTTCGCCGGGCGCCTATTTCTCCCGCGAGCTCGACAAGACCACGGACAAGGACGTCTTCATCGCCAAGATCATCCCCTCGCGGGGTGCCTGGCTCGAGTTCGATGTCGACAAGAAGGACACCGTCGGCGTGCGCATCGACCGCAAGCGCCGCCAGAACGTCACCGTGCTGCTCAAGGCCCTGGGTTGGACCAGCGACGAGATCCTCAAGCTGTTCAACAACGCGCAGTCGATCCAGAACACCCTGGACAAGGACCACGTCGAGACGCAAGAAGAGGCCCTCGAGGACATCTACCGCAAGCTGCGCCCGGGCGAGCCGCCCACGGCCGACAGCGCGCGCACGCTGATCGAGAACCTCTTCTTCAACCCCAAGCGCTACGACGTGGCCCGGGTGGGCCGGCACAAGGTCAACCGCAAGCTCGGTTCCGCCGAGGGCGTCCTGCTCAAGCAGCTCAAGGCCCACTACAAGACGATGCAGGGGCTCAACAATCCCGACAAGAAGGCCTGGGACAACCCCCGCTACCGCGTCTTCTCCGAGGAGCAGAAGGACGAGAAGGGCCAGCCCGGCGGTCCCAAGTACAAGGCGGTCCTCACCTACGAGGACATGCTCAAGACGATCGGCTACCTCGTGAAGCTGCACGCGGGCGAGGAGGGCTACGACCCCGACGACATCGACCACTTCGGCAACCGGCGGCTGCGCTCGGTCGGCGAGCTGATCCAGAACCAGCTGCGGATCGGACTCTCGCGCATGGAGCGGGTCGTGCGCGAGCGCATGACCACCCAGGACGTCGAGGCGATCACGCCGCAGACCCTGATCAACATCCGGCCGGTCGTGGCCAGCATCAAGGAGTTCTTCGGAACCTCCCAGCTCTCCCAGTTCATGGACCAGACAAACCCTCTGGCGGGGCTCACGCACAAGCGTCGTCTGTCGGCCCTCGGGCCGGGCGGTTTGTCGCGTGAGCGCGCCGGCTTCGAGGTCCGCGACGTGCACCCTTCCCACTACGGCCGCATGTGTCCGATCGAGACGCCCGAGGGTCCCAACATCGGACTGATCGGTTCGCTGGCCACTTACGGCCGCATCAACCCGTTCGGGTTCATCGAGACGCCGTATCGCCGCGTCGACAACGGCAAGGTCACCACCAAGATCGACTACCTGGCCGCCGACGAGGAGGACAAGCACGTCATCGCCCAGGCCAACGAGCCGCTCGATCCCGACGGCAGCTTCGGCAATCCGACGGTGCTGGTTCGGCGCAAGGGCGGAGAGGTCGACCAGGTCACGCCGGACGAGGTCGACTACATGGACGTCGCTCCCCGCCAGATCGTGTCGGTGGCCGCGGCCCTGATCCCGTTCTTGGAGCACGACGACGCCAACCGCGCGCTGATGGGCGCCAACATGCAGCGCCAGGCTGTGCCGCTGCTCCGGGCGGAGTCGCCGCTGGTCGGTACCGGCGTGGAGTTCCGCGCGGCCGTCGACGCCGGCGACGTCGTGATCGCCGAGGAGGGTGGCACGGTCGAAGAAGCCTCCGCCGACGAGATCGTGGTGCGCGAGCGCGGCGGCACGCTCAAGCCCTACACGCTGCTCAAGTTCCGCCGTTCCAACCAGGGCACGTGCCTCACGCAGAAGCCGCTCGTGAAGACGGGCGACAAGGTCGTGAAGGACCAGGTGATCGCCGACGGTCCGTCCACCGAGGCGGGCGAGCTCGGACTCGGCAAGAACCTCGTGGTCGCCTACATGCCGTGGGAGGGCCACAACTACGAGGACGCGATCATCATCTCCCAGCGCCTGGTCAAAGAGGACGTCCTCACCTCGATCCACATCGAGGAGCACGAGGTCGACGCCCGCGACACCAAGCTCGGCGCCGAGGAGATCACCCGAGACATCCCCAACGTCTCCGAGGAGATCCTCAAGGACCTCGACGAGCGCGGCATCGTGCGCATCGGCGCCGAGGTCAATCCCGGCGACTATCTGGTGGGCAAGGTCACGCCCAAGGGTGAGACCGAGCTGACCCCCGAGGAGCGGCTGCTCCGCGCGATCTTCGGAGAGAAGGCGCGCGAGGTCCGCGACACCTCGCTCAAGGTGCCGCACGGCGAGCAAGGCAAGGTGATCGGCGTCCGCGTGTTCGCGCGCGACGATGGCGACGAGCTGCCCCCCGGTGTCAACCAGCTGGTCCGCGTCTACGTCGCGCAGAAGCGCAAGATCTCCGACGGAGACAAGCTGGCCGGCCGACACGGCAACAAGGGCGTCATCTCGACGATCCTTCCCGAAGAGGACATGCCCTTCCTCGCCGACGGCACGCCGGTCGACATCATCCTCAACCCGCTCGGCGTCCCGTCGCGGATGAACCTCGGGCAGGTACTCGAGGCGCATCTCGCGTGGGCCGGACTCGTCGGGTTCTCCAAGGACGGCGTGGACTACGGGGAGCGCACGCACATCGCGTCTCCCGTGTTCGACGGCGCGCGCGAGGACGAGATCCTCGATGCGATCCGCTCGGCGCACCCCAACCGCGACGGTGTCCGGCTGGTGGACGACGTCGGCAAGGCCAAGTTGTTCGACGGCCGCTCCGGACAGCCGTTCGAGGAGCAGGTCACGGTCGGCGTCGCCTACATCCTCAAGCTGCTCCACTTGGTCGACGACAAGATCCACGCCCGTTCGACCGGTCCGTACTCGATGATCACGCAGCAGCCGTTGGGCGGTAAGGCCCAGTTCGGCGGTCAGCGGTTCGGCGAGATGGAGGTCTGGGCGCTCGAGGCGTACGGCGCGGCCTACGCGCTGCAGGAGCTGCTGACGATCAAGTCCGACGACGTCCTGGGCCGGGTCAAGGTCTACGAGGCGATCGTCAAGGGAGAGAACATCCCCGAACCGGGGATCCCCGAGTCCTTCAAGGTCCTGATCAAGGAGATGCAGTCCCTCTGCCTCAACGTCGAGGTCCGCTCGGCGGCCGGCGAGGAGATCGAGCTGCGTGAGACCGACGAGGACGTCTTCCGTGCCGCGGAAGAGCTGGGTATCGACCTGAGCCGGCGCGAGCCGGCGGGGGCCGACTTTGATTAGCGGGAATAGCGACAGGTTGTTCCAGGTGCAGGGTTGCGAGGGTCTCGAGGAGGCGAACGCTTAAGTGGTGCTCGACGTCAACTACTTCGACGAGCTGCGAATCGGATTGGCCACGGCGGATCAGATCCGCGCGTGGTCCAACGGTGAGGTCAAAAAGCCCGAGACGATCAACTACCGCACGCTCAAGCCGGAGAAGGACGGCCTGTTCTGCGAGCGGATCTTCGGTCCGACCCGCGACTGGGAGTGCCATTGCGGCAAGTACAAGCGCGTCCGCTTCAAGGGCATCATCTGTGAGCGATGCGGCGTGGAGATCACGCGCAGCAAGGTCCGTCGCGACCGGATGGGCCACATCGAGCTGGCCGCTCCCGTCACCCACATCTGGTACTTCAAGGGCGTTCCTTCGCGCCTGGGCTATCTGCTCGACCTGGCACCCAAGGACCTCGAGCGCATCATCTACTTCGCCGCCTACGTGGTCACGCGGATCGACGACGACCGCCGCCACAAGGATCTGCCCGAGATCGAGAACGAATTCGAGGCAGAGAAGAAGGAGATCGACACCGACCGCGACGAGCAGATCAAGCAGCGCCTCAACGAGCTGGAGGAGCGCCTCCACGAGCTCGAGGCCGAAAAGGCCAAGGGCGCGCAGCTGTCGGCGGCCAAGCGCGAGGCCCAGCGCGACGTCGACCGCATCACCGAAGCCTCCAAGCGCGACACCGACCATCTCGACGAGGCCCTCGCCGCCTTCAAGGGGCTGTCGGTCAAGCAGCTCGTGGCTGACGACGCGGTGTACCGGTCGTTGCGCGAGCGGTTCGGCGACTACTTCTACGGTGGCATGGGCGCAGAGGCGATCAAGCGGCTGCTCTCCGATCTCGACCTCGAGGGCGAGGCCAACTTCCTCCGCGACCAGATCGAGACCGCGAAAGGAACCCGTCGCCTCAAGGCGATCAAGCGCCTGAAGGTCGTGTCCAACTTCACCGAGAACAAGAACACACCGCTCGGCATGGTGCTCGACGCCGTCCCGGTTATCCCGCCGGACCTGCGCCCGATGGTGCAGCTCGATGGTGGCCGCTTCGCGACGTCGGACCTCAACGACCTCTACCGCCGCGTGATCAACCGCAACAACCGGCTCAAGCGGTTGCTCGACCTGCAGGCGCCCGAGATCATCGTGAACAACGAGAAGCGGATGCTGCAGGAGGCCGTGGACGCACTGTTCGACAACGGTCGTCGAGGCCGTCCCGTCACCGGGCCGGGCAACCGTCCGTTGAAGTCCCTTTCCGACATGCTCAAGGGCAAGCAGGGCCGGTTCCGTCAGAATTTGCTCGGCAAGCGCGTGGACTACTCCGGTCGTTCGGTGATCGTCGTCGGTCCGGAGCTGCGTCTGCACCAGTGCGGACTGCCCAAGCAGATGGCGCTCGAGCTGTTCAAGCCCTTCGTGATGAAGCGGCTCGTCGATCAGGCGCTCGCGCAGAACATCAAGAGCGCCAAGCGCATGGTGGAGCGTGCGCGTCCGCAGGTCTGGGACGTTCTCGAAGACGTGATCCGTGAGCACCCGGTGATGCTGAACCGCGCGCCCACGCTGCACCGGCTCGGCATCCAGGCGTTCGAGCCGGTGCTGGTCGAGGGCAAGGCGATCCAGATCCACCCGCTCGTGTGCACCGCGTTCAACGCGGACTTCGACGGCGACCAGATGGCGGTGCACGTGCCGCTGTCGGCCGAGGCGCAGGCCGAGGCCCGCATCCTGATGCTTTCGACCAACAACATCCTGTCGCCGGCGCACGGCCGTCCGATAGCGACCCCGACCCAGGACATGGTGCTCGGGATCTACTACCTGACGATCGACGGCGAGCGTCCCGCCAAGATCGAGGACATCCCGCGCTACGGGTCGGTCGACGAGGCGATGATGGCGCTCGACACCCGCACGGTGGGACTGCACGACACGATCAGGGTCCGGCTGCCCGGCAAGGTGCTCCCCGACGACATGCTGCCGGAGGGGTTCGACCCCGCGACGGGTCGCACGCCGTTGATCGAGACGACGGTCGGACGCGTCCTGTTCAACGGGGCGTTCCCCGACACGTTCGAGTTCAAGAACCTGCACGTGCTCAAGGGTGACGTGCAGCGCTACGTCGACGAGTGCGTGCGCAGCTACGACCGCGCGATCACCGAGGAGATCCTCGACAACCTGAAGAACCTCGGGTTCCACTACGCGACGCGCGCCGGTGTGACGATCGGCATCGAGGACGTCACGACGCCCCCGGAGAAGCGTTCGATCCTGGACGAGCAGGAGAAAAAGGCCGCCAAGGTCGAGACGCAGTACCGCAAGGGCATCATCACCGACGACGAGCGTCGTCAGGAACTGATCGAGATCTGGACGCAGGCCACCGACGAGGTCAAGGACGCCATGGAGGCCGGGTTCTCCAAGACGAACCCGATCTACATGATGGCCAACTCCGGCGCCCGAGGGAACATCATGCAGATCCGTCAGCTGGCGGGTATGCGTGGTCTCGTCGCCAACCCCAAGGGTGAGATCATCCCCCGCCCGATCAAGGCGAACTTCCGCGAGGGCCTCACCGTGTTGGAGTACTTCATCTCCACACACGGTGCGCGCAAGGGACTTGCCGACACGGCGTTGCGCACCGCCGACTCCGGCTACCTGACGCGCCGCCTGGTCGACGTGTCGCAGGAGCTGATCATCCGCGAGGAGGACTGCGGATCCGACCGGGGCATCCCCGTGACGATCTCGGTCGAGCGCCCCGACGGAACCCGCGTCCGCGCCGGACAGCTCGAGACCTCGATCTACGGTCGCGTGCTGGCCGAGCCGGTCAAGGTCGGTCGCACCAAGGTCGCCGATGCGGGCGTGGAGATCGACGACGAGGTCATGGAGACGCTTGCCGAGGCCGGCGTCGACGAGGTCTCGTGCCGCTCGGTCACCACATGCGAGGCCGAGGTCGGCGTGTGCCAGGCCTGTTACGGCCGCAACCTGGCCACCGGGCGTCTGGTCGAGATCGGTGAGGCGGTCGGCATCATCGCCGCCCAGTCGATCGGCGAGCCGGGCACCCAGCTGACGATGCGTACGTTCCACACCGGTGGCGTCGCGGGAGAGGACATCACCCACGGCCTGCCGCGCGTCGTTGAGCTGTTCGAGGCCCGTAAGCCCAAGGGTGAGGCGCAGATCACCGAGCTCTCGGGCAAGGTGTTGCTCGAGGACGACGACGAGAAGAAGGTCCGCAAGATCACGGTCACGTCCGACGACGGCGAGCAGGTGCAGTACGCCGTGTCGTTCCGGGCGCGGCTGCTGGTCAACGACGGCGACGAGGTCGAGGTCGGTCAGCAGCTGATCGAGGGTTCGGTGAACCCGCACGAGAAGCTGCGTGTCGAGGGTGTGCAGGCGCTGCAGATCCACCTGGTGGACGAGGTCCAGCAGGTGTACCGGTCGCAGGGAGTCACGATCCACGACAAGCACATCGAGCTGATCGTCCGCCAGATGTTGCGGAAGGTGCACATCATCGAGCCCGGGGACTCGGAGTCCCTGCCGGGCGACATGGTGGATCGCCGCCGCTTCGAGGAGAACAACGCTGCGCTGGTCGACGACGGCAAGACGCCGGCGTCCGCGCGGCCGATGCTGCTCGGGATCACGAAGGCGTCACTGGCCACCGACTCGTGGCTCGCGGCGGCGTCGTTCCAGGAGACCACGCGGGTGCTCACCGACGCGGCGATCAGCGCCAAGTCGGACCCGCTGCTCGGTCTCAAAGAGAACGTGATCATCGGCAAGCTGATCCCGGCCGGCACCGGCATGAGCCGCTACCGGAACATCCAGGTGAAGATCGACCCCGAAGCGATCCCCGAGCACTGGCTCGCGCGTCAGAAGGAGCTGGCCGAGATGGCCGCCGTCGACGGCGAGCAGGCGCCCGTGGGTGCGGTCGGTTCGATCACGCGCGAGGAGGCCGAGCAGTTGCTGGGCGGCCCCGCGAAGGTTCCGGCGGAAACCACGAGCGAAAGCTCCTAGCGCACGCGCGGCGCGCATGCCGAGAGGTGTGCGCGCCGCCTTCGTGTCGGCAGGGCGTGCGATCCTTACAGCGACTGCACAGCGATTGCACAGCGATTGCACAGGTCCGAGGGTCTCGTCAGTTGGTTGACGAGACATTCCTGCGGTCTCGCGGGCCACAGGCGTCAGTGTGCTGACGAGATTCTCGTAAACACACTGACGGGACAGCGCCGCAATGGCTCTCCCCTAAGTCGTCAACGCGTTGACGCGCGAGGCGGCATGAGGTGAGGAGGACCACCGTCGTGCCCGACCCCGACCCCGACCCCGATCCCGACTACCTCGACGACGAGCTCGACCTCCGACGGCAGGACCAGCGACTCACGTGGCTGGTCCACCACGCCGCACGGGCCAACGAAGGGCTCGTCCGTGAGGCGCTCCGGCCGGTCGGACTGACGATCGTCCAGTTCCTCGTCCTGCACGATCTCGCCGTCGGCCCGGAGCGTCCCCCGACCGACCTCGCGTTCGCGAGCGGTGTGACCCGCCAATCGATGCACGCGACGATCCGGCGACTCGAAGCACTCGGCCTCGTTCGACGGCACCGCACGTTCGACGGCAGGGGAGCCTACGTCGTGCAGATCACCGATGCAGGATCCGACGCGTTCCAGAGGGCCGACCGGACGATCGTCTCGTTCGAGCGGATGCTCACCCAGCCGTTCGGAGACGAGCGCCGTATGCCGTTCCTGCACCTGTTGCGGTCCTACATCCGGTCGATCGAACGGCTGAGGGGACGTCCCTCGGCTGCGGCGTGGGAATGGGACGCATGATGCGTGACCGCTAGTCCTGGGTCAGCTGCAGCAGTTCGTCGTGCACCGCGGGCGATCCGGCAAGGATGTCGCCACGCAGCCAGCCGTCGCCGCCGGACCAGTCGGTCACCAGGCCACCGGCCTCCTCGATCAGCAAGCCTCCGGCCGCGACGTCCCACGGCGAGAGCGCCAGCTCGAAGAACCCGTCGAACACGCCCGCCGCCACCCACGCGAGATCCAGCGCGGCCGCGCCGGGGCGGCGCAGATCCTCGAACCGCTCCAACGCCCAGCGGAACACCTGCAGGTATTCGGCGAGGCGGTCTTTGCGCCGGAAAGGGAATCCGGTTCCCACGACCGCCTGGCTCGGCGAGCGGCTCGACACGCGCATGCGGCTCGGTTCGGTTCCATCCCGCAACGCGAACGCTCCCTCGCCGCGCGCCGCCACCCACGTCTCGTCCAAGAAAGGCGCGTGGATCGCTCCGACGGTCGGCCGACCTTCGTCTACCAGCGCGACGGATACCCCGACCAAGGGGAAGCCGTGCACGAAGTTCGTTGTGCCGTCCAACGGGTCGACGACCCAGTAGCGATCCTCGCCGTCCAGACCCGTGCCGGTCTGCTCCTCGGCGAGCACTGCGATGTCGGGCGTCTCGGCCCCGAGCAACGAGAGGATCGCGCGCTCGGATGCCCGGTCGACCTCCGTGACGTAGTCGCCCGTGCCCTTCTGCTCGGCCGCCCGCTCGGACGCACCGCTTCGCACGACCTCGCCACCTCGCCGGGCGGCGCGCTCGGCCAGGGAGCGCAGGGCGCGAAGATCGGAGGAAGCGTGGGGCACGACCGCGACGCTACCCGAAGAAGATCTGCGTGACCCACACGGTCGCGCCGTTGCAGACCCGGGGATCGCGCTCGGTGACCACGACACCGATCCCCACCCGACGGAACCTGCGCAACAGGATGTTGCGACGCGACGCCTGCCGGTGCATGAACGATCGGTGCATCGCGCGGAGGGTCTGCCGGCAACCGACGTTCTCCCCCCAGGAGGAGAAGCGGTAGCCGCGCCTGCGCAGGGCGCGCTCGACGTTGCGCGATGACGAAACGGTTCCCGCGCGAGCCATCTTGCGACTGTGGCTCTCGGCCAGCCGATCGGCCTTACGGGCGCCCTTGAGCGGAACGAGGTCCCTGCGGACACGTTCCTCGTTGATCATGCGTCGGAGCCGGGTCTCCGGATCCGCCGCCCGGGCGGGGAGCGCAGGCAGGGCTAGTCCGAGCACGAGGGTCAGCACAACGGCGCATCGTCCCATCGGCCGGGTACCCTACCCCAGACACGGGATACAGGGCGAATCCGCCTTGCGACCTGCACCTTCCGTTTGACGGTCGGGTTCCGTGCCTAGTAGCCTTGGCGATTGCGCCTCGCGAGCCAGCAGGTGGTTCGCGGATCTGAGTTTTTAGTCCGAGGGGGTTCCCAAGGGACGTATCGCGCGCTGCGAACGCACGTCGTCGTCCCTGGAAGCCGGGCCCGCACGGTCCCGGCTTCTCGTTCGGAAGGCCCTGTAACGGCACCGCCGACAGACGGAAGAGCTATGCCCACGATCCAACAGTTGGTACGCAAGGGTCGAGAGCGTCCGCCCAAGAAGACAAAGGCGCCCGCCCTCAAGAACTCTCCGCAGCGTCGCGGGGTCTGTACGCGCGTGTACACGATGACCCCGAAGAAGCCGAACTCTGCGCTGCGCAAGGTTGCGCGAGTACGCCTCAGCTCGGGGATCGAGGTCACCGCGTACATCCCGGGTGAGGGGCACAACCTGCAGGAACACTCGATCGTCCTCGTCCGCGGAGGCCGCGTGAAGGACATGCCGGGCGTTCGCTACAAGATCGTCCGTGGAGCACTCGACACCGCCAGCGTGAAGGGCCGCAAGCAGGCCCGCTCGAGATACGGCACCAAGCGAGAGGGCGGCGAGTAACCGATGCCCCGTCGTGGCCCCGCCTTCCATCGTGAGACCGCTCCCGATCCGGTCTACCAGAACCCGCTGGTCACGCAATTGATCAACAAGGTGCTGCTCGACGGTAAGAAGAACACCGCCGAGCGCATCGTGTACAAGGCGCTCGAGCAGATCAGCGAGCGTACGGCCAACGATCCCGTGATCACGCTCAAGAAGGCGGTAGAGAACGTCCGTCCGATGCTCGAGGTGCGTTCTCGGCGCGTCGGCGGTGCTAACTACCAGGTCCCGGTCGAAGTACGTCCGAGCCGCGGCAACACGCTCGCGCTGCGTTGGCTCGTCAACTTCGCGCGAGCGCGGCGGGAGAACTCGATGTCGGATCGGCTCGTCGCCGAGATCATGGACGCCTCGCAGGGCCAGGGTGCCTCGGTTAAGCGCCGCGAGGACATGCACAAGATGGCCGAGGCGAACAAGGCGTTCGCGCACTACCGGTGGTAATCCGAACACGCGACACGGGCCGGGTCCTTCGGGGCCCGGCGTTCTACTGGAGGGCTCGGTAGATGGCCGAGCCGGCGGAGAAGATGCACGTGGCTGAAGCTGCAGAGCAGGTCAAAGGCAAGCAGACCGGAGGGGCCGGCAAGGGCCTGGTTATCCGGGAGTTCCCGCTCGCCCTGACCCGCAACATCGGGATCATGGCCCACATCGACGCGGGCAAGACCACCACGACCGAGCGCATCCTCTACTACACCGGCAAGGCCTACAAGATCGGTGAGGTCCACGAGGGCACCGCAGCCATGGACTGGATGGTCCAAGAGCGCGAGCGCGGCATCACGATCACCTCCGCGGCCACCACGTGCACGTGGAAGGACCACTGGATCAACATCATCGACACGCCCGGCCACGTCGACTTCACGGTCGAAGTCGAGCGGTCCCTGCGGGTCCTCGACGGTGCGGTCGCGGTCTTCGACGCCGTCGCCGGGGTCGAGCCGCAGTCCGAGACGGTGTGGCGCCAGGCGGACACCTACGACGTCCCGCGCATCTGCTTCGTCAACAAGATGGACCGCACCGGCGCCAACTTCGAGCGCACCGTCGACATGATCGTCGACCGGCTCGCCGCCAACCCGCTCGTGCTGCACATCCCTTGGGGCACCGAAGCCGATTTCCACGGCGTGATCGACCTCGTCGACTTCAACGCCCACTACTGGGAAGGCGAGATGGGGGAGGACTGGAAAGACGTCCCGATCCCCGACGAGTACCTGGAGCGCGCCAAGGCCGACCGCCACACCTTGTTCGAGAAGCTGGCCGAGCACGACGAGGCGTTGATGGAGAAGTTCGTCGAGGAGCAGGAGCCGACGCGCGACGAGCTGCGCGCAGCGATCCGCAAGGCGACCCTCGAGGGCCACGGCGTTCCGGTGCTGTGCGGCTCCGCGTTCAAGAACAAGGGCGTTCAGCTGCTGCTCGACGCGATCGTGCACTACCTGCCGGCGCCCACCGACGTCGAGCCGGTCGTGGGGCACCGTCCTAACGGCCCGGAGCACGAGCTGATCCGCAAGCCGTCCGACGACGAGCCGTTCGCCTCGCTCGCGTTCAAGATCATGTCCGACCCGTACGTCGGGCGCCTCACCTACATGCGTGTGTACTCCGGCGTGCTGCGTGCGGGTTCGCACGTGACCAACTCCTCCAAGGACCGCAAAGAGCGCATCGGTCGCATCCTGCAGATGCACGCGAACCACCGCGAGGACATGGATGCCGCTTTCACGGGCGACATCGTCGCGGTCGTCGGTCTCAAGCACGCGACCACCGGCGACACGATCTGCGACCCGGCCGAGCCGGTCGTGCTCGAGGCGATCAGCTTCCCCACGCCCGTGATCTCGGTAGCCGTGGAGCCCAAGACGAAGGCCGACCAGGACAAGCTCGGCGCGGGACTGGCCAAGCTGTCGGACGAGGACCCCACCTTCGTCGTGAAGTTCGACGACGAGACCGGCCAAACCGTCATCTCCGGCATGGGCGAGCTCCACCTCGACATCATCGTCGACCGCCTCAAGCGCGAGTTCAGCGTCGACGCCAACGTCGGCAAGCCGCAGGTCGCCTACCGCGAGACGATCCGCAAGACCGTGCACAAGGTCGAGGCGCGATTCGTGCGCCAGACCGGTGGTCGCGGGCAGTTCGGCCATGTCTACATCGACCTGGAGCCCACGGGCGAGGGCGGCGGATACGAGTTCATCGACAAGATCCGCGGAGGATCGATCCCTCGGGAGTACATCGGACCGGTCGACGCCGGCATCCAGGAAGCGGCCGAGGGCGGCATCCTCGCCGGCTACCCGCTCGTCGACGTCCGCGCCACGTTGATCGACGGCAGCTACCACGACGTCGACTCCTCGGAGATGGCGTTCAAGATCGCCGGGTCGATGGCGTTGAAAGAGGCGGCCAAGCGCGCCGATCCGGTCCTGCTGGAGCCTGTGATGGCCTTCGACGTGATCACGCCGGAAGACTTCATGGGCGACGTGATGGGCGACGTGACCGCCCGCCGGGGACGCGTCGAGGAGATCGACGAGCGCAGCGGTCAGAAGTCGATCAAGGTCGTCGTTCCGCTCGCGGAGCTGTTCGGCTACGCGACCGACTTGCGCTCCCGTACCCAGGGGCGCGCTTCGCACTCCCCGATGCAGTTGAAGTCCTACGCCGAAGTGCCCAAGAGCATCGCCGACGAGATCGTCGCCCGGGTCCGCGGGGAATAAGAGAGGAAGCCAGAGCCATGTCCAAGCAGAAGTTCGAGCGCACCAAGCCGCACGTCAACATCGGCACGATG
>JBBDWR010000006.1:0-6518 GCA_040902745.1 Actinomycetota bacterium | reverse complement strand
CGGGGCTCGGCAGGTCGCCCTGGAGCAGGATCGAGGTGCGGCTGCGCTCGATCTCCGGGTCGGGAATCGGGATCGCCGAGAGCAGCGAGATCGTGTACGGGTGCAACGGGTTGTCGTAGAGGTCGTCGGCGGGCGAGAGCTCCATGATCTGGCCCAGGTACATGACCGCGATCCGGTCGGAGATGTGGCGAACGACGGCGAGGTCGTGCGCGATGAAGAGGTAGGTGAGCTCGAAGTCGTGCTGAAGCTGCTCCATCAGGTTGACGATCTGCGCCTGGATCGAGACGTCGAGCGCCGACACCGGCTCGTCGCAGACGAGGAAGTCCGGATTGAGCGCCAGCGCGCGAGCGAGACCGATTCGCTGCCGCTGGCCGCCGGAGAACTCGTGCGGGTAGCGCGTCGCCGCGTCGGCGGGTAGCCCGACGGCCTGCAGGAGCTCGCGCACCTTGTTGCCGAGCCCCTTGCCGCCGCGTCCGTGCACCCGCAGCGGCTCGCCGACCATGCGGCCGACCGAGTGCCGCGGGTTGAGCGACGCGTACGGGTCCTGGAAGATCATCTGCATCCGCTTGCGCAGCGGCCGCAGCTCGCTCTCGCTCAGGTGCGTGATGTCCGTGCCGTCGAAGACGATCCTGCCGCCGGTCGGGTCGTAGAGGCGAAGCAGCGCCCGCCCGACGGTCGACTTGCCGCAGCCCGACTCGCCGACGAGCCCGAGCGTCTCACCGCGCTCGATTGTCAGCGTGACCCCGTCGACGGCCTTCACGTCGCCGACGTGACGGTCCATGACTAGGCCGCTCCGGATCGGGAACCAGACGCGAAGGTCCTCGACCTCGACGAGGGGATCACCCCCGTTTCCCGTCACGCCGCACCTCCCAACCGCGTGCGCTGCCACTCGTCCGCGGGCACCGGGTTGAAGCAGCGGACGTGGTGGCCGGGCTCGAGCTCCTCGAGCGGCGGCACCTCCTGGCGCGACTGCTCGACCTCGTAGCGGCAGCGCGGCGCGAAGGGGCACTCGGAGGGCGCGCTCAACATGTTGCGCGGTGCGCCCGGAATCGGCTGCAGCTGCTGGCGGCGTCCCGCGTCGAGCCGGGGCACGCTCTGGAGCAGCCCGAGCGTGTACGGGTGCCGCGGTTGCGCGAAGAGGCGCGAGGCGCTGCCGGTCTCCACGAACATGCCGGCGTACATGACGCTGACGCGCTCGCACATTCCGGCGACGACGCCGAGGTCGTGCGTGATCAGGATGAGGGCCGTGTCGCGCTCGGCGACGAGGGTCCGCAGGAGCTCGAGGATCTGCGCCTGGATCGTCACGTCGAGCGCGGTCGTCGGCTCGTCCGCGATCAGGAGCTTCGGCTCGCAGGCGAGCGCCATCGCGATCATCGCCCGCTGCCGCATCCCGCCCGAGAACTGGTGCGGGTAGTCCTTGAGGCGGTTCTTCGCGCTCGGGATCCCGACCTGGTCGAGCAGCTCGACCGCGCGCGCGTCGGCCTGCTCGCGGTTCATCCCGAAGTGCGTCTCGAGCGCCTCCCGGATCTGCCGCCCGATCGTCAGCACCGGGTTGAGGGACGTCATCGGATCCTGGAAGATCATCGCGATCTCGCGGCCGCGGATCGTGCGCAGCTGCTCGTCCTTCAGCTTGAGCAGGTCGCGGCCTCCGAAGGTCGCGGTGCCGCTCGTCACCCGGGCGTTCCGGCCGAGGATCCCCAGGATCGCGAGCGAGGTGACGCTCTTGCCGCAACCCGACTCGCCGACGATCCCGAGCGTCTCGCCCGGAGCGATGTCGAAGGAGACGCCGTTGACCGCGTACACGAGCCCGCGCTCGGTGCCGAAGCGGACGTGCAGGTCGTCGACGGTGAGGAGGGGCTCTCTAGCCACGACCGCGCAGTTTGGGGTCGAGCGCCTCTCGCAGCCCGTCTCCGATCAGGTTGAAGCCGAGCACGCTGATCACGATCGCGATCCCGGGGATGATCGCGAGGTGCGGGGCGGTCTGGAGGTAGCGCGTCGTGTCGGTGAGCATCGTTCCCCACTCGGGCGTCGAGGGGTCCTGAGGGCCGAGCCCCACGTAGCCGAGCCCGGCGACGTCGATGATCGCGGTTGCGAGCGCGAGCGTCCCCTGCACGATCACCGGGGAGATCGCGTTCGGGAGGATGTGCGAGGCGAGGATCGTCCGGCGCGGCACGCCGATCGAGCGCGCCGCGAGCACGAAGTCGTTCTCTCGTTGCGCGAGGATCGAGCCCCGCAGCAGTCGCGCGAAGATCGGGATCTGAGTCGCCCCGACCGCGATCATGATCTGGAAGAGGCCGGGGCCGAGCATCGCCACGATCCCGATCGCGAGCAGGAAGCCCGGGATCGACAGCATCACGTCCATCAGGCGCATGATCAGCGAGTCGAGGACGCCGCCGACGTAGCCGGCGATCGAGCCCAGGATCATCCCGATCGAGAGGCCGACCGCGACCGAGACGACGCCGATCAGGAGCGAGAAGCGGGCCCCGTAGATGATCCGTGAGAGCTCGTCGCGGCCCTGCTGGTCGACCCCGAACCAGTGCTCGGCCGAGGGGCCGGGGCAGCAGCGGCCGGCGAGCCGTGACAGGTCGCCCGTGCGCGGGTCCTCCGGCGCGATCAGCGGCGCGAAGAGGGCCACAACCACGAAGAGGCCGACGAGGACGAAGCCGACGATCGCGCCCGGGTTCGCCCGCAACCGCCGCCACGCGTCGCTCCAGAGCCCACCGCCTCCCGGCTCGAGCTGGAGCTCGCGCGCCTCGAGTTCCGCGATGCTCACGACAGCCGGATCCGTGGGTTGAGGAACGCGTAGGAGATGTCCACGAGCAGGTTCACGAGTACGAAGACGATCGCGACGAAGAGGATCCCGCCCTGGAGCACAGGATAGTTGCGCGCCTCGATCGCCTCCAGCAGCCAGGTACCGATCCCCGGGTAGGCGAACACGCTCTCGGTCAGCACCGCCCCCGAGAGCAGCAGGCCCGTCTGCAAGCCGATGATCGTCGTGATCGGCAGCAGCGCGTTTCGGAGCACGTGACGGCGGTCGACGATCGACGGCGAGAGGCCCTTCGCGCGCGCGGTGCGCACGTAGTCCTCGTTCTGCACGTCGAGCACGGCCGCACGGGTGATCCGGGCGATGATCGCGAGCGGGATCGAGCCGAGTGCCACGGCCGGCAGGATCAGATGCTTGAGCACGTCCCACAGCGCTTCCAGATCGCCTGCCAAGAGCGAGTCGAGAACGTAGAAGTTGGTCGGGTGCTCGATCGTGATCAGGACGCTCATCCGCCCGACCGTGGGTAAGAGCCCGAGCTTCACCGCGAAGACGTACTTGAGCACGATCGCGAGGAAGAAGATCGGGATCGAGATGCCGAGCAGCGAGCCGACGAGGCTCAAGTGGTCGAGCACCCCGCCGTGGCGCTTCGCGGCCAGAAAGCCGAGGGGAATCCCGAGCAGGATCGAGAACAGCATCGCCGCGAGCGCGAGCTCGATCGTCGCCGGGAAGCGCTGCTGGAACTCCTCCAGCACCGGGCGCCGCGTCGTGATCGAGTCGCCGAAGTCGAGGCGGGAGAGCGTCTTCACGTAGGCGTAGTACTGCTCGTGGACTGGGTCGTCGAGCCCGTACTGCTCACGGACGGCTGCGACCGCCGCGGGCGTGGCGCGCTCGCCGAGCAGAGCGGTCGCGGGAGTCCCGGGAAGAGCCCTGATCCAGAGGAAGACGAGGATCGAGAGCCCGATCAGGATCGGGACGAGGAGGAGGAGCCGGCGGACGACGAAACGCAGCATGTCGCCCGCCGGACCTTAGCTTCCTCCTATTCCTCGATCGTGACGGTCGCGAACGACTCGTTCGTCGTCGGGCTCGCCACGTAGCCCTGCACCTTCGACGAGAAGGCGAGGGCAGGCTGGGAGTGCGCGTAGGGGACGCCCGGCAAGTACGTCATGAGCTGCCGGTTGGCCTCCTGGTACAGCGTCTCCCGCTCGCCTTCGTCCGTCTCGATCTCGGCGTCGTCGAGCAGCTTCTGGATCTCCGTCATCGGGTTCGTCGTCGTCCCCCAGGCCTTCTGCGGGCTCTGGAAGAACGTGCCGATGAAGTTGTCCGCATCGCCATAGTCACCCGTCCAGCCGAGCAGGTACAGCTGCGTCGTCCCTTCGCTGACCTGGCCCAGGTAATCCGGGTTCCACGGAGCGCTCTTCGCCGTCACCTTGAAGCCCGAGTTGTTCAGGCTCGCGGCGAAGGCCTCGAAGTTCCGCTTCGGATCCGGCATGTACGGACGAGAGACATCGGTCGGATACCAGAACTCGATCGGCACCGGCAACGTCAAGCCCGCCTCGGTGAGGAGCTGCTTCGCCTTCTCCGGGTCGTACTCGTAGGTCGGCACGTCGTCCGCGTAGCCGACGACCTCCGGTGGCATGAACTGCGTCGCCACGACGGCCCGGCCCGAGTAGAAGTTGTCCACGACCGACTGGCGGTCGAGGCCGTATGCGATCGCCTGGCGCACCTTCGGGTCGTCCAGCGGCTTCAGCGCCGTGTTGAAGCCCACGTAGGCGACGTTGAAGGCGGGCCGGTCGATGATCTGCAGGGTCGCGTCGCCCTTGATCGTCTCGATGTCCTGCGGCTCGACCAGGTCATACCCCTGGATCTCGCCGGTCTGCAGCGCCTGGAGCCGCGCCGCGTTGTCGGCGATCGGCCGGATGATGAGCGTGTCGACCTTCGCCTTCTCGCCCCAGTAGTCGTCGTTTCGCTCGAGCGTGAGCCGGTCGTTGCGCACCCACGACACGAACTTGAACGCGCCCGTGCCGATCGGCTGCTCGGTGCCGAACGTTCCGCCCGGGCTGAAGACGCCGTCCTCGTCGACCGTGCCCTCGTCCGCCTTGAACTCCTGCAGCGCCTTCGGGCTGGCGATCGAGAACGCCTGCTGCGAGAGCGCCGGGATGAAGGTCGCCGACGGCTTGGTCAGCGTCAGCACCGCCGTCGACTCGTCAGTGGCCTCGCAGCTCTTGTAGAGGCTCTCCTCGGGGGCGCCGCTGTCCTTGTTGTAGGTCGCGAAGCCGCCGAAGACGACCTGCCAGTAGTAGGTCGCGCTCGGGTTCTGGAGCGGACCGGAGAAGTTGTACCAGCGGTCGAAGTTGAAGCAGACGGCCTCCGCGTTCAGCGGCTCGCCGTCGTGGAACGTGACGCCCTCTCGGATCTTGAACGTCCAGACCGTGCCGTCGTCGTTCGCCGACCATTCGGTCGCGAGGCCGGGCTCGGGCTCGGTCGTGCCGGGCTTGAGCGCGACGAGCGTCTCGAAGATCTGCGTGATCACGCGGATCGACTCGCCGTCCGAGACGAGCGCGCCGTCGAGCACGACCGGGTCGGACGCGCCCGCGAAGACGAGCGTCCCGCCGCCCGCCGCCTCTGTTGTCTCTTCGGCGGCCGTCGTCCCGCCGGTCGTTTCGTCGTCGTCGCCGCCGCAGCCTGCGGCGAAGGCGAGCATCGCCACGACAAGCAACGGCAAAAGCCTATGCCACTTCATTTTCAAGATGTCTCCTTTCGATCCGGCACCCCCGGGTTCAGCGGCAGTAAATCACGTTTTCTGCGCAAGAAAGGGGATCCGCCGAGCGGATCCCCTTTCGCGCTAACACCCCTGAAGGGGCGGCTTCGCCGCCCGGCCGCCCGTCGAGCTTTTAGGCCGCGAGGCTGGCGAGATCGCGCAGCGCGGCGAGCCGCGAGAGCGCCTGGCCCTCGAGCTGGCGGACGCGCTCGCGCGTCAGGTCGAGCTCGTGCCCGATCGCCTCGAGCGTCCAGGGCTCGCCCTCGAAGCCGAAGCGCAGCTCGAGGATGCGCCGCTCGCGCTCCGGGAGCGCGTCCAGCGCGCGGCGGACGCCCTGCTTGCGCAGCGACTCCTCCGCCTCGTCGAACGGGTCGGCGGCCTCGCGGTCGGCGAACAGGTCGCCCAGCTCGCCCTCGTCGTCCGCGCCGACCGTCTGGTTCAGGGAGACGGACGCGTGGGCGGCGCCGAGCGCCTCGTCGACGTGCTGGAGCGGCAGGCCGGTCGCCTCCGCGAGCTCTTCCTTCGTCGCCTCGCGGCCCAGCTCGACCTCGAGCCGGCGCGCCGCGCGGGACAGCTTCTGCTGCCGCTCGACGACGTGGACGGGCACGCGGATCGTTCTGGCGTGGTTCGCGACGGCGCGCTGCACCGACTGGCGGATCCACCAGGTCGCGTAGGTCGAGAACTTGAAGCCGCGGCGCCAGTCGAACTTCTCGACCGCGCGGTTGAGGCCGAGCGTCCCCTCCTGGATCAGGTCGAGGAACGGCACGCCCAGGCCGCGGTAGCCCTTGGCGATCGAGACGACGAGCCGGAGGTTCGACTCGATCATCTGGCGCTTGGCGACGACGTCGCCGCGCTCGATCAGCTTCGCCAGCTGCACCTCCTGCGCTGCGTTCAACAGCTTGTGGCGGCCGACGTCGGCGAGGAAGAGCTGGAGGCTGTCTGCCGCTCCGGTCGCGACCGCGGCGACGGGCGCCGGCTCGTCGTCCTTCTCCTTTT
>JBBDWR010000005.1:0-44097 GCA_040902745.1 Actinomycetota bacterium | reverse complement strand
GGCTTCGATCCCGCGATCTTCGCCTTGACAGGGCGATGAGGACTCCGGACTCCTCTACAGCCGCAAGTATTCGGTTGTCGGTGCCCCCAACGGGGTTCGAACCCGTGTCTCCGCCTTGAAAGGGCGACATCCTAGGCCACTAGACGATAGGGGCGGAAAGCTGCTCCGCCGACCCCGACCCCGGAGGCAGCCGAACGAGTATAGCCCGTGGTCCGGATGCTCCCGCCCGCGCGAAACGGGCTCCGGACGGGTCAAGCTCGCAGCCGGACCTGTCGATGAGGCGGCCATGCGAGCGCTGCTGGAATACCTGGGATTGCTGGAGCCCGAACGCGGTCGCCGCCACCCCGTCGCGCTGCCCTCGTGGGCTCCCGCGGCTCTCGCAGGCGCGATCGTGGCCGCTGGGCTCTTGGGTGTTCTGTGGCTCCGCGCGTTGTTGCAGCTGCTGTTCCCGTAGCGCTCTCTTCACCCGCTTGCTCTCGGTGGGCACCACGCTCTCACGGCGCCGGTTCGCGGACCCAACTGTCGGTGCCTGCCGCCTCGATCACGTGCCCCGGTTCGATAGTTGTTCCGTCCGCGCATTCGAGTACGTGCCGTGCTCCTCGCATGCCCCACGCGATGCGTCCCGGTTCGAGCCTACGAGTGCCCACGACGCGATGATCGGCGTCGAGCCACGCGGCGACGATCGGGAACCGCATGCCGAAGGTGTGGATCGACCGGGCGCCTGGGATCAACAGCGCTTCGTCGTCACCCAGCCGCCGCCACCCGAGCAACCCACGCGTGCGTTCCCTGGGCGTAACGGCCACGCGGGCACGCAGAAGAGTTCCGTCGTTCAGGAGCAGGTTGATCGATCGCATGCAGCGACCCTAGGGAGCCGCGCCGACACGCCGGGAGCGCGGCGCGATGACCTACGGGCCGGCCGCGGTCACGGGATCGTAAGTCGGCCCTGCTCGTCCAGCGGGAACGCAGGGTTGTATGCCACTTCCCAGGGGTAGCCGTCGGGGTCGGCGAAGTACCCCGACATGCCGAAGACGGCGGGCGTAGCGGGCTTGAGGATCGATGCTCCCGCGGCTTCCGCGATGGCGAGCGCTTCACCGACGGCATCCTCGGTCTCCACATTGATCGCCAGGGTGATGCCACCGAACGTTCCTCTTCCGGGTTTCTCGATCTGGGCATCGGCAGCAAGCTCGTCGTAGCCGAACAGGCCAACCGCGGCATCGGCGGTCCGGAACCAGACGATCTCGTCCATCGACGAGGCGCACCGTTGCCACCCCAGCGCATCGTAGAACGCGACCGACCTCTCGAGATCGTGAACCCCGAGCGTGACGAGACCGAGTCGTGCCGGAACACCCACGTTGTGCCTCCTCGAATGGCGAGCTCTCAGCGTAGCCGGCAACGACGACACCACCCCGCTATCGTCGGGGCTTCCCACAAAGGGGGTGTGGTCGTGGTCCTCGAACAGGCGGTGCGGTGGGGCGAGTTCGCGCAGGTGCGTCCCGACCTGGCGAGCGCGACGCGGGCACTGCTGTATCAGTTCGGGGTCGGACTCGGGTTCCTCGCCACCGTGCGCGGCGACGGCGGCCCGCGAGTGCACCCGATGTGTCCGGTCCTCGTGGACGAGGGTCTGTTCGCCTTCATCGTCCCGTCGCCGAAGCGGCAAGATCTGGTGCGCGACACCAGGTACGCGCTGCATTCGTTCCCGCGGGACGACGACGAGGATGCGGTCTACCTCACCGGTGTCGCACGCGCACGCGACGTAGCGGAACTTCGAACGCGAGCCGAAGGCGTGTTCTGTCAGGAGCGAGAACTGGACGGACCGCCGGAGGGCTTCGAGGATCACCAGTTGTTCGAACTGCTGATCTCCGGCTGCTTGCTGACGCGGACGACCGGACACGGAGACCCCGCCCCGGACCACACGATCTGGAAGGCAACCTGACTCGGCCTTTGGGGAGCCCGGAACTGGAATCAGGCGGGTGCTCAGGAGTCGAACGGCGTCGGATCGAGGATCAATGGTGGGCGGGGCGGCTGCGTGAAGTCGAACGAGCGAGCGAGATCGCCGAGCCCGGGAAGTTCCTCGCGCACGGTCGGCCGGGAATCGGGGCGGGACATCGTCTCGGGGTCGAGCCGCTCGCCGTCGAGGAACCGATCCTCGATCAGCTTGAGGTACGCGTCGAAGGTCAGGGTCTGATGATCGATCACGCCCGTCTTGGCGTACGGGCCGATCACCAGGCCTGGCACCCGCAGCCCGTAGCCGTTCCGGTCGACCCTGGGGGGAACGACGTGATCGTAGAAGCCACCCCAGTCGTCCCACGTGACGAAGATCGCCGTCGACTCCCAGTCCGGACCCTGCATCGCCGCGTTGACCATCCTGGTGACGTGCGCCATGCCCGATCGGACGCCGGTCGGGCCGGCGGGGTGTTCGCTCACCCGATTGCCCGGCACGATCCACGACACCGACGGCAACGTGCCGTCAGCCGCCGCGTCGAGGTAGTCCTGATGCGGCAGGACCCGATCTGTCTGGTCGCTCTGGCGGACCGAGACGAATCCCGGCAACGGATTCTTGCCCGGAAGGCTGCGTCCCCACGGTCCGGGCTTGTCCTCGCACGGGTTCTGCCAGCAGGTGCCTTCGCCGACGTAGTACCCCCACTCGACGCCGTTCTCGTGCAGGAGCCAGGTGATGTCGGTCCACCCGTATTTCGGGGGCTCGAAGTAGTTCCACTGCTCCCTGTCTTTCTTGAGGTCGATGTTCGACCGACACGACATCGGGTCCCTCGGCGCGGGGCAGTACGCCGACCAGCCCGACACGAGGAACAGGTGCGCCGGGAGCGTCCAGGAGTCGGTCGGCGCGAACATGCGGTCCTCCAGGACGAACTGTCGCGCGTAGCGCCAGTAGTTGGGGATCTGCTTGGAGGTCATGTAGCTCATCACGTCGGGCTGTTTCTTTGGTCCGAGGAACTTGCGACACTGCTTGGTGAACCGACGTCGCGCGTTCGCGCAGAACGTGCGAGGCGCCGAGGCGACCTTGATGAAGCCGTTCATCTTGCCGCCGTTGACGTCTTTGACGGCCGCCGGATGTGAGTGCGGTCCGGCGTCCTGGAACTGCTTGTTCGTGTGGTACGGCCGAGAGCAATGCCCGAGCACCGGGTCGGGGATGCATACGTCGATCCTCCCTCGCCGGTCGCGAGGGAAGCCCTTGGCACCGGGGAAGGTCCCGAAATAGTGATCGAAGCTGCGGTTCTCCTGGACGATGAAGATCAGGTGATCGAGAAGCTCGATCCCCTGGGCGCCCCGGCGGGATCCGCCCTCGTCCGACGCCGCCACCGCGCTGAGATCAGCGCCGAGCGTGGCGAGCGCTGCGCAGACGACGAATGCCAGTGCCAGGAGCAGGGGGGAAGTATTCCTTCGCACGCGCCGAACGATACACGACCCAGGACCCGCGCATCCCGACTCTTTACCGTCGCGACCTCGCGTTTCGCGTGAAAGCGGCAGCTCGCCCGGCCCCAGACGGAACCCATGCACTAACCAAGATGGGGGATGTTCGCCCCTGGGGGGGTTTACGGCGAACGAACTAGTGGCGTAGTCTGCTCTTTCCTGGGGGGACAACCTCGTCGCTGTGTCGAGCCTCCTCCTTCGAATGTGACCGACCTTCGGGCACACGATCCGGCGAGACCGGAGCGGGAAAGGGGAAAGAAGTATGCGAAAGACACGAATCGTGCTTTCTGCGGTCGTTGCGAGTCTCGCGATGACGCTGTTGCTAGGGGTGCCGACGGCCTCCGCCGTGCGACCGACCGGTCACAAGGTGACCATCTGTCACGCGACGAACTCGGTCAATAACCCGTACGTGCAGATCACCGTCGACATCGCTTCCGCGGGTTACCCGGACGACGGCAGCGGCCACGACGGCCATCTGGGCAACATCCCGGCGGACGTCGCGGAGCTCCAGGCCATGAAGGACGCCGGAGAGCAGTGGGGCGACGTCATCCCCGCGTACACGTACGACGGTGTCAACCCGGCCTACAACTACCCGGGTCTGAACCTTTCGCCCGAGGGACTCGCGCTGCTCGAGAACGACTGCGCGATTCCGGATCTGCCTGACGAGCTTGTCAAGTACCGGCTGGTCACCCGGATGCCATTGGGCAAACAGGTCCAAACGCTGGAGGCCGGGCTCGTTCCGTCCATCACGTGTGACACGGTGACGAATGCCTACATCGTCGAGTTCTCCGACGGCACCATCGTCAGCATGGACGCGGGTACCAGCCGCAAGGGCAGCATCCTGCGGATCCGCAGCCAGGGTGAGGTGCTCGTGGCCGTTCGGTTCGACGGCGGCGCCTGCACGACGGTGGACTTGGTGTAGCAGCACCGCAGTTGGAGCATGGATCGAAGCGATGTGGGCCGGGGGCGAATGCCCCCCCCCCCCCCCCCCCCCCCCCCCCACTCGTTCCGACACTGCCGCTAGCCGGCCGTCCCGGGCACGCGTTCGCGGCAGTTCACGAGGAGCACCGCCGAGAGAAGGAGAACCCCGATGCATCGCACTCCCCGACGGCTCTTGATCGCCGCAGCGGCGACCGCTGCGCTCGCAACCTTTGCGATGCCGGGTGCACACGCCACGGCGGTGCTCGTCGTTGACGACGACGGCTTTGCCGAGGTCGGGAACTGCGATGCGGAGACGCCTGCGGCGCCGAGGATCTCCGACGCCGTCGCGGCGGCGGCCCCGGACGACATCATCCGTGTGTGTCCCGGTTCGTATCCCGAGAGTGTCACGATCCCCGCGGTGACGGATCGCCTTCGGATCCTCGGGGCCCAGGTCGGCGTCGACGCACGGAGCCGGAACGTGGGAGCGGAGAACGAGTCCGTGGTTCAGCCGCCGCCTGGCTCTCCGGGCTTCTCCCTGTTGGCATCGAATACGGTGCTCGATGGCTTCACCGTCGAGGGCGCACAAAACGCCCCAGGCGTGTACACCAGTCCCGCTCGAACCCGCTACAAGATCCAGAACAACATCCTGACCCAGAACACCTTCGGCTTGTACGTCCATTCCTCCGGGTTAAGAAACACGTTCGTCAAGTTCAACCGCATCACGGACAACAACGCTCCTGGCGCCGCCTCCGGCAACGGGATCTACACGGACCAGGGCGCGGACGACATCCTGATCCGATCCAACCTGTTCGGGGGCCACGCGAACGGAGCGATCCTGTTCGCGTACGTCGACGGTGTCACGAACGCCGAGGTGCTGATCCGGAATAACCGAAGCGTCGATGACGCGAACTTCGTCAACCTCCTCGCGGCGACGGACTTCCGGATCCTGAACAACAGGACTTCCGACACGCGCAACGTGGACGACGACGTCCAGGGTTCCGCGATCCGGGTCGGCGGACAGTCCACCGAGGTGCTGATCCAAGGGAACCGGCTGATCGATCCGGCGTTCTCGGGCGTGGCGATCCGCGACGACGGACTGGGTAGCGGTGTTTCGAACATCGATGTGATCGAGAACGATGTTGTAAGCGCCGAGGCCAACGGGCTTGACGTCTCTTCGACCGTGCCGCACGTCGTCGACGCTTTGGACAACAACTTCAGAGATAACGGGATCGCCGGGATCTCGTTCGCCCTCGGAACGCGGAACAATCAGATCCGCCGTAACACGGCATCGGGCAACGCAGACTTCGACTGCCACGATCAGTCGATCGGCTCGAGGACGGCTGGAACGGCGAACGTCTGGCGACGCAACGTCGGCGCGACCGACGAGCCCAACGGAATCTGCAAGCCTCCGGCGTAGCGCGCGCGGCTCGCTACCTTCGCTGCGACTAGGCCTTCAGTGGCTCTAATCGGGCGTCGGTACCGATCACACTGACAAGCACCCCGAGACTGCTCATGCTCGACTCGAAAGCCGTCAGGGTGCCTACCGCCCAGTCCGTCGCCCAGGCGGATTCATCGTAGGCGATGTGGATTTCCGAGATGCCGCCCCGCTCCACGCACGTCTGAACTCGGCCAGGCCTCTCGGTACGTCCTCTAGCTGCGGGTGGGTCACGAGCACGGTGAGGATCGATCCGCTACGAATCAGTGAGTAGGGCATGCCTGAAGCATCGGCACAAACCGGTGTTACCTGAAACTAGGTATCCGACGGGTCGTCGTCAGCCACGACCTCGCCTTCGACCACTTAGGCGGGGACGCCCGAGCACCCGGTCGTGTCAACTCACGATGCTCACGAGGAACGATCTGCTGGGGTGGGCCGGACAGGATTCGAACCTGTGACACGAGGGTTAAAAGCCCCCTGCTCTAACCAGACTGAGCTACCGGCCCTGGCAGGGGAGTGTAGGCCGAGAGCGCCCCGGAACGCCGCTGCGCCGCCCACCCACGGAGGATCGTCGAGACGAGGCTCTGTCAGCTATAGCGGTTGGTGATCGGCAGGCGGCGATCGCGGCCGAACGCCTTCGGGGTGATCTTCACGCCAGGCGCGGCCTGTCGCCGCTTGTACTCGGCGCGATCGATCATCGCGACCACCCGTTCGATGAGTTCGGGGGTGGCGCCGTGCGCGACGAGGTCCTCCGGACTCGTGTCGTCCTCGACGTAGGCCTCGATGATCGGGTCCAGCACGTCGTACGGAGGCAGCGAATCGGTGTCCTTCTGGCCCGGTCGCAGTTCCGCGGACGGCGGCTTGTCGAGCACCCGATCGGGGATCGGCGCCACCTCACCGCGCGCGGCCGCCTGCGTGTTGCGCCAGCGGCTGAGCTGGTACACCAGCGTCTTGGGAACATCTTTGATCGGAGCGAAGCCGCCGGCCATGTCCCCGTACAGGGTGGAGTAACCCACGGCGTACTCGGACTTGTTGCCGGTGGCCAGGACGAGGTCGCCGAAACGGTTGGAGACCGCGAACAACAGGTTGCCGCGGATCCGCGCCTGGAGGTTCTCCTCGACGAGTCCCACCGGCTGTCCGTCCAGCACCGGAGCGAGCGCGCTCCCGTAAGCTCCGAGTGTCTCGTCGATCCGGATCGTGTCCAGTCGGATCCCGAGTCGCTGCGCGAGCGCGACGGCGTCCTCGACGCTGTGCGAACTCGAGTACGGCGACGGCATCGCGAGCCCCCGCACGGCGTCGGGGCCCAGAGCGTCGACGGCGAGCACCGCCACGAGCGAGGAATCGATACCACCGGAGAGACCGAGCACGGTGTCGTGGAACCCGTTCTTGCGAGCGTAGTCGCCGAGGCCGAGCACGAGGGCCCGATACACCTGTTCGATGTCCTCGGGCCATGCGGTGCTTGCCCGATCCGCGAGCACGGGACGTTCGAGGTTCTCGCCGACCTCCAGGTCGACCAGTAACAGATCCTCGGTGAACATGCTGGCGCGCCTGACGACCTCTCCGCGCGGAGACACCACCATGCTGCCGCCGTCGAACACCAGCTCGTCCTGACCTCCGACCGCGTTCACGTACACCAGCCAGGCATCGGTCTCCTGCGCACGCGCCGCGCAGATGTCGGTGCGCTCCTCCACCTTGCCGCGGTGATACGGGGAGCCGTTGACGTTGATCACGATCGGTACGTGGGCCGAGCGGTATTCCACGAAGGGGTCGCCGGGGGTCCATGCGTCCTCGCACACGGACATGCCGAACGCGGCGCCGGCGGCCTCGTCGATCGTCGCCGAGGTGCCGGCGACGAAGTAGCGACGTTCGTCGAACACGCCGTAGTTCGGCAGCTTGATCTTGTGATAGCGGCTCCGCACCTCCCCACCCTGGAGTACGGCAGCCGCGTTGTGGAGACCGCGCCCGGTCCGGTCGACGAAGCCGGTCACGACGGTCGGTCCGCCTTCCACCTGCTTCGCGAGTCGGGACACGGCGGCGAGGTTGTCGTCGACGAACGAGCGACGCAGGACGAGATCTTCGGGCGGGTAACCGGTCACTGCCAATTCGGGGAAGCACACGAGGTCGGCGCCCCCCTCCGCGGCTCGCGCGGCCCACTCGGCCATGCGCGACACGTTGCCGTCGAGGTCGCCGACGGTAGTGTTCAGCTGTCCGAGCGCGATCCGCACCACGCCGACAGCCTACTCAGCTGCGGCGGAGGACAGCGGAGATGGTGAGTCCGCTACTCTCGCCCGCCGATGTCGAGGTTGTAGGCCTCCCACACGAGGTCCGCACCTCGCTGTCGGTGGCGCACGATCCGCCCGAGAAGTCTCTGCGCCTCGTCGCGGGCGTCCTCGAGCGGCCAGTCCTCCCCGATGCCGTCATCCTCCAGGCGCGCGATAAGGGCGTCGGTCTGTTCGAGGATCTGCGGGTGCTCGTCGCGCAGCCGCTTCACCTTGCCGGCGAGTCGTGGCGACAGGTTGAGCACCTCGTCGTAGAGACCCTCGGGTTCCTCCGTCACGTACACGTGCTCGTCCATCGCGTCGCGGAGCTTGCGAAGCTGGATCACGACCGCGTCGGTCCAGGTGTCGACGCGTCCGGGCGCCGGCGCCGAGATCGCCTGTTCGACGTCGTAGAGCTCGTCACGCAGACGGATACGGCGCTTGCGCGCGGCGTCGAGTGCCGGAGTCAGATCGGGTGTGTCGGGTGTCGCCATGAGGGCCCCCTCCTCGAACCTCAATCGTACGTCAGATGCGCTCGCGGGCGCTAGTCCCGCGTTGGCCACCGTGGCCAGGGTCTTTGTCCGTTCCGGCCTTCAAGGAATACCCCCTCGTGTGCCGAGCATCCGGGTTCGGGCCCGAACCAGCGGACGGGCTACAGCAGCGGTAGGTAGCGTTCGAGTTCGTACGGCGTGACGATCGTCTTGAACGCGTCCCACTCCTCGCGCTTGTTGCGGATCAGGAACTCGTGCACGTGTTCGCCGAGCGCCTTGCGCAGCACCTTGGAGTCCTCTGCCGTGCGGATCGCCTCGTTGAGATCCATCGGCAGGGTAGCGATGCCGGCGGCCCGGCGCTCCTCCGAGGTCATCTCGAAGATGTTGTTGGATGCCTCCGGCGGAAGTTCGTAGCCCTGCTCGATCCCCTCCAGGCCGGCGGCGAGCATCGCCGCGAAGGCGAGGTACGGATTGCAGGCGGGATCGGGGGAGCGTAGTTCGATGCGCGTCGCTTCTTCTTTGCCGGGCTTGTACATCGGGACCCGCACGAGGGCAGACCGGTTGCGGCGCGCCCAGCAGACATACACGGGAGCTTCGTAGCCGGGGACGAGGCGCTTGTAGGAGTTGACCCATTGGTTGGTCAGCAGGGTGAACTCCGGCGCGTGCCGCAGGATCCCCGCGATGTAGTGCTTGGCGAGGCTCGACAGGTGGTACTCGTCGTCGGCATCGAAGAACGCGTTGCGATCGCCTTCGAACAGGCTCTGGTGGGTGTGCATGCCGCTGCCGTTGACGCCCATGACCGGCTTGGGCATGAAGGTCGCGTAGATGCCGAACTCCTGTGCGACCTCCTTGACCGTGAGTCGGTAGGTCATCACGTTGTCGGCCATCGTCAACGCGTCGGTGTAGCGCAGGTCGATCTCGTGCTGGCTCGGCGCCACCTCGTGGTGCACGTACTCAACCGGGATCCCCATCGACTCGAGGTAGGCGACGGTTCGTTTGCGCCAGTCGGTCGCGAGGTCCAGGGGCGTCTCGTCGAAGTACCCGGCGTGATCGAGGAACTCCGGCTCCTCCAGGCTCTTGAGGTAGAAGAACTCGAGCTCAGGCCCGACGTAGAAGGTGAACCCGAGTTCGGCTGCGCGCGCTAGCTGGCGTTTGAGCACGCCTCGTGGATCGCCTTCGAACGGGGTGCCGTCGGGATTGACCACATCGCAGAACAATCGGGCCACCTCGGCCTCGGTCTTCCACGGGATCAGCTGGAAGGTCGAGGCATCGGGGATCGCGACCATGTCGGATTCCTGGATCCGGCTGAAGCCGTCGATCGACGATCCGTCGAACCCCATGCCCTCGGCGAAGGCGCCCTCGAGCTCCTGCGAGGTGATCGTGAACGCCTTCAGGAACCCGAGCACGTCGGTGAACCAGAGGCGGACGAAACGGATCCCCCGCTCTTCGACGGCTCGCAACACGTATTCGGCTTCGGCGGTCAAGCTCATGCGGACCAGGCTAGGGGGCCAGGCTGCCGTTGCGGTTACGGCGCCGTTAACTCCGCCCTGACGCGAGGTGAACCGCGGTGCGTGACGATCGCCGCCCGTGGAGGGATGATCCGCGCGTGGTGACCCCGGAGACGCTCGGCCGCGCGCTCGCCGCGGCGCCCGACCCGGAGCTCGCGCGTGTGGCGATCTCGCGGGTCGGCGAAGCTCCCCGGGCGCGAAAGCTGCTGGAGCGACCCGAGATCCTGGAGAACGCCGTGCGCCTGCTCGGGTTCTCGAGTGCGGCGGCAGATGTGCTCGTCGCGCATCCGGAGGAAACCGCCGCCCTCGCGGACGTGGCGCGACGGGACCGACTCGTGCTCGACGCCGAGCTCGCGGGCGACGTCGATCGACTGGGTGTGGAAGCGGGCCTGCGCCGCTTCCGCCGCCGCGCGATGCTGCGGGTCGCGGCCCGTGATCTCGACGGCGCCGATCTCGTCGAGGTCGTCGAGGAGATCTCCGACATCGCGGCGGCTTGCCTCGTCGCCGCGGTCGAGCGAGCGGGCGATCCGGGGCTCAGTGTGCTCGCGCTCGGCAAGCTGGGCGGCCGAGAGCTGAACTACGCCTCCGACGTCGATCTGCTCTTCGTGCACGACGGCTCCGGTGGCACGCGTCAGGAGGGTGCCGAACGCGCCGCAGCCGCGATGATCCGACTCTTGTCCGAACCCACCGCCGAAGGCATCGCGCTGCGGGTGGATCCCACACTGCGCCCCGGGGGTCGCGGCGGTGCCCTGTCGCGCTCCCTCGAGGCGACGATCGAGTACTACGCGTCTCAGTCGGCCACGTGGGAACGACAAGCGTTGATCAAGACGAGCTTCGTCGCGGGCGATCCTCATGTCGGAGCCTCGTTCCTCGAGCGAGTGACCCCGTTCGTGTACCCGGAGCAGCTCGAGTCGAGCGCGATCGACGAGGTGCGCCAGGTGAAGGTGCGGTTGGAGGAATACGTCCGCGCGCGTGGTAAGCAGGCGACCGAGGTCAAGCGAGGACGCGGCGGGATCCGCGACATCGAGTTCGCCGTGCAGTTGCTCCAGATCGTTCACGGCGGTCGGGATGAACGCCTCCGCGATCCGAACACGCTGCACGCTCTCGCGAAGCTGGCGACCGAGGGATACGTCGCGGTGGCCGACGCGGAGGCCCTCGCCGGCGCCTACGTGTTCCTCCGCCGGCTGGAACACCGGCTCCAGATCGTGCGAGATCTCCAGACGCACGAGCTGCCGCAGGAGCACCACGCCGCGACGACGTTGGCGCGCTCTCTCGGGTACGAGGGCCCGCAGGAGCTTGCGGCCGACTACGAGCGCCAGACCGATCTCGTCCGCGGTCTGCACGAGCGGTTGTTCTACCGTCCGTTGCTGGAGGCATTCGACGGACCGCGCGCTCCCCGTCCGGGCACCGATCGAGAGGCGACCCAGGAGCTGCTTGCGGGTCTCGGATTCGCGCGGCCCGCTGCGTCCTACGAGGTGCTCGACCGGCTCGTGGATCCCTCCACGCGGTTGGGAAAGGTGCTCGCGAACGTCTTCCCGGTCATGGCGCCCGCGCTGGCGCTCGCGGCCGATCCGGACGGAGCCCTCGTGCGGCTGGAGCGGATCGCGCAATCCGTTGGGGACGAGGCGGCGCTCGCAGATCGGTTCGCGACCGACCCAGTGGCGGCCCGTCGGCTCGCGGCGCTCGTGTCCGCGAGCTCGTTCGCAACGGACCTGCTCGCGGCGGTTCCGCAGCGGCTCGTCGCGCTGTCCGACGGTATGCGGGCTCCGGATCCCGAGGCATCGCTTGTCGGTGTCGTTGCCCGGGCGGCCACGCGAGAGTTCTCGCCGAAAGCCACCGGAGACGCGCTCGCGCAGATCGCCGACGGAGTGGTGGCGGCCGCGGTGGCCGACGCGGCGCCGACGATGCCGTTCGCCGTGATCGGACTGGGCAAGCTCGGCGCACGCGAACTGAATTTCGCGTCCGACCTCGATGTTCTGTTCGTCTACGAAGGCGAAGGCTCCGAGCCGTTCCGCACGGCATTGGACACGGCCGAACGGGTCCTGGCCTCGATCCGTCAGGCGGGGTGGGAGCCGGACGCGGACCTTCGCCCCGAGGGTCGCAGCGGTCCGCTCGCCCGCTCGATGACCGCGTTCCTCGAGTACTGGGAGCGATGGGCGGAGCCGTGGGAGTTCCAGTCGTTGCTGCGGGCTCGTGTCGTGGCGGGCGACGAGGAACTCGGTCGTCGGTTCCTGCTGCTGGCGGGCGACGTCGCGTACCCGCAGACGTTGTCGATCGACCGCGTCGCGGACATGCGCCGGATGCGCGAGCGGATCGAACGCGAGCGGGTGCGGCCGCCGGAGGCCGCGAAGTTCCACTTCAAACTCGGTGTCGGTTCGCTCGCCGACGTGCAGTTCGCGGTCGAACTGTCTCTGCTCCGTTTCGGGGCGGCATATCCGGAGGTGCGAACCACCGGCACGTTGGCGGCGATCGAAGCGCTGGCGTCGGCCCGGCTGATCGAGGACAGCGTCGCGCTCGCGCTCGGCGACGCGTTCGTGTTCCTCAGCGATGTGAAGAATGCGTTGGAGATCGACCGCCGCGTGCACGCCGAGGCGCTGCCCGCCGCTCCGCAAGAGCAGACCGTCCTTGCTCGGAGGCTCGGCTACGAGGAGTACCCCCGCCAGTCATTCCTCGACGACTACCTCCGGGTGACCCGTCGCGCACGACGCGCGATGGAGCGGGTCTTCTACGAGGACGCGTAGCGGGCGCGCGGATCGGATCAGATCAGACGACCGGCGGCGGCAACTGCAGACGATTGTCGGCGAAATCCGTTCTCGTGCGCTGCTTCTTGTTCCTCCCCGCCGCCGTCATCGTGAAGATCTGTACCCGGCCGCCATCTTTGGCCTCGTACGCGATCTGGCGGCCACCCGGGGCGAAGTAGCCGTAGCTCTCGTCGCGACCCGTCTTGGATACCGCCTTCAGGTTCGCGCCCGAAGGAGAGATCGTGTAGAGATCGCCTTTCCCGTCGACCTCCTTGACGAGCAGGATCTTCGAGCCGTCGGGAGACCAATCGCAGGACGTCTCGACGGCGGGGGTCGCCGTCACGGGACGCCGATCCCTTCCGTCCGGGTCGCTGACGAAGATGTCCTGTTCACCGCCGCGGATCACCGTGAAGGCCACCGCACCGCCGAACGGGTTGAACACCGGGTAGAGCTCGTCGTGGTTGTTGTCCGACAGCCGATGGATCTTTTTGCCGTCGACCCGGATCGTGAACAGATCCGTATCGGTGATCGATTGTCGAGCGAAGATGATCCGGCCGCTTCCCGGACCCCAGTTCGGCCACAGCTCGTCCTGCGGGGTTCTGGTGATCCGCTTGGGACGCGAACCGTCGGCTCGTGCCACGAACAACTCGAGGTTGCCGTCCTTCTTCGCGAGGTAGACCAAACTCAAACGGTCGGGGGACAGCTTGCCCGCGTACGCGCGCGGGGGATGACCGTCGGTGATGTTGCGGAACTCCCTGCCGTTGAACCTGGCGGTCCAGAGGTCGGACTTCTCCTGTGCGCGGATCCGGGAGAAGGTGATCTTGACGGGTTCGGTCGAGTACGTGGCAGTCGCGGGAGACGCCGACCAGAGCACGCCGACCGAGAGCACCGAAACGGCAGCTGCACGGAACCGCCGCGTCGCCCGCATCCAAACACCCTTTCGGTCAGGGGAAGGTCGATCTTCGACCGACCTTCGTTTCGCTGAGCCGAACCTTAGCGCTCCCGGCCGATCGGCGCCAGGGGGGTCACGGCAGTGCGCTCGCGGGGAATCCGGGCGGCGTCGGCCGGCAGGCACCGCGGAGTTGTCGACGCATGTCCTCGAGTCGCCCACGAACCCCTTTTGACTCGGACAGGTTGGCAAGCTGGTAGGGATCGGTCTGCAGGTCGTACAACTCCTCTTCTTCGGTTGCGTACCGGACGTACACCCAGCGCTCGCCATGGATCGCGCAGTAGCTCGGCACCGGCGGACCGGTGCCTTCCCGTGCATGCTCGACGAGGAAGTCGTCGCGCCACGCCACGTCCTTGTTGCGCAGTAGAGGAAGCAGGCTGCGGCCGTCGTGGTCCGTCCGCCGCACGCCTGCCGCTGCGGCGATCGTGGGAGCGATGTCGATGTTGAGTGCCAGGTCCCGGTTGCGGACGCCCGCCTGCATCGCCGGGTCGAACCGCACGACCAGCGGGATGCGGATCGACTCCTCATACGGCACGTACTTCGACGTGAGTCGGTGTTCTCCCGACTGCAGGCCGTTGTCGCTCGCGAACACGATCATCGTTTCCTCGAGCTCGCCCTGCTCCGCGAGCGTGTCGATGACCGTGCCGACCATCTCGTCCACTGACAACAGGGTTGCCATGTGTTGTGCTTGTCGGTCGTCCGAACGCGGGACGCTCCCGTCGGGGAGCTCGTGCAGCGGGTCGAGCCTGCGGAGCCATCGGGGCTTGTCCGAGACGTCGGCCTCGTTGAAGCTCGGTGGGCGATTGGGTTCCAAGCCGCTGACGAAGCCCGAAGCGTACCGGGGGGCCGGGATCGCGGGGCTGTGCGGAGCCGACACCGCGAGATAAAGGAACAGCGGCTTTCGCGTTTGGCGGATCAATCGAACGGCCTGGCCCGTCAGGACGTCGAGGGAGTACTCGGGCTTCGCGCTGCCGAAGTTCCGCAAGCGCCCGTCGTCGTTGACGACGTAGTCGACGTAGTTCGCGCCGAAATCGCCGCCGGCGAACGCGAACCATCGGTCCCACCCTGGTGGGACGGCCGTTCCCTCGTACCCGTTGAGGTACTTGCCGACGAGGGCCGTCCGGTAGCCGGCGTGTTGCAGCGAGGTTGCGATCGTTCGGCGCGGGTCGAACGCCCAGACGCCGCCGTCCGGGCGGCCGTTCGTATAGACCCCCGTGTGCTTCGAGTAGAGCCCGGTAAGGATGCTCGCGCGGCTCGGACAGCAGACGGGGTTCACGACGTAAGCGTTCTCGAAGACGACCCCGGGCTCGATCAGATCCTGCTGTACGCGCGGCATCGCCCAGAGCGTGTCCCATCGCTGATCGTCGGTGAGGATCACGACGATGTTCTTGGGTCGCGGTACCGACGGCGCGGGAGCGGCCGTCGTGGGAGGTGCCGAGGTCGGCGCGGGCGGATCCGCCGGGGTGGGGAGATCGGATCCGGCGGCACCCGAACACGCGACCGCGAACACGAGCACGAGGCACAGGGCCGCTCGGGGAAGGGCACGCCGCATGGTTCGGAGCCTACCCCCTCCGTGTTGCTTCGCCGATGAACCTCGCGTTTGCGACGAGCCATCTGCCTCGAGGGTCGGCGCATCGCCGAGGAGGTGCGGCTACTGCGCGAGATCCGCGACGCGCTCGCCAACCGCTGAGCCCGTGCGGCGTCTCGGGACGGGCCTGACCGAGTTCGACCACCGACCGCTGCGTAGACTGGATGTCGGCGCCCCGTCCCCGCGCCGTGGAGGCGCCCGTGGCAACCGATACCGAGACGATCGAGCGTGTGCTGCTCGCGAAGAAGGAGGAGCTCGCCGCAGAGCTGGCGGTCCTGACCGCCGTGCCACGCGATCCGATGGCGGCGGTGTCGTTCGGCAAGCGGATCGGGGACGGGACCACCGAGGCCGTGGACCGGCTCAACAAGGTCGGCGTGGCCGAGAAGCTGTCCGAGGTCGCGGAGCAGGTCGATCGCGCGCTCGAAGCGCTCACCGAGGGCGCTTACGGTACCTGCGAGGTGTGCGGCGCCGAGATCCCGGCCGAACGGCTCGAGGCGATCCCGTGGTCGACGTTGTGCGTTGGTTGCGCCGCGGAGCGCTAGAGGCGCGTCACTCCCAGCCGGGTCTGCGGTAGCCGATCGTGTAGTCGGGTGTCGGCAGGCCCGGTTTGAGTTCCGGATCGGGCACGGGCTCGCCGGAGACGAGCTTCAAGGGGATCACGCCTGCCCAGATGTCGAGCTGCGCGTCGGGCGAGTCGGAGTCGTCGGGCCCACCCATGTTCATCTTCGCCGAGCACTCGTCGAGTGGGAGCCGCAGCACCGAGGTCGCCTTCAGCTCCTGCTCGGTGGGCAGCCGTGCGTCTGCCCACCGTCCCGGCACGAGTTGCTCGGTGAACGCCTCGAGTGCTGCGAGCTTCTGCTCGCGGTCCTCGACGGGCGTCGCGGTTCCGAGGATCACCACGGACCGATAGTTCACGCTGCTCTCGAACGCCGAGCGCGCCAGGACGATACCGTCCAACAACGTGACCTCGACACACGCCGCCATGCCGGAGGACAAGCTGCGCAGGGTCCGACTGGCCGCCGATCCATGCACGAACAGTTCATCTCCGATCCGCGCGTGCAGCGTCGGGATCACGAACGGCTGATCGTCCTGCACGAACCCCAGGTGACAGACGATCGCCTCGTCGAGGATCGCATCGATCGTTTCGCGGTCGTAGGCCCCCAGTTCGGGAAGCCTGCGGATCCGGGTTCGGTCGGTGGACGCGCGTGGCGTCTCGTTCGTCGTCGACATGTGCAGAGGCTACCCGACGCCCGAGGGTGTCCGCCCGGCGTCGGGTGGGCGCCCGGAACATGCCGGGAACGTGAAGGAACTGTGGCGAACCGCCGATCCGGTTGACCAGACTCCGATGGCTTCGTAGCGTGGGATGCGAGCTGATGGGAGGAACTCGGCCGCGTGCGCACCTTCTCTGGCGCAGGCGGCTTTTCCTTGCTCGAGGCGAAACGGAAAACGAGCGAGAACGAGGAGGTAGAACGGCATGCGAGGCACCTTCCAGCTCTACCGGGCCTTCGAGCCCGTACGCCACGATCACGCTCGTTGCTGCACGGACGAGCCCGAAGGACTGCGCACCGCAGACGATCGCCGCCCTGCACTCTTCCGGTGGGCCCGCAAATTCGGGCCAGCGGTCGCGGTGGCGACCACGGCGTTCCGCACGACGGTACGCCGACCCGTGCACGCCGGTCCGGTGGTCGGCAGCAGGGTCGTGGATCCCTCCGGTGAGCACCTGGGCAGCGTGCAGGATCTGCTGATCGGGGTCGAGTCCAAGACGACCACGATTGCGATCGGAACGAGCGGCGACCGCCCGGCGCCGGTGCTGTTCGTCCCCGATCATGCGCTGCGCCGCAGCGCGCGACCGGACGAGTTCGTGGTCGACGGTCGTGTGCTCGACCGCGCTCGTGCCGCCTGATCCAGACCCGTGAGTCCCCCGGAGCGGAGACCTCGAATCTCCGCCACGGGGGCGTGCCCCCTCAGATCCGCGTCGGGGTAGGCTGAGCGTCGGCTGGCGTTGATCCGTCGCGCCGGCTCACGAGAACCCAAGGGAGGGCACCGATGCATTCACGGTTCCGGATCGCGCTGGCGCTGCTACTCGTTGCGCTGGCGTTCGGGGCGCTCGCCGCGTGCGGCGGTGGCGACTCACAGGAGGCGCAGGACGACCCGGCCAACGAGGCGGTCGGCGAGGAAGATCCCGAAGGCACCGAGGGTGAAGCCGACTCATCCGACGACGGATCTTCCGGGGAAGAGAACACGATCGTCGCGTCGGGGCTCGCCTGGTCGCCCGACACGCTCAGCGTGGACACGGGAGCCGAGGTCGCGGTCGAGAACCAGGACAGTACGGAGCACACCTTCACGATCAAGGGAACCGACGTCAATCAGGATCTCGGCGCCGGCGCGTCGGTGGACGTGACGATCGATCTCGAAGCCGGCGACTACGACTGGGTCTGCGAGATCCATCCATCGATGACCGGTGAGCTGACCGTAAACTGATCCGATCCCGACGGAGCAGATCGAGGACGACTCGCCCGCGAACCACAGGAGGCCCTGATGTCGACCACGACCATGGAACACGAGCAACGTGCGGACGCTTTCGCCGAGCGGATGTTCGAGACGACACTCGGCATGATGGAAGGGCTCACGGTCGCGATCGGTTCGCGGCTCGGCTTCTATCGGAGCCTGGCCGATGAGGGACCGGCGACCTCGAAGGAACTCGCGGCCCGGACCGACACGGCCGAACGCTACGCACGTGAGTGGCTGGAGCAGCAGACGATCGCCGGCGTCCTGGAGGTCGACGATGCTACGGCGGAGGCGGCCGAGCGTCGGTACGCGTTGCCGCCACCGCATGCGGATGTGCTCGTCGATCGCGACAGCCTGCGATACATGGCCCCGATGCCGACGGCGATAACCGCGGCGGCGTTGCAGTTCCCGGCGCTGATCGATGCCTACAAAGGTGGAGGCGGCGTATCGTGGAACGACTTCGGTGATCTGATACGGCAAGCGCAGGCTGATCAGAACCGGCCCCTGTTCCTGCACCTGCTCCCCGACATGCTCGCGGGGATCGACGACATCGGCGAGCGGCTGCGCAACGGCGGACGCGTGGCCGACATCGGATGCGGGTTCGGGTGGTCGGCGATCGGGTTGGCGCGCGTGTTCCCGGAGATCGCCGTGGACGGCTACGACCTGGACACACCGTCGATCGAAGCAGCGCGGGTCAACGCATCGGAGGCCGGTGTCGCCGATCGGGTCACGTTCCACGACCGCGACGCCGGGGATCCTTCCCTGTCGGGGACCTACGATCTCGCGATCGCATGCGAATGTGTTCACGACATGCCCGATCCGGTCTCGGTGCTCGCCTCGATGCGTCGGCTGGTGGGCGACGACGGCACCGTCGTGGTCGTCGACGAAGGCGTCGCGGAGGACTTCGGCGCGGTCGGGGATCCTATCGAGCGCGTGATGTACGGATTCAGCACACTCGTGTGCCTGCCGGACGGTCTTGCATCCGAGGGCAGCGTGGGCACCGGTACGGTCATGCGGCCCGCAACCCTCGAGGGATACGCGCGCCAGGGCGGCTTCAACGGCATCGAGATACTGCCGATCGAACACGACGTGTTCCGCTTCTACCGCTTGGTCGGCTGACCGCCCGCGTCGCGAGGCCCTTAGGGCAGGGCCGCCGCGGCCACCTCGTCGACCATCCACGTGAGGTTGCCGTCGATCGGCCGGACGATCTGTGCCGGCAGCGGATCCGGGTCGTACTCGCCGTGCAGCACCGGCCGCAGCACCGGTGCCTTTTCTCGGCCCGTGACCAAAAACACCACGTTCAGGGCGGCGTTCAGGACGACAGGCGTCATCGTGACGCGCCACATGCCGGCCTCCTGCACGTTGTAGGCGGCGACCCATCGCACGTCCTCGAAGACGGCGCCGGTATGCGGGAACAATGACGCCGTGTGTCCGTTCTCGCCGAGTCCGAGCAGGATCAGGTCGAATCGCGGGGTGTCCGAACCGGGCTCGTCGCCTGGCGGTTCCAGGTCGAACACGTCGGCGAGGTCCTCTTCGTAGTCGTCGGCGGCGTCTTCGGGATCCTCCTCCTCGCCGTGGATCCGGTGCACCTGTTCCGCGGGGATCGGTACGTGGGCGAGCAAGGCGTCGGTAGCCATCCGGAGATTGCTCCGGTCGTCGTCGACCGGCACGCAGCGCTCATCGCTGAAGAAGACCTCGACGCGCTCCCAGTCGATCCGTGGCGCGAACGATGGTGTGGCGAGCAACCGGTACAAGGCGCGCGGAGTGTTCCCACCCGAGAGCGCGATCGTGAACCGCCCTCGCGCGTCGACGGCGTCACGAGCCAGTTCCACGATCCGTTCCGCCGCCCCCCGGGTCAGTGCTTCGGCGTCCGGATAGACGACGAGATCGTGTTGTTGGCCGGCCACGTGCGGATGCTACCCCGTGACGCGTAGGCTCGACGTCCGTGCAGCGTGATCGCTCTCTCCCGCCGTCTGTCCCCGCCGTCGTCGCGGGATTCTGCCTCGTGGCGCTCGTCGCTTCGGTCCCCGGATCCCCGCTGCAGCCGCCGCTGCCACCCGGCGCCGGCCCGTCGGGCCCGTTCCGATGGCTCGCCGATCTCGTGGGACTCGACGGGCTCCGAGGTGGATACCTGGTGGCCGTGAGCGTCGTCGCGGCGCTGGCGGCCACGGGGACGTTCCTGTGGGTCCTGCGCGACGCATGGCGAGGGCGGGTCGCGATGCGGACGGTCGTGGTGCTCGCCGTGGTGTTCCATCTCGCGGTGCTGACGCTGCCACTGCTCGCGTCTCGCGATGTGTACAGCTACGCGATGTACGGGCGGATCGTCAGCGTGCACGGCGAGAACCCGTACGTGGCGACGCCGATCGACTTCGAGGACGACCCGGTGTTCGCCTACGTCGGACCGGCATGGGAGGACACCCCCGCTGTCTACGGCGCCGGCTTCACCGCGCTGTCGGCCGGCGTCACCCGGGTGATCGAACAACTCCCCGGATTGATCGCGGCGTTCCAAGGTCTCGCCGCGGCCGCGAGCCTGGCCACCCTGGCGATCGTGGTGTGGCTGGCGAGGCGCCTGCGTCCGGATCGGGCCGTGTTCGCGGCAGTAGCCGTGGGGCTGAACCCGGTCGTGCTTTTCCAGTCGGTCGCCGGCGGCCACAACGATCTGCTCGTCGCGCTCGCGATCGCGGGAGGGCTCGCCCTGCTCACGCTCCGTAAGGAGTACCTCGCCACGGCGGCGCTGACGCTCGGCGTGCTCGTGAAGGCCACGGCGGGCCTGCCGTTGCTGCTGCTCGTGGTCGCGGCCGTCGCCCGGCGCGCTCCGGGAACGCGACTGCGAGCCCTGCTCGCGCATCTGGCCGTGGCCGGAGGGTTGTTCTTCTCGGTGGCCGGATGGTTCCTGCAGCGGCAGGATCCGTCGCTGGGGATGGTCGAGCTGCTCGGTCACTCCGGATGGCTCGCTCCTTCCCGGCTGTTCGGGCGCCTCGCCGAGGGGCTCGGGGAGGTCGTCGGGGTAGATGCGGTCGGAACCGCCGGGCAGGTGATCGTGCGGTTCTCCTTCTCCGCGGTGCTCACGCTGACCGTTGTCGCGCTCTGCGTTTCGGTCTGGCGTCGCGCCGAGCGGGGCGGCTTGGACGTCGCGGCCCAGGGCGCGCATTGGGGATGGGCGCTGATGGCGCTGATGTTGCTCGGCCCGGTGCTGCTGCCCTGGTACGTCGTGTGGACACTGCCGCTGGCGTTCTTGCTTCCTCGTGTGCCACGGATCGCGCTGTTCATCGCGACCGCGGCGCTCGCGCTCTCGCAGTGGACCTCGGACCCCGTGAAGTTCCCCGGGGCATATGACCTCAACGTGCTGTTCGGGCACTACGTCCTGGCGCCGGCGCTGACGGCTGTCCTAGTGTGGATGCTCCTCGACCTGTTCCGCAGAGTGCGTTCCGGTGCGCCGCTGGAGGAGGAAGAACGCGTAGCCGCTCCCAGCGGCTAGCACGGCCGCGATCGCGGGAACGGGCCCATCGAGCCGGATCCCGACCCGATCGACCACGAGCCCTGTCAAGATCAACGCCGCCGCCCCGAACGCCGGCGCGATACTCACTCGCGTCACGGTCGAGGTCACCGATGCCGCGGCCCAGCCGAAACCGGCGACTCCCAGCACGAGGAGCAGCACGATCGACGCGAGCGCGATCTGCCCGGGCGAGGTCCGTCCCAACGGATCGCGAGGGGTAGCGGATGCCGGCGTCTCGGGTCCGTCGACGACGAGGACCTCGTCTTCCCACTGCCTGCCGGTCGAGCTCGGCCACCGAGCGATGAATGGGCGCATCGCCGCATCCAGGGTGTGTTGTTCGCCGAGCGGGCGCTCGTCGGCGATCTCCTCCAGTACCCGGCCCACGCGGCGCGCTTCCTCGGACGCGTGGATCGATGCGGGAAGCAACGAGGGCACTGGCTCGCGGATCCGATCCGCGGGCACCGACGCGAGCACGACGTTCCACGCCCGGGCGAGTTCGAACGTCGGCGCGGGCGCGTCCGGCTCCTCCACCGGGAACGAGAACAACGCGGGCATCGGGAGCCCGTCGAGGAACCGTCCCGCGGTCTCGGCGGCGTGGACCTCCTCCTCGGTGATGTAGGGCTCGTTGCGGAACCACGCGAACGATGCGCCGAGCACCATCGCCACCGAAAGGACGGCGGCAGCGGCGTACACCACAGGGCGCCATCGTCCACGTGCCCCTGTGATCGCGCGGGCGATGCCGAGCCCCGCCAGGATCGGGATCGCGAACCCGAAGGTCACGAACCGGTCGGGCGGATACCAGGCGAACGCGAGCCCGACGAGGACGCCGACGACGGTAACCGCCGACCACGCGAGCAGCAGACGCGCGACGAATCCGCGCGCCAGTCCGATCCCGATCGCGGCGAGCGGGAGGCTCGCCCACTGGACGTAGCGGGTCCAGCGGTCGACGAAGCGGTCGCGATAGGCGCTTGCGAGTTCGGCTCCCAGCCCGGCGCGTCGCAGGAATCCGTCACGTGAGGTCTCCACGTCGGGCGGCCGGGCACCCCAGAGGATCGACAGCAGGCCGGCTCCCACGATCGCTCCCGCTCCTAACACCGCGGTCACGATGCGGCGCTCCTCGCCGGGTTCAGCGTCGTCCGCGTCGCGCGAAGTGTCACGCCTGGCGAGTCCGGCCGTCACCAGGAGCACGCCGGCGCCGACGAGGAAGAAGTAGGGATGCGCCAGCCCGGTACCGCCGAGCAGCGCCGCGGCCGCCCACGATCCTCGCCGTGTGCGCGACGCGAGACAGACGGCCGCCCCGAGGAAACCGACGACGAAGATCAGATTGGCGAGGTAGCCCGCGACCAGATGAACGGAGAAGACGCCGGCCAAGGCGCCGGCGAGCAACCATGCCGGGCGGCTCGCTCCCCGTGTGCGAGCGAGGATCGCCGAGAGCACCCCGATCATCGCGCCGAGTGCGACCTCCACACCGGCAACCACCGCTGTCAGCGGCAGCCCGGTCGTTCCGGTCAGTTCCAACAGCAGCGCCGGAGCTCCGGGGCGATCGCCCGCGGCCGAGATCCCTTCGGCTCCCGCGATGCGTGTCCACCACAGATACACGGGCGCGTCGGGACCCAGCGGAAAGGAGTACCCATCCACCACGAACGGCGTCAGCAGGAACGCGAGCAGCGCGATCGCGAGCACGGCCAACGGGATCAGATCGCGCACTGCCGGCGATGCAGAGCGCGCGACGCTCGTGTCCGACACCTCGCTCAGACCTCGACGGCGAACGTGCCCGCGAGGTCGATCGTTTCGCCTCCGGTCTCGGCCTGCAGGTTGCGACATCGCAAAGAGCCGCGCATGCCGCCGGTCGAGACGGCGTCGATCGTGACCGCACATTCACCGCTGTTGGAAAGGAACAGCGTCGGAGCCCCGCCGGACGTGACGAACAACGTCACGATCGTCGTCGGGTCGGTGTCTCGGATCCCCGTGAACGACACACCCGCGATCGTCAAGCGGTCGTTGAGCAAAGGCTCGCTCCAGGTGACGCCGATGCCGCCCGGGGGTGGTCCCACCATCGCGGGCTGTTCCGCCGTGAGGCGCAGGTCCTCGTCGATGTCCCCGCGGAGTTCGAGCCGCGCGCTCGATCCTTCAGACGACGCTTCTTGATCGGATCCGGGCGCGTCGCCGTCGGTATCGCCGGCATCGACGGCGTCCGGTGTGGTCCCGTCGGTTACCTCGGCTTCCCCGACGCCGAAGGCGCTCGTGGGGAGCGCGGGGGGCGGCGCGTCGTCCCCGCCGCATGCTCCGAGCGCCGGCGCCAGCGTCAAGACCGCCGCGATCCCAACGGCGAGCGACGCGATCATCCGGTGGCCGATCATCCGCGGATGCTACCGCTCGCCACGGGTAGCATGGGCGCCATGCTCGATCGCGATCTCGCCGAAGAGGTGTTGCGGGCGGCCCGCACCCACGGCGGCGGGTTCGCGGAGATCTTCGTGGAGGAGCGGACCTCGACGAGTATCCGGCTGGACGACGGCAAGGTCGAGGAGCTGACCACGGGCCTCGACCGCGGTGCCGGCATCCGGGTCGGGACACCCGAGACGACTTCTTTCGGCTTCGCCCACACCAACCGACTCGATCGGGATGCGCTGCTCGAGGCCGCCGAGGCGGCTGCGGCTTCCTTGCGTGCGGGCACGCCCGGCGATGTCGCCGACCTCCGCGCGCTCGAACCACCCGTGCGGCATCGGGCTCAGCGACCGGCGGACGCCGTTGCCGCCGCGGAGAAGGTTTCGTGGGTTCGCGAGGCCGACGAGGTGGCGCGCGGCGTGAGTCCCGAGGTGCGCCAGGTCGTCGTGAGTTACGTCGACTCGCTGCAGCGGATCCTGATCGCAACCTCCGACGGGCGATGGGTGGAGGAGTCGCGCCCGCGGATCCGGCTCGTTCCCCACGTCGTCGCGGCGCGGGACGACAACATCCAGACCGGCCTGCACGGACCCGCCGGTTCGGCCGGGGTCGAGTTCTTCGATGAGCATCCGGTAGCCGAGACCGCGCGGATCGCCGCGCAGCGGGCGGTCACGATGCTCGATTCGATCCCGGCTCCCGCGGGCGAGATGACGGTGGTGCTCGCTCCCGGCACGGGTGGCGTGCTGTTCCACGAAGCGTGCGGTCATCCGCTCGAGGCCGACATCGTCGACCACGAAGCGAGCGTGTATCGCGGCAAGATCGGTGAACGCGTGGCCTCGGAGTTGGTCACCGGCGTGGACGACGCGACGGTCCTCAATGGCTGGGGTTCGTTCGGGCTCGACGACGAAGGCGCGCCAGCGCAGCGCACCCCGATGTTCGAGCAGGGCGTGCTCAGCGGCTGGCTCTACGATCGCCTTCGCGCGGACAAAGAAGGCGTGCCGAGTTCGGGCAACGGTCGCCGCCAGTCCTACTCGTCGCCGCCGATCCCGCGCATGACGAACACCTACATCGTGAACGGCTCCTCGACGGCGGCCGACGTGCTGGGCTCCACGCCGCAGGGGGTCTACGTGAAGGCGATGGGCGGCGGACAGGTGAATCCCGCGACCGGCGACTTCGTGTTCGGTGTCGCCGAGGGCTACCTGATCCAGGGCGGTGAGCTGACGACACCGGTGCGTGGCGCGAACCTGATCGGCCGCGCGATCGAGGTCATGAGCGCTGTCGATGCCGTGTGCGACGACTTCTCCACATGGGAGGGCGTCTGCGGCAAGGACGGCCAAGGGGTTCCGGTCGGCTCCGGATCGCCCACGCTGCGGATCTCCCGTATGACGGTCGGAGGAACGGATGCCTGACGTCGTCTCCTTGGGAGATCTGTGCGTTGCGGCGATCGAGGCCGCAGAAGGCGGTGAGGCCGTGGAGGCGTTCGCGCAGGAATCGCGCTCTCGCGAGGCCGAAGCCCGCAAGGGCGAGATCGAGGGATTGTCGTCCGCACAGTCGCGCGGGGTCGGGATCCGGCTGATCTCCGACGGCGGCCGTCTCGGGTACGCGTACGCCGCCGACCCGACCGCCGACGAGGTCCGCCGAGCCGTGGCGCAGGCGCGCGACAACGCGGCCCTCGCGTCATCGGATGCGTTCAACGTGCTCCCCGATCCCGCACCGGTGCCCGATATGCCCGACCTGTATCGGTCCTCGCAGGCCGAGATGCCGATCGACCGGCTGGTGGCCCTCGCGCTCGACCTCGAGCAGCGGACGACGTCGATCGACCCGCGGGTCAGCAAGGTGGAGGTGTGCCAGGCCGGGGACTCGGTCTCGCGCGTCGCGCTCGCGTCGACCGCCGGCGTCGACGCGGCCTACGAGCGAACCGATACGTGGTGCGTCGCGGTCACCCTCGCCGAGGAAGGTGACGACGTGCAGACCGGCTACTCCTACCGGATCGGCCGCGAACTCGACGAGCTCGGATGGCACGAGGTCGCGTTCGAGGCGGTCACGCGTGCCGCCCGGATGCTCGGGGCGCAGAAACCGCCGAGCGCGAGGGTGCCCGTGGTGATGGACCCGTTCGCTGCCTCGGCCTTTCTCGGGGTGCTCTCGAGCGCGCTGTCCGCGGAGTCGGTGCAGAAGGGTCGCTCGTTGTTCGCGGACCGGCTCGGGGACCAGATCGGTTCCGAGATCGTCACGATCGTCGACGACGGCACGTTGCTGGAGGGTCCGGCCGCTGCGCCGTTCGACGACGAAGGGGTGGCCAGCGGACGCACCGCGCTGATAGAGAACGGACGGCTGGCGGCGTTCTTGCACAACACCTACACCGCACGGCGGGGCGATACGACCTCGACCGGCAATGCGAGCCGAGCCGGATACCGGAGCTCACCCGGCGTCGGGACGTCGAACTTCTACCTCGAAGCGGGCCCGGCCGACCCGGAAGAGTTGCTGCTTCGCGCCGAAGGCGGCGTGCTCGTGCAGGAGGTCACGGGCGTGCACTCGGGCGCCAACCCGATCAGTGGAACGTTCTCCGTCGGTGCGACCGGTCTGCGGATCCGCGAGGGAGGTCTGGAGGAGGGTCTTCGCGAGATGACGATCGCCAGCACGATCCCCGAGATGCTGGCCGGTGTCACCGCGGTCGGCAACGACCTCCGGTTCTTCTCGTCCGTCGGCACCCCGTCGATCCTGATCGGCGAGATGACCGTGGGTGGCGTCTGAGCGACGGACCTCAGCGCACTCGGGCGGATGCCGCCCACGCCACGAGGCGCACGAGCAGGTAGCCGCCAACCAAGCAGACAGCCCCCCAACGGATCCAGCGTGGGACCCGCGGCGGCATGTGTTCGTCGTCGTCCTCCCAGTCCGGCGGGTCATCGGCGAGGTCCGAACCACCCCCGACGCGTTCGTGTGCGGAGCGCTCGGCGGCGTCCAGCTCGGAGTGGAGCAGGATGTCCATCGCCCGATCATGGTCTTCGGCCGCGACGCGGACGCGCGCACCGAGCATCGGGCCGGCCAGGTAGGGGGCGGGCGGCACGTAGTCGGTCGCGATCCCCTCCTGTCGCAGCAGTCCGACGATCGCGTCCGCGCTGTGAGGAGGGCCCTCGTACACCACGACGAGCTCCATGCGAGCGAGGGTACCCGTTCGGGTTCTGTAACGGTTCGTCACGATCACGGGACGATGCGTCGACGCGATCGAGGAGGCACGCTCATGTCCAGGCTCGGAAGCGCCATCGCTCGACACAAGGGCCGCACCGTAGCGGCTGGCATCGCCGCGATCGCCGTGCTCGGCGCGGCGATCTACTGGTTCGGACCGCAGAAGCTGTTCATCGACGAGCGGGTCGACGAAACGCTCCCGGGACTCGAGGCACCGGCGAGCCGATCGGCACTCGGGCAGGTCAACGACGACAAGCCCGACGACGATGACGACGAACCCGCCGGTCCGGTCGTGCTCGCACAGGGGAACTTCCGCTCTCTCGCCCACGAGAGCTCCGGGCGGGCGCTCGTCGTGGAGCTGCCGGACGGCAGCCGGTTGCTGCGCCTGGAGGATCTCGACGTATCGAACGGTCCCGACCTGCGCGTCTACCTCTCGACAGCGCCGGGTGATGCCACCGAAGCGGCGTTCGGCGAGGACTTCGTCGACCTGGGCGGTCTCAAAGGCAACCAAGGGGACCAGAACTATCCGATCGCGTCCGACGTCGACGTCGCGAGGTACCGCAGCGCCGTCGTGTGGTGCAAGAGGTTCAGCGTCGGGTTCGGCGCTGCGGGGCTCGAACCGGTGCGCGCCCGGTAGCGCATCGCGCTGAGTCAGTCGAGCGGGACCTCGACCGCGAATCGCGCTCCCACCTCGGGGGAGGCATCAGCGCGGATCGTGCCGCCCAGCGTTTCCACGATCCGCTTCGCGAGAGCGAGACCGAGACCGGCGCCACCCCCGGATCGTGCGGGGTCGGACCGGAAGAACGGATCGAACACCCGATCGAGGTCCTCGGGAGCGATCCCTTCGCCGGTATCGGAGACCGCAACTTCCAGAGTCCCCTCATGACGTCGTGCCGCGATCTGAACCGAGCCGTCGGCAGGTGTGTGACGGACCGCGTTCATCAACAGGTTCTGCAACACGCGTTCGAGCCGAGGTGAGCACGCGGCGTCCTCGGCGCCAACGAGTCGCATCTCGAGAACCAGTCCCTTCTCTGAGACCTGTGGCGAGACAGTTGCCACAGCCGATCGCACCACGTCGTCCAGACGAGCTCGCCGAGTTTCTTGCTCGATCGCCCCCGCATCCAGCTGCGCGAGTTCGAAGAGGTCATCGACCATAGACGACAGCGCTGTGATCGAGCGGCGCATCTCGCTCGCGTACCGACGCATGCTGGGAGCGTCCTCGACGATGCCTTCATCGATCGCCTCGATCATCGCCCGCAGGCTGGCCAGGGGTGTACGGAGGTCGTGTGAGACGGCCGTCATCAGATCCCGGCGTGTGGCATCGATCTCGCGGTCGCGTTCTGTCGCCACCCCCAGCCGCAGCGCCATCTCGTCGAGCGTCGAGGCGAGGGTGTTCAGCTCGAGGCCCGCATCGAGGGTCCCGACGCGCGCGCTCAGATCGCCGTCTCCGAGTCGCCGGGCGGTGTCGGCGAGGCGCTCGAGATCGCGTCCCGTTCCGCGCGCGACCACCAATGCTGCCCCGATGCCGGATCCCATCGAGTACAGCAACAGGACGGTGAGCAGCGAGGCATCGTGTGGGGAAAGGAACATGAGGCGAGCCAGCACGGCGAGGTTCGCCAGGCTCGTGATCGTCGCGATCCCCGCGATCGCTACGAAGCGCTGGCGCATCGATGCGGTCGCCAGCAGCGGGCGGGCGATCGCCATCGCGAGCACCGTCACAACGACCGCCGGCGCGAGGAAGATCGCGAGATGGACGAGGTCGGCCGACGGCATCCCGCTGGCTGCCCCCACCGCCAGCGTGCCGAGCGCGCCGACGATCGCGACGGTCGCCACGAGAACGAGCGTTCGCCAACTCCTCATGATTCGAACCGGTAGCCCACACCCCACACGGTGAGCAGGCGTCGGGGATCGGAAGGGTCGACTTCGATCTTCTCGCGCAACCGCCGGACGTGGACGGTCACGGTCGCGGTGTCGCCGTCCCATGCGAAGTCCCAGACCTCTTCGAGGAGTCGGGATCGGGAGAACGTGACACCCGGTGAGGATGCGAGAACGTGCAGGAGGTCGAACTCCTTTCGGGTGAGCGCGACGATCTCGCCGCCGAGCGTTGCCTCGCGGCGAGGTCCGTCGATCACGAGATCTCCCAACTCGAGAACGTCGGATCCCGTGGCGTGCGCGCCGCCGTTGGCGCGACGCAGGACGGCGCGTACGCGGGCGACGACCTCACGGGGAGAAAAGGGCTTGGTCACGTAGTCGTCGGCACCGAGCTCCAGCCCGACCACGCGATCGGTTTCCTCGCCCTTGGCCGTGAGCATGATGACAGGCTGGTTGCTCCGCTCGGCCCGCATCCGGCGGAACACCTCCAACCCGTCGACCTTGGGGAGCATCAGGTCCAGCAGTACGAGATCGGGGGCGTCTCGACCGAAGGCGTCCAACGCCCGGGCTCCGTCCTCGACGCTCTCCACGACGAAGCCTTCCTTCTGGAGATACCGCGCGAGCACCTCGCGCACCATGGGCTCGTCGTCAACGATCAGGACGCGGGTCTGTTCCACGCTCCCATGATGCACGACGCTCCTTACCGGATCGTTACGGGTGCGGCGTCACTGGGAGATTGGCACAGTGATCCGGCCTCGGAACGGGCACGAACCCTGATCGTTCGCGGGCGGATACGCCTGCGTAATGATCCGGTAAGGACTTCGCGCCCAGACTGCTCATCACATGCCCGATGTCGTGCTTCCGGTCCGGAACGAACGCCTGGCCCTCCCCGGGGTGCTCGCTGCGATGCCTTCCGGGTACCGACCGATCGTCGTTGACAACGGCTCGACCGATGGCTCCGGAGGATTGGCGGAGCTGCTCGGCGCGGTCGTCGTCCACGAACCGATGCCCGGTTTCGGGGCGGCATGCTTCGCGGGACTGCTAGCTGCGGAGGCCGACGTCGTCTGCTTCATGGACTGCGACGGTTCGCTGGACCCGGCCGAGCTTCCTATCGTCGTCGGGCCGTTGGTCGCTGGTGGAGCCCATCTCGTTCTCGGCGCGCGTGTCGCGGCTCCCGGTGCGTGGCCGATCCACGCTCGCGTCGCCAATCGCGTCCTGGCGCACCGCGTTCGGCGGCGAACCGGGGTACCGCTGCGCGACCTCGGACCGATGCGCGCCGCCCGCAGGGCGGACCTTCTCGCGCTCGGCATCTGCGATCGTCGATCCGGTTGGCCCCTGGAGATGGTGCTACGCGCATCCGCTGCCCGATGGCGCATCGAGGAGGTCGACACCACGTACCGCAAACGTTCCGGTCGGTCCAAGGTGACCGGGACGCTCGGCGGGACGATCCGCACCGTGCGAGACATGCGTGCCGTACTCCGCGCCCGAACGCCCGAAGGCGGCGACCGAGTCGATCCCCCCGCACGGGAGGTGGAAGTCGCATGAACCTGCTCGTGATCGCGAAGCAGCCGCTCCCGGGACTGGTGAAGACACGGCTGTGCCCGCCGTGCACGTCTCACGAGGCGGCACGCATCGCACGGGGCTCGTTGGCCGACACCCTTCGGGCGGTCGCAGCAACGCCCGCCCGGCGACGCGTCCTGGTGTTGGACGGCGAGCCCGGGTCGTGGAAGCCACCGGGGTTCGAGGTGGTCTCCCAACGGGGCGAGGGTCTGGACGAGCGACTCGCTGCTGCGTTCGCCCATGTCGGCGGTCCGAGCTTGCTGGTCGGGATGGACACGCCACAGCTGACGCCGTCGTTGCTTACGCTCGCGCTCGACCGGTTGGCCGCACCCGGCGTCGACGCAGTGCTCGGCGGCGCCCGGGACGGCGGGTGGTGGGGGATCGGCCTGCACCGGCCGGACGACGTGGTCTTCCTCGGCGTGCCGATGAGCACCGATCGCACAGGCGAGGCGCAGCGCACACGGCTGGACGAACTCGGTCTGCGATCGGAGATGCTGCCCCAGCTGCGCGATGTCGATCGCTTCGACGACGCGCTCGCGGTTGCCGCAGATGTGCCGGGCTCGCTGTTCGCGCGAGCCGTCGATCGGGTTGAAGCCCGTCGAGCGGCGCAGGTTGCTGCCGGATCGTCGACCGAGGCGGTTGCTTGAGCGCTACGGAAGCGATCGCCGGGGGACAGGCCCTCCTCGCGGATGCAACGAGTGACACCTTTACGCCGGCCCTGGCCGTTCGGCGCGGTCACCGGGGAGCCACCCTGCGGTCGATCTGCGGGCGCGTCATCTGCCTGCACGTCGATCGGTGGATGACGACCCCGGCCCTCGAGGAGGGACCGATCCTGGATCGGGTGTCGGGACCGGTGCTCGACGTGGGATGCGGGCCGGCTCGGCATACGCTGGAACTGCAGCGGCGAGGCATCTCCGTTCTGGGGATCGACAGCTCTTCGGAGGCCGTTCGGATCGCCTCGCGTCGAGGGGCGCGCGTGCTCCGGGCGTCGGTGTTCGACCGGCTCCCCGATGAAGGTCTCTGGGGGTCGGTTTTGCTGCTCGACGGGAACCTCGGCATCGGGGGTGACCCCGAGCGGCTGCTCGCGCGCGCGCGGGGGTTGGTCCGCGATGACGGCGGCGCACTCGTGGAGGTGGAGTCGCCGGGCGCGGGGTCGCATCGACTCGACGTCGTGCTCGAGGTCGATGGAGCCCGGCGGACCGATCCTTTCCCCTGGGCGCTCGTCGAGGCGGACGACCTCGCCTCGGTGGCCCAAACGGCGGGATTCGTCGTCGCTGAGGTATGGGATGGGGCGGGGCGATGGTTCGCGCGGTTGGAGGCAGCACGATGAACCGGGTCGACAAGGTTCTGCGCAAGCTGGAACCGCCGAGGGTTGGGCCTCTGCGCGAGGGAACGTTCACGAGCCCGGTGCGCTCCAGTCGAACGGCGGCGATCCTCGGCCTCGCGCTCGGCGTGAGCTTCACCGTTTGCTTCGCCACGGGCATCCTGTCCCACCTGATCCAACATCCGCCGGGCTGGTTCGCGTGGCCTCCTCGCCCGGCCGGCTTGTACCGCATCTCACAAGGGGTGCATGTCGCGACCGGTATCGCGTCGATCCCACTGCTGCTCGCCAAGCTCTGGACCGTGTACCCGCGATTGTGGTCGTTCCCGCCCGTGCGCTCGATCGCACACGCCGTCGAGCGCGTGAGTCTGGTTCCGCTCGTCGGCGGTTCGCTGTTCCTGCTGTTCTCTGGAGTGGCGAGCATCACCCGATGGAAGCCCGGTTCCTACTCCTTCCCGCCGGCGCACTACGCCGCGGCCTGGATCACGATCGGTGGCCTCATCGTGCACGTCGGTGCGAAGCTGACGGCGACCCGGCTCGCACTCTTCCGAGCCGGGCGTGCAGAGGACGCCGAGGTGGCACATGGCAACGACCCCTCGACGGCGCTCGACGGTTTGTCGAGACGAGGGTTCCTGGCTGCGGTCGCAGCTACGACCACGGGACTGACGCTCCTCACCGTGGGTCAGACCTACCGGCCGCTCGCATGGCTCGGCGTGCTCGCGCCCCGAGATCCCAGGGTCGGACCGCAGGGGGTGCCGGTCAATATGGCGGCGTCGACCGCCAAAGTGATCGACGCGGCGTTGGATCCTGCGTACCGCCTGCGGGTGGAAGGCGCTGTGCCCGAGCCACTCGAGTTCGACCTGGCGGACCTGCGCGCACTGCCGCAGCACGAGGCTCGGTTGCCGATCGCCTGCGTCGACGGCTGGAGTGCCTCGGCATTGTGGCGAGGTGTTCCGGTCGGGGAGTTGATCGCGCTCGCGGGGGCCGGCGAGGGAGCATCCGTACGGGTGGAATCGTTGCAGGGGTCGACCGCGGCCTACGGTTCGTCCGAACTGGACGCCGCTGCGACCGCAGATCCCGACTCGCTCCTCGCGCTGGAGCTGAACGGCGAGCCTCTCCACATCGACCATGGGTTCCCGTGCAGACTGATCGGCCCGAACCGCCCGGGCGTGCACCAGACGAAGTGGGTCACCACGGTGGTGGTCCTGTGAGCCGGCGGAGACCGAGCACACGCGAGATCCGACCCGCACCCGGCATGTGGGAGGAGACGAGCCGGTACGGACCCGCGTTCTGGGTGGGCCTCCTCGTGGGCTGGGGGGCGATCGCGTTCGGTCTGCTGACGTTGGTGCAGCACGCCGGTGCGACCGATCCACCGAACACCGCGCTGCTTTTCGGTCTGCTCCTGTTCGGACACGACCTGGTGGTGGTGCCTCTCGTGGCCCTCGTGGGGATCGTCGCGCTCCGCCGCCTGCCGAGGGGGGCCCGCGGCCCCGTCACAGGAGCCTTGATCGCGACCGGTGTTCTCGCCCTGTTCTCCTTCCCGCTGCTGGGAGGATTCGGGAGGATCTCGGCGAACCCGAGTCTGCTCCCTCGCGACTACGACGCCGGCGTCGCTGTCGTGTTCCTTGCGATCTGGGCTGTCACGGCCGTCGTCCTCGTCCGCGCGCGGATCCGAACACGACCGGATCGGCCGGCGTGAGCAGCGCACCCTCGCGACTGCGGCAAGCCCGGGCGCCGAGCGGCGCACCCCGCGCGGTGGCGGAGTCGGGCCGTCGCGTACGCCGCCGGCTTCCCGTCGATGCCGTCGTGGTGCTGCTCGCGTGGGCGGGCGTCGTTGGGCTCACCTCGTTGTGGGGAGAGTCGATCAAGGCCGGCGGGCAACGTTTGTACCTGAACGCGCCCCCATTGACGCCGCATTGGGACCCACGGTTCCACCCACTCGCACCGATCGGGATCCTCGTCGCCCTCCTCATCGCGGTCGCGGCTCCCTCGCTCGTGACCCGGCTGCGATGGCGTCATCTGTTACCCGCACTCTTCGTGGGGGGGTTCGCTTTCGCATTGTCCCTGTCATTGATGGACGGCGTCCGCGAGGTGATCGCGCCCGTCGCCCGGCCTGCCGAGTACCTGGCAGATGCCGTGCGGATCGACTCGCCGATGGAATTCCTCCGCACGCTCGTGGAGCGGATCGATCGATACGGCACACACGTGCGTGCACACCCTCCGGCGATGGTGCTGTTCGTGTGGGCGATCGGGCGGGCGGGCCTCGCGCATCCGTGGCCGGTCGCTCTCATAGAGATGGCGGGGGCAGCCGCGGCCGCACCCGCCGTGGTGATCGCCGTCCGGGAAGTCGCCGGGGAAAAGATCGCGCGCCGCGCCGCACCGTTCGTCGCGTTCGCGCCGATCGCGGTGTTCGCGACCACTGGTGACGCCCTCTTCGCCGGGGTGGGGGCGTGGGCGGTCTCCCTACTCGTGGTCGCGACGGGGCGTAGTGGGAGACGGAGGGACCTGCTGGCGCTGAGCGGAGGGATCCTGTTCGGTGTGACGATCTTCCTGTCCTACGGGCTGGTCCTGTTGGCCGCGATCCCGATCACCGTCGCGATCGTCCGACGCCGGTACCGCCCGATGATGATCGCGATCGGTGGGGTGATCGTGGTCGTCCTCGCATTCTTGGGCGCCGGGTTCTGGTGGGTCGAAGGCTTGTTCGTGACACGACGGGAGTATCTGGAAAGCGTGGCGCGCCTGCGCGTGTATCGCTACTTCGTGTTGGCCAACCTCGTCGCCTTCGCGATCGCACTGGGGCCGGCGATCGCAGTCGGCCTCGTTCGTCTGCGCTCGCGAGGAGTTTGGCTGTTGGTGGGTGGGGCCTTGCTGGCCGTCGCGCTCGCCGACGTCAGCGGCATGTCCAAGGCGGAGACGGAGCGGATCTGGTACCCCTTCGCCGTCTGGGTGCTCGCGGCGGGAGCCGCTCTGTGGTCCGACACCGGCGGCGATCCCCCGGGAGGGATCCGGTCGGCGCGTCGCTGGCTGGGGCTGCAGGTGACCGGAGCGATCGTTCTGCAACTTACGGTGGCGTCCCTGTGGTGAGACGGGTGCTGGTCACCGGAGGAGCCGGGTTCGTGGGCTCACACATCGCGGACGCATTGGTCGCGGCCGGTGTCGAGGTGGTGGTGCTTGACGTGGCCGAACACGATCCGGTCGATGCACGCAGTGGGGCGCGAGACGGCGTCCGATCCGTTCGCGGAGACATCCGTGATCGGGCGGTCGTGGAGAGATGTCTCGACGGTGTCGACGCGGTCTGCCACCAGGCGGCGATGGTGGGACTCGGTGTCGATCTCGGCGATCTGCCGGGATACGTCTCACACAACGACGTCGGTACTGCGAGCTTGCTCGCGGCGATCCACAGGGTCGGAGGCGTTCAGCGGCTCGTGCTGGCGAGCAGCATGGTCGTCTACGGCGAGGGCGGGTACCGCTGCCGGGTGCACGGGGAGGTGCGTCCCGGCCCCCGTGCGGTGGAGGATCTCGACGCCGGTCGTTTCGAACCTCGATGTCCGGTGTGCGACGAGGAACTCGAGATCGAGCGGGTTACGGAGAGCGCTCCACTCGACCCGAGGAACGTCTACGCGGCGACCAAGGTGCACCAGGAGCATCTGTGCTCCGCGTTCTCACGCGAGACGGGCGTGCCGGTGACCGCGCTGCGGTATCACAACGTGTACGGGCCACGGATGCCGCTCGACACGCCGTACGCTGGCGTGGCCGCGATCTTCCGCAGCGCGCTCCAGGCGGGACGCGCTCCTCGCGTGCTGGAGGACGGCCGGCAACGGCGCGACTTCGTGCACGTCCGCGACGTCGCTCGCGCGAACGTGCGCGCCCTCACCGCCGAGCGTCCCGTTACCGGTCCGTTCAACGTGGCGAGCGGTGACGCGCGCACCGTTGGGGAGATGGCACACGCTCTAGTCGACGCCTTCGGTCCTAACGCCCCGCGCCCTGTCGTCGTGGGCGGGTACCGCTTGGGAGACGTTCGCCACATCGTCGCCTCGCCCGAACGGGCCCGCGCGATCCTCGACTTCAAAGCGCGAGTTCCGTTCGCCGAGGGGGTGCGAGAGTTCGCGCGGTCGCCGCTTCGTGGTGCCGGGCTCGAGGTTCCGACCGCGGGATGAACTGGGGCGCTCAGCGAACGCCGGTGGCGATCAGCCCGAGCACGAGCGCGGCAACCCCGAGGCGATACCACATGAACAGCGCGAAGTCCCGGCGGCGAAGATAGGCGAGCAGGAACGCGATCACGAGGAAGCCACTGATCGCTGCCGAGACCATGCCGGCGATGAACACGCCCGTGGAGCCCGACGGGAACCCGTCGCGTACGAGCTCGATGCCCTTGAAGAGTCCGGCGCCCGCGATGATCGGGATCGAAAGCAAGAACGAGAACCGCGCCGCCGACGACCGATCGAGCTTGAGGAGCCGTCCCGCGGTGATCGTGACGCCGGAACGGGAGACGCCCGGTTGCAATGCCAACGCTTGGGCGATCCCGAGGATGCCGCCTTGCTTGACGGTGACATCTTCGATCGACCGCGTCTGCGCCATGCGCTTGTCCACGGCGTAGAGCACCACACCGAAGACGGCGAGCATCACCGCGATCAACCAAGGTTGGCCGAGCTCGTCCTGGATGAAGGACTCGAACAGCGCGCCGACGATCGCGCCCGGGATCGTGCCGATCACCAACGCCCACGCTAGCCGTTCGTCGCTGGTGCTGATGCGCCGATGCCGGATCGATCCGATCCAAGCGCGAAGGTAGCGCAGCAGATCGCGGCGGAAGTACACGACCGCGCCGACCAACGTGCCGACGTGCAACGCGACGTCGAACGCCTTGTCGAGGTCGGCATCGCCGAGCTTGTCCCACCCGAACAGCCACGGGACCAGGATCAGGTGACCGGAGCTGGAGATCGGCGCGAACTCCGTGACCCCCTGGGTGATCCCGAGCACGATCGCCTGGAAGATCGACATGGCGCGTCATGCTACCCGTCGAGGTGTGACCGGAGCCGGTCAGGCAGCGCCGGCGATCGCCACGCTGATCTCGGCGAACGCCTGGGCATAGGCGAGGCGCTCCGCGTCGGTGGGGCTCACGAGCAGCACGAGCGTGGGACCGGCCGCGGTGACGGTACCCGTCGTCGGCACACTTGTCTCCGGTTCAGCCGCGCTGCCAAGCGACGCGCTCTGCCCGTCGTCGAGGGACAGCAGCACCTCGAGGCCGGTCGCAACCGTCTCGGTGTGCGGCCGACCCGTGCCGAACGTCGCCAGCACATCGACGAGATCACCCGGCTGCAGCGCCCCGCTAGGTAGCGAGGACGGCACGGTGACCGCGCGGAGCTCCGGTGGAACCAACGCGGCGACCGGACCTACCCCTTCGGGCGCCAGCCGGGACTCGGTGACGGGCTCCCCCGACACGAGATCGGTCAGGAGCGTGCGGCCCTCGATGCGACCCACGTCGCGAACGGCGCCCGGCGGAGCGAACGAACTTGGCAGCTGTGTCTCGGTGACATCGCCGATACCCACGGCCGCGCCGCGCTGCAGATCCGCGGACGCCACCAGTACGGGGATCGGCGTGCCGGCGAGGGGACGGAGCGCGTCGTAGCGCGCGACGTACGAGCGAACGAGCACGAACGCGGCCGCAGCGCTGACGATCGCGAGGACGGCGAACAGTTTGGAGATGCGAGACACGCGACGAGTGAACATGCGACCGACGCTACGCGCGCCGACGATCGCGCACAGTGACGCGCGTCACTCGGTCGGAGAACTCGACCGGCGGTCAGACCTCGCGGAGGTGTCCGCGTTCCTTCTTCGGCGGCGTCAAGGGCATGACGCGCAAGCGATAGTCCTCCAGGGCCTCGCCGCCGACGATCATCCGCACGGATTCCTTGATGCGGTCGCCGAGCTGGTCGGGGTCCTCGGAGGTCACGAAGCGCATCTCCAGGGTCACGAGAACGGGTTCGGTCATGGAGCCATGCTACCCACGTCCGCGACCGGCGAACCTAGACCTCGAAGCGGGCGCCCTGCAGAGCGGTGGCGCACGGACACGCGCGCTCGTCGGGCACCGCCGGGATCATCGCGAAGAGCAGGTCGCGCAGCTTGGCGTTGTTCTCTCCGAAGACCTTGACCACCTCGTCGTTGGTGACCGGCGGGATGTCGCCCACGCCGACGTCCCAGTCGGTGATCAGCGAGATGTTCACGTAGCAGATCTCCAGCTCGCGGGCGAGCAGGCTCTCCGGGTACTGGGTCATGTTGATGACCTCCCAGCCTTGGTGAGAGAACCATGCCGACTCCGCGCGGGTGGAGAACCTGGGGCCCTCGATCACGACGACCGTGCCGCGGTCGTGCATCTCGATGCCGAGGCCGCGTCCCTTGTCGACTGCGAGGCCGCGAAGCGTGGGGCAATAGGGGTCGGCCCACGAGATGTGCACGGTCTCCGGTCCGTCGTAGTAGGTGTGCGGCCGCGACCGGGTGCGGTCGACGACCTGGTCGCACACGACGAAGTCGCCGGGCTTGACGTGCGGCTGCAGCGAGCCACACGCGTTCGGACCCAGGATGCGCGTCACGCCGAGTTCTTTCATCGCCCACAGGTTTGCGCGGTAGTTGATCGCGTGCGGCGGGAACTCGTGCTTGAGCCCGTGCCGGGGAAGGAACGCGACCGACCGCCCCTCGACCTTCCCGACCATAACTGGAGAGGACGGCTCGCCGTACGGCGTGTCGATCTTCACTTCCTCCACCCCGTCGAGGAACGAGTAGAACCCCGAGCCGCCGAAGACGCCGATGTTCGCCGTGGTCACGTTCAGCTCTCCTTCTTCTTCGTGGAGGAACCCGCGTTGCCGGCGGAGGAGCCCGACTTCTCGGAGGAGCCCGACTTCTCGGAGCCGCCGGACCCCTTCGATCCGCTCGAGGGATCCTTGGAACCAGATCCGCCCGGATCCCCGCCGTCCTTCTTGTCCTTCTTGTCCGATTTGTCGGTTTTGTCCGATCCGGAGCCGGACTCGTCGCTCTTCTTCGAGTCACCCGACTCCGCGGACTCCTTCGGCTTGGCGCGGTTGTCGGTCGCGTAGAAGCCGGAACCCCTGAACACGAGCCCGGCAGCATGTAGCACCTTGCGCAGTTCCCCCCCACAGGTCGGGCAGGTCTTCAGGGGCTCGTCCTTCATCGAGTGCACCGCCTCGAACCGGTGGCCGCACTCCTTGCAGGCGTACTCGTAGGTGGGCATGACCGGGGAAGTATAAGAGGGCGCTCGTGCGGGTACGTCGTGCCTGCATCGTCCGTATTGGGGATTCCCTTCGGGCGCATCGCGGGCTATGCTCCTGCCCCCTTTCCGAGGGGCGTCATCTGGAGGGGGTGGCATGAAGGCACGGGTTCGAAAAGCGGTCATCCCGGCGGCGGGATTGGGGACGCGATTTTTGCCCGCGTCCAAGTCCCAGCCGAAAGAGATGCTGCCCGTCGTCGACAAGCCCGCGATCCAGTACGTCGTCGAAGAGGCCGTTCGCGTCGGCTGCGACGAGATCTTGATCATCACCAGCCGCGGCAAAGGGGCGATCGAAGACCACTTCGACCGTTCCTACGAGCTCGAGGCGCACCTGGAGTCCAAGGGGAAGTTCGACGAACTCAGGGAGATCCAGGCGCTCTCCGAGATGGCAACGATCCACTACATCCGCCAGCGCGATCCGCTCGGCCTCGGCCACGCGGTCTCCGTTGCCGAATCGTTCGTGGGCAACGAACCGTTCGTCTGTCTGCTCGGAGACGACCTGATCACCGAACAGACGCCGCTGCTCTCGGAGATGTTGAAGATCCACGAGCGCTACGGCCGGTCGGTGCTCGCCGTTCAGGAGGTCAGTCGCGACGAGATCCACCAGTACGGCTCGATCGAGCCCGAGCACAACGAGAGCGTCGACGAGCATCTGGTGCGCGTCGCCTCGATCGTCGAGAAGCCGGCGCCGGAGGACGCGCCTTCCAACCTCGCCGCGATCGGGCGCTACGTGCTGACACCGGAGATCTTCGACGCGCTGCGAGAGACCAAGCCCGGGGCGGGAGGCGAGATCCAGCTCACCGATGCGATCAACCTGCTGGCGATGGAACAGGCGGTGTACGCGTACACGTTCGAGTCCGGCCGCTTCGACGTAGGCAACAAGGTCGACTTCCTCAAGGCGACGGTGGAATTGGCCGCCGACCGCGAGGACCTGGGGCCGGCGTTCCGGGAGTTTTTGGCTGAGTTCGTGGAGCGCCGCCGACTGCTCTGATGGTCACAGCCTGCGTTTTGCCCCCCTCCGTCAGTCCGTTGACGAGTGAGAGGTACCTGTATCGGGCGAGATCCGTCAGTTCGTTGACGAGATGTTCGTCAACAGGCTGACCGCTGAGACGCGAAACACCACGGCCAACGTCGTCAACCACCTGACGCACGGCCCCAACGGGCGGGCCAGGGCACCGATAGACTGCGCTCCATGGAAGCCTCCGGACCTCCCGCGACAAGGGCGCCACACGACCACGACGATCCCACAGGCCTGATCCCGGTCGATTCGGCGCGCGAACAGATCATGGGCAAGGTCGGCGTGCTGGCCCCGCTCACCCTGCCGCTGCAGGAGGCCTATGGGTGCGTGCTCGCCCAGGATGCCGTCGCGACCCGCGACCTGCCGGCGTTCGCGTCGAGCGCGATGGACGGGTTCGCCGTGCGCACCGCCGAGGTCGCAAGCGCCTCACCGGCCTCCCCGGTCATCCTCTCGATCTCCGGGCGGGCGCTGATCGGCCGGCGTCCGGAGGCCACGGTCGGCGGTGGTGAGGCGGTCCGGATCGCCACTGGGGCGCCGATCCCGGCCGGTGCCGACGCGATCGTGCCGATCGAAGAGTGCGTCGTCGACGGTGAAGAGGCGGTTCGGATCCTCGCGCCGACCAAGGAGGGCAAGCACATCCGTCCCGTGGGGGAGGACGTCCGAGAGGGGCAGATCCTGATCCGAACCGGTCGCCGACTGGGTCCCCCGGAACTCGGGCTGCTGGCGACCGCGGGGATCCCGCACCCTACGGTGCACCCGCGGCCCCGCGTGGTGGTCATAGCGACGGGCGACGAGCTGATCCCACCCACCCAGGAGCCGGAGTACGGCCAACTGCGTGACTCCAACGCCTACACGCTCTACGGCGCGCTGCGCGAGGCGGGAGCGACCCCTGTGATGGCGGGGATCGTCGAAGACGACGTGGATGCGCTCAAGGAGACCGTGCTCACCCACGCCGCGCAGGCCGACGCGTTCATCTCCACCGGTGGGGTGTCGGTAGGGGAACGCGACGTCGTCAAGGCCGCGTTCTCCAAGCGGGGAGACATCGATTTTTTCAAGGTCGCGATGCAGCCGGGGATGCCACAGGCGTTCGGCCACATCGAAGGACGTCCCTACTGGGGATTGCCGGGCAACCCAGTGAGTGTGTTCGTCAGCTTCGAGATGTTCGTGCGGCCCACGTTGATGAAGATGATGGGTCGCGCGGAGACGGGACGTCCGGAGATATCGGCGACGCTCACCGCCGACGTCTCGGGACCCGCGGCGAAGACGCAGTTCGCCCGCGTTCGCGTGCAGCGGACCCAGGGTGGCTGGGTCGCCGCTCCTACTGGCGGGCGGGGTTCCAACCTCATCTCGACCGTGTCGCGAGCAAACGGCCTTGCCGTGATCGGGCCGGGAACCGCGACGGCGCCGTCCGGCAGCGTGGTCCGGGTGCTGCTGTTCCGCTCCGCGGAGGACTGAAGGTGTCCGACCAGGCGCGGCCGGCGCCGGAGAAGACTGCGCGGATCGTCGAGGTCGGTGCGAAGGCTCCTACCGAGCGCGAGGCGGTCGCCGAGTGCATCCTCACGACGACGCCCGAAGCCGTCGCGCGTCTGATCGAGGGAACGGCCAAGGGCAAGCCGCTCGAGGCCGCGCGGATCGCCGGTGTGATGGCCGTCAAGCGCACGCCGGATCTGCTCCCGTTCTGTCACCCGATCGCGGTCACGGGCGCCGAGGTCGTCGTCGATCCCGATGCGCAGGCGGGAACGATCCGCGTCACCACAACGGTGCGCGCGGTCGACCGCACGGGTGTCGAGATGGAGGCGCTGACGGCCGCGAGCGTCGCCGCGCTGAGTCTGTACGACACCGCGAAGGCGTTCGACAGGGCGGCCCGGATCGACGGGATACGGCTGTTGTCCAAGCGCGGCGGAAAGTCCGGCGACTACGTCGCCGACGCCTGAGTCGAAGGCATCACCCCTGCTCAGGAGCCGATACCGGCCCGCGCGAGGGCGTTCACCGTCCGGCCTCGTCCCGTTTTCACCCTCGTTCCCGCAGGTCAGGGCGTGGAATTGCTCATCGATAGAACAATCCGGAACGGTCGCACGGGCCCTTGTGAACGTGCTCCACAAATCACACGGATGTGATTGCGCGCGCACGATAAGGGGGCTACGTTGCGGTTCCAGCCCTACATGTTGTGGCTGTTTCGTGAGGGCGAGACCGAGGGGCTGGGCGCGTGGATTGGTTGTTGCTTGCGGCGTTAGGCATCATATGGACAGCCTTCCTGCTTCCCCCGAGCCGTCGACGCGCGCGCTCGGGAGGATCGGTGAGGGCGTTCGAACACGGTATGGAGATGCTCGCACAGGCCGACGGCGCCGCCCCGCGGGGACGGTACATCGTCACTCCGCAGAAGGGAGTGGCATTCCTTGGACCCCAGCAACGAGCCAAGGCCCGCGCCAAAGATCGCCGTCGTCGCGTCTTCGTCTTCCTCCTGGAGAGCATCGGCCTGACCTTTTTGATCGGCCTCGTACCGCCGCTGCGTTCGATGTGGATGGTCAGCGGCGTGCTGACCGCCTCGCTCGCCCTCTACGTGTGGATGCTGCTCGCGATGAAGGCGAAGGAGTCCATGCCGCACCCGCACGAGCAGGCCAAGATGGCCCGCCCGCCCGCCGACGCCACGGTCCAGGCCGGCGCGGCGATGTCTCCCCGCTTCAGCGCGGAGGGCGCCAGTCGAACCCCGCGCCCCGCCTATAACGGGCTCAATGCGGTGGATGAGGGCGACGCCGTGCACGTCGTGGTCCTGCCCGACAGCGAATCACTCTCCGCCGCACGCGCCTGAGTAGACTCGCACCCGTGCGTCTCGACCGCCTGCGTTCCGATCTTCGCTCCCGCTTCGATGCGACCAATGCCGCCCGTGAGCGTGCGTTGCCCGCTTCCCGCCGGGCGATCCGCGCGTGCGCGAACGCGATCCGCGCGCTGCACCGGGGTGAGTTCGATCGCGCGCACGAGCTGATGGACGAGGCTCGCGGCGCACTCGATGAGGGCCTCGCGGCGACCGCCGACCATCCCCAGATCCGACACGCCGGCTACCTACAGGACGCGCAGAAGGAATACGCGGAGGCCCGCCTGACCGAAGCGGTGCTGCGCAGCCAATCGCTCCCGGAGCCCGCCGACTGCGGTGTGGACGACGCGCCGTACCTCGGCGGGATGTCGGACGCGATCGGAGAGGGTCGGCGTCACGTTCTCGATCTGCTCCGCGCCGGCGACGTCGCGCGCGGCGAGGCGGTGCTCGTCACGATGGAGGACATGTTCTCCGTGCTGGTGGAGATCGATTACCCGGACGCGATCACGCTCGGCCTGCGACGCCAGACCGACTCTTCGCGCGCGCTGATCGAGAAGACGCGCGGCGACCTGTCGATCGCGATCGTGCAACGTGATCTGCGCGACGCACTCGACCGTCACGCGCGTGAGGTACTCGGGAGGCAGGACACATGAACGCACGCAAGAAGCGATTGCTGGACAAGGTCCGCGCGCTGTTGCCGTCCTATCTCGAGCCGGGGGAGCAACCGCAGGTCATCCTGCAGGCCGTCACCGGCGCGAACCCGTGGCTGATCACGGGGATCGTCACAGCTGTCGCGATCGCGATCGTCGTTCCGCTCGGAATCGCGGACATCCTGACCTCGATCTGGGCCTACGTAGCGCTCGGCGCCCTGGTGGGAGCGGCCACGGGCGCCGCACTCGTGGCGTCCTCCAGCTGGGTCGTGCTGACCGACCGTCGCGTGCTGTTGCTCAAGCTTTCGTTCTGGGACCAGACCCCCACTGGGCTGCGCGACGCGCGGCCTCGGGCGAATGTTCGGACCCACGGCACACCTGCGTCGGGCGGGCTCGGCTACCGCACCGTCCCGCTGCGCATGGGTGAAGAGACGAAGGTCCTGCGGATCAATCGTCTGTGGCAGGCGGAAGCGCAGGAACTCGCGACGGCGCTCGCGCCGCAGCCGCCCCCCTGAGCTGAGTAGGGCCTCTCACACGGGGCCGCTGCTAGGCTTCCCTCTGTTCCGGGGGTGTAGCTCAGCCCGGTAGAGCGCTGCCTTCGCAAGGCAGAAGTCAGGGGTTCAAATCCCCTCACCTCCACGATGTGATGTGTCGGTGCATCGTGGCCGGATGTGTCGGCGCATCGTAGCCGCGATT
>JBBDWR010000004.1:0-48222 GCA_040902745.1 Actinomycetota bacterium | reverse complement strand
CGACGACCTAGCGATTACAAGTCGCTCGCGCTACCGGACTGCGCCACGCCGGCGTTGCCCCGGAGAGTCTACGCCCGTGTCGTCGCCGCGCCGCATCACTCGCCCCGAGAGGGCACGACGTAGGAGTAGAGGACCGCAGCCAGGGACGCTGCCGCGTTCAGCGAGCCGACCCGGCCACGCATCGGGAGCGACACGAGCCGTTCGCACCGCTCTCGGGTGAGCCTGGCCATCCCCTCACCTTCGGATCCGATCACCACCGCCACCCGTCCCTGCGGGCACGCCTCGTCGTACACCGTGGCGGTCGCGGTCTCGTCCAGACCGATCACGGAGAAGCCGTGCTCCGCGAGCCGTTCGAGCGCCCGAGGGATGTTCGCGAGCCGCGCGTGCGGGAGGTGGAGCAACGCGCCGGACGACGCCGCGATCGCCACCGACGTCACCGGGGCGGCGCGGCGGATCCGGGACACGAACATCTCGGCGCCGACGGCTTCCGCCGACCTCGCCGCGGCGCCGAGGTTCTGCGGATCGCTGACGCCGTCGAGGACGACGACCACCGCATCGTCGGTGAACGGCCATGTCGCGAGATCTCGCTCTCCCAGCTCGCGCGGCGAAGCGATACGGGCGACGACGCCCTGATGGTCGGGCCCGACCACATCGAGCTCGCTGCGTGGCACCTCGCGCACCGGTAGGCCAGCGTCGCGAGCCGCGTCGAGAACCTCCCGCAATCCCTGGGTGGTTCGGACCCCGTGCGCGACGAGCACCTCCGAGGCTGCGCCCGAACGGATCGCTTCCGTCACCGCGCGACGACCACCCACGGCTCGTGCGCGTGACCGCGATCGCCGAGACGTTCCGTCGCCCCGCGACCTGCCGGACGCCGTCCGGGTTCGGTCGCGGCCCGTGTGCCCACTCACGCCGGTCCCGGCAACAGGACCGCCACAGCCATACAGCCGACGCCGTCCCCCGAGAGCCCGAGCCCCTCGGGTCGTGTGCCCTTCACCGACACCCGAGCTGCCTCGATCCCGAGCGCCTGCGCGAGCGTCCGTCGGATCTCTTCGCGTCGCGACCCGATCGCCGGGCGCTCCGCGACCACTGTGGCGTCGCACGAGTCCGGATGGAACCCCCCCGCCCGCACGAGCGCGACCGTGCGGGCGAGCAGCTCCGTACCGACGATCCCCTCCATGGCGGGATCCGAGTCGGGGAAGTGGGTTCCCAGGTCCCCGAGCCCTGCGGCGCCAAGCAACGCGTCGGCGATCGCATGGCAGACGACGTCTCCATCGGAGTGTCCCGCGACCCCCGGTTCCCCGTCGAAGGCGACACCCCCGAGCGAGAGCGGTCGGGATGTGTCGCGCGGGTGCACGTCGAAGCCGAATCCGACCCGCAGCCCGTCAGCCACGTCGCGCTCTCGCGAGCATCAGGTCGGCCCGCACGAGGTCGTGCCCGTCGGTGATCTTGAAGTTGTCGCGTTCCCCGTCGATCGTGGCCACCTTCCCGCCATCGGACTCGACGGCCGCGGCGTCGTCGGTGAACCGTTCCTCGCTGCGCGCCGCGCGCTCGTGAGCGCCCCGGAGTACCTCGGCGCGGAACCCCTGCGGGGTCTGCGCGATCCGGAGCTCGGACCGATCCTCCGTCGATAACACGACCTCGTCACGAACCCGCTTGATCGTGTCCGTGACCGAGACCGCGGGGAGCACGCCGGCGACGTCGGCAGATGCCCCGTCGAGCGCCTCGACCACGCGCGTGAACAGGGAGGCCGACGCGAACGGGCGGGCGGCGTCGTGGCACAGCACCAACGAGCAGGAGGACGGGATCACACGCAGCGCCGCGGCCACGGATCCGTGCCGGGTCGAACCGCCCGCGACGACGTGTGCACGGGCCGGCAGCGGCTCGAGGAGCCTGCGCGCCCGATCCTCGAGGCCGGCGGGAACCGTCACGACGATCGCGTCGACCACCGGACTGTCCGCCGCGGCAGCCGCAGCGAGCTGCAGCATCGGGCGGCCCCCGACCTCGACGAACCCCTTAGGCTCCGGCGCATCCAAGCGGGTCCCCGCTCCGGCTGCGAGGATCACCGCTACAACGCGGACGTCGTCGGGCATCGCGGAGGGCGGCTGACTCACGCTTCGGCGCCACCGAGCGCGGCGAAGATCATACGGCCCGTGGTCGTCTGGATCACGTTCGTGACTCGGATCGAGACGTCGTCACCGATCCGCTGTTTCGCGGACTCCACGACGACCATCGTTCCGTCGTCGAGGTAGCCCACCGCCTGGTCGTGTTCGCGTCCTTCCTTGACGAGGTGGATCGAGAGGTCATCACCCGGGGAGACGGGCAAGCGGAACGCCGCGGCCAGCCCGTTGACGTGCATCACGGGAACGCGCACCGCCTCGGCGACCTTCGAGAGGTTCGCATCCACGGTGATCAACTGACCGCCGCGCTCGCGCGCCAGCCGCACCAGTGCCGCGTCGACGTCGCGAACCCCTGCCTCTTCCACGAGCGACACCTCGACCGTCGGGTTCCGCTGCAGCTCGGCGAGGATGTCGAGCCCCTGACGACCGCGAGTGCGGCGGCGCGGGTCCGAGGAATCCGAGATCGCCTGCAGCTCCCGCAAGACTCCCTCGTGCAACAGGAGGGTTCCCGAGACGAAGCCGGTGTTCGCGAGATCGGCGATCCGGCCGTCGATCAACGCGCTCGTGTCGACGACGATCACGTCTCCACCTGCCGCACCGGCCACCCGGGGCTTGAGTCCGACGAGCCCGAACAACTCGTCCGCTCTTGCCCGGGCCAGTCCGTAGCCCAGAGATCCGAACGCGAGGTAGGTGAAGACAACTGCGGGCCACGCCGCTGTCGCCGGAAGGCGGAAGAGCGGGAAGGTGAGCAGGGCCGCGATCGAAAGACCGAGCACGAGGCCGACGGTTCCCGCGGCGAGTTGCGCGGGAGGGGTCCGACGGAGCTCGCGCTCCATGCCGGTAACCGCTCGCGCCGTCAGCCGGCCTAGGACCCCGCCGATCACGTAGCCGACGGCAGCCCCCATGAAGACGTAGAGCGCCAAACGCGCGGATGACAACGCGACGCGGGCGCCCTCGATCCCGATCGTGTACCCAGCCGTGCCCAGCAGGGCGATGAAGATCAGCCGGACACCCTCGACGAGACGACCCTTGGGCTGCGGCGGCTTGGTCGTGTGGACCCCGTCGGCGGGCTCGTGTCCAGGTCCCGGCCTCGGGTCAGCCAGTACTGCGGGATCCCCGGGCGACGCGACGTCGGACGCCGGTTGGCCGGTGGAGGCGTCCTCGGAGGAAGGAGCAGAAGAGGATGTGGAGTCGCTCACGGAACGAGCCTGCCCTCCGAACCGGCTGCTGGCAAGGTACCGGGACCGCACAGGCACGATCCGGCGTCGGAACCCTGCTTAGATCTCCGCGGGCACCTTGGCGCCATGGGCCTCGTCGAGAACCTTCTCGATCATCGCCTCGGCCTCGTCCTCGGTGCCGCCCGTGGAGCACGACAGCTCGGAGATCAGGATCTGCCGAGCCTTGGTGACCATGCGCTTCTCGCCCGCGGACAGGCCCTTCTCACGCTCCCGGATCGAGAGGTTCCGAAGCACCTCGGCGACCTGGTAGGGATCGCCCGAATGGAGCTTCTCCATGTTGTTCTTGAAGCGCCTGCTCCAGTTGGCCGCCATGGAGGACTCGTCCTCTTTGAGCACGTCGAGGACCTTCTTGACCTCGCGCTTGCTGACGACCTGGCGCAGTCCCACCTCTTCGGTGTTGTCGACCGGAACCATGAGCGTCAGATCTCCGTAGGCGACGCGGAGCACGAAGTACTTGCGCCGTTCACCGAGGAACTCCCGCTCGCGAAGCTCTTCGATCACCGCAGCGCCGTGTTCCGGATGCACAACCGTATCGCCCTTGCGGAACACAGGACCCCCTAAGGAAGGAAAAAGGATTTGGGCAGGTAGCTAGGCACAAAGGATAACACGGAGGGGCCTTGGGCCGCAAGCGAAATCCGGGCCGCAGAGGGCTATTCTTGCAGGTCAGACTAGGTCCGAAGGGCGGAGGGACCCTCGGTCACCCTGTTCGAGGAAGAAACGCCGAGCGCACCACAGACCGCCTCGCGAACGTGCCCCACGGGCACGAGGCGCATCCCCGAGTCCGAGGCGTCGGTGCCCGCTGCCGAATAGACGACATCACACCCCGCCGCTCTGGCGGCCGATAGACGCTGGGAGAGTCCCGACGGGGGCCGAACCTGTCCCGTGAGCCCGATCTCACCGACGAACGCGGTGCCTCGAGGCGGGGTCACTCCGGTCGCGGCGGACGCGAGGGCGAGGGCGACGGCCAGGTCGCAGGCCGGGTCATCGAGCCGCACTCCGCCCAGGGAGGCCCCATAGAGCTCCGAGCGCCCGAACCCGAGTCCGAACGCTCGATCGAGGACGGCAGCGACGAGCTGGAACCGCCGCGCGTCGATGCCCGTCGCCTGGCGGCGGGCGGGACCTTCGGTCGGAGCGACGAGCGCCTGGACCTCGACCGCGAGGGCCCGCCGCCCCGCGCGCGGGAGGGCCACCGCGGAACCCGGCTCGTCCGTGTCAGAGCGCAGGAGGGTTCCCGGGTCGATCTCACCGAAAGCCGTCGGGGCGCATCTCGAACCAGGCGACTTCGCCCTCGGGACCGAAGCGGTTCTTGCCTCCTGAGAGCATCCGCAGACCGGAGCGCGGATCGCCATCGAACGCGAGGACGACGTCGACGGCGTGCTCGAGGGTGCGTGGTCCGGCGAGGTCGCCGTCTTTGGTTACGTGGCCTGCCATCAGCACCGCGATGCCCTCGCTCTTGGCCAATCCCACCAGCGCGTCGGTGCATCCGCGAACCTGGGACGGACCGCCGGGCATCTGCGACCCGGCCGGATCGCGCAGAGATTGGATCGAGTCCACGGCGAGCAGGAACGGCCGGGTCTGTTGGGCCGCCTGAATGACCGACGGGAGTTCGCGTCCGGGAACGAACGACACGTCCGCACCCGGGAGTCCCAGCCGTGCGGCGCGTGCGGCCACCTGCTCGCGCCGCTCCTCACCCGACGCGAACAGACAGGGGAGCCCGGCGGACGACAGGGAGGCAACCAGCTGGAGGGCAAGGGTGCTCTTGCCGATGCCCGGCTCCCCCGCGAGTAAGCCGACGGACCCGGGGACCACCCCACCGCCGAGCACCCGATCGATGCCGGGGAACCCAGTGGGAACCGGACGGTGCGCTTGATCGTTGCCGAGCGCCAACGTGCCCACCGATACGGAGGCCGGGCCACGCTGCAGAGATGGCTGCACGTCGGCGATCGTTCCCCAACCCCCGCAACCGGGACAACGTCCGACCCACTGCGCGACCTGCTGACCGCACGACGAGCACGCGAGACTTGTTCGCAATTTGCCCACGGGTCGGACCCTAGGACGACCCGCCGACATGCCCGATCTACGAGGCCGTCGAACCCGTTCCTACGCTCGCGCTCACGTCATCGGCGATGACGACGTGCTCTCCGACGTCGCTGCTCGTGCCCGCCCGGCGCCCGAGCAGCAGTGCGGATCCATACAACACGGCGACGACGATCAGCAGCGCGCGGTAGCCGGTCACGAGGGCCGCGTACTCCAGCACCCCGCCGACCATCGCGCCGAGCAGGTTGGCGCCGAAAGCCGTCGTGGACGATCCCACGTCCTTGAAGCGCTGGGAGAAGATCAGGTTGGCCAAGAAGATCGGGGCGAACGCGAGCGCGACAGCAGCGAGGAACCTCGGCACCGGCGCGAGGCCCAGGATCGCGGACAAGGGCGTGAGGTAGGCGATCACGAGCGAGAACAGCAGCAAGGCGTAAAGCACTCGCGGATCCGGCAGGCGCATGCGTCGCGTAACCTCGATCGCCGCGAGCACGGCGAGCAGGATGCCCGCGAAGACCAGGGAGTTCACGAACCATGTCGTTCCGAACAGCAGCGCGAACTGCACGACGTTCTTGGTCTCGAGCAGCAGGAACGCCGCCCCCATGCAGAACAGATCGGCGTAGGACGACATCGCACGCAACGGCCCGGATACCAGCCGCACGATCAGAGCGGACGCGAGCAGGATCAGGGCCAGCGTCACGAGATAGAACGGAGGAACCGTGCGCTCCTGCAGGTAGGGGAACGGACGATCGTCGGTCGCCGGTGCAACTGCGGTTTCGAGTACCGGCGCCCATGTCGCGCCGCACGCGATCGAGTCGGAACGCAGCCCCACGGTGAGCACCGCCTGCTGTCGGACCCCGATCGTGTCGTCACCCTCGTCCAGGCACGGCGGGTGACCGAACACTTCCTGCATCGTGCCGGCGAACCGGTCGAACACGAAGGGACGGTAGTAGTTGTACATCGAGAACGCCCCGTCGGACTTCAAGTGATCGCGCACCGACTCCATCGCTTCCTGCGTGAACAAATAGCTCTCGAGCCGGAGCGATCCCTGGCCGCTCACGAGCGTCAGGGAATCGGGGAGCGCGAACAGGATGAGGTCGTAGTCGGTGTCCGTCCGCTCGAGAAACGCTCGCCCGTCATCGATGTGCGCGGTGACGCGCGGGTCTTGGTACGGGCGCGCAGGGTGTCGCCGCTCGCCGGTCGCCTGCAGCACCGGGTCGATCTCCACGGCGTCGACGTGCTGTGCTCCCATCGACAGCGCGACCGCGACGTCGTTGCCGTTGCCCGCCCCGACGACGAGGACGTCTCCGAGCGGGTTGCCCTGCAGGTGATCGTAGGGATACAGATAGAACGGCTGGCTCTTGCGCAGGTCATCCAGGGGCAGGATCGCCTGGTGCGGCAACCCGTTCACCTTGATCCCGACCCGTCCCTCCGGGGTGGTGCGCGACACGCTGACCCGGTAATACGGCGACCAATGGTCCAGCGGCGAGAGCGACCCGAGCCCCAGGAACGCGACCAGCGCGATCAGCGCGGCGATCTGCCGTCGCCCGAGGGGTCGCTCCAACACCAACCAGAACACGCCCGCGACCACGACGCCCCAGACCACCGGGCGTACCCCCAAGAACGCGAGCGCCGTGAAGGCGGCGATACCGGCGATGCTTCCGACGATGTCGAGGCGATACGCCTCGAGCGGCTCGAATTCGCGGAACGTGCGCGCGACGCCCTCGGCGATCAGCGCCATGATCACCGTGACCGCGAGGAAGATCACCGGCAGGGTCACCCACGACGGAAGGGCGAACATGCCGAACAGCCCCTGGAACTCGCGTGCCTCGCCGGAGTTGCTGACCTGAACGGGGAACAGCAGCACGAACGCGACGTAGCCGGTCAGGGCCCACGGCGCAAGCGGGAACCGGTTGCGATCCGCTCGGCCTCGCAGGAAACCGACGCCGATGCCGAGGAAACTCGCGAGTAGGACGAAATTGGTGAAGTACGCGAGGTACACGACGTTGGCCGACGACCACCGGATCAAGGCGAGCTCGACGAAGAGCATCAGAAAGCTCAGCGCGACGAGACGGCGCTTGGGATCGTCGAGGACCCGAGTCAGATCGGGCGTTGCCTTCCCCATGAACGGCCGCAGCCTAGCAGGGGCCGATCGGCGGACGGGAACGAAGGTGGTGCGACGCCGAAAGCGATCAGGCGGGTTCGGTGCGCAGGGCAAGCAGTACGTCGAGGATCGCGTCGTTGCTCGGTGCGTCCGCGACGTCGCGGTTGCGATGGACGAGCCGAACGATACCGTCGTCATGGCGGATCACTCCGCCCGTGTCGATCACGAACGTCCCGGGCATCTGCTTGAGGCTGCCACCGTGCAGGCCACCCTGGCGGGTGTCCTTGGCCAGACCGCGCCGCAGCATCTGGGGAAGGGCACGCGGCCCAACGACCTCCCCGAACGTGGCTTCACGCAGTCCGTAGGACTCGTAAGCGTCGCGCCAGGGATCCATCAGCAGCGGGAACGGCAGCCGTCGCTTTGCGCTGAACGCCTCGGCGGCCCCGGGATGTCCATGACCGACCAGCACCACACCGGCGCCCGCTTCGCGGAACCGTGGTTCGTCGCGCTTGAGCTCGGCCACCTGCGCCTGGCAGAACGGGCACCCGAAGTATCTGAGGAACACCAAAACGATCGGTTGGCGCTCCCAGAAGTCGGACAGCCGCACGATCTTGCGGTCGAGCCCGAGCAGGTCCGCATCGGGCGCGAGATCGCCCACCATTGGGCCTTCTCCCTGCACCGACTCGAGCCCTCCACGCATGCGTTCGACCGTGGGACGGGTACTAGCCCTCGGAGGAGCCGGCCAGCTCAACCGGAGGGGTGTCCGGAGGCAGGCTGGGGTTCTCGAAGACGATCTCGCCGTCGCGGGCGTCGAGGATGATCGTCTGCCCGGCGCGGAACTCCTTCCACAGGAGCTTCTCCGAGAGCGGGTCCTCCACGAGTCGCTGGATCGTGCGGCGTAGCGGCCTGGCTCCCAGCGCCGGATCGTAGCCCTTCTCGGCCAGGAGCACCTTGGCCGCCTCGGTCAGATCGATCTCGAGGTCCTTGGCTTTCAGCTGGTCGCGCACACGCTTCATCATCAGGTCGACGATCGCCCGGACCGTGCTCTGCGAGAGCGAGTGGAAGACGATGACCTCGTCGATGCGGTTGATGAACTCCGGTCGGAACGAGCGCTTGAGCTCGTCCATGACCTTGTCGCGCATCCTCTCGTAGGTCACCTCTTCGTTGGCGTTGGCCGCGAAGCCGACCCCGGGGCCCTTCTGGATGTCCCGGGTACCGAGGTTGGACGTCATGATGATGATCGTGTTCTTGAAGTCGACCGTTCGCCCTTGGGCGTCGGTGAGGTGGCCGTCCTCGAGGATCTGCAGCAGCGTGTTGAAGACGTCGGGGTGCGCCTTCTCGATCTCGTCGAACAGCACGACGCTGAACGGCTTGCGCCGAACCGCCTCGGTGAGCTGGCCGCCCTCCTCGTAGCCGACGTAGCCGGGAGGCGAACCGATCAGACGACTGACCGTGTGCTTTTCCATGTACTCGGACATGTCGAGCTGGATCAGCGCTGCCTCGTCGCCGAACAGGAACTCCGCGAGGGCCTTGCTGAGCTCGGTCTTGCCGACGCCCGAGGGCCCCAAGAAGATGAACGAACCGGAAGGACGCTTGGGGTCTTTGAGTCCGGCGCGGGTGCGACGGATCGCGCGAGAGACGGCCTTGATCGCCTCGTCCTGATCGACGATGCGCTTGTGCAGCTCGTCCTCCATGCGCAGGAGCTTCTCGGTCTCCTCCTCGGTGAGCTTGAAGACCGGGATGCCGGTCCAGATCGACAGGACCTCGGCGATCTCTTCCTCGTCGATCTCGGAGAGCACGTCCATCTCGCCGGACTTCCATTCCTGCTCGCGCGCGGCACGCTCCTCGAGCAGCTTGCGCTCCTCGTCGCGCAGGTGCGCGGCGCCCTCGAAGTCCTGCGAGTCGATCGAGGACTCCTTCTGCAGACGAACGTCGGCGATCTTCTCGTCGATCTCGCGCACGTTGGGTGGCGCCGTCATGCGGCGGATCCGCATGCGGCTGCCGGCCTCGTCGATCAGGTCGATCGCCTTGTCGGGAAGGAACCGGTCGGAGATGTAGCGATCGGCGAGGTTGGCTGCCGCGACGAGCGCGTCGTCGGTGTAGCTGACGCGGTGGTGCGCCTCGTAGCGATCGCGCAACCCCTTGAGGATCTCGATCGAGTGCTGGACCGTGGGCTCCTCGACGTCGATCGGCTGGAACCGGCGCTCGAGTGCGGCGTCCTTCTCCAAGTGCTTGCGGTACTCGTCGCGCGTCGTCGCGCCGATTGTCTGCAACTCGCCGCGCGCCAGCATCGGCTTGAGGATGCTCGCCGCGTCGATCGCACCCTCGGCGGCACCCGCTCCGACGAGCGTGTGCAGCTCATCGATGAACAGCACGATGTCGCCGCGGGTCTTGATCTCCTTGAGCACCTTCTTCAGGCGCTCCTCGAAGTCGCCGCGGTAGCGAGAGCCCGCCACGAGCGCGCCGAGGTCGAGCGTGTAGATCTGCTTGCCCTTGAGCGTCTCGGGCACTTCGCCTTGCACGATGTTCTGCGCGAGCCCCTCGACGACGGCGGTTTTGCCGACACCGGGCTCGCCGATCAACACGGGGTTGTTCTTGGTCCGGCGCGACAGCACCTGCATCACGCGCTCGATCTCCTTGGCGCGACCGATCACGGGATCGAGCTTGGCATCGCGCGCCAGCTGCGTGAGGTTGCGTCCGAACTGGTCGAGCACCATGGAACCCTGGCCGCCCTGACCCGCCTCGCCCGCACCCGCGCTCTCCTTACCGCCGGTGTAGCCCGACAGCAGTTGGATAACGGTCTGGCGCACGCGGTTGAGATCGGCTCCGAGCTTTTGCAGCACCTGCGCGGCGACGCCCTCGCCTTCGCGGATCAAGCCGAGCAGGATGTGCTCGGTCCCGATGTAGTTGTGTCCGAGCTGCAGCGCCTCGCGCAGCGAGAGTTCGAGGACCTTCTTGGCGCGCGGCGTGAACGGGATGTGGCCGGTCGGCGCAGCTTGACCTTGACCGATGATCTCTTCGACCTGTTGGCGCACGGCCTCCAGGGAGATGTTGAGCGACTCGAGGGCCTTGGCCGCGACGCCTTCGCCTTCGTGGATCAGGCCCAGCAGGATGTGCTCGGTCCCGATGTAGTTGTGGTTGAGCATCCTCGCCTCTTCCTGGGCGAGGACGACGACCCGTCGCGCTCGGTCGGTGAAACGTTCGAACATATGTTGTGTCCCCTTCGGGCGGAAGGCGCCCGGTCGCTCGCCTGCGAGGATCGTCGGATCTTCGTCCTACCCTCGAGGCTTGAAGTTCGTGGAAGGGGGCTGCGGGCGATCCGGACGTCCGCCGCCGCCGTCCGTGCAGCGAGTATACCCCTGCCTCCTGCTACGTCCTGAATGGCCCTCCTTCGGTCGCGTGCCAGCGTCTTCGTACAGCGTCGACCAGAGACCGAGACTCCTTTACCCACCTATTCGACAGAACACGCGACCCGGATGAGGGGTGTTCCCACCGCAACCTCCGCACTCGGTACTCCCCCAACCGGACCATGCGAAGTTCCCCCGACGGGCCCGTTGTCGGGCCCTTCGACCTGCACGAGAATGCTCTGCAGCACCTCCACTTCCCCCTTACCTTCCCCCTGTCTATGTGCTTCCCTTGATAGGAGAAGATGCCTGTGCGTGTGCTGATCGTCGACGACCATCCTGCGTTCCGCCGAGCGCTCACTTCGGCGTTGCGGATGGTCGACGGATTCGAGGTTGCGGGGGAGGCGGGGGGCGGCGTCGCCGCCTGCCACGAGGCCGAGGAGGTTCACCCGGACGTCGTTCTGATGGACCTGTCGATGCCGGATCTTTCCGGGATCGAGGCCATGAAGGTGATCCACGAGAACAGACCGGACGTTCCCGTCGTGATCCTGACGGCCCACGCGGACCCCGGCGTGGAAAAGGAAGCTCGCGAGGCCGGTGCGTCCGGGTTCCTCGCGAAGGGGATCGGCTTGGAGGAACTGGTGGTGGTCCTCAAGGACGCCGCCGAGGAGGGCCGCCAGCCACAGCGCGTCGGCTGAGCCCGACGGTTCTCAGCAAACCGCGAGCGCCCGCCCCGTCCGGGGTGGGCGCTCCGTCTGTCCAGCGCGAGCGATCCTCGGTTCCACGCGTCCGGCGTCGAGGCCTCTACCATGCGCGACACCGGAACCGGCGGAGGGCATGGGGGAAGGGAAGCGACCGAGCGGGCTGCGGGCGGCACTGCGCCATCGCGACTTCGCGCTGCTCTCAGGAGCGATGGCTGTCTCCGGCAGCGGCAACTTCCTGTTCAACGTCACGCTGATCGTTTACATCCTCGACAAGACGGGATCGAGCGCGTGGGTTGCGGCGGCCAGCATCGTGCACTTCCTGCCGTACGTCCTGCTAGGGCCGATCGGTGGCGAGATCGCCGATCGGTTCGACAAGCGGAAGGTGATGATCGTGGCCGATCTCGGAGCGGGCACCGCGATGGTGGCGCTCACGGTCGCTGCGGCCACCGGGGGGCCCGCCCTGGTCGCGGTCGTGCTCTCCGCCGTCGTGACGGTGTTCTCCGCGCTGTATTTCCCGAGCACGAGCGCCGCGACACCCGCGCTCGTCGGGGAGGATGACCTGGCCGCCGCGAACACCGTGATGGCGGCGATCGAGAACGTGAACATCGCGGTCGGTCCCGCGCTCGGTGGGGTACTGCTGCTCCTCGGCTCCCCGGCGGCGGCGTTCGGCGTCAACGCCGCGACCTTCTTCACCTCTGCCGCCCTGACCTGGCCGATCCGCACCTCGCTGAAGACGGAGTCGCCGGAGCGGGGGGAGGACGATGCGAAGCCGTCACTCGGCGCTCGCCTGCAGGAGGGGGTCAGGGCGATCACCGGCCGCCAGGAGATCGTGCTGCTCGTGTTCGTCTCACTCGCACTGATGGTCTTCTACGGACAGGAGCTCGTGCTCTACGCGCTCGTGGCGAAAGAGCTGCTCGGTACCGGCGACAGCGGGCTCGGGTTCCTGTTCGCCGCGACCGGGGTCGGCGGGATCCTTGTGGCAGGGTTCGCCGCTCGCCTGGACGGCGTGCGGCGACAAGGCACGGTGCTGGTGATCGGGACGATCGCCGCCGGGATACCGATGATCGCTCTGGCGGGGGTCCGGGCGAGCTGGCTCGCGTATGTGCTCCTCACGATCGAGGGCGCAGCCTTCGTCGTCGCGAGCGTGTTGTACATGACGTTGCTACAACGATTGCTCCCCCAGGCGGTGCTCGGACGGGTGATGGGGATCATGGATTCGCTACTCGTTTCCGGCATCATCCTCGGCTCACTCCTGGCACCGATCGTCGTCGAGGTGCTCGGGCTGCCGGGGGCGCTGGCCTTCGGCGGATCGCTGGTCATCATCCCGGGAGCGGCCTTGTTCTCACGGGCCACATCGATCGACGCGGCGGCCGAGGCGAAGGCGAGCGAGCTGGAACCGATCGTCGCGGTGCTCGAGCGCGTGGGGATGTTCCGCGGGGCGAGCCTGCCGACGTTGGAAGGGCTCGCGCAGGCGGCGGCTCACGAAACCGTGAACGCGGGGGACGTGTTGATCCGTGAAGGCGCCGAACCGGACGATCTGTACGTGATCGTCTCGGGGACGGTCGTCGTGACGGCTGCTGGGGATGGGTTCGGGCGGGAGCGAGTGCTCGATCGGATCGGCCCGGACGGGTGCGTGGGGGAGATCGGGCTCTTGGAGCAGATCCCGCGCACGGCGACCGTCACGGCCGAGACCGACTGTGAGGTGCTGCGGATCCGCGGGGAGGAGTTCCTGCGGATCGTCACCGACGGGCCGGGCGCGGCGCCGCCCGATCTACGCGCCGGGGTTGCCTCACGCCTCGCGAAGACGCGCCCGACCACCGAGCTAGGGCTCGCGTAAGGGCGAGCGCGTGCGCGGGTGGACGCCCTCAGGACTCCGGCCGATGGTGCGGGAACAGGATCAGGTCCCGCGCCGAGTCGGAATCCGTCAGAAGGATCAGCAGGCGATCGATGCCGATGCCGATGCCGCCGGCGGGGGGCATCCCATGTTCCAGGGCTCGCAGGAAGTCCTCGTCGAGGGGATGGGCCTCCTCGTCGCCGGCCGTCCGCGCGGTCTGTTGCGCCTCGAAGCGCGCACGCTGATCGTCGGGATCCGTGAGCTCGCTGAAGGCCGTCGCCAGCTCGAGCCCGCCGACCACCAGGTCGAAGTGCTCGGTCAGATCCGGGTCGTCCCGGTGCGGACGCGCGAGCGGCGACACCTCCTGCGGGAAATCACACACGAAGGTGGGCTCCCACAGCGCTGATTCGACGAGCTTCTCGAACAGCTCCTGCACGATCTTGCCCGGTCCCCATCCCGGCTGAGGCTCGATACCGTGGCGCCGAGCGAGTTCCGGCAGATCGTCGCGGTCCAGGCTCACCCGTTCGCCGACCGCCTCGGAGACCGAGTCCAGCACGGTGATCCGCGCGAAGTCGGGGGCGAGATCGATCTGGCGCCCTCGATACGGCACCACGAGCGAGTCCGGGTCGCGGCCCATCTCAGCGTTGACTGCGCGCGCCGATCGACGAACGACGTCCTGGGCAAGTCGCATCATGTCGTCGTAGTCGCCGTAGGCCTGGTAGGCCTCGAGCATCGTGAACTCAGGGTTGTGGGCGCGATCGATGCCCTCGTTTCGGAAGATCCTGCCCATCTCATAGACCCTGTCGAGCCCCCCGACCAGCAGCCGCTTCAGGTACAGCTCCAGCGAGATCCGCAACTTGAGGTCCATGTCGAGCACGTGGTGGTGAGTCGTGAAGGGTCGCGCGAGCGCGCCCCCGGCGACCGATTGGATCACCGGCGTCTCGACCTCGACGAACCCGCGTCCGTCGAGGTAGGAGCGGATCTCCCGGAGCACTCCCGCCCGCGAGCGCACGAGGCGGCGCGCATCGGGATCGGTCGCGAGTTGCAGGTAACGCCGGCGCTGCTGCAGGTCCGGATCCTTGAGGCCGTGCCACTTCTCCGGGAGGGGACGCAGCGCCTTCGTGAGCAGCGCAAGACGATCGGCGAACAGCGAGAGTTCCCCCTTTCGGGTCGTGCCCACGCGTCCCTGGACTCCGAGCACGTCGCCGAGATCGACCTCGTCGAGCGCAGCCCAGTCGTCGTCGGAGAGATCACGACGGACGGCGACGATCTGCAGGTCGGCGCTGCGGTCGCGCACAACGAGGAAGCGGAGCTTCCCGATATCGCGCAGCAGCACCACCCGGCCCGCGAGGGTGCGCCGTTCGTCGGTGATCTCGTCGACCCCGAGGTCGCCGAACCGATCACGCACCTGTTGCGCGAGGTCGGGTTCCTCCACACCGAGGGCCGAACGCAGGCTGAGCGCGAACGGCTCCGCACCCCGTTCGCGGATCCGCTCGAGACTGTCGCGCCGGCCACGCAGCACTTCTGCCTCCCGCCCGCGCTCCTGCGGGTCGCCGGACTGCTCATGGCTGCGATCTTCGGGATGCACCTGCGCATCTTCACTCATCGGCGGCCCCCGCGTTCCGTTCGAAGATAAGGCGCAACCCTTCGAGCGTGAGCCACGGATCGTGTTCGTCGATCGAGGTGCAATGCGGCACGACGAGATCCGCGTATCCGCCGGTCGCGATCGAAGTCACGTTCCCGACTTCGGCTCGCACGCGCGCGACCATCCCGTCCACTTCTGCCGCGGTCCCGAAGACCAGCCCCGACTGAAGACTCTCGATGGTGTTCCGTCCGATCGCGCTCTTCGGAGCAACGAGCTCCACCTGCGTGAGCCGGGCGGTCGCGTTGAAAAGGCTCGCCCCCGATGCCTGCAAACCGGGAGCGATCGCGCCGCCGATGTACTCCCCCTTCGGCGAGATCGCGTCGTAGGTGGTCGCCGTCCCGAAATCGACGACGATGCACGGCGCACCGTAGCGTTCGACGGCCGCGAGCGCGTTCACGACGCGGTCCGCTCCGACCTCGCGTGGGTTGTCGGTCTTGATCGGGATGCCGGTCTTGGTGCCGGGACCGACGACGATCGGCGGGAAGGCGAAGTATCGGTGCGTCATCTCACGCAGCGCTTGCGTCACTGTGGGAACCACCGAGGCGACGACGACGGCGGTGATCTGACTGTCGAAGGCCAGACCGCGCTGTCGCAGCAGGTCTCCGATGAGCACCGCGAGTTCGTCGGGGGTCCGCTCGGACTGCGTCGACAGTCGCCAGGTCCACGCGAGCTCCGAGGCATGGAACACCCCGAGCGAGATCTCGGTGTTGCCGACGTCGACGGCGAGCAACATCGCGGCTTCAGGCCCTTCGTCCGGGTCCCGATCCTGGTCGGGCCGCGTGCGAGGAGGGGTCGGCCTCCCCCGCGCGACCGCGGGACCCGGCCATCCTCGCCCACACGGACCGCGGGCGACAACCGGCGCTCATGGAACGGCCGAGGGTGCAGGCAGCAGGAGGTTGTCGATCAGCCGGGCCTCGCCGAACCGGGCCGCGAGCAACACCCGATGGCGCGAGCCGTCGGCGAGCACGGCAACCTTTTCGAAGGTGGCGTCGTCGACGATCGTCGCGTACTCCAATCGCGCCTGAGGTGTCGCGCCGATCTCTCGGGCGATCGTGGCCACAAGTACCGGGGCGTCGCGCTCCCCACCACGAGCGAGCTCCGCGGCCTCGGTGAGCGCGAGGAACAAACACCCTGCGGCTTCCCGCTGCTCCGGCGTTAGCGACGCGTTCCTCGACGACATCGCGAGTCCGTCGGGCTCGCGCACGGTCGGGCAACCGACGATCTCGATGGGGAGCTCGAGTCGCACGACCAGGCTGCGAACGACGGCCAGCTGTTGCGCGTCCTTCTCGCCGAAGTAGGCCGCGTCGGGGCCGACGACGTCGAACAGTCGGGCGAGCACCGTGGCCACACCGGCGAAGTGCCCCGGGCGCGCCGCACCCTCGAGCACCAGGCCCAGCGGACCGGGGTCGATCGAGGGGCGCGGATCGCCGTCTCCGAGGAGCTCCTCGGCCGTCGGCGCGAAGACCAGGTCCACGCCGTTGCGCTCGGCCACGCGAACGTCGCGTCGTTCGTCGCGCGGGTACGCGGCCAGGTCGCCCGGATCACCGAACTGCAGGGGATTCACGAACAGGCTCATCGCGACAAGATCCTGCTCGTGATGAGCGCGTCGCAGCAGTGACTCGTGTCCCTCGTGCAGCGCTCCCATCGTGGGCACGAGCCCGATCGAGCGCGACCCGCCTCGAGCCTGGTCGCACACGGCCCGCGTGTCGGCGATCGTCCGGGTTACGTCCACCGCGCGAGCACCTCGTCGACCCGGCCGCGCTCCTGAGGACCGAGCCGCTTGCCTCGCTCGGCGAGATCGAGAGCGACCCGGGCGAGGACCACGTACGCGGGGATGGCGTCGGGAGCGGCGATCGCGAGCGCCTCCAAGTTGCGCGCGACCGTGCCGGCATCGCCTCGGGCCACCGGCCCCGTCAGCGCCGCCTGCGGACCGAGGGCCGCTACGTTGTCGAGCGTCGCGCGACTGAGTGGCAAGAACCGTTCGAGCCCGTCGTCGAGTCCCGCCCGAGCGAAGAGATCCTCGGCGAGCGCCGTCATCACGACGAGGTAGTTCGACGCGAACACCGCGGCCGCGTGATACAGCGCCTTGTGCTCCTCGTCGAGCCGCACCGGGTTCGAGCCGATATCGCGAACCAGTGACTCGCCGGTCTCGAACGCCGCCTCGTCGTCGGCGGTGACCGCGATCGTCGCACCGGGCATCGCCGCGATCGCTGCGTCGACATCGGGGAAGGTCTGCAGCGGGTGCAAGCAGAGCCGCTCGGCGCCCGTGATGCGAACGGGATCGAGGACCTCGAGCGCGAGGGCTCCGGCGGTGTGTGCGACGAGGCGCCCGGGCCGCGCATCGAGGCCCGTCGCGATCTCGGCGCACACGTCGCGAACCTCGTCATCGGGAACCGCGATGAGGACGAGTTCGGCGAGGTCCGCCGCCTCGGCGTGAGGGAGAACCGGCACCCCCGGCAGGTAGCGGGCGGCGCGCTCTTGCGTCGCGGTCCGGCCGGAGACGGCCACGATCTCGTAGCCGGCACGCCGCCAGAGCACGGCCAGTGCCGTGCCGACCTTGCCCGCACCAACCACGGCGACGTCCACGCGCCGAGTATCCCAAGCCATCGTCGACCCGCCGCGCGAACGCTTCTCAGCTCGTCGGCACCGGCGGCATCCATGCGATCGGACCTTGCGGCAACGGCGCCGACGCGGGGAGCGCGACCTCGTGCAGTCCGGACGGCTCGAGGCGGAACAGCCTGCCGGCGGCCGCGATCACCGCGGTCCCGTCGTCCAGGAACGTTGCCCCGCCGACCGGTCCGCGAGGAGGTGACAGGAGCCGCGCCTCTCGCTGCCCGGTCCCTGCGCCGGTTGTGAACGTGAAGATCCCCACCCGCTCTCCGGCGGAGCCGAGAACGATCGCGCGCGCTCCGTCCGGTGACCACGCCAACACCTTCTGCACCAGCAACCGCTCTCCTCCCGACATGAGCGGCACCGGGCCCCCTCTTCCGGGCCAGGCGAGCACGGTTCCCGAGATCGCCTGCGGGATCGGTTCCGGGAAACGGGTCCGAACGGGCACGATCCCGAGCGAGACGAACCGCACCGGCGTGAGGAGCAGGTCTCCCGTCGGCGACACCCCGGTCAGAGCGCGATGCCCTCCGATCCTGTGGGGCGAGCCTGCGGCCGTGACCCACGTGGTACGCACGCGCTCTCCGTCGGCGACCGAGAGATACGTTCGATGCTCGTCACGGCCCGTGGAGAGCAGCTGACCGCACGCCTCGCCGGGTTCGGTAACCGCGATCTCCTGGAACCGCGCGAGGTCGTACGCCCGCGCGCGAACCGCCGGGGCGCACGACTCGTCGTCACCAACGGTGGACGCGGCCGAGACCGAGAGGCCGCGCGGTCCCCATGCGACTTTGTCACCGACGACGAGGAGGTCGGGACGGGCGCCGATGACACCGTACCCGGCGATCGCGAGCGCCTGGGACCGCCCATCGACCGCGATCCGCGTCAGGGCGATCGATGTCGAGGATCGACCATCGTCGATCCGGAAGAGTTCGGAGATGCCGTCGATCTCGGCTCCCCGCACGATGCTTCCGGTGGCCAGGTCGACCGCCCAGATCCCCTCGGTTCCGTCGCCGGCCTCCGCGGCATACACGAGCGTGCCTCGCCCGCTCACGATCGGGCCACGGGTTGCCCGATCCGTGTCGAGGATCGACCGGCCCACCAACACCGCGACGATCAGCAGGCCAGCGATCGCCAGCGGCGCGAAGCGACGTGCGCCTTCGCTCGAAGTGCCCGGCTCGAGCACCCCGAGGTCCGGATTGTCCCCGGGTCGCCCGGCCTCGTCGAGTGTCGAGGCGGTCTCGGCCGACCGCCGCCCCGCAGACGGCAGGTTCGGACCGGATGCCGCGGCGGGGCGCGGCGACGGTGTGGACGGTTCCCGGTCCGGGCACAGCACGTACAGTGCGACACCGCACGCGGGGCAAGGGCGCTCGGCCTCGAGGGCCTCCCCCGACCAGTCGCACCGCAGACAGACCGCGCGCTCCGCGCTCATCCCGACACCGACAGCGGCGGCTGCACCACTCGCGCGGTCAGCATGTCGACGGGCAGCCGGAGACGGTCGATCCGTTGCCCGTCGGGCAGCGGGGGGTCCGAGTCGAGCTCGAGCAGCGGCAGGAGAACGAAGGCCCGTTCGTGCATCCGTGGATGCGGGATCTGCAGATCCGTCTCGTCGATCGTCCGTTCGTCGAACGTCAGGATGTCGACATCGATCGTGCGCGGTCCCCACCGAACGTCGCGAACGCGCCCGAGGTCGGCTTCGACCCGCTGGCACACCGACAGCAGCTCCCGAGGGGTGAGCGTCGTGCGGATCCGGACGACCGTGTTGAGGTAGTCGGGCTGTTCGGGGCCACCGACGGGTGCCGTCTCGTACACACGAGAGGAGGCCTCGATCTCGATCCCGGGCTGCGCCGCGAGCCCATCGGCAGCTGCTTGAAGCGTCACGAGCCGATCCCCGAGGTTCGACCCGAGGCCGAGGTAGCCGCGCACCACGCCGGGTGTCATGGCCTCAATCTGCGGTCGCCGCAGCGGCCACGCCGTCGATCCCGATCGCGCGCGCCGCGTTCGGCTTGTGGACGATCGCGGTGGCACGGACCACGTTCGGTTCCGCACGCACCGCGGCCGCGATCTGCTGGGCGAGCGTCTCGAGGAGATCGAACGATCGCGTCGTCACGACCGCACGGGCAACGTCGGTGAGCCGGCGGTAGTCGGCCGTCGCACCGATGTCGTCTGCGTCGACCTGGACCTCGAGATCGAGATCGACGACGAACGGCTGCGCGGTGTCCTTCTCGCCGGGGTTCGCGCCGTGCCGTCCGTCTGCGGCGATGCCGGACAGGAAAAGTCGCTGGGTCATCCGGGGTCCCCCGGGGTCGGGTCGTCGAGGAGATCGTCGATGCCTTCCTCGGCCATCGTCGGACGACGGTCGAGGGTCACCAGCACCGGACCCTCTTGGTCGTGACGGTGCGACTCGCGGAGGTAGCGGTAGCGGAGCCACTCGAACAGCAGCGGGAGCACGGTGACCACGTCCGTGCGGAGCATGTCGTGGCCGCTGTCGGGGATCACGGCCAGTGTCGACATCGGCAGCTGATCCGCGAGCGCCTCCGCGCCGGCGAGTGGCGCCGTCGCATCGTCCTCTCCCCACACGAGCAGCACGGGGAGTTCCCGGTGGGCGAGCGTGCTGGCACCGTCCGCCAGTTCACCGGCATCCGCAGCCAGGGCGTCGAACAACACCAACGCCGCGACGTCCGTGCGTGCACGGGCGACAGCCAGCGCCACCCCGCCTCCCGATGCATGGCCGATCAGGGCAACCGAGTCCAGACCGAGCGTGTCCAGCAGATCGCCGACCGCCGCCTGCCGATCGGCCGGATCCGTCGTCGCCTCGGGGACGATCACGCGGAACGCCTGCGCTAGCGTGGGGACGTACGGATCCCACAGATCGGCCCCTGCAGCGCCGTTGAGCAAGACTACGGGGGCGCCCTCACCGACATCGAGATAGCGCACCTCTCCGCGGGGGGTCCGGGAAACCTTCGGAGCACTCGAAGTCATGGTGCGGACCCCAGCACGATCGCGTCCACGACCTGGACCACGCGGGTCATCTCCCGCACGTCGTGCACACGAACGATGTGCGTGCCTTGGGCGACCAACCATGCGACGACCGCCGCGGTGCCCTCGACCCGGTCGGCGGGATCCTCCGCACCCGTCAGCGTTCCGATGAATCGCTTGCGCGACGGACCTGCAAGCACCGGCACGCCGAGCTCGACGATCCGGTGGATGTCACGCAGCAGCGCGAGGTTGTGCTCCAGCGTCTTCCCGAAACCGAGACCGGGATCCACGCAGAGCCGATCGCGTTGGATCCCCGCCTGTTCCGCTGCTCGGAGCCGGTCACCGAGGAACGAACGAACGTCCTCGACGACGTCGGAATAGTGAGGGTCTGCTTGCATCGTCCCCGGCTCGCCCTGCATATGCATCGCGACGTACCCGGCGCGAGTAGACGCGACGGCGTCGAGCATCCGTGGATCGCGCCCCGCCGAGACATCGTTGACGATCGACGCGCCGACATCGACCGCGGCGCGGGCGACCGCGGCTTTCGAGGTATCCACGGAGAGGACGAGGTCCGGAGCCTCGGCCTGCAGGCGCTCGACGACGGGCGCGACACGTCGGATCTCTTCCTCGGAGGGGATGGGATCGGCACCCGGGCGCGTGGACTCCCCACCGATGTCCACGATGGTTGCGCCGTCGTCTCGGAGCTGCAGCGCCCGATCGACCGCTGCGTCGACCTCGAAGAAACGTCCGCCGTCGGAGAAGGAGTCCGGCGTGACGTTGAGGATGCCCATCAGGACGGTACGGTCGCCGAGCTCGACCGCATGCACACCGCACTGCCAAACGAGCCGGGTACCGAGTTCGGTCGTTCGTTCAGGGGTCCCCATGGGGCCCATGCTAGCCGGGAGCTGCCCGAAACCCTCCGGCGGGACCGACGGGTGTTGGCAAGAACGTGGCCAGATACGTGGCCAGATACGTGGCAGGATAGCGACGATGGCCGAAGCGGACGAGGCGACCGCAGCAAGCAGTCGTTCTCTCAGAGGGGTGTACGAGCGAGGGACCGGCGTCGATTTCGACCGCATGATCTTCTTCACCGACGCCGTCTATGCGATCGCGATGACCCTGTTGATCGTGACGGTCGAACTCCCGAAGCTCTCGGGCGATGTGACGGACCCCGCGGTGCTGTGGGACGCGATCACCGACTCGGGACCCAAGATCCTCGGCTTCTTCATCGGCTTCGTGCTGCTGGGTCGCTACTGGCTCGCGCATCACGAGTTCACCACCTGGCTGCAGGCGATCGACCGCACGTTGATGTCGACCAACCTGATCTACCTCGCGTTCGTCGCGTTCCTTCCGTTCCCGACGGCACTGATCGGCGGCTACGAGGACAACCCGTTGTCGGTCACCCTGTTCGGCATCACGCTCGCGCTCGTCAGCGGCATGGAGACGGTGTTGTTCATCGTCGCATACCGGCACGAACTGCTGCGCACACGGATCTCGCGCGAAGCGTACCGATACGGCGTGGCGGCGTCGACGGCACCCGTCGTCGTCTTCCTCGCGTCGATCCCGTTGGCGTTCCTCGTCTCTCCCACCGTCGCGCTGCTCTCCTGGCTGGTGGCGATCCCCATACAGATCGTCATGGCGCGGATCGCGCCGGCGACGGCCCACAGCCCGATGGGACCGGGCGCGTCGCATCGCAACCCTCCGACGTAGCGGAGCCGTCAACCCCGTGCCGGGCGCCTGGTTGCGGCGCGCTCGAGACGCTCGGCCGCTCGCTCCACCTCGCTGCGGATGAGGACGTAGGGCTCCGCGTTCGGCACGGGCGCGTAGACCGTTCGGTCGTCGAGGTCGGCCGTCGCGGCAGCGAGGACGCCGCTGATCGGCAGCCCGTGGCCGACCACCAGCACGGTGGACTCGGGCCGCGCGACGATCGCGCGCAGGGCCGCGGCCAAACGGGAGATCACCTGGCGCAAGCTCTCGCCTCCGGGGGGAGCCGCATCGGCGTGCGCGGTCTCCGCCCATGCCAGGTAGGTGTCCAGATCCATGCCTTCCCACTCGCCGCCGCGCGGGTCGTTCAGCCCGGGAAGCACGATCATCGGGATCTGCCGCCCGTCCAGGGCCACGGTCGCGGTCTCGAGCGCCCGCGGGAACTCGCTCGTGATCACGAGATCGAGCTCCTCGCTCCCGATCCGCTCGCCGAGCGAGCGCGCCTGATCGCGTCCGCGATCGGTCAGCCCGACGGCGCGGGTCGGATCGCCGTTGAGCACGTTGGCCGCGTTGGACTCGGCCTCCGCGTGCCTGCTGAAGATGACGCGCTCGGCCACGGCCTCAGCGCATGCCGATGTGACTCATCGCCTCCTGGCGGGTGCGGGCGTCGTTGCGGAACAGCCCACGCACCGCGGAGGTGATCGTCATCGATCCCGGCTTCTTGATCCCGCGCATCGTCATGCACAGGTGTTCGGCCTCGATCACCACGAACACGCCCCGCGGGCTCAGCGCGCGCTGGAGCGCCTCGGCGATCTCGGTGGTGAGCCGCTCCTGCACCTGCGGCTTCTTCGCGAGCAGGTCGACGAGGCGAGCGATCTTCGACAGACCGGTGATCTCCTGCTCCTTGTTGGGGATGTAGGCAACGTGCGCACGGCCCGTGAACGGCACGAGGTGATGCTCGCAGAGGCTGAACAGCGGGATATCTCGCACCATGATCATCTCGTCGTGGTCTGCGCCTTCGACGACCGTCACGACCTGGGCGGCGTCCTTGCCGACGCCCGCCGCGATCTCCTCGTACATCCGAGCGACGCGGGCCGGCGTTTCTTTGAGACCCCCGCGGTCGGCGTCCTCGCCGATCCCCTCGAGGATCATGCGGACGCCTCGCTCGATCCGCTCGCGGTCGAACCCGTCGGGAGGGCCGTAGAGATGTTCGAACAGCTCGTGATCCACGGCGCAGATGCTACCTGCCGCAACGACGGATCAGCCGCGTAGGCCCCCGGGGCCGGCGTGTTTGATCTGTTGTTTGTGGACCGCGGAGCGGGACACCGCGAGACCACCGGCGCGGACGTCCGGTTCGCGAGGGGGACGCTTCTGCACATTGGCGAAGCAGTTCTCGACCTCTTCCTTGTTGAGTGTCTCCTTCTCCATCAGGATCCGCGCCCACTCCACGATCTCTTGCCCGTGCTGGTTGAGGATCTCGAGCGCGACGTCGTGAGCCTCGTCGATCAGCCGGCGCACCTCGTTGTCGATCTCGAAGGCGACCTGCTCGGAGTAGTCCGGATGGCTGGAGAAGTCGCGGCCGAGGAACACCTCGCCGGTCTTCTGACCGAGCGTGAGCGGACCCAGCCGGTCCGACATGCCGTACTCGGTGACCATCTGGCGGGCCATCTTCGTCGCGCGCTCGATGTCGTTGGCGGCACCGGTCGTGATGTCGGCGATCATGAGCTCCTCGGACACCCGGCCACCGAGCAGCATCGCGAGTTCGTCGGTGAGTTCCTCGCGGGTCATCAAGAACTTGTCCTGTTCGGGCAGTGTGAGCGTGTACCCGAGCGCCCGGCCTCGGGGGATCACCGAGATCTTGTGGACCTCATCGGTGTTCGGCAACGCGTGTGCGACGACCGCGTGGCCGAGCTCGTGGTAGGCGATCACCTTCTTCTCGTGCTCGCTCATGACGCGGGACTTCTTCTCCGGCCCGGCCATGACGCGGTCGATCGCTTCGTCGACCTCCGAGTCCGTGATCGTCTTCTTGTTGCGACGCGCGGTCAGCAACGCGGCCTCGTTGATCACGTTGGCCAGGTCCGCACCCGTGAATCCCGGCGTCCGGCGTGCGACCACGTCGAGGTTGAGCCCTGGATCGATCGGCTTGCCACGCGCATGGACGTTGAGGATGCCCTTGCGGCCCTCGATGTCGGGGCGGTCGATCACGATGTGGCGGTCGAAGCGGCCCGGCCGCAGCAAGGCCGGGTCGAGGATGTCGGGTCGGTTGGTCGCCGCCATCAGGATCACCGCCGTCCGCTGGTCGAAGCCGTCCATCTCGACCAGCAGCTGATTCAACGTCTGCTCGCGCTCGTCGTGCCCTCCGCCGAGCCCCGCGCCACGGTGGCGGCCCACGGCGTCGATCTCGTCGATGAACACGATCGCGGGCGAGTTCGTTTTCGCCTGCTCGAACAGATCGCGGACGCGCGCCGCGCCGACGCCGACGAACATCTCGACGAAGTCCGACCCGGAGATCGAATAGAAGGGAACCCCGGCCTCGCCCGCGACCGCGCGGGCAAGCAGCGTCTTGCCGGTGCCCGGAGGACCGAACAGGAGCACGCCACGCGGGATCTTGGCTCCCATCGCCTGGAACTTGGACGGGTTCTGGAGGTACTCCTTGACCTCCTCGAGCTCCTCGATCGCCTCGTCGACACCGGCGACGTCGGCGAACGTCGTCTTTGGCTGGTCCTTCGAGACGACCTTGGCCTTGGACTTGCCGAAGCTCATGACGCGATTGCCACCGCCTTGCGAGCGGTTCATGACATAGATCAGGATCCCGCCGATCAGCAGCACGGGCAGGATGAACTGCAGGAAGAAGTTGAGCAGGCCGTTGGGGACCTGCGGGTCGGCGGAGGTGTCGACACCGGCGCTCTTGAGCTCGTTGTAGAGCTCGTCCTGCACCTCGGCCGGGTAGGCGACCTCGTAGGTCTCACCGTTCGTGAACTCTCCGGAGATCACCTGCTGCCCCTCGAGGAACTCCGCCGATCTCACCTCGTCGTTGGCCACGCGTGCCTCGAACTGCGACAGGGTGAGCTCGCTCTCCTGCGGTGTCTCGGTCACCAAGGGCATCACGAACAGGATCGCTCCGAACAACAGGAGTAGCCACAACGCCGGAGAGCGCAACGCCTTGCGGAAGGGAGACTCGGGAGGTTGAGCGGCCGTGGGAAACTCCTTTCGCGATCCGTGCCGTGTGAGCTGGGGAGATACTTCGGGGCCCGGCCGCGAACAGCGCGATCCGGAGCCCTCCGCGATGGTAGCACGGGGGTAGTGCTACGACCCGGGGAGGTCTCGTCGCTCCCCGCGCCTCCATCCTGCGGAAACGGCCGCCGACGCGCTCAGGCGTCGCTCAGCTGTCGAGGTACGCGTCGGGCTTGAGCGTTGCGATGTAGGGGAGGTTGCGGAACCGTTCGCCGAAGTCGAGGCCGTAGCCGACGACGAACTCCGGGGGGATCTCGAATCCGGTGTAGCGGATATCGAGCGGGACCTGCTGGATCCCTTCTTTCTTGAGCAGTGCGCAGACCTCGAGGCTCGCCGGTCGCCGGCCACGGAGGTTCTTCAGCAGGTAGTTCAGCGTGAGACCCGAATCGACGATGTCCTCGACGAGCAGGACATCGCGGCCCTCGATGTCGTGGTCCAGGTCCTTGAGGATCCGGACCACGCCGGAGGTCTTCGTCGCGGCACCGTAACTCGCGACGGCCATGAAATCGAACTCGACCGGCAGACGGATATGCCGTGAGAGATCGGCCATCATCACGAAGGCTCCCTTGAGCACACCGATCAGCAACGGGCTTCGGCCGCGATAGTCCTCCGTGATCTCGTCACCGAGTCGACGGACCGTGGACTGGATCTCGTCCTCGGTGATCATGACGCGATCGATGTCGTTCTCGTAGGCCTCGACGTGTCCCTCGAGCGAGGAGATCGTCGCCGGGTCGGAACCCGTTCGGTCAGTGGTCGGACGATCCATGTCCCGTTCCTCCGCGAGGGCTGTGGGGGGAAGGCCGTACCAAGACAATGTACGAGCCCGATCGCCTCGCCAACAAGCCGCCGGACAGATCGCGGCGGCGCCCGGGCCTGCCCACCGCAAGATCGCGCACGCCTTCGAGGTCCTCGCTGGTCACGCGACCCGCTCGAAAGGCGTGGAGCACGTTGGCGATAACCCGCGAGGCGATCGCCGGTGACAGCGAGCGGATCTGCGACGCCGCGAATCGAACCTCCTGCTCCCGGCCGAGTGAGGCGAGCACCCGGCGACCGAACAGGGCCGCGGTCTCGTCGCGCGCCTGAGCGTCGAGCTCATCGCGATCGCGCGCCAACAGCGACGCCGTGCGTGCGAGAGGTCGACGCACCTCGCGCCCCGTGGCGCGCTCGATCGCGGGGAGCACATCGAGTCGCACCGCGTTGCGCGCGAACCGACGATCACGATTGGTCGGATCGAGGCGAGGGCGAAGACGCAGCGACCGGCAGAACGCCTCCACCTCGACACGGAGCACGTCGAGCAGCGGACGCACATGAGGGCCCGTGATCGGGCGGATCCCCGCCACCGAGTCGAGGCCCCCACCCTGGAGCACCCGCATCAACACCGTCTCGGCTTGGTCATCGACCGTGTGTCCCCACGCGATCTTCGCGCCGCCGATCTCCGTGAGCACTGCGATCCCCGCCGTTCGGCGCTGGTCGCGTGCCCACTCCTCCACCGACACGCCGTGCCCGGGGCGCTCGTACGCCTCGCACGGGTGGAACACAAGTCGATGCCGTGCGGCGAGGCGGCGAACGTACTCTGCGTCCTTGCCCGAGTCCGGACGCAGACGGTGGTCGTAGTGGAAGACCTCGATCGAGATGCGGAACAGACGGCGCAGCCGGACGAGAGACTCCAGCAGGCACACCGAATCGGGACCACCGGACACGGCCACTAGCACTCGGTCGCCGGGCGCGAACATCTCGTTCGCACGCACGGTGGCCGTCACCCGCTCGAGTACCCGGGCAACGGCCGGCGGACGAGGCAGCATCGGACTAGGGAGCGACCCTCGCGATCCAGCGCTCGGGGTCGGCGATCTCGTCGCCGGTCGGCAGGTTCGCCTCCTCGCGCCAGACCGAGTTGAACCGCTCCATCCCGACACGCTCGACGAGCGTGGCGACGAACCGTTCCCCAGCGTCGTACTGACGGATCTTCGAATCGAAGCCCACGGCCTTCTGGAATGACCGCTCGACCCGGCCGGCACGTCGGCGTTGTCGCAGCGCGTTCCGCATGCGATCGAGATCGGCGACGCGCCCGTCGGCGACGCGGTTCATCACGTACGACGCGTGGCCCTCGAGCAAGGACATCAACCCCTGGGTGCGATGGAACAGTTCGCGCTGCTCCTCGTTCATCAGCAGGTAGAACGCGCCGATCCCCCGCGCGTCGGTGCGGCCACTGCGCACCTCGTCGACGGCGCGAGACACCTGGCGCAGCAGCGCTCCCGAGTCCAGCGACACCGTGGCGAGGTACCGTTCGACCGTGGTCGCCAGGTGCGCCGACAGCCAGGGAGTCGCACCGAACTGCACCCGGTGGCACACCTCGTGGATCGCAACCCAGAACCGGAAGTCGTGCGGCGGAAGAGCGAACCGCCGTTCCGCCTCCGCCATATTGGGACCGAGGAAATACAACAGCCCTTCGTCGTCGCGCGGCAGGAACACGTCGTACTGCCCGAGCACGCGCCGCGAGACGTAGCCGAGCAGGCCGCCGATCTGCGCCCCCAGCGCCTTGCGCCGGAACTGCGCCCGATCCTTGCTCCCGGCAAGGATCCGCGCTGCGAGCGGCTCGAGCAGCCGCTGCATGCTGCGAAGGTTCGCCTCGATCCACTCCCCCCGTGACATCACCCAGGCGCGAGAACGGAAGCCTTCTACCTCGAGCCCCGTGAAGTCGGCGATCAGCCGCTCGCACTCCGGGACGAGATCGGCGAGATCGGCACGCATCCGGGCGCGCTCCACCGCGGTGACGGAGATCCCGGGGCCGGCGACCGTACGTCCGAGCTCGACGGCGGTGCGCCAGTCGGCCAGTCGGGCCGCCGCCGACCCCATCGACCAGTCGACGTCGGTGGCAGCCATCGCGTCGGGCTTAGGAGCCCTCGGCCTTCTTCCGCGCTGCGATCATCGCGGCTCGCCGCGCCTTGCCCTCCGCCACGCGACGGTCAACGCCCTGTTCGAGGAGTTCGGCGAGAGTGGCCTCGAAGACCTCCTCGTCCAACGAGACCTCCGGACGTTCCTCGGCAGGGGCCGCGGCGGGCGGAGCAGGTGCGGACGCTTCGGCAGCCGGGGCGGGTGCCGTGGCCGCCGGAGCAGCTGCAGCCGGGGCGGGTGCCGTGGCCGGGGCGGCGGCGGCGACGCCGACGGGGACCGCAGGAGGCGCGACGACGACCGGCTGGGCCTGACTCACGTCGACGGCACGGCGCGGCAACTCTTGCCCGAGGGCCACACGATCGGCCTTCGCCCCCGCTCCCTTGCCATGCTCTCGTTGGAACCGGGGAGCGAACCGCATGTAGCCGACCACTACGAGGATCGCCACGATCACGCCGAGAACGGCGGCACCGACCGCGAGCCCGTAGATGAAGGGACCGCCGTTGTTCTTGGTCGGCGTCACGTTGGGGTCGGGAGTCAGCTGGGCGAGCGCGGCCGGGGCCCACACGAGCATGAGCACGATCGCGCCTGCGACGGACGCGACGACCCTGCCAAGTGCTCCCCGAGCGGACACGGCGCGGATTCTAGCAACCACGAGCCGGAGGACGGATTTGAACCGACGACCTACCGCTTACGAGGCGGTTGCTCTACCGAGCTGAGCTACTCCGGCGGACGCGGCGAGTCTAGCAATGCCCCGGCGGTGCTCTGGGTCCGGGCCTCAGGGGATGCGCGGAAAACCCCTCCCGGAGGGGGCCTCCGGAGTGGGAGAATCCCCGCCATGGATGTGACGGAGGCTGTCGGCAGTGGCACCGGGCCGGGCAACGGCCAGGCGCCGGTGCAACGGGTGATGGTTGCCACGGACCGATCCGAGAGCGCGGACAAGGCGGTTCGATGGGCCGCGGCCATGGCCGATCGCTTCGGATCGGAGCTCCTCGTGCTGCAAGTGGTCCCTCCCGAGAACCCGCCCGGGACCGAAGCGGGAATGGCCGAAGCGACGCGAGCCAGCTCGGCCGCCGAGGAGCTGACGCGGTTCGCCGACGAGCTTGCCGGCGAACGAGGCCGAGCGCACGTGACGCTGCATGCGGACCCGGCGCTCGCGATCCTCGAAGCGGCGGAGGAGATGGCGATCGACGTGCTCGTCGTCGGCAACGCGGGGATGACGGGGAGAAAGGAGTTCCTTCTCGGGAACATCCCCAACCGGATCTCACACAACGCGCGATGCACCGTGATCATCGTGAACACCTCGACACTCGACGCCGACGGCAGAGAGGTCGGAAAGCCGTCGACAGGCGGTTCCGTCACCACCGTCCATGGTGGCCGACTGGACGAGGCAACCACCGACGATCCGAAGCTGCTCGCACGCGCCACCCGGATCGCGGCGGTGATGGGGCGCCATGGCGTCAAGGAGCTGTTCTCTCGCGGCAAGGACAGTGAATCTCGACGCGAGTCGGCACGCAGGCTCCGTGGGGCGATGGAAGAGCTCGGGCCGACGTTCTCCAAACTGGGCCAGGTGCTGTCGACGCGACCGGATCTGCTGCCGCCCGAGTTCATCGAGGAGCTCGCGACGTTGCAGGACCACGTCCCGCCCCTCACGGAGGAGCAAGTGGTTCGCGTGATGGAGCAGGAGCTCGGCGTTCCCTGGGAGGACGTCTTCGAGACGATCGATCCGGAACCGATGGCGGCCGGGACGCTCGGGCAGGTTCACCGCGCGACACTGACGGGCGGCGAGCGCGTCGTGGTCAAAGTGCAGCGTCCTGGGGCACGAGAGGCGATCGAGCAAGACCTGGGTCTGCTCGAGCTGTTCGCGGAGAAGACCGGCAATCGCCCGGCCCTCAAGCAGGTCATCGATCTGCAAGCGGTGTTCGAGCACCTTTCCGACTCGCTCCAACGCGAGCTCGACTTCCTCGCCGAGGCCCGCAACATCGAGCGGATGCGTCACGTGATCGCCACCTACCCCCGGCTCGAGGTACCCCAGGTGCACAACGAATTGTCGAGCCAGCGGTTGCTTGTGATGCAAGAGATCCAGGGCGTCGCGATCCGCGAAGCTCCGGACGGACCCGCGCGCAAGGATGCCGCCCGTCAGCTACTCGAGTCCTACTACCAGCAGATCCTGACGGAAGGCTTCTTCCACGCCGACCCGCACCCCGGCAACCTGCTGTGGTGGAACGACACGATCTACTTCCTCGACTTCGGCATGGTCGGCGAGCTCGGGCCGCAGATGCGTGAGCAGCTGATGTTGTTGTTGATGGCGTTCTGGCAGGAGGACGTCGAATTCCTGATGGACGTATCACTCTCGCTCGGCGGGGTCACCGACAAGCCGGGACTGGACGTGGACGCGTTCCGCGAAAACCTGGGCGACGTCATGGCGCGCTATCGGAACGTCCCGCTGAAGGAGATCCAGCTGGGACCGATCCTGCAGGAGATCACCGAGATCTCGATCCGTCACGACGTGCCCCTCCCGGCCTCTCTCGCGCTGACCGGAAAGGCGATGGCGCAGATGCAGCTCGCGACCGCGGAGCTCGACCCGGACCTCGATCCGTTCGACGTCGCCGGCAGCTACCTGATGCGCAGCCTGATGGGACGGATGCGCGAACGGATCGACCCCAAGAAGGTCTTCTACGAGGGGCAGAAACTCAAGGTGCGTTTGACGCGGCTCGTCGAGGCGTTCGAGCGGCTCGCGGGGGCGCGACCCGGCCCCAAGCTCCAGGTGAACTTCGCCGCGGAGAAGCTCGAGACGACCGTGCGTCGCGCGGGGCGGCGCCTGTCCCTCGGCATCGTCGCCGGCGCGTCGCTGCTCGGCTCGGCGATCACCGCGTCGTCGACGCGGGCGGCCGACTGGGTCCCGATCGCGCTCGGGTCGATCGGTGGCGGGCTCACCTTCGCGCTGCTCATCGACCTGATCCGCAAGCGCGGCCCTGCCTGAGGAACCCTCACGAACCCCCGGGCACCTCGCGCTGCGCGAAGAGCGCCGCAAGGGCACCTCTGTCGATCCGATCGCCTGGAACCGCGGCGACCCGCACGGCCGTGATCGCCCGCAACGTCGCGTTCCGAACGCCCCCGGAGAGCAACGCCGCCTCGCCGACCACGGCCCCTGGTCCCAGACGCGCGATCACCTCACCGTCCCGCTCCACCTCGAGCACGCCGTCGAACAGCAGGAAAAGCTCGCCACCCTCGTCCCCCTGCCGGACGAGCTCCTCACCTCGCCGGAGCCGGCGGAAGGGCGGATCGGTGCCGATGATCGCTTGTGACAGGCGTCGTTCGAGCGCCGACTCCGCCGTCGCGACGAGGGCCGGCGTGTCAACCCCGCCCCACGGCGTCGCCCGCCCGGCGTCCCGGTAGAACCAATCGTCGAACTCGATCAGGGCCGTCTTCACCTGCAGCCGTCCGACGTCGTCGTAGATCCAATGACGCGGGAACGCACTGGCGCCGATCACTTCGTGCTCCGCGCGGCCGTCGGTGTGCAGCGTGAGCGCGACGGTCGTCCATGCGGGCGGTGCCCCGACGTGTGCCTCCCCCCGGGGACCGAGACGGCGCGGGGCCGCGAGTCCCGTGGATCCTCCACCCGTCTGCACGAAGCGCACACGATCGGCCTGCACCTGGGGGTCTGGACGGAGCACGGGGTAGGTCTGGCGGGCGAACATCACACCCTCGGTCTCGGCTCGGGCACGATGCCCCAGCACGACGCCGCCCCCGACGCCCCGATCCACGATCGCGCCGTCCTCCACTTCGATCCAGGCGCGGACGTCGTTCGCGAAAGTGAACTCCCCTGCAATCAAGAACGCTGGTTCGTCGTCGATCCGCTCGGGTGGGGGATCGTCGAAATGTGCCAGGCCTAGCTGGAATGGCAAGCGCGCAGGACCCTCGACCGCCTCGCGCGGGATCCAGGTAACCGCGAGCACGGCACCGTCGATCCGGGTCACCGGTCGGGACCCGCGACCCATTCGCCGGACGCGTCTTGTTGTACCACCTCGTGCTCGCCATGCTCGCCGAGAGTGGTCTTGGCAGGGGGAGCCTCCCCTCGCCGTTTGATCGACCGGATCACGCGGCGCTCGAGGACGAAGGCGACCAGCGACATGCCGAGGCCGAGGAACCACCGCTCGATCCGACGCCGCCGGGACCGCTGTGTCGCTGCCACGTCCGACAGTGTGACATCTCGTTGCCGGCGCGGGTACCGTGCCAGCGTCACCCGCCTGCTCGGACAGGGAAGTGTGAGACCTCTCCGTAGTGGGCAGGATCGCACCACCGGCATATCACGGGCCCGACTGCACCGGCATCGGTGCGCTCTCGGCGGTGGGACGCGCCAACAGGCAGATTGACCCGAACTAAGGAGGAAGCCCGTGTCGAAGATGTTCCGCAAGATCGGCGCCGTCGCGCTGGCAGGATCGTTCGTGTTCGCGCTCGCAGCATGCGGCGACGGGAACGACGAGCCCGCAGCCGACGACGCCAGCGCCGAGTCGCCCATGACCGAAGCTCCCGCGACCGACCCGACGGTGGTCGCGCATGACTTCGAGTTCGAGACCCCGGACACCTGGGCCGCAGGCGAGCAGACGATCGCGTTCGAGAACGAGGGTGAAGAGCCTCACGAGATGGTGCTGATCGCCCTTGACGAGGGCAAGACGTTCGAAGACGTCATGGCCGTGATCGAGGAAGACCCCAACGCCAAACCCCCGTCGTGGGTCACGATCATAGGCGGCAACGGGGCCGGACCGGGCCAGACCGCCAAGAAGCCGACGACGGCCGACCTCGAGGCCGGCACGTACGTGTTGGCGTGCTTCGTCACTTCCAAGGCGAACGACGACCAGCCGCACGCAGCGCTCGGGATGGTCAAGGAGATCACGGTCGCCTAGCGGCCCTCCACGACCCGCATCACCCAGTCGACCCCCGGCGAGCCACTCGTGTCGCCGGGGGTCGTTTGCGTCCTCAGCAGTTCATCCGCTCACTCGTGTTTTCGAGCCACTAGGCAACGAGCACCGGCTGATCGCCGAGTCGCAGGAACGCCTGCTCCAACACGAGCCGCTGATTGAGGTTGAGATCTTCGGCGAGCGCGGCGCGCGCCTGCTCGACCGCTGCGAGCGCAGCGGCTGCGACGACGATCGAGTCCCCCTCAGGATGCAGGTCGACGTTGATCAATAGGTCCGGTCCCCCGCCCACGCGATCGACGATCCGGTCGCGAACGATCGCGGAGAGGCCGAGCAGCACCCGATCCACGAAGTCGCGCTCCTCACGTCGCAAACGCCGATGGTGGCGAGTCTCGAGTCGTTTGATCGCTCCCCGGTACGACGGCTCCGGCCTGCCCTTGTGGTCCAGGAACGGCTCGAGCTCGGCGGCGAGCTCCACCTTCATGTCCTTGCGGCGCTGATCGGCGGCCTTCAGCACGAGCTCCGCGGCAACCAGAGCCCCGGGGGGGCCCGATGCGGAACGGGTGAGTGCCTCGAGAGCAACGTCGCGGAACCCGAGCCCGTCCGACCTGGCCAACCGGCGAGCGCGTCCGACGTTGCCGCCCGCCAGTCGCGCGGCGAGGATCGCCAGGTCCCGGTCCACGCCGTCCCCGGTGAGCGTTTCGACGACGAAGTCCTCCGCGAGCGGGGCGAAGGTCACGACATGGCAGCGAGAGAGCACGGTCTCGGGGAGCTCGTGCGGCCGGGCGGAGTTCAGCAGGAAAACGCAGTCGGGCGGAGGCTCCTCCAGGACCTTGAGCAAAACGTCCGCGGCGGCCGGGTTCAGGCGATCGGCCTCCCGGATCACGAACAGCTTCGGTCCTGGCTCGGGCGGAGTACGGTACGCCGGGTGCCAGATCTCCTCACGCACCGTGTCCACATGGATGTCACGACCCTCCGGCTCGATGAGGAACTCGTTCGGGTGGCGGTCGTCGAGCGCGAGGCGACAGGCGCGGCACGTTCCGCACCCCCCATCCGCGCACAGCAGCGCCGCAGCGAACGCCCTGGCGCCGAGTTGCTTCCCACTGCCCTCCGGACCGGCGAAGACATAGGCGTGGTGCGGCCGCTGCACGGCTGCGCGCAGGAACTTCATCGCCGCGCCCTGGCCGGGAACGAGATCGAGCACGGGGGGATGCGCGGTCACGAGCCACCCTCTCGCCCGACTGGGTCGATGGGCTCCGTCTCGGAGTCCGAGGGATCGGGCATGACGACCGGTTCCGTGGCGTCGCTCGCCGGGTCGGCGGTTGCGCGTTCGTCGCTCGACAGTGGACGCACCTCGTGCGAAGGGATCGCCTTGACCTCGCCGTCCTCGAGCCGTTCGCGGAGCAGCCGCTCCGCCGCATCACGCACGTCGACGAACACCTCGTCGGCCTCTCTCCCAGCATCGATGACCACGAAGCGCTCCGGGTGCTCCTCGGCGATCTTGAGGAAAGCATCGGCCACCCTGTCGAGGAACGCGGTGCCCTCTGCTTCGATACGGTCGGCGGGTGCATCCTTGAGCCGTTGCCTCTCGAGGCCGATCTCGGGTTCGAGATGCAGCAACAACACGAGGTCGGGGAACAGCCCCTGCGTTCCCCACACGTTGAGCGACAGGATGTCCTGCTCGCCGATACCTCGGCCCGTTCCCTGATATGCAAGCGACGAATCGATGTAGCGATCGCAGATCACCGTGCGCCCCTCCGCCAACGCGGGGCGGAGAACGGTCGAGACGTGCTGCGCCCGGCTGGCGGCGAACAACAAAGCTTCCGTGCGCGGCTCGACCCGCCCCGTGTCCGGGTCCAGGATCAGCTCGCGCACCCGTTCGCCGAGGGGGGTGCCGCCAGGCTCGCGCGTAACGAGGACATCCTGTCCGCGCTGTTCCAGATAGGAGCGCAGCAGCTCGATCTGCGTGCCCTTTCCCGCTCCCTCGACGCCCTCGAAGGCGATGAACAAGCCGGTGCTGGGCGGGCGGATCAGTTTGGGCACGAGCCCGAGGGGCTTCGGCTTGAGCACACGGAGACGTCGAAGGCGACGCCAGGTTGTGCCACCACCCATCAGCGCACCCACCCCGGCGACGGCCAGCGCGATGCGGGTTCCTGAGAGGTCGATGTCCGCGGCGCCCACCCGGATGACCCGCGGCCCGATGATCGCGGCGAGCGACGGGAAGGTCGTGAGGGCAAGGAACAGGGCGAGCCTGGCCACCACGGTGATCGAGCCGAATGTGCGTCCACGCATCTCATCACTGACGTTCTCCTGCAGCAGTGTGTACCCCGTGACCCACATCGTCCCGCAGAACCCGCCCACACCGACCGTGATCAACGCCGCGGAGGCGATGTTCGGCGTCACGGCGAGCACGAACAGCGCGCCTGCAGCTCCCACCATCGACCCCGCGAACAACAGGTCCTGATCCAGCCGCTTGGCGAACAGGTTGACCGACACCATGCCGCCGGCCATACCGAGCCCGAACGCCGTGACGAGGATCGGCCAGCCTGCGGTGGACGCCTTGAGGGTATCCGCTGCGAACACGGGGCCCAGCGAGAGCACCGCACCCACCGCTCCGAAGGCCATCACGATGCCGAGCGTCATCGTCGAGATCAGTGGATCGCGCGAGAGGAACCTGACCCCGTCGAGGATGTCCTTGCCGACCTTGCGGAACTCCAGGCCCTTGCCGGTTCGCGATTTGATCGGGGCGAGCGCGATCCCACTGACCATGAACGCACTGAACCCGAACGAGCCCGCGTCGAGCCAGAGCGCCAGCGACTCGGGATGGGTCGAGAAGTAGGGCACAGCGGCGCCGAGGACGTCCGAGGCCCCCGCGAGGACGGTCGCGATCGCGCCGCCGATCGGGAGCGTCCCGTACGTCGTCAGCAGGCTGAGCGAGTTCGCGTTCGGGAGCTGTCTGCGGGGGACCAGATGCGGCAGGCTCGCGTCTCGCGCCGGTGTCCACAGCAACGAAAGACATTCGATGAAGAACGAGATCACGAAGATCGCCCAGAGGTGTCCGACGAACGGCATCGACGCATACATCAGTCCGCGTCCGATGTCGGCAGTGATCATCAGCTGCTTGCGATCGAGCCGATCGACGATCGCTCCGGCGAACGGCCCGAAGATCAAAGCTGGAAGCATCCGTGCGGTCATCACCGCAGCGACGGCGCCGAGAGCGACGCGCTGAGAGCCCGCGAGGCGCGCAACGAGCGCGGTCACCGCCACGAAACCGATCCAGTCCCCCAGAGAGGAGACCGTCATCGCGGCGAGCAGCCGGGAGAACTTGGGCGAGCGGAGCAGGTCCCGGAGCGTGGCCGAGCGGGTCCCGCGGAGTGCGGCGACCTCCTCGGAGACGCTGGCCATCAGGCTCCCGCCGGCGTGGGAGCCTCCGGCTCCGGACTCGGTGCTTCGGGCACGACCGCGGTCGCCGGGGTCTCGGCTGCCGCGGGGCCGTCGCCGTTGGTGCCCGGTTTGGTCGCGGCCGTCTTCTTGGCCGTCGACTTCTTGGCCGTCGTGGACTTCTTCTTGGCCGTGAACTTCTTCTTGGCAGGGCTCTTCTTGCTCGACTTCTTCTTCCTGGCTGCGGATGCGGCCTTGGCCTCGGCACGCTTACGACGAGTCTCGTCCTTGGCAGCCCGTCGCTCGGCTTCGGCCTTCGGATCGCCGGACTCCACCACCGTGCCTTCGTCGTCGACCACGCAGCCACAGTTCCAGCAGCGGGCGCCGCCCTTGGTCGGCGCCTGCTCGAGCATCACGGAAGAGCACTCGGGGCAAGGGCGGTCCTTCACGGGCGGGTAGCTCGCGGCGAACGTGCAGTCCGGGTAGCGGCTGCAGGAGTAGAAGGTGCGATTGCCGCGCGCGACCTTGGGCACGATCTCGCCCTCGTTGCACTGCGGACACGTCACGCCCGTTCCCGGGACCTCTTCTCGCTTGATGTAGCGGCAGTCCGGGTATCCGGAGCACCCGATGAACGGACCGAACCGACCGACCTTCTTGGTGAGCTGCTTGCCGCAGTCCGGGCAGGTCTCGTCCAGCATCTCCGGCTCCGGGCGCTCGGTGCCGTCCATGTTGCGGATGTAGGAGCACTCGGGGTAGGCGTCGCACCCGATGAACTTGCCGTAGCGGCCGAGCTTGACGATCAGGTTCCCCGGCTCGCGACCCTCGGTCGGGCACTTCGGGCACTTCTCGTTGAGTTGCTCCTCGAACCGCGTGATCTCGTCTTCGTTCTTCTCGAGGAGCCGCTCGAACGGTCCGTAGAACTCGTCCAGGACCTGCGCCCAACCGAGCTTGCCTTCCGCGATGTCGTCGAGTTCGTCCTCCATCTTCGCGGTGAAGTTCACGTCCACGATGTCCGGGAAGTACTTCACGAGCAGATCGGTGACGACTTCCCCGACGTCCTCAGGGAAGAAGCGTCGCTCCTCGAGCCGGACGTACTCGCGGTCGCGGATCGTGGAGATCGTGCTTGCGTAGGTTGAGGGCCGGCCGATGCCGAGCTCTTCGAGGGTCTTGACGAGCGATGCTTCGGTGAAGCGCGGGGGCGGCTGGGTGAAGTGCTGCTCGGGGAGCACCTCGAGCATCCGCAGCAACTGCTCCGCGGTGAGCGGCGGCAGCATCGCCTCGGCGTCCTCATCCGGGGTGTCGTCCCGGCCCTCGAAGTAGACGCGTCGGAAGCCGTCGAACAGCAATTGCTGTCCGGTGGACCGCAGCATGTAGGTGGAAGTATCCGCGGTGGCCTCGATGTCGACCGACAGCTGCTTGAACCGTGCCTCGGCCATCTGCGAGGCAACCGTCCGCTGCCAGATCAGGCGATACAGCTTGAGCTGTCGCGCGTCGAGCGCACCGGCCACGCGGGTCGGCGTCCGCAGCACGGACGTCGGCCTGATCGCCTCGTGCGCCTCCTGTGCTCCTCGCTGCTTCTTCTTGTACCTGCGCGGCTCGGCGAGGGAGTACTCCTCGCCGTAGTCGTTCTTCACGAGCTCGGCGATCTCGGCGAGTGCAGACTCGGCGATCGACACCGAGTCGGTGCGCATGTAGGAGATGAGTCCGACCTGACCCTCGCCGGGGAGGTCGATGCCCTCGTACAGCTGCTGGGCCGTTCGCATCGTCTGGCGAGCGGTGAACCCGAGCTTGCGCGCCGCCTCCTGTTGCAGGGTCGAGGTCGTGAACGGCGGAGACGGAGAACGCTTGCGCTCGGTCTCCCGCACTTGCCGGACGCGGTAGTCGGCTCGCTGCAGATTGTCGACGTGCGACTGCGCGGAGGCCTCGTCGGCGAGGTGGATCCCCTTCTTATCGGGGTTGGGGGCGAGCTTGCCGTCGGGGATCTCGATCAGTCGTGCGAGGAACGGGGTCTGCTCCTCGGCAGCGTCCTGGGGTGTCAGCCGGACATCGACGCTCCAGTACTCCACCGGGGTGAACGCGCGGATCTCCCGCTCGCGTTCGACGATCAGGCGGACCGCGACCGACTGCACACGTCCGGCCGACAAACCCGGACGAACCTTGCGCCACAGGATCGGGGAGATCCGATATCCCACCAAGCGATCGAGGATCCGCCGAGCCTGCTGCGCCTCGACGAGCCGCAGATCGACGCTTCGCGGATGCTCGAACGCGGCGAGGATCGCGTCCTTGGTGATCTCGGTGAACGTGACCCGTTGCGTGCCGTCTAGCGGCAGCTTGAGGATCTCGGCAACGTGGAAGGCGATCGCCTCGCCCTCGCGGTCGTAGTCCGTCGCGAGCACGACGGCGTCGGCCTTCTTGTTGGCAGCACGGAGCTCCCGAACGGCCTTCTCGGAGGCCTCGGGCACGACGTATTCGGGCTCGAACCCGTGATCGGGATCGACACCGAGCTTGCTCTTTGGGAGGTCGCGGATGTGGCCATACGAGGCGCGGACCGTGTAGTCGGAGCCCAGGTAGCGCTCCAGGGTCTTCGCCTTGGTCGGCGATTCCACGACGACCAGCGTCTTCGGCATGAAGTCGAATCCTTTAGCAGGAGTGGATCGGACGGGGGTCAAGCCCGTCTCGGCGGCCCACGGTACCAGCACCCGTGCCTCCGGGAGCCGAACCGGGGATCGGGACGAGCGGCGAGGCAGTGGCCCGGTGGACTCGTTCTCCGGGCGCCCACACCGTCGCTCTTTGAACGGCCGGCAGAGCCTCAGGTATTCCCGAGTGGTGCTTCGTCGAGCCACTGCAAGGGCTCTGACCTGCACCGATAGGGGTTCGGAGTCGATCCGCGGCCAGCCCTTCGTGGCCGCGGGGTGACTCGAGGCCGCTGGTAGGCTCGCCGAACTCCCTCCCCGACCGGCCGGAGCCCACCTGTGTTCGACGCGATCGTCCACTTCATGACCGGCGAGGTCGCCCAGTACGGCTATCTCGCCGTCTTCATCCTCATGGTGCTCGAGTCGGCCTGCATCCCGGTCCCGAGCGAGGTGACGATGCTGTTCGGGGGAGCACTCGCGAGCGCTGGGTTCGCAGCGTCCGGCCAGGAACTCGACCTGGTGTGGGTCGCACTCGTCGGGGCGGCCGGCAACGTCGTGGGCTCGTGGATCGCGTACGCGGCCGGCTACTGGGGCGGGCGACCCCTTTTCGATCGCTTCGGACGCTACCTGTTGATCCGGCCGCACGAGATCGATAAGGCGCACGACTGGTTCGAGCGGCGAGGCGAGGCTGCGGTCTTCTTCTCCCGCCTGCTCCCGGTGATCCGCACGTTCATCTCACTCCCGGCGGGGGTCGCTCGGATGAACTTCGCGAAGTTCACCATCTATACGGTGCTGGGCTGCCTCCCCTGGACCTTCGCGCTGGCGTTCGTCGGGTATCAGTTGGGGGATCGATGGGAGACCGTCGATCGCGTCATGCGTCCGATCTCCCTGGTCCTCGCGATCGTGGTGTTCGCTGCGCTCGTGTGGTTCGTCGCACGCCGCTTCCGCCAGGTGCGGGCCGAGCACGAGGCGCTGCTCGCCGCAGCCACGGCTCACGGAGAGGATGCGGCGAGATCGAGCAACATCGTCCACGACCCGTCGACGAGCGCCACGTCGACGAAGCCGAAGGACAGATAGAGACGGCGGGCGGGATTCTCGTCCGCGACCGAAAGGCTGAGGCCTGACACGTTGCATATCCCCCTCGACGTGGGAATGCTGCGGAGGTGCAAGCTCTGACCGACCGGCCGTTCGTCAAGCGCGTGATGGCACTGCCTCCTGTGGAGGTGGGGATCGCCGTCGCGAAGCGCGGGAGCGCCGACCTGCTCGGGCCGCGGACGGCAGCGCTCGCGTTCTACGGGTTCTTGTCCCTCTTCCCGCTGCTGCTGCTCGGCCTGTCACTGCTCGGGTTCGTGCTGGATGAGAGCCAGGTGCGGGAATGGTCCGCTCGGATCGGCGAGACGATCCCGGGCTTGGAGACCCTGGTCGGTCGCAACCTCGAGGTGCTCGTTCGCAGCCGAACGAGCGTCGGGATGATCGGACTCATCTCCTTGCTGTGGGCGGCGACCGGTGGCATCGGAGCATTGCAGCGGGCGCTTGGCGCGATCTTCCGGGTTCCGGACCCGGGGTTTTTCCATGCGCGGATCGACGTGTTCCCCGCGATCGCGATCCTCGGTGTGCTCGCGCTCGCGACGATCGGCGTGACCTCGGCGATCATGGCCGTGCGCGTCGGCGGGGTTCTGTGGCTGCCCGTCAGGATCCTCACACTGTTCGCCGCCGGATCCGTCGCCTGCGGCACGTTCACGCTCGGCTACTTCCTGTTGACGCCGGAGCGCAAGTTGCCGCTGCGCGCGCACCTGCCCGGAGGTGCCCTAGGCGCCGTCGCGTGGATCGGACTGACCCTGGCCGGCAGTTGGTACACATCCCATGTCGTACTGCGAAGCTCGGCGTTGTACGGATCGATCGGCGCGGTATTCGGCTTGCTCGTGATCCTGCAGTTGGGTGCCAGCGCGGCGCTGTACGCCGCGGAGCTCTCTGCGACGATCGAGGAGCGACGGCGAGGAACACCACTCGGCGACCCCCAGCCACCCGAGGACGCCGCCTAGCGCCTAGCCGAGACCGATCTGGGGCGCCACCTGCTGCAGCCCGTCGATCGAGACCGTGATGAATCGGTCGAGTTCCATGCCGATCCCTTCCGTGACACCGCGGATCTCATCTCGGTTCACACCCGGAGCGAACGCCTTGTCCTTGAGCTTCTTCTTGACCGAAGAGACCTGCATCCCCTCGGCCTTGTCGGGTCGCACAAGCGCGGCGGCAACGAGAAGACCGGCGATCGCATCCGCGTGCACGATCGCCTGCGACATCCGATCGGTGCGATAGATCGGCCAGGCATGCGCGAGGACCCCGTTGACCACGCGCTCGTCGACGCCGGCATCTCTGAGCCACCCCGCTGCTAGGTGCGCGTGCCGCTCGGCGTCGTCACCCGTCAGGTCCTGGTCGAGATCATGGAACAAGCCGGTGCGGGCCCAGGCCTCTTCGTCCTCATCGAGTTCGCGCGCGAGCGCCCGCATCACCCCCTCGACCGAGATCAGGTGACGCAGGGTCGTCTCCTTCTGCGTCTTCTCCTTGCACAGGGCGACCGCGGCGTCGCGATGCATGGAACCCCCTCAATCCTCGAGGACGAACGGCACGCTCGAGAGGATCGTGCGTGGCTCGTAGAGCAACTGGCGCTTGACGAAGAGCGCGTTCTGGTTGTGCAGCAGCATATGTCGCCACTTGGGCACCACGAACTCAGGGATGATCACCGCGCATACCGTGTCGTCGCGGCTCGTGAAGCGGCGGATCTCATCCTTCATCGGCCCACTGATGTCGCGGAAGGGCGCCTCGACGATGTCGAGCGGCACGTCCAAGCGCGCGGCTCCCCATTCCTCCATCATCCGATGGCTCACGTCCGGATCGAGATGGAAGTAGACGGCCCGCGTCTCGCTCGCCTTGAGCGACCGAGCGTAGTTGACCGCGCGGAGCGTCGCATCATGCACGGCGGAGACGAAGACGAGGGCAACGATGCGCTGCGGGATCATCGGGCGGGCTTCGCTACCCGCCGGTGCGTCGTCGTCGACCAGCACCGGTGCATCGGCGACGACCACGTTCGGCTCGCGGAGCAGGCCGGCCTTCAACCGGATGATCGAGCGCCTGCGGAGCAGGTAAGTCGGCAGGCGCTCTCGCACCAGTTCGGGGATCACGACGGTCACGAAGTCCTCGGGCTCGCGGCGGATACGCCCCATGTACGCGCGGACGCCTTCGAGCAGATCGTGCTTCTCGACTCGGATCCCTTCGAGCTCGGGGGGAGCACCCGTCGCGAACTCCCGCCACCGTTGCCGAACATCGGCCGGAACCTCGCCGGTTGGAGACGGGAACACCGCACGGAACTCCGCCGGTCTCGACGCCCGGATGTAGCCGATCGCTTCGGCGGTTGCCGTATCGAGATCCTGTACGACCAGGATCGCATGATCCTTCCCGACGACCCCCGGCGTCACCTTGCCGCGCCGGAGCTGCCCCTTGACGGACTGGTAGTGGCGATGCACCGACAGCAACACCGGCACGAGCAGGATCATCGCGAGGATCGACAGCCACGCGCCCCCCTGGAACTTCGTGACCGTCACGACCACGAGCACCACGAACGTCGTCACTGCACCGATCGCGTTGATCACGATCGCGCGACGCCACGGCACGCCCTCGCCCCTTCGCCGCGCACGGAGCCAGTGCACGACCATGCCGGTCTGCGAGAGGGTGAACGAGGTGAACACCCCGACGACGTACATCTGGATCAGCTTCGTCAGGTCGGCATCGAATGCATAGATCACCAGGCTCGCGATGATCCCCAGGCCGATCACGCCGTTAGAGAAGACGAGCCGGTCTCCACGGTTCATGAACTGTCTCGGCATGAACCGGTCGCGCGCCAAGATCGCCGAGAGGCGTGGGAAGTCCTGGAAAGCCGTGTTCGCCGCGAGGATCAGGATCGCCGCGGTGAACACGAGCACAACGTAGAAGCCGATCCCCCCACCGAAGACCGCGTTCGCGATCTGGCCGAGCACGGTGCGTTCGTCTGACACGGTGACGTTCGGAACATGAACGGCGAGCCAGGAGATCGACAGGAACATCGTGATGGCGATCGCTCCCATCGCAACCAGCGTCTCGCCTGCGTTCTTCGCTTGCGGACGCCTGAACGCCTGCACCCCGTTCGAGATCGCCTCGACTCCCGTCAGCGCGGTCGAGCCGGAGGAGAATGCCTTGAGGATCACGAACAGGCCCACCGCCCCCCCCGCCGTTGCGAGCCCGTGCTCGGGTGTGACCACCTCCGTCGCAGGGCACCCCCCGATGCACTGGAGCAACCCGAAGACCGTGGTCATGCCGATCGCGGCGATGAACCCGTATGTCGGGATCGCGAACACGACACCCGATTCCTTGGAGCCCCGAAGGTTCGCAAGCGTCACCAGCGCGACGAAGAACACGGCGAGAAGCACGCGATGGTCGCGCAGACTCGGCACCGCGGAGGTGATCGCGTAGACCCCCGCGGTGATCGACACGACCACCGTGAGCATGTAGTCGACGAGCAGCGCCGCTGCCGCCACCAATCCCGGGTACATCCCGAGGTTGTCCTTGCTGACGATGTACGCGCCGCCGCCCGAGGGATACGCGCGGATCGTCTGTCGGTAGGAGCTGATCACGACGACCATCAGCACCGACACCGCGATCGAGATGGGGACCGTGAGGAATTTCGCGGTTGCGCTCGCCGCCAGCAGGACGATCAGGATCTCCTCGGTCGCATACGCGACCGAGGACAGAGCGTCGGACGCGAAGACCGGCAGCGCAAGCGACTTGGGTAACAGCGTGTGCTCCAGCCGATCGCTGGAGAACGCGCGACCGACGAGCATTCGCTTCATTACGTTCCCGGTGGAGGACCCGCCGCGTGATAACGGCCGGGTGGAGGTCGAGCCCATAGGTGCAGGATGCTACGAGGTTCCGGGAGTCTCCACCGGCTGGTCACGCGTCCGAGCGCGCTCCGCAGCGGCCTTGAGGTGGAAGGGAACGCTCGTGACCACTACGTGCCGTTCGAACAGCAAGAGGCGCTTGATGTAGAGGCCGGTCTGGTTGTGCAGCAGGTGCTCCCACCATCGGTCCACGACGAACTCCGGCAGAACGACGGTCACCACCGTGTCCCCGGGTGCGGCTTGTCGACGGACCTCTTCGAGCAGGGGAGGGCCGAGGTCGCGGAACGAGGCGTCGACGATCGCGAGGGGAACGTCGACCCTCGCGTCGGTCCAGGCCTCGATGATCCCGGGGATCTCCTCCGGGTCGCCGGCCGCGAAGTACAGCGCCTGCAGCTCGGTCGAATGCAGCCCCTTCGCGTAGATCACGGCGCGGAGCGTGGCATCATGGACCGCGGAGATCGGTACGAGCACCACGCTTCGCCGCGGCTCGAGCGGGCGATCCGCGTGGACACGAGCTTCGGCGACATCGTCGGGCAGCAACGGGACGTCGGTGACGACGACACCGCGTTCGAACAGCAATCGCGCCTTCAGCCACAACGCTCGCCGTTGCTGCACGAACCTCCACACGGACGGGGTGCCGAGCCGCTCGGGGAGCACGACGGTCACGAAGTCGTCGTCGTCGCGATGGATGCTGCGAAGGAACACCCGCAGCGATCGCACGCGATGCTCCTCCCCGCCCGCGAGGAGCTCGAGCTTGCCGAAGCGCGGTGCGATCTCGGTCCAGCGCACCGCCGTGTCCTCGTAGTCGGCGGGGTCGCCCGAGAACACGGCGACGATCCGCTTCGGGCGCAGCGCGCGGAGGTATCCGATCGCATACGTCGTCTCGGGACCGAGGTCGGAGACCAGCAGCACGAAGGTGTTTTCGACTGTGTCGGAGGCGTGCACGTGGCCCCCTCGGAGCAGGCGCCCGACTCGCGCGTAGTGATTTCGCACGAACAGGAAGAAGCCGACGATCACCGGCATCGCCGCGATCACGATCCAGGCGCCTCGGGTGAACTTGGTCAGGGTGACGATCACGAGCACGACGCCCGTCGTCACGGCGCCGATCCCGTTGATCAGCGCACTCCTCCGCCAGCCGGGCTTCTTCAACCGGAGCCAGCGGCGCACCATCCCCGTCTGCGACAGTGTGAACGCGGTGAAGACGCCGACGACGTAGAGCTGGATCAGACGAGTGAGGTTGGCGCTGAACGCCCAGACCAGCCCCATCGCGAGCGCGGTCAGCACGATCACGCCGTTGGAGAACACGAGCCGGTCTCCTCGGTTGCGGAACTGCGAGGGCATGAACCGGTCGCGCGCCAGGATCGCCGACAAACGGGGAAAGTCCTGGAACGCCGTGTTCGCCGCCAAGAACAAGATCCCCGCCGTGAAGGCCTGCAACGCGAGGAACAGTCCCCCTCCGCCGAACACGGTCTCGCCGACCTGTGCGAGCACCGACGTCGCGGAGTGCTCGGTGACGCGTACCTGGAGTTCTCGAGCGAGGAACGTGATCCCCAGGAACATCGAGATGCTGATCGCGGCCATGATCGCGAGCGTGCTCGCCGCGTTGCGCGACTGCGGACGCCGGAACGCCTGGACGCCGTCGGCGATCGCTTCGACTCCCGTGAGTGCGGTCGCGCCCGACGAGAACGCGCGCAGGATGAGGAAGAGCGTGATACCCGACAACTCCTGCAGCGGCAGGGACGCGCTCGATGCCGTGCGACACTCCGACAGGCACTGGATCAGACCCGTGCCGAGCGTCACCGCGACGAGCACCACGAACCCGTAGGTCGGGACGGCGAACAACACGCCCGCTTCCTTCGTACCGCGCAGATTGAGCAACGCGATCAGCGTGACGAAGCCGAACGCCAGCAGCACGCGATGTTCGTCGACTGCCGGAACCGCTGAGGCGACCGCGATGGTTCCTGCTGTGACGCTCACGGCGACCGTGAGGATGTAGTCGATGAGGATCGCCGCGGCTGCGATCAGTCCCGGGATCGTGCCGAGGTTTTCCTTCGAGACGATGTAGGAACCGCCTCCGCGCGGATAGGCACGAACCGTCTGCCGGTAGGAACTCACCACGATCGCCAGCAACAGCGCGATCGCGAAACCGATCGGCAACATCAAGGTCAGGGCACCGGCGCCGGCGAGCACCAGGACGAGCATCATCTCCTCGGTCGCGTACGAGACTGAGGAGAGCGGATCGGAGGAGAACACGGGCAGCGCCAGCGACTTGGGCAGGAGCTGGTGCTCCGCCTTGTCGCTCGAGATCGCGCGGCCGACGAGGAGCCGCTTCACGCTGGACATTGGACGGGATCGTAGGGCCCTGGGACCCAGATCGGAAGACACCGAACGGACAGGGACGTTCTCTGCCTCGCACGCTAGGCTGCCCGGGTCATGAAGGCGATCATCATGGGCTGCGGCCGCGTCGGGATCCTGCTGACCCAGGAACTCGTGAAGTCGGGACATGAGGTCGCCGTGATCGATAAGCGCGCCGAGGCCTTCGACCGCCTCCCCCCCGGGTTCGAGGCGAAGAAGGTCGTGGGATTGGGCTTCGACCGCGACACGCTTATCGAGGCGGGGATCGAGGACGCCGATGCCTTCATCGCGGTCTCCAGCGGAGACAACTCCAACATCCTGTCCGCTCGCGTGGCGCGCGAGCATTTCCACGTCCCGCAGGTGATCGCCCGGATCTTCGACCCGATGCGGGCCGAGATCTACGAACGCCTCAACATCCCGACGGTTGCGACGACCAAATGGGGCGTCAAGCAGGTCATGTTGATGCTCCAGTACCCCCGCGAGGAGATCAAGGAGAGCCTGGCCGGCGGGGATCTGTACCGGCTGCGCCTGAAGGTCCCGGATCACCTGGTGGGCAAAGCCGTCGAAACGCTCTACTCGGAGGGCCGCATCCTGGTCGTCGGTGTCGATCGCGGCGGCACCGGCTTCATCCCGGTGGCCTCGAGCACCTTCCAGAACGGGGACTACGCGGCCCTGATCGTGCACAAGGACGCCATGGGCGAGCTGGACGAGCTCCTGACCCCGATCGGAGACAACTGATGCGGGTCGTGATCTCCGGCGCGGGCGCCGTCGGCCGCCACCTGGCGGGGGACCTCGCGAAGCGCAACCACCAGGTGACATTGATCGAGCAGGACCCCGACACCTTGCAGAAGGCTCGCGAGTGGGCTCCGGGTGTAGACCTGCTGCTGGGGGACTCCTGTGAACCCTGGGTGCTCCAGCAGGCAGACCTGGCGACCGCCGATGTCGTCGTCGCGGCAACGGGCGACGACGAGGACAACCTCGTCACCTCCCTGTTGTCGAAGCAGGAGTTCGGGGTTCCGCGTGTACTGGCCCGCGTGAACCATCCGGGCAACGAGTGGCTGTTCACGACCCAATGGGGTGTGGACGCGGCCGTGTCGCCTCCCCACATCCTCACCGCGCTGGTCGAAGAGGCGGTCACCGTGGGCGATCTCGTCCGATTGCTGCGCCTGGAGGGGGGGCGGGTCTCACTGGTGGAGCTTCGGCTTCCGGACGACGCCCCGAACGCGGGCAAAGCGATCTACGAGCTGCGGCTTCCGACCGACAGCGCGATCGTGGCGGTGCTCCGCGAAGGGCACGTCGTGATCCCCCAGCCCGAGACTGTGCTGTCCGCGGGCGACGAGATCGTGGCGATCTGCGGCCCGGGAACCGAGGATGCGCTCCGAGAAGGAGTCGCGGGCGCCGGCTCGCCCGGGTCGACTCCCCCGGGGATCCGCGATTCCACCGGCACGCTCTAGTTGTAGTTCTCCGCGATCAGGCAGGGGAGAGAGGGCTCAGCCGACGGCCTCAGTGCGACGGCGGTCCGTTGCCGTTGCCGCCCGAGTTGCCGTTGCCGCCCGAGTTGCCGTTGCCGCCCGAG
>JBBDWR010000003.1:0-9046 GCA_040902745.1 Actinomycetota bacterium | reverse complement strand
GAAGCGTTCTTGCCTCCCACGATCGGGACGTCGGCGGACCCGAAGTCCGAGAACCAGAGAACGCGACGGTGCTCGCCTGTCGTCATGACGGTGCGTCCCTGTTGTCATGCATGCTGATGACGCGCGACGAGCGAAGCGCGGGCGTGCCGCGCCATCTTGTCGCTCACCGAGCCCATGACCCAACGATCGACGGGACCCAGGCCGCGCGACCCGACCACCACGAGATCTGCGGACGACTTCTCCGCCTCCTCCAGCAATCGGATCGCCGCCGAGCCGAGCACCCACTTCGCGACGGTGTCAAGGCCGGCGCTTCGCAGCCTGCTCGCCGCGTCTTCCGCATAGCTTTGCGCGGACGCGGTGAGTTCCCGCTCGATCTCCTTCGTGTAGGCGGTCGTCGCATACGCGACGCCCGGCCCGCCCGCGAACGTCGGGAAAGGCACCTGCGCGACAGCCAGGACCGTGGCTTCGCAAGCCTCTGGATCCGCCATCCTGCACAGGATGTCCACCGAGATCCTCGAATCCGCTGAGCCGTCGGCGCCCACCAAAATTCTCGTTCTATCTTCTTCGGGCGGCGCCTCGTGCACGATGAACACGGAGCACTGAGCGTTATGCAGCACGCGTGTGCTCTGACTCCCGAGGAGCAGGCGGTCGAGCCACCGCTTATTCCCGGCGCCCATCAAGATCAGGTCGAAAGCGCCTCGGCCAGCCTCCGCCACGATTTCCGCGGCCGGGTGCCCACGGGTCATGCGTCCATCCGCCTTGAAGCCGGCGCTGACGAGCCGCTCGACCGCCCGATTCACGGTCTCGTCGGCTCGCCGAGCGTCGTCCTCCTCGCTGTGAGTGGGCCCAGCGGCCACCGACAGAACGACGATCTCGACCGCGTCCTTCCGCGCACTCTTCTCCAGCAACGACAGGGCCGCTATCGCCGGTTCCCCGCCGTCGGTCGCATACAGGATCTTCATCATGGATCTCACCGTTCCTTCCGCTTCACGTTGGGAGATGTTTTCCCGGGCGGATCTGCCGCCGCAGGTGCGCCCGGTTGGGTAGAACCCCCCACCGGCGGATCGGGCGGAGCCGATGCCCGAACGCCCTCACGAACGACGGCTTCAGGTCACCACTGCTCGCCTCCTTCGAACGTGACCGCTGGCGGCTCGAGCCCGATCAGGGCGACCGTGGCCAGGACATAGACGAGGGTCGTCACGGCGGTCCCGAGAACCGTCGCGCGCCGACTCGTTCGCTCCGGATCCCTAACCTCCTCTGCCGGGACGGTCGCCGACCCCAAGCCAAGGAACGCCCAGAGCGTGAGCGCCGCCGCCGCGGTGCTGCCTCCGAGCGCACCATCGCCGGTCCCGAGACCCGCGGGAGCGAACGGCGTAAGTGATCGGCATTCATGAAGAATAGCCCACTACCCCGATGACGGCGCAGGCACCCGCTCCACTCGGGGAGCGACTCCTGTGGGCGCTTCGCTTCCTCCTGCTCGCGGCCGTCGCCGGTACGGCGCTGGCTGCGGTCGTCTCGATGTGGATCGCGACCGTCGACCTGGCGGCGATCATCGGGAAGGTCGGCGGGTACGCGAAGGCTGCCGATCGGCCCACGATCAGGGAAGACGTGCTCTCCGATATCGTGAAGATCCTCGACCTGTACCTGATCGCCGCGATCTTGGTGCTTGTGTCGTTCGGGCTGTACGAGCTGTTCATCGGTCGGCTCGATGCGCGGCGTGAGGGCAAGGATGCGCCGCGACTACTGGTGATCGCCTCCCTCGACGACCTCAAGGATCGGATCGCGAAGCTGATCATCCTCATCCTCGTGATCGAGTTCTTCGAGCGAGCGCTCGGCACTCGTGTCGATGGAGCACTCGATCTGCTGATGGTGGCAGGAGGCATCGCGCTCGCCTCACTGGCGATCGCAATCCCGACCTTGATGCACGCCTTCAACCGGCGCGAGGTCGAGGATGAGCGCATGACACCTCCTTCGTCGACCCCTTCTGCGCGCTAGGAGAGGACTCGAAAGGAACGCTCCTTCGCTCGCCGGACACGATCACCATCATCCGAAGTCGAGCAGGTCCTTCAGCCCCTCCCGCTTGCGTCGACCTCGCTCCCGGTGCTGACCGTCGGCCGACGCCGCCGGCGGGGCGTCCGAAGCTGCCGGAGCTGCCGTCAGCGGGGCGGATCCGGCGATGATGCGGTCGATCTCTCCGCGGTCGAGCCAGACTCCTCGACACTGTGGACAGTAATCGACCTCGACGCCTTGTCGCTCGGCCATCATGAGCGTCACCTGGCACTGTGGGCATTGCATCGTTCGCCTCTCCTTCGTCGGTGTGCAGATCGGTTCCCGAGTGACCGCTCGCCGCTCAGACCCGCATCGCTCGCCTGATCGTCGCGGTCGCCGGGCCGGTCGGGGTGCTGTAATGCACGGTCTCGCCGACACGCTTGCCGAGCATGGCGGCGGCGAGCGGGGCCTCGAACGACACCCGCAAGTCGTCGAGCGGCGCCTCGATGGGGTGCACGATCAACACGGAGTCGACTGAACCGTCGGGGACGCTGAAGGTGACGAGTTCGCCGACCTCGACCATGTCGGGGTCGTCGGGCAGGTTGCGCGTCAGCACGGCGCCGCGCACCGCGAACGACAACCGCTCGGTCTCCCCGATGCCCCTGGCGAACGCGGCGCTGGCCTCTGCCTCGCTACCCGGCGAGCGGAGCAGCGCCGAGAGTTCGGGGAGCACCGTGGACTCGAGATGCTCGAGACGCGCCAACAACCGTTCCCGGCCCGCCTGCGTGAGGGGCACCCGATCGTCCTCGGGGCCGCTGATTCGTCGATCGTTCGTCGCTGGCTGCATCGTCCCACTCCTTCGTCTTCTCATGCGTGACTGCATGATGCCGCGAGCGTGGCCGCGATCCACCCCGACGATCCGGACACGTTCGATGCCTCGAGTTTCCGGGATCCGGCAACGTCGCGGCGATGCAGCCTCGTGCACACTGTCGTCATGACCGATCCGACACCACGCCCGCTCGCATCGGAGCTCCACCGGCTCGGCGATCTCCCCAATGGCGAGATCGTCGAGGTCGCGACCGCCGCAGCGGCCGACGCGGGTCTCGTCCTGATGATCGAACACCATCCTCACGGCGCGCTCGCGTACTTCACGGGGATACCTTCCTGGTCGTGGCATGGCTCCAACCTCTCACGGTCAGGAGCCCCCAGGAAACCCGGCGCGGTTCACCCGGTCGTGTGTCACCGGGTGCCGACAGTTTGCGGTCCTTTCAGGCGTCGACGACGAACAGATCGGGCGGGGTCGACTGCAGGAAGGCAGCGACGTCGTCCTCGAAGGACACCGTGTTGATGCAGAGAGCAAGCCCCTTGCCCTCCGGCAGGTAGAAGTTCGCCTCGTAGTTCACGACGTCGCCGGGGCGAAACGTCTCGTCGCCGGGATCGGTGCCGATCTCGTAGTAGAAGTCGCCGACCCAATCGGGCGGGAACGCGATCACGAGCTCGTAGCCGCCGATCCACCACTCGTCACCCCACAGGCCGGTGTCGCGGTAATACCCCTCGGCCGTGCCGAGGAGCTCGCGCACCGGCAGACCCGGGCGCAGTACCCCGGCCACCACGTCGACCGCGCCGGTCACGTGGTCGATCCGCTCGCGCACGGCCGCCGAGGGCTCCCCGATCGAGAAGCAGCGCGCCATGTTCGCGTGGTAGCGGTTCACGACGCCGCAGACGTCGACGTTCACCACGTCGCCGGGCTCGAGCTTCCGGCGGCTCGCGAATCCATGGACCGTCGAGGCGCGGTACCCCGACACCACCGGCAGCGGGATAGCCGCGACCTCGCCGCCGGCCGAGGCCATCGCGTGGATCATCGCGCCGTAGATCTCGAGCTCGGTGATGCCCGGCGCCATCGCGTCGCGGGCGGCGGCCATCCCGACATCGGCGACGCGCTGCGCCTCGCGGACGACCTCGAGCTCGGCCGAGGTCTTCCAGCGACGGACCCTGCGGGCGACGCCGGTCGCGTCGACCGTCTCCGCGCCCGCCCGCGCGAACGCGGCGTCCGCGTAGGTGGCGGCGGCGGGGTGCGGCCGGTAGCTGCGCCGTTCGACGCCGACGCGGCCGTCGAGCCAGCCGGCCGCGCGCAGCTCGTCGACGACGAAGTCGACCATCTCGGTCCCGAGGCCCGGGCCGATCCGTACGTCGTCGGCGACGCTCGTGAAGCGGACGAGCGTGACCTCCTCCTCGTCGTCGAACTGGATCGGCTCGTCGTGATCGACGTGGAGGACCGCACACGAGCCGGGCACCCACCCTTCGGGGCCGTTCGCCTGGTACCACTCCGCGGCGTAGCCGGTCACGTAGCAGATCGACTCCGGCGCGGTCAGCACAAGACAGCGGACGCCAGCCGCGTCCATCACGGCGCGGATCCGCTCCCACCGTCCGCGGTACTCCTCGCGCGGGAACGGCGCCTCGTTCGGCGGGTCGAACTCCTCGAAGTACCACCGCTTGATCGGGCCGATGTCGCTCACGGGCTGGCTCCTCGCTCGTAGGCGACCTCGCCGCCGATCAGCGTCAGCTCGACACGGGCGTCGGCTGGACCGGCGAGGTCGGGGTCGGTCGGGTCACGGTCGAGCACGACGAGGTCGGCGTCCTTGCCGACCTCGATCGTGCCGGTCCTGGCGTCGAGGTGGTTCACGTACGCGCTCCCGATCGTCGCGGCCGCGAGCGCTGTGTCGAGGTCGAGCGCCTCGTGGGCGATGAGCGGCTCGCCGCCGCGGTTCTCCGGGTCCGTCCGCGTCACCGCGACCTCGATCCCCATCAGCGGATCCGCGGTCGTGATCGCCCAGTCGCTCGCGAACGCGAGGCGGACTCCGGCGTCGTGCAGCGACCGGAACGCGTATTGGCGGCCGCTCCGCTCATGCCCCAGGTACGGGATCGTCAGCTCCGCCATCTGCTCGTCGGCGGAGGCCCAGTACGGCTGCACGGTCGCGACGAGGTCGAGGGCGCGGAACCGCCCCACGTCGGCCGGGTCGAGCAGCTGCAGGTGCGTGAGGTGGTGCCGAGCGTCGCGCCGGCCGTTCGCGCCGACGGCGGCCTCGAACGCGTCGAGCGTCTCGCGGATCGCGCGATCGCCGATCGTGTGTACGTGCACCTGGAACCCCTCGGCGTCGAGCGCGACGATCGCCTCTCGGAGCGCCGACGGCCGGTTGAAGCTGAAGCCCGTCCCACCGCCGACACCGTCGATCTCGAGATACGGCTCGACGACCGCGGCGGTGAAGTTCTCCGGCACGCCGTCCTGCATGATCTTGACCGTTCCGGCGCGGAGCGTGCCGACCGACGACGCCGAGCGACGCTCGACCATGCCGGCGATCTGGTCGGTGCCGCGCGTGCGGTCCCACCACTGGCAGGCGACGACGTGCGCGCGGAGCTCCCCCGACGCGGCGAGCGCCCGGTAGGCGTCGAGGGGGTCCGGCTCGACCCACGCGTCCTGCCAGGCGGTCACACCGAGCGACAGGAGGTGCCGCTGCGACGCAAGGATCGCCGCGCGCCAGGTCTCTTGCGATGTCGGCGGGAGCAGCTGCGCGACGAGGTCGCGCGCCCACTCGTGCAGCGTGCCGGTCGGTGACCCATCGGGGTCGCGCTCGATCCGCCCGCCGGGCGGGTCGAACGTCGCGCGGTCGATGCCGGCCAGCTCGAGCGCCCGTGAATTCACCCAGGCGCCGTGGAGGTCGCTGTTCACCAGGTACACGGGTCGGTCCGGGACGACGCGGTCGAGGTCCTCCGCGCGTGGGAGACCGCCGGGGAACGCCGGCATGCCCCAACCGCCGCCGTAGATCCACTCCGCGTCGGGGTTCGCGGCCGCGTACGTGGCCACCGCGTCGAGGTACTCCTCGCGCGCGTGAAGGTCGTGGAGGTCGCACGTCAGACGGTACCGACCGGCGAAGCACGCGTGGTTGTGCGCGTCCTGAAACCCGGGCAACACGGCGCCCCCATCGAGCGCGATCCCGACGGTTCGCGGCCCCCGGAGCGCCTCGATCTCGTCGCGCGTTCCGACGGCGAGGATGCGACCGCCGCAGAGCCCCACCGCCTCGGCGCGCGGTCGCAACGGATCCATCGTGACGACCGCGGCGCCGGTTATCAGGGTGTCGAGCTCATCTCCCATCCGGTGGACTATAGGCGCCGCAGCCGCCGGGTCCGCACCCAACGGCTCGGCGGCGGCCTCGTGGCCCGACGATGTAGCCGTCGAGCGAGACGCCCATCGAATAGGTCACGCTGCGCATCAGAAGTCTGCTCAGTCCCAGGGGTGAGTTTTACACGTTGAACGTTGAAAACTTGTCAGGATGCTCCAGAGGGGAGTATCTTGTTGTCGAGAGTTACACCGTTCGCATATAAATCTCGACACCTAGGATGACCATCATGAACAAGGGACTCAAGCTTCTGGACCAGCTTGTAGCCGCAGGCAAGGCGTCGGTCTCCCCGGCGTGGATCGTCGCCGAGACCGGCATGTCGCCACAGGCTGCCTTCAACATGCTCACTCGCCTCTGCCGACAGGGGCTGCTCGACCGTGTGGGCCAAGGCCACTACGCCATCCGTCAGCTCGGCGTTCTTGGGACGGCTGCGTCCTCGGAGGATCTGGCTCTCGCCGTTGGAGCGCTCTTCGATGGACGCCCGCACAGGATCGCCTTCCGGTCCGCCCTCGATCACTGGGACGTGCTATCCCATCCCTGGAACACGGTCCAGGTCGCCTCACCACTGAGGCTTGGGCACCGCACGGTCTCGGGGCGACCCCTTCAGCAGATCAGAGAGTCGACAGAAACCGTCGGCATCGGTGCCATCTCTGAACACGGTGGGGCGTGGGTATCGGATCTGGAGCGCGCCATCCTCGATTGCGCTGCGCGGCCGCGGTTGGCCGGCGGGATCGACCCACTAGGACAGGCCCTCGCATCGGGAGAGAACATCGACTTCGAACGTCTTCAAGACTACGTGAGGGATCTCGACGCCGGGCCCGCCGCCCGTCGGATCGGCTCCGTGGGTGCGGCTCTCGGCCTCGAAGCGATCACTGAGGCGATGGAGCCCTTCGCCCCGATCGGGTCAGGAGACATCGACCTGGTGCCCTCACCCGATGAGCTCACCCCTCAAGAGGCTGCCCCATACCGCGATCGTACGTGGCACGTCCGGTGGGGACTGCTCCCAGACGAGCTAGCGAACAGCGTGTGGCAATGATCACACGCGCGGAACTCATGGCGATCGCCGACGAACAAAGGGTCGAGTTCAAGACGGTCGAGCGTGATTACGTCTTGACTCAGATCCTGGCTGACCTCTACCCAGCGACAGGGGAAACAGGCGGGCTCGTGTTCAAGGGAGGCACGCTCTTACGCGCCTGCTACTTCGAGGACTACCGCTACTCCGCGGATCTCGACTTCAGCCTCATCGAGCCCGGGATCGCGGACAGCGCTTCGGCGCATGTCACCGATCGACTCCCGCGTTGTCGGGACAGGGTGGGTTTCGACGTCCTCGAGCCAGTCGAAGTGAACCGCCAACCTCACGTCGCGTATCAGCTGCCCGATGGCAAGCGCCGCAAGATCAAACTCAACATCTCGCCGGATGAGGTCGCTCACGAACCAGTCGAGCAGACCCTGATCGCTCGCTACAACGACGTTCCTTCGGGGTGCCAGGTGATGTCGTTCGGCCTGGTAGAAGTCCTCGCGGAGAAGTTCCGATGCGTCATGCAGAGGAGACAGTGCCGGGACCTCTTTGACCTTCATCACCTGCTTGAGCAGGGCGTCGACCTCGAGGCGGCGTGGTGGATGTTCGAAGAGAAGGCCCAAGAGAAGCAGCTCGATCCAGGCGGCTTCGCTGATGCCTTCAACCAAAGGATGCCAGGGTACGAGTCGGATTGGGAACGTGAGATGACGGGGTATCTAGTCGTTGCACCCCGATTCGACCTCGTCGAGCGACAGGCTCGGCGGAGGCTCAGGCCTTACCTCCGCTGATCCCTCTTCTTGCTATTGCCGTGAGCTTGCCCCCTGAAGCCGGACACCCAACACTGGGACGAACGATCCCAGGGGAAGAGGTGTCCAGTGCCCAACCCACATCCGCCTTATCCACCCGAGTTCCGAGCTGAGGCCGTGCGCCTCTATCGTGATTTGGGTGGGAGCTTGAACGCGGTCTCCAAGGACCTCGGCATCTCTCTTGAGTCGCTTCGCTCCTGGGTGAACCAGGCGAAGATCGACAACGGTGAGAAGGCTGGCCTCAGCACCGAGGAGCTCGAGGAGCTCCGGAGACTTCGCAAGGAGAACCGGACACTCCGCATGGAGCGGGACCTGCTGAAAAAAGCCGCCGCCTACTTCGCCAGGGAAAGCGAGACCGGGTGAGCATCTACCGGTTCATCGACGCGGAGCGGGCCACCTTCGGCACCGTGATGCTGTGTCGCCATCTCGGGGTCTCCACCTCGGCGTTCTACGACTGGCAGGATCGCCCGCCGTCTCGGCGCGAGATCGACAACCGATCGCTCACCAAACGGATCCACCACATCCACGAGGCTTCCCGCGGCACCTACGGCGCGCCCAGGGTCACGGCCGAGCTCAGGGCCGAAGGCATCCGCGTGTCTCGCAAGCGGGTGGCTCGGCTGATGCGTCTTGCGAGGCTTCAGGGCGTCCACATCCGGCGTCGTCGGTGGCGCAAGGGCCCGGTGAACTCGGACCGGCACCGGACCGCGTGGGCACGTGGTCACATCTTCTCGACGGCGCCGGGGCGGACACCGATCCGGACCCGTCGCCGGACTGATCCACACCGCCTCGAACCACCTCCCGCTTGATCAAGGGCGTCATCGGCATGCGCCCATGACGCCCTTCCCATGTTCGGGGGGTCGTTGCGCGAGCTGATCGCGCCCGCGCCACTGCAACCGACCCGCGGGCGCGCGCAACATCGATCGACGCCTTCTTCAGCGGAGTTCTGAGATGTCAGGGGCCTCAGTTCTGAGAACACCCCACCGTGGGTCGGTCGGTGGGAGGAGGAGTCTGGGAGTTCACCAGATGGTGGACACCTGTGTCGGAGCATCGTGGACAAC
>JBBDWR010000002.1:0-53654 GCA_040902745.1 Actinomycetota bacterium | reverse complement strand
CGAAAAGTGGAACGATGTCCCGAGACACGTGTGAACGATGTCTCGAGACATCACACGGTGCCCCCGGCAGGAATCGAACCTGCGACACACGGTTTAGGAATCTCACAGCACCGTCTGCATGCAATCGGTTTTGTGCCTGACTCGATCGGCTCGAGGAGGCCAACGAGAAAGCGCTGGTGAGTGCCCCCGGCAGGAGTCGAACCTGCGCACACGGTTTAGGAAACCGATGCTCTATCCACTGAGCTACGAGGGCCCTGCGAGTCCCAGGATAGAGCTTGGAGAGGTCCTCGGATCGCGGAAGTAGATGCCCTCGGATTACGGATGTACGGGCCCTCGAATTGCGGAAGATACGGTGCTACGATGGCTTTCGTGGCGCTCACGAGGATTGTGCCTCGGCGGCTTGAAGGCGTCGTCCGTGCCCTGATGGGGGTGGAGGCCGTCACCATCCTGCAAGGGCCCCGAGCAGTCGGGAAGTCGACCCTGCTCTCGGCTCTGGCAAGCGAGACAGGGGGGCAGGTCGTGGATCTCGATGACTTGGGCACCCGCGAGGCCGTATCCCAGGATCCGGCACCCTTCTTCTCTGGTCCTTCGACGGTCTTCCTGGACGAGTTCCAGCATGTTCCTGAGGTGCTCGACGTCATCAAGGCCGAACTGAATCGCGATGCGAGGCCGGGACGATTCGTCATCACCGGGTCGACGAACTACCTTTCGCTCCCGACCGCGGCTCGAACCCTCACCGGACGGGCCCACCTCGTGGGTGTACTGCCGCTCTCCCAGGGGGAGATCGACGAGGTGACCGAGGACTTCGCGGAGGCATTGGTTTCCGATCCCGCCGGTCTTTCCTCCGCCACCGGCGGCGGGGAGGTGGGTCGTCAGGAGTACGCCGTCCGCGCCGTCCGGGGGGGATTCCCGGAGCCGCTCCGGAGGGCGAGGAGTGCCGACCGCGCACGCTGGTTCGACGACTATGTTGAGCTGGTTATCGAACGTGACGTCATCGAGCTCAGTCGCGTTCGGCAGCGGCGACAGCTTCCGCTGCTGCTCGCGCGGCTGGCTGCCCAGACGGGACAGGTGCTCAACATCCGTGCGGCGGCCGAGGACATCGGCATGGAGCCGACCACCGCAGAGAACTACACGAGGCTCCTTGAGGCGGTCTTCCTCGTTCGCCGGCTTCCCGCTTGGGGGACGACGCTCGGCTCGCGGGTGGGAAGCCATCCGAAGGTCCATCTTGCCGACCCGGGACTCGCCGCTCGCCTGCTCCGGCTCACCGAGCAGAAGCTCCTCGCGGCCAGCGCGCAAGCGCTCAGTGAGTTCGGACACCTTCTCGAGACGTTCGCCGTGGGCGAGATCACGAAGCAGCTCGGCTGGTTGGAGGAACCGGTGGTCATCGGCCATTGGCGGACGCACGACAGTGACGAGGTGGACCTCGTGATCGAGCGAGAGGATGGGATGGTCACGGGGGTTGAGGTCAAGGCTGGGAGCCGGGTGGGCTGGCGCGATGCCCGATCGCTCCGCAAGCTCCGAGATCGACTGGGATCGAGGTTCCTCGGGGGGGTGGTCCTGTACACGGGCCCCAGGGCGTACTCGATGCCCGACTCCATACAGGTCATTCCGTTGCAGCGCCTCTGGGGCGCCGGCGGCGTTTAGGAAACCGATGCTCTATCCACTGAGCTACGAGGGCCCGGGGGCACGGCAGCGAGTCTAGCTGTGAGCCCAGGACGGGGTCGGCAGGAGGCGGCCTCTCGGAGGCTTTGGGAGACCCGCGCGAGCTGCGCTCCGTTGGATTCTCCTACCCTGGCCCGTCAGCGTCGGGTTCGAAGGGTCAGAACTCGTTGTCTTCAGGGTCGGCCATGATTGCACCGTTCACCGCCGGGTGGACCTCGACGACGCGAGCCGAGCTCCACGCTCCAGCAGCTGCTGGATAGCGACGGGTCCGGGGGGATCCACGCAGACGGAGGGATCTGTCTCTGGGGTGAGCCTGCGCTCCGCCAGCCACTCCGTGTCCAGGGCCGCACCTGGGGTCCATCCAGTATCCGCGTTGGATGGAACTTCCAGTCGCACATGCCTGCTGCTCAGCCATCCGGTGCAGGGGCGTCCCGAAGGTCTCGTTTGAGGAGTCGCACCGCGCTCTCGGCGGCATCGAGACCGTCGCGCAGCGCCACGAGGCGGCCCTCCGCCGAACCCAGGAACGCCAGGATCGCTGCACGAGCCTCTCCGGCGGCGCGTGCGCTGGGGGCCCGCAGCTGCTCGCGCATCGACAACATGTCGCGCATCTCGTCGAGCGTCAGGCCCAGGGGTTTGATCACCTTGACGAGGAGGAGTCGTTCGAGGTCGTGCTCGGTGTACAGCCGGAACCCTCCCTTCGTCCGCCCCGAGGGAACCACGAGCTCGATCTCCTCGTAGTACCTGATCGTGCGTAGGGACAGAGCCGCGCGTTCGGCGACCTCGCCGATCTGCATGTGCTCGTTCGTTATGCGCATCGTTCGATCCATGTCATTGGGGGAAACCCTCCGGTTACGTGATTGTATACTCGTGATTGTGGCAGCCGATATCCGATGTCCCGCCTGCGGCGAAGACGAACGACTCTCCGGGAAGCGATCCGGCGACATCATCATGATCACGTGCGAACCGTGCGGCGTGGTCTGGGAACGGGATCCGCGCGCAACCTGCCCGACCTGCGGTGGCAAGGATCTCGTCTCGGCACCCAGGTCGGTGGTCGAGAAGGTTCGCGGAGATCAGGTCACGATCGTCGGCTACGTTCGGGAGTCCCTCTGTCGATCGTGTGACGCCGACACGCTCGCGCGCCTGATGCGCTCGCGTGCCGCGCTGCCGCCCGCCGAGATGCCGGTCACGAGCAGATCCAATTGGGGCGGGGGAGGCAGGTAACCACGAACGCTGCCCGGCGAAGTACCGGCGTGGTCACGGCGTGGATAGCTGGCCCGGCGAGCGATCCGCGCTCGCCGATCCAGCTGGGCTGATGCGCATGGACACCCCCACCGGATCGATCGCGGGAGCGCACACTCTCGGCGTCGCACAGGAGGCAGGCCGACGACGGACGTTCGCGATCATCTCCCACCCCGACGCAGGCAAGAGCACCCTCACGGAGAAGTTGCTGCTGTACGGCGGTGCCGTGGACCGCGCCGGCACGATCCGAAGGCGGGCCGACCAGCGTGCGACCACGTCGGACTGGATGGAGATGGAGCAGCGACGAGGCATCTCGATCGCGTCGACCGTCGCTCCCTTCGAGCACCGTGGACACCGGCTGAACCTCGTCGACACACCGGGGCACGCCGACTTCTCCGAGGACACCTATCGGGTGCTCACCGCGGTCGACGCAGGGCTGATGATCCTGGATGCCGGGAAAGGTGTGGAGGAACGAACGCTGCGGCTGTTCGAGGTGTGTCGCGATCGAGGCCTTCCACTCGTCACGTTCGTCAACAAGCTCGACCGGCCATCCCTCTCACCGCTCGCGATCCTCGACGACATCGAGCGTCGGATCGGCATCCGCCCGACCCCCGCTACCTGGCCCGTCGGAAGCGGTGCGGATCTCGTCGGGGTGATCGACCGCGCCGCCGATCGCCTCGTTGCGTTCGACCGCGTTCCGGGCGGTAGTACGAAAGCGGCGGAACACGTCCACCCCGTGCCGTACGACTCCGAAGACGCGACGATCCGGAGCGCCGTCGACGAGATCCGGCTCCTCGACGCAGAGGACGTCCACGTCGACCCCGTCAGCTTCCGTGAAGGTGCGTCGACGCCGGTATTCTTCGGATCGGCGCTGTGGAGTTACGGGGTCAGGCAGTTGCTCGACGCGATCGTCGATCTGTGTCCCGCCCCCGCCCCCGCCGTCGACCTGACCGGCATCCCACGAGCGATCGACGCTCCCTTCGCGGGGACCGTGTTCAAGGTGCAGGCGAACACCGATCCCCGCCACCGAGATCGGCTCGCGTTCATCCGCGTGGCATCGGGCGTGTTCCGGAGGGGTGACGCGCTCACCGTCGCGTCGTCGGGCCGTCGGTTCGTCGCGAACCACGTCCACGAGATCTTCGGCCGTGACCGCTCGACCCTCGACGAGGCGTATCCGGGCGATATCTTCGCCCTTTCGAACGCCCGCGATCTCGGACTCGGCGACACGATCTTCGCGGCCGAGCCGGTGGTGTTCCCTCCGACCCCCCGATTCGCGCCCGAGCTGTTCCGCGTCGCCCTGAATCGGGACACCCGTCGAGCCAAGCGATTCCGGCGCGGTCTCGAGTACCTCGATCAGGAGGGCACGATCCAGGTGCTCCGGCTGAAGGGGCACGGCGATCGCGAACCGCTGCTCGGCGCGGTCGGGGAGATGCAGTTCGACGTCGTCGTCGATCGCCTCCGGGCGGAGTTCCAGGTGGACATCGACCTGGTGCCAAGTGCGCTGAAGACCGTTCGCATCACCGACCGAGCTGGTGCCGTGGCCTTGCGGAACGCCCGGCGCATCACGGTCGTCGAGCGGAGCGACGGCGCGATCTTCGCGCTCGCCCCGAGCGAAGGTTGGTTCGAGAGCGTCCGTCGTGACCACCCGGACATCCGACTCGAGGACCCACACACGACCGAATAGGCTCGCTACTCGTCCCCGGCTGTGGCCACGTACACGGTGCTCGAGGCTTGTCCCCCGGTGAGGGGATTGGCGAACGACACTTCGTTCGCCTCGCAGGTTCGGAAGACCTGTCGTACGGCGGCGACGAAGCGCTCGTCGGGAGGGTCGTCCGACCAGAGCGCGAAGACCCCACCAGGAACGAGTTGGGCTCGGAGCCGTCGAAGCCCCGCTGGCTCGTAGAACGTGGCATGTGACCGATGCAGGACGTGGTCTGGCGTATGGTCGATGTCGACCAGGATCGCGTGGTGGCGGGCCGGCGAACCGGCGCCGAACCGGGAGCCGGTCGCGACCGTCTCGAAGAAGTCCCCGTGGACGAGGACGCATCGCGGATCCGACGCGAGCGCGAGTCCTCCGGGGACCAGGTCGCGTCGATGCCAGTCGATCACCTCGTCGAGTGCCTCGACGACCCGGACGCTTCGCACCCGGGGGTCGCCCAACGCGGCTCGAGCCGTATAGCCGAGACCGAGACCCCCGATCACGACGTCGATCTCGGGCTCGTTGCATGCCGCCAGCCCGAGATCGGCCAGCGCGGTCTCCCCGACGGTGAAGAGACTGGACATCAGGAACTCGTCCCCCAGCTTCACTTCGTACACTTCCACCAGCAAGGTCGGCTCGAGTCGACGACGCAGGCTGATCTCCCCCAGCGGGGTGGAGCGCCAGTCCAGTTCTTCGAAATAGGGATTCATCAACCGAGGATACGGACTGCGTCGTTGGGCACCCTCCGGGGACCATGGGGCGGAAATGACTCGACCCATCACTCGGTGGAAACCGATGCTCTAGCTGTGAGTCCAGGGCGGGGTCGGCAGGAGGCGGCCTCGCGGAGGTCTTGGAGACCCCCGCGAGTTGCGCTCCGTTCGATTCTCTACTCTGGCCCGTCAGCGTCGGGTTCGAAGAGGCAGAACTGACCTTCGCGGCGGGCACTGCGTTGAACCAAGAAACCCTGATCATCGAGGTCTTTACTATCCTGAAGCGAGATGATATACATCTCTTATGGATATGACGCTGGGATGGGAATCGGGCGCGCTCAGGGCCCTCTCCGAGCAACTCCAGGACTCCGATGTTCGGTTCGAGGTGGTCGTTGTTGGCGGTGCTGCGCTCCTGGCTCTGGGGTTGGTGTCCCGCGCCACTCGCGACGTTGACGTCGTCGGCATCTTGTCTGAAGGGGAATTGGTCAGCGCCGATCCGATGCCCGAGCTGCTCGCCGCGGCAGTTGCACGTGTGGCGCGAGACCTCGGGCTGCCCTCCGACTGGCTCAATCCCGGACCGACGGCTCTGTTGGACTTCGGACTTCCTCCGGGATTCCTCCAGCGGGTCCATCGCGTTGATGTCGGGTCGAGTCTCACCGTCCTCTACGCCGATCGCTTCGATCAGATCCATTTCAAGTTGTACGCGATGGTCGACCAAGCGGGAGGAAGGCACGAGGACGACCTACGCGTTCTGGCTCCGACATCCGACGAGTTGTTGGTCGCGGCCCGTTGGACGAGGACACATGACCCCTCCCCAGGGTTCCGAGGACAGTTGCTTCTCGCGCTCGAGCGGCTGGGAGTGGACGATGCCGACGTCGAGTAGCCAGCTCCGGCAAGCAGTCACAGATGCCGCGTGGACGCAGTGGTCCAATCTCGGTCTCTCCGTGGAGGGACTCTGGGTCGAGACGAGGTGCATCGACCCCGAGGCGCTCGTCTGGCTGACGTTCGTGCCGGAGGGTGTTCGCGATCCACGTCTCGTCGACGCCGTTAGCGAGTGGCTTGCGCTCAACCGCGATCTTCTCTCCGTTCACAGGCTTCGGAACCTCTTCCGGTCGGAGTCCGGATCTGCGAAGGAGCCGGTATCCATCCTCAGAGGAGTGGAGAAGCGCGCGAAGCGGTTCGTGACCGCGTCGAAGGCGCTGGAACCAGATCCGATGCTGCCCTCAAACCTCGCAGTTCGCTTGCGCCTCCTCATGGACGCGGGTTCGAGGTCGGAGGTTGCACGATTCCTACTGACCTGGCCGGGCTCAGAAGCCGACGCGCACCACGTTGCCGGGGCCGCTGCGTTCGCCAAGCGGAACGTAAACGACATCCTGCTTTCCTTCGTTCGCGCCCGCGTCGTGGTCGAGGCGTGGGCCGGGAATCGTCGGCTCTTCTCCGCGGATAAGCAACGCTGGTGCGCATTCCTTGGGTTGAGGCCTGAGGAGTTGCCTGGCTACGTCCCCTGGATCCGCCTGTTCCGAGCCACCGTTCGCATCCTGAGGTGGCTCGACGATGCCGAGTTGGCTGACAAGAGTCGATACCTGAGATCGAGCGGCGCTCGTGATCTGATCGAGGATGTACGAGCCGATCTGGTGGCATGTGGTGTCGACGTTCCGGACCCGCAGCGATATCCAGGTGATGCCTCCCTGGGGTCACTTGATGATCTGGTGTCGGAGTTGACGGCCCTTCTCACGGCCGATGGAGCGCTCGGTCCCCTCAAAGAGAGTTCCGGCCACAGCGTTTAGGAAACCGATGCTTTTCCACTGAGCTACGGGGACCGGGGGCGAGGCTCGAGGCCCGCGACATCGACGCAAGTCTACCGAGCGTGATGAGCGCGTTTCGCCCCTCGGATGATCCTGGTGTTCAGCCTTGGAACCAGCGAGCCCGGCGGTCGGCCGCGAAGTCGAACTTCTCCGCCGCGACCACCTCCGAGGGGTCGGTGAACACACCGGTCACCGAGGGTCCCGAGAAGAAGTCCACGTCTACACGGCCGACGAGATCGTCGCCGAACTCGATGTAGCAGGTCGCCGCACCATCGTAGGGGTCCGGCTCATCCGAACCACGGATCTGGGCGATGAGGTGATCCGCGACGACCCGGGCCGCTCCCTCGGCGAACACCCCCGCCTTCGCCGTCCCGACACTCGTGACGTCGCCGATCGCGTAGACGTCCGGGAACCGCGTCGCGAGTGTCGCGCGGTCCACGGGGATCCAGCCGTCGACCGCTAGCCCCGATGACTCCACGACCGCGGGGACGTGATGGACGGGGATCGCCAGCAACAGGTCGCACCGAAGTTCGGTGCCGTCATCGAGGACGGCGACGCTTCGCGCGGGGTCGAGATTCGCGATCGTGTGCTGGCCGACGAACGTGATGTCGCGTTCCGCGAAGCGCGCGAGCAGGGCCTCGGAGGTGTCGGGCGACGGCGGCACGGGGGCGCCGAACGGCATCACGAGCGTCACGCTCGTGGCGTCCCGCACGCCTCGCGCGCGCAGGTAGTCATCGAGCAGGATCGCGGCTTCGCTCGGCGCGGGTGGGCACTTGAACGACGGCCCGCAGACGCCGACGATGGCGGCGCCCGAATCGAAGGTGGGGAGGATCTGTCGCACACGTTCGGCGCCGGCAACCGAATAGAACTCGTAACCGGTGTCAACCAAACCCGGTGTCGCGCTGGGATCTACGTCGGCACCGAGTGCGACGACCAACACGTCGGCGTCGTACGTGCCGCCGTCGGTGACGACTCGTCGCTCGATCGGATCGATCGAGCGGATCGTCTCTTGGCGGAACCGCACGCCGGGTTTCTCGAGAGTCCGGTACGGGATGCGGATCGCATCCGGCGTCTTCTCACCGAACATCATGTCCAGCTTCGAGAAACCGAAGACGAAGGCGGCCTCCTTGTCGATCAGAGTGATGTCGACCTCGTCACCCACCGCCGCCGTGAGTCTCGCCGACAGTTCGAGTCCGCCGAACCCTGCTCCGAGCACCACGACCCGCATCATGGATACCAACCTACGTCTTCGCGGGATCGCTGCTCGTCATGCTCTGGCGCCGGCACCGCGCATCATGCGGACCGCTTCATGTACAGATGCGGAAGGGCCGGGTCCTCTGTGGGACCCGGCCCGTTCCGATGTGGTGCCCTCTCGAACGCTTCGGCCTGCTACGAGGCGTCGTCCGGCCGACCATACCGGAGCTCGAGGGGTCGGTGATCGGGGTGGATTTGCCGGTCGCCCGGCACACGGGCGGGGCGGTGGCCCCGGCCCGAGGGTGGCGGCTCAACAGCCGATCACCTCGAGGGTCTCGTGCTGTCTATGCAAGCGGGACCACCTCCTTCCTCTCGTGCTGCGTATCGTCCGACACGATCGATCTCTCGGCAAGTCCTCACACAAGATCAGGGTCGGCCGACCGCTGGTACGGAGCCAAGGTCGCCGAGGGCGTTCACCGAAGAGATGGCGATCAGGGGAGTCACGGTGGCCGTCCATCACGTTCAAGCGCGGATCCGACGAAGCTTCCGCCCGCCGACCTTTACGTGGTGGCGCGTCGTCGCGGGACCCGGCTATCATGCAGCGCCGATGAAGCCCGAACCGACGACCCATCCCGACCCGGCGAAACGACGCGCGCGACTGGCGTGGCTCGCCGCCGTGCTCGGGTGCGTCCTGCTCGTTGCGGCGTGCAGCTCGAACGGCTCGGGGGACGATCCGGAGCAAGCCGGCGATGGCGAGCCGCTCTCCCAGGGGGAACCGATGGGGCTCGACGTGCTCGTCTACAACGTCGAGTACGGCGGCGACAAGACGACCGACCGGGTGATCGAGGAGGTGGACGCCGACATCGTCGGGGTCCTCGAGTCCTACAACCGGCTCCCCGAGATCGCCGATCGCACCGGCTACCCGTACTTCAATGTCGGCTTGCAGATCCTGTCGAAGTACCCGATCCACGAGCCGTCGGGCGCCGAGGGCCTCTATTCGCTGATCGAGGTCCAACCCGGCTACGTCGTGGCGTTCTTCAACACCCCTGGACTACGTCGACTACGGACCGCGCCTCCTGGTCGAGGGCATGCCGCTGGACGAGGTGCTGGCCTCCGAGAACGAAGTCCGCACCGGGTCGATGGAGATCCTGACCCCGGACCTGGAAGAGCTCGTCGAGCAGGGCTATCCGGTCTTCCTGACCGGCGACTTCAACACGCCCTCGAGCCTGGACTACACCGAGGAGACGGTCGGGACCCGCAAGGGCATCACCCAGCCCGTGCCATGGCCGGTGAGCGAGCTGCTCACGGACGTCGGGATGCGCGACACCTACCGGGAGATCCACCCCGATCCGGTGGAGGTTCCGGGCCTGACGAAGGACAACCCCGACTTCCGCGAGGGCGGGTTCGGCGATCGGATCGACTACGTGTACGCCGGCGGGCCGGGCACCACGGTGGACAGCCAGCTGGTCGGCGAGCCCAGAGGTCCCGACGTCGACATCGAGTTCGATCCGTGGACCTCAGATCACCGCGCGATCCTCTCCACGTTCGAGGTGACGCCGGTGGCCCTGCGGACCACCGTCTCGCTCGACCGGCGCATGCTGACCCAGGGTGACGAGCTCAACGTCCGCTACAACGCCCCCGGTCACGAGGAAACGTCGGTCGCGCTCGTGCCGGAAGGCGGTGACGCATCCGCCGCGATCGAGAACGCGACGACGGGTGAGTCGGGCGAAACCTCGTTCGACACCGGCGAGCTCGATCCCGAGGGCTACGACATCGTGATGTTCGACGGCGAGGGAAGCGAGATCGCTCGCAACTCCTTCTGGGTGCGGTCGGTGGAGTCCGACGTCGCGATCGAGGCCGGCAAGGACACCTACGAGGTGGGCGAGCCGATCGACATCTCGTGGGACGACGGCCCGGCGAACCGCTGGGACTGGATCGGTGTGTATCGCGCGTCCGCGTCCGACCCGAAGGAGGACGACTACCTCCTCTGGGGCTACGTCGGCGGGCACGAATCGGGCGCCCTGCCTCCCCAGGTGTTCGGGGGGATGACCCTGAGCGGTCAGTCCCAGGGCCGCCCGTGGCCGCTGCCACCGGGCGCGTACCGGATCCACTACCTGCTCACGGACCAGTACCGGTCGGCGGGCTACGCCGACGTCTCCGTCACCGGGTAGCGCTCGATCGGGCCGAGCAGTACCGCTCGGGGTGGACATGCGGGGCCTTCGCGTCCTTGTCCGTGGCGGTGCCGGCGATCCTCTCGGCGATCGTCGCCCGGATCAGGGCGGCCGGTTCGCTCGGCCGTGGCTCGGAGAGCCGTCACCTCCGGGTGAGGGGAAGCTGAGAGGGCGACGCAGGACCGCGTGCCCGATCCGTTTCTCCTGGTTGCATCGGCATGCGGGCTCCGACCCCGTACGGCAGCGCGATCGGGTTGCAAGGGAGCAGGCGCCGGCTCCCGCGCGTAGCATCCGCTCGTGAACTGGGTGCTCCTTCGGATCGGGCCACCGCTCGCGGCCATGCGAGGGGTCGTCGGCAACCGCGGGCTGCGGCGCGCCCAGCTCGGGTTCCTGGCGTTCAGCGCTGCGGAGAGCGCGACGTGGGTCGCGATCCTGGTGTATGCATACGATCGCGGCGGGACGTCTGAGACCGGTCTCGTCGGACTTCTCCTCCTGGTCCCGGCGGGCATCGTCGCGCCGGTTGCCGCAGCGCTGGGCGATCGCTACCGACGCGAGCGATTGCTCCTGGTCGGCTACGCGGTGCAGACACTTGCCGCCGCCGCGACGGCCGCGTCGATCCTGCTCGGCCTCGCAGCGCCGATCGTCTACGGGCTCGCGATCGTGTCGATGGCCTCGATGACCACGTCGCGTCCGGCGCTGCACTCGCTGGTGCCGAACCTGGCGCGCACGCCCGACGAAGTCACTGCGGGCAACTCCGTCTCATCGCTCGCCGAAGGGCTGGGCGGCACCCTCGGGACCGCGGCGGTCTCGGGGCTCCTCGTGCTGTGGGGTCCAGGAGTCGCGTATGCCGTGATGGCTGGGGTGCTCGCGATCGCGGCGGTGATGATGGTTGGCGTGCACTCGCAACGCACAGGGATCGTCGTCGGCGGGCTGCGCCCGTGGTCGCTTGCGATCGAGACCTTCGAGGGGTTGGCGACGATCGCCCGCTCGCCGGGTCCCCGCTTGCTGGTCGCGATCGCGGGGCTGTTGACCATCACGTGGGGTGCCTTCGACGTTCTCCTCGTGACGATAGCGATCGACGTCCTGGCTATCGGCGATGGAGGAGTGGGAGTGCTCCAGACGGCCGCGGGGGTCGGCGCCTCGCAGGTGCGGCCGGCTCGGTCGCGCTTGTCGGGCGACGTTCCTTGGTACCTGCGCTCGTCGGTGCGGCGCTGTTGCTGGGCGCGACGGTGACGGGGATCGGGTTCGCGAACACCCCGGCGCAGGCCGTCGCGATCGTCATCGGCGCGGGCGTGGGACTCGCACTCCTCGACGTGACCGGCCGGACGCTGCTGCAGCGGGTCGTCGACGACACGGTGTTGACGCGGATGTTCGGTGCGATCGAAGCGTTGTGGATGGCGGGCGTGGGTATCGGCGCGGCGGTGGGCGCCGCGATGATAGGACCGCTCGGCCTCGAGACCACGCTCGCGTTCTTCGGGGCGGTCTTGCCGGTGTTCGCGGTGCTGACGATCCGCGGGTTGCGGCGTGTCGACCGCGCGGCCATCATGCCGGAGCGTCAGCTCTCCCTGTTGGGCCGGATGGCGATGTTCGCCCCGCTGCCTCGGATCGATCTGGAACGGGTGGCACGTCAGCTCGATCTGATCGAGGTGCACGCGGGAGACGCCGTGGTCCAGCAGGGCGAGGTGGGGGACCGCTTCTACGTCATCGACCGCGGAACGTTCGACGTCAGCGTGGACGGACGCAAGCTGGTCGAACTTCAGGAGGGCGACCACTTCGGGGAGATCGCCCTGCTAGAGGACGTCCCCCGCACCGCAACCGTACGGGCCCACACAGATGGCGCCGTGTGGGCGCTCGACCAGGAGGAGTTTTTGGCCACGATCACGGGGCTGCCGCAGGCGGCGACCGCCGCACACGCGGTATCGGCCGAGCGCCGCCGGGCGGGGGTCGCCACCCATGACGGGAGGCAGGACCCGAAGGGCTAGATCGCGAGCGGGCGCGGAGGAGCGAGGATCGACGCCGGGTTCTCGCGCCACGTCTCGGGCTGCACGTCGATGTACAGCTCGATCTCGTTCCCGTCCGGGTCGCGGATGTAGATGCTATGGGTGACCGTGTGATCCGCTGTGCCGACGATCTGCACGCCTTCGTCGATCAGCGTTTTGAGCGCGTCGCGGATCTCGTCGTCGGTCTCGCCGATCTTCAGTCCGAAGTGGTACATACCGACCCGGCGTCCTTCCGGGATGGGAGCGGCGTCCTCCCCGACCTCGAGCAACAACAGCTCGTGATGGGTGCGACCGGACGAGAACAGGGCGGCACCCGGCATCGGTGCGTCGATGACCTCGTTCCAGCCGAGCACGTCGCGGTAGAAGCGCCGTGATCGCTCGACGTTGCGCACGTACAGGACGAGGTGGCCGAGTTCCTTCACCTTGATCGCCATCGGCGCCACTCCTTTCGCGTCGTGGTCATGCTCGCACGCATCCCGCGGAGCAGGGACGGACTACCCCGGCTTCGCGCCCACCGGCCGGGAAGGGAGGCGTCCGGTGAAGAACAACGCCAGCACGATGATGATCGCGACCACCGACAGCGCATCCTGGAGCCCGTTGAGCCGTGCGGCTGCGTTCTCGTTGAGGACTTCCTGCTGCACCTGCGGCGGCACGTCAGAATCGGCGAGACCGGCCTTCAGGTCCGTGTCCGAGATGAAGGGGATCCCCCCGGCGAGCTCCACGGACGCCCGGGTCTTCAGATCCTGCGGGATGTCCGGATTGTCCTGGACGCCTTGGATGAACGCCGCGGTGAGGCCGGCGATCAAGATCGATCCGATCAGGGCCGTTCCGAGTGACGCACCGAGGTTCGTCAGGGTGTTCTGCAGACCACCCACCTCCGCACTTTCGTCGTCGGGAACCGCCGAGACGGTGATCGCTCCGAGCTGTGACGAGAGCGCCCCGATCCCGAGGCCGATCAGGATCAGCGGCACCGCGACGACCGACGCGTCCGCGCTCAGATCCAGCCCCCCGACCAACACGACGGTGCCGGCGAGCGCGAACAGCAGGCCGAGGCGCACGACGCGCCGCGGCGAGGCATGTGGGAACACCTTGGGAACGCCCGCCGCGGTGATCAGCAGCGCTATCGAGAGGGGAACGAGCCGTGCGCCGGTCTCGAGAGCGCTCAGCTCCAGGACCACCGACAGGAACAGGGGGATGGCGAAGAACGCTCCCGCCTGCACCATGAACTGGAAGAAGAACATCGTCAGCCCGCCGGTGAGCCGCTTGTTCTGGAGCATCGAGGGACGAACGAGCGGCTCCCTCCCCGCTTCGACGACGTGCGCCTCCCAACGAAGGAACAGGTACACGATCAGGAGCCCTCCGAGCACGAGCCACAACACGGGGGAGATGCCGAACAATTCCGGAGCGTCGGGCTTGGGCTGCACCCAGCCCCACTCGCCCGAGCGCAGCACCCCGAAGACGGTCATCGCCAGCCCCGCGATCGACAGGGCGACGCCGACCAGGTCCAACGGTGTGCGTTCGCCGACGGGCGCGTCGCGAACCCGACGCAGCACCATGAGGATCGCGAACACGACGATCACCTCGCCGACGAAGACGTACCGCCACGAGAAGAACGTCGTGACCGCTCCCCCGATCAACGGGCCAGCTGCGACGGCCATCGCTCCAGCCGCCGCGATCGTCCCGTACGTCGCCGCCCGTCGCTCGGGAGGGAAGTTCCCTGCCACCAGGGCCACGATCGCGGGCATGATCAACGCCGCACCGACGCCCTCGAGGAAGGACCAGCCGAACAGGAGCACGGGCAGGTTCGGGGCGAGCGCCGTTGTGAGCGATCCGGCCGCGTAGATCATCAGGCCGATGCCGAACGCGCGGCGCCTGCCGAGCAGCGTCCCGATCTTGCCGCCGGTGATCATCAGGGACGCCATCACCAGCGTATAGAGCGTGATCGCGGTCTGGATGCCGGTGACGTCGGTGCCGACGTCCTTCGCCACCGATGCGATCGAGACGTTCATCACCGAGCTGTCCAGCGTCATCAGGAACTGGCCGGATGCGAGCACGAGGAGGACGAGTCCGGACCCCTCGACCGCGTTCCTTCGCTGCGACACGGGGCAAGAGGGTACTCGGTTCCGCTGCACAGGTTCATCCACTTCGGCCGATGTCCGTGTGCGGCGACGAAGGTGTGTTATGCCCATGTGCAGCGGTGCACAACGAGTGAGGGGAGCGGTACATGGCTGACAGGCAACCGAGTGGCTGGGCGATCGGCTGGACGACCTTCGCGGCCTTCATGCTGATCTTGATCGGCAGTTTCCACATCATCGCGGGGCTCGTCGCGATCGTGGACGACACGTTCTATGCGGTGACCAAGGAGTACGTCTTCCAGTTCGATGCGTCGACCTGGGGATGGATCCACTTGATCCTCGGCATCGTGGTATTGCTCGCCGGGTTCGGCCTGTTCAGCGGCGCGGTGTGGGCGCGCATGGTCGGCGTTATCGTGGCCTTGATCAGCGCGATCGCGGGTTTCGCGTGGCTGCCCTGGTATCCGGTGTGGGGCATCGTATTCATCACGATCGCGGTCGCGGTGATCTGGTCGCTGACGGCCCATGGTCGCGACATGGCCTCGGTGACGGGCGTGAACGAGCGGTAACCGACGGCAGGGTGCAACACCCCCGCCTATGCTGCGACGGCAACGCCGACGAGTCATGATGTCGTCATGACCACGCGAGCGGAGCCTGCGGACCGGCACGGAGAACGGATCACGCCCGAAGAACGGCATGCACGTGGACGTGCCGCCAGAGTCGACGTCCCGCGGTCGAGTCACGAAGCTTGGGAGCCGCCCGGCGGCCGGACCGATCCGGTGGCGATCTTGCAAGAACAGGGATCCAGTCGGGTCGCCGACCTCTTGCCGATCCGACACGGGCGGATGCTCGTCTCCCCGTTCACCTTCTATCGCGGTGCGGCGGCGATCATGGCCTCGGATCTCGCAACGGTGCCGAGTTCGGGGATCCGGGTCCAGCTCTGCGGGGACGCGCACCTGTCGAACTTCGGCGGCTTCGCCTCACCCGAGCGAGACCTGCTGTTCGATATCAACGACTTCGACGAAACACTTCCGGGCCCTTGGGAATGGGACGTCAAGCGCCTCACTGCGAGCCTGGTCATCGCGGGTCGCGAGCGGGGGTTCGGGCGCAAGGAGTGCCGCGCGATCGTGGTCGACGCCGTGGGGGAGTACCGCACGGCCATGGCCTCGTTCGCCGGCATGCGCGACCTCGACGTGTGGTACGCGCGACTGGACGAGTCCGAGATGATCGGCCGGCTGCGACAGGGCGCGTCCAGTGAGCGCTTCGCCAAGCTCACGCATCAGGTCGATGGGCAGGTGAAGATCGTGAGCGACCCACCGCTGATCGTGCCGATCGAGGAGGTGATGTCCGATCGGGACGCCGTCGAGTTCCGGGAGGCGCTGGAGTTGATCCTGCGGTCGTACCGGCGGACCTTGCCCGGCGACCGTCGCCACCTGCTCGACGGATTCCGATTGCAACATGTTGCGCGCAAGGTGGTCGGAGTCGGAAGCGTGGGAACCCGGGCATGGATCGCGCTGTTCTTCGGCCGTGATCAGCGCGACCCGCTGTTCCTCCAGTTCAAGGAAGCTCAGGAATCGGTGCTCGCGCCGTACGCCGGCAAGAGCGAGTTCGCGAACGCCGGTCAGCGGGTGGTCGAGGGACAACGGCTGATGCAGGCGGCCGGCGACATCATGCTGGGTTGGACCAGGGCGGAAGGTCCGGACGGCATCGAGCGGGACTTCTACGTCCGCCAGCTCTGGGATTGGAAGGTGTCGGCGGACGTCGACACGATGAACGCCACGACGCTGCGTCAGTACGGCCGGGCCTGCGGTTGGGCGCTGGCCCGAGCACACGCGAGGTCGGGAGACCGGATCGCGATCGCCGCGTACCTCGGTGGTGGCGACCGCTTCGACCAAGCGGTTGCGCGGTTCTCCGAGGCCTACGCCGACCAGAACGAACGCGACTACGCTGCCGTCGTCGCCGCGGTGGCCGATGGACGCCTCGAGGCGACCGAAGGCGTCTGATCGATGTCCGGCGAGCCTGAGATCGCAGCCCATCGCTACCACCCGTTCCGGCGACTCGGCCATTCGTTCGTGTCCGCAGACAGCTACGGACTTGTCCTATTGCTGATCGTTCTGACCTACGGGCTGTCCTCGACCCTGAGCGCTGCGTGGGCCCCATCCGTGGTGCTGTTCGTACAGATCGTGACCGTGTGGTTCGCGCTGCGCACGTCGGGTGCGCGCCGGTCGGTGCTCCTCGTGGCCTCAGTCGTGTTGTTGATCGCCGGGGTTGTCGGCGCGGTCGGCGTGTTCGCCTCCTCGTCCGAGGACGTTCCACCGCTGATCTTCTTCGTGAGCTGCCTGCTGTATGTGATCGCGCCGGTCTCGATCGCCCGGCACCTCGTTCTGCGGACGATCGTGGACCTCGAGACGATGCTCGGAGCCATCTCTGCGTACCTGTTGATCGGGATGTGCTTCGCGTTCCTCTACCGAGGGGTGGGGGTTCTGCAGGACACACCCTTCTTCGGCAGTGCGGGAGACGGGACGATCGGACAGACGCTGTTCTTCAGCTTCACGACCCTGACGACCACGGGGTTCGGGAACCTCGTACCGGCGTACGAGCCGGGGCAGTCCCTCGCCGTCGCCGAGATGGTGCTCGGTCAGCTGTTCCTCATCACCGCCGTCGGCAAGATCGTCAGCGCGTGGAAGCCGAGGACGTGGTCCACCGGCGAGACACCGTGATCTGAACTGCTCACCGGTCAGTCCATGAACGAGGACAATCGCTCGGCCTCGTCATCGAGCTCGCGACGGGTCGATCTCGAGAGTCGCTCGAAGGGCTCGACCACGATCTGCCTCTCGGCGTGTTTCCACGTCCCTGCGACCTGTCCGTCGACCAGGAACGTCGCGACGGATTGCGGCGCTTTGATGTGGAACACGCGAGAGCGGAACCGCTCGGGCAAGATCTGCGTGCGCCGGGCGTGCACGAGCAGCGTGGCGTCCCACGTCGGAAGGAACCGCACTGGCGCAGGCGTGTCGGCGTCGGGCAGAGGCGCGCGCTGCAGATCCCACAGCTCGTTGCCCGATCCGTCCCGGAAGCGCCGCAGACGCAGGTGGCCCAACGCCTCGGCGATCGCCGGATTGGGGAGGCCGGCCCACGTTGCGATGTCTTTGGCCGGAGCGGGGCCGAACGCGCCTAGGTAGCGGCGAACGAGTCGCTCGACCCCCTGCTCCGGTGTCGCGTCCGAGGGTCCGACCCAGTCCTCGGCGAGGCCGTATAGGTCGGCGCGGCGTTGTTCCCATGTGCCCGACGGGGGGACGCGCACGAGGTCCACCCACAGGCCGATCCCGTTCCAGACGGCCGAGTCCACCCCCAGCCGGTCGACGAGTTCCTTGCGCCGCATCGGGCCGTCGGCGAGCAACCCGCGCAGGCGCCTCGCCCCCGCCGAAACGGCGTGCGGATCCGCCCGGTTACGATTCGCTCGCAACCACCACGTTCGTCTCGTCTCGCGAACACCTTCGACGAGCGGCCAGAAGTCGCGGCGCGAGACCGTGTGGATCGTGACGCGCATGAGCCAGGCTTGCACAGCCGTTCGCCGCTCCAGCGCCCGAGTGAGCGCGTCGCGCTCGAAGTGTTGGATCCGTGACCACAGGCCGATGTAACCGGAGGGGGCGTACTGCGTCTGCAGGCCGCCGACACGCTCGATCGCCCGGGTGGGCGGAAGGTCGACTCGCTCTAACAGGAGTTGGCGCGCAAGCAGCGCGCGGTTGAGCTCCCGCTCGGTCAACACCCGCTCGGTCACCGGGGCAGTCTACGGTTGCGCAGGAACCTGCGAAGTGGCAGTGGCAGGGCTCCCTGACGACGACCCAGGCGAACATCGGCCGCCGTAGCGCGTTGTGGCCGTTGCATCAGGCTCGGTAGGCGCTCCAGGCGTCCTGCATCCGGATCGTCTGTCCCGGGGTGAACTCGAACATGCAGGAGTCGAACGAGTAGTCCATGAAGTTGTGGATCGGGTCGAGCCCGGCCGAGCCGCAGGTGTCGCGTCCTTCGGGGCAGCCGGGGGCGGGAGACTTCTCGGGGGCGGTGTCGTCTACGAAGTCTCCGGATCCGCCGCATCCGCCCTGGAACGTGTGATAGAGCTCGAGCCAATGGCCGACCTCGTGCGTCGCGGTGTCGCCCTCGTTGTAGGGGGCGGCCGAACCGCCGGGCATCGAGGAGAACAGGATCACGACGCCGTCTCGCTTGAGGCGAGACGCAGCATCGGACGGGAACGTGGCCCAGCCGAGCAGCTGGTCCTTCAGCTTCGCCGAGTACAGGTTCAAGGTTCCCGCGCCACCGACGTGGAGCGCCCGCTTCATCTTGGTTTCCTCTGGGGATCCGTAGCCGAGGGAGAACCACATCGGCTTGGTCTTGCGATCGGTCGAGACCAGATCGAAGACGAATCCCGTGTCGTCGCCCCCAGTCGTGCCGTCGAAGCTGTCGTTGAGCACGTCGATCTGCGAGTCGATCTGCGAGCCGGGGATGTTGCCGCCCGCCACGGTCCTGTTCTTGCGGATCACGTGGAATGCCACCGGGATCGTCGTGATGCCACCACGATGCGCCGCAGCGTCGTGCGAGCGACGCCACCCTCGCAGGGGATCGTTGGCGGGGCCCTCAGCTTCGTCGTGAACGTACCCGCCCGTTGCGACGCGGGCCTGCTGCGGCTCGAAGCAGCGCGGCTTGGACGGCGATCGGGCACCGGCGGGAGACGCGGTCCCCATCAGGAGCAACAGGGGCACGATCGCGGACAGCGCGATGCGGACGGGCTTGCGAAGCTGCGACATCTGGGTCCCTTCGGGCGGGCAGGCGAGAGGGTGTTGCTGCGAGCGTAGGTGCGCACCTGGGTTCGGGTCAATCGGTCGGCCGACCTAGGGCACGGCAGTCCGCCGTCTGCGCCACAACCACGACCCTCGGCGCTGACCGCCCACAACGAGCGGCTCCCGCGTATCATCGTGTCCTTCTTCTCGACCATTCGAGCGATGTCGACGACAGCGCCCCCGACCCCGCCGCAGGCACGCCCCGACCCCACGGGCCGCCCCGGTGTGCTCGGTGGCAGGTACTTCCTGTCCGAGCGGATCGGGTCGGGAGGAATGGGTGAGGTCTTCCGTGCGCGAGACGCCGTCCTCGATCGCGAGGTCGCCGTCAAGTTGATGCACGGGGGCTTGGCCGCCGATCCCGGGTTCGTCGCACGTTTCCGCCGGGAGGCGCAGGCGGCCGCGAGCCTGCACCATCCCAGCGTGGTCGACGTCTACGACTGGGGCGACGAGCAGGGCACGCCGTACATGGTGATGGAACTCGTTCGCGGCGTGAGTCTGCGAGAGGCGCTGTCGGTGGCGGGACGCCTGGACCCGGGCCGCGCCGCCGCGATCCTGGAGCAGATCCTCGTTGCGCTGGAGCGCGCGCACGTCAGCGGCATCGTGCACCTCGATCTCAAGCCTGAGAACGTCTTGCTCGCAGCGGACGGCACGGTGAAGGTCGCGGACTTCGGGTTGGCGCGGGCGACCGATGCGGGCACCGTCGGTACTCAGACCTTGATCGGGACCGCACAGTACCTGGCGCCGGAGCGGATCCGCGGCGCCGCCCCTTATCCTGCCGCCGATCTGTACGCGGTCGGCATCGTCGCCTGGGAGCTGCTCGTCGGACGCGCTCCGTTCGAGGGACCAACGGTCTTCGCGGTCGCGCAGCGCCATCTGACCGCTTCGGTCGTGGCGCCCTCCACTGTCCCCGGAGTGAGCGATGCTCTCGATGTGTGGGTCGGGCGCCTGATGGCAAAAGATCCGGCATCGAGGCCGCCCACGGCTGCGTCGGCGCGCAGCGACCTGCAACGGGTCGGTCGCGATCTGCCGACGGCGGCCCCGGTGTCCGATCTCGTGCGGGCGGCCACCGGCGCGGTCACGACCGTGCCGACTCGATTGGCCCCGCTCGGCACCCGGGTGATGACGGCGAGGATGGCGTCCTCGCCCGACCGCACGCGAACGGCTGCGACCGAGCGCGGACGGTTCCGCGGATCGCACCTGTTCGTCGCCGTGCTCGTCTCGATCGCCGCGGTCGCCGGCCTCGCGTTCTCCGTCGCGCGGGCGCGAACCGCCACGGTTCCCGACGTGGTCGGCCGGTCGCTCCCGGAGGCGAAGGCCGCACTGGCCGAGGTGGGACTCGTCCCGGGCTCCATCGTACGTGCGTTCCACGACGCGGTTCCCGCGGGCTACATCTTCCGGCAGAGCGTCGCGTCTACCCAGACGGCGCCGAAGGGTAGCGAGATCGATCTGACGGTGAGTCGCGGTCCGCGACCGTTCGCGCTGCCCGATGTGGTCGGGATGGGAAAAGACGATGCAGTGACAGCCTTATCCGCGCTCGAGCTCGACGTCGTGGTGACCGACGCATCGTTTTTCGGCTTCACGGGCTCCACCGTCGTCGAGCAGTGGCCTGCGGCGCAGACGCGCGTGCGACCGGGCGAGTCGGTCGAGATCTTCCTGGACTGACGTGCTACAGGGGGAGCCAGAACTTGATCGTCGCTCCCGCGCCCGGAAGACTCCAGATCCTGCACCATCCGCCTGCATCCTCCGCGCGACTGCGCATCGATGACAGACCGAGCGCATCGTCGGACAGGTCCGAGGGCGCGAGGCCCTGCCCATCGTCGCTGACCTCCACGTAGAGACCCTCGTCACGCTCCTCGATCGTCAGCGAAACGTTGGCGGCGTGTGCATGTCGGTGCACGTTGTCGATCGCCTCTCGCGCGATCCCGAGGGCGACCCCGTACGAGGTCGCGGGTGGTGCGGACGTCAGGCGGTCGTCGACCTCGTAGTGGTATCCGCCGTCGTCGGCATGGCGCGCGAGGAGCGCCTCGAGCGCGATACCCAGCCCGTGTCCTTCCAGCGCAGGAGGCCGGATCTCGAAGACGAGATCGCGCAGGTCCTCGATCCCTATCTCCACGGCCTGCTCCAGCTCGTCAAGTCGCGCCGTCTGCTCCTCGCCCTCGACGCGACCGCGTAGCACGGACAGGTTGATCTGCGTCGCGGTCAGTTGCTGCAATGCATCCTCGCCGCCCTCGACCGCATCGAAGTCGTCGGCGGACGGCTCCTCGGCAACGGGTCGAACGTTGTCGCACGCAGCGATCAACGCCTCGTGCAGTGACTCCGAACGCGACCCCTTCACGAGGAACGCGGCGACTGCCGCCTCGTCCGCGTCCCGGCGCAGTTCCGGCTCGTCGTAGGCGGTCAGGATGATCACGCGGGTGTCCGGCGATCGCTCCGCGATCAGCTTCGCGGCCTCGATCCCGCCGAGCCGTGGCATCCGCAGGTCCATCAGAACGATGTCCGCGCGTAGGGCCTCCGCCTGTTCGACGGCCTCGCGGCCGTTACGCGCTTCGCCTACGACGTCGACCTCGTAGTCCATCAACAGGCCGCGCAAGCCGACCCGGAAGAACGAGTTGTCATCGGCGAGCAAGACCCGAGGCCGCGCGTGGCGCTGGGCCGGCGCCGTGGGTTCGTCCGCCGGATCCACGAGGTGCAGCACCGCCGCGGAAGCGCTGTGGGTGCGAGCCATCGTTGCGTTGTCTCCCTTCGAGGGCCTCGGCCTCGAGGCCCATGGTTCGGGTAGTGCCTCGTACCCGCTTTCGGGTAGCCGTCCTCTTGAGGCATCGGCATACGAGCTGCTGGGCATTGAGGACTGTCGGCCCGTTGTCGGTACATATGGGTTGCGCGATCGCCGGCATGGCTCGATCGAAGTAGTCCGGCACCGTGCTCGTGAGCGCTCCAGTCGGTCTGGGAGACAGCCGATGGTCAGGGTAGGTCGGGGGTCTCGTTCCGGCCCCTCTTCGCAAGGAGCCGGTCGACCGATGAGCGCAGTACCCGAACACATCGGTGAGCAAGCTGCGCCCGAGGAGACGGCCGAGACGTGGCAGCCCGTCCCCACGCTCGGAGGTGGGGAGTACCACCTGCCCGAGGTGTGGGTGCAGGAGCAGCAGCGCGTTTTCGGGGCAGAGTGGATCTGTGTCGGACGCGAAGAGGAGTTTCCCGAGCGCGGCGACTACATCACACGCGACGTCGGAACCGAGAGCGTGATCGTGGTCCGCGCCAACGACGGCACCCTCCGTTGCTTCTATAACGTGTGCGCGCATCGCGGAACGCGGCTGTGCGACGGGGAGGGACACGCGGATTCGGGCGTGATCAAGTGCCCGTATCACGCATGGACCTACGACACCGAGGGAACCCTCGTCGGAACGCCGAACATCCCCTCATCCGAAGGTTTCGATCGCTCCAGTCGTCCGCTGTGGCGAGCGGCGGTCGCCGCGTGGAACGGCTTCGTCTTCGTGAACCTGGCGACCGAGCCCGAGACGTTCGGATCGTTCCTCGATCGCAACTGCGAAGGGAACCCGACGGCGTTCCTTGCGAACTGGCAACTCGCGGATCTGCGGATCGGGTATCGGATCGACTACGAGGTGCAGGCGAACTGGAAGGTGATCGTCGACAACTACAACGAGTGCCTGCACTGCCCCAGCGTGCATCCGGAACTGGTCGCGCTGGTGCCGACCTTCCGTTCGGGGATGACCGAAGGGGACGAAGGGGCCGCCCTCGCCGAAGGCGCCACGACCCTCACTGCGTCCGGGACGTCGAACCGACCTCCGCTGCCGGGGCTCGCTCCCGAGCAGCGAGCGATCTACGCGGGCAACATGCTGTATCCGACCCTCATGATCAACGTGCAATCCGACTGCGCCATGACCTACCGGCTCGAACCGCTCGGTCCCGATCGCTCCCGCATCGTGAGCGAGTACCTGTTCCACCCCGACACGATCGCTCGGTCGGAGTTCGACCCCGCGGACGTGGTGGCGATGTGGGACCTGATCAGTCGCCAGGACTGGGCGGTGTGCGAACGCGCGCAGAAGGGGATGCACTCGCGTGCGTACGCCGACGGAGGCGTCTACCCCTTCAACGACCGGTGGATCGCGGCGTTCAACGACCGATACCGGCTCTCGATGGGCTAACGATCCGCCTCAGCCCGGGAAGACGAACAGCGCCCGCGACGCCCACGCGTACCCGTCGATCCCCGGTCCTCCGATCGCGCGCGGCGAGCCCGTCACGCGACCATCTTGGAACGGAACCGACCAGAGCCGGTCGTCGGCCGTCGCATAGAAGAGTGTGTCCTCCGAGAACGTCATGCCGCGGACCTGCGCCCACGGAACCGGGTCCGAAGCGTCACCGGCGAGCGCGAGTTCGGCACCCACGATCCGCGCCTGTGGCGAGTACGCGCGCACGTACAGCCGGGACTGGTCTCGCACGGTGTAGTACAGGAACCCACGGGTCCAGAACATCCCGGTCGTCGAACGCAGGTGTTGGTCGTATCCGGGGATCGGATCCGACGTGCCGGGGATCGGCCGGTTCGGTGGTTCCTGCAGGCCGTGCAGGTCCACGCCGGCTATCGCACGATCTCTCGTGCCGTTGAATCGTCGCGTCAGAAGGGTTCCCTGCGCGGTTCCCGACAGGATCCGTCCGCCGAGCGCGAAGGCTCCCCGCGTATCGGGCATCGTGAGCTTGGGCACCCGGAGCGACGCGCCGGCCGAATCTCCGTCGAAAAAGTGGCGACGCACCTTGCCGTTGGGCAGGACGTCGTACAGATCGCCCGGCAGCGCATAGGAGCGCGCGTCGGGAGGAGTGGTGCCGCCCGCGATCGGGAAGAAGCCGATCCGGGCGTGGGTCTCCCCGCCGAGCCGGTCGGTGTCGCTGGCCACCCAGAGACCGGAGCCGGTCGCGAGGAAGTCGAACACTCCGACGCCTCGGCTTCGACCCGGGTTCCAGCTGAACGGCACCCCGTTGTCCGGGTCCAGCGCGGCGATGCCTTCGCGTGGCACCGCGCCCGGACCTTGCCGGTCACCCGCGTACGGGTTGTTCTGCCAACGCATGTGTCCACCGACGTAGACGGCCGCTCCGGTCGCCAGGACGGTATAGGTCGTGTCCCCGCCCGGATATGCGGCCCAGTCCGGCTGGATGTCGGTTCCCGACGCCTGCAGCGCCCAGCGGCTCACGGAGTCGCAGAGCTTCGGCGGACCACCTGAGTATGCGCCGGTGGTGCTGACGACGAACCACGTACCGTCGGGTCCGATGTCCACCGAGCGCATCGGCGAGTCGAAGGCGGTGGAGCAGTCGGGGGCGAAGCGCGAGGTCGCCCAGTTCGCGACGCTGGCTCCGCTGGATGAGATCTGTAGCACCGCGGCTTGGTTGCGCGGTTGGCCCCCGACCTTGTCGAAGTTGCCCACCGCGACGAGCCGCGAGCCGTCGCCGGTTACGTCGATGTCGCGCACGGAGGTGGAGCCCACGGGTGCCTCCTCGAACGGCACATGCACCGACGGATCCACCACTCCCGTCGTGATATCGACCGCCGCGAAGGCTGCGCGAGGGACGCCATCGATGCTGTCGAAGCTCCCGCCGAGGAACAGCCGGGAGCCGGAGAGGGCCGCGTCGAGCACCTTCGAGTCCGCGTCGGGATCGAACGAGGACACGACCTCGCCGGTCACGATGTCGAGTTTCACGATCTTGCGGTGACCTTGCCCATCCACGGTGTTGAAGCTGCCGACAAGGAACACGTGTCGGCCGTCGGGGTGTGCGACCGCTTGCTCGACGACGCCGTCGAAGGACGGCGTGAAGGCCGCGTCGATCGCCCCCGTGCTGGCGGAGAAGACCATCGCGTTGTCGCGATCCACAACGGTGGACGATCCCTGGCGACGCGCCTTGGTGAAGTCTCCGGCGAGGAGCACCCGGTCACCGAGTTGGACGACCGTGTTCACTCTGCCGTCGAGCACGTGGGGCGTGTTGTCGACCGGATCGTCCGAGACGACGACGCTCTGGGACGTCGTGGCGGTAGCCGGTCCGCCGAGCCCCAAAAGCGGGACGAGGAGGAGTCCGGACAGAGCCAGCAAGACGGATGCGCGGATACGGGACATCGGAGATTCCTTCGGGTCGTGGGGGATCGGACCTACGGCAGATGTCTTCCCCCTAGACGCCTGCGGCAAACCCTCGGTTCCACAGGGTCCGCTCATGCCCGCCGATCGATCCCGAGCAACCGGAAGGTCGGAGGTCGCTGCGGCGCGGTGCTGTGACAGGTGAGTCGCTCCTCCGGTCCTTCGCCGCGGAGCAGGCGCACGTCGTAGGAGCCTGCGTACGTCCGTGCCACGACCGTGATCTCGTCTCCCGATCGGTCGATGTGTTCGGGGACCACCTCGTCCACTCCCTCGAGGAAGAACTTGGCCCGCAAGAAGTGTTCCGCGGCCTGGGCGTCGACCGAACGACAGGACCGCCCGCGGAAGACCGTGAGGTCGATGCGCCCCTCGAGGTAGCTCGCCGCGACCAAGGGACCTCGGTCCGCCGTGACCCGTCCGAAGTACATGCCGTGTGGGAACGCCAGCAGGTTGCCCGCGAAGCGGTCGCCTCCGATGTGCGAGCTCTCCCACGTCTGCGCGGGGAACGCCTCCGCGAGTGATCGGGCCAGAGGACGGCCGCGTTCGGCGCAGCAAGCGTCGTGTCGGCCATGTGTGCAGACGGCGAAGAGGGGATCGGTGTGCGGCGTCAGGCCCGGGCGCTCGCCGCGGCCTAGGGCGGCCAGGTCCAGGTCGCACGCGTCGACCAGATCGTTCAGGTCCACGCGTTCGACCCAGGGATCACCGGGACCGGAGTGGATCGCGAAGCAACTCGTCCGCGGATCCGGGTCTCGGATCGGCCGTCGGATCAGCAGCGTGCGGAACCGGTGTTCGCGCCCCAACGTGCGGAGTCTCGCGCCCAGTCCCGGCGGCATCCGTGCATCCCGCAGCGCCTGGACCCCCCACGGACCCGGGTGCTCGAGCAGCAGCCAGTTCCGCACCGTCGAGGCGGTGGCGAGCACCGGCTCGTGGGCTGCTTCGCTTCGGATCGAGCAGCGGTCGGTGGTCTCGGGCATCGAGGGGCGGCGCTCAGCGACCGTCGTCGACGAGGAACAGGCCTTCGCGAACGAGCCGGCGGACAAGGACGAGGCGGCTCGCCGGATCGGCGATCGAGTCGGAGAGATCGTCGGCCGTCAGGGTCTCGACGTCGGCGATCTGTCGCATCGCGGGTTCGAGCCACCCCGGCATATGGAGGCGCCGGTCGCCGAGCAACACCACCAGTCCGTCGCCGGCCACGCGAACATCGCACACGGTGCCCCCACGGCGGACCAGACGCGTGGCGGACCCGATCGGCTCCGTCTCGATCGCCGCGGCGATCGCTCCGCGCAGCAGTGGCGAACGGGTTGAGAGGAAGCGATCCCTGCGCGCGCGGGCGAGTCCCTCTACGTTCACCGACCCTAGAGCCTCGCTCGCAGAGCGCAGACGGCTCGCGAGTTCGGTCGCGAACGCGTCCGGGTCGTGTGTCCAGCCCGCAGGAACCGGATCGTCCAGCGACGGTGTCGCCTCGAGCCCCTGGATCGCGTGCGCGACCACGTCGCGCCACGGGGTGACGTGCACTCCCACGGTCAGATGACCCGAGGGGCCCGAGACCGCGGCGGGCGTCGATGCGGCGTGGGACGTTCCGGTGGGCATGTACACACAATCGCCCGCGCCGATCTCGGCGTGGATCGGCTGTCGCTCGGCTTCGTTCGGCGCGGCGTGTATCTCCCACGACTTGCGTCCGAACGCCTGGAGGACGAACACGTCGTGCGGATCGACGTGGAGCTCGAGCCCCTGCGTTCCGGGAGGTGTGATGTATGCGTTCACCTGACACGGGTGCCCGAGCTCGAGTTCCAGATCGCGGCACAAGCGCGTGACCGGCTCGTGATAGCGATGCAGCCCTTGCAGCACGATCGTCGCGCCGCCGCGGAACAACTCCGCGATCCGCGCGGGATCGGCCATCCCCGACACGGGTTTCGACCCCGTGCGTCCCGAACGCGTGTAGCTGGGCTCGGGGATCGTCTCGCCCGCCTTGACGAGCCGGAACGTCGGCGTGCGCAAGAAGGTCGAGGACAGCAATCGGTCGACGTCGTCGAGCGTGAGCAGATCGGAGAACCCCTGTGCGTCGACCGACCCGTGCACGGTTGCACGTCTGCCCCACGTGTCGCGAAGGAACGCGTTCGCGTCACCGGTGCAGCGAGTCAGCGCTCCGCCGGCTCGTCCGGCCTCGGGGATCCGGACGGTGGTGGAGGTCATCCCTGCTCCGTGCTGTCCCCGTCGGTTCCGTCGGCATCCGAGCCATCCGTCCCGTCCGCGTCCTTGCCGTCGGTTCCGTCCGCGTCCGAGCCGTCGCCGTCGGTGCCGTCGGATCCATCGCCGTCCGTCCCATCCGCGTCCTTGCCGTCGGGATCGCCCGTCCGTGCCGTGGTGGGAGCCGCCGTCTCGGGCAGCACCGTGCGGATGTCCTCGTCGGTGAGGCTGTCGCTGTGCTGTGGCTGGTCCATGGCGGGGCCTTTCTCGAAGCGGATGTCCCGATGCTAGCTGTTCGGACCGCGAGCGTGTTCCGGCCCAGCCCCGGCTTCGGTTTCCGAGGAAGAGCGCGCCTCGACCACGGATATCGAGGCAAAGTGGGACAACAATCGGTGGACCGCGTGGCTCGGCGCCGCCATGCTTCTGCGCATGACACCGACGGGAACGGCGAACGACTACGACGCCATCGTGATCGGCGGCGGCCACAACGGGCTGGTCGCCGCGGCGTACCTCGCGCGGTACGGCAAGAAGGTGATCGTGCTGGAGGCGAGGCACAAGACCGGTGGCGCCGCCGACACGAGCGCACCGTGGCCCGAGGCACCCGAGTTCAAGGTGATGACGCTCAGCTACACGATGAGCCTGATGCCTCCCTACATCCTGAACGACCTGCGCCTCAAGGATCACGGCTACAAGATCAATCCGCTCGGCATGGGTTACACACCGCACCCCGACGGTCGCTCGTTGATCGAGGGCGAGACCGACCGGGCGCGCGAGTCCTACCTTCGGTATTCCAAGAAGGACGCCGACGCGCTCGGTCCCTACTACGAGTGGATCGGCCGGATCGCGAACCTGCTCCACCCACTGCTCAACCGGACGCCGCCACACGTCGGTTCCAAGAAGATGGGCGATCTCAAGGACATCGCGCAGCTCGCCTGGTCGATGCGCAAAGAGCTCGACGAACGCACGGTCGGCGACATCACACGACTGTTCACGATGAGCGCATCGGATCTGCTCGAGCGCTGGTTCGAGGACCCGGTGGTGATCGGTACCCAGGCCGTGAACGGCATCATCGGCACGTGGGCCGGACCGATGACGCCCGGAACGGCGTACGTGCTGATGCACCATTCCACCGGTGAGGAGTCCGAGGGGCAGGTTGCCTCCTGGGGGATGCCGGAGGGCGGCATGGGTGCGGTCTCCGACGCGATCCGCGCGGCGGCCGAGGGATTCGGCGCGACGATCCGCGTGAACGCGCCGGTGGAGAAGGTCCTGGTCGAAGGTGGCCGCGCGACCGGCGTGGCGATCGCCGGGGGCGAGGAGTTCCGCGCGAAAGTCGTGGTGACCGCGTGTCACCCGCAGATCACGTTCTTGCGCCAGATCGACCGGCATGAACTCCCACCGGAGTTCGTGCAGGACATCGAACAGTGGCGGTCGCGATCGGGCACGGTGAAGATCAACCTCGCGCTCGACGGGCTGCCGGAGTTCACCGCCGATCCCGGGTTCGATCCCGACGTGCACGGCGGCGCGATCTCGATCATGGACGACCTCGAGTACCTCGAGACCGGGTTCCAGCAAGCGCGCGCCGGTGAGGCGGCGACGCTGCCGTTCGCCGACTGCGAGATACCGACCGTGTTCGACCGCACGCTCGCGCCCGAAGGCAAACACGTGATGTCGATGTTCACCCAATGGGTCCCGGAGTCGTGGAGCGAGGCGCCCCATCACGACGAACTGGAGGCGTATGCCGACCGCTTGATCGATCGGTTCGACGTCGTCGCGCCCGGGTTCTCCTCCAAGATCCTTCACCGCCAGATCATCGGGCCCTACGACATGGAGACCGAGTACGGGCTGATCGGCGGCAACATCTTCCATGGCGAATTGACGGTGGATCAGCTGTTCCACATGCGTCCGGCCGTCGGGTACGCCGATTACCGCACGCCGATCCGCGGGCTGTATCAATGCTCGTCTGCGACGCATGCCGGCGGTGGCGTGACCGGTCTGCCTGGACACCACGTCGTGCGCGAGATCCGGCGCGACCACGCGCTCTAGGCCACCGGACCGGTAGCCTCTGCCCGTGATGGCGTCAGTGCGTACCGAGGTCCGCGGACACCTGCTCGAGGTCACGCTCGACCGGCCGAAGGCGAACGCGATCGACTCCGCCACGAGCCGCGACCTCGGCGAGGCGTTCGCGGCGTTCCGCGACGACGACGGGTTGCGCGTCGCGATCGTGACCGGCGGGGGCGAGCGATTCTTCTCCGCAGGGTGGGACATGAAGGCAGCTGTGGCGGGCGATCCCGAGGACTGGGGCCCTGGCGGGTTCGCTGGGTTGACGGAGCTGTTCGACCTGGAAAAGCCGGTGATCGCCGCCGTGAACGGCCTCGCTGTCGGCGGCGGGTTCGAGCTGGCGCTCGCCTGCGATCTGATCGTCGCCTCGAGCGACGCGGAGTTCTTTTTGCCGGAGGTCAACCTCGGGTTCGTGCCCGACGCCGGTGGTGTGCTCCGGCTGCCCAAGCGACTCCCCCGGGCCGTCGCCGTCGAGCTTCTGCTGACCGGTCGCCGCATGGGAGCCGACGAAGCCGCGCGCTGGGGAGTGGTGAACCGCGTGAGCGAACCCGGCCGAGCGCTCGAAGAAGCCCGCGCCCTCGCCGAGCCGATCCTGGCTGCCGCTCCGATGGCCGTTCGGGCGATCAAGGCGATCCTTCGCGCGACCGACGAGCTGTCCGTCCAACAGGGCTACCGTGCGCTGCGCGACGCAAGCATCCCCGCCTACGACGCGGTGATGGCGTCCGAGGACGCCGACGAAGGACCGCGCGCCTTCGCCGAGGGGCGCCCACCTGTCTGGCGGGATCGATGACAGGCCCGCGCACGGATCTCTCGAACGTCCTCGCGCCGGACGCGAACGCCGGGAGGAACGTGCTGGTGACCGGTGGCGGCACCGGGATCGGCAGGGCGGTCGCGCACGCGTTCGCCCGAACCGGCGCGGCCGTTGCGATCTGCGGACGCCGACCGGAGCCGCTCGAGGCGACACGCTCCGAGCTCGAGGCGATCGGTGCGCGATGTGTCGCGATCTCCTGCGACGTCCGGGAACCCGATCGAGTGTCCTCGATGCTCGACGAGGTTCTCGAGGCGTTCGGCTCGGTCGACGTGCTCGTGAACAACGCCGGAGGGCAGTTCTCCGCGCCGGCGGAGGACATCTCGACGAACGGGTGGCGTGCGGTGCACCGGCTGACCGTCGAGGCGGCGTGGAACCTCACCCGAGAGGTTGTCACGCGCTCGATGATGCCTGCCGGCGGCGGGTCGGTGACCTTCATCGGGTTCTCCCCGCGCCGAGGGATCCCGGGGTTCGCGCACGCCTCTGCGGCCCGTGCCGCGCTCGAAGCGCTCGCGAGCGGCCTCGCGTTGGAGTGGAGCCGGTATGCGATCCGCACGAACTGTGTTGCGCTCGGCGCGATCGACACAGAGGGTCTCGCCTCCTACGGCCCGGAGGAGGTGGAGTCCGCGCGCCGGCAGGTGCCCCTGGGACGGCTGGGTCGTCCCGAGGAGGCCGGCGCGGTCGTGGCGTTCTTGGCCACCGATGCCGCCGCCTATGTCACGGGGACCACGATCACGGTCGACGGCGGCGTGGACGCCTGGGGTCAGGCCGCGCCGCCGCCCGAGCCTACGCCGTCTCCGGATGCGGACTGAGGGCGGCGAACGTCCAGTCGTCTTTGTGGATCTTCAAGATCGTGATCACGTCGACGCTGACGACGCCCGGGATCTTGCGGATGTCGACGAGCAGCCGGATCAAGTCGTCGTTGTCGCGACAGACGACCTCACACATCGCGTCGAAGGGTCCGCTGACGATCGCGGAGTAGGGGACCTCCGGGATCTGGGCCACGGCGGCGACCGCGCGCTCCAAGGCGGGCCCTTGGATGCGCAGGCCGAGGTACACCTCGATCAGCCCCAGCTCGTTCGCGTTGATGTCGACGACGAACTTCACGGCGCGCCGCCGCGTCATCCTCGCCACCCGTGCCCGGACCGTGGCCTCCGAGACGCCGACAGCGTCCGCGATGCGCGTGAAGGGCATGCGGCCGTCGATCTGGAGCTGCGTGAGGATCTTCACGTCGAGGTCGTCTAGGAGTGGTTTGCGCATTTCGCGATTCTAGAGGCCAAAGGAGCAGACTGCCTCGGATATCGAGGCACAATCGACCTGCCTCCCCTGGAGAACGCGGGTCCCGGCCGTTAGGTTTCCGTGATGGTCTTTTCCCCCCGACCCGACAGGAGCACGCTTTGAGCGCGGCACGGCACGAACCGCACGACGACGGTCGCGCATGGGCGTCTACCCCCACCCTTCCCGGATCCGCCTACCACTCCCTACGACACGTGGGATCTCGAGGTGGCACGCGTGTTCGGCGCGGAATGGATCTGCGTCGGTCGCGAGGAGGAGGTCGACGAGGCCGACGACTACGTCGTCCGCGACGTCGCGGGGGAGAGCCTGATCGTCGTGCGGTCGCGCGACGGGGCGGTGCGCGCGTTCCGCAACGTCTGCCGGCATCGCGGGACCCGCCTGTGCGACGGTGAGGGCTCGCTGCGTTCGGGTGTCGTGGTGTGTCCGTATCACGCATGGACCTACCGAACCGACGGCGCGCTCGTCGGGACCCCCAACGTCGGGGAGGGCGAGGGACTGGACAGATCCACGCTTGGGTTGTGGCCCGCGCACGTGGAGACGACGGACGGATTCGTGTTCGTGAATCTCGCGGAGCGCCCGGCGCCCTTCGGGCGGTTCTGTGCCGCCAATCCCGAGGGGGACATCCGCGAGACGGTCGCTCGTTGGCGGATCGCGGAGCTGCGTACCGCGCACCGGATCGTCTACGAGGTCGCGGCGAACTGGAAAATCCTGACCGACAACTACAACGAATGCCTGCACTGTCCCGGCGTACATCCCGAGCTCGTCAAGCTCGTGCCAACCTTCCGCAAGGGGGTGACGGAGAGCGCCGACGGCGCGCCGCTCGTCGGCGGCGCCACGACACTGACACACAGCGGGACCTCGAACCGCCCGCCTCTGCCGGGGCTCGCGCCGGCCGATCTCACGTCCTACAACGGGAACCACGTCTACCCGACGCTCATGCTCAACCTGCATTCCGACAGCGTCATGACCTATCGCCTGGAGCCGACCGGCCCGGCGCACACTCGCATCGTGAGCGAGTTCCTGTTCCATCCCGACACGATCGCGCGCGAGGACTTCGATCCGACCGACATCGTCGAGTTCTGGGACCTGGTCAGCCGCCAGGACTGGGCGGTCTGCGAGCGAGCGCAGCTCGGCGTGACCTCGCGGGCCTACGACGAAGGCGGCGTCCACCCGTTCAACGACCGGTGGATCGTTGCGTTCAACGAGCGCTACCGGTCGTCGATCGAGCAAGGGTAGGCTGCCCCCCCAGGCGTGAGAGGCAGGGAGCATGGAACACGGGCAGAATCCCTTCGAAGCGGACGGACAGTGGCTCAAGGCCGCGCTCCACACGCACACCAGCGACACCGACGGCGACCTGCGGCCCCAAGCACACGCGGACCACTACGAGTGGGCCGGCTTCGATGTGTGTGCGATCACCGACCACTGGACGCTCACCCATGTGCCCTCGAGCGAACACCTGCTCGTGATCACCGGGGCGGAGCTCGCGGTCGACCCCCTGGGCGACGGCCGGTACACGGAGATCCTCGCGATCGGGATCGACGACATCCCCGACGACCCCGGGGGCGACCGCCGGTTCTGGGAGCGCGTCGACAACTACGACTTCAAGACCTTTTCCGACCTCACGACGGCCGCGGCTCACATCACCGGCCAGGGCGGCGCTGCGTTCGTCGCACATCCGTACTGGAGCGGACTCCCCCCGCGGGTGATCCTCGAGGCCGAGGGACTCACCGGCATCGAGCTGTACAACGCGTCCGCCGCCCGCGAGAACGGGCGGGGCGACTCCTCGTACGTGTGGGATCTCGCGCTGGAGTCGGGGATGTCGTTGTCGGCGATCGCGACCGACGACAGCCACTACCCCGCCTTCGACATCGGGGACGCGTGGACGATGATCCGCGCTCCCGAACGCTCGAGTGAAGCTGTCGTCGAGGCGCTGCGCGCGCATCTCACGTACGCCTCGCATGGTCCGACGATCCACGACGTGCGACGCGACGGCGCCGCGATCGAGGTGCACACGAGCCCGTGCCATTCGATCGTGTTCCAAACGCGCTGGGAACTCGGCTGGTCCGTGCGAGCCGACCACCGTGGGCGCCAGGAGCAGACCCGCATCCTCGAGCGCGACGACCACGGAGCGATCGTCCGCGCCCGACTGCAAACGGACGAGCAGGTGCCGTACGTGCGCGTGGTAGCCACCGACGACCGTGGCCGATCCGCGTGGACGAACCCGATCCCCTGATCGCGCGCGCCCGCACGCCCGCGCCCGGGCGCCGATTCGTCCGTACGATGACCGGCGATGGCCGTCATCGATCTCGCGGACGTGGGCTATTCCCTTCCCGGTGGATGGACCCTGCTCGAAGCCGTGACCTTCCGCGTCCCCGAGGGGCAGCACGCCGCGCTCGTGGGGGCCAACGGGGTGGGCAAGACCACGTTGCTCCGCGTGATCGCCGGGCTCGAGGCGCCGGACGCCGGCGCCATAAACGCGGCGGGCCGGGTCGGATTCATGCGCCAGTTCGTCGCCTCGCCCGACGAGCCGACCACGATCCGCGCGTTTTTGTTGTCGTTCACCGAGCGCCAGATCGCCGAGGCCGGGGCCACGCTCGATGCGGCCGAGAAGCGCCTGACTCAGGGCGAGGTCGGGGAGCAGGCGCAGCTCGCGTACGCGAACGCCCTTGAGGGATGGGAGCGCGCCGGCGGCTACCGCGCCGAGGTCCTGTGGGACACGTGCACGGTCGCGGCGTTCGGCGTGCCCTACCTCGAGGCGGCGGACCGGCAGGTCGACACGCTGTCGGGCGGCGAACAGAAGCGGCTGGCGCTCGAGCTGCTCTTCCGCTCGCAGTTCGACGTGCTGTTGCTGGATGAGCCCGACAACTTTCTCGACATCGAGGGGAAGGACGAGCTCGCGCAACAGATCCGAGCCAGCGACAAGACGATCCTGTTCGTGAGCCACGACCGAGCGTTGCTGGCCGAGACGGCGACGCGCGTCGTGACGCTCGAGGGCCACGGCGCCTGGGTACATCCCGGTGGGTACGCGACCTACGCCGAGGCCCGCGAGGCCCGGCTCGAGCGGATCGACGAGGAGCACCGTCGCTACGCCGAGCGCCACAAACAGCTCGTGGCCTTCATGAAGGAGATGAAGCGCAAGGCTTCCTACAACGACGGATTCGCCTCGACGGCGCGGTCGGCGGAGAAGAAGGTGCGATGGCATGAGGAGCGCGACAAGCCGGTCGAGAAGGCCGCCAAACAGAACGTGCGCATGCAGATCGAGGTTGGCCGGACCGGCAAGATGGCGCTGCGTCTGCGCGAGCTCGGGCTGCCGGGCCTGATCGACCCGTTCGACACCGAGGTCGTCTTCGGCGAGCGCGTCGGGGTGATCGGCCCCAACGGCACCGGTAAGACCCACTTCCTGCGCCTGCTCGCCGGCGAGCAGATCGAGCACACGGGAGAGTGGCGGCTCGGTGCGCGCGTGCGCCCGGGGTTGTTCGCGCAGCTGCATCACCGCCCGGACCTGGCGGACACGTCGATCCTCGAGGTTCTGCGCTCCAACGGGATGTCGATGAGCGAGGCGATGGGCACGCTGAAGCGCTACGAACTCGATCGCGTCGGCACCAATCCGTTCACATTGCTCTCCGGCGGACAGCAAGCGCGCTTCCAGCTGCTGTTGATGGAGGTCGAGAGCCCGACGATGCTGCTACTCGACGAACCCACGGACAACCTCGACGTACATTCCGCGGAGGCACTCGAGGACGCCCTCTCCCGCTACGAAGGCACGGTGATCGCCGTGACCCACGATCGTTGGTTCATGCGCCTGATGGATCGGTTCCTGTTCTTCGCCGACGACGGCTCGGTACGAGAGCTGCTCGAGTCCCCGTACTGAGCGGTCAGGAACCGCGGCGGCGCTCGCGGATCGCGGCGGCGAGGTTGTCGACGTCGGCCACGGTGACGGTGAGCCCCGGGTGCTTCACGACGCCGAGCGTCGCTCCGCTCGGCACCGGCTCACGGAACAGGATGCACAGGCCGCGCTCGGTGTTCGTCCCGTACGTCAGGCCGCGGTCGGCCAGGGAGATGCGGGGCCCGATCGCCCGCAACGCCGACGCGTACGGGCCCGTGATACACGTGTCGGCGATGTTGGCGACCGGCGTCGACAACCGCCACCGCCCGAAGCGGACGTCGAGCCGTCGCTCGTCCACGTCTACCCATGCGCGCTCGGGCCGGATGCCGAGCGGCGCAAGGTAGCGGACGTACCGAGGATCGAACGCGAACGGGAAGTGCACAGCAGTGGCCCTGGGTCAGCCGGGTTGAGAGCTGTCGGCGGGCACTCGGGACTGCGGCTCCTCCGCTGCGGGATCGCGGCGCGCGCGCTCCGGCGGATGGTGCTGCCAATCGTGGACGACGACCGATCGCAGCACCAGATCTTGCACGGAACGGTTCTCCCTGCTCACGGCGCACCACAACAGGCCGACCGGGAAGGCGGCGCAGAACAACGCGCGTAGCAACGCGAGCGGCGGCGAGAGCAGCGTGCCGCCGCCGTCGACGACGCGCAGGCCCATGATCTGCTTGCCGACGGTGCGACCCGTCGAAGACCATCCGATCCACAGGTACACGACCGCGATACCCCAGCCGAGCGCGAAGATCGCCAGACCGCCGGGCGCACGCACCTGGAAATCACCGCGCCGCACGAGGAACAGCAATGCGGACCAGCCGAAGACGACGACGAGAACACCGAGCCCAACGATCCCGAGGTCGATCAGGTCGGCCAAGCCGCGGGAGGCGATCCCTGTCCGCCGGCCCTGCAGGGGGCGCGCCCGCGCGGGAACTGTAGAGCTCAGGAGTCGGCTCCGGCAGGGCCGTCGAGATCGCGACCACGGCGCCGGAGCACGCGATCGATCGCCCGCGCGATCGCGCGGTCCGCGTTCGCGCTGCCGATTCGGACCTCGTCCACCGTCTCGCCGGTGATCCCCCCGGCCGACTCGCGGATCAGGTCCGGCACATCGAGCTCGTCGATGACCTCCCGCGCCAGCGCCGCGAGATCCACGCGATCGATCACCGCGTCGATGTCGACCTCGGCGACGATCGCGTCGATGTCGAGCCGCTCGACGAGCGTTTGCAGGTCGACACGCTCGACGATCCGGTCCGGGTCGATCCCGGCCGCCATCTCGTCCAGGTCGACGCGCTCGACGACGAGCGCCGTGAGATCGAGGCGGTCGAGCACCGCACGGGTCACATCCGGGATCGCGGTGGCCACCGCTGCCTGCGCGGCCTGTTCCGCTTCGTCCGCTCGTCCGCGCCATCGCGCATCCATCACCTGCGCCGCTTGTCGCAACGTGCCGGCCGCGGGCTCGGCTGCGATCGCGACCCGTCGCACCACGGCTGCGACGATCCGAGAGGAGATCAGCGCGGCCTCGGCGGCGACCCCGAGCACCGCGCCGGTAAGCAGCGACGACGTGGGTGCCGGCGCGTGCGGATCCCGGTCGGGCGTGCCCAGGGTCTTGCGAAGGCTCGAGATCGCGAACGACACCGCGCCGATCGCGAGGCCGGCGCCGACCCGCACGGCCTGCTCGGCGAGCACCGCCAGCTCGTCCGCGGGATCGGTGTCCGCTGCCGGGGCGGCGTCCAGATCGACCACGAGGACGGCGTCGTCGGACTCGCTGCCCTCCGGTTCGTCCTCGAGCTCCTCGATCACGTCGTCGGGCACCACCGATGCCCGGTGGAGCGGGACAACATCGGCGTGTTCGTGCTCGTCGGCGGGATCGGGGTGGGTCATGTCGGCATCATCCCTCAGCTGCCCGGACCGTGCACGACGCGCACCACGCGCGACGGTCTGCTCGATCGCATCTCGAGACGCCGCTCGCCGGCAGCGGGTCGGACGAGGATCGTGGTTCCCGCCGTGAGTTCGGCGGGGTCGTCGTCGACGTGCACCGCACCTTCACGGACACTCGCCAAACCCCCCTCGCCGTCGTCGAACGCGAGGGACACCGCGGCATCCTCCGCCAGCTGCGAATCGGCGAAGTAGCGGATGTCCCCGTGCACCTGCAGGGGAGAGGCCGGGCCGACCAGCTCCTTCGTGTGCACGCCCGCGCCCTCGTCGTAGCGGGGTGCGTCGGCGTCGCGCAGGGCACTGAACGAGGTCCGTTCGGGAACGGGATCGGTGCGGTACACGAGGATGTAGGCCAAGGTGTCGATGTCGCCGTTGTTCCACTCCGAGTGGATCATGCCGCGCCGTCCCTCGGTGAACTCGCCGACGTCGCCGGCGTCCATGTGGCCGGTGATCTTGTTGAGGGCGTCGTCGTGATCGAGCTCGCCGTGCTCGATGTAGAACAGCCGTTCGTTGAACCGGTGTGGGTGGTGACCGATGCCCATGTGCGCGTCGATCGTGGAGTCATGCACGGTGATCAGCGGGCCGGACTCGCGGATCCCCGTGAAGGGTCCGATCGACTCGATCGCGGTGAGTCCCGCCATGCCGAACTCGCTCTCGCCGAGCACAGCGTGCTGCTCCGGTCTGAGCACCACGTAGATCGGATGCGTCGTGAAGGCCATGACGGGTCCCCTCGGTCGACCTGCGTACCGACCCTATCCCAGGCTTCTGCGAGCGACCCTCGGTCACAGGGCTCGGCTCTCGCGCGTGCGAGAGGAGCCACGCTGCCTCTAGCATCGGGCGGTGAGCGTATCGATCCAACAACGAGGTTCGTTCCTGCGGGGCATGCGCCTCGTGTGGTCCTACATCCGCGAGCACCCTCGGCCCTTCACGATCGCCGTGATCGGCGCGACGATGTACGCGGTCGGCTCGATCGCTTCGACCGCCGTGCTGGGTCGCGTCACGAACCGGGTGCTGTTGCCGGCGTTTCAGGGCAACGTGTCGACCTCCGCGATCTGGCTAGCCGGTGCCGCGATCCTGCTGACGTTCGTGATCCGCGGCGTCGGCATCGGGATCCGGCGCTACTTCTCCGGGATGTCGGGCGAGCGGGTGATGCGAACCTTCCGCACGCAGGTCGCCGACCACTACAAGCGACTCCCGGTCGCGTTCCATCGCGCCAAGCCGACGGGAGAGCTGCTCGCGCACATCGAGGCCGACGTCGTGGCGGCTGTCGACGTGCTTTACCCGGTGCCGTTCGCCATCGGCGTCTTGCTGTTCGTGCTGTTCGCGCTCGTGTCGATGATCCTCACCGACATCTACCTGGCCGCGATCGGGCTGCTCGCGATCCCGTCGCTGATGTTGCTGAACCGAACCTTCGCCCGCCGGATCGAAGAGCCGGTCCAACGCGCGCAGGACAAGATCCACCAGGTTTCGCGCGTCGCGCACGAGTCGATCGACGGCGCGCTCGTCGTCAAGACCCTGGGCCGCGAGGACGCGGAGACCGCACGCCTGTCCATGAAGGCCGAGGAGCTGCGCGTCGAGCGGACGCGCATGGGCTATATCCGCGCGGACTTCGAGCCCGCCCTCGAAGGTATGCCGAACGTGGTGATCGTGTTCCTGCTGGCGGTCGGGTCGTGGCGCGTCTCACGCGGCGACGTCAGCGCAGGAACGCTGATCCAGTTCACCGCCTTGTTCTATCTGCTCGCGTGGCCGATGCGATTCATCGGCTGGATCCTTGCCGAGCTGCCGCGCGCGCTCGTCGGCAAGACGCGGATCGAGGAGGTGCTCGCGGAACCGGTCACGGTCGTTCCGCCCGAGCACCCGGTTTCTCTGCCCGACGGTCCGCTCGGTGTCACAGCGGAGGCGCTCACGTACCGGTTCGGTCCCGTCACGTTGCTCGACGGCGTGAGCTTCGACGTGCGGCCCGACGAGTCGGTGGCGCTCGTGGGCGCGACCGGCAGCGGCAAGAGCCTGCTCACCCAGTTGCTCGTGCGATTGGACGATCCGGATGAGGGCGAGGTGTTGCTCGGAGGAGTGAACGTTCGCAACGTCGGCCCCTCGGAGCTGCGCGCGGCGGCGAGTCTGGTTTTCCAGGAGAGCTTCTTGTTCGCCACGAGCGTCAAGGAGAACATCGCGCTCGACTCCGGCGCCACCGACGACGAGGTGCTGGCGGCCGCCCGCCTGGCACGTGCGGACGGGTTCATCCGCGAGTTGCCGAACGGCTACGAGACCGTGGTAGGAGAACGCGGCGCCACCGTCTCCGGGGGGCAGCGCCAGAGGATCGCCCTGGCCCGGGCGCTCGTGCGAGCGCCGCGCGTGTTGATCCTCGACGACGCCACGAGCGCGGTCGATCCGACGATCGAGGCCGAGATCCTCACAGGACTGCGCCGCGACCTCGCGACCACGCTGATCGTGGTCGCCTACCGACTGTCCACGATCCGTCTCGCCGACCGCGTGCTGTTCCTCGACGGGGGAGCGATCGCCGCTACCGGAACCCACGACGAGCTGCTCGCGCGCGAACCCCGCTACGCCGCGATCGTGCAGGCCTACGCGAGGAAGAGCGGATGAGCACGATCGAGCTCGAGCAAGCCGCTCGTGGGGGGGACGACGACGAGATCCCCGCGTCGGCCGAGCTCGCGAGCACGTGGTCGGTGCTCAAGCGCGGGCTGCGTGAGTCGCCGGAGCTGCGTCGCGGGCTGTGGTTCACCGCGCTGCTCTCGATCGCTGTCACCGTGGCCAACCTGGTGAGCCCCGTGCTGGTCCAGGTGATATTCGACAACGGATTCGACGGCGGGTTCCGGCCGGTGTTCGTGTTCGGGATCTGCGCGGCCGCGCTCGCCCTCGTATCCGTCGCCTACCTGGGGAGTCGCCTCGCGGGTCGGCGGCTGGCCGCGAAATCCGAGGAGGCCCTCGCGGTGCTGCGCGTTCGGACCTTCGCGCACATCCACGAGCTGTCGATCGCCGAGCAGACCAAGGAGAAGCGCGGCGTGTTCGTCGCGCGCGTCACCGCCGACGTCGACTCGCTCGCCCAGTTCACGGAGTGGGGCGGGATCGCGTGGATCATCTCGTTCACCCAGATCGTGGGCACGCTCGTGCTGATGCTCTACTACTCCTGGCAGCTCTCGATCGCGATGGTGCTGCTCGTCATCCCGTTGCTGCTGGTCGTCGGCAAGATGCAGGCCGGGTTCTCGGAGGCCTACTCGCTGGTGCGGACCCGCGTGGGCGAGATGCTGTCGGAGGTTTCCGAGAGCGTGATGGGCGCGGCGGTCGTGCGCGTCTATGGGATCGACGAATCGGTGGACGAGCGCGTCCAGGAGCGGATCCGCGCCCGCTACCGCGCGGAGATGCGCGCACATGGCCGGGCCGCCGCGCTGTGGCCGGCGAGTGTGATCTTCGGAGGCATCGCGCTCGTCGTCGTCGTGGTCCTCGGAGCGACGTTCGGGACCGAGTGGGGGCTGACGTTCGGCAAGGTCACCGCGTTCTTGTTTCTCGCGCAGCTGTTCCTGGACCCGTTCAGCGATCTGCCCGAGGTGTATTCCGAGACGCAGACCGCGATCGCAGGCTGGCGCAAGATCCTGGCCGTGCTCGACCTGCCGGTGGAGATCCGCGAACCGAGCGGAGGCGTCGACCTGATCGCAGAGGCGCTGTCGGTCGACGTGGACGACATCTCCTACCGCTATCCCGAAGGGCCGGTCGTGGTCCGCGGCGTCTCGCTCGCCATCGGTGCGGGGGCGCATGTGGCGCTGGTCGGCGAGACCGGCAGCGGCAAGACGACACTCGCGAAGCTGCTCGCCCGCCTCGCCGACCCCTTCGAGGGGATGATCGCCGTCGGTGGCGTCGACCTTCGCGAGGTGGCTCCGGCGAGCCGTCGTCGGGCGATCCGCATGGTTCCGCAGGACGCGTTCTTGTTCGACGCGACGATCCGCGAGAACGTGCGCTTCGGACGCGAAGGCGCGACCGACCGCGACGTCGACACGGCGTTCTCCGAACTCGGGCTCACCGACTGGATCGAGAGCCTGCCGAACGGTCTCGACACCGAGGCGGGTGAGCGAGGCGACGCCGTCAGCGTGGGAGAGCGCCAGCTCGTCGCGCTCGCCCGCGCGCAGATCGCCGAGCCCGGCCTGCTGATCCTGGACGAGGCCACGAGCTCGGTGGATCCCGGAACGGAGGGTCGCATCACCGAGGCCCTGCGGCGTCTGTCGGCGGGACGCACCGTCGTGACGATCGCTCACCGCTTGTCGACCGCCGAGCAGGCCGACCACGTCTTCGTGATGGATCGCGGACGTCTGCTCGAGGAGGGGACCCACGCCGAGTTGTGCGCGCGAGACGGGATCTACGCGCGCATGTTCGCCAGCTGGCTCGGCAACGTGGAACCCGCCAAGGGCGATCTCGGGGCCTAACGGCTCGGGTTTATCGGCTGCTCCCGCCGGGTATCAACCCTGCCTGACAGACACGAGGAGGGCGTCATGGGCAAGGGAGCCGGAAGTGGTCTTCTAGGATTCGGCATCGTTCTGACCGTGGTGGGCGCGATCATGCGCTTCGCGATCACGGCGGACTCCGACGGGTTCAACATCGAGACCGTCGGGTTGATCCTGCTCTTCGCGGGTATCGCGATGGCGGTCATCGGCCTGTTGTTGCTCGTGTTCGGTGGACGGCAGTCGACAACCACACGCGAGAGTGTTCAGCAAACGCCGGAGGGCCAGCAGCGCGTCCAGAAGCAAGAGAACTGGACGGCGCCGAGCTAAGCACGCTTCTGCGGCGGCCGTGGTCGGGGCATAGGCTCCGGCTGCGGTCCGCTCGCGGGACAGCACCGAACCTGCGTCGCTGCATCCCGTCGGCCGCACTGGTACCTCGACCACATCGCCGTTCGCGCAGATCGGAGAGGCGAAGGGCTCGGTCGCGCGCTGCTCGAGTACGGGCTTGCCGCAGCCGCGTCCGACGAGGTCCCGGCGTTCCTCGTCACGTCCCGGCCGGAGAACGTTGCGCTCTACGAACGCTTCGGGTTCGGGGTGTCGTCCGCGGAAGACGCTCCCGACGGGGGACCGCACCTGTGGTCCATGCGCACGTCCACGTGACGCGCACCGGTCGCGCTCCGGTCAAGCGAGCGAGGCGTCGACCGAGATCTCGACGTTGCCTTTGAGCGCTTGCGAGATGGGACAGCCTTCGCCGGCCGCACTCGCAGCCTTCTGGAGCGTCTCGTCGTTCAGCCCGGGAGCCGCCGCGCGGACGGTCAATCTGCTCGAGGTGACGCCCTTGCCGACGACGAACGTGGTGATGGCCCTCGTTTCCAACTTCTGCGGTGGGTGGCCGGCTTCGGCGAGCTGCTTGGACAGGGCCATGTTGAAGCACGAAGCGTGTGCGCCGGCGAGTAGTTCCTCGGGGCTGGAGTGACCACCGGCGCCTTCGGTCCGCGCCTTCCAGCTCATCGCGAACTCACCGCCGATCCCGGTGCCGAGGGTGGTGGTGCCCGAACCGTCTGCCAGACCACCACCCTGCCAGGTCGAGGTTGCGCTGCTCTGGTGTTCCATCGGGACCGCCTCCGAGTCTCGCGGGGACCGTACTCCGGTGAGGGTAGCGCTCCGCCGCTCCACCGCTCCACCGCTCGGCTGGGAGGATCCGAACACCCCGATCTATGCGAGCCTGGACTCGCGCCCTACAAGGGGCGTAGCCTCGGCTCCATGAGACGGGCGATCGGGTCCCATGTCCGACCGCTGCTGCTCCTGGCGCTCGCGGCAGGTTGCGCGGTGATGACGCTCGCGCAGCCTGCTGCGGCTGCCGTTCCGAATGCCCCGAAGAACGTCCGCGCCGCAGGCATGTCCGACGACGCGGTGCAGATCCGCTGGAAGGGCGTGCCGAACGCCCTTCGCTACCAGGTGTTCCACTCGGCGGATCAGGGCGCGAGCTTCCGGGCGCTGGCGAAGACGAAGCTGTTGCGACTCACGCACGATGAGCTTGCGCCCAGCTCGAGCCATGTCTACCGCGTGCGAGCGCTCAATGCCGACGGGAAGTCCGCGCCGTCCGCACAGGCGTGGGCAACGACCGCCGAATCGGACGCCGCTCCGGGAACGCCGGTGGGCCTCGCAACGAGCGTCGCGTTCGATCGGGTGGATCTCGGATGGTCCGCGGTCGCGGGCTCCTCCGGATACGAGGTGCTGCGTGCGACGGGAAGCGGCGGGACGGCCACCCCGTTGCCGCAGGTCGTCGACCCCTCGATCCGGGATGAGGACGTCGCGATCGCCCAGAGCTATCACTACGCGGTCCGTGCGGTCGGGCCAGGCGGGATGTCGGGCACGTCGTTCCCGGCGAACGTGCTCGTGCCGGACTGTGGTCAGACCCTGGACGAGCTCGGCGTGGTGTGGCAGGTGGGCGAGGACATGCCCATCGTGCCCGAGCCCGTCGTCGTGACCCTGCCCCTGAACGGGATCGACTACTACCCCGCGAGCAACCCCACCGTCGCGCAGACCTCCCTGTACATGGACTGCGCGTTCGCCGTCGCGCTGCATAGGATGGCCGACGTCTCCGCTCCGTTCGATCTCGACGCGATCACCCACTTCGGGATCTACAACTACCGTTGCGTCGCGGGCACAGGGACGCCGCCGAACTGTGTGTTCTCCAACAGCGCCTACGGTCGGGCGATCGACATCGCAGCACTGCGTGACGGGTCCGACGAGACCTACTCGGTCGACGACGACTGGGTAGGCGGGGTCGCGGTCGAGAACACGTGCACGAGCGCCACGGCGGGACCCAAAGACGAGTACCTCCACCGTATCGCCTGCGCCTGGTTCGATGAGGGGGTCTTCGACGTGATCCTCACGCCGAACTACAACGAGGCGCAGTCCAACCACATCAGCGCAGACGTGGAGCCCGGCGCACACTTCATCGAGTGACCCCCGCGTCAGGGGTTGGGCTGTTGAGCGCTACTTGTGGATCACGATCAGCGAACGCGCGTCGGCGCAGAAGGTTTCCCCGAGGTCGGTGCGCCACTGGATCCTGGCCGTGTGAGAGCCGGGCGACAGGGGCGTCGTGTGCCAGTTGAAGCCGTGGGTGCCGCGATCGCCTTCGGCGAGGGTGGGGATCAAGCCCGGGCTCTGCTCCACGCCATCGACCGTGAGGCGCAAGAAGCCGGTGTCGAATCCACCCGAGTCGGAGAGCGAGAGCGAGCCTTCGAACATCACGACGGCCTCCTCGGCCACGCTCCCGGCGACCGTGAACGACCGCTTCATCTGGGGCATGACGTTGAAGTTGGTCGTGTTGGTGCACTCCTCGACGATCTCGTCGACCGCGTCGAACCGGTTGATCGGCGCCGACCCGGTGGTCGCGGCCTGTGCGGCGACCCCTGCGGTGACGCCGACGATCACGATCCCGGCCAGGACGGCGAATCGCTTCTTCGTGGTCGGTGCCATGTTCTCCTCCTCCTGCGACGGGGACGGACGCGGACCCGGGCGAAAACACCGGACGGGAGGCGCGCTCTTGACCGTTCGTGACGCTAGACCCGCGAGTCATACGATGTCAAACGGCACCGTCGAGCCGATCGGCGACCTCGACGCCGGGCGCCATGTACCCTCCTGGGATGGATCGGGACCTAGACAACCGGCACACCGAGATCGACGGCGTCCTTGAGGAGCAAACGGCCTACTACGAAGCACGTGCGGCCGAGTACGAGGACTGCTACCTGCGTCGTGGCCGCTACGACACCGGGCCCGCGGAGAACGCCGCCTGGTTCGTCGAGACCGCCCGTCTGGAGGCGGCAGCCGAGAAGTTCGACGCGTCGGGAACCGTGCTCGAGCTCGCGTGCGGCACAGGCTTGTGGACGCGCTTCTTGGCGCCGCGAGCGAAGCGCCTGGTCGCCGTCGACAACGCCGCCAACGTCCTGGAGTTGAACCGCCGGCGGTACGGCGCTGCCAACGTCGAGTACGAGCAGGCCGACATCTTCGACTGGGCGCCGTCCCCGCAGGACAGGTTCGACGCGATCTTCTCCGGGTTCTTCATCTCCCACATCCCACCGGCGTTGTTCGAGGGGTTCTGGAACGACCTCCGCTCGTGGTTGTCACCGGGAGGGAGCGTGTTCTTCTGCGACGACGCCGCGGGATCTGCGCGACCCTATTGCGGCGAGCGGGTCGACGAGGCCCCCGACTACGCGCTCAAGCGCGGGCTCACCGACGGCCGCGAGTTCACGATCGTGAAGGTCTTCTACGACGCGGGCGAGCTGACGAACACGCTGGACGGGCTCGGTTGGAATGCGGACATCGCGACGACGGGCAAGCTGTTCATGTACGGGACCGCGACGCCGAAGTCCTAGCGGTTCAGTAGGTCGTCATCGTGGCGCGCAGCGTGTCTTTCATGATCGGCTGGTTGTCCGAGTGGATCGTGATCGGACACCGATAGGTCACGCCCTCCGCCGTCGTCGGCGCGATGATGTTCAGTGTCAAGTACACGATCTTGTCCGTCCCCGCGGGGAAGTCGAAGTTGGCCGTTCCCGCCTTGAACTTCTCGGTGATCTTGACAGCGCCGGCATTGGGGTTCTTGTACAGACCGATCTGCACCTTGTTGACGCGGAACCGTCGGGTGCCGTTGCAGCCGTTGATGTAGATCGTGTCGGCCTCGGTCCCGTCGCTCTCGATCGCGAGCCAGAACCGAACACCCTCACCGTCCTCCATCCGCACGCTGACGCTCTGCCTGGAGCCGGTGGTGTTGTACACGTTCCTGCCTCGCCACGGGTGGGGCGGCGGGTTGATCTTGCAGCCGTTGCTCAGGCCGCAGAGCTTGATCCACGCGTCGGGCCGGTACTGCTGGGCTCCCGCGCCGGCCGAGCCCGGAAGGACGGCGATCAGCGAGACGCCGAGCGTCATCAACACCAAGAGGCCGAGCACACGCTTGATCATGACCTCAAAGGTATCGGCTCCGCCCCCCAGAGACCTGAAGGCCGGGGGTGCGTGGTGCGGGAAGCGATCATGCGAGCGGCGCGTCGGGTGCTTCGGTCTCGTACCTACTGGCGGCGACGCGACGTCCGATCTCCGCCGCCGCCACGATGCCGAGCGATGCGAGCAGCACGAGTGAGGAGACGGCCAGCATCTGCGGTAACTGGCTCGGCACGCGCAACTGGGCGAACAGGTAGACCGGCCAGGTCGGGTCGGTGCCCGCGAGGAACGAGGCGATCGCGTATTCGTCGAACGAAAGCGTGAACGCGATCGCGAACGCCGAGACGATCGCAGGGAGCAGCAGGGGCAGCGTGACGCGACGGAACGCTCCCCACGCGTTCGCTCCGAGATCCTTCGCCGCCTCGTCGAGGTCGACGCTCAGGCGTTCGAGCAACGGCATGATCGCGAGCACCGTATACGGCAGTGACACGACGACGTGACCGATGATCACCGCATGCAGGCCCAGACCGATGTAGTTGCCGGTGGTCGCGACGAGGAACTTGTCGACCGCGGTGAAGATCACCAGCAAGGAGATCCCGAACACCAAATAGGGCACCACCAGCGGGGAGAACAGCAGCGCCGACACCGCGGGCTTGCCGGTGAACCGTCGCCGCAGCAGTGCGAACGAAGCGAAGACGCCGAGCCCGACGGCGATCGCGCTCGACACGGTCGCCACGATCGCACTGCGCTCCAGCGCCGCGAGCAGGCTCGGGTTCGACAGCGACCGCCGGTACCACTCACTGGTGAACCCCTCGAGCGGGAACCCGACGTCACCGCTGTTGAACGAGAACAATGCGAGGATCGCCATCGGCAGGTAGAGGAATAGGACGAACAGCACGAAGAACACGAGCAGCATCCGTCGCGCCCCCGTGGACGTGGCGATATCCATCAGGCGGTCGCCCCTCGAACGCGCATGAACCGTCCGAACGCGGCCATCAGGATCGCGATGATGATCAGCAGGAACAGCGCGAGCACCGAACCGGTCCGCCAGTCGAGCCCGCGCGTGAACAGATCCTGGATCGCGTTGCCGTACATGTAGCCCCCCGTGCCGCCGACGAGCAGCGGGGTCACGAACTCGCCGATCGTCGGGATGAACACGAACAGGAACGCGGCGAACACGCCGGGCAGGCTGAGCGGCAGCGTCACCCGGATGAACGTCCGCCAGCGGCCCGCCCCCAGGTCACCGGCGGCTTCGAGCAGACTGCGATCAAGGTTGTTCAGGCTCACGAAGATCGGCAGGGCGACGAACGGGACCCACACGTAGGCGAGCACCAGCATCACCGTGAACTGGCTGTAGATCAGCCAGCTGACCGGGTCGTCGGTCCCCCGCACCCCGGTCCACGACAGGAACGAGCCCACGACGCCCCCGTCACCCAGGATCACCTTCCAGGCCAGGATCCGCAGCAGGTAGCTCGTCAAGAACGGCGCGATGATCAGCAGCAGCAGCACGTACTTGCGCTTGCGCACGCACATCGCGAGGAAGTAGCCCGTGGGGTAGGCGAGCAACACCACGACCACCGAGACCGTCAGCGACATCCGGATCGACTTCCAGAACAGGCCCATGTAGACAGAGCCGCCGGTCAGCAGGCGCCGCCATCCCTCCAGCGAGATGGTGCCGGAGTCCGTGGGGAACAGGGAGACCGCCCCCACGCTGTAGGCCGCCACGAACAGCACGGGGATCACGAAGAAGATCAGCAGCCACAGCATCGGCCCGGCGAGCAATCCCGCCGTGACCCGTCGGTCTCGGCGCCGCCACCCCCGGCCGGTGGCGGTGGCCTCGAGCATTCCCACGTTGCGCTACCGACGCCCGGCAGGGCGTCCGATACGCGGGCGGTTCAACCTCAGGACGCCTGCACCTCGCTCCAGTACTGCTGGTAGACGTCCCGACGAGGGATCTGCGACTCGGGGTGGGCCTTCGGCTCGTCCAACACGGTCGGATCGTCCAGCCCGAGCGCCTCGCGGACCCCGTCCGGCACGACCGAAAGGTCGGCGTCGGTGTTCGTATGGCCGTAGTAGTAGTACGCGAGCAAGAACTCGGCCGCCTCGACGCTGGCCCACGAGTTCACGTACTCGTGCGCGTGGTGGTAGTTCTCGGTATCGGCGAACAGGCCGAGTCCGCACACCCACGACACCCGTCCCTCCTTGGGCTGCATGTAGAGGTAGTTCATGCCCGCCCTGTCCGCGTAGCCGACGGTGTCCGGCCACGCGTAGCCGATCCACACCTCTTCCTTCTTGAACGAGAGCCAGAAGTCATAGGACTGGTTCCAGTAGAAGCGGACCAAACCCTTCTTGGAGATCAGGAAGTCGCGCACCTCCGTCAGTTCTTCGTCGGTCATGTTGAACGGGTCGTCGACTCCGAGGTAGTAGCCGGCGATGTACATCATGTTCAACGTGTCGACCCACGCGATGCGGCCCTTGTAGCGATCGTCGAACAGGATCCCGAACGACTCCTCGCTGGGGTCAACGTGGTCGAGGTTCACGAGCGGCGCGATGAACCCCCAGTCCAGGGGCACGAAGTACTGCTCCCCGTTGATGTTGCCTGCCTCCATCAGCTTCGGGTTCAACGCGGAGTAGTTGGGGATCGCGGCGGTGTCCCATGGTTGCAGCACTCCGAGGTCGACCCAGTCCTGGTACCGGTAGCCGCAGGGATGCGCGACGTCGTAGCGGGCGCCGGCGACCACCTTCGTGTAGCCGGTGTCGTCGTTCTCATACAAGGTGAACTCCGGGGTGTCTCCGGTCGCGTTCGCGTATTGGCCCCAGAGGAACTTCTTCTCTTCCTTGGGGTAGAAGTCGCCGTTGCCGTAGCCGGACCAGTCGAAGACCTGCAGCCCGCCGGGCTCCTGTTCCATCGGAGGCATCGAGGCCTGTGCCGATCCTTGTGCGCCGGGCGTGGTGCCGGCGTCCCGGCATGCGGCGAGCACGCCTCCCATCCCGAGTGCTACCCCCGAGTAGCCGGCGTAGCGTAGGAAGTCGCGCCGTCCGATGCCCCGCTTGACTGTCCGGTCCGTCATGATCCTTCCCCCTTTTGGATCGCGCACCCTGAGACAGTCGGTATCATCCGGCACGGCAGGGTCGGGGGCAAGCCAGGGGAGGCTGAGCCGATTGAGACGAGTCGTTGCGATCCTCGCCCTCTTGCTCGCCGGATGCGCCGCCGATCCGATCGACACGGTCGATCCGCGTGCGTCCGTTGCCCCGCCTCTATCGCTCGATGGTGTCGTGCTGGAGAAGACGACAGGCGTCACCACGCAGGTCGATGCGGTCGACATCGCCAACGAGGTCGTCCATCCCGACGACCTCCGAGCGGTGCTGGAAAAAGCCGGGTTCTCCTCGGGTGTGCAGCGATCGTTCCAAGGAGGCACGGGCGCGTTCACTCGGGTACTCGCGCGGAGCTTGGCGTTCGAGTCGGCAGACGGTGTCGCCGCCTATCTGGACTGGTTCGACGCGAACGCGGGCGAGGAGATCATCACCGCGAAGCGGATCACGCCCGGGGGGATGCCCGATGGCGCCGTGGTCTTCGAGCACCAGCCCGACGGCTGCTGCCACAACGACGTCCCCGCCTACCTGGCCGTGTGGCCACGCGGTTCATCGGTGCTGTTCCTGCACGTCGGAGGACAACGGGCCGATACCGACGCGTTCGTCGACCTCGTGTCGGAGGTCGACGACTCGACGTGAGTCGCCGGCCGGAGGCGTTTCGCCGGTGGGCGGCGGCGTCTAGCAGCCGTTGCAGTCGTCGGGCACGTTGTCGCTGACCTCGGTCGACTCGAGCGTGAGCAGGCTCACGTTCAGGATGCCGCCGGAGGACGAGGCGACGTTGTGACGAACGGCGGATCCCGTCAGCGACGCCGATCCTTCGTTGAAGAGTCCGCCCCCCGCGCCGTCGGCGGTGTTCCGGTTGATCGCCGCCCGCTTCACGATGACCTCCCCGAAGTTGTAGATGCCTCCACCGTCGCTGTCCGTGTGGTTGCGGATCACAACGGATGAGCGCAGACGTAGTGTGCCGCCGACGACGATGCCGCCACCGGCGCCAGTCGTCTTGTTGCGGGTGATGAGTGAGCGTCGCACGTTCAGCTCGGCTCCTTCGCTCACCGCGATGCCTCCTCCGCCGCCGACCGTCGAACGCCCGCCGGTGACGATGACCTGACGGATCGCAGCACTCACGCCCTGTTCCACGAACAGGACGCGTCCCTGACGGTCGGCGTCGAGCGTGGTCGGATCCGCCAGGGACCGGCGTCCGACCAGGGTCAGATCCTTGTCGAGGGTGTAGGTGCCGACGCACGTCCCGTGCACCCGAAGCAGATCGCCGGCATCGGCCGACGCGATCGCATCGGTCAGCGCCTGTCCCGAGGACGAGGTGAACACTTGCGACTGCGTTGCGTTCTTCACGCGGCAGGAAACCGTGGCCGTACCCGCCGTTGCGGGAACGGTGGCAGCGAGGACGGCCGCGGTGGTAAGCACCACCAGGGCGCGTGGAACGGTTGCGACACGCATGTGACGCTCCTTCAGTTCGGGGGGTTGCGCTACGACTCCTTGGTCGGGCAGGCCAGGTCCGCGATGCAGTCGAGCAGCCAGTTCCGCACGACCGGGATGTCGACGCGCTGGTACCCGGACAGATACCGGCAGTTGTTGGTGAACACGTAGCTGCTGTCGCCCACGATGTACCCACCGTGGATCATCGGTCCACCCGAATCGCCGAAGCAGCTTCCGCCCCCGGCGCGCGGGTCCTTCTCGTTCCCGTTGGTCTGCAGGATCTGAGCGTCCAGTTTCTGGCCGATCTCGGTGGTGGATCGGCGGACGAGCGGCAAGCTTTCGGCCGTCGGGGGTCGCGGCGGCTCCTCCGGCTTGCGCACTTCGGTGCCGTATCCGATCGCGAGGAACGCCGTCTTGTTCAACCGCGGCTGATCGTACGCGTCGAGGTAGTTCGCCGGTGCCAGGGGCGCGGTCTTGAGTCCGGGGCTCCTCTCCAAGATCACCACGCCGGTGTCGTTCCAGTTCTTCAGGTCGGTGAAGTCGCTGTACTCCGGGTGGGTGATCGGCGTGCCGAGGAACCAACTCTGATCACCCTGGTACCGCGGCTTGGTGATGTCTCCGCTTCTGAAGCCGATGTCGGACTCGGCGTCGTCCGGCCCCGAATCGTCGGCTGCACGAGGCAGGTCGCGTGCCGCCTCCGTCGCGGTCCGCGCGATGACCGGATCGAAGGTCACGACGACCTTGCCGATGTCCTGGTACGTGCAGTGCGCAGCGGTGAGCACGACGCGGGGCGCGACGAGCGTACCCGAGCAGCGGAACCTGCCCCCGGGCTGGTAGAAGAGGACCATCCCGACGTTCGAGTACTTGTTCTTGGTGTCTTCGGTCCCGCCGGTGATCGCGATCGCGGGAGCACCGAGTCCCGCAACGACCGTGAGCACGGCGGCGGCTGCGATCAACCTGCGCATCGCTCGCGGACGTGCTGTTCCCCGCGCTCGCGTCATGTCTGTTCCTCCATGCATCGGGGGGGTCGCCCGTGATCTGCCACTCGACCCCAGTCCCGAGTGGCAGGAAGATCCCGAGCCTACGTCAGGGGAGAGGAACTGAGAAGGGGTGGTCGGGGGACGGGCGCTCGTCGCGATGGATCTCGAAGCGCACGCCGCTCCATGCCGTGCCGTCGTCGTCACGACCCTCGAACCGTTCGATCAGCCGCAGGCCCGCCTTCTCCGCGACTCGATGCGACGGGATGTTCTCCGCGCTCGCGTAGGCTCGGACGACGTCGGCGCCGAGTGTGTCGAACGCGTAGCCGACCAGTGCTTGCACGGCTTCGGTCGCGTATCCCTTGCCTTGGGCGGCAGGAGCCATCGTGTAGCCGACCTTGATCACACCGGGTTCGTTTTCGGTGGGACTGAGGCCGACGTCGCCGACGAGCGTGCCGCCATCCCGTTCCTCGACCGTGAACTGGACCCAGTCCGACTCGCCCGGCGCGCGACCGGCCATCTCCGCGATGGCCTCGCGGACGCCCCCGAGGTCGGTGCGTTCCCACCCTTGGTAGCGGCTGACCTGCGGTTCTTGGCGGTAGGTCGAGATCGTCTCGGCGTCCTCCACGCGAGAGCGGCGCAGCCTTAGGCGGACGGTCTCGATCGGTTGGAAGTTGGTGTCGACGCGCATCGGGCGCCAAGGCTACCGGGCGGGCAGCCTGGAACCGGGAGCGGTGGCGATAGGCCGATCGACACGTCCGGACACCTGAACTGCTGATCCGTCGAATAGCTCGCTTCCGATCTCTTCGAGTGGCACGCTTCGGCCAAGAGGCTAAGGGGGGCGTGATGCTGGCAGCGAGCTGGTACATGGTGGTGTTCCGGACCGTGCACATCCTGGCGGGGGTGGCTTGGGTCGGCTCGATCTTCCTGTTCGTCGTGTTCGTGCAGCCCAGCGTGGCGGCGATCGCCCCGGCGGGGGCCCCGTTCGTGGCCGAGCTGCTCGGCCGGCGACGGTTGATCGACCGGATCATCGGTCTTGCCGTCATCACGATCGTGGCCGGAGGCTTCCTGTATTGGCACGACTGGCAGACCTACGGAAGCCTCGGCGATTGGGTCTCGTCTTCGTTCGGGGCGACGATCACGGTCGGACTGATCGCCTCGCTGGTGGCGTTGTCGATCGGTGTGTTCGGCACACGCCCGAACGTTCTGCGCCTGCTGGCGATCGGCCGACAGGTCGCGGAGTCGGGAGGCCCGCCGCCACCCGAGGTCGCCGCCGAGGTGTCGGCGATCCAAGGACGCCTCAAGGTGTTCTCTCGAGCGAGCTTCGCGCTGCTCGTGCTCGCGGTGATCACGATGGCGATCGGGCGCTACGTCTGAGTGCGGTTCGTCCGAGCGCTGCTCATCGGCCGAGGTAGCCCGCGGCGGAGGTGCACGGCACGCCGACCTCGACGCGATCGATCAGCGTATTGGTCCAGCCACCGCTACATCACGGCCGCTACCGGGATCTGTTCACGGGGGCGCGGGCGCGTCCCCGGTGAGGGACCCGCTCGATAACGCACACCCGAGGGTCGCAACCACTG
>JBBDWR010000001.1:42209-55386 GCA_040902745.1 Actinomycetota bacterium | reverse complement strand
GGCTTCGAGGAGTTCCTCCGACTTAGGAGCGCAGCTCGCTCCTCCCAGTTGGAGCAGGTGGGACGCGAGCTGCGGCAGATGATGCCCTGGTTGGAGTCCGACAAAAAGGTGGTTCGCGAATGAACGAGGAGAGCAGTGTAGGTGAGGTACCCGAAGGCACCGAGGACGCCGTCGGCGCGGGCGGCGTCGCGGCCGGCGGCGATCACGTCCGCATCTTCGACACGACCCTGCGCGACGGGGAGCAAGCTCCCGGCATCGCGCTGACCAAGACCGAGAAGGTCGAGATCGCCGAGCAGCTCGCGCGGCTCAACGTCGACATCGTCGAGGCGGGCTTCCCGATCAGTTCCGACGGCGAGTTCGATGCCGTCCGTGAGATCGCTCAGACGGTGAAGGGTCCGGTGATCGCGGCGCTCGCCCGCGTCACGCCGGGTGACATCGATCGCGCGGCCGACGCGCTCAAGGGAGCCGACCGCTGGCGCATCCACACGTTCATCTCGACCAGCGACATCCAGCTGAAGGCGATGCTGAAGATGTCGCACGACCAGGCGCTCGACGCGATCCGCGAGGGCGTCAAACGCGCCGTTGGCTACACCGACGACGTCGAGTTCAGCGCGCAGGACGCCACCCGCACCGAGCTCGATTTCCTGCTCGAGTGCTTCCGGGTCGCGGTCGACGCAGGCGCCACGACGATCAACGTTCCGGACACGGTGGGCTATGCGATGCCCCACGAGTTCGGAGAGCTGGTGCGCATCGTTCGCGAGCAGGCACCCGAGCACGTGACGATCTCCACCCACTGCCACAACGACCTCGGACTGGCCGTGGCGAACTCGCTGGCGGGCATGGTCAACGGTGCCCGGCAGATCGAGGTCGCGGTCAACGGGATCGGCGAACGCGCGGGGAACTGCTCCGGCGAGGAGATCGCGATGATCGTACGTACGAGGGGGGCCGCGCTCGGCCTGCGGCACCAGATCAACGTCAAGGAGATCGTTCGTACCTCCCGCCTGGTCTCGATGACCACGGGCTATTCGGTCCAGGCGAACAAAGCCGTCGTGGGTGCCAGTGCGTTCGCGCACGAGAGCGGCATCCACCAACACGGGGTGCTCTCGAACAGGGCCACCTACGAGATCATGGACCCGGTCGAGATCGGCCTGGAGGGCAATCAGATCGTCCTGGGCAAGCACTCGGGTCGGCATGCGTTCGCGGACGCCCTGGGCAAGCTGGGTCTGGACGTGGACGCCGAGCACCTCGACCGATCGTTCTCGCGCTTCAAGGACCTGGCCGACCGGAAGGTCCAGATCACCGATCAGGACCTGACGGCGATCGTGGCCGAGGAACTCGGTGCTGCCGAGAGTGACGTCCTGGTGATGGAGTCCCTCGAGATCGGTGGCGGAACGCATCTGGAGCCGCGGGCCACGGTGCGTCTGCGCAAGGGCGAGGAGGTGATCGAGGAGTCAGCGACGGGCGACGGTCTGATCGATGCCGCGATGGGCGCGATCCAACGGGCCGCCGGCGTCGAGGGCCGCCTCGTGAGCTTCAACGTGTCCAGCGTGACCGGCGGCACCGACGCCCTCGGTGATGTCGTCGTGCAGATCGACGTCGAGGGCCGGCGGGTTTCGGGGCGTGGCGTGGCGACCGATGTTGTTGAGGCCTCGGCGCGCGCGTTCCTCGCTGCGATCAATCGCGCGCTGCAGGTTCAGGGATCGTCCGACGTCGATGCGAGCAACGAGGTGACCCCGTGAGCGACGGCAGCTACCGCATCGGCGTGCTTCCCGGCGACGGCACCGGACCGGAGGTCGTCCGCGAGGGTCTCAAGGTGTTGCACGCCGTCCGCACGGGGTTCGACGTCGAGCTCGAGGAGTTCGATCTCGGCGGCGAGCGGTACCTCCGTACGGGTGAGGTGCTTCCCGACGCCGAGCTCGACCGACTTCGCGACAAGGACGGGCTGTTCCTCGGCGCCGTGGGTCACGTCGACGTCAAGCCGGGGATCCTCGAGCGCGAGTTGTTGCTCCGCCTTCGCTTCGAGCTGGACCAGTACGTCAACCTGCGTCCGATCGTGCGCTACCCCGGAGTGGAAACCCTCGTGCCCTCGCACGGCGAGGACGACGTCGACATGGTGGTCGTGCGGGAGAACTCCGAAGGCCTGTACTCAGGAGCGGGAGGTTTCCACCGCAAGAACACGCCCTACGAGGTCGCCGTGCAAGAGAGCATCAACACGCGCCACGGGGTCGAGCGGATCGTCCGCTACGCGTTCGAGCTCGCGATGCGTCCCGACCGGAGGCGCAAGCTCACGCTCGTACACAAGACGAACGTGCTGACCTTCGCAGGCGACCTGTATCAGCGGGTGGTCGACGAGCTCGCGCGCGAGTTCCCGGACGTCGAGTACGACTACGTGCACGTCGATGCATGCTGCATCTACTTCTTGGATTGGCCGGCGCGCTTCGACGTCATCGTCACTGACAACATGTTCGGCGACATCATCACCGACCTCGGCGCGATGATCCAAGGCGGCATGGGCATCGCCGCGGGCGGCAACATCAACCCCGAAGGGGTCTCGATGTTCGAGCCGATCGGCGGCACGGCACCAGACCACATCGGCAAGGGCACGATCAACCCGCTCGCTGCGATCGGCGCGGTGCAGATGTTGCTGGCCCAGCTGGGCGAATCCGAAGCGGCGGCGAAGGTCGATCGCGGCATCCGGCACGCGACCTCGAAGATGAAGTCGATGCGCGCCGCCGAGATGGGCTACTCCACCGGAGAGGTCGGCGATCTCGTCGTGGACGGGGCGACCGCGTGAGCGACCCAGCGCGAACGGTCGAGCTGTACGACACCACCTTGCGAGACGGGGCGCAGCGATCGGACCTGTCGTACACGATCGAGGACCGGCTGCGCATCCTGCACAAGCTCGACGAGGTGGGATTCCCCTTCATCGAGGGCGGCTGGCCCGGTGCGAACCCACGCGACTCGGAGTTCTTCAAGCTCGCGACCAAAGAGACGCTCAAGCACGCGACGTTGACCTCCTTCGGCATGACGCGCAAAGCTGGGGAGGCTGCAGAGGACTCCGCGGTTCTTCGGGAGCTGCTCGACACCGGAACGAGTGTCGTGTGCATCGTCGGCAAGTCCTGGGATCTGCACGTGACCGAGGCGTTGCGCACCGACCTGGACGAGGGCGTGCGGATGGTCGGGGATTCGATCGCCTTCCTCGTCGGCGAGGGTCGGCGTGTGTTCTTCGACGCGGAGCATTTCTTCGACGGGTATCGCGCGAACCCGGCCTTCTCGCTCGCGGTGCTCGCGGCCGCGGAGGAGGCCGGCGCCGAACGCCTGGTGTTGTGTGACACCAACGGCGGGATGCTCCCGCACGACATCTCCAGGATCGTCGGGGAGGTCGCCGAGCAGGCGACCGCGGCGCTCGGGATCCATGTGCACGACGATGCCGGCTGCGCGGTCGCGAACTCCCTGGTTGCGGTGGACGCCGGCGTTCTGCAGGTGCAGGGCACCGTGAACGGCTACGGGGAACGCGTGGGCAACGCCGACATCGTTCCGATCAGCGCCAACCTCGCCCTGAAGATGGGGATCGAGGTCCTTCCCGACGGCGCGATCGAGCGCCTGACCGAACTCGCGCACTACGTGGCCGAGGTCGCGAACGTGATGCCGCAGTCGCACGCTCCCTACGTGGGGCGCTACGCGTTCACCCACAAGGCCGGACTGCATACCAGCGGCATCGCGCGCCTCGCAGAAGCCTACGAGCACGTTCGTCCCGAGTTGGTCGGCAATCATCGCGGAGTGGTCGCCAGCGATCTCGGCGGCGGCTCGACCCTGAAGATGAAAGCGTCGGAGTACGGGCTGCAGTTGCACGACGAGGCGATCCGAACGCTGGTCGGACAGCTGAAACAGATGGAGTCGAAGGGCTACACGTTCGACCTGGCCGATGCCTCGCTCGAGATGTTGATGCGCCGTGCAGAGGGATGGCAGCAGGACTACTTCGAGATCGAGAGCTACAAGGCCGAGGTGGAGGAGCGATACGACGAAGGTGCGATCGCCGAGGCGACCGTGAAGGCGTTGGTAGGCGGACAACGTCACATCGAGACCGCCGAAGGGGCGGGTCCTGTCGGCGCCCTCGACAACGCGCTGCGTAAGGCGCTGGCGAACGCGTATCCCGAACTCGGCCGCATGAGCCTGGAGGACTACCGCGTCCGCGTGCTGGACGAGACGATCGGCACCGGTGCCGTCGTCCGAGTGCTGATCGACATGAGCAACGGCGAACACGAGTGGACCACGGTCGGCGTGAGCGACAACATCATCGAGGCGTCGTGGGAGGCCCTCACAGAGGGCTACACGTTCGGCCTGCTGCACCCGCGCGAGCACGCCGACAACTAAGTGCTGGATGCCCGGGTGGGGCGCTCGAACCTTCCGAAGAGCGCGACCAGCACCGCGAGGAACGCGCCCGGAACCACGACCCAGATCGGGCGCTCGAGCCACCAGCGCCAGGTGCTTTCGGTCTGGTGCCCGAAGCCGAGCGGCCACAGCACCAAGATCGCGAGCAGGTAGGCGGTCATGTGCCACAGGTACAGGGTCATGATCACGCTATTCACGTAGATCGTGACCATCCACGGTCCGGTGCGGCGCAGCCATCGGTTCGCAGGATCGCGCAGAAGCATCCCGACGCCGATCGACCACAACGTCATCGCCACCATCGGCAGTGTCGGCGGGTAGGTGTTCGCGATCGGCTCCAGATCGGTGCCGAGCAGGCTCTTCGGATACGCACGCAGTCCGGAGAACCATCGTGGCCCGACATCGCCGAGCGCTTGGAACAACGGAGGGTTGGTCAGCACGATCAGCGCGGCGATGCCCACCAGGGCCATCGCCGCGAGCACGCCCCGCGACAGTCGCGCGAGCCGACCATCTGCATAGAAGAACCCCAACTGATGGGGGAGCAACCAGACCAGCAACACGTTGATGTAGCGGACCCCTGGATGACCGCCGGCGAATCCCACGGCGTCGACCGCGCCGATCGCGAGGAGCAGCGCGATCGGCACCCACACGCCGAACCGCTTGTGCAACCACACCATCGGTGGGGCCAGCAGGATGACGACGAGGTAAACGGGGAGGAACCAGAGCGGTCCGAATGGGATCGTGGCGCCGGGTGGCTTCATGCCGCGCAACAGATGCGTGTCGCCCCACACGGTCGGACCCGCACCGCCACCGATGTTCAGCAGGTGCAGGGCGATCTGTACGACCAGCCAGACGCCGAGGAACACCGCGCTCGGCTTCAACAGTCGCATGCTTCTGCTGCGCAGGAACGTAACGACAGGTTCCCCACGGCGGCGAGACGACTCCAACGAGACGAGGTTGGAGAACCCGCCGACGAAGAAGAACAGCGGCATCACTTGGAAGAACCACGTCGCGAGCCACATCCACGGCGTGATCCCGATCGCGCTGGTCTGACGGATCACGCCGCCCTGCCACCAGATCACGCCGATCAGCCAGTGACCGATCACGACCGCGAGGATGCTGAACGCGCGCAGGAAGTCGACGTATCGATCCCGCGAGTCGGGCGTTGCATCCGCGAGCGCGCGCAGTTTCGTTGCCGTGCTCACGGCGCGAGCCTAGCCCGCCCATCATCGAGATCACGGGAGCGCGACGAGGTGGGTCCGATCTCGTGCGGTCAGTCGGGCACGCGCGCTCCGCCGGTGATCGCGCGCACGATCCGATCTTCGATCCCCGAAGCCGTGTCCTTGCGCATGCCTCTCGAAAGGATCGAGAACGTGGCCCAGCGGTCCTCCTGTTCCAGCCAGACCCACCCCGACAGCGCGGAGATGTCGGTGAGCGTCCCCGTTTTCGCTCGCAGTGTGACTCCGCGCAGCCGGCCGCGCAGCGTCCCTTGGCCTGCGGCGGGAAGACTGGATCGCAGCGCGCCCAGCCACGGCTGCTCCTCGGCGGCCCAGAGCAGCCGCACGATCCCGCCCGGCGCGACCCGATTCGCGTACGACAGTCCTGAGGAATCGAAGGAGCGGACGCGAACACCGTGCGTTCGTCCGAACGCCTCGATCGCGCGCGCTCCCTTCCGGATGGTTCCGGGGTGGCCGAAGCGATCCGCCCCAAGAGCCTTTCCGAGGACCTCGGCGAAGAAGTTGCGTGAGTGCACGTTCTGGTGGCGAAGCAGCGTCGACAACACAGGAGACCGGGCCTGTGCGACCAGCGGCAGTCCTCCCGGCGGCTTGCCGGCACCCGGCCGTCCCTTCACGACGATCCCGGCCCGTCGCAGCTCCTGGGTGAGAGCGGCGGCCGCCCGGCGCTCCGGATCCCGGATGTGGTGACCACGGACCCGGTTCCCTCGCCAGGTCAGTGCCGTGGGCAACGGGATCTCGACGTCGGGGAAGAACCGCTTCCACCCCTTCGCCCACCAGTCGCGGCGAAACCCCCCGGTGCTTCCCAGGACCCGTCCACGCACGCGACGAAGCCCCGCGTCGCGCAGCCGGTGGGCGAGCACGTGCATTCTGCCTCCGCCGACCTCCGGATCCCCGGTGCCGAGGATCCACAGGTTCCCGACCACGCCGTCTCCGGCGCCCGTTGCGGCCGCCTTCGTCGGGAAGATGTGGCTCGATCCGAACCGTTCGAGCGCGGCCATCGACAGCAGAAGCTTCTCGTTGGACGCGGGTGTGCGACGGGTCCCGTCCGCACGCCGGTACAGATAGGCGTCGTCGTCCGGGTTACCGGCGACCGTTCCCACCCCGACGGAGACGCCGATCGCGCGTCCCCGAACGAGCCGGTCGACTCGGCGCATCCACTTTGCGCGAACAACGCGCACCGTCCGTACGGGGCCTATCCCCGTGGCGTTCGACGCATCCTGCTTGGGCCACCGGGCTCGAAGACGCACGCTGCCCAGATCCGACCAGCCGAAGCACCGTCGAAGTGTCACCGTCGACCCCGACCCGAGCACGGCGGTGGACAGGGTTCTCCAACCCTCGCGCGTGCGTCGCTGCAGTTGGACCTGCTGACCCGTCTTGTCCGGATCCACCGAGATCGTCGTCGTGGTGCACCCACCCGACGCCACTGTGGTCGAACCCATCGTCATCGAGACCTCCGCGGCATCGAGCGCGCCACCGGCCTGCGCTCCCGGCATCGCGGCAGCCAAAACCGAGGCGAGTGCGGCGAACAGCAGCAAGGGAGCAGCATGTGGATGTCGCGTGATGGGAACCATCCGTTCTGTCCGGGCCGTCGGCTCGGGATCGTGGTCCAGCCTATCGTGGGTGCAGCGGCAGTCCGAACTCCACGGTCGTTCCGCGCCCGGACGTCGACCGGATCCGCCACCACCCACCCGCGAGTTCCGCACGCTCCCGCATCGTCGACAGGCCGAGATGTCCCTCGACCTCCTCGCTGGATCGCCGATCGAATCCGGCTCCGTCGTCGATCACTCGCACGAGCACGGCGTCGTCAACGCTCAGGAGCTGTACCTCGATCTGATCGGCGTCCGCATGGCGCCGTGCGTTGGAGAGCGCTTCCTGTGCGATCCGGTAGGCCACACCGCGCACCTCGGATGGGGGTTCCACCTCGAGATCCCCGACCACGACGTGCGCGATCCCCGACTCCAGTTCCGCTCGGCGCGCGTACTGCGTCAAGGCGGCCGTGAGTCCGACGTCGTCCAGCAGCTTCGGTCGGAGTTCGAAGAGGAGGTGACGCAGGCTCTCGATCGCGCGTCCGACGGTCTGTTCGAGCGCGCGCAGGTCGTCCAACGCCTGCTCACCTTTCACGTGCCGCCGGAAGGTCTGCAGCCGCAGACTGACGGCGGTGAGTTTTTGGATCTGGTCGTCGTGCACGTCGGAGGCGATCCGGCGTCGCTCTTGTTCCTGCGCCTCGACCACGGGCCTGAGGAGCTTACGGCGGTCCGCCTCCGCGTTCTTGGCTTCGGTGATGTCGGTCACGACCCCCTGCCACACGAACGGTTCCCCCGACGGGTCGGCGAGCATCGTGGCTTCGTCGAGGACCCAACGGACCCGTCCGTCCGCGGCGTATCCGATACTCGACGTGCCACGGATCGCCCTGCTCGAGGGAGCGGTCGGCGAGCGCACGCAGTCGGGCGAAGTCCTCAGGGTGGACGATGTCGTTCCAGAAGGTACGGACGTCGAGCCATTCCTGAGGCGAGTAGCCGAACAGCGAGGTCACCCGGGGGCTCATGTAGCTCTCGCCCATCTCGTCTCCCTCGGGGCCGTCGAGATACTCGGCGTAGACCACGGAGGGCACCTGCTCGACGAGGGCACGATACTTCTCAGCGGCGGCATGGCGTTGGAGGCGATCCCGGCGGCGTTCGATCGCCGCAGCCATGAGACCGGCAGCCGTCCGGAGCGCGTCGAGTTCGCCCGCCGTCCATGGCCGCGGTGTCTCCACGTCGTCGTAGGCCACGTATCCCCACCACGAGCCCTGGACGTGGATCGGGACGACGGCGATCGAGATGATCCCCCATCGCTGCATCGAGGCGCGCTTGTGGGGATCGGTTTCTTCCGCCATCGAGGTGCAGACGGTCCGGCCGGCGGCGACCTCATCGAACCAGCCGGGACCGGATCCCTCCCGATAGGCATGTTCTGCATCGACGGATCGTCGATGAACCCGTGAACGTCGTCGGCGAGCCATTCGAACCGAAGGCTGTGGTGCACCCTGTCTTCGGGACCGGCGTGGTTCTCGAACACGTAGACGCGACCGACCCCCGCCGCTTCGCCGAGCTCTGCCAGGGCGCCGGGGACGGCTGCGCGCCAGTCGTCTTCGCGGACGAATCGCTGCGCGATCCGGGCCACGGCGGCGAGGAGTGCGGTGCGTCGGTCGGCGTCGGCACCCGCGTGGGTGATAGGCGGGGCGCCGGTGACCGCAGCCGGGGACCCGGATCCCGGTTGTGTGCCGGACTGGTCGGGGATCGGGCGGGCGGACAGCACGGTGGGCTCCTCCTGGGCGACGTGACGGCAGGTGTCCGTAGGGGGTGTATCGGCGCAGGTCGAAAACGACCTGAGCGTGGCCCGGGGGCGTCCGGTGGGCGTCCGAATCCGGAAGTCCTGGGGACGGCGTGCTTACTAGGACTTTGGTCGGGGTTCCATGACTAGTCCTTCCTCGCTATCCTCGGTCGTTCTGGTGTGGCTGTCGACCACGGAAGCTAGGAGGGATAGACCCGTGGGCCGAACGAAAAGCTCCTCCCCACGCCGGACCGCCCGCTCGATCCTGAGTCTCGGTCTGGCACTCGCTTTGTCACTCGTGCTGTTCGGTCCTGCCGGCGGGGCGTCTGCCCGCGTGAGCAAGCGCAGCTACAAGCTCAAGCCCGGCGTCACGCTCACGACCAAGGCGTATTCGGACGGTCCCGTGCGGATGCGGATCATCACGGTCACCGATCCGCAGAAGCAGAACGCGTCGGTCGACGTGGGCGCGGCGTCGAACGTATTCGGGGGCTACACGCCCACGAGCAAGATCGGATCCAACTACAACGCCCTCGCTGCGGTCAACGGCGACTTCGCGAAGGACGGCTACCCCGTGCACACCAGCGCGGAGGACGGAGATCTTCGAACGGCCGGACGGCAGACCGGCGTGGCGTTCTCCCTCGCCCACGACGAGCTGCGCGCCTACGCTCAGCGCCCGGGACCCAAGGGCTTCGGAAGGCCGCTCGAGGGCAACGGGCAGAACTTCCTGATCGACCAGTGGAACTCCGGAGAGGGCAAAGGCGGTCACATCGCCGTGTGGACCCCCGTGGGCGGCAACAAGCAGAAGCCCGGCCCGGGACTGTGCTCGGTTCGCTTGGTCCCGGTCGACGGGGCGGAGGGCCGTCGGCGCGTCGACGACGACGGCGTGACCCGAACGATGCGGGTGGCGGAGACCTGGAACGACCCGTGCCCCGACGGGAACCCGACGAACTTCGCCGGTCTCGGCGCGATCGTGGTCGGCACGAAACGCGGCTCGACGCAGGCGGCGAACTTCATCAAGCCCTTGAAGGATGGCGACACGATCGATATCCGCTGGACGGTCGGTTGGAAGAAAGTTGCCGACGTGATCGGCGGCTCGCCGCAGCTGCTGACCGATCCGGACGGGGACGGCAAGCCCCGCAACGTCGCTCCCAAAGGTGGCTGCGCGCTCGGGTACTTCTGTGCCAGGAACCCCCGCACGGGGGTCGGTTTCAACAAGGGCTGCGCGACCGAGAAGACGACGGATACCTGCAAGATCTTCATCGTGGTCGTCGACGGGCGCCGGCCGGGGTGGTCGGTGGGCGTCAACCTCGAGCGCTTCGCGAACGAGTTCAAGAAACTCGGCGCGACCTGGGCGATCAATATGGACGGCGGCGGCGGCGCGACGATGTGGGTCAAGCCTCGCGGCAAATACTGTCAGCGCCGGCGAGCGGGTGGGTGTTTGGTGAACCGGCCCACGGATGAGCCGGAGCGCTGGGCGATCTCGGCCCTCATGGTGCTGCCAGGAGGGGACGCAGGCGAGCCCGCCCGCATGGTGATGCCGACAACCGCCGAGTCGGGAGCGACGCTGCTCCCGCCGGAGATGCTCGCGCTGGCGGATCAGCAGGCGATGACCGACCCCGGCTCCACCGGCGGTCTCTACGACGCCATCGCGCGGGGAGTCTTCGGTCCTGTGCCCTCAAGCGTGCTCGAGAGCGACGAGTTCCGAGATGTCCTCTCGACCTATCGGAGCGCGGTGCCGGTTCGGTCGCCGGCCGGCTGATCCAAGCACCGCTCGCATCCGATCCCCACGCGTGGGAGTTGCTTCCCATCGAGGGGTCGTCGTTCCACGGCGCAGGATCACGAGAGTGCGGCTGACCGAGGCGTCACCCGAATGCGCCCCCATCACCGGAGGGCAGAAGCACGCAGAAGCGCGCTCCACCACCCGGACGATCCTCGACCCAGGCCCGTCCGCCGTGGAGTTGCGCGAAGCTCGAAACGAGTGAGAGACCGATCCCCGTTCCGGTCGGTCCCTGCTCGCCGGCGGGACCTCGCCGGAACGGTTCGAAGATTTCGGTTTTGACCTCGTCCGCCACTCCGGGTCCCTCATCCTCGACGGTCAGCAGGACAGCGTCGTGGTGGTCGTCCCCACCCAGTGCGCGTTCCGCGAAGACTCGGATCGGCACCTTTCTCGATGTGTAGTGCACCGCGTTCGTGACGAGATTCTCGACGATGCGCTCGGTCTTGGTTCGGTCCAGGAGAGCCTCGAGGGGAGGGATGTGAACTTCGATGGTTCTCCCGTCGAGTCCGTCGCACTTCGCAAGTACGGCCGGGACCAGCTCGGCGAGGTCAACGAGATCGCGACGAGGCTCGACCACTCCGCGGTCGAGTCGATCGAGATCGAGCAAGTCGCTCAACAGCTCCTCCATCCGATCCGAACGAGTCAGCAGTGTGACGAACAGGTCGTTACGCTCGGCATCGGTCAGCCGGTCGTTGAGATCCATGAGCGTTCCCGCCGCCGCATGGATCGCGGTCAGCGGTGTGCGGAGGTCGTGGGAGACGGTGTGCAGTAGCGTGTTCTTCAAGGCGTCGAGCTCGGCCAGCCGCTGGTTCGCGGCCCGCTCTCGCTCCAGGGCCTTGCGGATCCGCTCTTCCGCCGCTTTTCGCTCGGTGATGTCGAACATCAGCCCCTGCAGGTGCGCCGGGTTCCCGTTGGCGTCGTGGACGACTTCGGCCTCGTCGAGGATCCAACGCCATCGCCCGTCGTTGGTGCGCATCCGGTACTCGTTGCGGAACGACTCGCCTGTGCTGAAGGCCTGTTCCTCCGCGTCCCGGATCCTTGCGAGGTCCTCTGGGTGGCAGAAGCTGGCGAAGGGATGCGGATGCAGCAGCCACTCCTCTGCGGTGAAGCCTAGGATCCGCTCGATCTGCGGACTCACATAGAGCCAGTCGCCCGCAGGGGTGTTCTCCGATCGATAGACGATCGCGGGCATCTGCTCGATCAGCGTCCGATATCGTGCCTCAGCTTCTCGGAGATGCTCCTCCGCGATCTTCTGCTCGGTGATGTCGAGCATGATGCCTTTCCACACGTCCCGGTCTGTCTGGGGGTCTCGGACGCAGACGGCGTCGTCGTGGAACCACACGATGCCTCCGTCGCGCGCGATCATCCGGTAGGTGAAGGAGAAGGTCTCCCCGGTCTCGGCGGTCCGCTCCTCCTCCGCGAGCAGCCCCGGTAGATCTTCCGGGTGGGTGCATCGCTGCCATAGGGTCGGGTCGTTCTGCCACTCCTGTGCCGTGTAGCCGAGCTTGTCCACCGTTTGCGGGCTGATGTAGACGTCCCGGAAGCCGGTCGGGCTCTTCTCGTCGGGAGCCTCCGTGTACACGATCGCGGGAAGCTGCTCCACCAGGGCCCGGTAGCGTGCCTCCGCTTCCCGGAGCACTCGGAATCGGTCTGATCCGACCAGGCTTGAGGCCTCCGTCGCTCGGACGAGGATCAGCGGTTGCTCTTCTTCCCCCTGAGCGAGCATCTCCGCGGAGAGCCGCAGGGTCGATACCTCGCCGTTCGGGTGCACGACATGGGAGAGGAGGTCTTCGACCCAGGTCCGTTCGGCGAGGATCGCTCGCGCGGAGCCCTCACCGCCGAGATCAGCCCAGAGTCCGAGGTCGAACGACGACACGCCGATCGCCTGTGCGCGATCGAGTCCGGTCAGGCGGAGGAAGGCGTCGTTCGCCTCGAGGATCTTCCCGTCTCCCAGGACGACGATCGCGAGCCCCTCATGGGTGCCGCGGAACAGGCGTCCGAAGAGTGGATCAGCCGAAGGACGTGCGTCATCCTCCTGCGCCGTCAGCGAAGGAAGCGATCCCGTGCCGGGTGTAGGGGTACCCATGACTCTTGGTGCATCGGCCCGCAGTCGATCCTGCTTGAAGGCCCGGATCGGTTCGCGCTGGAACGGATGCTCGCGCAAGGAGTCCGCGGTCAGGACCGGCGGGAGCGCCGGCGGCGAAGTCGCATGGGCGGGATCAGCCCGACCCCGAGCACGGCAAGGACCAAGCTGACAGCGCCGCGATCGCCGTCGTAGTCATCGTCATCGTCGCAATGGGGGTTCCCGGAGTGGTTGCCATCCCCGTTGCCCGGACACTCGTCGTCATCGTCGCAATGGGGGTTCCCGGAGTGGTTGCCGCCTCCGTTGCCGGGGCAGTCGTCGTCCCCGTCGTCGTCCCCGTCGTCGTCCCCGTCGTCGTCCCCGTCGTCGTCCCCGTCGTCG
>JBBDWR010000001.1:36940-42109 GCA_040902745.1 Actinomycetota bacterium | reverse complement strand
TCCCCGTCGTTGTCGTTCCCGCCGTTGTCGTTCCCGCCGTTGTCGTTCCCGCCGTTGTCGTTCCCGCCGTTGTCGTCCTGGTTCCCACCGCTGTTGTTGTCGTTCCCACTACCGTCCTGACTCCCGCCGCCATTCTGATCGCCCGCGCCCGGGCCGGCGCCGCTGGTATTGGTGCTGGGGCCCGGATCGGACGTGGTCGCGGACGCCGTCGCGTCGTCGGTCCCGGTGGGATCCGCGAACGCATCGTTCGGGATCACCGTTTCCGGTGGCACGATGCCGTCGGCGATGAAGTCTCCAAGATCCTCTTCCGCCCAGGGATAGACGGGGGCAAGGATCGTCAGCACGGCAGCCGCAACCCGTTCGGGGGCCGTTCGGATCACCGGTCGCAGCTTGGCCTCCACGATCTGGTCGAGCTCTGCGATCGCGGCCTCCGTGGCACCAGATTCAACCGCGCGGGCGCGCTCTTCGACGAGCTCTCGGGCGAGACGCGGCGCTTCTTCGACGTCGAATCCTTGCAAGCTCACGACGAGTGCATCGAGCCGGTTGAAGGAAGCCTCCACGTACACCGACGCATCCGGGCCGTTGACCAAACCGGCGACCTGCGGGGCGCCCGCTTGCTGCGGGAACAGCGCATCGCCGAGTGAGGATCGCGACGCTACCAGTGCGACCGCCAGCAGCAAAGCGGCGGCGCCCGCCAGCACGGGCACGAGTCGCTGGCGGCCACCTCCGAGCCAGATCGAGGCCCGGCTCGACATCGAGCGGCGACGCCGCTTCGCATCGAGACCGAACTCCGGAACGAGGGGGGCAGCTTCGGCCCGGCTCCCGGTTGCACCGATGCCAACGGGTACGGGCGGCACCGGCGCCACATCCGGCACGCGGATCGGTTCGATCCCTTGGACACCGCCGAGGGAGCGCAGGAGCAAGGCGAGATCGACGAGGCCGACCCCTTCCTCGAGATAGGCATCCGCACCGAGCGCGGCGCTGTTCGCCGGACCGGAAGAGCCCTCGGGCGTGAAGACGACGATCGCGGTTGCAGGGGCCTCCGTGCGTAGGCGGTGGATCGCTTCCTGGGCCTCGTCGGCGGCGATCGTCTCTTGGAGGATCACTGCGTCGGCGCCGAACTTCGCGGCCATCCACGCGGCGTCTTCGGCGCGGGCGGCGTCGCCGACGATCTCGAAGCCGTCCTCGTTCAGGAAGAACCGAACGATGTCGCGATGCATCGCCGAATCAGCGGCGATCACGACCCGCAAGATCCCGTCCGGTTTCACCATCGCTCGATCGTGCTCCTTGAGCATGCGCGCTCCACGGGCGGAACGCTCCTACTCGGTTATCGGTACCCGGGCGGCGTAAGACGAGTCCCAGAAGGCCCGAATCCTGCGTGGGGCGGGGGTCCCCGTCCGGGGGATAGCGTGGTGCCATCGGGTGATGACCTCCTGCCGGAGGGCTTCGACCCGCGATCCAAGCGTAGGCACGATCGCCCGCACGCCGCATCCGCCGTCCTGCGTACGGGGGACTGGGTAGTCAGCTCGAGGTGCGCGATCGCGGACCGCCGGGGTATCGTCCCCCGCGACGGCTCTCGAGCCCGCCGAGACGATCGAGGAGGACCGACGACGATGACGATCGCCGATGTGCAGTTCGTGGTACTCGACGCGAACGACCCGGATGCGCCTTCGACGTTCTGGTGTGCGGTTCTGGGAACCGAAGAGGAGTCGCGGGTGGGCGGCGACGCCTTCGTCCTGCTGAAGGCGAGCGCGGATGCGACGCCGCTGGCCTTCCAGAAGGTCGCCGACGGCAAGGCGGGGAAGAACCGCATGCATCTCGAGCTGATCACCACGGATCTCGATGCCGCCGTCGCCCAGGTCCAGACGCTCGGTGGCAAAAAGCTTCGCGACGCACAGGAACTCGAGGGCTACACGTGGGTCAACATGGCCGATCCCGAGGGCAACGAGTTCGACCTCGCCAAGACATGACCAGGCACAACCCGGGGATGAGATGAGCTCCCCCGAGGCTGCGGCGCTGCCGGTGCTCCTCGAGGACCTCCCCGGTGAGGTTCGAGAGACCCTGGATCTGGACGGTCTCGTGCCCCTCGACGGCGGTCTGCGCGACATCGTCGACGGACTCGAGGATCGTATCGACGCGCACATCGTCGTCTATCGGCGCGGTCTGCACGCGCTCCCCGAAGGGGCCTCTCGAGAGCTGTGCCGAACGATCCGCGCGGCCGATCTCTCGATCGAGGATGTGGCCAGGCTCCAACAGGCGGAGCGGCTGTTGGGAGGGGACGTCGCGCTCGTCGCGTATCGTCGTCCGCTAGAGCTTCGCTGACGCCCCTAAGATGGGGGCTGGACCGTTCGAGTTCCGACCCCCGAGACCCAGAGGTGATGCATCGATGTCCTCCACACATGGCGCACGGATCACGGTCGACAGCGAGAAGGTCGGCGCCCCGCAGCGGCACGGCGAGGTCCTCGAGATCATCTCGAGCGGCATCAGCGTGCGGTATCGGGTTCGGTGGGACGACGGGCGGCAGACCATGTTCCGCCCGGCCGCCGGAAGCGTCGTCATGCTGTCGGACGAACCCCGGCGCGCGGAGTCGCCGGTCAGGGAGTCGAAGGAGGGCAAAGCCGCCAAGGCGGGAACCGCTCCGACGAAGAAGGGCAAGCAGAAGAAGCGCAAGAAGAAGTGATCAGGTATGCTCGGCGCGAAAGGTCTCGAGGAGTTCGGTGAGCGTCCGAACACCCTCGAGCGGCATCGCGTTGTAGATCGACGCCCGGAGTCCTCCGACGCTTCGATGCCCCTTGAGTTCGAGGAGTCCCCGCTCGGCCGCGATATCGAGGAACCGCCTCTCCAGGTCTTCGGAGGGAAGGCGGAAGGTGACGTTCATCCTCGACCTGCTCGAGGGATCAGCATGCCCTCGATAGAAGCCGCCGCTCCCGTCGATCGCGTCGTAGAGCAGCCCCGCCTTCTCCGCGTTGCGCGACGCCATCTCGCCGAGTCCGCCGATCTCATCGCGGAGCCATCGCGCCACGAGCATCACCACGTAGATCGCGAATGTGGGAGGAGTGTTGTACAGAGACTTGGACTTCTCCTGCGTGCGATAGTCGAGCATCGACGGCAGACCGTCGGGAACGCGATCGAGGAGCTCCCTGCGGAGTGCGACGACGGTGACGCCTGCAGGTCCGGCGTTCTTCTGTGCGCCGGCGAACAGCACGCCGTAGCGATCGATCTCGATCGGTCGTGAAAGGAAGTCGCTCGACATGTCGCACACGAGGGGCACACCGTCGGGCGTGTCGGGTTCGGACTGCCACTGCACCCCCTGGATCGTCTCGTTCGACGTGAAGTGGACGTACGCCGCGTCATCCGTGATACGGAGCTCGTTCGGACGAGGAACGCGGGTGAACCCCTCGTCCTCGCCGCTCCAGACGATCCTTAGGGAGCCTTCGTGGCGAGCCTCCGAAACGGCTTTCGCTCCCCACGACCCCGTGACGACGTAGTCCGCGCCGGGTGTTCGCCCGCGGAGCAGGTTCATGGCGACCATCGAGAACTGCAGGCTCGCTCCGCCTTGGAGGAAGAGCACCGCATAGCTGTCGGGTATCCCCAGCAGCGCACGCAGTTCGGCTTCCGCCTCGGCGATCACGTCCTGGAATGCCGGCGAGCGGTGGCTGATCTCCAGGATCGACATGCCCGAACCGCTGAGCTCGTGGATCCCCTCGCGCGCTTCAGCCAACACGCGCTCCGGCAGCGTGGCCGGGCCCGCCGAGAAGTTCCATACGCGATCGCTCATAGGTCGATCTTCCCGGGATCGGAGCGTTGCGTCACCCGTGAGCCGGAACCTCCGACGAGCGACTTCCTTGCGGTGGCCGTTGCCGCGTCGTCCCCCCTTCGGGGGATGACGAACGTCTCGATCGCCCGGGGCTACGCCGGCGATCCGAACCGCGCGACCGATTCCGTACCCGAAACTCGGTAGTTCGCTTAGGACGGCGGCATCCCCTGCCGATATCGGGGAGGTAGCAAGAACGAGTCACCTTCGAAGGTGGACGGATGGTCCGCAGGTGACCTCGGATCGTGAAAAGGGGGAGGTACTCCATGCGAGGAACGACACGGGTATTGCTCGTAGTCTTCGCGTTGACGCTCGTCGCGTCGCTGGTCCCGAGTTCTGACGGGACCTCCAAAGCGGCCGAGGCGGCCGATGTGACGCCGGAGATCATGTTCGGCACGAACGTCGGGTCGAGTTCGACCGAGACGATGCAGGAGAACGTCTTGAGCACCGAGGCGGATCTCGGCCGTGAGCTGGCGGCTGTCCGCGTCTACGAGAAGTGGGGGGTCGCGTTCCCCTCGAACTCACATCAGTGGCTGGCGAACACCGGCCATACGATGTACCTGTCGGTCAAGTCGATGCGGTACAACGGCCAGATAATCAAGTGGAACGACATCGCGACCGCGCAGCCAGGGGATCAGCTCTACTCCGACATGGTCCAGATGGGGAACCGATTCCGCAACTTCGGACAACCGATCTACTTCATCTTCAATCACGAGCCCGAGGCTCAGGCGAGCCGTACGATGGGGACCAACGAGGACTTCAAGGCTGCCTGGCGCAAGATCCACGATGTGTTCGATAGTGTCGGCGCGACGAATGTCCGTTACACGTGGGTGATGACCGGGTGGGCGTTCCGTACGTCGCCGTCAGACGACCGGTACGCGAAGAAGTGGTACCCGGGTAACCCTTACGTAGACGAGATCGGTGCGGATCCGTACAACTGGTACGACTGCCAGGAGGACGACTATCCGTGGCGCGATGCGGAATTCTCGCTCGACCCGATCCGCGTGTTCGGCAAGCGCCACCCACACAAGGAACTGATGCTGGCGGAGTATGCAACGGTCGAGGATCGGGACAACGCGGGACGCAAGGCCACGTGGCTCAGCGACATGACCACGCTGTTGAAGCAGCCCGGATGGGAACAGTTCCACACGATCCTTTACTACCACTCGGTGGGCACCAGCGAACCCAACTGTGTCTGGAAGTTCGACACGTCGGCGCAGGCCGCCAACGCGCTCTCCGATATGGGAGCGGACCCGTACTACAAGGCTGTCGAATAGGCGCGCGAGCAACTGAAGAACTCGCTGAGGGGGCACTCGGCGATCGCGGGGGGGGGGGGGGCCCCCCCCCCCCCCCCC
>JBBDWR010000001.1:0-36930 GCA_040902745.1 Actinomycetota bacterium | reverse complement strand
GGGCCGACGCACCAGCGCCGGCCCCGCATCTCGTCCGGATCTAGCTTGCTTGCGGATCACGCGATCCGCCGTGATCCGAAGGACCACTCGTTGGAGGCGTCGAAGCTCGAGATGTCCTCCGCCGCGCGCGAGGCCGGTGGTCATCGTCTGAGAGCATTGCCTCGATGGAGCGCTCCGGGTTCGCAGATCTGGTGCGAGCGGGTCCCGTGCTCGCCGACGGCGGCATGGGGACGGCGCTCGCCGAGCGAGGGATCGCCCTTGCGTCGTGCTTCGAGTTGCTCAACGTCGACGGGCCCGACCTCGTGGTGCAGGTGCATCGAGCAGCTGTGGATGCGGGCTCGCGGATCCTGTGGACGAACTCCTTCGGGGGGAACCGGTTCAAGCTCGCGCGCCACGGCGTGGACACGCGCAGGGTCGGTGAGCTCGCGGCCGCCGGCGTGCGCCTGGCTCGAGGAGTGGCTGACGCGACTTCGGATGTACTCGTCGCAGGTTCGATGGGTCCGCTCGGTGTCTGGCTGGCCCCCTACGGTCGGGTCGCTCCGGCCGAGGCCTTCGCGGTGTACGAGGAGCACGCGGCGGCGCTCGTTGCCGCAGGCGTCGATCTGCTGGTTGTCGAAACACAGACGGATCTCGACGAACTCGAGCAGGCGGTGCTGGCGGCGCGCTCGGCGGCTCCGGCGATCCCGCTGATCGCCTCGGCGACGTTCACGACGGACGATCGAACCGTGCTCGGCTCGCCACCGGAGGAGGTCGCGCACCGGCTCTGCGAGATCGGAGTGGACTCGATCGGCGTCAACTGCGGCCAAGGTCCTGCGCAGGCCCTGCGACTGATCCGACGGATCCGGCCACTCGCCGGAGATACGCCGTTATCGGTCAAGCCGAACGCCGGTGGACCCCAGCAGGTCGGAGGACGGTTCCTCTACCCGGCGACACCCGAGTACTTCGCCCAACTGACGGGCGAGCTTCTCGACGAGGGTGTCGCGGTGTTCGGTGGTTGTTGCGGCACCGGTCCCGAGCATCTGCGGGCGATGGCACGTGTCCTGGAGCAACGGCCGGCGATGCCACACACGGCGGACGTCAGGATCGCCGACGAACCCGCTCCGGATCCGTACGCTGTCGCAGACTCGGAGTCCGCGTTGGCTCTCCGTCTCTCCGAAAACGAGTTCACGATCGCGGTGGAGATGGAGCCGCCCCGATCGCACTCGGCGGCGCGGCTGGTCGCCGCCGCGCAAACCCTCGTGGAAGCGGGCGCGCACGTGATCGATGTTGCGGATTCACCGATGGCGAAGATGCGGATGAGTCCCTGGGCAGCGTGTCGTGCGATCCAGGAGCAGGTGGGCGTGGAGACGGTGCTGCATTTTCCGACGCGCGGGCGCAACCTTCTGCGACTGCAGGGTGACCTGCTGGGGATCCACGCGCTCGGGGTTCGCAACCTCTTCGTGTGTCTGGGCGATCCCGTCACGATCGGGGACTACCCGCACGGCACCGACGTCGTCGACGTGACGCCGACCGGGCTGATGGCCCTCGTCTGCGAACGGTTCAACACGGGGACCGATCACGCGGGCTCCTCGATCGGGGAGCCGACGAGCTTTGTCGTCGGGTGCGCCTTGAGCCCGGCGGCGCCGGATCTGGATCGAGAGGTCAAGCTCCTCAAGAAGAAGGCGGACGCCGGTGCCCGGTTCGCGCTCTCCCAGCCGATGTATGGGATCGACGGATTGGAGCGACTCGTCGAGGCGTATGAGGAGCGGTTCGGCGCACTCCCGATCAAGATCTTTGCCGGCGTGCTCCCTCTCGCCTCACGGCGCCATGCCGAGTTCATCCACAACGAGGTGCCGGGCGTTACGATCCCCGGCGAGGTCCTGGAGCGGATGCGCAGCGAGGACGACATCGCGACCGGCACGGCGATGGCCGTGGATCTCGTCCGAGATCTCCGAGCGCATCCCGCGACGTCGGGCATCTACCTGATGCCGCAGTTCGGGCGCTTCGACGTTGCCGCAGAAGTGGTGGAGGCGGCGGCCGGGGGTCGGTAGCGCGAGCCCGTCCGGGTCAGGCTGGGGGTGGCGTCGCGTCGGGTTCGGCGGCTCGTTCGAAAGCGAGCCGCTTCTTCTTGCTGGGAGGGGTCAGCGACCCGCCGACCAGCTTCATGACCACGGCAAGAAGGATCGTCAGCATCCCGACGATCCCGACCATGCCGATCAGCAGAGCGGGGGCGGAGGTCGCAGCCGGATCGTTGCTTCGCGCGACGGCGACCCCGGACGTGAACACCCAGAAGAGCACGACGATCAACAACGGCATCAAGGTCACAAGGGCCACTGCCACGATCGCGATCGCCAGTGCCGTGCCCGCTCCCTCGCGCATCCTCGCCTCCTTCCGTCGGCCTCGTCGCGATCCGTGGGGTGCAGCTTAGTCCATGTCGCCGTGGCGCGATCCGTCCCGATCCTCGTCGAGAACGTACTCGAGCAGGTCGCGCCCGGCGTCGCTCGCGAGCTGGATGTCTCGGACGTCGGCTTGTAGGTCGTTGAGAAACTGCAGTCGCAGCACGTCGCCCGTCTGCCGCCGGTTCGGGAAGAGCCCCCCGAAGAAGAAGCCGAGGCGAGCGAGGTCGTCCCCGTAGGACTGGGTGCCCGGATCGTCGAGCGGGAGGTCGACGTAGACACAGTCGAGTCGACGCGCTCGCTCCTGCTCGAGGCGTCGCCCGACGGCCTCTGCGAGGTCGGGTCCCGTCCGCTCGATCGAGACGAACGCGGCGTTGTGATCGGAACGGATCTGCTCGGTAAGCACGGTTGCATCGGATCCCGCACGATCCGCGACTGCCACCCGACCATGCAGCGCTGCCCGACGGGTGATCGCATCGATAACCCCCCGGTGGCGGGGCGGAGCATAGATCGGGCGCTCGGGCCCGTCGTTCAGCTTGAGGTAGTAGACGACGACCGAGCGGCGATGCGCAGGACCCTCCTCGATCGCGCGGTAGTCGACGCTCGCCGGGATGTAGCCGACGAGGATGCCAGTCTCTTGCGCGCCCAGCTCGACGTTCGCCTTCTGACTGTAGGGGTGCGCAGCCGTCGCCTCACTGAAGATCCCGGCGAAGCCGTCTGCGCGCATGCGATCGGCGAGGGTTCGCTTGAGCGTCGTGAAGAGGTGGTGACCGCGCCAACGAGGATCGACGACCGCCTGACCTGCTTCCCCGACGTTTGCGTCCCCGCCGGTCAGTGTGCATCCGACATGCCCGACGACCTCGTCGTCCTCGGAGATCCCGACGATCGATCGGAGCGCGCCTCGGCGGAGCCGTTCAGCCACCTCCGCGGGCCGGTACACCCAGTCACTGTCGTAGGAGGGACCGTAGGACCGCCAGATCGCTTCGCACAGGTCGATCGCCTCGTGCGGTTCGAGGGAGCGGATCTCGATCGGCGCATCGTCGGCGACCGGGGCTCCCGAGGCGGTGTTCGCGTACGCAGCCGGGTCGGCCGTCGCCCGGATGTCTCCCGCCTCGTACACCTCGCTCATCCGCAGAACGGTACTCCGCTCGCTCCTCGTGTTCGTGCAGCCGCGCTCGACCTCGGTGATAGCGTGTGCGCCCGACCCGCACATGCCACAACGGCTGAGATCGGTCAGAGCCACCGAAGGAACCCGATGCCGGATCCCGAGAACATGATGTCCAAGCGCGGCGCAGAGGCGTTCGGCGGCGTCGAAGCCGGTGAACTGCCCTCCCGGGCTCGTGTCGTGATCGTCGGGGGCGGCATCGTGGGGTGCTCCGTCGCCTATCACCTCGGGGAGCTTGGCTGGACCGACGTGGTGGTCCTCGAACGAGATCGGCTCTCCTCGGGGACGTCCTGGCACGCGGCCGGTCTCGTCGCACAGGTTCGCCCTACACACGCGCTCACGGCGCTGTCGAGCTACGCACCGACCCTGTACGAGCGACTGGGTGAGCAGACGGGCGTCGCGACGGGCTTCAAGCGCGTCGGGGCGCTCACTGTGGCTCGAACACCGGAGCGCATGACCGAGATCAGCTACGGCGTGTCTATGGCCCGCGACTTCGGGATCGACGCCGAGGTGTTGCCTGTCGCGTCCTTGCGCGACTGGTGGCCGCCGATCGCGACGGACGATCTGATCGGCGGCACCGTGTTCCCGCACGACGGAACCCTGAATCCGGGCGATACCACCTTGGCGCTCGCCAAAGGAGCGATGGACGCGGGCGCCCGTCTGTTCGAGACGACGAAGGTGACCGGGGTGCGCACCGAGCGGGGCGCCCTGGTCGGGGTCAGTACGGATCGGGGCGACATCGAGACCGAGATCATCGTGAACGCGACGGGATTGTGGGCCCGAGATCTCGCGAGGTCCGTGGACGTAACGGTGCCCTTGTTTGCCGCCGAGCACATGTACGTGATGACCGAGCCCGCCCTGGGCGCGCAGGAGCGGTTGCCGATCCTGCGCGACCTCGACGGATATTTCTACGTGCGACACAATCTGGGCCGCTTCGTGATCGGCGCCTTCGAGCCGAACGGCAAACCGCGGCCGGTCGGGTCGATCCCACGGGACGACGGGTTCGTCGAGTTCGGTCCCGATTGGGACCATTTCGCGCTGCCCCTCGGTCGCGCGAAGGAGCGGCTCCCCGAGCTGGAGCACCTCGGGTTCGAGCACTTCCTGAACGGGCCGGAGAGCTTCACCCCCGATGCGAACTTCTATCTCGGTGAGGCACCGGGCCTTCGGGGGTTCTTCCTGGCGTGTGGGTTCAATTCGCAGGGCGTGATCTACGCACCCGGAGCGGGGAGGGCCTTGGCGGAGTGGATCGCCGGGGGTGCGCCGCAGCAGGACTTGGTCGAGGTATCTCCCGCTCGCGTAGCCCGGTTCCAGGACAATCCCGCGTACCTGTTCGAACGCACCCGTGAGAGCCTCGGTCGTCTCTACGGGATGCACTGGCCGCACTGGCAGCCCGGTGTCGCCCGCGGCGTGCGCAGGACGCCCCTCTACGATCAGCTCGAGCGCGCCAACGCATCCTTCGGCGAGGCCGCCGGATGGGAACGGGCGATGTGGTTCGCTCCCGCCGGCGCGGAGCCGGTCGCCGACTACTCGTTCGGCACGCAGAGCTGGGCTCCGTTCGTCGCGGACGAGTGTGCGGCCGCTCGGGAGCGCGTCGCGCTGTTCGACCTTTCGACGTACGCGAAGTTCCTGGTTCAGGGCAGGGGGGCGGCCGCGAGGCTACAGGAGCTGTGCTCCGCGGACCTCGAGGTGCAGTCCGGCAAGGTCGTCTACACGTGTCTGCTGAACGAACGTGGCGGCATCGAGATGGATCTGACCGTCACGCGCCTGGCATCCGATCGGTTCCTCGTCGTGGCGCCGACGCTCGCACAGGTCCGGGTCGGCGCGCTCTTGGACCGCGTGGCTACCGACGGAGCTGAGGCGGTCGTGACGGATGTGACGAGCGGGTACGCCGTGCTAGCGATCATGGGGCCGCGATCCCGGGAGCTCCTTCGGCGACTGACCGAAGAGGATGTCTCCGATGCGGCGTTCGGGTGGGGCACCGCGCAACAGATCGACGTGGCGATGGCGCGAGCCACCGCGCTGCGCCTGTCGTTCGTGGGAGAGCTCGGGTGGGAGCTCTTCGTGCCCACCGAGTTCGCCGCGGGCATCTACGACTCGATCCTCGACGCGGGTGCGGAGTTCGATCTGCGCCACGCGGGATTCCACGCGCTCGATTCGTTGCGGAGCGAGAAGGGATACGTGCATTGGGGGCACGACATCGGTCCCATGGACACCCCGTGGCAGGCGGGGCTGGGTTTCACGGTGGGGACGCGCACCGCTGCAGGCTTCGTCGGACGCGACGCCGTGGCGGCAGCTCGCACCCTGCCGCTGTCGCGCCGCCTCGTCCACCTGAGGCTCGACGATCCCGAGCGGATGCTGTTTCACGGCGAGTCGATACTTCGCGATGGCCAGCGCGTCGGAGAGGTCTCGTCGGCCGCGTTCGGGTTCACCCTCGGCGCCTGCGTCGGGCGCGGCTGGGTGCATGCCGATCCGGCCGTGGACGACGCATGGATCGACGGGGCTCCCTTCGAGATCGAGGTCGCCGCCGAGCGCGTCCCCGCAACCGTGTCGCTTACAGCCTTCTACGATCCGAGCGGGCACCGGCTCCGGGGCTGACGCGCCGTTTGCCGGGCTCGCGGTGCGGGAACGATGGGCACGGACATTTCGTCGAGCCGCACGCCCGAGCGCTCTCGCATAGCCGCCGCGATGCCACGTTTCGCGGCTCACGCCGTCGGGTAGGCATCCTGCGATGTCCGTCCACGTTCAGGAGGAACGAGTCATGGCTATCAACCACACCGATGACACCACCGCTGTTCGCCGGGTGGGTGAGCTGGATGCGGGAGACGATCCGCTCCTCGACCGATACCTCGCCAAGCGGGAACAGGTCGGCGACGGCGAGCCCGAGCAGAACGAAGAGCTTCCTCCGGGCCACGAGTGGCGCAACTGCGCGAACTGCGGAGCGTGGGCGATCCACAAGCTCGACCCCGACGGCACCTGGTTCGAATGTTCCGAGTGCGGGAAGCTGGCATGAGCGCGTCGCTTCAGGGGGAGGCCGACGGGAGCCCCGTACTCGTGCGGGAGCCCGAGCCGCTTCCGGGACCGAATCCGCCGGAGCCGCAGCCGCCCGTGCCCACCCCCGAGCCCCTGCCGCATCCCGACCCGGAACCGCCGCGTCCCCCGGAGCCCGAGCGGCCCGCCCCGGTACCACCCGGTCCCCCCTCGCCTGAGCCGATGCCCGCTCCCACGCCGACCCCGGATCCGGCTCCCACTCCCACGCCTCAGCTCGCGGCCGCTCAGTAGTACCCTTTCCCGCGCCCGGCACCCCAGGCAGGATGTTCGTCGGGCGACGAGCGAAGGAGCCGCATGTACCGCTGGTGGGTGTTCGTCCATCTCCTGGGAGTGTTCGGGCTCGTGCTGTCGCACGGCGTCTCCGTGTTCGCTCTATTGCGGATCCGCGCCGAGTCCGATCCGCGCCGAGTCGCCTATCTGATCGAACTATCCGGCGCCTCGATGCCGGCCTTCTACGCCTCGCTGCTGTTCCTGCTGATCGGTGGTGTCGGCGCCGGCTTCAACGGTGACTGGTGGGACAGCGGATGGATATGGACGGCGATCGTCCTGCTGTTCCTCACCTTCGGGCTGATGAGCGCGATCGCCGGTCCGTATTTCCGCAAGCTCGGCACCGTTGCCGCCTCCCGGGCGGACGGTTCGGACGCCGTCAGCGAGGAGGAGTTCGCTCGGCTGCGTCGCTCCTCGACCGGCTGGACGATCTCCGCGATCGGGTTCGGTGGCTTCCTGCTGATCCTGATCCTGATGTTCTGGAAACCGTCGATCCCCCTGATCGACTCCGACAGCGCCGCCGCGCCGCCGGCTCCAGCGGCGACGGCGGTTCCGGACGACGGTGCCCACGCCGTGAACGTCTCGGCGCAGATAAACACCTTCATCCCGGGCGACCTCACCGCTCCGGCGGATGAGCCGTTCAACCTCGTCTTCGACAACCGCGACAGCGGTGTCCCGCACAACGTGTCGATCAGCGACGACGCCGGGACCACGGTGTTCACGGGCGAGGTCTTCAACGGTGTATCCACCCGAACCTACCGTGTGCCCGCGTTGCAGGCCGGGACGTACCCCTTCGTGTGCGACGTCCATCCGGACATGACCGGCGCGTTGACGGTGGGCTGAGGGGTGGGCTATTCGACCGTCGTCGTCGGCACCGATGGCTCGGCATCGGCGACCCAGGCGCGTGACGTCGCGATCCGGGTCGCCCGTCGCTTCGGGGCTCGCCTGGTGCTCGTGTGCTCCGTCGGGGGGCGCGGCCTCACCGAACCCCTCGCGCGCGGCGTACTCGACCACGCCGTCCAGGCGGCTGCGGTCAAGAAGGTCGAGGCCGTCGGGCAGCTCTCGCGCGCCGACCCGCACGACGCGCTCCTCGATGCATGTGAGGAGCATCGGGCCGATCTTCTCGTGGTCGGCAACCGTGGACTCGACGCGGCGACTCGCTTCAAGCTCGGTGGTGTGCCGGATCGCGTGGCGCATCAGGCCCCGTGTGATGTGCTCGTGGTCGACACGGTCGGAGACACCGGCAGTGAGGGACTCCGGTATCGCCGAGCGGTCGCCGGAACGGACGGATCCCCGACCGCGACGGCAGCGTGCCTGCGCGCGTTCGACGTCGCGACGATGTTCGGTGCGCCAGTCTCTCTCGTGTACGTGGGCGATCCGTTGGTCGGCAAGATCAAGCTGGAGGAGACCGCCCGGGGCGGGGCCGACGATCAACAGGTCGATCCCGTGGTTCTTGCCGAAGGGGACCCCGCCGACGCGATCGTGCAGATCGCCGAGCGTGAGGGGGCGGATCTCGTCGTGGTGGGCAATAGGGGGATGTCACGACGGGTGTTCGGATCGGTTCCGAATCGCGTGCTGCATGCGGGCGTGGCGGACGTGCTGATCGTCAAGACGATGGATCGCACGGTCGACGACATCGCGCCGGGGCACGGCGCCCTGCTCGACGAAGGTGGCAAGCGGATCGCTGTCTTCCGCGACGACGCCGGGGAACTGCACCGACTGAATCCTCGGTGTTCGCACCTGGGGTGCACCGTCGGGTGGAACGACGCCGACCGAACGTGGGATTGTCCGTGCCACGGCAGTCGCTACGCGACCGATGGGATGGTGGTCAACGGTCCGGCCCAGCGAGCACTGGAGCCGCTCGACTGAAGCCTCCGAGTCCGTAGGGTGAGCAGCGCGGTCAGCGGGTGAGGGCGCTCGCGATCGCCACGACGGCGCTCGACGCGAGCATGACGAGGATCACGATCCGAAACCGTCGAGGGTCGATGCGGGAGAACAGGTGGTCGCCGAGCCACCAGCCCAGCGCCGCACCGGGGACCCCCGACAGGGCGACGAGCCACGACGTTCGAGTCGTCGTGTCGGCGAGGGCGAAGAGCAGGAGCGCGATCGCCCCCTCGATCATGAACACGATCGCCAAGGTGGCGCGGAACACGTGTGGCCGCATTCTGGTCGCCTGGAACGCGATCACCAAAGGTGGCCCGTTCGTTCCGGTGCTGGTCGCGAGGACACCCGAAAGGAATCCTCCGAGCCAGACCGTGGCTCTTCCCGCCGGGATCGGTTGCTCCGTTGCGAGCAGTGCCGTGAACCCGAGAACCACCGTTCCGATCACGATCGACAGGGCGCGGTCGGACACGGAACGGATCACCAACAGGCCGAGCGGGATCCCCAGCAAGGCGGGGAGAACCGCTCTGGAGGCGGTGCGCGAGTCGATGTGCGCGCGCTCGCGCCACGCGATCGTTGCGGTGAGAACCAGGCCTAGCGCTGCGGCCGAGGCGACGCCCGATTTCGCGCCGATCAGCAGAGCGAATAGCGGTACCGCGAGCAGCGCGAACCCGAAGCCGGCAACCGCCTGCGCGGCCGCGGCGGCGACCCCGATCGCGAAGGCGCCGAGCGCAAGCCAGATGGACACGGCCGAAGCATCGCAGGTTGGCTCCTCATGACACTGCCAGCACCGTATGTCCGGCAGAGGGCGTAGGTCGCAGTACCCGGCCTCCGTCGGAAGTCGGCCCCGATGGCCGGATGACGTGGGCCGTAGGGCGCGACTACCCTCCGAACAGGCGACCATGTCGATCTTCAAGAAGCGACGGCGAGACCCCCCGCGTCAGGCATCCTCCGGGACGGGAAGCGCCGCCGCGCCTGCTCCGGGCACCGACACGTGGGTGCTGGGCTCGGAAACGCCGGCCACCGGATCCGCTGAAGCGGATCCCGCTCGGTCCGCGCCCGTGCCTGACGCGCCCCACACTCCGGAAATGCCGTGGCCTCCTGATGAGCACGAGGGACCGGAGGGCGAAGAGTCCGCGGAGTCCGCGGCGTCCGCGGCGTCCGCGACGGAGGCGACAAGCGGCGCGGCGGGCACGACGCCCGCATCGACCACTCCAGAGGTGGATGACTCCCCCGGGTCCGGATCTGCGGCGCGGCCGGTGACCGGGGCCGTCCGAGAGGAAGAGATCGTTGGAGTCGTCGCCGTCGTCGAGGTGGTGCGTCGATCGCGCGAACTGCCGGCCGACGAGCGTCTTGTGGCGCTGTCCCAGCTGGACGGGGTGACCCATCCGGAGGCGTTCGAGGTGGCCCTCGCTGCGCTGACCCACGACCTCTCCAGCGGGGTCCGCGAGCGAGCGATCCGGGTGCTCGCAGACGCGCCTGCCGCGACGAGGCTCGAAGCTCTCGACATCGCCTCGGGCGATCCTCAGCCCGCCGTTCGCGCAGCGGGACTCAACCGGCTAGTCGGCGACGACATCGGCGCTGCTCGCCACGTGCTACGTGCTCTGGAGGATCCGGACGATGCCGTCGCCGATATGGCGGGAGAGGTGCTCGTTCGGAGGATCCGTTCGGACCCTGCGACGGTGTGGGCGGCGTTGAAGCGCTCGAGCGGCGCGCGACGCGAGCGGTTGAAGGTGGTGTTGGCAGGGGAACGCCCGGATGAACTCGAACAGCTTCGCGCGGAGCACGCGCGTTCTGACGATCCCGAGGATAGGGTCCTGGCCGCCGAGCTGGTTCCTACGCGGGACATCGACCTCGCCACCCAGGCCGGGCTCGCCTTGCTGCGCGATCCCTCGGCGAACGTTCGGGCAGCGGCGGTCCGCGCGCTCGCTCGCGTGCCCACTGCGCCCGTGATCGAGGGGTTGCGGGCGGCGATCACCGATCCGAGTCCGGCCGTGCGGCTCGAAGCCGTTCGCACACTCGTACAGCAGGACGACCCTGCGGGCGTCGACCGCCTGCTCGGGCGGCTGGGCGATCCGGACATCCGGGTCCGGGCTACCGTGATCGAGGGATTGGAGCGGCGAGCCTCCCGAGCGCTCGCTCACCGCCTGATCGCGGCGCTGGAGGATGAGCGTCTGCGCACCGGCGCGACCGAACTCCTCGTGTCGATGGACAGGTTCGCGGAGCCCTTGCTTCTCGACGCCCTCGCTGATCGTGGTGGCGCTGTTCGCGAGGCGATCGGGGAGGCGCTCGATCAGGTGGTCGGTGTGGATGAGCTGAGTCGCCGGTTGACATCGGTCGACCGGGACGAACGGGAGACGGCGGTCGAGGCACTGGCCGCGATCGGGACCCCTGCCGCCCTCGGGCAACTGTTGCGGTCACTGGACGATCCCGACGAGGAGATCCGCATGCGAGCCGTACGCCGGCTCGGCACGACCGATGATCCCCGAGCGATCGCCGGACTGCGGTCGACGGCGGAACGAGATCCCGTGCGAGAGATCGCCGAGGCCGCGAAGGAAGGGCTCCGTGCCCAAGACGTCGTGGTCGATCTCGACTGACCCCGGGGTCTCAGACCGGTAGTCGGGACCTACTCGATCGATCGTCGCACTTCGCGTGCGCGTTGCTGTGAGCTCGGGCGCGCGCCTAGATGAAGCGCTGGCTCAGTGGCCGCATGCGCATGCCCCGCCGCAGCCGCAGCCGCCCCCCGAACCGCCCGTCGTCGCTGCGGGTGCGGGGCCACCCGAAGACGTCATGAACACCGAGAACACGCGTCGTACCGTGCTCGCGCCGCAGGAGGGGCATGCCGGCTCGTCGCCGTCGTGCATGCTGCGGCGGAGCTCGAAGCGTCGATCGCAGCTGCTGCACTCGTATTCGTAGGTGGGCACACGACGATTCTACGGTGTGCGGTCGCTCCAGGTCACGCTTCGTGGTTGCGCCCGCCCGGAGTGGGTTTGCACGCGGCCCAGTCGTGATCGTCGTCCCCGGTGTCGCTTCGGTCGGGCAATCTGCACAGGGTACCGACGACCTCGTTGCTATCGCTCTCGGACACCGGCGTGCCCTGCACGAGGGACCACGTGCGAGGGACGCCCTCGAACGTCGCCGCGGTGATCGCTCCCTCATAGGAGACAGCATCGATGACCGTGCGGTTCGCGGTGTCGAACAGGGCGATGGCGTCCGGGGATCCGTTCTGCAGGTTGTCACGCGCCAGCGGCAGCGGGAGCGAGCGCGACCCGTCGGCAACGCGGACCGATCCGGTTGCGAGCACGAGCGATCGGGAGGGCCCCAGGCGTCCGGCGAGCCGGATGCGACGGTATTCGGTAGCCGTGGAGCCGTTCACGAGGATCAGTGCCACTCGGCGCAGTCGGTACCGCTGAGTGCCTGCGTTGACGATCTCGACGAACTCCCGATCGTCGATCCCCGGCTGGTCGTAGTCGACCTCGTTCAACCGAAGACGACGTGGCTCGCTGGGTGGCCCTCCCCGCGCATGGTCGGTGGACGGATGGATCCGGTCGGGCGAGGCGCCGGTGGCCGGCGCTTGTGCAACGAACGCCACCGAGGCGGCGAGGAGGGGGAGGAACAGTGCGCGCGTCATGCGCTGCATGTGCACCTCCTGGTTGGGTGGCGACATCCAAACACGCGGTGGTGACATGCTCGTGTCGCGTCGGTGCGAGGCGTGTCGGGGGCGCTGCGGGACCGCTGGTAGCGTCGGAGGACGATGACCGACAACACCTCGGGGAGCACCGTGCATAACATGGAGCGACGCTCGCTGGGTATCGCGGCGGTGTCGTTCACGACGGTGGTCTGGGGTCTGGTTCCGCTCATCCTCAAGGAAGTGCGGATGCCGACCCTCGGGTTCGCGATGTACCGACTGTGGGTGGGTGTGGCGATCTATGCACTCGTGCTACTGGTGACGGGACGGCGGCTGCGGTGGGGCGTCATCAAGGCGTGCGCGCTTGGTGGTGTGTTCTTCGGGCTTGATGTGTCTCTGACGTTCAACGCGTTCCAGATCACCAGCGTCGCGAACGCGACGATCATCGGTGCGCTGGCCCCGGTGTTCATCGCTCTCGGTGCGGTGCGGATGTTCGGCGAACGACTCGGGCGGCGCGACTACCTCTTCATGCTGCTGTCCTTCGCCGGCGTCGCGCTCGTGGCCATCGGCTCGGTGGGATCCGCGGACAGGAGCACGCTGGGCGACGCGCTGGCGCTCGCCTCGACGTTCAGCTGGACCGCGTACTGGCTCTTCTCCAAGCGCGCGCGTCGTGACGTTTCCGCCCTGGAGTACATGGCGACCGTGATGCTCGTCGCAGCCGCCGTCGTCACGGTGCTGAACGTGGCCGGTACTGCGATCGGGATCCCGGAAGCGGGCCTGCGTCCACCCGTCGGGATGGACTGGCTGTGGATCTGCGTGATCGCGCTCATCCCCGGTGCTACGGGGCACTGGCTGGTCGCGTGGTCACACGGCCACGTCGAGGCGTGGCTGGCGAGCCTGATCACGCAGTGTCAGCCGGTGGTCGGATCGGTGGCCGCCTGGATCGTGCTGGACGAGACCCTCGCGCCGCTCGTGATCGCCGGTGGCGTGATCGTTCTGGCTGCAACCGCTGCGATCGTCGTCAAGGAAGCCCGTGGCGTGCCGGACGCCGAGGATCTTGAACCCTTGTCCCCCGATCCCAGCGGCGGCTGACGGTTAAGGGAAGCAGTCACCTTGACCTCGTCGCGCGTGATGGGCGATCCGGACGCCTGACACGTTCTCGCAGAACATCTAGTAGATGGGGCACCTCCCGGAGCGGCCGAGCTGATGCCGCCCCGGGAGTTGTGCTCAGCTACGAACCGATGTGCGGTTCGAGGTCCGGCTGCTGAAGACGGCCCGCGCGATCAGCACGAGCGCGACGGCCACCAGGACGGAAGCGATCCAATCCACGCCTCCGGTCTCCTCGAAGACGTTCCCGGCGAGCCAGCCGCCGATAACGGCGCCGACGATGCCGAGGACGATCGTGGCCACGATCCCCATGGGGTCGTCTCCGGGGACCAGGAACCGCGCCAATACACCGACGATGGCCCCTACGACGATGTAGCCGAGGATCGAGACAACGTCGATGTCGTCGCCTCCGTTCGACTGTGCCGCCAGCACTCCAGCCGCTTGCAGGACGGTCGCATGCATCTCGCTCTCCCTCTCTCGTGCGGGTGCTCCCCGCGTCGTGGATGGATGTGCCCAAGGGAGAGGGCTCGGAAACCCCGCTGCGCAAGCTGTCTCGGGTCAGGTTTGCCGTGGGTACGAGCCGGGAACCTCTCACCCGTGGGGAGCCTCTGCCCGATCGGGCGGACCGCTCCCGCAGGACCAGATCCGCGAGAGAGAGGGCAAAACGATGGATGTGACACAACTGAAGGACAAGGCGAAGGCCAGGGTCAACGAGACGCGGTTGGACCGTGCGAGCACGGACAACGAGCGGCTCAGTGTCGAGAACGACGTGCTCCGCCGCGAACTCGACAGGGCCAACGATGACCGGGGCCGGTTCTTGGAGGCTCTCGAGTCTCTGCAGCGCCCTACGACCACCACAACCGGCAGGAAGCACCGGCTGCGTCGAGCCACGACGCTCGCGATCGCTGCAGGCAGCGCCTACGTGATCGGCGCCAAGGCCGGCCGTGAGCGCTACGAGCAGATCCGTTCGTGGTGGGATCGGACCAAGGGTCGCGGTGCGGAGGTCATGCCCGAGCAGATCACCGACCTGACCGATACCGCCACGAGCACGATCGCCGACGCGAAGCAGAAGGCGAGCTCCACGGTCGACGACATCAAGCAGACGGCGGCCTCGAAGACGCAGGACGCCAAGAAGAACAGCACCCCCCTAACCGGTTCGTAGCAAGAACTGGTGGCCTCCCTGCGGTTCCACCTCCCGGTGGGCCGCGGGGAGTGCGGGCGGAGCGATCAGGACGCCCCCGCCGCGTCCAGCGCGGCGGTCAGACGCCGAGCGGGTCCCTTGACCCCGTGTTCCTCCGCGAACGCGTACAGGACGTCGTCGTCGCGTTCGCCGGCCCAGACCGACACGGGCGCCTCGGCGTTGATCGGCACGAGCCGACGCATCGCCGCGAGATATCCGGCCGATCCCGTGAGCCGGGATCGCAACGCCGGCTTGCCTTTGAGCGGTCCGGGACGCGGCTCGTCCGCGGCGGCGTCCGTGAGCAGCTCGTCGAGGGAGCCGTAGGTCTGGATCAGTGCGCAGGCCGTCTTCTCGCCCACCCCGCGAACCCCTGGCAACCCGTCGGAGGGATCTCCGCGGAGGATCGCGAACTCGCCGTAGCGCGAGGCGGGAACGCCGTAGCGCTCGAGGACAGTGGCGTCGTCGAGTTCGAGCAGGTCCGAGACACCACGAACGGTGAACAGCAGCTTGACGACCGGATCGCGGACGAGCTGGATCAGATCCCGATCGCCGGAGACGATCTCGATGCGATCGTCGGGGCGGGCCTCGATGCAGAACGCACCGATCGCGTCCTCGGCTTCCCAGCCTTCGGTCTGGGCCTGAAGCATGCCCGTGTGATCCAGCACCTTGCGGAGCAGCTCGAACTGCGCGGGGAGCCCCTCCGGGTCCGGCGGCCGGTTCGCTTTGTAGTCGGCGTAGATGTCGGTTCGTGCGACCGGGCGCCATTCGTGGTCGTACACATGCACGACCTCGTCTGGACGTCGCGCCACGACGATGCGGGCGATCATGTCCAGGTACCCGTGCACCGCGCCCACGGGCGTTCCCGACGCGGATCGCACCGTGTCCTTGAGCGCGAAGTGCGCCCGATAGGTCAGGCTGGAAACATCGATCAGCAATCGATGTACCACGTCTATCCTTCGCCGTCTTCGCTGCCGCCGATCTTCGAGCTGGCTCGTTCCACTTCGACAGTGAACGCGAGGTCAGGCGTGACTTCCCTGGCAACGAGGTCGAAGCCGATGGCTTTACCGTCCCGGTAGTACGACGCGGCACGCTCCATCGTCTTCGCAACCTCATCGAATCCGTGCACGAACGGGCCGAACGGGTTGCCGAGTGTCACGTCGTCGCGCCGTGAGTACAGCTGCTCGAGCGGCTTGTTGTCACCGCGAACGGATTCATCGACAGCGGCATGGGTCGCCTCGACGATCTGATCGAAGTCCCGCATGGGTCGCTTGCCTCCTCGTCTCGGAAGCCCTCGTGATGATACGTACCTGCCGTGACGGGTGCGCCGGTTCCCCGAGCGTGCCCGGGGTGGAGTCTGACTCCCGTTCAGCCCCTGCCGGGAGCGGCCGATACCCCTTTGATGGAGGTCAAGCCGGCGGGAGCGTCTCCCGGAACGGGTGGAGGGGGAGACCACGACCTGCACGACGACCTGCAGGAGCGCCTCCGCGCCACCGAGGAGCGCCTCGCGGACGCGGAGCGTGCTCTTTTCGAGACGGAGGCGAAGTACGGTGCCTTGCTCGACCAACTGCCGTGCGCGATCTACGTCGACGAACCCGACGCCGAAGGCACGACGCTTTACGTCAGTCCGCAGATCGAGGATCTCCTCGGAGTGACTCCCGAGCAGTACATCCACTCGGCCGAGGTGTGGGAGGAGATGGTCCACCCGGAGGATCGCGAGCGGCTGAACGCGGATTACGAGGCGTTCCTGCGAACGGGCCATCCGGAGGCGGGCGACTACCGCTTCCTGCGCCCGGACGGCACCACGGTCTGGATCCACGATCGATCGCGGCTGATCCGCGGCACGGACGGACGGGCGCTGTTCGTCCAGGGCGCGATGTTCGACGTCACCTCTCAGAAGGAGGCCGAGCTCAAGGTCCAGCACCTCGCATATCACGATGCGCTGACCGACCTCCCGAATCGCGCGATGTTCGAAGAGGCGATGGAGCTTGCGCTGGCCCGGGCGAAGCGGCGCGATCTTTCCGTGGCCGTGCTCTTCCTCGATCTGGACGACTTCAAATCGGTGAACGATTCCCTCGGGCACACGGTGGGCGATGAGGTGCTCAAGGTTGTCGCCGAACGTCTGCGGCACGCCACGCGCGCGACCGACCTCGTGGTCCGTCAGAGCGGCGACGAGTTCATCGTCTTGATGGCCGATCTTGACCGGGGAGCGGACGGCACCAGCGCACGCGCCGCGGTGGACGTGGTCCAGGATCGGATCGCTCGCGGACTTGGAGAGCCGCTGGTCCTCGCCGGTCACGAACTATCCACGGAGGCGAGTATCGGTTCTGCGATCTATCCCGAGGACGGCGAGGACGAGCGGGGATTGATGCACCACGCCGACGCCGAGATGTACGCGGGCAAACGCGAGCGCGGCGGGAGGCTGGCCGGATGAGCGAGCACTCGTCGGCGATGCGCCACCTTGAGCCGTTGCGGTTCCTTCTCGATCCGGACCGCGGCGTCTGGTCACGGGCGGGACGTGTCGCCTTGATCGTGGCCGGACTGACTGTCTGCTGGGCGATCACCTATCTCTTGGGCGGCGCGCGCCACGTCGGTCTGCATTGGTTCTACCTCCCCATCTTGATCGCCGCGGTCGGGTTCGGGATGCGGGGTGCGTTGTTGGCGGCCTTGGGGGCGTCTGTGCTTGCGGGACCGCTGATGCCCTTGGACGTGGACGCAGGGTGGATACAGCGGTGGCAGATCTGGGTCCCGAGAGCGGGGTTCTTCATCCTGATCGGGATCCTGATCGCCTGGCTCGTCGGCCAACTTCAGGAGATGACGCGCAGGCAGCTGAACCTCGCCGCCGCAGAACGGGATCTCCTCGCGCGCAAGGCAGGAGTCATCTCCACCGTGTCCCACGAGTTCCGGACACCGTTGACGGTGATCCGAGGAGTGACGAGAACCCTCGATGAGGGGAACTACGTCACCGAACAAGGGCAGGCCCTGCTCGATGGACTGCGAGATGCCGAGCAGCGACTCGAGGACCTCGTTTCGGCGGTGCTCGCCGCTGCCGAGGGCGGCGACGCGATCGACCCCCCGGACCTGCAGCCCGTCGTGGTACGCGGAGTCTTCGACGCCTGCGGCGGCCAGCTCGCGAATCTCCGCGCCCAGGAGCGTGTGGTGCTGCACACGGATCCTTCGGCCGAGGTGATCGCCTCGGATCCGCAGATCCTCGGACACCTGCTGCGCCTCGTGATCGACAACGCCCTGCGGTACTCCGATCCGACGTCGCCCGTGCAGGTGCAGGTACTGCGCGCGCACGATCGAGTGGTGATCGAGGTGCAGGACCAGGGTCCAGGCTTCGATCGTGACTTCCTCTCACACGCGTTCGATCCGTTCTCCCGGCGTGATCAGACGCTCGCTCGGCAATCCGGCGGGCTGGGTATGGGTTTGCTGGCGGCGTCCCGCCTCTCGCAGCTGCTCGGTGGGACGATCTCGCTCGAGAACGGTTCAAGCCGAGGTGCCCGGGTACGCTTGTCCTTGCCACAGCCAGATCGCGTCTAGCAGCGGGGGATCGAACGGGCCCGTGCGCGGGCTACGACAGACCTTGTAGACTGTTCACATCGGGCACCGTCCGAGGGCTCGCGCAGCGCGACCGACCCGTGACGAACCTTCCCGCGTCACCAGCCACTCGTCGCACGTGATCCGTTGTATGGGTAGATTGAAGGAGTTCGGTATGGCGAGAGCAGGCGGCAAGGCTGGCGTTCAGTTCGGTCCCCCGGTCCGTGGCAAGCAGGCGAGCACGAGAGCCGAATCCGGCAGGTTGTGCGACGCCCCCGGATGCACGGCTGTGCTGTCCACCTACAACTCCTCGACCACCTGTTGGCCCCACACGACCCCGGCGTTCCGCCCGCCCCTGCACCGAAGCTGACGCTCTATTTCGACCGCCGCGCTCGCGCGGCACACCGGTCGATCCCCCTCCCCGGGGTCGACGCACACCCTCTGTGCACGACGCATCCGCCTGATCGCGGCCAGCGTCGATCCCGACGCTCCCCGACCAGAAGGCAGATGTCATGACGCGAACCAACCTCGCACCCCCGCCCACAACCGACGCTCCCCGACGCGACCCCGAACCAAGCGGTTTCGACAGGTTCGGAGTCTCCGCATCTGTCGTGCACGCGCTCAAGCTGCGCGGCATCGACGCACCGTTCGCGATCCAGGAACTCGTCCTGCGCGACGCGATCGCCGGGCGCGACGTGCTCGCGAAGTCGCGCACCGGTTCGGGCAAGACGCTCGCGTTCGCCCTTCCGATCGTTGAACGGCTCACCGGTTCCGGCAGATCACCGTCGGCCCTGATCTTGGTTCCGACGCGTGAGCTCGCCAGCCAGGTCACCGAAGAGTTCCGCGCGATCGCAGACGTGCGCCGGTTGCAGATCGCGTCGGTGTACGGCGGCGTGGGCATCACGGCGCAAGCCAAGCGCGCGCGCCATGCGGACATCCTGATCGCGACGCCGGGTCGATTGCTCGACCTCGTGGCGCGCAAGCTCCTTCGACTCGACCGCGTTCGCATCTGTGTGCTCGACGAGGCCGATCGCATGCTGGACATGGGTTTCTTGCCCGACGTCCGACGCATCCTCGACCTGTTGCAGCCCGAGCGCCAGACGATGTTGTTCTCCGCGACGCTCGACGGCCAGGTAGGCAAGCTGGCGGCCGGATACACGAACGATCCGGTCCGCCACGAGGTCGCCGACGATCGGCCCGTCGTCTCGACGGCGACTCATCGGTTCGTCGCTGTCGATCAGCCGGCGAAGACGCAGATGCTCGTCCGGGAGCTGGCCGCGGACCGGGGTCTGACCCTCGTCTTCGTGCGAACCAAGCACGGTGCCGACCGGCTCGCGCGCAATCTCAAACGCGAGGGGTTCCGGGCCGGAGCGCTCCACGGGGGCATGTCGCAACCCCAGCGCGAGCGCGCGCTCGGTCACTTCGCATCGGGCCGCAACGATGTGCTCGTGGCGACCGATGTCGCAGCGCGCGGCCTCGATCTGGAGCACATCTCCCACGTGATCAACTTCGACGCACCGGAAGACCGGGACGCCTACGTGCATCGCGTCGGGCGTACAGCTCGCGCGGGGCGAAGCGGCACCGGCATCACGTTCGTCACTCCGGATCAGCGTGGTGAGGTCGGCAGGATGGCCACACAGCTCAAGCTGCACGTGGAGTTCTCCGACTCCGGGATGCGGGTGGAGAAGCCCCGTCCCGGAGGTGGATCCAGACCGCGCCCCAAGCGCGGGCGGCAGGGCGGCAACAGGCAACGCCGCCGCTGACCTCGACCGCCGCGTCTACGGTGCGATGTTCTGGTTCACGTGGAAAAGGTTGTCCGGGTCGTAGCGTCGCTTTACCTCCACGAGACGCTCGTAGTTCCCTCGGTAGTTGGCCTTGATCCGAGCTTGATCGTCCCCGGCCATGAAGTTGATGTAGCCGCCCTCCTCGGAATGTGGCGCCGTCGCTTCGTGGGTCTGGCGAACCCACGCGATGTTCGCGTCGTTGTCGGCCCGATCGGGCCACATGCCGGCGATCACCGGCGCGAAGTTCGCGTCGCGGTAGGCGAACGCCGTCGCATCGGAGGAGACTCGATGAACGGCGCCGTCGATCGGATAGAGGTGGATCGTCGAGTTCACCACCGGAACCTTCGATCCGTTTTCGACGTACGCGTCGATCGCCGCATCCGTCAGCTCTCTGACGAAACTTGCCTTCCAGTAGTGCTGCAGTCCGGGAGGTACGAGAGCGTCGAACGCGCTGTTGAGCATCGGGTAGGGCATGGGACCGACGTGCTCGGCGACGACGGGCGCCACGTCGTGGAACGGACGGAGCGCCTGCTCTCCGTCATCGATCGGTCCCGTCCAGCAGGCCACGATCGCGATGAACGTGTCTCCGTGCCGATCCTCGGGGATGAATGGGAGCGGGGGAGCGATCTGGAACGCGGGGAACCCGCCAAGTTGCTCGGGCGCTCCAGCGATGAAGTCGCGGAAAAACCGGATCACGTCCCCGGCCCTATCCAGCTCGTAGAACATCGGTCCGCCGTAGATCGTGTCGACCGGATGCAGCCGGAACTCCAGCGAGGTCACGACCCCGAAGTTCCCGCCACCGCCTCGGATCGCCCAGAAGAGGTCGTCGTGTTCGTCCGCGCTCGCGACGAGCAGCCGTCCGTCAGCGGTGACCACGTCCGCGGAGATGAGGTTGTCGCAGGAGAGTCCGTACGCGCGCGCGAGGTACCCTATGCCGCCCCCGAGCGTGAGTCCCGCGACACCGGTGGTGGAAATGATCCCCCCGGTGGTCGCCAGGCCGAAGGCGTGTGTAGCGGCGTTGAAGTCCCCCCAGGTTGCGCCACCTTCGGCGCGGGCGGTGGCATCGCCGGGGGAGACCCGGACCGATCGCATGCGGGACAGGTCGATCACGATGCCGCCGTCGACGGTTCCGAATCCGGGAACGCTGTGGCCCCCACCGCGGACCGCGAGATCGAGCCCGCTCTCCCTGGCGACGCCTACCGACGCGATCACGTCGCCGGCGTTCGCACACCGCACCACGGCGCGCGGACGGCGGTTGATCATCGCGTTGTAGACGGCTCGGGCCTCGTCGTACGTGGGATCGTCAGGCCCGACCACGTCTCCTCGAACCTGCTCACGAAGTTGATCCAGTTCGGCGTCGCTCACGGCACTCATCCTCCCGGGTGGGCAGTATGCGGGCAGGGTGGAATGCTACTGCGGCTCACTTTCCCTGGCTAGAGCGGCCGGAGCCCACAGGAACGGAGTTCGATCACCGATGAACGAGAAGAGGCCGCTGCCGTACGCTTGCGCTGACCGGGTTCGGCTCCTCGAGCGATGTCTTGAGCCGTACAGTTCCGGGATGATGCGATCCGACCGCGACGGATCCGAACGACAGTTCGCCGTGATCGGGATCGTCGCCCCCCTCGGCTTCTGATCGTGTCCTTCGCGATGGCGGCGCTACTACCGACGCTGATCCGGTCGCAGGGCTGGTCCGGGTGGCCCAGCAGCATGGCTCTGGGAGGCGCCGCGGGTCTCCCACAGACCTTGGCGTTCCTCGCTCTGGCCGCGGTCTATCCGGTGTTCGCTCTCCGGGCGGTTCGCCCCGCCCTGGGGAACCGAGCTGCGTGGGGAGGATTCATCGGCGTGGCGGTGGGCGATCTGCTCCTCGCCTTCCCGACGGATGCACCGGGCGCCGAGCTCAGCTCCCATGGCCTCGTGCATCTGACGGGTGTGCTCGTCGTGGGAGCAGCCACATTGGTCGCCGCTGCCGGGGTGACCTTGGCGACGTGGAGCGATCCCTCCTGGCGGCCCTGGAGGATCGTCGGAGTGCCGCTCGTCGTGGTCGCCACGTCGATCGGGCTGGCTGCCGGGTTCGATCAAGCCTGGGCGAAAGTGGTCTTCGTGGGGGGAATCACCCTGCCGGTCCCGATCTTGGCGGTACTGCTTCGGCGCCAGGGTTTCAACGGCGTCCTACGGCGCCCGCTCGTAGCCGATCGACCTTGCCGCCCAGCTCGCGCGTGTCCATCGCTTCACACCCTACGTGGACCCGTCGGCGCCTCCCCCATCGAGCCTTGCGGCGAGCTAGGGTGGCCCCCAGTCTCGCTGCGAAGGAGGACTCCATGACGTTCGATGTCTTGAGTGACCTGAACTGGCTCGCCGTCGTCGTTGCGGCTCTCGCGTACTTCGCGGTCGGAGCCCTCTGGTATTCGCCTCCTCTGTTCGGCAACGTCTGGATGGCGGCCGCGGGAAACTCGACGCCGGAGGACGGCTCGGGACCGGGACCGGCTGTCTACGTGGTGCCCCTGATCGGAAGCATCCTCGCGGCGATCGCCCTTGGCATGATCGCTCAGGCTTCCGGCACCGATACGGTGGGGGAAGGGATCGTTCTCGGACTCGTGGCCGGCGTGGGGTTCGCGGTCGCCATCGCGGCCGTGACCGCGACGTTCGAGAGCAGCAAGCCAAAGCCGATGACGTGGGGTGCGATCAACGCGGGGTACCACCTCGTCGGGATCGTGGTGGCCTCGATCATCATCGCGATCTGGGACTGACCTTCGTCTGTGGACTTCAAGCCGAAGGTCTCGCAACACGCCTAGTTCGTTCTGACCGTGCGGCTGTTGTCCGCTTGGCACTGCGCGGTCTTGGGAGCGCGAGCGTAGAACTTGCCGTCGATCCCCGTGTTACCGATGCTCCACTCGTAGCGATTGCCGTTGAGCGAAGCGGTGTCGTCGCCGATCCGGTTGTCGCGGCTCGGGCGCTGCTCGCGACCCCGCTGCTTGTACACGACGATCTTGCGATCCTTCGCGCATTTCAGCGGCCTCGGACTGTCCACGGTGCCGGACAGATCGGTGCCCTCCGTCTTGATCGTTACGGTCGTGGCGAAGCCACCGCCCGCGCTCGCCATGCCGGCGATCGACACGATGCCGAACGCGGTGAACGTCGCGATGATCGAACGAACTGTTGTCTTCCTGAGGCTCCTTCTCGAATGGGTGTCCGCCCGTCCGGCTCTACGGGCGTGACAGGATCGGGTCGGTCAGGTCGATGAATCGCCTGTCGCCCATCAGGGACTGCCATTCGCTGAACGTGTCGGCGAGCTCGGGCGGCATCTCCTGGGATTCTCCCGCGCGCGCCTCCTCCTCGGTGGTGAAGTAGGCGATGCTCGTGAATTCCCCGTTGCCACGGTCGATCGAGACCCCACCGATGATGTCGGGGCGCATCTTTTCCATGGAACTCTCGAAGCTCTTGTCCAGCTCGCGCATGCGCGCGGGGTCCGTCGTCCGTCCGTGCATCACCTGAACGAAGCCTGCATCCTCGGAACCTCCTCGACCCCAGAGCTCGATGTCGGAGGCGTCGAAGAACGTGACCCCCTCGAGGAACTTCTCCGTCTCGGACCACCAGGCGTCCTGCTCCGGTCGGTCGCTGTTGCTCTTCGCGGCCTCTGCCGACTCGAACCGCGCCGCCATGAAGAAGGTCCCGTCGTCGGCGATCCCGCCGGTCCCGCCCAGATACCCCACGGCTCCCGGCTTGACGTCGCGATCCCATGCATCGAGTTGACGCTGCAGGGAATCGCGATCTTGGGTGCGACCTTCGATCAGTTGCACGAACATCGGTGGCCTCCTGGGGTCGGGGCGAATAGGGACCGCCCACGCTACGCCCATCACTTCGGACTGCAAACCCCCTGGGACCGCTCAGTCCTGCGGGCGTTCGGCGGTCGCGTTGAGGCGGTATCCGACGCCTCGGATCGTCTCGATCCGATCCTCGCCCAGCTTGCGACGCACGTACCCGACGTAGACGTCGACCACGTTGGAGCCGGGGTCATGATCGTAGCCCCAGACGCGGCTGAGTAGCTGCTCTCGAGTCAGCACGTGTCCGGGATTACGGAAGAACACCTCGGCCAGGGCGAACTCGCGCGCGGTCAGTTCGATCGGTTGCCCACCTACTGTGACGCGACGAGTGCGTAGGTCGAGTTCGCAGTCCCCGGAGCGCAGCACGGTCGATTCGGGGGTGCGGTCCTCTCGCAGGCGCGCCCGGATCCGCGCGACGAGTTCGTCGAACGCGAACGGTTTCGTGATGTAGTCATCGGCGCCGCTATCCAGGCCGGCGACAGTGTCGTGCACCTCGGCGCGCGCTGTCAGGATGATCACGGGGAGTTGCCGGTCGCGTTGCCGAAGCTCTTCTAGCACCGACAGACCGTCGCGGCCCGGCAAGCCCAGGTCGAGTACGAGCAGGTCGAATTCGCCGGTCGCAACCATCGTGAGTGCGTGCTCACCGTCCGGGGTGACGGTGGGAGCGAACCCCTGGGCACGCAGCCCCTTCGCGAGGAAGGAGCTGATGCGCTCCTCATCCTCCGCGATCAGGATCCGCGGCCCGGAGCTCATCGTTGCTCCTTCTGTGGAGGTGTGGAGCTGGAGGGTGCTCCTTCCACCTGTGGTCTGTCGACCGGCACCTCGATCGTGAACCTGGCGCCTTCGCCCGGGCGGCTGTCTACGCGAACGCGCCCGCCGTGCCCCTCAACGATCGCGCGGACGATCGCGAGCCCGAGCCCGGCTCCCGTTTCGGAGCGTCTCGACGCCCCCCGCGTGAACCGGTCGAAGATCCGCTCCTGTACCTCCGGTGCGACGCCGGGCCCCGAGTCTCGCACCCATAGGCGCGCGATGTTGCCGGAGATCGATGAGCCGACGGCGATCGTGTCGGCCGGGGTGGTGTGCTGGACCGCGTTCTGCGCGAGCTGGATCACCGCCTGCGCCAGTCGGTGTCGATCGACGTCGATCGATCCGGCGGCGGTGGCGTCGAGTACCCAGCGACGATCGCCGAGGGCGGAGACCTTCGCGAACAGGTCCTCTGTGAGCTCGCCGAGGTCGACGAGCGCGAACGCCAAGAAACTCGGCTGCTCGGCCTTCGCGAGTAGCAGAAGGTCGCTCACGATCCGTGCCATCCGATCCAGCTCGTCGGTGACCAGCGCGATCGTTCGGCGGCGCTCAGCGGGATCGTCCTCGAGCACCTCCAGGTGGCCGCGCACGATCGTGATCGGCGTGCGCAGTTCGTGGCCTGCATCGTCCACGAAGGCACGTTGCGCGATGAACGCGTGTTCTAGTCGGTCGAGCAGTTCGTTGAATGTCGCGGCCAGCCGTGCGATCTCGTCGTCGCCCTGAACCTCGATCCGTCGGCCCAGATCGGTCTCGGAGATGGATCGCGCATCGGTCTGCACGGCTGCAACCGGACCGAGGATCCGGCGTGTGATCCGCGCAGCCAGCAAGGAGCCGATCACGATCGCGACCAAGCCGACCAGCGCCGCCGCCCAGACTGCGGGTTCGATCTCTGCGGCTTCGATGTCTCGAAGCACTGCCGCCACGAATACCCCGAGGGTTTTGCCGCCCTCGCGAACGGGGATTGCAAGGTAGCGGACCGCGCCGGCAGCGGTGTCGATCTCCCCTCGCTCGGGTTGGTTGAGGCCTGCCCACCGCTGCACGAGCGCCGGGTCACGGTCGAGACGATACGGCAGCAACGTACGGCTGCGCGCGTGGAGCGCGCCGTCGACGAAGGCCAGGAACGCCTCGTTGCGGGCCGGGACGTTCCGCGCGAGGAAGACGTCGAACAGCGTCTCGACGTCGTCACGGAACGGCTCGCCGGTATCGGGATCGATCCCATCCCGCGCCAACCGGATGAGTTCACGGGACTCCTGCGTGAGTTCATCGTCCAGCCGGGCGTCGAGCTGAGAGAGCGCGACCTCGCGGACGATCAGGATCGAGGCGATCGTCGATGCAGCCAGGATCAGGATGAAGCCGGTGAGGATCCGGGTACGGATCGATGATCGGAACGTCCGCGCGATCGTTCGGGCATGCGCGAAACCCCGAGGGACGATCGTGGCTCCCTCGAGGCTCTCGCGTCCGATCGATGGTTCGATCGGCGAACTAGGTGTCACCGCCGCCGGACCCGCCGTCGTCCGTGTCGCCTCCGCTTCCACCTCCGCCGTCGTCGGTGTCTCCACCTCTGACGTAGCCGCTACCACCTGAGGAGGGGACGTAGTTGTTCCCTCCTTCTCCGCCGCCTGTTCGCCCGCCTCGACGCGACGTGTCGTCGCCGGTGCGGTCGCGTCGGTCGCGGGCGCCGTCGTCGGTGTTTTGTCCTTCATCGGTGTTCCCTCGGCGGTCGGTCTTGCCGCGGTTCGTTCGGTTTCGGGTTGCCCCGTCACTTCGGTTGCCGTGACCCGTCCGGTCGTCCCGGTCGTCGCCGCCGGCCTCCTCCTCGCCAGACTCATCCTCTCGCCGGATCGCCTGGTCATCGAGTTCCAGAGCGTCCACCTCAGTAGGCGGGCTCCAGGGCTGGACGATCGCGGTCAAGCCGCCCACCGTGAAGACACCAGCAAGGAACGCCACTGCTATCTTGCCCCATCGCATCGATCTTCACTCCTCTCAGCTGTCGGGGGTGCCTGGTGCCTGTGTCGGATGTATCGGTTCAGCGCGGCCGCAGATGATTGAGCACGAGCTTGCGAGGTCGAGCCAGCAGTGGCTCCATGGCCTCAGCCACCTCTCGGGCGGTGGGCCGATCTGCGGGCGCCGGCTCCAGGCACGCCCAGATGGTCGCGTTCACCCCCGCGGGCAGCCGGGGTGAGAGCGGCTCGGGCTCTCGCTCGAGTTGCGGCCACCGTTTCTCGGGCGGAGCGGCGTCGTCATCGACCCCGCGCCCGAAGGGGAGGGTCCCTGAGAGCGCCTCGTACACCGTGACGCCGAGCCCCCACACGTCGGAGGCCGGCTGCATCGGAAGGCCCTGCTCGGGGATACATTGCTCCGGCGCCATGTACGCGTCGGTGCCCAGCGGATGATCTGTGGTCTTCGCACGCTCGATCGTCCGCGCGATGCTGAGGTCGATCAGCCGCGGGGGGGCTCCCATGATGGTGTTCTTCGGTTTGACGTCCAGGTGCACCAGCCCGTCGGTGTGCAGGCTGTGCAGCGCCGCGCCCAGCTCGGCCGCGAGTGGCCCGACCTGGTCGATCTCGAGAGGTCCGTGGCGACGGATCAAGCTCGACAAGCGCGGACCTTCCACGTGCTCGAGCTCGATGAACGGGCGCGGCCCGTCGGGTCGTGCGCCGAGCATCCGCGCGATCACGGGGTGGTTGACGCGCTCCAGCACGTCGATCTCCCGGCGCAATCCGCGCAGCGCGCCCTCGTCATGCACCTGGTCGGGCCGGATCGCCTTGACGACGACCGGGTAGTGAAGTCGTTCGTCGAACGCGAGGTAGGCCTCGTAGCGCCACCCACCTCCCAGGAGCCGGAGTGCGGTGAGCCCCGGGGCGATCTCGTCGCCCTCGTCGAACGCCCACTCGGTCTTCCCGGTCGTCGTCTCGGCGATCATCGGTCACGGCCTCCGCGTGTCGTTGCGGGACCGATCGTTAGTGCTGTTCTTCGTCCGGTCGCGTGTAGGGCCACCAGGGCCGTCCTTGGTGCGGTCCTTCGTCAGGTCCCCGCGGCTGCGGTCCCGATTACTGCGGGTGACGGGGGTCTTGCGGCTGTTGGTGCCGTCGTTGCTGTTCACCCCGCTCGTTGCGGAGTTCGAGTTCGAGTTGCTGTCGTCGTCGTCACGCTCGACGGTCGACAACTCCGCGTCGGCGTCCTCGTCGCGTGCCAGAACGGCTTCCGTCGTGCCAGCGGAGCCGATGGGCCCGCCACTCGCCAGCACTGCTCCGCCCGGGCCCATCACTGCGACCGCTGCCGCGATCGCCAACATCACGATCTTCCACACCATGGTGCTCGCCTCCTCATCCGGTCTCTGTCCCTATCGAAGAGGCTATTCACCAGGGGTGAGGCACCTATGAGAGAGCCATGAGAGTCCTCTCATGCTTTTCGGGCGATGCGGCACTCAGACGGCGAAGGGCCGGCCGAGAAACGGCCGGCCCTTCGAGCTGCGAGAATCTCAAGCTGACTCGCAGCCGTGAAGCGTGTTGGTGCCTGCACCCCCCTTGCAGCGATCGACCCCGGGCCCCCCGAAGAGGCGGTCGTCACCAGCCTGGCCGAACAGGCGATCGTTGCTTTCGCCTCCGCGGACGGCGTCGTTCCCACTGCCTCCGCGGGTGGAGTCGCGACCGGCCGCGCCCCGGATGTTGTCGTTCCCGCCGGCGCCCTGGATCGCGTCGCCGGACCCGCCACCGTTGATGTGGTTCTTGCCGGAGGCGCCCCGCACGGTGTCGGCGAAGTCTGAGCCTTCGACGTTCTCGACGGAGGTGAGCACGTCGTCATCAGGGCCCGTGGATGACGTGCCCAGGCTCAGGTTGACGAGGACAGGTGCCGTCGCGTCGTGGAACGAAACGGTGTCCCTGTTCGCGTCACCTTCGACGCTGTCGTTCCCCGCGCCGGGAGCGAGCCAGTCGGCGCCGTCACCACCTCGCAGCGTATCGATCCCCGCATTGCCCGAAAGCGCGTCGCGATCCAGACCGCCGTCCAGCGTGTCCGGCCCCCCGCCGCCCTTGGCAGTGTCGTCACCGGCGTTGCCGCTCATGGTGTCGTCACCGTTGCCGCCGGTCATCGTGTCATCGCCGTCTCCGCCGGTCAGGGTGTCGTTACCCGCGTCGCCGATACCTGATGCGATCGTGTCGTTCCCGGCACCCGCGGTGACCGTGTCGTTGCCGTCACCGGCGGTGATCGCGTCGTCGCCACCGCCGGTCGTGATCGTGTCGTCTCCGGCACCACCGACGACCGTGACGTTGCTGTCAACGCTGCTGCTGGTGAACGTGTCGTCACCGGCGCCGAGATCGACGTTGATCGAGGCGGTGAAGGGGCCTCCGCTGCCGTCGAACGTCACCGTCTGATCCTCGCTCTCGGAGAGCAGGTCGGCATTCACCTCGATCGCAGACACTCCCGCCGTCGTCGCGTCAGGTGAGCAGGCGGTGGCGTTCCAGACGATGTTCGCCCCGCTCACTGCGATGGTGACCGTGTCGGCGGCATCCAACGTCACGGTCATCGTTTGATTCGGGCTGGCACCCGACACGGTGCAGTCGATGACGGCGCTCGCCGGCATCGCAGCGATCACCATGTAGGCAACGAGTGATCCTGCCATCACGACGGCACTGAGCGTGCGGCGGATCCCCCTCTTCGAATGTTGGTTCATATCGTTCCCCTTCCTTCGTCGGTCACGTCCCTGACCAGTTCCTGGGTGGGGAGATCAGCGGTTGGGACAAGAGCCCGTTAGGTGGGACCGGGATCCGCTGACGTGGAGGGTTCCCTCACATGTTGCACTCTTAGTATCCAGGAATGGTTGGATCTATAGGACCCCTGAACAGGGGACCTAGGATGGATGTAGTGCAGACGGCGTACGCCATGCACCGTGCCTGCCTCCACAGGTTCCGTGTGGGCGGCGCGACGAGTCGCTCGGCCGCGTTCATTTCGTGGCCGGCGCTGGTGTGGGCAGCCACGGCCGGAGGGCCGTAAGCAGTTCCGCGGTGTCAACGGGCTTGGGCACGTAGTCGTCGGCTCCGGCATCGAGGCAGCGCTGGCGCTCGCCGGCGGCAGCCTTCCCGGTCACCGCGATGATGGGCAGGCTCTCGAAGCGATCGATCGATCGGATCGCTCGGATCGTTTCGTAGCCATCCATCACCGGCATCATGATGTCCATAAGGACGATGTCGATGTCGGGGGTCTCCTTCAGGGTTGCGATCGCGTCGGCTCCGCTCTCGGCCACCACCACGTCGGCCCGACCTCGTTCGAGAAGCGCGGTCATCGCGAAGATGTTGCGGAAGTCGTCATCGACCACGAGGATCCTCAAGCCGTCGATCCCGCCGTCGTCTGGACTGGCGGCATGGGGCGTGGCCGGCTGCTGATCGGAGGGCTCGGATCCCGCGGAGTTGTCGTCGACCACGAGCATCCTTCTGCCTTCGAACGAGCGATCTGCGTGCTCGCCGGGGGCGCCCAGAGATGCTGAGTGGCGTTCTGCGAGCGCGCTGCCGTTCCCTGCGACGCTGCCGTTCCCCGCGACGCTGCCGTTCCCCGCGACGCTGCCGTTCCCCGCGACGCTGCCGTTCCCCGCGGGGGGGGAGTCCGAGGTGTCGCGTGGCAATGGCAATGGCAATGGTCTGGGCTCTGGCTTGTCCGCACGCGCCAAGGTTGCGGACGCCTGTGTGGGTAGGTAGACCGTGAAGGTGCTCCCCTGACCCAGGGCGCTGGTAACGGTGATCTCGCCGCCGAGCAAGCCGACCAACTCGCGGCTGATCGACAGCCCGAGTCCGGTTCCACCGTACAGGCGAGCTGTGGTTCCGTCGGCCTGCGCGAAGGCCTCGAAGATCGCCTGCTGCTGCGCTTCGTCGATCCCGATGCCCGTGTCGCTCACCGAGAAGGCCACTACCGCCGCGGCTTCCGTCAGTGATGTCATTGCCGGGCTCCACCCGTCGACGGCCCCCCGGATCTGGAGCTGTACCTGACCTCTATCGGTGAACTTGATCGCGTTGCCCAGCAGGTTCTTGAGGATCTGACGCAGACGTTGGGGATCGGTGACGATCTCCTCGGGGACGCCCGACGCGATCTCGATCGAGCAGCTGAGACCCTTTCCCTGCGCGACGGGTTCGAACTCTCGAAGGAGGGTGTTCCGTAGCTCCACGACGGACGAGTGCGCCATCTCGGCGACGACCGTTCCCGATTCCACCTTGGACAGGTCGAGGATGCTGTTGAGCAACTCCAGTAGCTCTCTGCCCGATGAGTGGATCACGCTTGCGTACTCGACCTGGGTGTCGGTCATGTTCTCTTCAGGGTTGTTCTCGAGCTGCTCGGCGAGGATCAAGAGGCTGTTCAGTGGTGTGCGGAGTTCGTGGGACATGTTGGCGATGAATTCGGACTTGTACTTCGACGAGACGGCGAGCTGGTTGACCTTCTCCTCGACCATCCGCTTCGCCGCTTCGATCTCTTGATTCTTCTGCTCCGCTACGACGTTCTGTTCGGCGAGGAGCCTGGCCTGGCGTCCGAGATCCTCGTTGGATCCGCGCAACTCTTCCTGCTGCGAGCGGAGTTCTTCCGCCTGCGTCTGGGATTGCTTCAGCAAGGCCTCTGTGAGGTCGGCGGCCATGAGCGTGTTGAGGGTGATCCCGATGCTCTCCGTGATCGAGTCGAGGAACGCCTGATGCGACACGCTGAATGCGGAGAACGATGCGAGCTCGATCACTGCGCGCAACGTTCCTTCGAACAAGATCGGAAGGACGACGATGTTGAGTGGCGGGGAGTTTCCCAGCCCGGAGTTGATCCGTACGTAGTCGGTGGGGACGTCCGTGAGCAGGATCCGCTTGCGCTCCTTGCCGCATTGACCGACGAGACCCTCGCCCAGTCGGAAGGATGTCGACAGATGCCGGCGCTCCTCGTAGCCGTAGCCCGCCTGAAGCTCGAGCACGGCCTCTTCATCGCCATCTTCGGGGGTCGTCATCGAATAGAAGACCCCATGCTGGGCCGAGACGATCGTCGCGAGCTCGGACAGGATCATGTTGGAGACGGAGCCGAGATCGTCTTGGCCCTGGAGCATGCGTGTGAATCGTTCCCGGTTGGTCTTGAGCCAGTCCTGCTCGACGTTCTCCCCGGTCGTCTCGCGGAGGTTGCTGATCATCTCGTTGAGCGTGTCCTTCAGAACCGCGACCTCTCCACTCGCCTCCACCCGGACCTGCCGCGTGAGGTCCCCCTCGGTGACCGCGGTGGCAACTTCGGAGATCGCGCGTACCTGATTAGTGAGGTTCGCCGCCAACTGGTTGACGTTGTCGGTCAGGTCCTTCCAGACGCCGCTGACCTCCGTCGACTGCGCCTGACCCCCGAGCCTGCCCTCGACGCCGACCTCGCGAGCGACGCGCGTTACCTCTCCCGCGAACGCGTTGAGCTGGTCGACCATGGCGTTGACGGTGTTCTTCAGTTCCAGGAACTCGCCTTTGACGTCGATCGAGATCTTCTTGCTCAGATCACCGTTGGCGACCGCCGTGGTCACCTCGGCGATGTTGCGGACCTGCCCGGTCAGGTTGCCGGCCATCAGGTTGACGTTGTCGGTGAGGTCCTTCCAGACGCCACCGACCTCGATCGTGACGGCGGCTGCCTGGCCGAGCTTGCCCTCGGTCCCGACCTCACGGGCGACCCGTGTCACTTCGGAGATGAACCCGTTGAGTTGGTCCACCATCGCGTTGATCGTGTTCTTCAGTTCCAGCATCTCGCCGCGGACCTCGACGGAGACCTTCTTGCTCAGGTCGCCGTCGGCCACGGCTCCGATCACGCGCTGCATCTCGATCGTCGGACGTACCAGGTCGTCGATCAGGCTGTTGATGGACTCGACGCTTCCGGACCAGCTCTCGGTGGAACTGCCGAGCACGAGGCGCTGTGAAAGTTGTCCCTGCGCGCCGACCAACTCGCTGACCCGGGCCAGTCCTGAAGCGAGCGCCTGGTTGGCGATGATGACCTCGTTCAACCCGTCGGCGACCTTGCCGGCCACGCCCACCCAGTCGAGCGGCATCCGGGCAGAGAAGTCCCCCGCTTTGACCTTCGCGAGGACCCCGAGGAGGGTCTTGGCATCGATCGTGTCGTCGGGGGTCACGCGTGCGTCTGTCATTGAAGCCTCCGTGTGAGGACGCTCGATGTTTCGCGTTGCTGCTTGATATCCGTTCCTTGAGAATGCATCGGCGCTCCGGGAGAATCCCTGTACCGAGTCAGCGATACGGTTGCAGAGCAACCGGATATCGACGAGCCGATGGCTCAGAACGGCGAGATGTGCGGCGTGGACGTACCCGGATCCAAGTAGCCGCTTCTACGCAAGACCGCCGGTCGGATCGTGCGAACGACCTAGCCGGACGAAAACCGCAGGTCTACTGCTCGGCCTGGACCGGATCGCCGACCCCTCAGGTTGCGATCCACCCGTCGAGGAGCTCGACGAACCCCCACGCTCCTTCGGAAGTGTTCGAGATAACGGTGTAGGTCGTCGAGGAGTCCGGATCGTGCGCGGTTCGGAAGGACACGCCGGCGTCGTATCCCTCCAACAGCACGATGTTCCCCGATGCGTGGAGCCAGAAGCCCAGGCCGTAGCGCTTCTCCTCCCGGGGTACATCGCTCCGTGGTCGCACCATCTCAGCCACCAAGTCCTTCGGCACGATCCGCCCGGCGAAGAGTGCGCTCCAGAAAGCGCTGATATCGGCGGTCGTGGAGTAGATCCCGCCGTCGCCGTTGCCGCGCACCGGCAGGTGGAACACGTTGGTCCTCGGGCTGTCGTCCGTCAGATAGCCGAGGGCAGCGCGGCCGGGAAGCTCGTCCGAGCGCAAGAACGCCGTATCGAGCATCCCCGCCGGTTCGCACACGCGTCGGTGCACCAGGTCGTGGAAGGGAATGCCGCTCGCCCGCTCCGCGATCAACGCGAGCACGATGAACCCGCCGTTGCAATACGTGAAGCGCTCACCCGGCACAAACGCCATCGGGTATCCACCGAGCACCGCGAGGAACTGCTCGGTCGTCGCAAGATCCTGCACGGGGACCGGCATCACATAGTCCGTGATCTCGTGACCCGCGTCTTCGTCGAGATAGTCGCCGATACCCGATCGGTGCGAGAGCAGGTGTTCGATCGTCACGTCGTCGTCGATCAGCGGCAGATCCTCGCCGAGCACCGATCGCGCCGTGGTGGTGAGTTCAAGGGTGCCGTCTTGGACCAGGCTCATCACGCCCAGCGCGGTAAAGCCCTTCGAGCCGCTCGCGATCGCGAATCGGGTGTCGGCCGTGTTGGGGAGTCCGCGGCCGCGGTCGGCTAGTCCGTACGCCTTCGCGAAGTCGACTTCGCCTGAGCGGTCGATGCTGATGATGCCCGAGAACCCCGTTCGAGCGGCGATCGTATCGAGTTCGGCATGAAGCGACGGCATCCTTCAACCCCTATGGCGCGTCTGGGCGACGTTGCGGACGATACAGCGGAAGCCGAGGTGCGACGTCGAGGTGTCACTTTCCTCGGGATGGACATGCCGAGCTCCGCTAGCGCTGTTCGGTGCCCCCGGCAGGAGTCGAACCTGCGCACACGGTTTAGGAAACGCGCTGCCAGGGGTGTCGAGCTGTCACGGGAGAGTTGGGTCGCGGGCGAGCCGAGACGGCAGCGCGAATCCTGCTCTTTGGCGGTAGCCACGATCCCATGCAGTGAAGCTTAGGCAGCCCGCTTTCTCGTCTTCTTCTTCGTGCGTGTCTTGCTCGACTTGCGTGGCGCGCGTTTGGGGGAGGAGGACTTCGTGCGAGGGCGACCCGCGCCGTGCGGGGCGCGCGTTCGCCACGAGTTCCTTGCGGCACGTCACTGTCTCGTGGGGCGTCAGGGGATGTTGCGTTGCTTCTCGCAGGCCTTGGCTGTGTCCTGCCCGCCTTGGCCGTCGCAGAGGTCAACGGCCGGACCACCGTCGAGGTTGTCTCTGCCCTGACCTCCGAACAGCTTGTCCTTGCCCGAGCCGCCGCACGCCTGGTCCTTGCCGCCCTTGGCACGCACGGTGTCGTTGCCCCCGAGCATCAGGAAGGATTCGCTCGGATCGAGCGGGTCGCCGACGAGGCTGTCGACGCCCGGCGTGCCGACCCGGTTCACCTGCACCCCGAAGCATGTGGCGAACTGGTATGCGCCGACATCGCAACCTCCGTCGGGCCGCGGAACGCCCCTCTGGTCGGTTGAGCCACAGAAGGCATCGTCCGCGGCGCCGCGCGCGTCGCTGCTGGCTGTAACCGGCACGGTCTCGGTTGGGCCGCCCTCGTCTCCCAGGGTCCCGAGGCCGAGGTTGCTCGAGGCCGTGAAGTCATCGCAGACTCCGGGCGACTCCACGAGATTCGTTCCCTGCGCGATATAGGTGCCACTCCCGATGTTGCTGCACTCACCCCCGAACGCTGCGACCCCCAACAGGACGTTCCGCACCGTGAGGGTGCCGCCGTTCTGATAGATGTGTGCGCCGGTATCCGCTGACGCGCCGCCCTCGTTGTCGAACATCGTCACGTTCTCCAACGTGGTGGCGGACTGCGAGAAGATCCCACCACCGAGGTCCCCGACGGCTCCGAATCCGTTTCCGGCGATCGTCGAGTCTCGCACTGTCCCGTCCCCGTAGTTGACGATCCCATCCCCGTAGTTGCTCGCGAAGTTGTCGGAGATGAGGCTTCGCTGGACCGTGACCGTGCTGTTGAAGGCATAGATCCCGCCGCCGTCTCCCATGGTGGAATTGCCGGAGATCGTTGAGTCGCGGATCGTCACGATGGCTGGAAACGCCGGCGCGTCCCCCGCCAGCCACAATCCGCCACCGGACGCGTCCGCTTGGTTGGGTCCGATCGACACGTGATCGAGATCGAGTGTCAACTGTCTCGACGGCACGAAGATCCCGCCCCCGTCGCCGTCTACGTCACCGCCCCGTAACGTCAAGGATGGACTACTACGCCAAGTACCGAGAGATCGTTGCCGCCTACAACCGGGAGAAGGATCGGGCAACCGTAGAGGCGACTTTCAAGAGTCTTGTTGGGCTCGGGGGCGCTCTCGATGGGAAGAGGAGCGGGCTGTGAGGGAGGGCCTGTCAGAGGACGAATTGGCGGTGTTCGACCTGCTTCTCAAGGACGACCTATCGAAGGCACAACGTGAGCAGGTCAAGGAGGCAAGTCAGCAGCTCCTTGAGTCGGTAGTCATGACGCTGCGAAGGATGACCGACTGGACGAAGACTGAGACCACGCAAGCCGCCGTGCGCGTCCTGATCCTCGACAGCTTGTGGCAGACGATTCCCCAGCCGCCATACACGGGGGAAGACATCGAGCCGATCGCTGCCTCGATCTTCGGGCTCATCTGGGAGCGAAGCTCGAGCGGCGACTTGGCCGCATGACCAAGCGCGACGATGTTGCCGACCGCCACCTTTCGCAGCCGCTCGGCCACCTCGTTCACCTTCCAGCCGTCTTGCACGACCGCGAGTACTGCCTGATACCGCTGTCCCATGACGCTGAGCTCCACCAGCGCGGCCCACCTCCTGTGAGAAGACCCGGTCGGGTCTAGGAGACGGGATGTGTCAAGGATCAGCCGGAGCCACCGTCAAGGATCAGCCGGAACAGGTGTCAACGATCAGCCGGATACGTGTCCAAGATCAGGTGACGCCGGTCTGTCCAGCATCACCCGGAACACGACATTCCAGAAGTGCCCCCGGCAGGAGTCGAACCTGCGCACACGGTTTAGGAAACGAGGTGCTGGGAGTTTTGTGCCGCCGTAGAGGGCATGCGCCAAGGATCACGGAATCCACCTCCCCGGGGCATCGAGGCAGCTAGATCTTCCACACTTGCTCTACAAAGCAACGGGCCGACGAGAGGGCAAGGCTTGGCCGGCGACACACAACGGAGTGATCCAGTAGCGGGGGACCGCGCCGCGTTTGAGGTAAGTAGCCTCAGGCAGCCTTCTTCCTCGTCCTCTTACGAGCTCGTGTCGCTCCGCCCTTTGCTGAACGCTTGGCAGACGCGGCGCCTCTCTTCGTTGTCGCCTTCCCACGTGGTCGACCCCGACGTGCTGGCCTGGCGTTGCTCACCAGCTCCTTGAGGTGCCTTGTACAAAGGTCCTTCTGAAGAGACCTGCCGCTCACCTTGATCGAAACGGTGTCGGCTGCGGGAGCTCCACAACTGTCACATACGACGACTACTGCTTCGGCCACGAACGTCCTCCTTATGTAGCTGAGGCGCTCAGGATACCGCCCGGCCTGGGGCCCCTCCAAGTGCGCCGCGCAGCATTGCTCTAGGCCATAACCTGAATCAAGCTGGGTAATCCGGAGGCTCCAACCCTTGAGAGGATGGAGCCATGTC